>CAZCNL010000022.1:0-2300 GCA_964500435.1 uncultured Chloroherpeton sp. | reverse complement strand
CGACTATGTTGGATTAGAAAAATATGGGAGAAAACTGATGCGATATCTTTCTATACCCCATAATGGACAATTTGGGTTTATTATCTTAGATTTCAGGGAATAATTTATCTAAAACTTTTAAAATTGAAAAATTCTAATATTTGAATGTAAAATTTTTAGATAAAGATTTAGAGTTTACTCATAAACTTTTCAATATCAATAATAAATCTTTCGTGTATTCCACTACCAATTTCACCATTTTCATCAAAAGCTATAACTCTAAATACCAGACGACGACGGTCAACTTCGATAAGTTCGGAATCGCACCAAACTTTCATATTAATCGGCGTAGCTTTCAGATGTTCAATGTTTACCTTTGTGCCAACTGTACTAATACCTTTAGGAAGATACGGCAATACAGATTTCATGCAAGTATTTTCCATTAAAGCAATCATTGCTGGAGTAGCATAAACTTCAACCAAACCACTACCATATTTTGCAGCAGTGGTTTCGTATGTAACAATTTCTTCCTGATGTCCTTTTATTCCTGGTTGAATGTTGATTTCCATATTACTCAAATTTAAAGTTAATTGTTTGTTTTATGTCGGGGTGTAAACTCAAAGAAACCGGACATAAAGCCGGAACTTTTTCAATGAATTTTCGTTGTTTTTCATCGAGATTACACATACTGAAATCAAAATCCACAATAATTTCTGCAATTCTTCGTAATGGATTCTGAGCCATTAATTTTGTAGTTGATGCTGTTGCTCCGTCAATAGAAAATCCGTGTTCTTTAGCTACCTGTCCTGCAATGGTAAATATACAGGCACATAGAGCTGTAGCAACCATATCTGTTGGAGAAAAAGCCTCTCCTTTTCCTTTATTGTCAATAGGAGCATCTGTAACAATTTGCATTCCCGAACGTAAATGAGTGTTTAAAGTTCGCAGATGACCTGTATAAACGGTTTTTGAGATTTGCATAAAACAACGTTTTAATTATAATAACACAAAAATAAATTTTTAATTGCAGATTTCAAACAAATAAAAGTTTGAGGATTAATAAACAAACTGACTTTTAAAATTTCTCTTTTCCGTTTAGTTAAAATTTTGTTAAATTCGTAAAAAAATATTGATGAATCAAACACATATAAAACTAGAAACTCTCATAGGCAACTTAAACGGCTTTGTATATCGTTGTAAATATGATAAAAATTGGACAATGGAATACCTTAGTGAGGGCTGTTTAAAAATTACAGGTTATTCTCCCGAAGAATTGATTGAAAATAAAGTCATTTCATTTAATGATTTGATAGTTGCTGAATATAGAGAATTTTTGTGGAATCTTTGGAAAGAAAATTTTTCAAAAAAAGAACATGTTATAGTTGAATATCCAATAATAACAAAAAACGGTGAAATAAAGTGGGTTTGGGAACAAAGCTGCGGAGTATTCAATGAAAATAAAGAATTGGTAGCATTAGAAGGATATATTACCGACATAACATTTCAGAAAAACGCAGAAATAAAACTTCATGGATCGAATCTTATTTTGAAGCTATTGGCAGATAAAACAAAAGATTTAATTTACCGCTATAAATTTAAACCTCACCCACAATTTGTATATGTAAGTCCATCTTCTACAGAAATTACCGGATATACACCAGACGAACATTATGCTGATCCTTTTCTTGGAATGAAAATTGTCCACCCTGAAGACAAAAATATTTTGGAATCCATATTTCAAGCTAATTTTGATTTTAACAAGCCATTAATTATAAGATGGATTAAAAAAATGGAGAAATAATATGGACTGAACAAAAAAATGTTCCGATATATAATTCTTTTGGAGAAATAATTGCAATAGAAGGTATTGCAAGAAATATAACAGCAGAAAAACAAAGAGAAGAATTTGATAAATTTTTAAATGAATATTCTACCGAATTAATATCTTTAGAGTTAGATAAAATTTTCGAATTTATTACTAATAAACTAACAAGATTTCTAAATTCGTCAGCAATTTTTATTTTTCTTTACGATGAAATTACAAAAAAATTAATACTTAAAAAGAGTTCTGTTAATAAAATTAACTTTACAAAAATACTAAAACTATTAGGTAAACAATCCAAAAAAGAAATCAGCTTTAAATTAGATGAATTAACCTACAATCAAATTGCTGAAGAGAAAATAATTCAAAAAAAATCCTTATATGATTTAACTTTTGGACAAATTCCAAAAATTTTAGCAAAGTCGATTCAAAAATTATTGAATATTTGTTAAGTTTCATAAGGTTGTTTATGATAACTTGTATTAATATATTGCAAATT
>CAZCNL010000021.1:0-2792 GCA_964500435.1 uncultured Chloroherpeton sp. | reverse complement strand
CGTTAGCTTCAAGGACAGAACCAGATTCTGCCTAAAAACATTAAACCTAATATTTTAACAAAAAAACTTAAACTTTAAACAAAATGGATTATTTACTTTATAACGAAAGACTCAATTACATGAAAGAGCTTATTGAAAATGGACAATTGAGATCTCCAAAAGAATTAGCAGTAAAATTTGACTGTTGCGAAAGGACTGTACGTAGAATGATTGAAAAACTTAGGCTAACGGGCATAAATGTGAAATACAATAAATACGAAAGAAAATATTATATCGAATAAATGTCAAATTATTTACACAGACGGACACTATTTGTCCGCCTGTATATTTATGTTTGCATCTTTTAACTAAATAATTACTAATTAAATTTTGAAAATTATGAAAAAATTATGGATTTTAATCATTCTTTTTCCCGCAGTTCTTTGTTTAGTAAGCTGTGAAAAAGAAAATGGTAATGTTGATTCAATTGATGTAACAAAAAATTACAATGCAAAATTTGAACAAACTGGAGATCCTTATGACTATGTTATAGTCAATCCGGAATGGCAATTAATTGATGCAGCACACACAGACAAGTTCGGTAATATTGGGGAATTGTATGTCAACTTAAACAACCCTATAGAGACGTTATTTTATATCAAAGTACAATCTAAAACTCAGATTTGTACAACATACCAAGGAATATGGGATGCTGTGTACGTTTTTGATGAGGCTACGCAATCAATGAAAAGTGTTCAAACATGTACTATAGCTGACGAAAATCAGAATTGCGGCTGTCAAATTTGTACAGAAAACAAAAAACTTGTTTCTGTTAGCATGTGGAGTCTGAAGATATAAAATCACAATACATTAAGTAAATGGCAACACATTAAAGGTTGTCATTTGCTTTTTACAATTTAATTACATTATATATCCAGCATATTGATTTTTATGTTAATTTTACACAAAATTTCAAATATTTTTTTATGAATAAGATGATTTTCATACTAATATTGTTTAATATATATCTTTTTCAGCCTTGCGTAAATCATCCCCAAGAAGATTTAAAGAATGAAGACTTAAAAGTTAGTTACATACAAGATGTTAAAGAAATTTCGTTTCCATTAGACAGTACTAAGGACGGCAAACCATTGGACTATGAAACATCTTTCAAAAGGATATTTCAATATTGTTTTATTAATGATATCGAAACACTAATTATACCAATCAATAAAGACAGGTTAGCATTTTATGATTTAAACACATTTAAAGAATATCATAGTGTCCCATTATCTAGAGATAGAAACATATCAAATTTTAGCTATGTGAATAAAGATAGTATTTTTGTGTTTTATGATGTTAATAAAATTAGTTATAGTACCTATGAACCATTATACATTCAGTTAATCGACTATAATGGCAATTTAACAAATTGCGACTTTAATATTGATACATTAAATTTCAACGATAATACTGAATTGCGATTGCCTTTTATAATGGAGTCCAATTTACATCCTACAATTATTGATGGGAATGTGTTTTTTATGACTCAAACATCAGGTATCAATAATATAGGGACAAGTGAATATCAAAATAAATTTGTCCCACTATTCGCATATTATAGTTCAAAAACAAAAAAAATAAAAACATCTGCAAAAATTATGTTCCCACATATCAAAGAAGGAATTTTTTACAATACTAATTATAAGAAATTAAATTATTGTACGTCTTCTAACGATTTACCATTGATTCGTTTCTTTTATTCGAGCACACTGTTTGAATGGAATTATAAAGCAGACATGATTACTAGTCATACTTTAAAATCAAAAATAATAGATTCTATTCAACCTTTAGCCAATCAAAATTCATTGCCAGAATCGTTAGAGGCTGTTTATGGGTCAATATTTTACGACAAATACAATAAAATATATTATTCGTTTTTACATTTAAATCAAGTTTTGTATGGCAATTATTATACATTACTAATACTTGCTGATGAAAATTTTAATTATTTGGGAGAAGTTTTAAATCCAAAATTAGGCGGCAATATTCAATTTTATAGGGACAATATAATTACATATTACTATTCTAATGATTCCATTCATGTTAAGTTCAAAAAATTAAAGAAAACTGACATGCCTCTACAACCTTATCTTGATTCCATCAAAGGCGTATTACGTGAACAATCTCAAAATATTAAACAAAGTATGCCAAAAATAAATATGGAAGGAAATGCTTTACAGTCATTCATTCAGTACAAATTTCCAAAAATTGAGAAAAACTATGTTTTATTAACTTTATATGCCGGCAGTGGTTGCCCATCATGTACTGTTGAAATTAAGGAATTACTAAATGAAAATTATATGATTTTACGAAATTTGCCTTTCTATTTTATTTATTCAGGGACAACCAGTGAAATGACAGATATTTCTAAATATAAGAATTTAGACAAGTTGAAAATTGTTAGAGATTCATTGGGAATTGTAAAGAACATTTCAATAATAGAAAATAAATTTAATTCTTTAGATCCACGTTTGATAGTAGTAAAGAACAATGAAGTTGTATTAGATACTGTTTATAATTGGAAAAATATTCAATCCAATTTGATACCTACGATGATGAGTAATTTAGGACTAAAACAGTGATGGTGTTATACGTATCTATCCACATCAGTGAAAATCCAAGTTGCTAACAGCAGGCTTTGCACAATGGCGAAATTATTTTTAATAAAACATTATATTTTCACTAACTTTGTAGTGGTTCGAAACATTTGGCGTTGGTATTCGCCACATGTGCCAAGCCGCAAACCGTTA
>CAZCNL010000020.1:0-3245 GCA_964500435.1 uncultured Chloroherpeton sp. | reverse complement strand
CTGGGAATTATTATTTTGATTTGAATTTTAAAAGGTATTGAAATATTTTTTTAAAATTAAACACATAAACAAAAAGAGTCATATTATTTCAAAAAAAAACTTTTTAAAAAAGCTATGCCACTTTTATAATTTGATAGTCCAAATTTTATCAGACCTAAGAATCTGAAATTTTTTAAATAAAGCATAACATTTGCTTTTAATAATAGTATTCTGAGTTCTTTATTTGAAATATTTTTTAACTTAAGAACTGTATTAATTTGCTTTCGGTATTCACTCCATTTTGTTGAACTACATATGTAATTGTACTCCTGATTTATATAGTATTCATAGATTTTTGTTCCGGGAAAAGGTACCATCAAAGCAAAAATTGGTTCTGTAGGATTTAATTTGCATGCAAATTTAATAGATTCATTTATACTTTCTTTTGTTTCATTGGGATGTCCAAAAATTAAAAATGCTCCGGTTTTTATCTTGTATTTTTTACACAAATTAAAAGCATAAATTATTTTTTCTTTCTTAATTCCTTTGCCCATCATTTTAAGTATTTCGTCATTCCCGGATTCAACACCAAGTTCGATTTTGCTAACTTTAGCTTTTTTAAGTTTTTTTAGTAATTCTTCATTCACAAATGACACATGAGTTTGAATATCCCATTTTACCTTTTTGAAAATCTGTTTTTCAATAATTAAGTCTAAAATTTTTTCAGAATTTGAATTTTTACTTCCAAAAACTTCGTCGCCGAAAGAAATTCGTTTTGGCTGCATATTTTCTATCAGCCATTCTATTTCTTTAATAACATTTTCAGCAGAACGTTGCCTTACAATATTTCCATTAGGATTAAAACAAAAGTTACAATTAAATGGACAGCCTCTAGAAGTTTGGATGAAATATTCTTTTGCTTTTGGCAATAAATGCCAGGCAGGCATGGGAAGTTCGTCGAGATTGTTTATTTTTTCTCTTTCGGGATTTATAATAATCTTATCTATTTCTCTGTAGCAAATCCCTTTAATATTCGCATAATTTCCCTTTTCAGAATAATTATGACAAAATTCTTTAAAAGAAATTTCTGCTTCACCGATAAAACCAATATCAAAACCAGTAAAATCCTTCATGCATTGTTCAGGAATTGCTGAAATGTGAGGACCTCCGACACAAATTATTGTTCGAGGCAATATAGATTTTACTTTCTCAGCAATATTTCCTGCATCTTCAATTTCATAAGTGAATGAACTTATACCGATTATATCTGGTTTAAAATCTAATATTAATTTTAATAAATCATTCTCATAAATCTGAGAAAACTTAGCATCAATGCACAATAAATCATTTGTTATATCTTCGTGTAGTAATACTGCTGCTAGCGAAGCTATTGAGTATCTTACAAATGAAGGTTTATCGTATAATGGCTCTACGATTTTGTTTAATGGTGGAGTTGTTAGTATTATTTTTGGTTTATCCATTTTTCTGTAAAGAAATGTAAAGTTTAAGAGTTTCTCGTAGTGCCAATAAAATGGTATTTAACGATGCTCCTTTGGGAATTCCGCCCTGACGTGGATGGTAAGTGGATTCAACTTCGATAATTTTATATCCGGAACGTATCATTTTTGCACAAATCTCACTTTCAACAAGTGAACTTGTAAGTACTGGAGTTATTCTATTAAAGAATTGTTTTTTATAAATTTTCACCCAATTAACATCTTTAATCTTGATATTAAGAAAATATCTGTTTAGAATTTTGTTGAAAAAACTTAAAATCTTGCGAAAAACTGTATAACGAGTTTTTTGTGTTCTATAAAATGATATAAAAGTATTATCGTCAATTTCAGCAAAAGGAATTAATTCTTCGGGATTAAACTGCCCATCTCCTGGTATAGCACAAATATTTTCATATTGAGCAGCTTTGTACCCTGATAGTAATGCTTCGCCAATACCTCTGTTGTTTTTGTGATTTATTATTCTAATTCTTTTATCGTCAAAATTTTGAATAATTTTTAGAGTATTATCAGTACTGCCGTCATTGACAATTATAAGCTCTGATTTTTCTGGGTTCAGGCTATTGAGGACGATTAAAGAGGATTTAATAACGTTTTTTATTGCATCCTGTTCGTTATAAACAAATATAATTAAAGACCACGATTGCATTACAATAAAATTGTTTTCCCCTGGTTTTGTAATGATAATTCAGCTTTTTCAAGAATTTGAGCGATTTTTAGACTTATTTGTTGATTTTGAACATCTTGTTGATTTCTGATTACGCAGCTGGCAAATTTATCAATCATTATTTTTAAAGGCTCTGTTGTATCATATTTTGGTACAAAAACATCTCCACGACGATAGTCAATAAGAATTCTCTCTTTTTCATCAGAGTTGAAAGTGATACCGGAATCATAAATCTTTATTTTCTCTGATGGCTCAATGTCGTTATATATTAACATTTTTTTGTCGCCGCCGATAATCATTTGTCTAATCTTAACAGGAGCAGACCAACTACAATGAATGTGAACAATTAAGTCTGAATTGTAAAACAATGTTAGATATGCTAAATTTTCAATATCTTTTTTGATATGACATCTTCCAATTGCACTCACAGCCACAGGATTTTCTTTGATAAAAGATAAAATTACAGATAAATCATGAGTTGCCAAATCCCCAAGAACATTCACATCATTCTGAAATATACCTAAATTAATTCTGGATGCATCTATGTATAAAATCCTACCCAAATCTTGGGATTTAATAATTTCATCAATTTTTTTAACGGCCCCATTATAAAGAAATGTAAAGTCAGAAAAAATTATTAGTTTATTTAAAATAGCGATATTTATTAATTCTTCGGTTTTATCAAAACTGAGTGCCATAGGCTTTTCAACCAAGACATGTTTTCCGGAAAGTAATGATTGTTTTGCTATATTATAATGTTGACTTGGATTTGTAGCAACAACCACGCAATGCACATTTGGGTCATTGATAATATCATCAGTATGGTGTGTAAAACGAGTATGAGGGTAAAGCTTTTTTGCTTCGTTTAACCTGTTTTCATCTTTATCGCAGATATAATATAAATCCATTACTGGATGTTGGTTTATGTTTCGAGCAAGATTAGGTCCCCAATATCCGTATCCAATTAATGCTGTATTCATAATAAAAACTTTTGTTTCGTAAAAATAAAAAAATTATTATTGTTAAAAAATTTTGTAATTATTTAGGTGCAAAGATATGAACAAATAATTATTAATAAAAACTTT
>CAZCNL010000019.1:0-3663 GCA_964500435.1 uncultured Chloroherpeton sp. | reverse complement strand
ATGCTTTTAAAGTAAAGGTAGGATACTCTGACCATACCCTGGGAATAGAAATTCCCATTGCAGCTGCAGCTTTAGGAGCTACAGTGATAGAAAAACATTTTACCTTAGATAAGACTTTACCTGGTCCAGACCACAAAGCAAGCCTTGAACCAGATGAATTAAGAGATATGATAAAAGCTATAAGAAACGTAGAATTAGCCTTGGGTGATGGGATTAAAAAGCCAACCGAGAGTGAAAGTAAAAATATAAAAATAGCAAGAAAAAGTATTATTGCCCAAAAAGAGATAAAAAAAGGTGAAATGTTTACAGAAGATAATCTTACTGTAAAGAGACCGGGGCATGGTATTTCCCCAATGCGATGGAATGAATTAATTGGCAGAATAGCTACAAGAGATTATAATAAGGATGGAGTGATAGAGTTATGAGAAAAAGAAAAATTTGTGTTGTTACTGGCACAAGGGCTGAATATGGACTTTTATACTGTTTATTGAAAGAAATTGAAAATGATAGTGATCTGGAGCTTCAACTTATAGTTACAGGAATGCATTTAAGTCCTGAGTTTGGACTGACATACAAAGAAATAGAAAAAGATTTTAAAATTACAAAAAAAATAGAAATAGTCTTATCCTCAGATACTCCAATTGGTGTTTCAAAATCAATTGGTTTAGGACTTATTAGTTTTGCAGAAGTTTATGAAGAATTAAAACCTGATATTTTATTGATTCTTGGTGATAGATATGAGGTTCTTTCCGCAGCAATTGCTGCAATGGTTTCAAGAATCCCAATTGCTCATATAAGTGGAGGTGAATTAACTTTTGGTGTGATAGATGATTCTATAAGACATGCTATAACAAAAATGAGTCATATCCATTTTGTTGCAACAGAAGAATATAAGAATAGAGTAATACAACTTGGTGAAAATGAGGAATACGTATTTATTGTTGGAGAAATTGGACTAGATAACATTTTCAACTTAGAACTTTTGAGTAAAGAAGAATTTGAAAAAACTATAAATCTAAAATTGAATAAAAAAAATATTTTATTTACTTATCATCCTACAACATTGGATACCCCAGATAAAATAGAAGAAGATATAGATAATATTTTAAAATTTTTAGAGACTTTAGAAGACACTAATATTGTTTTTACTAAATCAAATTCTGATGTTGGAGGAAGAATTATTAACCATAAAATAGATAATTTTGTTGCTAAACACCCAAAAAATACTGTAGCTTTTAGTTCATTAGGAAGATTGATTTATCTATCGGCTCTTAAATATGTGGATGCTGTTGTTGGGAACTCTTCCAGTGGAATAGTGGAATCTCCTTCATTTAAGATTGGCACAATAAATATTGGGAATAGGCAAAGTGGAAGAGTTATGGCAGAGAGTGTTATAAATTGCTCTGCTATCCATGATTCTCTTCGATCCGCTTTTAATAAGTTGTATTCTAAAGAATTCCAACAAATGTTGGAAAAGGTTGTTAATCCATATTATAAAGGTGGTGCTTCATTAAAAATAAAAAATATATTAAAAACTATTCAATTAGAAGGAATAATTTACAAAAGATTTAAGGATAAAAAATGAAACCTATTGGTGGTGAATTACCAATAAAACCTTTATCTGAGAAAATATTTTTTACAGATAGTGGTCGTTCCTCAATAAGATTATTTATTAGAAGTGGTAATCAAAACAAAAAATTTTTGATTCCTGATTACTTATGTGAAATAATAGAAAAAATCCTATTATTAGAGGGAATTTCTTTTGATTATTATAATATTCGTAAAGATTTGACAATAGATATAGATAGCATTAATAGCAAAAAATTTGATGTATTATATGTAATTAATTATTTTGGTCAATTATCTGATTTATCACAAATAAATCTTAAGGATAAAATTGTTATTGAAGATTATACTTTTTTTTATGATTTTTTTAATGAATATGATTTTATAGCATGGTATGGTTTTAATAGTTTTAGAAAAATATCTCCATTATGTGATGGCAGTCTGGTGAAAACCAATATGAATATAAATCAAAAGTTAATAAAAAAGAAAGAGGCAGCTTTCGTAAGATATAAATACAAAGCCAAGACATCAAAATATGATTATTTAACTAAAGGGTTAGGTAAGGAAGATTATTATATTAGATTATTTGAAAAAGGAGAAAAAATTCTTAATGAGCAGATTGACATTTCTCAAATTAGTTCCTTAAGTATCTTTCAGTTCTTAAAATACAATGTTGTTGAAGAGCAAAATATTTCCAGAAAATATTATGATTTCCTATCAGATCAATTTGCTGATTGTAGTGTTGTAAGGAATCCAGTTTTTTACAGTTATTTTCCTATAGTTGTTTTAAAACGTGATGAGCTAAGAAACTATTTATTTTCAAAAAATATCTTTTTACCAATTCATTGGCCTACTAATTTTAATAAAAAGAATCCTCTTTATAAAAAATTAATTTCAATACCTATATTTTCTGTTTATTCTTTTGATGAGATTAAATTTATAGCTGAAACCATAAAGAACTTCTATGAAAAGCATTGATTCTATAAAAATTACTGAAAAAACAACTATCAAAGAAGCTTTACAAATTATTGACAGGGGCTCAATGCGGATAGCACTTGTGGTAGATGAGAATGATAAATTACTCGGTACTTTAACTGATGGTGATATACGAAGAGGATTGTTAAAAGCTTTAGATTTAAACAGTACCGTTGAGACCATATATAATCCAAATCCTACATACGCTACAGTCAGCAGCTCAAAAGAAGAAATTTTAAATTTAGCCATACTTAAAAAACTCCACCAGATTCCTATAGTTGATTATAATCATCAAGTTGTTGGTATTGTTGAAATAGAAGATCTTGTAAGACCAAAGGAAAAGCCAAATATAGCAGTTATAATGGCTGGGGGTCTGGGAACAAGACTTAGACCACTTACAGATAAGCTACCTAAACCCATGCTTAAAATTGGAGATAAACCGATACTTCAAACCATAATTGAAAAATTTTCGGAGCATGGTTTTAAAAATTTTATTATTTGTGTTAATTATAAAGGTGATACGATACAAAACTTTTTTGGAAATGGAGAAAATTTAGGAATAAATATAGAGTATGTAAGGGAAGAAAAAAGATTGGGGACAGCAGGAGCACTGAGCCTGGTTAAAGATAAATTAAAGGAACCATTTTTCGTTATGAATGGGGATTTGCTTACAAATATCAATTTTGAACATTTATATAATTATCATATTTCTAATCAAGCAGATGCTACTATGTGTGTGAGGGAATATGACTTTCAGGTACCATACGGTGTTGTAAACTTGAAAGACAATTTAATTCAATTTATAGAAGAAAAACCTGTGCAAAGATTTTTTGTTAGCGCAGGGATATATATGTTGTTTCCAGAGACTCTAAAATATATTCCTACAAATGAATATTTTGATATGCCAGAATTGTTTAAAATTCTTATTGAAGAAAATAAAAGGGTAGTTGCTTTCCCTTTAAGAGAATACTGGATTGATATAGGGAGGTTTGAAGAATACGAAAAAGCTAATATGGAATATAAGGGTATTTTTGATGTACAAAAATAAAACATTCATTGGCATAATACCAGCAAGAGGTGGAAGTAAAAGATTACCCAGAAAAAATACACTTAGTCTATGTG
>CAZCNL010000018.1:0-3795 GCA_964500435.1 uncultured Chloroherpeton sp. | reverse complement strand
TAAGATAAGTCTGGATCTGATGATTTAAGATTACGATAAGCGAAGGCATAAGCACGTACATTTGATGCAGTAAAATCATAACCAAGGTTAACTTCAATTGTTCCAGATGATCTCGATACAGGCGAATTTGCTAAAGTAATTCTATTTTTAGAGGTATCATATACAGCAGCCATGACTAAATCATCATCAGCACCGTTACCACCTGGATCAGAATTAAAGGTAATATTAACCTTTGTACCGACCTTTCCGGCTGCTGTAATTCCACCGAAATATAAGGAACCTTTGCATAGGATTAAGTTAGGCCAATCTGTAGCACTCGTCATTGAATTCATATTCTCTTTAATGAACGCATTAAAAGCTGTCATTTTTTTTGCATATTTTAACCAGAAAACATTAATGATATCATCAAGCATAGATGAAGCAAGTCGAACTACAGAAGCAAAGAAATTACGATGTTGTTGCTGAGAGTCAGTTTTCGGATTATTCGGGATAACGTATGTCCTAAAAACATCAATACCTTTCCATTGAAAGGCAACTATTTTTTTACCCAATTGACCGTACATATCTCCGAGAATGTTACCAATAATTTTCATTTTTAATAAATTTTAGTTAAGAAAAAGGTTATTTATAATTTCAAATAAAAAATATGCAAAGAGAAAAATTAAAACAATCAAAAAAAGAAAAAAAACAAAATCAAGAATTTTTTTTAAAAATTTAATTATCATTTTAGATAATATTTTTGAGAACTTATAGTCTTATGATGCAACAACGATTTAATAACTTTTTCATTACCAAAAGCACGATACATTTCTTTAGCGCCGATATATCGGAATGAATGAGTTACCTTATTATTTTTTTTATAATTCCTTAAAATAATTTTAGGATAATTTCTTTTTATGTAATTATACAATTGTTTATAAGAGACAGTAAAAGATTTATTGCTATTTAAAGAAAACAAGGAATATAATTGAATAAATAAATCACGATTACAAATAATAAAATATTCATTAACTTTTGAAATTTTAACAATAATTTTATCAGGAGGGAATAAACTGGATAAAGAAAGATTTAAAACTTCAGACACACGCAAGCAGTAAGAGCGCATAATAGAAATGATCAATTCACATTGATAACGAAACGAAAAGGCGCTGATCCGATTAACTGAATTATCGTAAGAAGTTAGTAAGTCTAATTGATTTACATTTTCCACGAAGAAAAAATAAAAATTAAATATTAAAAAGTCAAGATAATTTTTTATAAAAGCAATAAGAAAACAAATAAATAGAAAGATAAGAAGAACCTGATGGTAGACAACGGATAAAAAATGAGAAGGAGCAAGTTTAGAAGTAAAAGTTCTATTGAAAAATTCCGTGCGAGCGACAACGGAGCGAGCACGGAGAGGCTACGGCTGATTTTTAAAAAATGATGAAAATTTCAGGATTAATTAGAAAAGGAGAGCAAGAAGCTTAAAAATGCGCCGGCGAGCGTAAGCGAGCCGGCGGAATAACCTTCAGCGGAGGCGCGGACGGAATTGCAATGACGGACGCGCCGGAGCTGTTTGTTTAGTTGTTAATGATTAATGAAATGAGAGCAAATATACTTACAGAGAGCAAGATGATTAATTATCGCGAGCCGTGAAACGGCGAGCGATTAAAGAGGGCGCCGTGGCGAGCGCAAAGGGCGAGCCACGGCGCGCGCGCCGGAGCGAGCGAGGGGGGCGAATAGCCGGCGAGCGAGCGAAGGCGCGCAAACGCGCAACCGGTTTCCCGACCCGCCGGCGCGCCGAAGCGGAGAAAATAAAGGAGCAAACAACCAAACATTGTAGTAAGCGTTTAGCGCACCGGCGCAAGCCGGACAGCGCTAACGCGTGGAACTGTCTGTTATATAGCAGACATTATGTAAAAGCCGGAGCCGTAAAATGAAGAAAAAAAGAACAAAAAGGAAAAAAGCCAGCAATCAAACATTAACCTTTTTCGTTATCAATTAGCCAGCAGGCGGAGGCGTGTTGCGCGCCGAGCGATAAAGATATTTACAACTGAAATGTCGAGGCGCGCAACTTTACATAATGCTCTGCTATATAACAACAGAGAATTATAACTAAATAACAAGAATTGAGCGGAGGCGCGGCGGCGGGGCGGTTAGGTTGGTTGAATTGACAAGTGTTTAAAGCACTACCAAGAAAGAGCGAGAGTCGAGCGAAGCGAGGGGCGAGCGAGATTAATTGATAATGTCAGGTCGGGGGGTTTTAATAAACAAAAAAGCCAATCGCCATAAGGCGTTTGGCGTTTTTTGTTATGTCCGGTCAATCGGTTTCGGCTAAACAAAAATAATTAATTTATTTTATTTTGTCAAGTATTTTTTTATTGTATCCTTCAATTGTTTTTCTAAATGAGGACTGGGGAATAAATTTAATTGATAAATTGTATATTTTTTTTGATCTATATACACTAAAGCGAAAACATCACGTTTAAAAAAATCATACAGTTCATTTAAAAAGAAATTTAGTTCTGGAGGAGGAGTGTTTTCAAAAACAATTATTTTTTTACCATTATAATTAAAAATGGGGGCTAAATTATCACTAAGCTGCATCATATAATTTATTTCTTATTTCTTTTAGATAATTCAACGAAAGATTATTTGTAGACCAAGCCAAATAATCATTTAAAATATTTCTGTATTCCCTTAAATATTTCGAAACATTACCAGAAACTTTATTTTTAATAAAAAGTTTTATTTTTTCAAAATCATAATCAAATAATTTAATTAAAAAATATCGCCCAAACAATTTTTCAACCTCATACAATTTTTTATTTGATTGTAAAAGAAATAATATATCAGGATCGCTTGAATTGCTCAATAATTCCAAATGATCAAATACTTTTAAATAAACATTTTCTTTGTGATTAAAAATATTAATAAAGTTAAGATCAGTATTTTTGTCAAAGTCAAAAAATTTACGAATAATTTTGTAGTTATTGAAATTAATTTCAAACCTTAAAATATCTTTGAATTCGTTTAAATCAATCATTTTATTAAATTGTTTATCTAACTTTAACTCTTTAAACTTATCGTAAAAAATCACGCGCAAACGAGAAGTTTTTAAATTTTTGTAATTCGAAAAAACAACAGAATTATTGAAATAAATATCCTTTGAAAAATTTTTATTACAACTACAATAAGATAAAGACAGCAAATAATTGTTTATGGAATTATTAACTTTAATATTTTTTGTCAAATCGAATTTCAAAATTTTAGAAAACTCCAAAAAATCATCATTGTTAAAGTCTATAGAAAGTTTTTTTTTCAAATTTTTAGTAAAAAGATAAAAATTATTATTATTTAATAAATTAAAATAATCGTTCTCTAGAATTTTAGCAGAGCATTCAAAAATAGTCGTTTGATTATCATTATTAATTTGAACATTTTTTATACCAGGAATTTCTTTATTTAATAACATTAAATTATAAATTATAACAATTCCACAACGTTTTTTTATAACATTATCAAAAATAGTTGTATCATTAAATTTTATAAAATTATTTTTAATTTTGAACTTTATAGTATCAAATCGAAGCATCTATATTTGATAAAACTTGTATCAAAAATTCACAATGCTATTAGCTTTGTGAATTTTTGAATTTATTTTTTAAAAAAAATAAAAAAGGCCGAAACCGATTTCGCGGAACATGCCAAAAAGGAGGATTTAGGGTTAACCAGAGGTGACAGCTGAATATGAGGAATAAGATAAGTCTGGATCTGATGATTTAAGATTACGATAAGCGAAGGCATAAGCAC
>CAZCNL010000017.1:0-7477 GCA_964500435.1 uncultured Chloroherpeton sp. | reverse complement strand
ACATAGAAGTGGTCGGAAGCGGATATAAGATATACAAGGATACGACGACAGATGTGCAGGTAGTGGCGATTGGAGAAAGGACAAAACCATTTGTAAGTATAGTTAAAAACATGACCGGTAATAGTATTAATGGAATCAGACTTTCATATGAGACAAATGCGAACTGGATAGAAAAGTGGAATGACATAACAAGCGGTGGAGGGATAAGTTCTAATACTGTGATGATAAACCAGGTTCCGCCATATGAGTATAGTTTAACTGCGATATGTAATGAATGTATACCTGAAAGCAGTTCGGTAACATTCACCTGTTGCGGGAAGTTAAAGACTGATGAGTTCAAGCAGAATGACGATAGGTGGAAATATGAACTTTATAATACTACTACCCCTACTTATCAAAGAACTATAGGAGAAGTAGGATGTGCATTAACATCAATGGCTACATTGATAAATTATTATGCGAAAACATATCCTGGATTAAATATTCCATTAACAGATCCGGAGGTTTTGAATGAAATTTTAAAGGAGATAAATGGATTTGATGGCTCTCATAATGTAGATTTTAAAACTATCTATGATATTAATATTTCTAAGAACAAATTAAAGCTTTATAAAAAATTTGACTTTAATATAATCATTTCTACTATTGGTAGTTATTTATCTGAAACAGATGCTTTAAAAGTTAGAAGTATTATAGATAATGAATTGACTAATTTACGCCCAGTTATAATAAAAGTTTACAGAGCAATAATTCGCGGAACTGATAAGAAAGAATGGTCTCACTTTATGTTAGTTGTTGGAAAATGTGGAGATAAATATATAGTTTCAGACCCAGGGAGTAGGTATAGAATTTTTATTATTCCTTTTTCTTCAATTTCAATTGATGGAGATCCTAAAAACATTATAGGACCAATTAATGGAATTAGACTTTTTGAGAAAACTATATAGTTTTGGAGGAAATATATGTTTAATTTTGCAATCTTTTACTTAGTAATAAGCTTTTTGTATGGAGATGATAATAATTTATTTATAAATGCGGGAAATTTTTCAAGTAAAATAGAAATTTCATTTTTAGTTATAAATCCTTTAAATCAGAAATGTGGTTATATTCCAAAAATTGGAGAAGTTAGAGAAATTAGCGAATGTAGTTATGGATGGACTAGATTAGGAGATTTTGAAATAGGCCCTGATGAAAATGATTGGAGTACTCTTGAATTTGCTGACAATTCAGAAATTATTTTAGGAACATATACTCTAATTTTTTATGGTTTAAAAGATACCAGATATTGGGCATCATTGAATCTTGGTAATATATTGAATATTGGATTTGAAGATTATATAAGTAATGGAGTTGTAAAAAATTTTGTTGTTTTTCTTGACCCCACGCCTGGGGCTCCAACACCAGTATTAACAAAGTTAGTAACCTTTCAAATCCTTAGGGATGATTTTAATGTAGCATACAAACTAAATCAAATAGGCGATGAAAAATTTGTGAATAGTTTAATTAGGATGGTAGATATAGTTGAAAAGTTATCACAAAAATGTGAGAAGATAAAAGACAAAATTAAAGACAACAAAGAAAAAACCAAATGTTACAAACCAGTCATAGCGATACTTCGAATGATGATGAAACGTCTTGAAGTGATAAATAAACTATGCGATAACAAAACCGAGTGTAAGGCTAAGTGTAAGGCAAAACCAGAATGCGATGAGGATGAAGTATTTAAAGAATTTGAGAATAAATACCGTAAAGACGCCGAGTTTAAAGATTTCTTTTCTGAATGGGACAAAGACGAATACCACAAACACAAGAAAACCTGCAAAAGATATATAACCGACGAAGCCTTAGAAATAATCACAACCGACATAAACTGGCTGATAAAGTCGTTTGGCGAAGAAGTATGGAACGATTACAAAAAAGAAGATAATCCATATATACCCGAGAAATACAAACAATTTTTCAAGTAATCAAAAATATTAAAAAAAGTATAATTTTAATATGAGGGGAAACGGAATAAGTTTATACTATCTAACTGCTAAATGTGGTGATTGCGTGAGTGAACAAAACAGCGTAAGGTTTGTCTGTTGCGGGAAGTTAAAGACTGATGAGTTTAGGCAGGGGGATAAAAGATGGGGAAATAACATTTTAGGTTCACATCCTCCTCATTATCATATAAGTCAAACTGGATGTGCATTAACTTCTGTAGCAAATTTAATAAATTTTTATGCAAATATAAGTACCTCAATAGTTAGAACAGATCCAGGAATACTTAATCAGGAAATGATAGAAAGCGGAATTGGTTATAATGATAATGATGATATATTATGGGAAGAAGTTCCTTTTCTTGCAAATGATACAATTATTCCTCTTGAAAGTCCAGATGTAATGTGGGGTGATAGTATAGAAGAAGTATTCTATTTACTAAATAATGATATAGAACGTGGATTGCCTGTTGTTATTCGTTCAGAACGTCCTCCTATTGGGAATAGAAGACGTGATCATTTTATGCTTGTAATAGGAAAGTGTGATAATAAATATATTGTAGTGGACCCTGCTATAGGAGGAGTTATCAGATATGATCCATACAATCCTAATTTATTGTTACAAGGAGTGAGACGATATGAACAGAGATAAACTAAATTTTAAGGAAATATTTTTTCCTTTGATCATTATTTCAATTGTTTTTTATCAAAACTTAATTGCTAAGGATGAATCCATGCTTTTCTTTTCTTTGTCTAATCCTAATAATCCTATGCAAGTTTCAATGATTTTGACAGATCCCTATAATAGAAAGGCAGGTAGTAATTTAAATACAGGATTACTTTTAAAGGAAATTCCTAATTGTAATATGAGTAGTAGTTATATATCAAATGATGAAACGGGAGAACCTTCTACAAGCGGTTCTATGGGAATTTCAATTATAAAATCAGTTACATCTGGTTTGTATAATTTACAAATTTTTGGAAGTAATGATACTGTATATACATTACTTATTGGTGGAAGGAATGCTAATTATAATAGATTACCAAAAACATCATTTAAGGCTTATATCACCGCTGAAACCAGTACACAATTTAATTTTTTCTTTGACCCCACGCCCGGCGCACCCCCGCCGGTACTGACCAAGGTAGTAACCTTTCAAACCATCAAAGAAGACATAGAAGTGGCATATAAACTGAACCAGATAGGCGATGACAAATTTACGAAAAGCTTACTCAGTATGATAAACATAGCCGAGAAACTATACAACAAATGTGAAAAAATGAAAGACAAAGATAAACTCAAGAAACAATGCTATCGTCCTGTAGTAGCGATACTTCGAATGATGATGAAACGGCTTGAAGTGATAAATAAACTATGCGATAATAAAACCGAGTGTAAGTCGAAGTGTAAGGTAATGACCGAATGTGATGAGGATGAAGTTTTTAAAGGGTTTGACAACAAATATCGTAAAGACATCGAGTTTAAAGACTTTTTTTCTGAATGGGACAAAGACGAATATCACAAACACAAGAAGACCTGCAAAAGATATGTAAGCGACGAAGCGTTGGAGATAATCGCAACCGACATAAACTGGTTTATAAAAGGATTTGGCGAAGAAGTATGGAACGATTACAAAAAAGAACATAATCCATATATCCCTGAGAAATACAAACAATTTTTCAAATAAAGTAATAATTATAGAGAGATATTGTTGAAATTTTATAAAATAAAAAATTCTAAATTTTGTATAATTTATTTGTGGTAGATTAAAATTTTAACGGAGGTAAAAATGAAGGTATCTATAAACGCCGATGCTTGCATAGGATGCGGACTTTGCGCAAACGATTGTCCCGAAATATTTGAGATGAACGGAGATAAAGCGGTTACAAAATCTCCCAATGTTCCTGCGGGGAAAGAAGACGCCTGCAAAAATGCGGCTACAAATTGTCCCACTCAGGCTATTGTTTGCGAATAATCTAAGTCTGATGTTATAGTGTATGAGGGGCGGTTTAACCGCCCTTCATTTTTTTAATATGATAAATTTAGTGGATGAAAAGAAAAAAGTCGCAAGGCTTTCGGTTATTTCAAACTCCTTTTTGGTCGTATCCAAACTTTTTATAGGTATTTTTACCGGTTCCATATCCATAATATCCGAAGCCATTCATTCGGGTCTGGATCTCGTCGCGGCTTTGATAGCTTTCTATGCGGTAAAAAATTCATCGGCTCCGCCGGATGAAGAGCATAAATTTGGACATGGCAAAATAGAAAATATATCCGGTTTTATAGAGGCCATTTTAATATTTGCCGCGGCGATATGGATTATATACGAATCGGTCGAGAAATTAATTCGTCCGGTTAACATAGAAAATATATGGCTTGGAATAGCAATAATGTTCGTTTCTTCGGTTATAAACATATATGTTTCGAAAAAACTTTTTTCGGTCGCTCGTAAAACCGATTCCATTGCCTTAAAAGCGGACGCCATGCATCTTATGACGGATGTTTATACATCCGCCGGCGTAATGTTTTCGCTTTTTATAATATGGGTTATGGAGTTTATTTTTAAGGGGAATCACTTCCACTTTTTAGACCCGATATGCGCCATTGTAGTGGCAGGATTAATAATGAAAGCGGCTTATGATCTTACAAAAGAATCTTTCGGCGATTTGCTGGACAGGTCCATAGGAGAAAAAGATATATCGGAAATTAAGAATATAATCAATAATAATCCCGAAGTCGTTTCTTTCAAAAATTTAAAGACAAGAAAAGGCGGAAATGCCAAATTTATAGAGTTTGACGTTATGTTTCAAAAAAACATATCCCTTCAAGAAGCTCATCGGATAACCGACGATATAACATTTAAAATAAAAAAATCGATAGCAAATTCCAATGTGACGATTCATATGGAGCCGTGCGAAGACAGTTGCGAGGATAAAGAGTGTAAAACCAACTGTTCAAAAAAATAATCCCAATCCTTCTTAATTTATTCTTTTTTCGGTTTCGGGGTCGAATATATGCAGATTTAAATAGTTAAACGAAAATTTGATTTCTGTTTGAGGCGGTATTTTTAACGAATTGGTCGTGGCGCATATGTTTTTTGTGTCGGATATTTTTAAGTATATGTTTTCTCTCGCTCCGAGCAGCTCCACTACGTCCACTTTCGCTTTATTGGCGTTTTCTTTGTCCATCTTCGATTCGTCCAATATTATATCGTCCGGCCTTATTCCGATTATTACCTCTTTGTTTATATAGTTTTGATAATCGGTAAAAGAAAAAGCGGGAATAAAAAATTTGTTTTTTTCAAATTCCAGATATATCTTTTCTCTTTCCGAGACTATTTTTCCTCTTATAAAGTTCATTGTAGGAGTTCCTATGAAAGAAGCCACAAAAATATTTTGAGGCTTCGAATAGACTTCTATGGGAGTACCTATTTGTTGTATTACTCCTTTATTCATTATTATTATTTTGCTGGCTAATGTCATGGCTTCTATCTGGTCGTGGGTTACGTATATCATCGTAGTCGAAAGCTTTTGATATAATTTTAAAAGCTCTATTCTCATCTCTTCTCTAAGTTTTGCGTCTAAATTGGATAAAGGTTCGTCGAATAAAAAGACCTTGGGATGCCTTACTATGGCTCTTCCTATGGCGACCCTTTGCCTCTGGCCTCCGGAGAGTTGTTTTGGCATCCTGTTTAAAAGATGATTTAACTGAAGTATGTTTGCGGCTTCTGTTACTCTTTTTTCTATTTCGTTTTTATCTAATTTTTTTAGTTTTAAAGCAAAGCTCATATTTTCTTTTACCGTCATATGAGGATATAATGCGTAGTCCTGAAAGACCATCGCTATTTCTCTTTTTGAAGGGGGAAGGTCGTTTACTTTGGTGGAGTTTATATATATTTCTCCGCCCGTTATTTCCTCCAATCCCGCAAGCATTCTCAAAAGCGTCGTTTTTCCGCAACCGCTCGGGCCTACTATAACGGCGAATTCTCCGTCTTTTATCTCCAAGTTTATGTTTTTAAGTATTACGTTTTCTCCATAAGATTTTGTTACGTTTATAAATTTTACTTCCGCCACAAACTCCTCCTTTATCCTTTAACGCTTCCTAAAGTAAGACCGGATATCAGCCATTTAGACGAGTATAAGAATATAAGCAAGACCGGTATCGTTATTAATATTGAACCGGCGGCAAACATCCCCCATTGGGTTATAAACTGTCCCTGTAATTCGAAAAGCCCTAAGGTCCATGTGTAATTTTGAGGATGATAAAGAACCACTCTCGCCACCAGATATTCGTTCCATGCCATGGTAAAGTTGAATAAAAACGCTATGCTTAAAGCGGGGGTGGAAAGCGGAAGAATTACTTTATAAAATGCGGTTATTTCATTGGCCCCGTCTACCATTGCGGCTTCCTCTAATGATTTCGGTATGGTGTCGTAATATCCTTTTAATATCCATATGCTAAAAGGTAGAGATGATACCGAATATGCTATCACCATGCCCAAATAGGTATTGATAAGGTTTAGTTTCATTATCATAAGATAAAGCGGGAGTATAAGCATTCCCGCCGGAATCATCTGGGTTAAAAGAAGAGCCGAAAGTCCCCATTTTTTACCGGTAAAATTATATCTTGAAAAGGCGTATGCCGCCGTGGAAGCGAGCGTTACTCCTATAAAAGAAGTCGCGAATGTTATCAAAAGAGAGTTAAATATCCATTTTATGAAAAAGGTTTCTTTAAAAAGTTTTATGTAAGAAATAAAAGTCGCGCCGGCGGGAATTAAAGCAAGGTCGGTGGATATTATTCTGTCTCCGGGTCTTATAGAGACCGAAAAAATCCTTAAAAGAGGATAGGTTGTTATTATTACCGCCATTATTATAAATAGATGTATAAAAAAATATTTTAGTTTCGTTTTCATTGTTCCGCCTTAAGAGTTTTTGAGTATACGGTTGTTATTAAAAATAATATCAAAAAGATGATCATAGCAAACGCCGCGGAGTAGCTGTATCTGTTATAAACAAATGCGGCTTTATATAAAGCCGATACCAGTATGTCGGCTCTTTCCGTTCCGCCGGCCTGACCGGTTACAAGGTATATAACGTTTATATTGTTAAATGTCCATATCGTTCCTAAAGTTACGGCGGGAAGCAAGACCGGTTTTATCAACGGAAGGGTTATGTATTTAAGTTTTTGAAAGTAAGTCGCTCCGTCTATCGAGGCCGCATCGTAATAAGACTTGGATATGGATTGTAATCCACCGAGGATGATGACCATCATAAAAGGTATTCCCAGCCATATGTTTATAAGAGTGCAGGTTAATAGCGGATGGTCGCTTAACCAGTTTAGAGGGGAAAGTCCTATCTTTTCCAAAAAAGGGAATAAAGCTATTAATTTTTTAATTACGATATTCACAAATCCGTATTCCGAGTGAAACTCTCCTCTCAATGATAAAACTGCCACTACTTGAGGCATTGCCCAGGGTATTACGAGAAATGTGCGG
>CAZCNL010000016.1:3111-11715 GCA_964500435.1 uncultured Chloroherpeton sp. | reverse complement strand
AAAACTTTTCCAATGGTACATAAATCACATAGGTACTTCCGACAAAAAATTAGGTGATTTTTTGTATGGTAAACCATTAAAAGTTATTGATATAGAAAAAGAGATAGCAGAGGGATGACTTTACAAAAAGGTTAATAATGAAATTAAAATTATTTAATATCAGAATGACCTCATCTATAGATATACAGAAACTGGATTTAGCAAATTTCCAGCTATTTTTGTATCTTATGAAGATTTTTTAATTCATATCAGCCAATTTTTTATCTTAAAATTATTCTTAAAAAACAATCCCTGCTGCTACTTGCAGCACTAATTATGGTTAAGATCTACAAAGTTAGATCTGATGACAGGAGATTTTTTATTGACAAAAAAACAAAACGAAGTTATAGACCTCCATAAGGAGGGGTAATATGAGATTTTCCTGCAAAATATTTATCAATGAAAAAACTTCTATACCTACCGATTACAGAAGATATCTATTATCTTTCATAAAGGAAGCAATAAAAAATAGTGGCCACGATGGTAGTTCCTTTTATGAGAAATTTTATGGAAATAACAATACCAAACCTTTTACATTTTCTGCCTATTTCCCCATAGATAGAAATAACGTTATTAATGGTGATTTTTTTACATTCTTTTTTTCTTCAAACGATTACGATTTCATAATGAGAGTTTACAATGGAATTATTGCCATTGACAGACAAAAAAACTACACCCTTTTCGGTGGAGCAAAATTATCAATAAAACAATTTTCACTTTTACCAGATAAAATATTTGACAGCAATGAGGCCACTTTTAAAACTATCTCCCCTTTCCTTGTGAGGGATACAGAAGATGGAGATTACTACCTTGTGCCCAAAAATAGCTTAAACGGCAGGAATTTGAAGTATGCAAAGGAAAGTGAAATTGATGAAATAAAAAACTCATTGAAATTGAGTATATTTAGTATGGCAAAAAAGTACCTAACAGAGGCTGTTGAAAGTAATATACAGATAGATTTACCTAATTTAAATCTTGCACCTGTAGTTCACAGCTCTAATCATAGCAAATTTAAGTTTACTTTACCAGCATTAAAAGGGGTAATAAAGATCACTGCAAACCCGAAAATCCTCAAGCTTATTTATGATATCGGATTGGGTGCCCGCCGCAGCGAAGGATTTGGCATGCTGGAGGTGGTGGAATGATAAAAATTTATACACGAGATTGGTATTATAATGCAGGAATAGTTGGTTTTATAAAAGTATTAAGTGGAGGGGAAAGAAATATAGACAATATAAGAACAAATCTTGGCGAAAGAATTTCTATAGGTGATAATTATTTAGAATTTGATATATCATTATTAGAAGGCTACTTTGAAAAATATAAAAAGATAGCTTTTGAGATATTTTTTGATTTAGATAGTTACAAAGAAAGAATAAATACTTTAATTAATAAAATAAATGGGTATACTAACAACCAAAGAATTCCTAAAAAATTGCTTCAAGAAACAGCTCTTTCAGGAAAAATTGTAAATAACTTCATAAAAACGATAAACAATGGGGAATCTTTAGAAGATATTTTTGAGAGAAATCTTAATAGAGAAGAATTTTTACAAAAAATAAGCAATGTTCAAAATATCTTAAAAGAATATGATACATTACCTATTTTATATGATGATATAAAAGATAGGATATTTGAAGACAATAAAAAATTTGTTGAATATTACTTGGAAAATGAAATTACAAAAAGGATCTGTAATTATAAGAATATTTCTGAATATTTAAAAAAAATAAAGCAGCTTAAGAATAATATTAATAATAATCAAAGGTGTTTTATATGTGGTGAATTTAAGAAAGAGTATGATTTCAGTAATGCTATTACACAAGTTATTGGTTTTAATTCTGATAATTCTAACTGGATATGGGGATTTAATACTTCAAAGGCTAAGATTTGCCCATTATGTGCTTTAATATATGCTTCGGCCTTACATGGGATGATTTTCACAAATAGGAAAATAAAAGATGAGTACAAGTCATTTTTTTATTTTTTAAATAGAAATACAAACATTGCTACACTTTACAGTTCTTACTGGATTTTTAAAAATAAAATTGAGAATAGGGAAAATCAAAATAAACCTTTTTATACTATACTACAAGAAGTTACCATGGAACTTATTAATCAACAGGCAAATGCTGTTTTAGAAAATATAAATTTTATAGAGGTAGCAGAAAATCAATTTGGAGGGCAATCAACAAAAAGTTATAATGTATATAATTATAACATAAGCAAAGAATTAGCAGAATTTATTCGAGAAAATGGCAAAGATAATATACCAAAAGGTTATTATAAAGAACGAGATTTTTACTCAGATATTACAGAAGAAATTTTAAAAAAGACATTAGAACAAACTCTTAATTTTTCTGAGTTATCAAGATATTTTGAATATTTTATTAGATCTTTTGAACAAAATTCAAATGTTAGTGCCAATTTTTTAATTTACAAGGTAACCATATATATTTTAAAATATATTAACAAACTGAAAGGAGGAGACCAAATGGCTTTGCAACAAATTGTAAACAAGGCTTTTCATAATGGCCTTGAGCTTCGTCAAAAGATTGGACAGGAAAACAAAATAAAAGGTATAGCCTATCAGCTACTGAATGATTTAAAGATAAATGATAGGAATGCTTTTACAGATCAGTATTTAAGATTATGTATGTCGTATGGTTCAGAGGTAAAACTTGGCAGTAATAATGAGCTTGTTGATATGGATAATTTTATGAGTTTTGGCTATGCCTTTGTTAATGGACTTTTATCTAATAGAAATCAAAGTGAAAACCAGGAGGTATAAAATGGCTAATTTTTTAAGTTCAACTATTATTTTTCAAGGTGCTAACCTTAATTATGGTGAAAGCACAGCTAACATTACAAGTCTAAAAAGGCTTTCTTATAAGGGTAAAAGTTACTCTTATATTTCAAGGCAGGCTTTAAGATATGATATTGTTAGAATCATGAATAGCGAATTTGAAATGCCTTTAACACCAGTTAAGGCTGATGGTAAAGTTGTCCAGTTTAGCGCAGATGCTACTATTAATGATTGTCCAGAAATAGATTTATTTGGCTATATGAAAACTTCTGGAGAAGGTTCAAGAGGAAAAATCAGAAAAGCAGTTGTAAGATTGAGTGATGCTGTGAGCCTGGAGCCATGGAATAATGATTTAGATTACGGAAATAACATGGGTTTATCAGCTAGAGGAGAAAATTTAGATAATATGATTTTTCAGACAGAGATCCACAAGTCCTTTTATACTTATACTATTACTGTTGATTTAGATAAGGTTGGTAAGGATGACAATGGTAATGCTAATATTGAAAACAATGAAAAGAGAAGAAGAATAGGAATGCTTCTTGATGCAATAAGAATACTTTATAGAGATATTAAGGGGAGAAGAGAAGATTTATCGCCAGTATTTATTATTGGTGGGATATATAACAGTGGCAATCCATTTTTTTATAATAAAATTGAGTTAATCTTTGGTAGAGATTCTATAAAAATAAAATCTGAACCAATAAATGAAATATTAGAGAAAGAGTTTAATAGTAGAAAAATAGAGGATTCCACCTATTTAGGAACATTAACTGGAACTTTTTCTAATGTAGATGAGATTAATTTAGCTTCCAGTAGGAGACTATCGATAGATGGATTTTTTCAACAAATTAAAAATAATTTAAACAATATATATCCTAATAATTAGGACATCTTATGCAAGCTTTAAGAATTAAATTATATCAAAATTTATGTAATTATCGGCGTGAGGGAAGTTTTGGGTATGTTCAAACGTATCCACTACCTACTCCTTCAATGATAAGGGGAATGGTTCATGATGTTTTGGAATTAAATGAATATAAACGATTGAAAATCTCGATTCAGGGTGAAAGCGAGACAATTATTACTAATATTCAAAAAGTATATAAGTTTGATAGAGATCCCATAAGCCGACCTCAAAATCCTTATCTTGTTCAGGTAAGATCAAGCCAAAAAACGGCAACACATGGGATAGCATTTGTAGATTTGCATGTTAATATAAAATTAATTTTGCATATTATGTTTTATGAGGATGCTGACAATTCTCTTAATGATCTTTTGACAAAAATTCAGCAGAAAACATTAGTTTTAGGAAGAAATGAGGATTTGGCGCTCATTGAAGATATAAAAATTGTTGATTTACAGCCTTTTCAAGGGAGAGGATCTCCCCAAACGGAGTTCCCAATGTATATTGCCCCCAATGCTTTAATTTTACCAGCAGGAACACTCTATAGATTGCCATTTTGGTATGATGCAGTTAATTATTTTGATGACAATAGAATATTTCATTTTGTAGAGGCTTATTATGTTGGTGAAGGAACTTCTCTTAATAATAATTTTGTATTAGAAGATACAGAAAAGAATATAGTGTGTTTTCTGGAAAGCCCTCAATGACTTTTTATGCAAAGTCTAATGGTGAAACTTTAGGAGAGCATACACAAAAAGTTTTGGAAGCTTTTGAAATAATTAAAAACTTTGTAAGATTGCAACCAGGTGAGATAGAGATTATAAAAAAATTAATTTATTATCATGATCAAGGTAAAAAAAATCCCACTTTTCAAAATAGAATGAGAAGATTGATTGGTGTTAATCAGATATTACATGGTAATTTCTATGATATCCCTCATGAATGGCTTTCGCCTGCTTTTATTAGTCGGGATGAAGAAAATGAAATTAAAAGATACATAAATTTATTAAATCTTGATGAAAATCAATTTTTTCTTTTTTTTACTTTTTTAATACTTTCTCATCATAATAGAGATAATAGATATCCAAATGACGATCAAATAAATCAAATAATACAATGGATAAAAAATAATTTTTTTGAAGAATGTGTTGAATATTACTATAATGTACAAAATTTACTAACTACTTATAATACTGCAGAGAATAGAGATGTATGGAATAGGTTTTTTCCTTACAGGGTGAAATGGCTTGGGACATTAATGAAATGTGATTATGCAGCATCGGCAAATATTCCTCCTGAAATGCTATTTGAAGGAAATTATACAGAAAATTTTTATAATTTTTTGAGAACAAGAAATTTTGAATTAAAAGAATTTCAAAGACAAGCTGGTCAAAATAACGAAAAAAGTATAATACTTGTTGCTTCAACAGGTATGGGTAAGACTGAAGCAGCAATGAACTGGATTAATGGCCAAAAGGCTTTTTATTTACTGGGCATTAGAATAGCAGTCAATGAAATGTATAAAAGATTTAAGAATATATTTGGCGACAATGTAACACTTCTTCATGGTGAAACATCGTATTTCTTTGCGCAGGATGAGACAGATGAGGATGAATATGAAACAAAAATTGAAAAGGCAAGAAAACTATCTTATCCTTTGACAGTAGCAACAGCAGATCAGCTAATTACGAGTGTATTTAAGTATCCTGGTTTTGAATTTAGTTATTTAACTTGTAGTTATAGTAAAATAGTTTTAGATGAGATTCAAAGTTTTTCCCCATCAGCAATTGCTGCAATAGTTGTGTTTTTAAAGGAAATTCATAGGCTTGGTGGCAGGTTTATGCTTATGACTGCGACTTTACCGCCATTTTTGATTGAGGAATTTAGAGAACTTGGTGAGGAAATATGTATTTTTGAGCCACAATTACTTGATATAAATAGACATAAAATTTGTGTTATAGAGGAAGAAATAAATTCGAATACATTTTTAAATCTTGTATCTAATAACAGGAATAAAAAAATTTTAATTATCTGTAACACAATAAGAAAATCACAAGAAATTTATGAACTTTTATTGCAAAATAACTATTTTTCGAATCTTATTCATTCACGTTTTATTGGAAGACATAGAAAAGAGAAAGAAGCTAGAATTATGCAAGCAGCTTCTCCTTGTATATGGATATCCACTCAGATAGTTGAAGCTTCTCTTGAAATAGATTTTGATGTTTTATTAACAGAAAATGCATCCATAGAAAGTTTATTACAAAGATTTGGCAGATGCTATAGGAAGAGAGCGTATAGTGGCAATGAGCCTAATATTTATGTTTTTAAATCACAAACATATAATATTTATGATGAATATCTTTTTAATAAAACATGGGAAATTATTAAAGAATATAATGGCAAATTAATTTTTGAAAAAGATAAACAAACAATGATAAATAGAATATTTGACAATATTCAAAATACTAACTATTATGAGCAATACAGTAGGCAAAAGGATCTTCTTGAAATTGGATATAGAAGTCTTACAAGAATTGAAGCACATAATGATTTTAGAGAGATTACTAATAACTATATAGCTATTCCAGAAAATGTATATAATGAAAACCAACAAGATATAAACAATCTTCTGAATTTTATAGATAATCGTGAGAACAATAGATTGGAAAGAATACAAAAACAGGCTGAACTATTAGATTATACTATTGCAGTTCAGTTATATGGTAAGAATAACAGACTTATTGAAATTAAAAATTCTCAGTTTTGTAAAAAGCATAGAATTATGGTTTTAAGAGGATATGAATATGACGAAACGCTTGGACTAATAAAAGCTTTAGTAATAGAAGAAGAGGACAACATAATATGAATGACATTATAATTACAGGTACTCAAATTTCTTACTATATCATCTGTCATCGTAAACTATGGCTTTTTAGTAAAAATATTTCTCTGGAACATACAAGTGAGCTTGTTGAGATTGGTAAGATTATTCATGAAAATTCTTATTCAAGGAAAAGAAAAGAGATAAATTTTGAAGGAATAAAAGTTGATATACTTGATACAAAAAAGGGTGTGATCCACGAAATCAAAAAATCAAAATCCTTAGAAGAGTCTCATATATGGCAAATTAAATATTATTTATATTATTTCAGAAATATTGGTATTGAAATCGAAGGTATAGTTGATTATCCAAAACTCAAAAGAAGAGAAAAAGTACAGTTTTCTGAAAGTGATAAATCTAATATTGAATCTATAATTGATAAAATCAAAACAATACTACTATGGAAAGATCCACCACCTGTTATCAAAAAACCATACTGTAAAAAGTGTAGTTATTATGAATTTTGTTATTGCTGAGGATTTATGAAAGACTATTATATTTTTAAAAGTGGGCGCATAATGCGCAAAGACAATTCGATTTTTCTTGAGACTAAAGAAGGGAATATCCCTATTCCGATAAATGAAGTTGATAGCTTGTATCTCTTTGGTGAGATTGATCTAAACACAAAAGCTATTAATTTTTTTGCAAAACAGGGGATAGTTATCCATTTTTTTAACTATTATGGATGGTATACGGGAAGTTTTTATCCAAAAGAAAGTCTACTTTCAGGGGAGGTATTAGTTCGTCAAGCTGAACATTATCTGGATAAAGATAAACGACTTTATATTGCTATGGAATTCATTCAGGGAGCAATACACGGTTTTGAATACAATCTAAAACGTTATAAAGATAAAATTGATGAAAGTATGTTTAAAAAATTAAATGAATATATGCTTGATGTTAGAAATCAAGATAGCATATCATCTCTGATGGGATTAGAGGGTAATGTTAGAAACCTATATTATTCATCTTTTCCGATTATTATAAAAGAGAAGATTGAATTTGAAAAGAGAGTAAAGCGCCCACCTGATAATATGATAAATACATTAATATCTTTTTTGAATAGTCTTATATATACACAAATCATAAAAGAGATACATCGAACACAACTTAATCCAACCATAAGCTATTTACATGAACCTTCTTGTAGGAGATTTTCCCTTGCATTAGATATAGCAGAGATTTTTAAGCCTATTTATGGGGATAGAATTATTTTTGATTTATTAAATAATTCTCAGATAAATGAAAAACATTTTGATAAAGATCTAAATTATTGTTATCTAAAGGAGGATGGTAGAAAGATTGTGGTAAAAGCATTTGATGAGAAGATGAATACAACGATAATTCACAAGAAATTAAAAAGGAAAGTCAGTTATCAACAAATTATTCGTCTTGAACTTTATAAACTTATTAAACATCTAATAGGAGAAGGTCTTTATACTCACTTCAAAATATGGTGGTAGTTAATGTATATTATATTAGTTTACGATATCTCCTCAGAATCAAGTGAAGGTAAGAAAAGACTTACGAAAATTATGAAAAAGTGCAGAGAATATCTGCATCACACTCAAAGATCTGTTTTTGAGGGGGAAATAACGGAATCAAAACTTATGGCTTTAAAAATTGCTATAAATAAGATTGTAAATGATAAAGAAGATTATGTTGTGATATATAGAATGGATAACAAAAATAATTTAAAGAGAGAAAATATAGGTATTGACTTTGATCCTACGGCAAACATATTATAAAATACACTATTGAAGGTTCGAGAAAATTTAATTTATTTTTTGTCTTTTGTTTTTTTATAAATAGTTATAAATAAACCCAAATTTTAAATTTATTTAACGGGTTTTAGCTTCCAATTGTGGGATTTAAAGCAACAAGTTCCGCACTTCAAATATACATAAAAAAATGTTTTAGCTTCCAATTGTGGGATTTAAAGCCGTTTTTCCCCTGCCTGCCTTACCA
>CAZCNL010000016.1:0-3011 GCA_964500435.1 uncultured Chloroherpeton sp. | reverse complement strand
GTTTTAGCTTCCAATTGTGGGATTTAAAGCCGTTTTTCCCCTGCCTGCCTTACCAATAACCATTGCGTTTTAGCTTCCAATTGTGGGATTTAAAGTACGCATATATATATTATAAGATGCAAAAGGGGTGGGTTTTAGCTTCCAATTGTGGGATTTAAAGTCGTTTTATAATATATATTCTACAAGTAGAAGATAATGTTTTAGCTTCCAATTGTGGGATTTAAAGAGCAAACAATGCACTGAAAACATAAAATCAGCAAAAGTTTTAGCTTCCAATTGTGGGATTTAAAGAGGATAACATAATTGTTAATCTGGGGTAGCACATGGGTTTTAGCTTCCAATTGTGGGATTTAAAGTCCCTTTTCTTGCTCTTACAATAATACTTTTATTAAGTTTTAGCTTCCAATTGTGGGATTTAAAGTTCCATAAAATATTCAATATACTTAACAAATGTAGGAGTTTTAGCTTCCAATTGTGGGATTTAAAGCATATTAATATATTAGAAGAGTAGAAGAGCAGAAGAGGTTTTAGCTTCCAATTGTGGGATTTAAAGACAAAAGGGTGCAAGAGTATAAGGATAGAGAGTTTAGTTTTAGCTTCCAATTGTGGGATTTAAAGTGTCAAAAAGGAATACGAAGGAACAGAAACCATAGTGTTTTAGCTTCCAATTGTGGGATTTAAAGACAAAATTGTCATTTTTTGAGATCTGTCAAGAATCTGTTTTAGCTTCCAATTGTGGGATTTAAAGTATTTCCTCCTTCGGGATGTCACCATCCCTTTTTCTGTTTTAGCTTCCAATTGTGGGATTTAAAGTCCGGTAGCGGGATCAAAAAGATAGTCCCCGTCGTCGTTTTAGCTTCCAATTGTGGGATTTAAAGCAAAAACACTTTTGCGGGTATTTTGTTGGAATACTTGTTTTAGCTTCCAATTGTGGGATTTAAAGATAAAAGCAGTTCGGAAATCGCAGAGATGTTAATAGTTTTAGCTTCCAATTGTGGGATTTAAAGTCCTGCTTTTAAAAAGTGTCTTTGCGGACATTTTAATGTTTTAGCTTCCAATTGTGGGATTTAAAGCCAACTGTATCTTGCCAGAACTGTTATACTTGTAAATGTTTTAGCTTCCAATTGTGGGATTTAAAGACTCAGGATGGAAGAGATCATCTCCTTCATCCGATAAAGTTTTAGCTTCCAATTGTGGGATTTAAAGTGCTTTCAAAAGTGTTTTGCGGGTATTTTGTTGGAGTTTTAGCTTCCAATTGTGGGATTTAAAGTTCCTTTTATTTCTCTTATTATTCTCTCCAACGTCCGTTTTAGCTTCCAATTGTGGGATTTAAAGCTTTAGAGAGCAAAAAACGTTGCTGATGGACAATAAGTGTTTTAGCTTCCAATTGTGGGATTTAAAGGCTGGGTAGTAAAAAAACAAAACAAAAGGAGGAAAGGTTTTAGCTTCCAATTGTGGGATTTAAAGGGATGTGAGCGATAGTCTCTCCAGTTTCGTCGCATGTTTTAGCTTCCAATTGTGGGATTTAAAGTTCTAATGGTATGTAAAAAAAAGGAGGAATTATGGAGTTTTAGCTTCCAATTGTGGGATTTAAAGAGATTGCAGTTTCACTTCCTACCACCCTCCCGGTGGTGTTTTAGCTTCCAATTGTGGGATTTAAAGGTGATGCTTAATTTTGTATACACTGGCACCTTCATATGGTTTTAGCTTCCAATTGTGGGATTTAAAGTGCACACGAAAAGCATGTTAATGCACGTTAACATTAGTTTTAGCTTCCAATTGTGGGATTTAAAGGTCGTTAAAACTTTTAGTGTGGAGGGGCTAACACAAGTTTTAGCTTCCAATTGTGGGATTTAAAGAAATATTTAAAAAATTTTTACGGTTACGATTAATTTAGTTTTAGCTTCCAATTGTGGGATTTAAAGATAAGTTAAGCGAGGATAACATAATTGTTAATCTGGGTTTTAGCTTCCAATTGTGGGATTTAAAGCGACATCCTGGCACGGGTTAGTCCGTGTCAAAAAGGAGTTTTAGCTTCCAATTGTGGGATTTAAAGTATTTATCAACAAGACTCAAGATTTCTGAGTCTTCAGGTTTTAGCTTCCAATTGTGGGATTTAAAGTTAGGAGTCCCTGCCATAATACAAAACGAGTTTGGTGTTTTAGCTTCCAATTGTGGAATTTAAAGAAATTATCGGTTTTAAGTTTTCCGAAAAAAATAATCGTTTTAGCTTCCAATTGTGGGATTTAAAGGGACATGCAGGCATAAGAAGGCGTTCTGGTTTAAAGGTTTTAGCTTCCAATTGTGGGATTTAAAGAAAAACACCACAATCCTGTTATCGTATTCAAAAATCGTTTTAGCTTCCAATTGTGGGATTTAAAGCCTATACCTCCGTATCGCAATGATACTGGAGTCGTCGTTTTAGCTTCCAATTGTGGGATTTAAAGTTTCTTTTCTTGTCCTGCTGTATAGAGTTAAAGAAGTTTTAGCTTCCAATTGTGGGATTTAAAGACAGTTATCTTTTTTGGAAATCCCAAGATCGACGAAGTTTTAGCTTCCAATTGTGGGATTTAAAGGATTGGCAAGAGTGTCATCTTTCTTCGCTAACTTCTGTTTTAGCTTCCAATTGTGGGATTTAAAGGAAACAGGTGCAGTCGTAACTGAACATCACTACTGTGTTTTAGCTTCCAATTGTGGGATTTAAAGTTTTTTTATTGGAATGTTGCCATCCCTTTTCGTAATGTTTTAGCTTCCAATTGTGGGATTTAAAGAGTTTATAATTTAGCTTTTCTTTATTATTTCAGAGATATAATTTATATCAGCCAATTTTTTATCTTAAAATTATTCTTAAAAAACAATCCCTGCTGCTACTTGCAGCACTAATTATGGTTAAGATCTTTACAAATAGGTCTGGCTCACTAAAAAAACACTTGCTTATTTTTTATAATATGGTAACATGCTATCCCTTTAAGTGAACTAAAAGAATCAGGAGGTAATATATGGCAAGAAGA
>CAZCNL010000015.1:0-30648 GCA_964500435.1 uncultured Chloroherpeton sp. | reverse complement strand
GAGAAATTACTTTGTTCAAATAAATTTTGCCGAGAAAAATTATTTATTTACAACTGCGAGTGGAAATTCATTGCGTATAGCGGGCTAATGCTATTTTCCCGAAACAATATAATTTGTTTTTGCAATGAGCAAAAGTCCGCAAAAACCGCTCGCAGTTCTATCGGGCAGGGCGAAAGCTTGGAACTGTGCAAGTAATGCCCGGGAAAATTAAAAATATTACAAATTTAATAAAGGTGTTAAATATGAAAAAAATAAATATCGTTTTATTTAGTATAATTATTTTCAATTTTGTATTTTTTAGTATGAATTTATATTCACAAAATCCATCTTGTACACCATACTGCTCAAATGGGCAAAGAACTACCTGGGATGATTTAGTATATACGACAGTTATTACATTTGATATTCCTCCAAATAGCACTTGTCAGATAAAGGTTTATTATAAAAAGGCTGCTAATTGCCCACCTTCTGGTTATGGATGTTCAATTAGCATCTTCAGAATTGAACCTTTAAGCGCAGGTTGCCCAATAGGATGGACAATTAAAGAATATCTGGATTTTGCAGTATTTCAATTGCTAAAAAATCAATTACCGGGTTTTGAAAATAATACTTGTTTTCCTACTAGTCAGAACCAACAAACATTATTTAATGTTTATTATCCATCTCCTTGTTGGAAATGGGGTGGAATTATTAATCCTTATGGACCACCACCGGCTTTAATTCCCTGTGACAATGCTTATGGATGTTGTTTTTCAACATATTTGCTTACCTATAATGATAATGATTTTGGTAACTATAATGTAGTTTTATCTTCAAGACAAATATTTGGTATTTGCCCAGAAGACCCAAATTGTTTTAATGTTTGTGAGTAGAGGCAGATATGTTTAAGAAGATTTTTTTAATTGGTTGTATCTTAATTTTATCTTTTTACGTTTCATTTTCAGGTGATTTGAGAAATTTGGAAAGAACTAAAATTATTTGTAGAAATTTCTCATATAAATTACCTGATGGTAAAATTCGAAGTTTGAATCGGCAGATAAGAGTTCGTGAGAATGATTATAAATATCAGAATTTTGAAATTGTTAAAAGTTATATCCAGAAAGACGCAACAATTGAATTAACAATTTTTTCAGATACATTGCAGAAAATTACATTTAGTTTGGCGGACTTATATGTGAATAATATTCAAAAAGTTAAAGATGTTTTTCTTGCAAAGGGGTATAATGTAATATCTATACCAGTAGACAAAAGATTACAATTCTGCCGTTTGATAATTTCAGATTCAAAGTATAATCATATAATATCTCTGCCATTATCTGTTAAATTTAAATAAACTTAATTAATCCCGTTACTTTATAGTAACGGGTATTATATAATAAAAATTAATGATATTAGGTATGAAAAAAAATATAATTATTTTAATATTGATTTATTACTGGCAATTAAATGTTTTTGCTCAATTTACAGAAAAATGGGATATAACAAAAATTGATACTGGAAAATTTATTCCCATTGCTTATTCTGCATATTCAAAATTAAATATAAAATGTATCGATGCATTGGACAATAACAATTTTGTCTATTCATTTAATGATTCAGAAAAAATAGATGAAAACGATTGTCTGAAAATTACTCATAATAGTGGTAAAAATTGGGATGATTTAATGTCCAGCAGGATAATTATCAATGATACATTAATACAAGTATTTAACATATTGGACATTAATTATTTATCTTCAAATACAATTTATTTTATTGCAAGTGGCTCAATAACAAAAATCAATAATAAACCTGATACAACACAATCTATGATAATATTTACAAATGATTTAGGACAAAATTGGTCTGTAGTAAAATTTGATAGTTTATTAAATTATACAAATATTAGTATTCGATACATAAAAATGTTAAACAATCAACAAGGATTTGCTCTTTTCCAGATTTATCAAAAAGAAACAAAAAAAATCGGATATGTACTTTTAAAAACAATTAACAATTGGAAAAATTATCAAATCGTGTATTATAACACTGATAATGCAATAACTTCTATCGACATTTTAAGAAATGACGACTTTAATAAAACAAAAATATTAATTAGTGATGAAAGAAATGTTATTTTATCCTCAATCAATTGCGGGAAAGAATTCAAATCTTATTTTATTAAGAACAATGCTAATTATGAGTCTATTGAACAGGTTAAATTTTTAAGTGACAGTTCATATTTAGTTTTAACATATCAATATAAAGTAAATGTAGATTTAAAACATAGGAGGCTTGACGATATTGAAAGAAATTGTATTTACAAAAATACAGGCTATACTGATGATTATAATTTGTTTTATAAAAGTCTTGCAAGCAAAGAAATTATACGTAAAATATTTGCTTTGAATGAAAAAAATATTACCGTTGATAAAAGGACTTATAAAAGAGGTTATGTTGAAAGTACAACAGATGGAGGATTGACTTGGTTACCTAATTATTTTTCATATGAAACATTTTTTAGCGACAATTTTGATTTTAAATATATTAATGAAAAGATTAAAATTGCAATAACGTCAATTTGTGAAGACTATTATGAAATAAAAAAAGTCTGTAATTTAATTATATATAAATCAAATTCTTATATTTATACTCTTACGCCTCCAAATATTAAAGTAAATGATTCATTAGTACTTAATAATTTTAATACCAATGGAAAATATATACAAATTGATACTACTAAGCTAACATTATCATGGGATAAAATCCAAAATGCAGAAAAATATCATTTGAGCATTAAATCTTTTGAAAGATTTGGAACAGAAGAAAATAATATTGATTCACTTCCTCCTTGTTTCAGATGTGATTCATTAATTTTATTGGATACTACAATTTCAGACACTTGTATAGCTGTTAATAAAATCAAAAGGAATATGAAATACATTATAAAAATTACTTCTTTAAACGAAACTTTAAATTTAGAGAGTGTCCCAGATTATGTTCGCTTATTTTCACCAATTCCCTTGTTAAAAGCTCCTAATATATATTATCCATATCAAAGTCCAATTGTAACTTTAACTGATTATAAAATAAAATTCAAATGGGAAAGTATATCTGAAGCTCAAGGATATGCTATAATAATAACTCAGTACGGTTTGTTTGGATATGAGAAGGCAATAAAAACATATAGTTTTTATCCGGATACAATACTTGATTTTAATGGGTTACAAGAAAATAAAGTGTATAAATTTTATGTTGCAACGATGAATGAAAATGAAATTAGCTATTTTAATAATGCATTATTTTCAACAGGGCAATTTACTAGTGTTGAAAAAAGTATAAACGACATAATATATACAATATGTCCCAACCCCGCCTATTCTACTACACGAGTGAAGTTGCAGCAAGAGGGGCAAGTTGCAATTACGGCAGTGGATTTGCTTGGACGCTCGTTCCCGATTTGGTCGGGCTACGCCGGCACAGGCGATATGGAACTTGACGTAAGCACGTTGCCGACAGGTTCTTACACCTTGCTGATTGATTACGGCACAAAGCGAGAAGCCGTGAGATTGATGAAAGAGTGATGATAAAAGTTCTTCCGTCATTGCCAGTAAACGAAAGTCGACGAAGCAAACTCAAGAAAGCAAGGGGTTGCTTCGCTTCCGCTCGCAATGACGGGTTGAAAAATTTTTTGTATCAAAAGTGTAATTTTTTTTTAAAAATTCACTCTTTATATATAAAGAATTTTCTTAAATTAATTTAAAAAAATTAAAATAAAAAGGAGTAGAAAAATGAAAAGATTAATAGCATTAATTTTATTAGTAATATCAATGCAAATAGCATATTCCAAATGGGAAAAATGCCCAGGATGGAAAAATGAACCATATCATAAGTATTCTTCAATGTATATTACAAATAATGCGATATATTTAGTGTTTAATTATAAAAACATATTAATATCCAAAGATGAAGCGGTCAATTGGGAATTAGTTCCAACTGCAATGGATTCAATCAAATCTATAATGATTAAAGATGGTAATATATGGATAGGAACCAATAAAGGTGTGTTCGTATCCAGAGACGAAGGTAAAAACTGGGAAGAAAAAAATAATGGTTTAACGAATTTGTCGGTAACTGCAATAGAGCAATTAAATGGGAAAATATTAATTGCCACAAAAGGTCATATTTATGTTTCAGAAGATAATGGGGAAAGTTGGTTTGAAAGAAATTCTGATATTCCTAATGATTTAGTGATTAATACAATCAAAATAAGTAGAGATGATAATAATTTATATTTAGCGACATCCTCTGGGTTGTATTATTCTTCTAATAATGGAAATAATTGGAAATTAATAGGTTTCAAAGATTCAGTGGTAGATAATATATTTATATTTAATAAAACAATTTATGCTTTTTCTTCTTTTCCATATTATTTCATATATAAAAGTCAAAATAAAGGCTTAACTTGGGATTTTATTATGAGAACTCCAGCAATTTCATTATTTATTGATAATCAAAAAATGTTTGTTGGTTTGTATGGATATGGTTTAATTTTTTCATCTGATGAAAAATCTTGGGAACGTGATTCTGTAAATTTAGATAATGAATTTTTGGAAAATAAAGCTAAAGTATATAATTTGATAAGTATTCAGCAATTATCAAAAATAAATAATAAACTAATTGCTGCAACAAATAACGGTATTTTCGTATCAACCGATGAAGGAAAAAATTGGGAAGTTTCGAGGAAAAGGGAAAATTATGGTAACGTATATTCATTATATCAGTATAAAAATATCTTATTAGCTGGAACTCATTATTTGAATAATTCAGGAACTTATTCACAAACTGGATATTTATTTATGTCCACAGATTATGGAAATAGCTGGATAAAAATAAGCAATGATACATTAATCTATAAAGTACGAACAATGGTAATTTCAGGTGACACTTTATTTGTTGGAACTTATTATGATGGAATACTTTATACAACTGACTATGGAAACGAATGGCGAAGATTGAATATCCAAGATAATCTAGCAGACAAATCAAATATCAAAAGTATATATTCTATATTAGTTAAAAATGATACACTAATTGTCGCAACCTATGCGGGATTATATTTATCGAAAGACAGAGGCATTTCTTGGGATCGATGGTATTTAAATGGTGCAGGTTATTCTGTTTTTTCCATAGTAAATAAAGGGGAAGAATATTTTGCATCAACGGCATTTCAATACCAAAAAGCAGTATATAAAGCAAATGGAATTGGTAATGATTGGATAGATTTGTCAAAAGGTTTTGATATACCTTCCCAATCGGGTCTAACAAATGGTTATGTTAAATCGTTATTTGTAAATAATGAAAATTTATATGCTTTGGTTACAGAGAGTAGTATAAAAACTGATGGCGTGTATCTTTCAGAAGATGATGGAGAAACTTGGATACACAAAGCAGTTGATAAAAATGAAAAAAGTTTAATAACAAATGGATTATCAATATTTGTAAAAAATGACAATATTTTTATTGGTACCGATTATAATGGAATATTTGTTTCAACCGATAATGGGACAACTTGGTCCCAGTTTAGAGATAACAAAAAAAATGACGGAATAGCATCTCAAGTATCAACTGGTTTTCCATTTGCGATAACAGCAATTACTAATCAAGATAATTATATTTTTGCTGGAATTCAAGGTCTTATAAATGCACCTGACTTAAGTGGTCAATATTATGATAATGAGGGTGGTTATTTATGTGGTGTTTATAGAATAAAGCTCGACGATATAACCGATATAAAAGAGCAAAGACAGGAATTAACGAAATATCAACTCTTTCCCAACCCCTCCTATTCAACTACACGGGTGAAGTTGCAACAGGAAGGGCAAGTGGCGATTAAGGCAGTGGATTTGCTTGGTCGCTCGTTCCCGCTTTGGTCGGGCTACGCCGGCACAGGCGATATGGAAATTGACGTCAGCACGTTGCCGACAGGTTCTTATACCTTGCTGATTGATTACGGCACAAAGCGAGAAGCCGTGAGATTGATGAAAGAGTAAGGTAAAAATTACACCGTTATTCTTAAGGAGCGATAGCGACTGAAGAATCCATTTGTATTTATTCTGGATTCTTCGCTTCGCTCGCAATGACGAGGTGGAATGCTTCATACAGAATGGTAGGACTTCTCAAATAGAATATGACACTGTAATTGAAATTGGAAATGAAGAATTTTTATTTTTTAATTTTTTTTGTGATAAAAAAAGGTTGCGTTATAAATGCAACCTTTTTTAAGTTTAAATTAAAAAGAAAAATATGAAAAAGAATTGATTAAATTTCTTCAAAAACAAGTTTATCCTGTGTTTTTCTTCTGCTATGAACAGCATTTGGAGCAACAAATGATCGGCTCGCTTTAACTCTTTGTTCAAATTCTGAGCGGAATTTAGTAACAAAGCCACGAACAGGCCAAGCTGCAGCATCGCCGAGAGCACAAATTGTTCTTCCTTCAATATTATTAGCGACAGAAACAAGCAAATCTAAATCTTTACTAGTAGCTTCACCTTTCAAAATTCTATCTAAGATTTTTTCCATCCAGCCTGTTCCTTCACGGCAAGGAGTGCATTGACCGCAGGACTCATGATGATAAAAATGTGCAATTCTTTTGGTAACTTTAACTAAATCAGTATCTTCATCCATTACCATTACACCGGCAGTTCCGATGTGTGTGCCGATTTTGGAGAGGCTATCTTCGTCCATAAATGCAATTTCGACTTCTTCAGCAGTAAGTGGTGGCATCGAAGAACCACCAGGAATAACCGCTTTAATTTTCTTGCCTCCTATTACTCCGCCACAAACATTATAAATTAGGTCTTTGAGTGGATAACCAGTAGGAAGTTCGTAAACGCCTGGTTTATTGACGTGTCCACTTACTCCAAAAAGCAAAGTTCCTGGATGATTTGGTGCACCAATTTTTAAGTATTCATCAGCAGAAATTTTAAATATTGCTGGGACATTTGTAATTGTTTCGACATTGTTTACGGTTGTCGGCATTCCCCATAAACCATATTGAGCTGGAAATGGTGGCTTATAACGTGGGTAACCACGCCAACCTTCAATTGAGTTCATAAGAGAAGTTTCCTCACCGCAAATGTAAGCTCCGGCGCCTTTATGAACAAAAATATCCATAGAGTAATTACCGCCGAAAGTGTCCTTCATCTTGGTTCCAATAAAGCCTCTTTCATACGCATCGTCTATGGCTTTTTGCATTAATTTTATCCATTTGTGGTATTCGCCACGGATATAAATATATGCAGCAGTAAGCCCCATTGCATAACCAGCTATCAAAATTCCTTCGATTAATTGATGTGGATTGTATTCAAAAATTTGTCTATCTTTGAACGAGCCAGGTTCTGATTCGTCTCCATTTACAGCTAAGTATTTTGGTTTATCGTTTCCTTTGGGCATAAATGTCCATTTTAAGCCTGTAGGGAAACCAGCACCACCACGACCTCGAAGTTTGGATTTTTTAACTTCATTTGTAACTTCATCAGGAGTTAATTTTAAAATATTTCTATAAGTTTCATATCCACCGTTTTGTATGTAGATATCTATATTTGACAGATTTGGAATTTCTGGCAGAACGAGCTTTGGATGATTTTCTATCATATTTTCAACAATTTATTGAAAAAACCAATTATTATAATTACTAATTTACAAAATTAAAAATAAATATCAGATTTTGATTTTTTGAACCTTTAATAAGAATTTGTTTTAATAAAAATATATTATATATCGTTTTATTTTTCGATACTATCATCGCAATTCTTATTTGCGGTTGGATCTGCTGCCCAAAGTAGCTTAGCTCTCAAAACATCGTAGTAAGAGCTTTTTATAGGTTTAATTAATTTTACACGTTGTTCGGCAACCGAAAAAGTAACTTCTTCTCCATTTTTCAAAATACGTTCAACTTGTCCATCGGCAACGAGTTTAGCTTCACCACTTGGTGCTTCGATTTGTATTTTGATTGTATTTTCATCAGGAACAACTAAAGGGCGAAAAGTAAGGGAATGTGGAGAAATCGGAGTAATGCATAACACTTTTGTTGATGGTGCTAAAATTGGTCCACCACAAGCAAGTGAATATGCGGTTGAACCAGTTGGTGTAGTTATTATCAATCCATCAGCACGGTAAGATGCAACATAATGGTCGTTAGAATATGTATGTAATGTAATCATTCTCGAAGACATAACTTTTTCGATTACAAAATCATTAACTGCATAGATTTCGTCGCCGTTATAAGTTGTCGTGAGCATTAATCTGTCAACAACACGATAATCACCATTACTTAATGCTTCGATTGCTTCTTTGATTTTATTATTAGGATACTCGGCTAAAAAGCCTAATTTACCGACATTTATTCCCATAATTGGGATTTCGTTTTTACAAACATATCGTACTGCCGAAAGAATTGTGCCATCACCACCGAATGTCATAACTATATCAGGTATGCGTACATAATCGCTTACGGGGATTGGCGTGACAAATTTTTTTGTTGTATCAGAAAAATGTTCGTATAACTCAAAACCACAAAAGCATTCAAAGCCTTTTTCTTTTAATAATTGGCTCGCAAATTCAGCCCATTTTATTGCTTCAGGTTTGCTTTGATTTTCAAAAAGTAAGATTTTTTCCATTTTCACCTTAAAAAAGCATTACAAATTAAGAAAATTTTATATAGTAAAGATATAATAAATTAAAAAATAAGAAAAATAAAAAAAATAAGATAAAATAATCCTATTAAAGAAAAATTTATTAATTTTGAAAAAAATTATTAAAATAAAATGAGAAATATGCCTAAAAGATGGAAACTAATTAATTCAATTATATTTGGAGCGATAATTGGATTGAGTGCTTATATATTTATTCAATCAAATGCTCTATCTTATTTATCAGATGACCCAAAAACATGTATTAATTGTCATGTTATGAATTCATATTATTCATCATGGGCACATAGTTCACATAGAAGGTTTACGAATTGTAATGAATGCCATGTCCCTCATAATAATATTGTGTCTAAGTTTTTGTTTAAAGCTCAAGACGGGTTAAGACATGCCACTGTTTTTACTTTACGAACTGAACCACAAGTAATATATATTTTAGAAGCAGGGCGAAAAGTTGTACAAGAAAATTGTATTCGTTGCCACTATCAAAATATTTCCAACACATCATTAGTAAACGCAACAAACGCACATAATGGAAATGACAAAGAACAAGTATGTTGGCGTTGTCATCGTGAATTACCTCATCGTCGTGTAAATAGTTTATCTTCAGCACCAAATGCAATATTGAATAATTAAAGATTATTAATTTAAAAAAAATAAATAAGGAGAAAAATAATGGTTACGGAAAATTCAGGAAAAAAGAACACAATTTACATTGTGGTTTTTATTGCCTCAATTATTGTCGTGTTTTTGTTAGGAATGCTCGCTTCTTCAATTACACAAAGAAAAGCTGAAAAACAGTATACTTTTAAGCCAGTTGTTAAAATTAGTGATACAGAATCTCGAAATGAAGTTTGGGGTGAAAATTTTCCTCGTGAGTATCAAACATATTTAAAAACATTAGACACAAATTTCCAAAGTAAATACAATGGAAATAAAGTGCAAGATGCATTGGAAGAAGACCCAAGAATGATAATTCTTTGGGCCGGTTATGCGTTTTCAAAAGATTATAATAAACCACGGGGACATGCCCATGCAGTGGAAGATGTTGTGAATACTTTAAGGACTGGTGCCCCAATGACACCAGAAAGCGGACCAATGCCTGCAACATGCTGGACTTGCAAATCACCAGATGTTCCAAGGTTAATGAAAAAAATTGGAGTTGCAGATTTTTATAAAGGTTCGTGGGCATCCAAAGGGAGTGAAATAGTGAATCCAATAGGTTGTTTAGATTGCCATGACCCGCAAACAATGGATTTGCATATTTCTCGACCAGCATTAGTAGAAGCTTTTTCCCGACAAGGAAAGGATATAAAAAAAGCATCATTACAAGAAATGCGTACTTTAGTTTGTGCTCAATGTCACGTTGAATACTATTTCGACAAGCATAAAATTGAAGGAACTGCATATTTAACATTTCCTTGGGATAAAGGATTTAAAGTGGAAGATATAGAAAAATATTATGATGAAATTGATTTTTCTGATTGGGTGCATCCAATAAGCAAAACTCCGATGCTTAAAGCACAACATCCAGGTTATGAAACACATATGATGGGAATACATGGACAGCGAGGCGTTTCTTGTGCAGATTGCCATATGCCATATATTACTGAAGGTGGTCAAAAGTTTTCGAGTCATCAAGTTGTAAGCCCACTTGCACATATTGATAAAACCTGTCAGGTATGCCATCGAGAAAGTGAAGAAACACTTAGAAATAATGTTTATGAACGACAAGATAAAATTAATGAAAATAAAATAAAATTAGAAGATTTGTTAGTTCACGCACATTATGAAGCAAAAAAAGCCTGGGATTTAGGTGCTAAAGATGATGAAATGAAAGATATACTTCAAGGTATTCGTCATGCTCAATGGAGATGGGATTTTGCTGTTGCCTCTCATGGTGCTTCATTTCATGCTCCTCTTGAAATTCTGAGAATTTTATCAAGTGCGATTGACATTATTGGAAATACTCGAGTTAAATTAGCTCGTTTACTTGCTAAATATGGATATAATCAAGATGTTGCAATTCCTGATATTTCCACTAAAGAAAAAGCACAAAAAGAAATTGGTCTTGATATGGCAAAATTAAAAAGTGAAAAAACTGAATTTTTAAATAAAATTGTTCCACAATGGATGAGTATTGCTAAACAACGTGAAGCCACTTGGAAAATAGTAAGATATTAATTACAATTAATTTTTACTTAAATTTTTATAAAATTTATTAGTTAAAAAAAGAGGTTGTTTCTTGCAACCTCTTTTTTTGGATGATTAATATATTTCTGGTATCCAAGTAGTTTCATCAATGGGTGGTCTGATGTAAGATTCCACAATTTTCCTTGGCGGAAAGTCAAATGGTTTTGGAATTACATTTTGATAATGAATTAAAGACAGCAAATGTGAAATTGTGTTTAATCTTGCTCTTTTTTTATCTTCGGAGTTAACATTATACCAAGGGCAAATTTTAGTATCAGTGTATTTCATCATTTCATCTTTTGCTTTGGAGTATTCAACCCATTTATCCCAAGATTTTAAATCCATTTCTGATAATTTCCATCTTTTTTCTGGATGAGCTGCTCTATCTTTCAATCTTCTTTCTTGTTCCTCGTCGCTTACGCTAATCCAATATTTAATTAGATGTATACCAGCACGAACAATCATTTTTTCAAATTCAGGACAAGTTCGCAAGAATTCCTCGTATTCATCATTTGTACAAAATCCCATAACTCGTTCGACTCCTGCACGATTATACCAACTTCTATCGAAAATAACAATTTCGCCCGCAGAAGGTAAATGAGCAATGTAGCGTTGGAAATACCATTGAGTACGTTCCTTATCACTTGGTTTTTCGAGTGCTACGACACGGAGACCACGAGGATTCAGTGGTTCCGTGATTCTTTTTATTATACCACCTTTACCTGCGGCATCACGTCCTTCGAAAACAATGACAACACGTAATCCATTTTGTTTAATCCAATATTGCCAAATGACAAGTTCTTGCTGTAATTTTTCTAATTCTTGATTGTAATATGCATTACTTAATTTCCCGTGCTTGTTAAATTTTGGAATTTCTTCGTTTTGAATTTGCTCTGGGTTTGTTTCGGTGGTATTTTCGGGTCCTAAATTATCACTTAAATTTTTCTTTTTGTTTTTATTTTTATGACCCATTTTTAACTCCTAATATTTCAAAATTTTACTTTTACTAATTTAAGTAATTTTTCTTTGATACTTCACTATTTTTTTATTTTTTTTCGAAATTTATTATAAAAATTATAAAAACGGAACAAATGATGCTTGAAGAGACTGATAAATAAATTTTCATTAAATGTAATTTTTTTCTCCATTTCTTTTGATAACTGCACTCTTTCGTAATTGCGTGCATTTAAATAAGAATAAAACATCCCGAAATTCCCTTCGAGTAACTTGTTAAATGGGACGGAAATCGTAATAGCTTCGAAATTTTGAAAAAGTAAAATAGTAAGAAATCGCAAAAAAGCTTTTGGTTGACGAAAATATTTTGCGTGATAACGAGTTTGCTGTTTTGCCATTACAAGCCATTTGAACACACGACTATCCTTTGAATATGAAACATAATGTTCAATCACGATATTTGGAAAGAAGCGAATATTATATCCATTAATTATTGCTCTGGTGGAAAATTCAACTTCTTCCAAACCGAAACCCCAAAATCCACCTATTTTTTCGTAAACTTCACGTCTGATTGCCGCACCGCATCCCATAAAATGATTAGTTGGTATACCTTCTTCAGGAAAATTGTTTTGGTCGTAAGGCTTTTGGTACCATTTTTGAACACTATTCGAATGTATAGGTTCGATTATTTCGGTTGCAATAATATGAATGTCTGAATATTTTTGAAATATTTGGTTAACCTTGCTGAATGCATCTTTATCTCTTGGGTTAGAGTCATCGTCTGTTCTCCATAAAATATCTCCTTTTGCTTCCATAACACCAAAATCAAAAGCTTGAAGGTGAATATTTACAGGTAAAATGATAAATTTCACATTCGGATATTTTTCTTGAAGTAATTTATAATTTACTTTGTCGGAGTTATTATCGACAACTATAATTTCAAAATTTTCATAATTTTGTTCTAAAAATTTATTAATTGCAAAATCTAATCTTTCGAACCTATTTCTTGTTACGATTATTACTGAAATGAACAATTCAGACATATTTTCTCTATTTTATATATGGAAAATATAAATAATAAAAGAATTTTTATTAAATTATAATCTTTAATTTAACGAAATTAATAAATTCAAAATTATGAAAGCAAACATAAATAAAACTTTTCTTTTTTTTATAATTACATTAATTATCTCAACTTTTGGATGTACTTCTACGAAAACAACTTCGAACAATCAAGAAATTACTTTTTATCAATTTATTCAAAAGCAAAAAGACACTTTATTTAAATTTGACGAAGATGAGAGGTCAAAAATAGCACAAGACCATTTTTTAAAAGGTCTAAATTATTATGATAATAAAGACTTTGTTCATTCAGTCTTGGAATTTGAAACAGCTTTAAAATTTGATACATCATCGACAATTTATCTTTCCTTAGCAGATGCTTATATTGAATTACAAGATTTATACAATTCTTTGGATGCGGCTATGAACGCATACTTGTTGGATTCAACTAATACCAGAGCAATGGAGATGATGTTTTCACTATTTGCTTTTAAAGGTGATACCTTAGCAGCCGAAAAAGTGCTTTCAGAAATTTACACAAGAAATCCAAATGACGAGAACTTTAAGATTTTTACAGATTTTCTCTCGAATACAAATCCCCAAAAAGCAATAGAAATTTTTGAAAAATATCTTCGAGAAAATGATAACGAAGAAACAAAAATTAGTTTAGCCACGTTGTATTTTCAACTATCAGATACAGCAAAATCTTTGGAAATACTTTATGAAGTAGTTCAAAACAATCCATCTGATGCTAATAATTATGATTTCATCAAAATAGCTTCAAAATTTTCAAGATTCGACTATTTAAAAAAATTTATGACCGAAATTTATCCAAAATTGGAAAATGAAAGAAAAGAAAATGTGTTTTTGTATTACTCGGAAGAACTTGCTAAATTCAAAAAGAAATTAATCGAAAACAAGGAATTTATAAGAAAGGTATTAAATGATTTTAAGGAACTTAAAATCAATAATATCTTTGCCTTTTTTAATTCTGCACAATTGGGTTATAAAATTCAAGATACAAATTTGACTATATATTATTCACGAAAAGCATTAGATGTTGTTGATACTTTCTTTGTGGTACCCTTGCTAATTTCAAATTATCTTTTTAATGTGGGAGCCAGAGATGAGGCTTTTCAAGTCTTGAATAGATTTCGAGAAAAATTTCCCGAACAATTAGATTATCCATTTCAAATTGCACTCCTTAATTTTTTAGATAAAAAATATGAGGTTGCAAGAAAATATGCAGAAGAAGTTTTACATTTTAATCCTGAATATATTGATGCAATAACGATGATAGCAGATTCATACGACAAAGAAGGACGTTTTAAAGATGCAGAAGAATATTACATAAAAGCATTACAAATAAATCCTGATAGTCCGGTTGTTAATAATAATTTTGCTTATTTTTTATCAAAATTTGACGATAAATTAAATGATGCCGAAGAAATGTCTTTGAAAGCTTTGAATGCTGAACCAAACAATGCGTCTTTTATAGACACTTATGGGTGGATATTATACAGAAAAGGGAATTTCGAAGAAGCAAAGAAATTTTTAGAAAAAGCTTTAGAATTAATGGATTACGATAATTATGAATTGTATGAGCATTTAGCATTACTATATTTTAAAATGGGGAAAGGGAAAGAAGCGATTGAAAATATGAAAAAAGCATTAGATTTAGACCCCAACAACGAAAAAATAAAAGAAGAATATCAAGAAATAGAAAATTCATTAAATTTGAAAAATAAATAAGGATAAAAAGGTAAAATTATGTTTGTAATCATAGGCATAGTTGTTGTATTCGGTGCCTTATTGGGTGGGTTTATAATGGCCGGAGGAAATCCTGGGACATTAATCGTTATTCCCGAATACGTGGTCATCATTGGAGCTGCAATAGGGTCCCTTTTAATTGCGAATCCATTGCCTGTTTTAATTAAAACAATAAATGGTATAATTGGAACCTTGAAAGGACCTAAAGTAAACAAACAAGCATATTTGGATTTGATGAAATTAATGTATGAAATATTCCAATTTGCTAAAAGGGAAGGATTAATTGCATTGGAACAACACGTTGAGAATCCACAACAAAGTTCAATTATTTCAAAATATCCATCATTTTTGGCGAACCATCACGGAGTTGAATTTTTCTGCGATACATTAAAAGTCGTTCTTAGCGGTGGAGTGCCAGCACATGACCTCGAAGACCTTATGGATTTGGATATTGAAGCAATTGAGCAAGAAGAAGAAGTACCACCTGGAGCATTGCAAGTAATGGCAGATGCATTCCCAGGACTTGGTATTGTTGCGGCAGTGTTGGGTATTATCATTACGATGGGTTCGATTAATGAAGGTTCAGAAGCAGTGGGACACCACGTTGCCTCAGCTTTGGTTGGAACATTTCTTGGTGTGTTAATGTCCTATGGTGTATTTGGTCCAATTGCTTCAAATATGGCAAAAATTGTACACAAAGAATCGAAATATTTACTGGCTATAAAGTCTGGATTATTATCCTTTGCAAAAGGTGCACCGGCTATGGTTGCAATTGAATATGCTCGCCGTTCAATTGACCCAGAAAACAGACCATCATTTAAAGAAACAGAAGAAGCAGTAAAGAAAGGATAAATAATTAACCAAGCAAGTAGGAGGAAAAATGTCAGACCAACAAAGTGGCGAACAACATAGCAAAGAACAGCCTATAATAATAAAAAAAGTTAAAAAAGGTGGTCACCATGGTGGTCATGGAGGTGCTTGGAAAGTTGCTTATGCTGATTTCGTAACGGCTATGATGGCATTCTTCATTGTTATGTGGATTTTAGCATCAAGTGAAGATGTGAAAAAAGCTGTTGTTGCTTATTTTCAAGACCCCGGTGCTTTTAGTTATATTACTGGGAAAAGAACAGTCCCAATAGATTTAAATATGCAACCTAAACCTGGTGAGGGAAATAAAGAAGGAAAAGGAAAAAGTGAATTTGTTATTTCTTTTAATAAAGAAATGAGAGATTCAGTAGTGCAAAAATTAATGGAAAAAGCACAAGAAGATAGTGTCCAAGCTGCTAAAAGAGTTGAAAAAACAAGTGAAGAAGTTAAAAAATTTTTGAATGAATTAGTTTCGCAAAAGCCCGAATTGCAAAAAATTCTTGAAAATATTAAAATTGAAATTACAAAAGATGGATTAAGGATTGAATTAATTGAAAAATCTGATAATCTTTTCTTTGCTGTCGGAAGTGCAAAATTAACACCTCAAGCTATAGATATACTAAAAGTATTGGGACAAGAAATAGGAAAATTGCCAAATAATGTAGTAATCGAAGGTCATACTGATAGTCGGAAATATCAAGCCGGAGCCGCATATACAAATTGGGAACTATCAAGTGATAGAGCAAATGCAGCACGTCGTGCTTTATTACAATTTGGGCTTTGGGATGGACAAATCTCCGAAGTTGTCGGTTATGCAGATAAAAAATTGAGAAATCCCGAGAATCCATTTGACGTCACAAATCGAAGAATAAGTATATTAATTAAACAAATGTCAGTAAATCAATTTTTACCAAGTACCGAAGGAATTACAACAAAATCAGAGCAAGGAGCAGAATAATGGAAAAAATATATAAATTTTTAATAATTGATGATGAATCTTCTGTTGTTATCACAATAGAAAGATTAATCAAAGAAATGTTCAATAAGGTGGATATTTCCTATGCTCATTCTGGGGAATCTGGTATCAAATTAGCGAAGGAAAAATTGCCTGATGTGATAATTTGCGACGCAAGAATGCCAGGACAATTAGGTTTACAGGTGCTTACTGAAATTCGAAATATCAGTGAACTCGAAGATACATATTTTATATTAATGAGCACTGAATCCGATAGGGGAATGCTATTTGAAGCATTTGATAAAGGCGCCGATAATTATTTGTATAAACCAATTCGATCCGACGAATTAATTGGTCGAATAAAATCAGCTATAAGATTTGTAGATTTAAAAGCTCAAAAAAGAGAAGAATACAATTTGCTTTTAGCATTAGCAAAGGAAATTGAAGGCTATGCTCAAGATGCCGTTAAACTTGCTGTAAAATTTATGGAAGCACGCATTCCAGCCTCATTTCAAACGTTAAAAGTTATTGCTGATGCATCACTTTGGATTGCCCAATTTTTTGATGAATTGAAAGATGACCACGATAGAAAGAAGGATTTAGAGACAGCCGCTTTGCTATCCTTCTCGGGTAGACTATCTTTACCTGATAATTTATTGGATAGACCAGTGATTATTGATGGGAAACCGAGTGATAATTTGATGTATCAAGTTCCAGTTGCTGCAAAAAACATAGTTTCTGACATTCCTCGGTTTGATAATGTCGGTAAAATTCTTTATCATATTTATGAAAATCAAGATGGAAGTGGTTTTCCCGATAGATTGCAATCTTGGCAAATTCCTCTCGAAAGCAGAATAATACGAGTTGTGCTTGATTTTAATGATATGCTACGTTTTTATAAGCTACGCCCCAAAGATGTAATTTACAGATTAAGACAAAACATAAATCGATTATATGACCATAGAGTTGTAACTTTATTTGAGCAATTTGCTTTGTCCATATTAAAACTCGAAGGTCCAACAAATGAAAAACCTGTTTTATTAAGCGAATTGAAGCCAGGAATGACATTAACAAGAGATATTTATTCAACAAATGGACTGAAAATATTGCCAATTGGAGCAATCTTACAGGAATCTACAATAGAAAAAATAATTTCAATTAATACAAGCGACCCAATTTTAGGTAACATTTGGGTTAAAGTTTAAGACTTTTGTTAATTATTAAATTTTGCAAAATTTTTCAATAGAAAAAATTAAGTATTAAAATGCAACAGATTTAAAAAAAATTGTTTCGTAACTTTATCAATCCATCGATTACTACAAAAAAATGTCACTAATTATTAAAATTTCTTAATAATGTGGAAAAAAAATGGAAAAAAATTGAAAAATTATAAAAAAATGTTTGCATTTTATAATTTATTTTCTTAAATTGCTTATTAGAAAAGTGTTTAAATGAAAATCTTGAATTAGACGTAAAAAAATTAGTTCTTTTAAATAACCTTTTTTTTTAAAACAATTATTTTTCCATTTAAAGGAGGTTTTATGCCCTTAAACAAAACAACATTAATTAATCAAGTTGCTGAATTAGCAGGAATGAAAAAAGTCGAAGCTGAAAAAGCTATCAAAGCAACAATTGATGCAATTACAAAAGAATTAGGCCAACATGGCGCAGTTACACTTGTTGGATTTGGAACTTTCAAAGTTTCACACCGTCAAGCTCGTAAAGGACGAAGCCCAAAAACTGGTGCAGAAATTACAATTCCAGCTAAAATCGTTCCAAAGTTCCACCCAGGAAAAGCTTTGAAAGATTTAGTTGCAGCACATAATCCACCAAAAGCAAAAGGCAAGAAAAAATAATCTAACTTGTCAGATATTGAGAGGGGCTGTTAATTCAAACAACCCCTTTTTTTTTGAATTCCTTATATTTGGGTTATAATTATTTTAAGTTATTAACACTTTTGTATTTGTTATCCCTTACTTTTACACATTTTTTTTCATAATTTTCCACAATGTTATATACATATTTTTCAAAAAATAAGTTTTTTAACAAAAATTGAAAAATTTTACACATTTATCCTAATATTTTTCCACTTTTTATAAAAAAGGAGAAAATCAAAAAGTTATTTGTTCATAAATTCATATTTTTGCAAAATTTATATTAACAATAATAATTTATTGAATTAAGAAATTATGAAAAATACAATATCAAAACCATTTTTATTATCATCAGAAGATTTAACAAAAAATGATATTGAACTAATATTCCAAAAAGCTGAGTTCTTCCAAAATAACTTTAAACCAGGAAATAAATTTGATGATTTAAAAGGTATAACTGTTGCACTTGCATTTTTTGAAAATTCGACAAGGACAAAACTTTCATTTGAAATAGCCGCCAAAAGATTATCTGCCGAAACGATGAGCTTTACTGCATCTACAAGCAGTTTAGCCAAAGGAGAGTCACTCCTTGATACACTTAAAACAATTGAAGCAATGGGAGTTCAAATATACGTCATACGCCATGGGAGCTCCGGTGCTCAGCAATTTTTGCAAAGAAACACGAACGGAATTATACTAAACGCAGGAGATGGCAAACATGAACATCCAACTCAAGCATTACTCGATAATTACACACTTTTGAAGCATTTTGGTAAAATAGAAGGACTGAAAATATCTATAATAGGCGATATTTTCCATAGTCGTGTTGCCCGCTCTAACATTAATGTGATGCGAACTTTAGGTGCAGAAGTAAAATTTTTAGGACCAGGGACTTTATTGCCAAGGCATTTAAACCCTTGGAAAGTAGAATTTATTGATGATATTGATGAAGCAATAGAATGGTCTGATGTAGTTTTGGTATTACGTTTGCAACGTGAAAGGATGAATTCAGGATTATTACCATCAATTGAAGAGTTTTCTAAATTTTACGGTGTTACATTAAAAAGAATTGCAAGAAAACCAGAACTTGTTATTATGCATCCCGGACCTGTCAATTACGGAGTTGAGTTGGATTATTTAATTAGTTCATACCCTAATTGTTTAATTCAAACTCAAGTAACTTCTGGAGTTTTCATCAGAATGTCGGTACTTTCGCTTTTATCCGAATATTTGAAATAATATTAAATTTCTACTCTTATGCAGACCGATAAAATTTGGACTGTAATAGACTTAATTCATTGGGGTCAGCAGTATCTCAAAGAAAAGCAAGTCGAATCACCAAGATTAAACATAGAATTGATGCTTTGCGAAATTATTGGCTGTAAAAGAATTGATTTGTATTTAAAATTTGATTATCCTCTTTCTAAAAATCAATTAGTAACTTTGCGTGAGTATGTTAAAAGGAGAGTAAAAAGAGAGCCTTTGCAATATATTTTTGGAAAGACTCAATTTTTTAATTTGACTTTCAAAACCGATAAACGAGCTTTGATACCACGACCTGAAACTGAGCTTCTGGTGGTTGAAACTTTGAATGAGTTAAAATTACTCAACAAAGAAAACCCAAAAATAGTTGAAATAGGTACGGGCAGTGGTTGTGTAGCAATATCAATTGCAAAAAATTATCCTAAAGTTTCCATTGTGGCAACTGATATTTCCGATGAGGCTCTCGAATTAGCTAAAGAAAATAGTCATTACCATAACATAGAAAACATAAAATTCATAAAACATAATTTTTTAACTGATAAATTCGCAATTTCAAATTATGATATTATAATATCTAACCCACCTTATATTCCAAAATCTATGATGGACTTGTTAGAAGAAGACATTTTAAATTATGAACCAATAAACGCTTTGACTGACGAGTCTGATGGATTAACTTTTTATAAAAGATTTCTGGAAATATTTGATTTAGCAAAAAATAACTTAATATTAATACTTGAAATTGATGGTCGCAATACTGAAAAACTTTTAGAGTTGTTCAATAAAAATGACTGTTCAACAATTATAAAGAAAGATTTTGCTAATATCGATAGAATTTTAATCGTCAAAAAAGAGTATTATAAAAATTAGTCAAATACAAGAACTCAAAAAAATGAATCTAGTTCATTATTTGTATGAAAAAAATAAACTTATGTGGATAATAATTTTTTATTTTTGAGAAATTAGGACTAAATTAGCAATTCATAAATTTATTAGAAAATAATTTAGAAATATTAACTAATCTTAATAATTGATTGATATTTTTTTATTAGTTTTGAAATTCTAAAAATGTTTAGAGAGTGAAATGTCAAAAATAAAATTAGAAAAACAGATTGGCGGAACGGTTATGCACCTCAGCGGAAAATTTATTGGAGGTGAAGAAACCGATGAGTTGAAGAGTTTGCTGAATGAGTTAGCTGAAAAAGGAGAAAAAAAATTAATAATTAACCTGGCAGATGTAACTTATTTGAACTCTACAGCGTTAGGAGTATTAATAGCAAGTCATGCTAATTTTACTAAAAGAGAAGGGAAAATCGTGCTTTGCAATGTAAGTAAATCAATTGAAAATATATTTGTTATAACGAAATTATCTTTAGTGTTCAACATAGCAGATAATTTAGAAGAAGCAATTAACAGTTTATCTAACTAATTAAATTCATTATTAATAATTACGAGGTTTTATATGAAAAACTACGTTAATCTCATTGTTATTGTATTGTCCTTGGTAATCGGATACACTATCTATTACATGATTTTGGGTAATCCCGATAACTTCTTAGACCCACTTATTAAACACGAACCAAAACCAGGAAACATATTGGGAACAATATACACTGGTGGACCATTGGTAGGTTTATTAATGTCTTTGATAATAATTTCTACTGCTTTTGTATTTGAAAGATTTTTATCAATCAACAAAGCAAAAGGTAAAAGCAATCCAGAAACATTTATCGTCAGTGTCGTAAAAGACTTAGAAAAAGGTGATTTGGACAGTGCATTAACAAAATGTGATAAACAACGTGGTAGTGTAGCAAACATTTTACGCTCCGCAATTAGCAGATTTAAAGATATCGAAAACGACCCAGAATTCGTTGGCGAGAAAAAATTAACAGAAGTACAACGCTCAATCGATGAAGCAATCAATTTGGAAACACCACTACTCGAAAAGAACTTAGTAGTTCTTTCAACCGTAGCATCAATTGCAACAATGGTTGGACTTTTAGGAACAACACTTGGTATGATTAGAGCATTCCAAGCATTAGCAGTAAGTGGAACAGTATCAGCAATCCAATTATCAATTGGTATTTCTGAAGCTCTTTACAATACTGCAGGTGGTCTTATTGGTGCTATTTTATCAATTGTAGCATTCAATTTCTTCACAACTAAGGTAGATAACTTCGTTTATATGATTGACGAGGCTGTTCTAAATATTATGCAAATTTTCACAATTAGAATTAAAAAGTAAGTTTAACAACAGAAGGAGTCTTCTGTGCCAAAGGTAAAGAAGAAAAGAGTTGGTTTTACGATAGATATGACCCCGTTGGTGGACATTACATTTTTATTGTTGACATTTTTTATGTTCACAGCTAAATTTAAAAGTGAAGCAGAAAGTCAACAAAAATTTACTATCCAAAGACCAAAAGTAACGCCAGATACTACTACAATACCCCAAAATGATATTGCAATCATTAAAGTTGCAATAGATTCTGCAACACTCGACACAAATTATTTTTATGAACTTGCAAATGAAACAGATAGGCAGAAAGTTTGGGCTTCAGTGCAAGGTTTAACAGAAGAACAAAGAACAATGCCGCAGTTAAAAGTGTCGAAAGAAGTTTTGAGCGAGTTAGTGAAATATTCACGAATAGTAAGACCAAATATGAAATTCGCAATTGATGCCGACAAACGATTATCTTTCAAATGGGTAAACGATGCAATGGATATTCTGCGGCGAAATCAAGCAACTGTTTTTAATTTCGTAACAGAAAAGAAGGGTGCGTAGTAACTTTTATGTTCTTTAAATTGTCTTAATATTAAAAGGAGAATAGTATTATGTCTGGAGGCGGTGAAGCCTTATCAACGGGCGGAAAACCAAAACGTGGTAGTAGTAAAAGAAAGACCAAAAAAAGAGTTGGCTTTCGTATAGATATGACCCCGCTTGTGGATATTACATTCTTGTTGTTAACCTTCTTTATGTTTACAACAACGATGGCAGCACCACAAGTTATGGAAATGTCTATTCCTCCTGAAATTACAGAACAAGTAGAAGTTAAAGCATCAGAGCTTTTATCATTCTTCGTTCGTGATGATGGAGCATTATTTTATGCTATGGGTTTAGACACTCCCGAAAGAATTGATTTAAAAAATTTAAGTAAGGTAAAAGAAATATCTATTCGAGAAAACTTAAAACCAGAATTAGAAAATAAATTAATTATAGCGTTAAAAGTATCAGTTAATGCACCTTATGGAGAAGTTGTTGATATACTCGACCAATTAAACCAAGCAGAAGGTGTGATTGTCGATAAATTGCGTAAAGATATCGACCCAGCAACTGGAAAACCAAAGGAAAGAAAAAGACGTTTTACAATTGCACCTCTTTTACCTGAAGAAAATGATTTAATTAAGGGGTTGTAAGATGACTGAAATTATAACATCAATTCTGGATATGCCAAGATACGGAGCAACCGAGTTAAAAGGTTGGATTCGTAAATATACTTATAGAGGTTTTGTTATTACAGCAATTTTATTTTTAGCTTTGTTCTTGCTGTATTTTACATATGTTAAAATACAAGATGCAAAACCAAAAGTAAAAGCATTTGCACCAATAGCAAAAATCGATATCGTAGATCTTCCTCAACAAGAAGCAGCAGACGAAGCACCTCCTCCGCCCGCCGAACAAATATTAAATACAGGACCAGCCGCACGTGCCGGTACACCTGTGCCTGTTCCTGATGCTCAAGTCAGCCCCGACGTTCAAGAGTTCGCAACTATTGATGTTATGAGTAGAGCATCAGCTGAAGGTGGTTCAGGTATTGACCTCGGTGGTATGTCTTCCAATATAAATTTCGATGCCAATACTAAAGTAGACGTTAAAGTCAAAGAGAAAGAACCTGAACCTGATGAATTTATCCCTGTTGAGAAAGAACCTACTGTTGACTATGCTCGTTTACAAAGCTTAGTCGTTTACCCTGATTTAGCAAAACGGGCAGGTATTGAAGGTCGAGTTGTACTACGTGTGTTAGTCGATAAAGATGGTAGTGTTAGAAAGTTATTTATCGAAGCATCCGAAAACGAACTGCTCAACCAAGCAGCTTTAGATGCCGTTAAAGCATACGGAAAATTTAAACCTGCTATACAAAACCAAGAACCTATTATGTGTTGGATTTCTATTCCAATACAATTTAGATTACGTTAGTTCTTTTGAATAACATTTATTGAAGGGTAGATACTTGACCATCTACCCTTTTTTATTTTCATTTTTTTCAAAATCTTAATTATTATTTAAATTTGTTTTGATAATTTTGATATCTTAAGAAAATTAAAATTTAAGATTTTATATTGAGTGTAACTTTTTGTAAATTCAAATTGTAATACTTTTAAGTAACTAAATATTTAAATGGGAAAACGTGTTTAATTCAATTTTAAATTATGGTGTTCGTATAATAATTATTTTATTAGGTATCGCTTTTGTTTTCAATATATTTGACATAAAACAGGGCGATATTACAATGCTCCGAGCAATTGGTGTAATTATGATACTTTTTGGAATATATCGTCTTTTAACTTATCGGGCTGCAGTTTCAAGATATAAAAATTTAACAAATGATGATGATGAATAACTTATTTTTGTTAACGTAGTAGGTTATTATGAAAAATATTACATTAAAAATCTTTACCCTAATAACACTATTATCCTTTTTTATTTCTTGTGATAATAATTCGGGTAAAACTGGCAAAAATCAAGGACAATACGAAGCTTGGAATTCCGGCGAAATAACTATTTATTACGATAAAGACTTATCCAATATGCTCGATACAGTTTTTAAAATGTATGAAAAAGCATTTCCAGATATAAAAGCAAAATTCGTTTCTGTAAGCGCAAGAGAAGGTATGGCGCTACTTTTGAATGGAAAAGCAAAAGTTGTACTTCAATCACGAGGCTTTCTCAGCGATGAAGATTCACTAATGAAAGCGTACAATGTAACTTTACCCGAACCCTGGGAATTTGCCAAAGATGCTTTAATTTTATTTACATCATCAGATGTAAAAATAGATACAATGAACGCAAGAAATATAGAAAATTACTTTGATAATTATAATTTAACCCCTCAATCGTCCTTAAATTTAAATTATAACCCTGAATTTGTTTTACCTGAAATTAACTCAGGAATATATTCAAATTTTAGGAATTTAATTTTAAAAAATAAAAAAACACAAAGAACTTTGAAAACATTTTCAAGTATAGATTCAGTAAAAACATACGTTGCGAATCATCCAAATTCTATTGGAATCGGATATTTAAGTAATATTTTAGGTGATTTGCGATTCAAGCCAATACCACTCGGTTTTTATGATACAACTGGAAAATATATAAACCCAAAACCTGTTCATCAAGCATATATAGTACAAGAATTATATCCATATATCATAACACATAGAGCATATTTACTTTCTTCTGAAAAAAACTTGGCACTTTGGTTTGCAACTTTTATTTCACGTGAATCATACGTACAAAAATATTTCAAAGATTTCGGAATTGTTCCAACATATGCAAAAATTGTATTATTAAAAGGTGATTAAAAATGAAACAAAAACTTCTTGCAATTTTAACAGTATTTCTTTTGGCATTTATTGCCAACGCACAAAGTGATAAAGACACTTTTTTACAATTAATAAAAGAAAAAAACTATGATCAGGCAAGCAAAATGATTGACCAAATTGCAAAAGCATATCCTAAGGATTTTCAGGTTTTAGTTGCAATAGGCGATGTGTATTATGAATTAGAAAAATATACTGAAGCAGTTAAATATTTTGCAATAGCTTATGACATAGACGATGGAAATCAAGAATTAAATCGAAAATATTCCTTAGCATTAGCTGATGCGAAAAACTTTAAAGAAGCATTCAAAATAATACGCCAAACTATTAAAGATAAACCAAAAGAAATACAAAATTATCTAACAGCTTCAGAAGTTTTTATTAAAGCAGATTCATTAACAGAAGCAGAAGTTCAAATTGACCGAGCCCGAGCAATTGATCCCAATAATCCAGGCCCGTATGTTGCAATGGGAAATTTTTACTTTACGAGAAGAGTATATGAATTAGCTCGTCAAAATTATGAAAAAGCAATTGAATTAGATCCAAAAAATACAGAAGCACACTTTAAGCTTGCAACATCTTATTATTGGCTTGCAACACGTGAATTAGATAGAGATTTGGCAAATGAATTATACTCTCGTTCATTAAAAGAATGGAATACGTTATCTCAATTAGATTCTATGAACGCAAAGGCATACTTCGAACAAGGAAAGATTTGGTTCTTTTCAGATAAATTCCCAGAAGCTGCAACAGCATTAGCAAGATATGTAAAGTTACGACCAAATGGTTCATTAGGAAGGTGGTACTTAGCGCAATCACTATTTAAACTTGGAGATTGCGAAAATGCAATACCTCACTTAGAACAAGTTGCTCAAGAGTTAGACTCTGTAAAATTGCAAGCTGAAGAAAATTTAGCTGATTGCTATATATCTACAAAAGCATATCAAAAAGCAGATGAAATATACAAAAAATTAAAAGAAAGCGGACGAGAGTTCACTTATATTGATTATAGAAAAATTGGGCAAGCGAAATTCTTTACAGGTGATACTTTGGGAGCATTCGAAAATTTCCAAAAATCAATTGATTTAAATAAAGAAAACAATTGTCCTTTATTGTATTTTTATGGTTCTTTATTAAACGGAAAAAAAGAATATGCTAAATCCAACGATATTTTATTGAGTTGGCTTAACAACGGAACTTGTCAAGACAGTTCGTTAACAGATAAAGTATATTACATTATTGGAGTCAATTATTTATTTAATTCTCAGCCAGATTCTGCAATTTCGTACTTTGACAAAAGTTTAAAGATAAAACCCGATAATGTGTTTGCTGATATTTTTATGGGTGATGCTTATATACAAATTAAAAATCAAAAAGCAGGAATTGAGAAATATTTAAACGTAATTCAAAAATATGAGACGAATAACGAATTAAATAAAAATGCTGTGATTCAAGCTTATGCAAAATATTGCAATATTTTATTAGACCAAAAAAATTTCCAAGCATTGAATAAATATGCTAAAAAATGGACAGAACTATTTCCCGATAATCCATTCGGATTTTTATATTTAGCTGTTTCATATCAAGGATTAAATGATAAAGAGAATGCTTGTAAATCTTACTCAAAAGTGTTAAAATTAGACCCAAATAATACTTCTGCCCGTAAAAATATGGAATTAATCGAATGCAACAAAAGTAAATAAATAAATAAAATTAGTTAAACCTTCCGGGGGGATTTCTTCTCGGAAGGTTTTTTTTTGCTTCGCTTCGCTCAGAATGACGGGGTGGAACGTGTCATTGCCAGTAAACGAAAGTCGACGAAGCAATCCAAAGAGTGCAAGGGATTGCTTCGCTTCCGCTCGCAATGACAAAAAAAATTTTTTTGTACCTGAATGTAATTTTTTTGCTCTTCACTTGTTATATATAAAAAGAATTTGTTAAATTAGAAAAAGAGTTAAAAAGCAAATAAAAAAATAAATGAAGGACGGAAATAAAAATATTGGAGAGGCGGGAAAGACGAAAAAGGGCATAAGATGGGCTTTATGGCTTTATGGCTTTATGGCTTTATGTGGACGCTTCAAAAATATTTTTATTGTATTGAAACTGCGATTTATTCAAATTTCCCAAAGAAAGAGAAATTACTTTGTTCAAATAAATTTTGCCGAGAAAAATTATTTATTTACAACTGCGAGTGGAAATTCATTGCGACGCTGCTATAAAGCAATTGCGGGAGGTGTGGTAGTTCCGCTTCGCTTTGTAGCGTTTTTGCAATAGTGTTGTTACCACAAGCGGTTGTTCCCGAACCGGTGAAATAGAGGGAGAAAAAAATAATAGTTTAATTAAAAGGAATAAATTTATATGAAAAATAAAGTGTTTATATTATTTTTTCTTTTTGGCTTTTTCTTTTTAGTCAATAAGAGTTACTCAGATTTAGATGTTTGTTATCCAGAAGAACAAGAAAAAATTTGCAATGATTGGACCACATATGGATTTGATATGACCTATTTAGGATGTTCAGTACACGTTGACTATATGGTTCGAACTTGTCAAATAACATCACCAAATTGCGATAATGGAAAAACGCATATGAGACTTGAAACAAAGTTATTAAATATTAGTTGGGATGAAAATTGTTATCTTCAAACTATAATGTTTCCTGGATGGCCTAACAACTTTTCCGATATAAATTATGTCCAATTTGGAGTGCTTTTTAGTCAAGCATCTTCCTTGATGGCTGAAAAAGCTTTTGAAAATTATTATAATAGCTTAGATGAAGACAAAAAGTCTGATTATCAATGCCTTGGAACACCACCTGATTGCAGCAATCCTGTATGGCAAGGCAAATGTGAAGCTGATGTTTACTATTCAAATTTTACATGCCAATATATTTGCTATTATTTTAAAGATGCAGGTACTGGAGGTCAAGGTCCTGGAGTAATTACAATGACTCATCCTTGTGAATCTGAAACTTCAACTTGCTGTGCTCATTATGTAAAATTTTGCAGATGTGGTAATCAATTCTATAAAACAACAATGATAGAAGGTGAAGGATTATGTCAAGGTGCACAACCACCATCAGCAAATCCTTGTTTTAATATTCAAGGCTACACAGGTTATTCAAGTAAGGAGTGTACAACAATATGTCAATGATAAGGAAAACAAATGTTATTTTTCTAACAATAATCACAATTTTTTTTGTTATTAATAATACTATACTTTGTACAGAGCCAATTGTATTGAGCATCTCACCCAAAATACAATCTTACAAAAATATAATTGTTAGAAAAATTGTTAGTGAAAAATTTCAAATACAAAGAATTGATAAGACCTCAAAATTTACATTTGAAATTTACCCCAATCCTGTATCATCAGGAGAAGCAAGATTAATTCTCAATAATTCAGATTTTAAAATTGAAAAAATTAAATTAATTAACCTTGTTACTTATGAAAGCATTAATAATTATTCAACAAAATTCGATGATGGATTATTGAAATTTATTAACATTGTTAAAGGTAATTATCTTGTATTTGTAATTTTAGAAAATGGGGTTTGTAGTTCAAAAATTATTATGATTGAATAATAGTTATGCAAAGAGGGGCTTCTCGGTAAATAAAATTTAGCCAAGGTGCCCTTCGTTAAAATATAAATTAATATGTTAAAAATAATTTAAAGGAGTAGAAATGAAAAAATTATTACCCGTGGGTGTTGTTTTTTTGACAATAATTCTAAACACCATTAGAGTAGTTGCTTCGGACAAACTAAACATAGTAAACGAGTTTGTAATAACTGGTGATTCCGCAAAATTTTATTTCTCACCAGTTGCAACAGTCAATGAAGATAAATTATATTTATTTTTCTCGGAAGATAATAAAAATAGAACACTTTGCTATAATATGAAAGGTGAAAAAATTGGTCAAAATAAATTTACCTTTTTTACATCCAACATTAGAAGGATCGATTTCTATGATAATTATCTATCAGTAAAGCTGTTTTATGGTCGTAACGACACAATATATTATTATAATTTTGTTTATTCAAAGGATTTTACAACTTTTGATAAAATTATTGAAACAACTTATTTTAATGGATATATCGATTCTTATACCACGCAAATACCTCGAAAAGATAGTTCATTATATTTTTTAATGTTTTCATTGAATAAAAATAATATGTCAATACATGAATATCATATTATAATAACAGATTTGAATTATCAAATAATAAAAATTATTGAATTAGACAATACTAATATTGATGCTGACCAGTATAAAGGTGGTGGACCTATTTATTGTTTAGATAATGGTCATTTCACATTTAGACTTTTAAAATCAAAAGGAGGCAACCCATTTAAAACAGATGAGTATATGTATGAATACGATTTTTCTGGAAAATTTTATTCAAAAAAATTGATAGATAATAAAATTGTATTCGATAATGATACTTTAGATTATAAGCCAATTTTAAATAGCAAACCAAAAGATTACTCGCAAATTATATTCAGTAAATTAACAAATGTGAATAAAGCTTTATACTGTATAATTAAATTTGCATCAAATGGTGAAATTAAATGGATTAAGCAAATAGATGATTATAACAATAATTTTGGTGCAACATCAATAGAATATTTAGAAAATCAACAAATTATAGCACTTTACGGAAGATTTTACCCTGATGGTAACAACAAAAATCCATATGGTAGTTACCTCGAATTATTTGACAAAGATGGAAATCATTTAGAGACTTATACTTGGCAAAGGAATAAGTACCTTGATTGTACAGTATTTAATGTGCTCGAGGGACCAGGAAATCATTTATTAGTAATTACAAAAAATGGAAGTGATAGCTTAGTAGTATCAGAAATAATTCCTAAATATTTGAGTGCAAAAGAAAACAGTGTTTTATCAAAAAATATATATCTTTCACCAAATCCGACTACTTCAACAGCATACGTGAATTTGCAACAAGAAGGGCAAGTGGCGATTACGGCAGTGGATTTGCTTGGTCGCTCGTTCCCGCTTTGGTCGGGCTACGCCAGCACGGGCGATATGGAACTTGACGTAAGCACGTTGCCGATTGGTTCCTACACCTTGCTAATCGATTACGGCACAAAACGAGAAGCCGTGAGAATGATGAAAGAGTGATGATAAAAGTTCTTCCGTCATTGCCAGTAAACGAAAGTCGACGAAGCAATCCCAAGTGTGCAAGGGATTGCTTCGCTTCCGCTCGCAATGACGAAAAAATTATTTTTATATATTTTGTAATTTTTTTCAAAAAAAGCACTCTTTATATATAAAGAATTTGTTAAATTAGAGAAAGTATAGGAAGCAAATAAAAAAATAAATGAAGGAAGGAAATAAAAATATTGAAGAGGTGGGAAATACGAAAAAGGGCATAAGATGGGCTTTATGGCTTTATGGCTTT
>CAZCNL010000014.1:35822-61874 GCA_964500435.1 uncultured Chloroherpeton sp. | reverse complement strand
TATGGCTTTATGGCTTTATGTGGACGCTTCAAAAATATTTTTATTGTATTGAAACTGCGATTTATTCAAATTTCCCAAAGAAAGAGAAATTACTTTGTTCAAATAAATTTTGCCGAGAAAAATTATTTATTCACAACTGCGAGTGGAAATTCATTGCGACGATGCTACAAAGCAATTGCGGGAGGTGTGGTAATTCCGCTTCGCTTTGTAGCATATTTGCATTAGTGTTGTTACCGCAAGCGGTTGTTCCCGAACCGGTGAAATAGAGGGAGAAAAAAATAATAAATTAATTTCAAAATGAACATAGGAGTTCAAAATGAATTCTTCAAATTTAAAAAATAAAAAGATAAAAATAGTTCTTATTATTATATCGATAATATTTATTAATATTTCGAATTTTAGACCTTTGTATGGAAATGATTGCCCAACAGGTTATGTCCAAATAACAAAATTTGTGATGGTAAATATAAATAACACAATTTGTCAATACAAAGTAACAATGTGTGTTAGTTGTCCTGCAGGCCCATATCCTATTCCATTTTCTGTTAGGTTATCTAAATTCGAGGCATATCCAATCAATTGTGGCTTTGACCCATCGCAAGCCAAAGATGAAATCTTAAACATCATAACAAATCCAAACTGGATAACTAAAAATATTGGTACAGATTGTTTCGCAGGATGGGGTCCGTGTCCCGAAAATGCAGTAACAGTAACCGACGTATTTCCCATATGTTGGCAAAAAGTTAAATACATTGATGATGAGCAAAATCCACCAGTAACTCGTGTTTATTATGTATCATGTGCAGATGCTTCTTGTAAATGCTTAAGAGACAAAATTGTTTGTTGGGATGGTGAAGAATTTAAAACAATCTATATAACAGATTATTATAGGTCTGAAATTGGATGCTTTGATGAGTGCGAAAATTTATTAGAGCCTGATGATTCAACTATTCCTGACCCAACGGAGGAAATGCCTTTTCCGACATCCGTTTGTTTTGGGCTAAGAGGACCTTGTAATCCTTAGTAATTTTAAGATAAAAGCCCCGATAATATTATCGGGGTTCCCAAAAAAAATTATTTAATATTAAAGGAGTATAAAAAATGAAAAAAATAGCGTACTTGTTTATTCTTATTGCAGTTGTTTATCCCAGTTTTTCTAAATGGGAATTGCTTCCTGGACCTGGTGATAATAATAATATTTCACATTTGTTTATTAGTAATGGTGATATTTATGTAACTATAGGTGGTTGCATATTTAAAACCGAGAATATGGGGAAAAAATGGATGCTTTTAAATAGTAATTCAAATATTTTATTTAACAATATAGAATCTCTTTTTAAAATTAATGATTTTTTATTTGTTTTTGACCTTTCATCAGGTTTGTATTTAAGTACAGATGATGGTATATTTTGGGAAGATGCAAACCCTTATATTGGAATAAATACAGGTTTTTTTTCAAATTTTTATAAAAATAATGATGAACTATATATTGTAGACGGTTATATTTATAAATTTGATTTTGCTCAAAGAAAATGGTATATACCATATGATACGAGTAAGGGGAAACTTGGAGGTAATGCAATGACAATTTTTAATGCAAAAATCATTACTGGTTCTAATTTAAAAAAAAGTAATACTGAACAGGGTAAGAAAGTTCCAAATATTTTTATATATAATTTAAGTAGCAAAGAATTTATATCTGTAATTGATTCAATAAGTGGAATAAATAAATACACAATAACGAGTTTCGTTGTAAAAGACAATAAAATATTTGCAGGGACTACCGGTGGAGTTTTTATATCAACAGACGATGGAATTAATTGGAAAAAGAAAAGTAAGGGATTACAATATGAAGTTGGAGCAAATTCCTTTGACTATGAAGTTCACAAGCTTTTTGTTAAAGGAAATTATGTTTATGCGATAATAACCTATCCGACACAAAGTGGTAGTTTCCCTGGTTCTGGAAATATTGCTTATTCAACCGATGATGGAGAGAATTGGAATTTTCCCGACCCTTATCAAATTTTACCTGATGTATTTTTAAGTAATGTCGAAGCCACAGATATAAATTGTATAGATAATCAATTAATATTGACCACACAATATGGCATCTATTCTTCAAGTGACAGTATTAGTAATTTTGTAAGTATAAAAGATACAATTATGTGCGGTGGTATTGTTAGAGATATGGCAGTTAGTCAGGGAAAGATTTTTGCTGTTTTAGGATATGGTGTTGATCAGAATAATACAGGTCTATGGGTTTCAGAGGACCAAGGTAATACTTGGATTCAACCAAATAATGAAATGTCTCTTCTTGACCTAACAAAAATAGCCGTCAAAGATAGTTTTATTATTGTTGGAAATGGGTATTATGAAAAAAATCCATGGTATTCGACTGATAATGGGAAAACATTTAGTAAAATTACCAAAGAACAAGGTTTAGACTATTTACAAACTTTTACTATAAAAATAATTGACGATACAATTTATATTGGCACACGAAATGGAATTTATTATTCAAAAGATTGGGCTAAAACTTGGAAAAAATTAAATGATAGTTTAAATAATCAGGTAATTTATTATATAACAAATTATGAAAACTATATGTTTGCTGGTTCAAATAACAATCTCTTTTTTATTTCTGAAGATAATGGTTTAACGTGGAAAAAATCTATTATACCATTTAACGATTATATATTAAAAATTAATGATATTAAAGTAATTAATAAATCCATTTATATAGGCACTACAGGATATATAAGAGACGGAATATATTTAATACAAGTAGGCGGGGGCATATTTACTTCGACAGACTTTGGTAGTACTTGGGTTTCATATAATACTGGATTTCCAAATTATCTTGGTGTGTTATCTATTGAAGCAATTGGTGGATATAAATTTTTATCTGCAGATTGGAATCATGCTGGCGGAGTTTTTTATACGAGCAATTATGGAAGTAAATGGTACCCATATAATAAGGGATTAACAAATTCTAAGGTTCTTAAACTTTTAATACAAGGTAATTATCTTTATGCAGCGACATACGGGGGAATGTATCGAGTGCCTTTAAGCGATTTTGGTATAGTAAGCATACAAGACTATGAAATAGAGAAGCGGAATTATTTATATTCGATGCAACCATATCCAATACCGGCGACAAATCGAGTTCAAGCAGAAATATATTGGGATAAAGCATTAGAAATAAATCAAGCAAACATCAAGGTTTATAATATTTACGGCGAAGAAATCAACAGCAAGGACAAAATCGAAGTAATACCCGAAAGCGATTGGTATGGCAAATTAATATGGAATTGCGAAGGGAGTGAACCCGGAGTTTACATCATCACAATAAATTACGGCACAGAGAAAAAAGCAATAAAAGTAATAAAGAATTAATCTGTCATTCCCAGTAAACGAAAGTCGACGAAGCAATCCCAAGAATGCAGGGGATTGCTTCGCTACGCTCAGAATGACGGGTGGAAAATTTTTTTGCATCTGAATGTAATTTTTTTGCTTTTCAATTGTTATATATAAAAATACTTGGGTAAGTTATAAATATAAAAACCTGCCACTAAAATGACAGGTTTTAAATGTATAATAAAAATTATTTTAATTATAATTTACTTTTTGAGAAGTCTTGCAATATGCTCATCAATTGATTCTGGTGTGGTTGCTGGGGCGAATCGTTCGATAACTTTGCCATTTTTATCAATTAAAAATTTCGTGAAATTCCATTTTATATCTTTTGTGGACAATATACCAGGGGCTTGTTCTTTTAGATATTGGTATAAAGGTGCCGTGTTATCCCCATTTACGTCGATTTTATCGAACATTGGGAATGTAACATCATAATTTGTTTTGCAAAAAGTCTTGATTTCTTCGTTAGAACCAGGCTCTTGACCTGCAAATTGATTGCAAGGGAAGCCCATTACAACCAGTCCATCTTTTTGATATTTGCGGTATAGCTCCTCTAAGCCTTTGTACTGTGGAGTGAAACCGCATTTACTTGCTACGTTTACTATAAGAAGCACTTTTCCTTTGTAATCGGACATTTTTACGTCTTTGCCATCGATTGATTTTACTGTAAAATCATAAATTGATTTTTGGTCCATTTTCCCCTCTTTTGAATTTTTTTGTGCAATTAGAATTGTAGAAAGCATCGCTACAATTACTGTTAATATAATAATCTTTTTCATTGTTATCCTTAATTTAGTCAAGACTAAATTATAGAAGAATAAAATAAAAAAAAATTGTAATTTTAAAATTTTTGATACAAAACGAATTTATTAAACAATTTTTTAAAATTAATTCGTCATAAAAAAATTAGTTATAACTAATTTTTAAAATTATAGGTAATTTTATGGAAAAATTAACACCAGAAGAATACACTCCAACTATAAATACAGAATTTGATGGAATTAAAATAGATACAATGATTGAAGGCGCTGGCGTCGACGATACATTGAAAATTACAAAGCTTGCAATGTCAAAAATCAAAGAATTTATGGAAGAAAATTCAGTGCCAGAAGATTATTCTTTGAGATTTGCAGCACGAAGCGGTGGATGCTCAGGTATGATTTATCGACTTGGGCTTGATAACAATTACGCTGAAGATGACCGTAGAATGACTATTGATGGGATTAATTTTGTTTTCGATTCGAAAAGTATTTTCTATTTAATGGGCGTTACTCTTGATTTCGTTGATGATATTCAAGGTAGCGGTTTTACATTCATTAACCCATATAATGAAAATACTTGCGGTTGCAGCCATTAATTAAAAGTTTAATTACTAAATAAATTTGTTGCTTAAATAAATTTAATATTTATAGTATTAATTTATTTAAGCATTTTTTTTAATCAATTACATATCTTTATAAATATTATATTTATACGATTCTCAAAATATTTTTCAACTTCGAATTATGAGATTAAACGAAATTTATGAAGATCAACTGCGAATGCAGGTTATTATTTAGTACGATAAACAAAAAAAAGAGACATATTTTGATATGTCTCTTTAACTTTTTTCTTGTTTAATCGTCGAAGTCGAAAGGGTCTTTTGGGGGACGTTTGCGTTTGTCGGTGTTTTGGCGTTCATCCATTCTTTTCATAATTGCTTTTCGTAATTCTTCTTGGAACCTTCGTTCAAAAAGTAAATATTTTGCAAATTTTTCTTTTGGAAGTAATTGCTTAACCGCCATTATTTCGTTGTCTATTGCTTCATCCATTTCTTTTTTCTTTTTTAAATATTCGTCAGTAAGCTTGTCGATATTCTTGAAGTCATCATCTTTTATTGATTTACCAATATTACGGATTACTTCTTCGAGTTGTTGGTGTTTTTCTTGAACTGCTTTTTCTAATGTATTATATTTCGTGATGAATTTATCTGCTTCATCTTCTTTTAAATCGAGTACTTCGAGTAATTTCATTTTTTTCATCATACTAATTTTTTCCATTGCTTTTGCGTTTGGTCGCATCTGTTCTGGTTGGGCTTTCGCAACAATTAGTCCACTAAAAATAAATGCTATTAATATTATTGCTGTTCTTTTAAGATTGATAGTTAACATTTTGCACCTCTTTAATTATTAATTCTAAATCTTTGTTATCTAAAGTTTCAATATATGAATTGATTGGGGGCTCGTAAGCTTGTGTTCTAATAATTGAATTTTGAAAACTTTGGACGGGAACGTACCCCATAAAATTATTATATTGTGTATTTATAAATTCTTCGACATATGGAATTTCTTCGTCACTCAAACTCATTAAAGTTTGGGTTGGTAAAATTATTGTATGTGAAATCAAGTCGTTGTTAGTATCTTTTGATTTAGCTAAATCTATTTTTTTATTATTAATTATTTTATTCTTTTCTGATATTGTTTGTTTAAGAATTTTGACTTCATAAGAATTATTGTTAGCTATGTTGTTTTGATTTGATGGCTGAATTTGTTGATTTTCGATAACATTTGTAGTTTTTAAATTCAAATTTTTAACATCTTTAGTTAAAAAATTAGGTAAAGCAAGAGCAAATATAACAGCTGCTGCAAGTGACGGAATAAGATATTTGCCCTTTGGCGTGTATAGTGATTGCGGATAAGTTCGTTTTGATAAACGGGAATTGACTCGAGTTGGTAAATCTTTTATTTTGTCGAATACAATTTTGTCATAATCAATTTTCTCGAGTTTATCGAAAATAGCTTTTACTTGCTTGATTTCATCTATCAAATCGGGATGCTCGGGCAAAGTTTGTTCGAACTTACGAACATTTTCGGGAGAAAGTCTTTCGAAAATGTAATCAGGCAAATTTTCTTCCATTTCCTTTCTTGTAAACTTAATATTTTGGTCCATTTTATTCACCATATTTTTTTAATTCAGAAGCTAATTTTTTCACAGCATAAAAATAATTAGCTTTCAATGTTCCAACTGCAACTCCGAGCATTTCAGAAATCTCGTTATAAGATAAATTTTCAAAGTAACGTAATGCGAAAGTTTCTCTTTGTTTTTTAGGCAATTTGGATAGTGCTTTTAAAAATTCAGTTTGTAATTCGGTATTATGCATTACTTGTTCTGGATTTGGTGCATTTGTTGCTATTTCGTTGAATTCTTCATCTTTCGACAGAGAAAGGAATTGTTTCAACTTCTTTTTTCTCAAATAATTAGTTGCATTATTAGTTGCAATTCTGTATAACCAAGTTTTTAAAGAACTATCGCCACGGAATTTTGATAAAGAATCGAGTGCTTTGATAAATACTTCTTGAGTAATGTCTTTTGCTTCTTCAGAATTTTGCACCATTCTTAAAATTGTCAAATAAACGAATTTTTGATACTTGGTAACAATGGCAGTTGCCGCCTTTTCACTTTTGCTTTCGAGATATTCTGATATATAAATTGCATCTTCACTCAATTAACACGCTTTCTGTTTCTTTATTAGTTTCTATAATTTAGACAAAATTATAAAGAAATGGTTTAAATTTATACAAATTTTAATAAAAATATTTTTTGATTTTATAAACGAAAAAGGTATTATACAACAATTAGTGTCTTAATATGAAATAAGTAGCATTTACAATCAAAAATTTTTAACTCGTTTTTATATTTTTTAAAAATCAAATTCGAAAATGAAAAAAGTGGAAGTTCAAGCAACGAAGGTAATGCAAGTATATATACCAGAAAAATTCAGTTATGTTGAATTACCTTTATTTTTGGAATCTGTATCGGCGGGTTTCCCTTCACCAGCTGATGATTATTTGGAAGGGCGAATTGATTTAAATGAATTTTTGATTGTTAATCCCGCAGCGACTTTTTTAGTGCGAGTAACTGGGGATTCGATGAATGATGCGGGGATTTACACCGGAGATATTTTAATTGTTGATAGGTCTTTAACTCCGAAAGACGGCAATATTATTATTGCTGTTATCGATGGCGAACTTACCGTGAAAAGATTGAGATTAATTAAAAATAAATTTTATTTACACCCCGAAAATCCGAAGTATAAACCTATTGAAATTACCGAGCAAATGAACTTCGAAGTGTGGGGAGTTGTTCGAACTGTTATTCATTCAGTAATATAAATTTTGAAGTTATGGAAAGAGAAACGTTAATTAATTTAGAAAAACAAGATTTTATTCAGGTTTATAGCCGTTTACCGATTGTTGTTGAACGTGCAGAAGGTTGCCGTGTTTGGGATGTCAATGGCACTTCTTATTTAGATTTTTTAGGTGGAATTGCCGTAAATGTTTTAGGACATTCTCATCCGAAAATAATAGAAAAGATTAATGAGCAATCTCGACGTTATCTGCACCTTTCGAATTATTTTTACCAAGACGTTCAAATTAATTTTGTGCACAAATTGCTTCAATTTACTAATTACGATAGAGCTTTTTTATCGAATTCAGGCACTGAAAGTATGGAAGGAGCAATTAAATTAGTTCGAAAATGGGGCAAATTGCATAATAAACACCAAATTATTGCTTTTACTAATGCCTTCCATGGTCGTACATATGGGGCACTTTCTTTAATGAATAAACCAGCATATAAAGAAGATATGGAACCATTTTTGCCGAATGTTCAGATTATTCAATATAATTCGCCTGAGGATTTAATTGCAAATTTGAATTTAGATACTGCTGGTGTTTTTCTGGAATTCATTCAAGGCGAAGGTGGGATATCGAGTGTTTCTCAGGAATTCGTTAATATTTTAAAAGAATTAAGAGAAAAGAATAATTTTTTAATAGTAGCGGATGAGATTCAATCAGGAATTGGTCGTACTGGCAAATATTTTGCTTTCGAGCATTTTGATATAGTGCCAGACATAGTTACAGTTTCCAAAGGTCTCGGTGGTGGACTACCACTCGGTGCCATTTTAATTAAAGAGCATCTTGCAAATGTGTTCAACAAATCGCAACATGGAACAACTTTTGGCGGCAATGCTTTATCGTGTGCCGTTGGGGAAGTGGTCCTCGATGAATTAAAGTCAGGTTTGATGACTCAAGTGAGCGATAAAGGCGATTATTTTAAATCAGAATTAATTAAAATTAAACAAGAATTTCCTAATTTAGTTATTGAAGTACGAGGTTTTGGTTTAATGCTCGGGTTAGTCTTGAAATTTGAAGCAAAGAAATTGCTTGATAAATTATTAGAGAAAAGAATTATTGCAAATGCAACTAATACAAATGTTCTTAGGATTGTTCCTCCTTTAATAATAAGCAATGAAGATATCGACGAGTTCATTCAAGGTGTACGTGATTCATTAAATGAATTAAAAATTGAAATTAATTGAATTATATGTTGATTATTTTAGTATTTCTTGCAGTTTTTTTTATAATAAGGTTTTTGTTTTTTTTCTTTGGCCCTTATATCGAATATAGAAGAAGTATAAAAATTAAAAACAAGACGGAGAAAATACCTTTTATTTCAGTTATAATTCCCGCAAGAAATGAGGAAAATAATATTGAAAGGGCAATACGAGCGGTTACTAAATCAAATTTTCCAAAACAAAATTTCGAAATTATTGCAATTGATGACCGAAGCATAGACGAAACACCAAAAATTTTGGATAATTTATCCACTGAAATAAAAAATCTAAAGGTAATTCATTTAACTGATTCCACGAGAAATCAAAATTTAATTGGAAAAGCAGGTGCTTTAGATGCTGGCATTAAAGCCGCAAGTGGCGAAATAATTATGATGACTGATGCTGATTGCGAAGTCCATCCAAATTGGATTAATACGATATCGAAATATTTCGTTGATGAAAGTGTTGGTATTGTTCCATCATACACAATAATGGAAACATCAAATTTATTCCATAAAATTCAAGCAACAGAATGGTTGTTGCTTCATTCAATGGCAAGAGGCGGAGTCGGGGCAAATCATCCTATGGGTTGTTATGGGAACAACTTATCTGTTCGGAAAAAAGTGTACGATGAAATAGGTGGTTACGAAAAAATTAAATTTTCTGTAACAGAAGATTTAGCACTGCTGAAATCAGTTTATGCAAAAGGCTACAAAATTCTATATATTTTAGATATTAATTCGACCGTTACTACTTTGCCAGTCAATACTTTCAAAGAATATATTTTACAGCATAAAAGATGGGCGATTGGTGGATTAGACCTCGGTTGGATTGCTGTCTTTTTTGTTCTATCAACAATTTCAATATGGTTAGGTATTTTAATTTCGCTATTGATTTCAAGGTACGATTTAGCTATCATTTTCTTCTTAATTCGTGTTGTTTCTGACTTTATAATCAATTTACCAGCAATAATCAAATTAAGGCAATATAATTTATTAATTACTGCACCGATTTCTTATCCATTTTTTATGTTTTTCGAATTAATAGTGCCATTTTTGACATTAGATAAAAAAGTAAAATGGAAGGGACAAACATTTGTAAAATCATAAGATGAACGAAAAAGATTCAGAATATATGGAAATAGCATTAGATGAAGCAAAAAAAGCCTTGCTTAGTGGTGACGTTCCAGTTGGTGCAATTATCGTATATAATGGTGAAATTATTAGTCGAGAACATAACCGAGTCGAAGAACTAAATGATGCTACTGCTCATGCTGAACTTTTAGCAATTAAAGATGCAATTAAAAAAGTAGGTTATAAACATTTGCTTGATTCTACGATTTATGTAACCTTAGAGCCATGTTCAATGTGTGCGGGTGCAATTGTTTTAGCTCGTTTGAAAAGATTGGTTTTTGCGGCTCGTGACCAAAAGGCAGGTGCGTGTTCTTCTGTTTTTAATATTGTTCAATCATCACAATTAAATCATTTTGTGGAACTTACGCAAGGTATAATGGAAAATGAAAGCAGTACGATGCTTTCGACTTTTTTTAAGAAATTAAGAAATAAAGAGTGATGAACATTCCACAATTAAATATAGAACTAACGCCGGGATTATACATTATTCCTACACCAATCGGTAATTTAGGAGATATAACGCTTCGGGCACTTGAAATTTTGGGAAATGTCGAATACATTGCTTGCGAAGACACTCGCACAACGGCAAAATTGTTGAGCTTTTATGGTATTAATATTCCAAAACTTTTTAGTTACCATAATTTCAATGAAAAAGAAAAATCTACGTACATTTTAGATTTAATAAATCAAGGTAAAAGTGTAGCATTAGTGAGTGAAGCAGGAACACCGCTGATATCAGACCCAGGCTTTCGCATCGTTAATTTATTGATTGAAAATAATTTGCACTTTGAAGTATTGCCAGGTGCCAATGCTTTTTTACCTGCATTGATTTTAAGCGGCTTTCCAGTTCATAATTTTACTTTTTTAGGTTTTCCTCCTCAAAAGAAAAATAGAAAGAAATTTCTTGAAGAACTAAAAAAATACAATTCGACAATTATTTTGTATGAATCACCTTATCGAATAATAAAGCTTGTAGAAGAATTAGGACAAATTTTGGGTTATTCAAGACAAATATCTATTTCAAGAGAAATTTCCAAGAAATACGAAGAAACCCTCAGAGGTTCAATAGATGAAATTAGAACTAAATTACAAACAAAGCAAAATCTGAAAGGCGAATTCGTGTTAGTTATTTCAGGTGAAGTCAGTAGTAATATTCAAACAGATTAAAGTACAAAAAAGCAGGTGAAAGATGTTTATAACTTTTGAAGGAATCGATGGAAGCGGTAAATCAACGCAAATTAAATTGCTTTGTAAATATTTAAAGCAAAATAAGTTGCCATATCTTTCAATTCGTGAACCAGGTGGAACAGAGTTTGCGGAGCAAATCAGAGAAATATTATTATCATCGAAAAATGAGATAAATCCAATAACTGAATTAATGCTTTTCGAAGCTGCAAGAGCCGATTTAACCGAAAAAGTTATAATGCCCGCATTAAAAGAAGGCAGAATTGTAATTTCCGACAGATTTTTCGATTCAACAACAGCATATCAAGGTTATGGACGTGGGCTTAATTTAAAAAGCGTGGAAGTATGCAATAAATTTGCTACACAGAATTTATTTCCAGATTTAACTTTTTATTTTCACATTCCGATTGATGTTGCGATTAAACGTCGTTCATTTAAAAAAGCAGATAGAATGGAATCGGCAGGCGAAGACTTTTTTTCTCGTGTAGTTAAAGGATTTTTACGAATTGCTCGAAAAGAACCTGAACGTTTTATTATTATTGATGCAACTAAATCAAAAGATGAAATATTCGAAGAAATTAAAAGAGTTATAAATTCAAGAATAAAATAATACTTTTCTTTTCGGAATTTTAAAGTTACAATTAATAATTAAATTTATTATATATTTTAAAGTTAATATCTGTCAAAACTATCATTATTTAGTCTTTCCTAACATAATTCTGTTTAGAAAAATCATAACGTTAAATAATTTTTTGTAATTTTACCTTTTGAAAAAGTAAAAAATTAATAAATTTAATTTAATAAAAAATTACAAAAGAAAATAATTAACGTTTGTCAAACTTAAAAGAATAACTATGTTTAAATATCTTAACCATTTAGTCATTAGCAAATTTGTTATGGCAATAACCGGAATAATCTTGGTATTATTTATTACTGGTCATGCCTTAGGAAATTTGCAAATCTTTTTGGGAAAAGAAGCTTTGAACGCTTATGCAGCTTTTTTACAAGGACTGGGCGAAATACTTTGGGTTGAACGTATAGGTCTGCTCATTGCTGCTTTATTGCATATTATAACTTCAATATACTTGAAGTTATATAATAATAATGCTCGTCCCGATAAATATGTTGTAACAAAATACTTAAAAGCAAAGCTTAATTCCCGCACAATGATATGGACTGGAGTGATGATTGCAGCTTTTGTTATTTATCACTTGCTTCACTTTACTGTTGGTGCAATTCAACCCGAGAATTACCAATACAAAGAAGTTTATACAAAAAATGCTTACTCGATTCAATATCAGCAAAATTCGGCATCTTTCGATGCTCAAACTAATATTGAAGACCCGAATGTAAGCATAAACAAAGTTGTGTTCGAACGACACGATGTTTATAAAATGGTCGTTCTTGGATTCAGAAATCCATTGATTTCAGGATTTTACATCCTTGCTGTAATTCTGTTAGGGTTTCACTTGTCTCACGCTATCCAAAGCTTTTTCCAAACATTAGGATGGAACAATCCGAAGTATTTTGGCTTCATTCAAAAGTTTAGTATAGCTTATGGTTACTTTATTGCAATTGTATTTTTATCAGTTCCGCTTTCAATTTTATTAGGATTAATCGGAGGCAATGTATGATTTTAGATGGAAAAGTCCCAAGTGGACCTATAGAAAAAAGATGGCAAAAATATATAGCTGATTTAAAACCTGTCAATCCTGCAAACAAAAGAAAATTTAAAGTAATTGTTATAGGGACAGGGCTTGCCGGTGGTTCTGCTGCCGCAACTTTAGCTGAATTAGGATATAATGTTCATGCTTTCACATATCACGATTCACCGAGAAGGGCACATTCTATCGCCGCACAAGGTGGAATTAATGCAGCTAAAAATTATCAAAACGATGGTGATAGTGTTTGGCGCTTATTTTATGATACCGTCAAAGGTGGCGATTTCCGTTCAAGAGAATCTAATGTATATCGTTTAGCAGAAGTTAGTGCAAATATTATCGACCAATCAGTTGCTCAAGGCGTTCCATTTGCTCGTGAATACGGTGGTTATTTGGCTAATCGCTCTTTTGGTGGTGCTTTGGTCTCACGTACATTTTATGCACGTGGACAAACAGGACAACAGCTTTTACTTGGTGTTTACTCTGCATTGAATCGCCAAATTTCACTTGGCAAAGTTACAATGCATAATCGCAAAGAAATGTTGGATGTCGTAATAATCGATGGAAGAGCAGTTGGCGTTGTGGTTCGTGATTTGCTAACAGGAAAAATGGAGTCACATTATGGGGATGCAGTTGTGCTTGCAACTGGTGGATATGCAAATACTTATTTCCTTTCGACAAATGCTCAACATTGCAATGTTACAGCAACTTACCGTGCATATAAAAAAGGTGCATTCTTTGCTAATCCTTGCTTTACACAAATTCACCCAACTTGTATTCCTGTTTCTGGAGAACACCAAAGTAAATTAACTTTAATGAGTGAATCGCTTCGAAATGACGGACGAATTTGGGTGCCAAAAGCAGTTGGTGATAAACGCAATCCAAAAGATATTCCAGAAGATGAAAGAGATTATTATCTCGAAAGAATGTATCCATCATATGGTAATCTTGCACCACGAGATATATCCTCACGTGCTGCCAAACGAGTTTGTGATGAAGGTCGAGGTGTAAATGCCACGGGAAATGCTGTTTATCTTGATTTTTCAGATGCAATTCAACGGCTTGGCAAAAAAGTAATTGAAGACCGTTATGGTAACTTATTTGAAATGTATGAAAGAATTACAGGAGTTGACCCATACGAAAATCCGATGATGATTTATCCTGCTTTGCACTATACAATGGGCGGACTTTGGGTTGATTATAATTTGATGAGCAATATCGAGGGATTATTTGTACTTGGCGAAGCAAACTTCTCAGACCATGGTGCAAATCGTTTAGGTGCAAGTGCATTGATGCAAGGACTTTCTGATGGATATTTTGTGCTTCCAAATACTATTAATTCATATTTTGGAAAAGGCAAACCACAAACGGTTCCGACAGACCATCCAGAATTTAAAAAAGCAGAAGCTGAAGCAAATGAAAGAATAAATAAATTATTAGCAATAAATGGTAAAGAAACACCGACACATTTCCACCGTAGATTAGGTAAAATTATGTGGGATTATGTTGGTATGGCTCGTAATGAACAAGGTTTGAAGATTGCAATTGAAAAAATTCGTGAGCTGCGAGAAGAATTCTGGCAAAACTTGAAAATCGTTGGAACAGCAAATAATATAAATCCAGTAATCGAGAAAGCGAATCGAGTAGCAGATTTTATGGAATTTGCTGAATTAATAGCTTATGATGCCTTAAACAGGGACGAATCTTGTGGTGCTCATTTCCGTGAAGAACATCAAACAGAAGAAGGCGAAGCAAAACGAAATGATAAAGACTTTTCTTACGTTGCAGCTTGGGAATTCAAAGGCGTTGGTGTCGCACCTGAGCTACATAAAGAAGAATTGAATTTTGAGTTTATCCACTTAGCAGAAAGGAGCTACAAATAATGAAAGTAAAATTACATATATGGCGACAAAATGGACCCAATGATAAAGGGAAAATGGTCGATTATAATCTCGATAATGTCAGTTCTGATATGTCGTTTCTCGAGATGCTTGATATATTAAATGAAGATTTAATAATAAAAGGTGAAGAACCAGTTGTGTTCGAACATGATTGCCGTGAAGGTATTTGTGGCTCATGCGGTTTAGTAATCAATGGGCACGCTCATGGGCCGGAATCCGGAACAACAACTTGTCAATTACATATGCGGAAATTTAAAGATGGGGATGATATTTATGTCGAACCATTCCGCTCGAAAGCTTTTCCAATAATTAAGGACTTAATGGTCGATAGGTCTGCATATGATAGAATTCAACAAGCAGGTGGATTTATTTCTGCAAATGTTGGTTCCGCACCTGACGCAAATGCAATACTTATTGCCAAGAATGTTGCAGATTTAGCAATGGATGCAGCAGCTTGCATCGGTTGTGGCGCTTGTGCCGCTGCTTGCCCGAATGGTAGTGCAATGCTTTTTGTTGCTGCTAAATCAAGTCAACTTAATATTTTACCACAAGGACAGCCTGAAAAAAATACTCGTGTCCGTGCTATGATTAGTAAAATGGAAGAAGAAGGTTTCGGTGGTTGCTCTAACTATTATGAATGTGAAGCAGCATGCCCGAAAAATATCTCTGTTCGTTTCATTGCTAAAATGAACCGTGATTATTTTGGTGCTGTTGTCAAAGAAGGTGCTGATGTTAAAAAATAATCACTTCATATTTAAATAGTTGACTTTAATTTCTTACAAAAAAATACGAAGGGGCAAATCTCAAATTGATTGCCCCTTTGTTTTTGAATAAAATTAAATATTGTGATGATAAAATTAAGATTAATTTTGAAAATCAACTCCAAAAAATTGGACCAGTCTTATAGATAAAACCAGGTAATTCTCTATTAAAATAAGTGCTTACATCTTTTGCTAAATCGATTAGCTTATGAGTATCAATATTTATTTCATAACCTTCTCGTTGAAGCAAATGCACGACGTCCTCAGTGGGGACATTGCCAGCGGCAACTTTGGTAAATGGGCAACCCCCGAGACCACCAAAGGCAGTTTCAATGAATTCAACACCAGATTCGACTGCCGCCATAACATTTAAAAGTCCCAACCCGAAGGTATTATGAAAATGGCATGCCAGTGTTAAGTTTGAAGAAAAGTTTTGTATGTCATTAAATAACTCTTTAACATATTTTGGATTAGCGTGCCCAGCAGTATCGGCTAAACTGATATTTCTCAAATCGGCTTCCAAATACTTTTCGATAATTCTAAGCACATTTTCTTTTGGAACTTTACCTTCGTAACCGCAACCAAAAGCAGATTGAACCGAAACTTGCACTTCGTAACCAGCCGAAATTGCTTCTTTTGCAATGTTTATTATCCTTTTCGTTGCTTCGCTGGTGCTCATTCGAGTATTTTTTTGACTATGAGTTTCACTTGCAGATACACCCATCAAAATTTTCTTGACTTTTGATTTAATTGCCCTTTCTAATCCTTTTTCATTTAAAATTAAAGCAGATAAAATTACATCGTCGGGAACATGAAAATCGATGTCGTGATTATTTATTAGTTCGAAAATTTTATCTGTGTCGCTCATTTGAGGTAAAACTTGCGGATTAACGAATGACCCGACTTGTATAAATTTGATATTTGCGTCAATAAGCTTTTTCAACCATAATAATTTTGTCTCTGTTGGGACTATCGTTTTTTCTACTTGCAATCCATCTCTGAGACCTACATCGTGAATTACTAATTTTTTCATATCTTTTTTCATTTATTTGAAATAATTAAAAACTTTTTGTCTTCTTTTTTAAAATAATCAAACCCAAATATATCAATATCGATTACTTCTACTTTTAAATTTGAATTTTGTTTTAAAAGTTCATTAATCTCGTCGGTTAAATCGCCACCTTTCCAAAGTATAATTTTGCCAGTGTTTTTAATCATATTTTGAGTCCATAAATAAATTTTAGAAGCAGAAGCAGTGGCACGAGAGACTACGAAATCAAATTTATTCTGATAATTTTTATCAGAATTTATTTCTTCAATCCTTTGAGCTTTGGCATCTATATTACGTAAACCTGTATGTTGTGCTAACATGTTTGCAATTTTCAATTTTTTGGAGATGGAATCAACAAGAGTAATATAAATGTCTGGATTTGCGATTTTCAATGGAATTCCTGGGAAGCCGCCACCAGTTCCTACATCAACTACTCTAGCTTTTTTAGGAAAGTTAATATATTTCATAATCGATAAAGAATGCAAAATATGTCGAGATAACAAATGCTCAATATCTTTGCGTGATATCATATTTACTTTTTCATTCCAATATATTATTTCTTTATGGAAACGTCGAATATTTTCCATTTGAAGTTCATCTAATTCTATATTATTTGCAGAACATATTGTCCAAAATTCAATAAAGTCCATTCGTATAATTTTATTATATTTGTGAATATTAAAAAAACAAAATTAATCTATTAAATTGAAATAAATAAAATTAGTGAAAGAAATTGATTACACAAGATAATAATACAGAACAAAATAGACCATTTTTTAGTGTAGTGATTTGTACTTACAATCGGGCAAGAATTTTGCCAAGAGCATTGTCCTCACTTTTGGACCAAGAATTCAAGGATTTCGAAGTTCTTTTAGTAGATGATGGCAGTGTTGACGAAACATATTTTGTTTACAAAGAATTTAGAAACAAATTGCCAATTAGATACTTATATCACAATCACAAAGGACTGCCATTATCAAGAAATTTGGGAATTTCGTCAAGCATTGGTAAATATATAACATTTTTAGATTCTGATGATTCCTACGAAAGCAATCATTTAAAAACAAGGTATGAACTTTTAGCAGCCCACCCGGAGGTTGATTTGTTATATGGCGGCGTAAGAGTAGTCGGCAATCCATTTGTGCCCGATATAAATAATCCAAACGAAATGATTTTAATTGAAAAATGTATTGTTGGCGGCACTTTCTTTTTTAAAAAGGAATTATCCCGGAAGTTAAATGGGTTTAAGAATTTGAAATATGGCGACGATACAGACTTTTTCTTACGAGCACGAGAAATTGGAGCTAATATTTTGAAAACAAAAATTAATACTTATATTTATATACGAGACCAAGAAGATTCTATTTGTAACACACAAAACATTGAAAAAAAATAAAATAATAAATTAATTAAATCAAATGCGATTCATATTCAAATGATGAAAGAAAGCTTGAAATTGCAAAAGCAACGAATGTCCAAAATTTTGGATATATTATCAAAAGAATATCCGGATGTTAAAATTCAACTTGATTTTGGTTCCCCATTTCAATTGTTGATTGCAACTATTTTATCTGCACAATGCACTGATGCGAGGGTTAATCAAGTAACAAAGAATTTATTTAAAAAATATGAATATATCGAAGATTACATAAAAGTACCACAAGAGGAACTTGAAAAAGATATATTTTCAACAGGTTTTTACAAATCGAAAGCGGAAAAAATCCAAAAAACAACAAAAATGATATTGGAGCAATTTGGAGGCGAAGTACCATCAACAATGGAAGAACTTTTGAAATTACCAGGAGTTGGGCGTAAAACTGCTAATGTTTTACTTGGGCATATTTTTAACACACCGGGAATTGTCGTAGATACTCACGTTTTGAGAATTACGAAAAGGCTTGGTTTCGTCGATACGGACAATGCTGAAAAAGTAGAATTTAAATTAATGGAATTAATACCTAAAGAGCAATGGGTTATCTTCACACATTACTTTATTAATCATGGTCGAAAAGTATGCACAGCAAGAAAACCAAAATGTAATGACTGCAAAATCTTTGAATATTGCAAATTTGAACAAAAAGGGAAAAGAGAAATAAATACAGAATGATTTATTTTTCAAGTATTTCGAATTCAACACGACGATTTTTTTGACGACCTTCTTCTGTTGCGTTGCTGGCAATAGGTTTAAGTTCACCATAACCGATTGTTATTATTTGTTCAGGCAAAACACCTTTTGAAATGAGATAATTAGCTACACTTTTTGCACGATTTTCCGAAAGAATTTGATTATCTTGGATGCTACCGATATCATCTGTATGCCCGGCTATGCGTATTTTTTTTATTTGTTTATCTTGGAATAACTTAACTATGCGATTAAGTTCTGGTTTAGAATCTTCGAGCAATTCATATTTCCCCGTTTCGAAAAATATATTATTAATTTGAATTGTTTCGCCAACTTCAATTGGAATTAAAATCAAATCTTTGGAAATTTCTTGGTATTGAGAAAGATTTGTCAAATCAATATTTTGATTTATAGCAATATAGCCTGGACTACTCGCAAGAAAACCATATCTTTTCCCAGCAGGTAAAGTAATTTTATATTCGCCGGTGGAATCATTTGAGCGGGCAATACCTATTTCTTTGCCTGATGGTAATTCTTCGTAAACGATTTTCGCAGCGAGTGGTTGCATCGTTTTACCGTTTAATACCCGTCCAGAAAGCAAAACTACATAAGTTGGCTTGACAGCTTGTGGCAATTTAATACGATAAATGTCTTCGCTATAGGGCTTATCTGTTGAAGAAACAAAATAAGCATAATCGCCTGATGCGGTGACTGAAAAATAAGCATCCCAAAAAATACTATTGATTTTACTGCCTAAATTAACGGGTTCGCTCCATTTTTTCCAGCTATCATCCAATCTTCGTGTGAAAAAAATATCATTGCTTCCATAGCCAGGATAGCCATTCCCGGAAAAATACAAAGTTTTGCCGTCCGATGCTAAAAAAGGTGATTCTTCGTTTGCGGGTGTATTTATTTCGGGACCTAAATTCATAGGTTTTGACCAAGTTCCATTGGAATTTAAAAAACTAACGTATATATCATGCTCGCCATAAGTTGTGTCTGAGATAATTGAAAGCAACAAAGTTTTTCCATCGTTAGCTAAATTGTAACTATTTTGCCTGCTTTTTGTAACTAAATCTTGAATCTCTACTTTTTCTGGGAATGTCCAACTATTTCCGTAGCGATGAGAAATTGAAATTCCCGAAAGCGGATAAGTGTCTTTACGATAGACATTTCCTAAAAGTAATGAGTTGTTATCTGGTGTAACAGAAATTGCAAAGTTATTGTAAGCATTGTTAATTGGTGGTCCGATATTTACAGGTTCTTTGAATTCGCCTGTGAATTCGTCATAATTGGAGTACCAAACATCTTGTTGCTTTTCAAATCCGTAGTTATCAGGATGACCTTCACGAGTGAAATATAAAGTTTTACCATCGGATGTGATAATTGGTGCAAGTTCTGAATATGGAGAATTGATATTTTTCAAAGCTTCAGGTTCCGTGGGGAAAACCGCTTCCTGAATAAGATTAATGGCTGGCTTAATTTCAATAGTATCACTTGATATGCCAATTGCATCAATTTGAGTATCATCGTAAAAGGACGCAGTATTTAATTCCAACAATAAATGGTTTGAAATAATTTCAGAATTTGGTAATACTAAATTGAAAAATCTGCCCTGTCCACCAACAAAAGGGAGAGGATTATTATTTTCGTAAACTTCTTTTTTCTTTCCATTTTTGGTAAATAAAGTAATTTTTGCAATAGAACCAGGATTATAATTTTCGCAAATAACAATTTGTTTGACGAGAATTGCAGTGTCGAAACTAACTTCCACAAATTGATTTCGTTTAACACCAAAAGGAATGTTCCAAGAAGCAGCTGATTTGCCAAAAAAAGGCATAACATTATATTTCCCAAGTATTTTGAAAGGTGCATTATTTTTAGTCAAATCTTCGTCAGAAGAGCTAATTAATTTGCTTGCCCAAAACACTCGTGGGTTTTCTGCATAAATTTTATTTATTGCAAAACTTGAAATTATTAAGAATAATATTAATAATTTTTTGTTCAAAATTTTATTATTCAATTTTTATAAAATATTAGATTGAGTAAATTACTAATAAATCTCTTAATTAAGACGAAAAAAATAATATTTTTCTTTCTAAGAAATTAACAAATCAAGGAAAATAATTATTTTTTTCGGAATTTTTGAACATCAATGCCGTATTTTCTGATTTTAATGTGCAATGTTTCACGGCTGACATCAAGCATAGCGGCAGATTTGCTCACATTACCATTGTTAAGTTTCAACGTATTTTCAATTTTTATCCTATCAACTTCTGCTAAATCTTCTTTTAGCGAGCGAGTCGTCGAAGTTCGAATTTGAGACGAAGAATTACGATAATTTGAATTGATAACTTTATCAATGTGAGAAATTTTAATTTCTTCTTCATTAATAGTTTGTACAGCAACTTTGATAACACTTGCTAATTCACGAACATTACCTTTCCATTGTTGTTCGGCGAGAAAATCGATTGCGGGTTGAGAAAAGTACTTGCTGTCCCCATAATCTTGATTATGCATTTGCACGTAATAGTTAATAATGTCTGGTATATCTTCAACTCTTTCGGATAATGGAGGAATATTAATTTCGCATTCACGTAAGCGATGGTAAAGTTGTTCACGGAATTTTCCTTCTTCCATTAATTTCACCAAATCACGGTCTGTCGCAGAAATAAAGCGAATATCAACTTCCTCGCTTTGGACTGACCCAACTCGACGAATAACTTTTTCATCAACGGGGATAAACAGATTTGATTGCAAATCTAAGGATAAATCGCCGATTTCATCTAAAAAGATTGAACCGTGGGCAGCTTCGTGGAAAAGCCCTTTTTTGGAATCACTCGCACCGGAAAAAGCTCCTTTTATGTGGCCGAAAAGTTCACTTTGAAATAAATCTCTCGGGATATTAGGAATATCGACTGTTATGAAAGGGTGTTTATTGCGACGACTTGCAAGATGAATTGCTTTTGCTACTAATCTTTTACCGGTTCCGGTTTCGCCTGTAATGAGAATATTCAAATCTGTCCGACCGAATCGAATGATATTTTTACCAATTTCAATCATAGAACGACTTTTTGCAACAATACCACAAGAAAGCAAAAATCTTCGGATTTCCTCGTCATCTTCAGAGAAATCTTTCAACATTGAGCTTTCTAAAATTTCTCGAATTTTGTCTTTATTTAAGACAGATTTTTCAATAAAATTAACGGCGCCTAATTTAGTAGCCTTGACAGCAGTCGATATTGTTCCTTTGCCTGAAATCATAACAACTGGAATAAATGGGAAATCCATCCTGATAATTTCGAGTAAATCGATTCCACTCATTGGGTCATCTTTGGAAAATTCAATATCGAATAAAGCTAAGCCGATATTTGTTGAATTTTCTTTTATGTAATTTAATGCTTGAGTGGTAAAGTTGAAAATTTTTGTGTTGTATGAAAATGAACGAATTATATCGTCCATAGTCGAACAAAATTCAGCATTATCATCAACAATCAGTACTTCCATACAATCTTTTTGTAATTATCTTTTAACTTAAAACATTAAATTACGAAGAATTTATATTTTAACAAAAATTGAAGTGTGAATGAAAGAAAAAAGAACTTGTTAATTAACAGGATTCTTAATTAAAAGAGTTTTTTATTAATTTAAAAAATGCAACAAATTGCTCTTTTATAATATTTATTTAGAAAATATTGCTTAATTTTGTAAATTATTTTTTAAGCATTCATTATTTTAAAAGGATATTTTATGAATGAAGGAACAATTATCCAAGTAATAGGTCCAGTGGTAGATGTTCAATTCACAGAAGGTGCAATTCCTGCAGTACTTACAGCATTGCATATACCGAGAAAAAATGAAGATGGAAAAGAAGATGTTTTGGTTTGCGAAGTGCACCAACATTTAGGAGAGGACAGAGTTAGAGCGGTTGCGATGGACACAACTGATGGATTGGTTCGTGGAATGAAAGTGATTGATACAGGCGAACAAATTACTGTTCCAGTGGGACTTAATTTACTTGGTAGAATGATGAATGTGACCGGACAACCGATAGATGGAAAAGGTGAACTTAAATCCGAAAAAAGATATCCAATTCATAGAGGTGCTCCAAAATTTGAAGATTTGAGCACTAAACGGGAAATGTTTGAAACAGGTATTAAAGTTATAGATTTAATCCAACCCTTTACAAAAGGTGGTAAAACTGGTCTTTTCGGAGGTGCGGGAGTTGGTAAAACCGTTGTGATTCAAGAACTTATTCATAATATTGCTAAATTTCACGAAGGTTATTCTTGCTTCGCCGGAGTTGGTGAAAGAACACGTGAAGGTAACGACTTATATTTAGAAATGAATGAAAGCGGCGTTATTGATAAAACTGTTTTGGTGTTTGGTCAAATGAATGAACCACCTGGAGCACGTTCAAGAGTTGCTTTAACAGCTCTTACCGCTGCTGAATATTTACGAGACGAAGGTGGGTTGGATGTTCTTTTATTTATTGATAATATTTTTAGATTTATTCAAGCAGGGTCCGAAGTATCAGCATTACTTGGACGTATGCCGTCGGCAGTAGGTTACCAACCAACTTTGGCGACAGAATTAGGCGAGTTAGAAGAAAGAATTGCATCAACTAAGCGAGGCTCCATAACATCAGTGCAAGCAGTTTACGTTCCAGCAGACGACTTGACTGACCCCGCTCCTGCGAATACATTTACTCACCTTGATGCTAAGACAGTGCTTTCACGTCAAATAGCAGAATTAGGTTTGTATCCAGCGGTAGACCCACTTGATTCTACTTCAAGAATTATGGATCCACTTGTAATCGGTCAAGAACATTATGATACAGCTACCGAATGCGTTCAAATTTTGCAAAAATATAAAGATTTACAAGATATCATCAATATTCTTGGTATGGATGAACTTAGCGACGAAGACAAAATGACTGTTTATAGAGCAAGAAAGATTCAAAGATTCTTCTCGCAACCTTTCCACGTTGCTGAACAATTTACAGGTTACGAAGGAAGATATGTGAAAATTGCAGACACAATCGCTGGGTTCCGTGCAATATTAGATGGCAAAGTTGACCACATACCTGAAGATTTATTTGTTTATACAGGAACAATTGACGAAGTAATTGAAAGATTTGAAAAATCAAAAAAATAAAAAATCAATTGTTATTCAATTGATTTAATAATAGGATTGTATATGAGTGACAAATTGCTTGAAGTCGAAATAGTTTCACCTCAACAACAATTGTTCAAAGGGATGGCTGTATCCGTATCAGTGCCGGGTTCGCTAGCCCCTTTTCAAATTTTATATAATCACGCACCGATATTTTCAACAACTGATGTGGGCGTTGTGAAAATCAAAGATGAAAATAATAATATACATGGTTTTGCTGTAAGCTCAGGTTTTGTGGAAGTTTCCAATAACATCGTTTCGGTGGTTGTGGAGCAAGGTTGCTCAGAAGATGAAGTTGTCGAAGGTGATATACAAGCTTGCTTACTCAAATATTCCAAGGAACTTGAAACAATTGATGAAGCAGATACCATACGAAAATCAAATATACTGAACAAAATTAAGTTTGAACAAACAAAATTGAAATTACTTTCTAAGTCCAAATAAAAATTATAATGTTTAAAGATAAAATTTTAAGTGAAGCACTCACTTATGATGATGTATTAATTTTACCGAGATATAGTGAAGTACTACCTCGTGATGTTAATGTCTCCGCAAAGCTTACTCGTGAAATAACTCTAAATATACCAATTATTTCGGCGGCAATGGACACAGTTACCGAAGCAAATATGGCAACTGCAATTGCCCGTGAAGGTGGTTTGGGAGTAATTCATAAAAACTTATCAATCGAAAAACAAGCTAACGAAGTTGATTTAGTGAAACGTAGCGAAAGTGGGATGATATCCAAACCAATAACACTTTCGCCCGATAACACAGTCGCCGATGCTCTTAATTTAATGGCAAAGTTCCATATTTCAGGTATTCCTGTTATAGAATCAAACGGGAAGTTAATTGGCATAATAACTAATCGTGATTTAAGATTCAATCCAGATTTAAGAGAAAAGATTTACAAGATTATGACAAAGGATAATCTTGTAACTGCTCCAGTGGGAACAACACTTGATGATGCAGAAAGATTATTACAAAACCATAGAATTGAAAAATTGCTTGTTGTCGACGAAAACTATATTCTCAAAGGATTAATAACATTTAAAGATATTCAAAAGAAAAAGCAATTTCCAAATTCTGCAAAAGATGCGCAGGGACGATTGCTCGTTGGTGCAGCCGTTGGAGTAGCTGCAAATACAATTGAACGTGCCGATGCTTTGGTCGAAGCAGGCATTGACGTGCTTTTTATAGATACAGCACACGGGCATTCAAAAGGTGTAATTGAAACTTTAAAAAATATAAAACAAAGATATAAAAATTTGCAAGTTGTTGCTGGCAATATAGGTACAGCAGAAGCCGCAAGGGCATTAATTGAAGCAGGAGCCGATGCATTAAAAGTCGGAATTGGACCAGGTTCTATATGCACAACACGTATTGTAGCCGGAATTGGTGTTCCGCAACTTTCTGCAATAATGGCAGTTGCTGACGAAGCACAAAAAGCAGGTGTACCTGTGATTGCAGATGGTGGAATCAAACAAACAGGCGACATTCCTAAGGCACTTGCCGGCGGTGCTAATACTGTGATGATTGGTAGTTTACTTGCCGGTCATGAAGAAAGTCCAGGCGAAAAAATAATTTATGAACGTCGTGCATATAAAATATATCGTGGTATGGGTTCGGTTGATGCAATGAAAGAAGGCTCAGCAGATAGATATTTCCAAGATGTTGAGTCCGAAATTTCAAAATTTGTTCCAGAAGGAATAGAAGGGCGTGTACCGTTCCGTGGGAATGTAAGCGAAACGATATATCAATTAATTGGTGGATTAAAAGCTGCGATGGGCTATACAGGTTCGAAAACAATTGAAGAATTGCGACAAAATGCTCAATTTGTTCGCATTACTCACTCCAGCTTAGTAGAGTCTCATCCGCATCACGTTTCAATTACAAAAGAGCCACCCAATTATTATTTGTAAAATTTGCAAGTAAACGCTCTTTACTTTTTTTCGAATATTATAATTTAAAAATATAGCGGTCTATGGCAAAGAAATTTACTAATAATCAAACAAACAATGCAGAGGAAGAACAAAAAGTAAAATCTTCCAAGAAAAAGGCAAACACTAATCCTGAGCCTTTTGAAAATGTTGTTAGTGCTCCAATTGAAAGCACAAATAAACAAAAAATAAGCACAAAAAAACAAAAAGATGTTTCACCCGCTCAAGACGAAATCATAAGCACAAAAAAAAGTAAAAATAAACCTGAAACCAATATTGCCGTAGAAGCAGCACCAGCAGAACCCGTAAAGAAGAAACGAGGTAAAAAGCAAGAA
>CAZCNL010000014.1:30594-35722 GCA_964500435.1 uncultured Chloroherpeton sp. | reverse complement strand
CCGTAAAGAAGAAACGAGGTAAAAAGCAAGAAGTTGCTGAATCTGTTGCACCAGTTGAGGAAGTAGCAGTCGTAGAAGCAGCACCAGCAGAACCCGTAAAGAAGAAACGAGGTAAAAAGCAAGAAGTTGCTGAATCTGTTGCACCAGTAGAGGAAGTGATAGTCGTAGAAGAAGCACCAGCAGAACCCGTAAAGAAGAAACGAGGTAAAAAGCAAGAAGTTGCTGAATCTGTTGCACCAGTAGAGGAAGTGATAGTCGTAGAAGAAGCACCAGCAGAACCCGTAAAGAAGAAACGAGGTAAAAAGCAAGAAGTTGCTGAATCTGTTGCACCAGTAGAGGAAGTGATAGTCGTAGAAGAAGCACCAGCAGAACCCGTAAAGAAGAAACGAGGTAAAAAGCAAGAAGTTGCTGAATCTGTTGCACCAGTAGAGGAAGTGATAGTCGTAGAAGAAGCACCAGCAGAACCCGTAAAGAAGAAACGAGGTAAAAAGCAAGAAACTATTGCTGAAGTTGTCGAATCAGTCGAGGAAGTAGCAGTCGTAGAAGAAGTACCAGCAGAGTCAGAAAAGGAAATTGCAGAAGAAAAAGTTGAAGAACAAGCAGAAGAAAAAGTTGAAGAGTCAAAAGAGACTGAACAAAGCGATTTTATGAAGCAAGTACAAAAAGGTAAATCAAAAAGTAACAAAGTAACCACAAGAACAACATATCCTGACAAGATTAATTTTCGTTTGAGTCAAATATACTTTGCTTTAAATTATGAAAAAGTAGATGGAATTTTTATATCATATCTTCCAAATATAAGATATTTAACAGGATTTTCTGGGTCTTCAGCTTATTTATTTGTATTTAAAAATGCAATACATTTTATTACTGATGATAGATATGAAGAACAAATAAAATCAGAACTATATCCATTACCAAATTTGCGAACACACATTACACGAGATTTATGGAAATATGTGTTGCAAATTGGTTTACTCGAAAATATTGAATCAATTGCTTTTGAAGCAGATAGAGTATCCTATTACGAAGCAGTTGAGTATAGAAATTTGATACGTCCCGTAAAATTTAAACCCACGCCGGCTTTAATTGAACCATTCACTCAAGCAAAAGCACCAGAGGAATTAGCATATATCAAGCAATCGTGTCAAATTGCTGAAAAAGTATACGAAAAAATGCTTGAATTCATTAAACCAGGAATGACAGAAAAAGATGTAGCAATCGAAATTGCATATCAAGGACGAAAACTCGGAGCAGAAGGTGATGCATTTGATATTATAGTAACAAGTGGAGTACGTGGTGCATTAGTCCATGGACAACCTACAGATAAAAAAATCCGAAAGGGCGATATCGTAATAATGGATTTTGGCTTTAAAGTTAATGGATTTTGCTCGGATATAACCAGAACTATATGTGTAGGTGCTAAGCCATCACGTGAACAACGTAATTTGTATTCACTATTACGTCAAGCTGAAATGAAAGCTATAAACGCAGTTTTACCTGGAATGAATGTAAAGAATTTGGATGCTGTAGCTCGTGATTTAATCAAAGAGGCTGGTTTTGGAGAATATTTCCAACATTCATTGGGACATGGTCTTGGATTAGTTCCACACGAAAACCCAATCATTACATTTAGAATAGATGACCAAAATGTACCAGAAGATGCTGTATTAGCAATCGAACCCGGTGTTTATTTGCCCGATAAATATGGAATGAGAGTCGAAGATAATATTTTTGTTACTAAAAATGGAGCAGTAATGTTAACAAATGCTCCTGATGAATTACCATATATTATGTAATTTATGAAGAAATTTATTGTGTTTTCCTCTCCCAGTGGGGGAGGAAAATCCACTTTTGTAAGGAAATTATTAGCAGATTATAATAATTTAATTTTATCTGTTTCTGCCACTACTCGTACACCTCGAAAAGGGGAAATTGACGGAGTCCATTATTATTTTATGGATAAGTCAGAATTTCAACAAATGATTGAAAATGGTCAATTAATTGAATGGGAAGAAATTTTCGGAAATTATTATGGTACTCCAATATCTGAAATTCAAAAAGTACAAGACCAAAAAAAATGCCTTCTATTTGATATAGATGTAAAAGGAGCACTATCGATTAAAACTAAATTCCCTAATGATTCACTGTTATTTTTTATTGCACCACCATCAATTGAACAACTTGTCGAAAGGCTTCGGAAAAGAAATACAGAGACAGAAGAACAACTTGCAATCAGATTAGAACGTGCAAATTATGAAATGTCATTTATTGATAAATTCGACCATATCATAATAAATGATGACTTAGAACAAGCTTATCTTCAAGTAAAATCAATTATTGATGCTAATTTGTTAAGTTAATCAAACAAATTATCATTTTACTTTTACTGTACAAGAATATTTTCCTTGGACTCTTGGTTTATCTGCTTTGTCAATTCCATAAATAATAAATGTAGTTGTTTCATTCACACCAACTTCAACCGAACCTTGTTTTGGTAAATTATCGAAAAGCACTTTGTTATCAACTGAAGTTGTAATGTAGATGTGTAAATCTGCGTTCGATTCGAAATTCCAAGACAAAGTAGTTTTCCCGCCTTTTTCAACTTCTGGTGGATTAGCAATTAATGGGTTTACTTTGATATACATAGAAGAACAACCAAAAACAAGGAATAATAAAAGAACAAAAAATAATGATTTTTTCATAAATCCTCGAAAATAATAATTTAAAAAAATATTTAAGATTACAAAGTACAATTTATAAAATAATTTTGTATTTTGCAAATAATTTGGGTTTATTTTATAAAAAAAGAAGTATTATTTCTAATTTATTTATTTTATAAATATAAAATAATAAATAGAATTATGAAAAAGGAAAGTATGTTTGCGAAGAAGAAAATTAGGTATATAGTAGCAGGAATTTTATTCACGATTTTTTTGGCATTATCACTTATTTTTAATTTCAATTATATTGAAATGACTTCTTATCAGCTGGCTTTAGAAAATGCAAGGACAAATTTTCAGAAAGATTTAGTTTTCCGGAAATGGGCATCTTCTATTGGTGGAATTTACGCCCCGAGCGATAAAGTTCAACCAAATCCATATTTAGCAGATCATCCCCTTAGAGATATTGAAACACTTAATGGAACTCGTTTAACTCTTGTAAATCCAGCCTATATGATGCGTTTAATATACGAGATTGAAAAAAAAGAAAAAAAGATAACAAGTAAAATTATTAGTTTAAAACCAATTAATCCTCAAAATAAGCCCGATAGTTTGGAAGAAGCAGCATTATTACAATTCGAAAAAGGTAAAAAAGAACACCATACAATTACAAAAGATGAAAACCAACGCATCTTATTTAAATATATTGCACCACTAATGACAACAAAGGAATGTTTGACTTGCCATTCAACAAGGGGTTATAAAGTTGGCGATGTGAGAGGTGCAATAAGCATTTCTTTGCCTTATGAGCCCTATTTGGAGCATACAAAAAATGATTTAATGCATATTTTTATTCCGCATTTTATTATTTGGACTTTGGGTTTAATTTTGTTAGCTATTATTTATAAGCACAGTGATAATCAGGAGAAATTACTTTTAGATGAAAAAGAAAATTATAAAGCATTAACAGAATTGTCACCCGCTGGAATTGTTGTTCATCAAAACGGGAAAGTTGTATTTGCAAATAAATCAGCAATGGAAATTTTCGAAGCAGATTCGGTAGAAGAGATGCTTAGCATTGATGTTTTATCTATAATGCATCCTGATTTTGTTGAACTTGCTAAAAAAAGAATTGAAAAAATGGTTAAAGGTCAAGAAGAACTTGCACCACCAGCCATTGAGAAAATTATTACAAAAAAAGGAAATGTTAAAGTATTAGAAATAACTGCAAAAAAAGTAAAATTTAATGGAAAGCCTGCAGTATTAACAATTGCTCGAGATTTGACAGAATTAGAGATAGCTCACGATCAACTCAAGAAACAGGAAGAAGAAATTAGAAAAAGCGAAGAAAAGTTTAGATTATTTTTCGAAAATAATGAAGCAGTCATTTTACTAATTAACCCTGAAAATCAACAAATTGTGTATGCCAACAAAGCAGCGGCAAAATTTTATGGTTGGAGTATAGAAGAACTTACAAATATGAGCATTGCTCAAATAAATACAATGAGTCCCGAGGAAATAAAAGAGAAAATGGCTGAAGCCCGTAAAAAAGATCAAAATTATTTCAATTTCAAGCACCGTTTGAAAAACGGCGAAATACGTGATGTCGAAGTTTACCAAAGCAAATTAAGTATAGCTTCGAATGAACTTTTTTCGATAATAATTCATGATATTACTGAACGAAAAAAAGCCGAAGCTGCATTGCAAGCAAGTGAAACAAAATTTAAAAAATTATTTGAAGAACACGTTGTCGTTAAACTTTTAATTGATCCTGAAGATGGGCAAATTGTTGATGCTAACAAAGCAGCTGAGCAATTTTATGGTTGGAGCAGAAACGAATTGAAAAAGAAGAAAATTTCCGATATTAATACTTTGACGCCGGCAGAAATAAAACAAAAGATGAAAAGTGCTCTTGAAAGAAAAGAGAATTTCTTTGAATTCAAACATAGATTGGCAAGTGGCGAAATACGTGATGTGGCAGTTTATAGTTCAAGTATTGAAATTGAAGGAAAAATTTACTTGCACTCGATTGTTACAGATATAACAACAAGGAAAAAGGCTGAGGAACAAGTTAAAAATAATGAAAAATTTCTTGATTATTTAATTGACTCGCTGCCAATTCCAGTATTTTTCAAAGATGTAAATGGAAAATATTTCAAAATTAATAAAGCTTTTACTAACTTTTTAGGTTTTCCGAAAGAAGAAGTAATTGGAAAGGATATATTCGAAATATATAAAGATAAAGATTTGACTGAAATATGTGCTTTGAAGGACAAAGAGTTATATATTATGGGAGGAAAACAAGTGTATGAGTCAAAAATGGTTACTAAAAACGGGGAGAAAATAGATGCAATTTTTCATAAAAATCTTTTTTACAAAAGTAACGGCGAAATTGCGGGTATAATTGGAGCAATTATTGAAATATCCAAGATAAAAGAGACAGAAGCAAAACTAATTGAAGCAAA
>CAZCNL010000014.1:27539-30494 GCA_964500435.1 uncultured Chloroherpeton sp. | reverse complement strand
TCAATTTTCAAGCGATTTGATTGTGAAATAGTTCATACGCAAAATGGCAAAGAAGCAGTTGAAGCGTTCGCAGCGAGCCCAGATTTTGATTTGATTTTAATGGATTTAAAAATGCCTGAGATGGATGGCTATACAGCAACAAAATTGATTAAAGAAATAAATCCAAAAGTAGTAGTAATTGCTCAAACTGCTTATGCACTCGAAGGAGATAAAGATAAAGCAATTGCGGCAGGATGCGACGACTATATATCTAAACCAATTGACCAAAATACTTTGCTCGAGTTAATTAAAAAAAAATTTGAGTATTAACATAAAAATTCATTTTTTTGATAATCATTACAAAAGATAAGTAATTTTTAAAGAAATGATTAAGCAATTTGAAATTAGTATGGAAATTTTAATTGTTTATGTAAAAACTTAGAGTTGATTATGATTATTGGTTAATAATTTTCATTAGTAATGATCTTATATTTTTATTTAAGATTGCTCATGTTTATGTAACATTTATATTAATAATATTGTTTAAATAATATAAATAATTTGATAGTTTATTGAAAATATAAATGTCAAAACAGAAAAAAAAAGCATTAAAATCTATTATTATTTGGTTCTTTGAAAAAATTTTATTAAATTTACTTTGATAAAAAATGCAAAAAATGGATAAAAGAATTTTATTTTAAAAAAAAGGAATAATAGTTATGTTAACAAAACATTTTTTTCAAAACCTTAGTATGATATTTGTAATTTTTTTTACAATTTCAAATACAATTTTGAACTCACAAACTTTCCAGGTTATTAATGGAACACAATACTACGATAAAAATACTTGCTTAACATTAACAGATGAAGGAGATATTATATCAGCAGGTATGAGCAAAACAAGCGATGGAACAAACTCATTAATTTTAACAAGATTAAGTCAATCAGGTAATATCATATGGACTAGACTATATTCAAATATTGCAATTGAAAATATTAAAGAAATTGAAAAGACAGATATAAATAAATACACAATTATTGGCAGTTATAAGGAGGGCATGTTTATAGCGCAAATTAACGAAAATGGTGATATTTTAACAAAAAAAAGAATAAAAAGGAATAATACCTATTTTACTTTAAATGGGGAAGAATTGCGGCCAAAACCAACTTATGCAACTCGACTAGGTTCGTTTGGCAACTCAATCATCGCTCTTGGTAATATTCATATAAATGGCTTTATTTTTCCTACACTAGTATCACTTTCTGATGATATTGATTCAATTTATCGGTTTTCTATTATTAATTTCGATACAACTTACAATAAATTTTATAAAGAAATGTACGGTTATGATTTAGATAGAATTTATGAAGTTGATGATCAGACAGGTTTACATAGTTTTATGGGGACTATTATTGTCGGGAAAATTATTGATAAAAACCAAGTAACACATGCATTTATCACTAAGACAGATTGGGATTTAAATCATATTACTTACGTTATTAATAACCAAGAGCTTGATAATACAATTTTTAATTCATTAGATTTAAAATCACTCAATCATAACCATTCATTTTATATAATAGGGGTTAAATCATCTTCAGAGGATAAACAAAAATATAATAAGATTATAATAGTTAAAGCACAAATACCATATCGTGAACATAGTTTGCAAATAACATGGTATAAAGAATTAGTTTTACAAAATATTAATAGTATCGAACCAGTCTCTACTGATATAAAATTATTAGATGATACAACTTTTATCGCAACAGGTACTATTAATAATTATAATGACACAAATAGTCAAATATTTATTTTGAAAGCCGATACTAATGGAAATATAATTAAATTAGTTCAAACAAATAAGAATATAAGTGTAAATACAAGTAAATTAAGAGTAAATAATAATTCGGTATTTTATTTAACTGGAGGTATTGGTACAGGATTTAATTCTGATTCTTATTATTTAAGTGGTTTAAACAGCATTTTAACCTGTGATTCATTATTGGAATTGAACTACATAGTTAATAATAATTATGATTCTGTTAAATTTTTTAACTCTTTTCCACCATTTTCTGATTTTATGATTACAGATGCTATGTTGGATGAATATTTTGAACGTTTTTATAATCTTGATATTTGCAATTTAAATGGTAATTATCTTTATAATAGTGTTAATAACAGTCTTGATGATTATAATAAAAATTCAAATTACCCATACTCTTATTTTGACGTTTATAATTATTTGGGTGAAAATATATTGAGTAATATTAATTTAAAAAAAGAGGATAGATCAATCAATTCTATTTTATATGATTATAAATTGAAAGAAGGATTATACATCATTTTTTTTAAAGATGACAATTTATTAATTAAACAGAAAAAAAAATTATTTTTTAAATTATAGAGGATATTGATATGAAAAAGTTCTTTATTTTAATATTATTTGTTTTGGAGTTTTTTCCATTACAAATCGTAAGGGCACAATGTACATATTGTAGCGCAGGTACTCAATACGAATGGGAGTTTATTGATGGTGTTTATATTGGTGATATTTCTAATAAAGGTACTAAATGGCAAAATGGCGTTGCTGACTATACTAATTTATCCACAAAAGTTTTAATGGGAAATTCTTACGATATTAAGGTTACCAGCGGGAAAGTTTATTCTGGTGATATTGTAAGTGTTCATGTAGATTGGAATAAAGATTGTGATTTTGATGATGCTAATGAAGTATTTTCCCTTTCTACTTCCGATGGTGCGGCAAGTTTTACTGGCAAAATTATAGTACCTTCTTCTGCAGTTGGTGGCATTACTAGAATGCGAATAAGAATGACAGATGACGGTACTGCTCAAGCTTGTGGTACTGATTATTATGGTGAGGTCGAAGATTATAGTTTGGAAGTTATTTTGCCTTCACCAGATGCTGGAGTTGCTAATGTTATCCCGCCAACATATCCATATTTGGAAGGTAC
>CAZCNL010000014.1:0-27439 GCA_964500435.1 uncultured Chloroherpeton sp. | reverse complement strand
GGAAATGATATAATTACAAGAGATGTGGCACCTTCACTTGTTGCAGGAACATTTACTGTTGGAGGTAGCAATGCCCATTTCCCAACACTCGCAGAATGCATTAATTACTTAAATTCAAGTGGAATTATAGGTGATGGTGATGTTCATATAAAAATTAATTCAGGAACATATAACGAACAAGTTGGATTGATCGACTTCCCACACGGAAATAATAATTTTTATTTTGAATCAGCAAGTGGTTACGCAAGTGACGTAAACATTTCATTTGCTCCGATGTATCCAAACTATATTTGGGGAATTAATGGATTAAGTAACGTATATTTCCAAAACTTAACATTTACAGCACAAGATTATGGTTATGGTTCAATTATTTATGCATCAAATGTTAATAATTTGAATTTCTCAAATGTAATCTTTAACGGTGCGGCAGGATATGATATTATCAATTTAGATTATTGCAATAATGTCAATATAACAGGTTGTACATTCTACACTGGAAACAACCCAATATACTTTACAACAGACATAACCCCATCTTTAACAATTAAAAACAATACGTTTAAAAACTTTACTGGTACTGGAATAACAATGTATTCATACTATCAAGGAGGAAAAATTAATCCAAAGAAAGATAAGAATATAATTCTTGTCGGAGATCCTATTGTAATAGATAATAATGAATTTAATGGTCCTGGTTATAGTGGAATTACAATAAGCGAGCCCGCAAAGATCACGAATAATAAATTTGTTGGATTTACATCAACTTCATATGGATTCTCAGCAATTGATATCAATACAATGTCGCCATATGTAACGACAATTCAAAACAATTCGATTTCGAATATGGTTGGTGTATCTGGTATAAGTGTAAATACAGCAAGCGGTGCAACCATACAAAATAATTCTGTAGCAGTTTCTGGATATGCAGGAGTTCCAGTTAACGGTATCTTTTTAGCAGGAAATAGTAATTTACTTTACAACAAAGTAACCTTATCGGGAATTGCTGGATTACAAAATATCGGATTGTATACACAAAACGCTTCTGGTATAGTTGCAAATAACTTAATTAATACTACGAATGGCAATGCCTTCAATGCTTCTACGTCAAACAATTTAGAAGTTTATTACAACACATTTATAGCAAATTCACAATCATTCCCTGCTGCAGAATTTTATTTCGGACAAAATACATTTATGCGTAATTTAGTATCAAATTACGGAATAAATCGCTCTGTGGTAAATAATAGTTCAAATATTAATAGTGCGAATAATAATTTCTGGACAAAGGGCAATTCAAATAGCAGTGATCTGACATCATATGTGAATACAACAGGTGATAATACATCAACAAATATAGCTGTTGAATTAACTGATGATGGAACATACAGATATTCAACATTTGTACCAGAATTAGTAACATATGACCCATTGGGATTAGGCGATGTTGAAAACACAGATTACTATGGAAATACAAGAGATGGATTTTATTATGCAGGATATGCAGGAATCGTTCTTGAAATTAACATAATAAAACAACCAGAAGCATTATTAGCATGCAACGGTTCAACTGGCAATTCCTTGCAAGTTGCAGCAACAATTAGTTACGGAGCTCAAGCAGAATATCAGTGGGAAAAAGATGGTGTACCTATTCCTGGTGCAACAAACCCAATATACAAATTTGGTGCATTCAACTACGAAACAACTGGAACATACCGATGCAAAGTTTATGGACCAGCAAATACAAAAGATGGTATTTACTCAAACGAAGTATTAGTTTACACTTTGCGTAACACTGAAATTACAAAACAACCACAAGACGTTACAGCAAATCTTGGTGAAACTGCAGACTTCGAAGTAGAAGTGCATATTAAAGGTATCGTTCCACCATATTTCCAACATAAATACCAATGGTATCGTCATTACAATGGTGAAGATATTCAATTGTTAGACAATGAATATTATGCAAACACAAAATCACCAATAATGACAATTACAAACTTGAAAGATATGCATTTTTCAGGGACAGATGATTATTATTTCGTAGTAGTCGAAGGACTTTGCGGTACAGTAACATCAAATCCTGTTCATTTAATTTTAGGAACATCAACAATTACGTTCACTGAAGACCCAGTTGACACAAAAGTATGTGTAGCATCAAAGGCAGTTTTCACAGCCAATGCAGTACTCAACGGTGGTAATGACCCAATTAATTATCAATGGTATTTCAATGGTGCAGCATTAGTTGATGATGCAAGAATTTCTGGTGCAACAACAAGCACATTGACAATTATGAATGTTGGTTATGCTGACGAAGGAAACTACTACTGCGAAGCAAGTTCACCAAATGCAACTACAGTAGCAAGCAAAACAGCAAAATTAACAATTATGTTGCCACCTATGTTTGATGTACAACCAACAGATGCAACATTAGTTGAAGGTGAAAAATTAACATTAACAGCAACAGCAAGTGGTGAAGAACCAATTACTTATCAATGGTACAAAGATGACGTAATGATTAATGGAGCAACTGAAAACACATTCATCATTGATGGAGTTCTTTTAACAGATGCTGGATTTTACTATTGCGAAGCAACAAATGAATGCGGAAAAACTAAGTCAACAATAGCTCAAGTAGTTGTAAATAAAAGCGGAGGAGTTCTCGGAGTTACGGACAATAATCCAATTAATTTGGCAATAACTCCAAATCCTGCAATTTCAGACTTGAACATTACATTTACATTAAATGAAAATTCACAAGTTGAAATTGCAATTCTCGATATGTCTGGTAAGAAAGTTGCAACAAAACTTACCAATGCAGTCGCAGGATTTAACAACATAACAATGAGTTTAAATAATACATTCGCAAGTGGAACATATTTCGTACAAGTTACTTACAACGGACAATCTGTAACTAAACAAATAATTGTTACAAAGTAAAATAACTTAATTACGTAAACTTTTGGGGCTGTCTTTTTGAAGACAGCCTCTTTTTTTAGCAAAAAAGGTTATAAAATGAAATTTTCGATAATGATAACATATTTAATATTAATTACAGTATTAATTTTGAATATGTTATACTTTGATTTACCAAAAGCGGAATATTATTTAATTAATACTTCTTCTCTTTTTTTGGTAATACTGAGTTCATTTATTGCACAGCAAAAGAATATGCCAAAAAATTTGAATTACAAAATTTTCAAAACGGTAATGATTTTATCTTTTTTGTCAGTATTAGTGGAGTTAGTGGCCACATTTTTATTAAAGCCATATCAAGCACGAGATTTGTTAATTGCAGCATTTAGTTTGATTAATTTACTAATATTCTTTTATTTTATCTTCAAATTTGAATTCAAAAGATTTTAGCAGGAAATTTAGATTATATTTTGTTTAGGTTTAGCAAAAAATTTAGCAATTCGAGGGGCAAATTGAGCAGTTAAAGTGCCTAAAATCGCAATTGAAAAAATATAAATAGAAATAAGGGGGAAGAAAGTGATGCCAATATATTGAGAAATGGCAATAGAAAATTCTCCACGATTTATTATGCTTAAACCGGAGATTGCGGAACGGCGATTCGACAAACCATAAAGCCGCCCACCGATAATTCCTGTTAAAAGTTTGCCGATGATTGATACTATTAACAACAAAACAAGTGTTAAAATTGCAAAACTATCAAAATTAAATTTGAAAATAATTTCGGAGCCAAATATGAAAAAGAAATATGAAATCATAATATCACGAATGGGAATGACTAAATTTTGTATTTGATGAGATTTTCCTGTTTCGGCAATTATCAATCCTACCAAAAAAGCACCCAAAGCTTCCGAAAGTCCGACATTATGAGATATGCCTGCGGCAAGTATAACAATTCCAAAAATAAATAAAGTTAATATTTCATCGCTTAAGTATTTTTCTACAAATTTACTTAAATAGTTTTTTGCAAATTTAGCAATGAGCAAAGTCAATCCAATCACAACGACAATTTTAGCTAAAACAGAAAGAGTAATCGTTGAGCTCGGTTCACTGCCGACCGAATACGCAGCAATCAGTGCAACTAAAATTGGTGCAATAATATCTTCGAAAACCATCAACCCGAGAATGAATTCGGTCTCGGAATTGGCAATTCGGTGATTATCAATAATAATTTTAGTTGTTATTGCAGAAGAACTTGCATAAGTAATACCAGCCATTGCAAGAGCAATGATAAAGTCATAACTTAAGGAAATTAACAAAATGAAAACGATTAAGAAATTAAAAAATAAATCTATTAAACCTGCAGCCCAAATCCTTTTTGCTGTTACAAAAACTCTTTCGATGTTAAATTCCAACCCAAGATAAAAGAAAAGAATAACGATTCCAATTTCAGAAAAAAGTTTTATATCATTTCCGATATTAAATAAGTTTGAAATTAAAATGCCAGCGAAAATATAAAAGATTAAAATAGGCAAATTAGACTTTTTGCCTAAAAAAGCAGAAATAAACAAAGTAAAAGTCGAAATACCAAGAATAAGTAAAAAAGTCATATTTATGCATCAAGATTAAATTTTTGAGCAAAATTGTGTGTTTGTTCTCTTGTGCCGGCAATAATTAAGGTATCCGAAGGTAAAATGACAGTTTCCGGTTTTGGATTAATTATTGTTTCATTTCCACGTATAATAGCGATAATAGTAATCCCGGTGAGTTTTCTAACTTGCAACTGCAAAATTGAATGATTAATTAGCGATGAATTTGAGTGAACATCAATCCATTCAATAGATAGTTTATTTAAAAGCAATTCTTTTTGTTTATCTTGTTCAGGTTTAAAGTATGTTCCCATCAAGACAGAACCAATTAAGTTCGCCTCTTCTTCAGTCATTAAAAAGTGGAAAATGGGGTCATCGTCTGGGTCAGTGAAATGGAAAATTTCTCTCTTTCCATTAATGTGTAATATAATAGAGATAAAATGACCTGCATTAGTTTTAATAGTGAACTTTTTGCCTATTCCTGGCAAATCACTTTCTTTAAATTGCATAAATAAATCAAATTTAATCTATACTAAATTAAGAAAAAAAGGGTAAAAAACGCAAAATGAGTGATTAATTATTATTTTTCTTTAGAAAGTAATTCCTTAACTTTAGCAATAACTTCATCTTCGGCACCGTCAGCATAACCAGTATGTTCCCAGATAATTTCGCCTTTCCCATTAACTAAGAAAGTATGAGGAGGATTGCTAACATTCATTGCACGCTTCAATTCACTATTTTCGTCGATGAAGAATTCGAATTTCCAGCCACGACCTTTTACAAAAGGAGCAACTTTTTTGGATGTGCGGGAGTCATCAATAGAAACGGCAATTAATTTAACTCCCGTTTCTTCTTGCCATTTATCATAAACTTTACTAATATTGTTCAATTCTCTGATGCAAGGAACGCACCAAGTTGCCCAAAAATCAATTAAAAATGGTTTTCCATCGTTATTAAAAGATGTTGCTTCGACTGAATTCCCTTGCAAATCTTTAACTGTAACTTTTGGAAGTGTTTTTACGTCCTGACTAAATAAATTGTTTTGAAACAAAAAAGGCAAAACAAAAATAGAGATAAATAGTATTTTTTTCATAATTTGAAATAAATTTTTTAGCAAATTAACAAAAAAAGGTTTTACAATGATAAAATTTACCAAAATATCTGCAATAGTATTAATACTTGTTTTGACACAAATACCTCTAAAGGCACAATTTTTACGAATAGTTGGCGATACAGTATTTTCTTACGAGGCTAATTTAAATGAAACATACGAAATTTTATTTACAACACAAGTCCAAAATACTAGTTTCGCAGATTTAAATGTTAAAGTAAAAGTAAAAGTGTTAGAAATAACAGAAGGGCATTCTTTTGATGTATGCTGGGCGGGAGGATGTCTTCCGCCTGCAAAAGAAGATTGGGATAAGTCGCCATCAGATGTAATCAAAGGCGGGGCAACACTTCCAACCAATGCATTTTATTCACATTATTATCCATATAGCGGGGCAAGTGACCCAATACCCGGAACAGGGAAATTAGTTTATACGTTTTACGATGCAGATAATCCAAGCGATAACGCAAGCGTGACTGTAAGTTTTAAATATTCATACGGTTCAGGCATAATCGAATTACCACAAACTAATTCACTTTCAATTAATTTGAATGAACAAAATACTTTAGAAATAAAATTAAATCAAAACGATAACTACACAATTTCAATATACGATACACGTGGAAATATGATGCTTTCGAGCACTTTCAATACCGATAAAAATATCGATTTAAACAACTTTTCAAGCGGTGCTTACGTTTTTTCAATAATCAATTCAGATTCCAAAAAAGTAACAACAGGAAAGTTAATCAAAAAATAAAAATAAGTTGTAATGAATTAAAAAAAGGGACGTAGTTTGCGTTCCTTTTTTTTTGTAATTCCCTAAAGAAATCGCTATGATAACTAAACTATTCGCTATAATAACTAAAATGTAAGATTCAATAAATAATTTCATATTTCAACGAATTCAATTTTGCTATAATATTTAAATTTATTAAGTTAGAGAAAAAAAGTAAATAAAATGAACAAAATATTAGTGACTTGTATTGTATTTACTTGTTTTATACCAAACTGTTTTGCAACTGCACCAAAAGTCAATGTTATTAGGAATTTATTGACTGATGATATTAATGGTACACAATCAAAAAGTAAAAAAGTGCCATTACAATCTAAACAAACTAATAATAAAACAAATAATTCAACATCAACAGGAGAATATATTGCTCCTGCTAATCCTAATGCAAAAAAAGCAATAGTTAAAGAAGAAAAGAAAATACCTTTACCACCTGGACTAAAAATAGTTGAAATATACCCATCAGGTACTATACAATATTCTGATGACACCTTTAGATATCCTGATGATTGGATACCAAATAGAAGATATAGTATTGATGGTTTAAAATCATATGATGATCCAACTAATAATCATCCTGCTTATACTTATAGCAAAGATTTTTATGATAAAAATAACAGTTGGAAAAATCTAGAATCAGTACCACCATTATCATTATTTAATCCAAATGAAGATTGGGCAAGTATGAGTTATACTGATTTATTAACTCAAATAATACAAAGTAATTTAAATAAGAAATATCCTGCAGCAAGATATCCTTATGATTATGATAGTTATGCTGCAGAATTAAATTCTCTTGGCATAGGTAAAGGTAAAGTACCTGAAGATAGAATAGGTAATGAAGATTTATATGTAAATAGTGAAGATAGTACTGATAGATTTGATAATTATATGTATTATCTTCAACATAGAGATATATTTGATAAATATAAAGACCCTGAACAAGCAAAGAAAGCATTGTTTAAAAAAATGAAAGAAGAAGGTTATCCTTATGATTATGAAGAAGTAGGTATTGGTGATATATGGAATACTCCGAGAAGTCAATATAAATATTTTGTAGATCCTGTTGATGCAAGAAAAGTAGCACAAAACTATTATAATAATTATAAAAAAGCGGTATATAATGGAGATATATATGTACGAGGATTAGTACCTGGTAATAATGAAGAAAATGAGAAAAAAATAAGAGAATCGTTTAATACATTTTTAGGATATATATCCACACCAAGAAAAGATGATCCACCAATAAATATTAAAGATGATGAAACAGGAGCAATACTACATGTTGGGACAAACACTCCATATGGAGTAAGTCATATGAGACTTAGAAAATTCCTTAAACAAATAAAATATAAACCAACACCGACATTAACAAATATAAAAGAAAAGAAAGTAAAGAATAAAAAGATAACCCTTAAGAAGATTCTGAAAGACATAATGATATACTTAGGATTTTAATTTGCTTTCATTTTGTTCTTTGATTTTGTAAGTTTGGAAAGTGTGATATCAAATGCTTTAATTTTTCCGTTTTCTCTTAATTTTTCGTAATTTAGTATTAATTTACGGGTGTGTTATGCCAAAAGTTATTGAAGGGAAATTTATCGGTGAAAATAAACGTTTTGGAATTGTTATTTCACGCTTTAATAATTTTATTTCCGATAAATTATTGGAAGGAGCCTTGGATGCTCTTTCTCGCCATAATGTAGTTGATGATAATATTACTATTGTTTGGGTTCCTGGTGCTTATGAAATTCCATTGACTTCGAAAAAGATGGCAAAAAGTAATAAATTTGATGCTGTAATTGCTCTTGGTGCTGTGATTCGTGGGGAAACTCCACATTTTGATTATGTTGCAAACGAAGTTGCAAAAGGTGTCGCACAAGTTAATTTGGAAACTGTTGTTCCTGTAATTTTTGGTGTTCTTACAACTGATACATTGGAACAAGCAGTCGAACGTGCAGGTAGCAAAGGTGGGAATAAGGGATTTGATGCTGCAATGGCTGCTTTGGAACTTATTTCTGTCTTCGAACAAATTTAATTTATTATTTTAATACTCTATCAGGATTTTGATTTATAAAATCGCTCCAATTGCGAATGCGTTTAGCATTTTGGGTGGTAGAATTTTGCTTGAAGGAATGAGTTATAGCAATTGCCAAAGCATCTGTGCTATCGAAAAATTCCGGTGTTTCTGAAATTTTTAATATGTTTCTTACCATAAATTGAACTTGTTGTTTGCTTGCATTTCCTTTTCCGGTAACTGACTTTTTTACTTCCATTGGTGAATATTCGATTATATCGATTTTACGAGATGTAACGGCAAGAATGGCGACGGCTCGTGCTTGTGCTAATTTGATAAGGGTTTGGACATTTTTATGGTAAAACATCGACTCGAAGGAAACTATATCGGGCTGAACTCTATCGATTATTTCGCCGACACGTAGATGGATTTCTTCTAATCGCTTTAAATATTCTTCTTGAATTAATTTTGCTTTAACGACACCATATTCGATTAGCTGAATAGAATTACCCCGACAATCTATTGCGCCATATCCAAGCAATACAGAGCCGGGGTCAATTCCTAATATTTTCATATTTTTTTTAATTTAATCAAGTTGTTCTGCAATTGCATCATCAATTTCAACGTTCGTGAAAATATTTTGCACATCATCGTGATCTTCGAAAGCATCAGTGAATTTCATTATTTTTTTAGCCAAATCAAGGTCAGTAATTTTTACAGTATTTTGAGGAATATATTCTAATTTGCTTTCTTGAATTTCAAAACCTTTGTCGCTTAGATATTTATTTACAGTACCGTAGTTTTCCATTTCGCAAATTATTCGTGTTGATTCCTCGTCGTATTCCATATCTTCAGCGCCAGATTCGAGAACTACCTCCATTAGTTCATCTTCGCTTTTATTATTGGTAGCTATTTGAATAACACCTTTGCGGTTGAAGTTCCAAGCAACGGAATTAGTTTCTCCTAAGTTGCCGCCCATTTTACTGAACATAGAGCGAATCTCGGCGACAGTGCGATTTTTATTATCTGTAGCAACTTCGAGAATTACAGCAACACCACCAGGTGCGTAACCTTCGTAAACATATTCCTCGATAGCAGCACCGGCAATTTCACCTGTTCCTTTTTTGATTGCACGCATCACATTATCATTCGGCATATTTGCTGCACGTGCATTTTGAACTGCTAATCTCAAACGAGGATTTGCGTCTGGGTCTCCACCTCCTTCTCTTGCCGCTATTGTTATTTCTTTGGCAATACGGGTAAACATTTTACCACGCATCGCATCTTGTTTTCCTTTTCTGTGTTTAATATTAGCCCATTTACTATGTCCTGACATACTATACCTTTATTATATTTTTTTTATTTTAATCTTCAACAAAATTGCAAATTAATTAAATAACAAAAAATATTATTAATAATTTAAAAACTTTTTTCATATTATTTCATTTTCATCATACTCATTTTTAGAGAAATACTTTTTGCATTGTGTAATATTTTCAACAATAAACGAAAAAAATCATTATTTTTATATAATTTCATTATTATTATTATATATAATTAAAGAGAAATTTGTTTAATTTTACATTTATATTGGAATATTTTTTACAAGTTTTGTTTATGAACAAAAAATTTTACAAATTAACATATTTGCATTATATATATTCGATTGTTTCATTATTTTTGATTGTAACTTTATTCAGTAGTTGCAAGCAAAAAATTGATGCAAAGGATGATGTACAAGATTCTGCAAATATTGAACTTGCTCAAGAAAAAATACAAATTGATACATTTCCATTAATAAATTATAAACTAATTAAGTTTAAAGGAGTCAATTCACGACGAAAATTTTTTGATTCTATTAGAAAAGTCAAGAATTATTCTGATACGACAATGAGACTTTTAAATCGAAAAGATTGGATTTATTTGCAAAACAGCCAAGAAATTGTTGTACCTGAAGTATTTTATGCTGATAGAAGAGCATATTCCATTTTCCCAAGTTATTATAAAGGTGCCGCAAAATTAAAGAAGTTTATAATTATGTCAGCACATTATCAATGCGTAGCGTTTTATGAATACGGGAAATTAGTACGTTTTGCTGCAGTGAATTCAGGAAAGGAAAGAACTCAAACATATCCGGGGCGGTACGCTTTGACTTTCAGGCAATTAGAAAGACATTCTTCCATTGACAGCACTTGGATAATGAAGTATTATTTTAATATACATCCTGAAGCCGGAATGGCATTCCATCAATTTACTATGCCGGGATACCCTGCATCCCATTCTTGTTCCCGAATGTTCGAAGAAGATGCAAAATGGTTATATAATTGGGGTGAAGGTGTGAAATTAGATTCAAATCGGAAACCGATTCCACTTTCGGGTACACCTGTCGTAATTTTAGATCATTATCCTTTTGGTGTGGAATTCCGTCCTTGGATGCAATTGACAAGTAACCGTGCAGTTCAACTTAATTTACCTGAAGACCCAATGAAAGTAGACGAGCCATTAATTCCAATTACTCAAATTCCTCAGGAGTCTCGTAGCATGCTTCGAAATAAAGAAAGATTTTATTTTGCGGAAGATTCACTCAGGAAATTAGGTATAATCAGGAAAGGCGTTCAAATCACTCAATCTGTGAATTTTAATAAATTACGAAGAGAGAAAAAAGCACGTGAGTTAAAAGAAAAACTAAAATTAGAAAAAGAAAAACAAGAAAAAGAGAAAGAAGATACAGAATAATCAAAACAACTCTTTTTTAGTTTTTTTCTACAAATTTAAATATATAAATTTTAATTATTTACAACATACCTAACATTAATTTAGCCTCCTCTGAAAGTAAAGACGGATTCCAAGGAGGATCGAAAGTCAGCAAAACTTTTGCATTTTTAACTTCAGGAATATTTTTAATAGCTTGTTCTACTTCGACAGGCAAGCCGCCAGCTACAGGGCAAGAAGGAGCAGTTAAAGTCATTAAAACAACTACTTCATTTTCCTGAGTGATTTTTATATCGTAAATTAAACCTAAATCATATATATTAACAGGTATTTCGGGGTCATAAATTGTTTTTATGACATCGAGAACCTTTTGCTCTAATTCAATAGCAGTAATAGATTCCATAAATCACCGATTGTTATTTGTTATTTTCAGGATTTTTATTTAATGCATCTTCCAAAGTATGCCATGCAAGGGAAGCACATTTTACACGACTTGGGTAATCTTTCACACCACAAAATATTTCTAAATTCTCATTTGAAGGTTCATGCTCTGCACATCCTTTTGTAATTATCTCATGGAATTCATTATAAATTTCTTGAGCTTCTGCTATCGTTTTACCTTTAATGAGAGTTGTCATTATCGAGGCAGAGGATTTTGAAATAGCGCAACCATTGCTTTGAAATTTTACATCCGTTATCCTTCCATCATCTAATTTGATATATAAATTAATATGGTCTCCGCATAATGGATTAAACCCTTCGGAAATAGCCGAAGGGTTATCTATAGTTCCCCAATTTCTTGGATTTTTATTGTGTTCTAAAATTATATCTTGGTATAAATCATTTAATTCGCTCATATCAGTCGAAAATATTTATAACATATTTAATACTTTCGATAAAAACGTTTATCTCCTCAAAAGTATTGTAAAAAGCAAAAGAAGCCCGAGTAGTTGCGGGTATGCCGAAATGCCGCATAACTGGTTCTGTACAATGTTGACCGGTTCTAACCGCAACACCGAGTTTATCAAAAATAGTTCCGACATCGTGTGGGTGAACATCTTCTAAAATAAAGGAAATTAAACTTGCTTTTTCTTTTGCTGTACCGATAATTTTAACTTGTGGAATTTCTAAAACTTTATCTGTAGCATATTTCATTAACTGGTGTTCATATTTCATTATTTCGGGTAGACCAATAGAATTTATATATTTGATTGCTGCACCAAGACCAATGGCACCTTCTATGTTTTGTGTCCCCGCTTCAAACTTGCCTGGAACGTCAGCAAAGATTGTTCTTTCGAAAGTAACTGATTTTATCATATCCCCACCAGTTTGGTATGGCTCCATTTTCTTGAGTAAATCAAGTTTGCCATAAAGGACGCCAATTCCGGTTGGTCCATAAATTTTATGTCCCGAAAATACCAAAAAATCACAATTTAGTTCATTTACATTAATTTTTGTGTGTTGTATTGATTGGGAGGCATCTAAAATTGTAATTGCACCAATTTCTTTTGCTTTATTAAAAATTTCTTTAACAGGATTGATTGTACCTAATGAATTAGAAATATGAACCAAAGATACAATTTTTGTGCGAGTATTCAACATTTTATAAAATTCATCAAGAAGTAATTCTCCATTATCATCCATTGGTATATAGCGAAGAACAACTTTTTTCTCTTTTGCAAGTTGTTGCCAGGGGACAATATTAGCGTGATGTTCCATTTCGGAAACTATTATTTCGTCACCTTCACTCAAAAAATATCTGCCATAAGAATATGCTATTAAATTGATTGATTCAGTTGCACCACGAGTAAAAACGATTTCATCAGAGCTTGCGGCAGAAATATAATTTTTGACAATTTCACGAGCTTCCTCGTATTTTTCTGTTGACACTTGCGAAAGTTGATACACGCCACGATGAATATTTGCATAATAATTGGAATATAAATCTGCGATTGCGTCAATTACTACTTGAGGTTTTTGTGTTGATGCTGCACTATCAAGAAAAACCAAAGGTTTGCCATTCATTTCTTTGGATAAAATTGGAAAATCTTTTCTTATTAAATTCACATCAAATGTACAATCAGATTCGCTTTTCATAAAATACCTTAAATAGATTTAAATTGAGTTAATTAAATATTAACAAAATTATGATAATTAATTATTTTAATAATAAAATTTTTAAATAAATGTTTATAATTCAAATAAAATTTGATATTACTTACTCATCTTTTTCTTTAAAAGGGACGTAAATATTATATTCTATTTCATTGGGTTTTACTGTTTTCGGGTCGTTTAAATATTCTTCCCAAGTGATAAAGGCAGGAATACAATGTTTTTTATAAATATATTGGTATATTTTTTTGTAAACTTTTTCCGCTTCTTCATAAGGTCCCGTAACTTTAGCTTTTACGGCTTTGGTTTTTGGCAATTCGAAGTAAAATAAATTACCTTTTGGAATTGCATTATTTTTATCAATAACTTGAAATCCACTTATAAAATAATAAACATCCTTAGTCCAATATTCATTAATTACAACAGGAAATTCCTTAACTTTAACTTTATTTGCTCTGACGAATTGATCAATTTCTGTATACGCATCTGTTACTTTATCAACAAATTTGCTCATATCACCTTTAATTGTATCCCGCTTGCCAATGACTAAAGTAGATGGAAAGTCAACTTCTGAAAGTGTAGATTTCACTTTAGATTGCAATGGTAAAAATGACAGTACAATTATAGCTATTAAAGCGGAAGAAAATAAATGAATATTTTTCATAAAAACCTTTAATTTAAATATTATTATCGTTTAAAATAAATGAATATTTATTCATAAAAGAATTAAAATGTCGAATTCTTACTAATTTTGTATAATAAAAAAATTGAAAAAGCAAAAATAGTAATTAAGAGAGAAATAGATGTCGATAACACAAAAAATTCTGGATTTGTTCAAAAAAAAATCTTCATTAGTTGAAGAAACTGAACAGATTGCTAAAGTAAAGCAAGAAAAATTTGGCAAATTGACAGCACGCCAACGCATAGAAGCATTGCTCGATCCAGGCACTTTCCACGAATATGATTTATTTGTTCAGCATCAAGCTGAAGATTTCGGAATGGACAAGAAATTTTTGCCAGGTGATGGAGTAATAACAGGTACCGGCAAAATATTAGGCTTTCCTATTTGCATTTATGCTCAAGATTTCACCGTAGCAGGAGGTTCACTCGGATTAGCACATGCGAGGAAAATCACAAAAATAATGGATCACGCAATGAATTTAGGGCTACCTTTGATTGGAATAAATGATTCAGGTGGTGCAAGAATACAAGAAGGAGTGAATTCATTAGCAGGTTATGGAGAAATATTTTTTCGAAACACAAGAGCATCGGGTGTAATTCCACAAATATCCGTAATTTTAGGTCCGTGTGCGGGTGGTGCTGTTTATTCTCCTGCATTGACTGATTTTGTATTCGTTGTCGATAAAATCTCGAAAATGTTCATAACAGGTCCTGAAGTTATTAAAACAGTCCTTGGCGAAGAAATATCAATGGAAGATTTAGGCGGAGCACGTGTGCAAGCAGAAATTTCTGGCAATGCCCATTTTTATGCCGAAACTGAATATGAATGCTTCGAACAAATTAAAAAATTAGTTACATTTATTCCTTGGAATAATCGCAAGAAAGCAGACCCGTTCCCACCAAAACCGCCTAAAAGCACAAAAACAATATCCGAAATTATGCCAAAAGATAATACTGAGCCTTACGATGTCCGAGATATAATTAAAGCAATAGCCGATGATTCTGATTTTTTGGAAATTCAACAATTTTGGGCATCAAATATTGTGATTGGTTTTATAAGACTTAACGGTGATACTGTTGGCGTTGTAGCAAACCAGCCGCTTGTACTTGCAGGTGTGTTGGATGTGGATTCGAGCGATAAAGCAGCTCGTTTCATAAGATTTTGTGACTCTTTCAATATTCCACTGTTAACATTAGTTGATTTACCGGGATATTTGCCAGGGGTTGACCAAGAATATGCGGGGGTAATTCGTCACGGTGCTAAAATTTTATATGCATATAGCGAGGCAACCGTACTCAAAATGACCGTTATAATGCGCAAAGCGTATGGTGGCGGATATATTGCAATGTGTTCAAGACATTTAGGTGCTGATTTTGTTTTTGCCTGGCCCTCCGCTGAAATTGCGGTAATGGGTCCTGAAGGTGCTGCAAATATTATTTTCAAAAAAGAAATTGAAAGTGCAGAAGATCCAGATGCTATGCGTAAATTAAAAGTTCAAGAATATACAGAAAAATTTGCCAATCCATATAAAGCAGCCTCTGCTGGTTATGTTGATGCGGTCATAAATCCCGAAGAAACTCGTGAATATATTATTCATGCTTTACAAATAGGTATAAATAAACAAGTTGATATTCCAAAAAGAAAACACGGCATTCCGCCATTTTAATGAGGTAAATAATGGATGAATTTCAAGGTAAAATAATTTTAGATGACACAACCTACAAAACTAATTTTACGAAAAAGTTTTTAAACAGGAAACAGCAAAAATTAGGTAATATAAAAGAAATAAGAGCGTTTATACCAGGTGTAATTCGTGAAATTAACGTTAAAGAAGGCGAAAGCGTTAAAAAGGGGACTCAACTTTTGATTTTAGAAGCAATGAAGATGAAAAATAGATTATTTTCACCCGTTGATGGCGTTGTAAAATCAATAAATATCAAAGTTGATGAAAAAGTTGTAAAAAATCAATTACTTATTCTTATAGATTAAAATATAAAATTATGAAAGTACCACTTTTGGATTTAAAAGCTCAATATTCTTCAATTCAAGAAGAAGTCGAATCGGAATTGCTCAGAGTCGCACGCTCTCAAATGTGCATATTAGGAAAAGATGTTGAAGATTTGGAAAAGTCATTAGCAAAGTATTTAGGAGTTAAGCACACAGTTGCTGTGTCAAGCGGTAGTGATGCATTATTAATGGCTCTTATGGCTTATGATGTTTGTCCTGGTGATGAAATTATTATGCCTACATTTTCTTTTTTTGCTACAGCAGGGAGTGCCGCAAGACTGTTCGCAAAACCAGTATTGGTTGACAGTGACCCCGTTACGTTCAATATTGACCCCAAAAAAATAGAAGAAAAAATTACTGAGAAAACAAAAGCTATTATGCCCGTTCATTTATTCGGTCAAGCCTGCGAAATGGATGAAATACTTGCTATTGCAAATAAATATAATATTCCCGTAATCGAAGATGCTGCACAAGCATTAGGAACACAATACAAGGATGGGCGTTTTGTTGGGTCGATAGGTAATATTGGTTGCTTTTCGTTTTACCCGTCGAAAAATCTTGGAGCGTTCGGTGATGGTGGTTTGGTCTCAACAAATGATGATAATTTAGCTGAAAAACTCAAATATATGAGAAATCACGGGATGAATCCAAGATATTACCATAAATTTATCGGTGGTAATTTCAGATTGGATGCAATTCAAGCAGTTGTTTTGTCGGTCAAATTGAAGCAACTCGAAAGCTGGCACTCTGCTCGTAGATATAATGCTCAGCTTTATGAAAGTTTCTTTGCCGAATTGAATTTAACTAATGGTGAAAACCCTAATGTAATTACTCCAAAACCAGTGTTTATTGAATCGGGAGTAACAAATTACCATATTTATAATCAATTTACAATTCGAGTAAAAAATCGTAATGAATTAAAAGAATTTCTTGCTCAGAAAGAAATTGGCAGTGATATTTATTATCCTGTCCCATTTCATCAACAGGAATGTTTTAATTATTTAAATTTAAAGAATGATGATTATCCCGTGGCAAATGAACTTGCAAATTCTGTTTTATCACTTCCAATTTTCCCCGAATTGACTGAAAATCAAATAAGTTACGTTGCCGAAGTTATCGCCGAGTTTTATGGGAAAAAATAATTAATTAAATTTTATACTTTTAATGACTATTTATGAAAAAGGCTATCTATGGAAATAGACAGCCTTTGTAATTATGAAGGATATTAATTAACTATTGAATTGCTTCGCCACTATTAGCTTCAGGATTTGATTGTTCGATTACAGTTTTTTCTTCTTTTTTAATTTGTTTAAATACTTTACGTAAAGATTTGTAAAGCCCTTTTGTGTTATCCGCAATCAAGTCCATATCGGAAAGTATAGTGAAATAAAGTAAATTTCTTTTAATTGGCTTGGGAACATCTTTTACTCTTTTCAATTGTTCTTTCGTAAAAGATTCAATATGGTTACGGAATTCATCAATTTTCGATTCAATATCGCTTTCTTTGTATTGTTGGACATTATTAATTGTATTTATTAAATCATCACCTAATTTATTTAAAAAATTAATTATAACTTTAACTTCTTCGATTTGTTCTTCAGTTAGTTGGTGATGAGAATTAGCAACATAGTAATAATTTTGTTCTGTTAAGAGTAAAACACGGTCAGCCAAATTTTGCAAATTTGCCATTATCTTCGTTGAGTAATTAACAAATTCATTAATAATTGTGTCAGGCACTTTCAGCAAGTTAATCATATTAATAGATAAAATGCTAACTTCACGAGAGGTATCCCTTGCGTCGTAGCGTAATTTACGTAGTTTAAGAGTGTCACGATTAATTAATCTATCTAAACTCAAAGATACTGTTGAATATATTTTTGAGACATAGTTGCCAATTTGGTTTAAAAGTTCACGATAATAAGAAGAATCGATGTTTTGAGTAGACATAACATATGCTTTTTCTAATCTTTCTTCTTTTTTCATACGTTTTCGGTGCAAAATTGTTGATTGGGCATAAACTACGACAACAATAATAATTGCGATAAACACGGCAAAAGTATGAGTATAGGCGAATAATAATGAAAGAATAAATGAAATAATTGTTGCAAAAACAGCAGTTAAAAACCAACCACCAACTACAGTTATAACACCCGATACACGATATACAGCACTTTCACGGCCCCAAGCTTTATCAGGCAGAGCAGCAGCCATTGCTGCAATAAAAGTAATGTAAGTAGTTGAAAGTGGTAATTGCATAGAAGTACCTAAAGAAATTAGTGCTGATGAAATCATCATAATTACCATAGCACGAAGCAAATCAAATGATTTCCTTTCACCATTTTCGTCAACTTCGCTGTTAAAATTGGAAGTGTCAAATTGTTTACGTACGAAATTTTGAATTGTTTCTGGCGTTACCTTTTTCAAAAAATCAACTAAAGCAAGAGAAATTCCAACTAATAAACGTGCTAAAGCATTCGGTTGAAAACGCTCGTAGCCTTCTTCTTGCCTACCTAATGAAAGTTCTGTTTTTGTTACTGAGCGTGCTTTCTTTGAATAAAATAATGTCAAGAACATAATTAATCCGGAAAATAGCAATAATAATGTAGATACTGGCAAATCATCTTTTGTGAATTCAGTCATCAACATATTTAATGGATCCGGACTCTTGGTAGCAAGCAAATATGCATCCAATCCACCAAGTGGTACACCAATAAAGTTTACTAAATCATTAGCAGAAAATGCCATAGCTAATGCAAAGGTTCCATATAAAACAGCAAATTTAATTACATTAACTTTGGTAAATAAAAATAGAATTTGAAATAAAACAAATAATATTATTGCCAATGAAATTAAAATTAATGCTAAATTTGAATTGATATAACTGATAATTTCAGGAGTTATAAATGGAGCTTTTTTGATGCCTTTTAAAAAAACGAAATAAGAAATAAAAGTAACAGAAATACTTGCCCAAATTGCCCCATATTTTTTTAAATTATTTTGATAATCAAAAGAAAAAACAAGCCGTGTGAGGTATTGAGCAATGAAACCAAAAACGAAAGCGAAAATAATTGATAAAATTATTGATATAAAAATTGCTGATACTTTTCCAATATTTATATATTGAATTATATCAGTAATTTGTGCATTTGCTTGGATAACTTTGTAAAAACTAATTCCTAACGCAGCACCTAATAAACAAGCGATAATAGCAACCGTTGTAGATGTTGGTAAACCGTAAGTGTTAAATAAATCTAAAAGTAAAATATTTCCAACGATTGCTGTTAGATAAATTAACATAATTTCTGGAAAAGTAAAATATTGCGGGTTAAATATCCCTTTTTTTGCTATTTCCATCATTCCACCAGCAAATAGTGTCCCTGCTAAAATACCAAAACCCGCTACGATCATAACAATACGGAATTTGGCTACTCTCGAACCCATAGCTGCATTTGTGAAATTTACTGCATCGTTAGCAACACCGACTGACAAGTCAGCAATTCCAAGAATTAGTAAAAAAATTAAAATAATTAGTTGGATTTCCATTATTTTTCTATTTTTGTTTTTGAAAAAAATTTATTTTCAAAATTATATAAAAAAGCAATTTACTTTGTTAATAAATCTTAACAAATTAATAAAACTTTTTTTAATTGATATGACTTCTATGTATAAATATTCTATCTTACTTATAATGATAATTTGGGGACATTTTACTTTAAAAAGTGAAATAACAGAAGATTATATAAATGAATTGAAAAATAACGAAGTTGTAATAAGATTGTTCAATGGAGATATTTTTACGTGTATAGTTAAAGATTTAGAGTATGAAAGTGGGACATTAAATGCAATTTCAATTCAAACTCAAATTGGCAAAACGAAAGTTTTTTTAAAAGAAATTGCAGAAATTTTACCATCAAGTCAAAACAACAGAAATAGTCATCGTATATATTTGTTGCCAACAGCAGAGCCCATCGGGAAAAATCATTTTATTGGCAACTTCGAACTGCTTATGTTATACGGAGGATTTGGTATTTCCGATATTGTATCTGTAACAGCTGGTCGTTCAATAATTCCATCAATCAGAAGCGATGAACAAATAAGTTTAATAAATGCAAAAGTCTCTTTTTACAGGCAATATTGGGAATCAATGGAAGGTCATATGTCCCTTGCCTTAGGATATAATTATGCATTGTTAAATTCATTCAATAAAATCTCGCATATATATGGCACTGCAACATTTGTGGGCGCTAAATCAATATTTACCGCATCAGTGTATTCCAAAATTGGTTCTTACGATATTTACGAAGTCCATTTTAAAGATAATTATTATGTATTTCCATTTGAAAATGGCTCATTTGGAATTGCATTGGGTGTTGATACAAAATTTGCAGCAATGAAAGATGTTCATTTCATCGGTGAGTTGTGGAACAGTAACATAACAAAACCAACAAATACCGGTGTTTTTCTTGGATTTAGAGTTGGAGGCACAAAGTTATCAGCAGATTTTGGTTTTGCTGTGTTTACATCTCCTTTATTTTTACCATTTACAAGTTTTGTCTGGACACCTTTTTAACTTGTATTCGAAAAAACTATTTTCGAGTGAAATGGTATAAAGAAATGCCGACACTAACCGCAACATTTAATGATTCAGTAATTCCAAAACCTTCGATTAAAAAATCACTAGTAAGACGTTTTCGCACTTCGGGAGAAATGCCGTGCGCTTCATTTCCAAAAATTAGTCCGAAATTATTAGGGACTTTTATCTTTGGTAATGGATTTTGAGAATCTAAGCTTGCCCCGAATAATTTGAACTTTGGATATTTTTCTTTCAAAAGTGTTGCCAAATCGTCAGTTTCGAAATAATTAATTCTGAACATAGAACCCATTGTCGAACGAACGACCTTGGGATTGTAAATATCAGCACTTTGATTGCCCAAGATTACCTGCTTAATGCCGAACCATTCAGCAGTTCGTATAATGGTCCCGACATTGCCGGGGTCTGAAACTGAGTCTAAAGCAACGAAAGACTCGGTTATATCCAATTTCATCGGTTTTTTATGTACTACAGCAACAATTGATTGAGGCGTTTTTGCATCTGTCATTTGATCAAAAACGTGCTTAGGAGTGCTATAAATTGGCACAGCTTTTTCTGTAAAACTTTCCAATAATTCGATAACCTCAACAGAGGGCATATCACGAATAACAATTAATTCAGGCACAAAATCGCTTTTAAGCAATTCGGCACAAAGTTTTTCACCTTCAACTAAAAATATCGAATTCTCATCTCTAAAATTCTTATGAGACAAAGACTTAATATTTTTCCTAAGTCTTTGTGTTAATGGCATTGCATAATACATAGATTTTATATTTTTTATAAATTTTAAATTAACAAAATTTTCCTAAAAAACAATTGTTTTAATAATAATAAATACTAATATGTTCTAAAAGTTCAAATTCTATTTTGTATTAAAACTAAAATTACCGAAATCGTTCACGTCCAGCACAATTGTTTGACCTGGTGCAAATTTACCTTCAAGAATTTGCTTAGCAAGCGAATCCGTAATATGTTTTTGTATAGCTCGCTTGAGTGGTCTTGCACCGAAAATAGGGTCATAACCAATTTCAGAAATAGCATCTAAAACTTTGTTTGTATAAGTTAAAGAAATATTATTTTTACTCAAACTATCAACTAATTTATTCAAATGAATTTTTGCAATTTGAGCAATTTCACTTTTCGTAAGTGGCTTAAATAAGACCACTTCATCAATTCTATTGATGAACTCAGGTCTGAAATGGCGTTGAAGCAAAGTATTAATTTCTTTTTGAACCTCAGGGTAAATTGTATCATAATTATTTTCTGAAACTTTCGAAAATCTATCTTGAATGATATCAGTTCCAATATTTGAAGTCATAATGATAATCGTGTTACGGAAATTGACAGTTCTGCCTTTTCCATCGGTCAATCGTCCATCATCTAAAACTTGTAATAAAATGTTAAAGACCTCTATATTGGCTTTTTCAATCTCATCGAGCAAAACAACCGAATAAGGATGCCGCCGCACAGCTTCGGTCAATTGACCGCCCTCTTCGTAACCAACATAACCGGGAGGTGCTCCAATTAAGCGAGAGACAGAGAATTTTTCCATATACTCGCTCATATCAATTCGAATCACGGAATTTTCATTATCAAATAAAAATTCAGCTAAAGAGCGTGCAAGTTCTGTTTTTCCAACACCAGTTGGACCGATAAATAAGAATGAACCAATAGGTCTTGCTGGGTCTTGCAAACCAGCTCGAGAACGCCTTATTGAATTAGAAACTCTTTCGACTGCAATATCTTGACCAATTACTCTTTGATGAAGCCGCTCTTCCATTTTTACAATTTTCATTCTTTCTGTTTCAAGCATTTTACTTACTGGTATGCCTGTCCATTTCGAAAGCACTTCAGCGATTTCTTCTTCAGTAACTTCTTCTTTGAGCATACTTCCGGTCGATTGCAAACTTTGCAAGTTTTCGGTCGTTTCTTTTAATTCTTGCTGTAATTTATATAATTTTCCATAACGAATTTCTGCAACTTTTTCTAAATTGCCTTCTCTTTCGTATGTTTCAGCTAAATTTTTAATATTTTCAATTTCAGCTTTTAAATCTTGAATTTTTTTAATTATACTTTTTTCCGTTAACCAACGTTCTCGGAGCTCTTTTTCTTTGACTTTGAGCTCTTGGATTTCAGCCTCAATTTCGTTTAATCTTTCTTTAATATGTTCCATAATTTTATAATTCTTTTACTAATGTAAAAGACGAAATAATCTTGAAAATCTTGCTTTTTTCAAGAATATTATTACATTTTAATTAATTGAAATCGATAACTAAAAATTTGTTGTTGAAAACTTTTAACAAAAAAAATCCAATTTTTTTCTAATTTAAAATTCTTAAGTAAAACAAATTTAAAAAAAGATTGTGATATTAATTAGAGGTTTATAAATGAAAATTGAACGAAGATTTACAAAAGAAGGACAATCGCCATACGATATGTTTTCTTATGTAAAGCGAAAATCTACCTTAAAAAATCCCGACGGTTCGTTAGTTTTCGAAGTTAGCGATGTGGAAGTGCCAACAAATTGGTCTCAAATGGCAACTGATATTTTAGCACAAAAATATCTAAGAAAAACAGGGGTGCCTCAATTCGATGAAAGCGGCAAACCAATTCTTGATGCAGATGGTAATCAAAAATTAGGACCCGAAACAAGTATAAAGCAAGTTGTGCATCGTTTAGCATATACTTGGAAATGGTGGGGCGAGCAATATGGTTATTTCGAATCTGAATCTGATGCATCTGCCTTTTACGATGAACTTGTATATATGTTAATAAACCAAATGGCTGCACCTAATTCTCCGCAATGGTTTAACACAGGACTTTCGACAGTTTATGGAATAAAAGGGAACAAACAAGGTCATTATTACGTGGACCCCGATACGCTTGAATTAAAGCGTTCTGAGGATGCATATTCTCGACCACAACCGCACGCCTGCTTTATCAATGCAGTTAGCGACGATTTGTTAAATCCCGGCGGAATTTTTGATTTAGTTACCCGAGAAGCAAGAGTATTTAAATTTGGAAGTGGCTCGGGTACAAATTTTTCAAGCATAAGAGCAGAAGGAGAAAAATTATCAGGTGGTGGAGTTTCTTCAGGTTTAATGAGCTTTTTAAAAATATTCGATAGAGCCGCCGGTGCCATTAAATCAGGCGGAACTACAAGGCGTGCAGCAAAAATGGTTATTTTAGATGTTGACCATCCAGATATCGAAAAATTTATTGAATGGAAAGCTTCGGAAGAATACAAAGTTGCTACTTTAGTCGCTGGTTCACGAATTATTAATAAATTTATGAAAGCAATAGTCGAAGAAGCGGTAAAAAATGGCAACAATCCAAAAGAAAATCCAAGATTAAAACGACTTATACAAAAAGCATTGAATAGAGGCGTCCCATTAAATTACATTAAAAGGAATCTCGATTTAGTCGCACAAGGCTATAAAAATTTAGATTTTCCCGAATTTGATACACATTACGAAGGAGAAGCATACACAACAGTAAGTGGTCAAAACTCAAATAATTCTGTCAGAGTAACAAATGCATTTATGCGTGCAGTCGATAATAAAGAAAGTTGGGATTTGAAATGGCGAACAACAGGCGAAATAGCAAAAACAATTCCCGCACAACAAATTTGGGATAAAATTATACTTAGTGCATGGCAAAGCGCAGACCCAGGATTGCAATTTGATAGCACAATTAATGAATGGCATACTTGCCCAAAATCAGGTCGAATTAACGCTTCCAACCCTTGTAGTGAATATATGTTTCTGGATGATACAGCTTGCAATTTGGCAAGTTTGAATTTAATTAAATTTTATGATGAAGAAAATCAAATTTTCAAAGTTGATGATTATTTACATGCAATAAAAATATGGACATTAGTTCTTGAAATATCAGTATTAATGGCACATTATCCATCTCCCGAAATTGCAAAAAAAAGTTTTGAATTTAGAACTTTAGGTTTGGGATATGCAAATTTAGGAACATTATTAATGGTAAACGGAATACCTTACGATTCACCCGAAGCACTTGCATGGACTGGTGCAATTTCCGCCTTATTAACAGGAAAAGCATATGCAACATCAGCCGAAATCGCTCGAAGTGTAGGCACTTTCGCCGAATTCGATAAAAATAGAGATGATATGCTCCGAGTAATTCGAAATCATCGACGTGCTGCATATAACTCTCCGTTGAATGAATACGAAGGATTGACAATTCGCCCAATGGGAATAAATCCAAAACACTGTCCCGATTATTTAGTTGATTCCGCAAAAGAAATATGGGACCAAGCGCTTGCACTTGGAGAAAAACATGGGTTCAGGAACGCACAAGTTTCAGTGCTTGCCCCAACTGGAACAATTGGTCTGGTTATGGATTGCGATACAACTGGAATAGAACCCGATTTTGCAGTTGTAAAATTCAAAAAATTAGCCGGCGGTGGTTATTTCAAAATTGTAAATCAATCTGTCCAAAAAGCCTTGCGTAAACTTGGTTATACAGAAACACAAATTTCAGAAATAGAAAAATATGCAAAAGGAAATGGCACATTGCTCGGTTGCCCTCACATAAACCGTGAAACATTAAAAGAAAAAGGCTTCACAGATGAAAAAATAAATCAAATTGATGCACAACTTCCAAATGTTTTCGATATAAGATTCGCATTTAATAAATGGAGCCTCGGCGAAGATTTCTTAAAATCAATAGGAATATCCGAACACGCAATGAGTTTGCCAAATTTCAGTTTACTTAAAGAACTTGGATTTACAGAAAAACAAATCGAAGAAGCAAATGATTATGTATGCGGAACAATGATGCTTGAAGGTGCTCCACATCTAAAAGAAGAACATCTGCCAATATTTGACACAGCCTCAAAATGCGGGAAAAATGGTAAAAGATTCATACCATACATAGCACACGTAAAAATTATGGCGGCAGCACAACCATTCATTTCCGGTGCAATTTCAAAAACTGTCAATATGCCCGAAGAAGCTACTGTTTCCGAAATCGGTGGAGTGTATCAACAAGCGTGGAAATTGATGCTCAAAGCAATCGCAATATATCGTGACACATCAAAATTAAGTCAACCACTTAATACAAAATTAGATGATAAATTAGTAGAAGAAGTAACATTAGACGACAATAAATTCGACGATGACTCTCATCCATCCGAAGTGATAACAAATAAACCGGAATTCCGTAAACCTATACGCCAAAAACTGCCACCAAAACGTCACGGCAACATTCGAGAAGCTACAATAAATACCCATAAAGTTTACTTACGGACAGGCGAATACGAAGATGGAACACTTGGTGAAATTTTCATCGATATGTACAAAGAAGGAGCCGCTTTCAGAGGACTTTTAAACAGTTTTGCAATTCTCACATCAAAAGCACTACAATACGGTATTCCTATTGAAGAATTAGTTGACACATTTGTTTTCACAAGATTTGACCCTTCAGGTGTTGTCCAAGGACACGAAAGAATAAAAACAACAACTTCAGTACTTGATTTTATTTTCCGGTCTCTTGCAATCGATTATCTCGGGCGTGATGATTTAGCGCATGTACCACCTACAATAGATGATGAAAAGCCAATCCAAATAGAAAAAAGCAACTTGCGTACAACTACTACTAACATTAAACAAGAAAAAACAAAAATAGAAATAGAAGATATTGAAGGAAATGGACAAATACTAACTGAATTCGAAAAGCAACAAGAAATAGAAATAATAACCGAATTGAAAGAAAAAGCAGAAAATTTATCAAATGAAAAAAAGAATAAAACAATAACATTTGAAAAAGAAGATGCAGTGTCGATGGGTTATACTGGCGAACAATGCGAAGTTTGCGGTTCAGTTAGAGTACGAAAGAACGGAACTTGCAGTGTATGCGAAGATTGTGGACATACAACAGGATGTTCGTAATAAATTAAAAGATGAATAATCAATACAATCAAGGCTGATACTAAATAATCAGCCTTTTTTGTTGTGCAAAAATTAAAACAACAAAAAAATATTTTGAAAATATTTTGAAAATAATTTGGATATTTAATATTTTCTTCGTAATTTTGAAGCCCTTCAATTTTACAGTTCTCAAAAAGAAGGGTAAAACACTAAAAAAATCGATTTTAAAAAAATATTTTAAAAAAGATTTGGTGGTTTGGAAAAAAAGTATTAATTTTGTTTCCCTTTGAAATTACAGTTCTCGAAAAATAGAAGAAAAGAAAATTTTAATAAAAAATAATTTTAAAATTTTTTTTAAAAAAATTTGGTCAAATAAAATTTTCTTCGTAATTTTGAAGTCTAACAATTTTGCAAACGGCAAAAAGTTCTTTGAAAACAGGAAGTAAAAGAAAAAGCATATACAACAAACAGTAAGTCAAGCGAACAAACTTTCCAAATATAAATTTACGGAGAGTTTGATCCTGGCTCAGGACGAACGCTGACGGCGTGCCTAACACATGCAAGTCAAGGGTTTCTTCGGAAACACTGGCGCACGGGTGAGTAACACGTAGGTAATCTGCCTCTATCCCTGACATAATATCGAGAAATTGGTACTAATATCAGATGAGGCCGGGAGGTCAAAGGGGCAACCTGGATAGAGATGAGCCTGCGTCTGATTAGCTAGTTGGTAAGGTAATGGCTTACCAAGGCGACGATCAGTAGCTGGCCTGAGAGGGTGGTCAGCCACACTGGAACTGAGACACGGTCCAGACTCCTACGGGAGGCAGCAGTGAGGAATTTTGCGCAATGGGCGAAAGCCTGACGCAGCGACGCCGTGTGCGGGATGAAGGAGCTTCGCTCTGTAAACCGCTGTCGGGAGGGACTAAAAGCTCCGCTACGGGGCTGGGACGGTACCTCCAAAGGAAGGACCGGCTAACTACGTGCCAGCAGCCGCGGTAATACGTAGGGTCCAAGCGTT
>CAZCNL010000013.1:0-64781 GCA_964500435.1 uncultured Chloroherpeton sp. | reverse complement strand
CGGTTATTTGGCACTATATTCCAACAACACTGGCAGTGGGAATACAGCGAGCGGTTATCAGGCACTCAATTCCAACACAACTGCCAATGGTAATACAGCAAGCGGCTATCAGGCACTCTATACCAACACCACTGGCAGTGAGAATACAGCGAGCGGTACAGGGGCACTCTATTCCAACACCGGTGGCTATTCTAATACAGCGAGTGGTTATTTGGTACTCTTTTACAACACCACTGGCGATAATAATACAGCGAGTGGTTATAAGGCACTCTATTCCAACACCGCTGGCAATAACAATACTGCGGTCGGCTATATGGCAGGGTACAATATCACAACAGGAAATAATAACATTTTTATAGGTTATAATGCACAACCAAGTAGTGCTACAGTTAGTAACGAAGTAACAATTGGTAATTCAAACAATAATTCTTATCGAATGTATGCAGCATCTTGGACTAATGCTTCTGATGCACGTTATAAACACGATATTGAGCAATTACCATTTGGATTAGATTTTATTTTACAACTTAAACCACGTCAATATGTTTATAATAATTCGACAGACGGAAAAATCACAATGGGATTTGTAGCACAAGAGGTGCAAGAAGTAATGCGACACTTTGGAATGGTAGATAAATTTAATTTAGTAAAACCTTTGGAAAAAGATTTCTTGGGACTAAACACAACTGAAATAATACCAATATTAGTCAAAGCAGTACAAGAGCAACAACAAACAATCGAGCAAATGCGAACAGAGAACGAACAAATGCGAGCAGAAAATAACGAATTAAAACAAAGATTGGAACGATTAGAAAAATATGTATTTGAACGAACTGGTTCGGGAGATAATAACGTAGGAATGAAGTAAAAATCAATTAGCAATAATCTTGCATCAAAAAAGGACGACCATTGTGTCGTCTTTTTTTGTATGATATAATTTTCTTATAAATTACTAATTTGTTATATATTACTTAGTAGTCATAAAAAAAGAGTTTGTGTTGTTATAAGTGTTATAAAAAAAAGTTCAGTAAATAATTATTCCAAACATTAATTTTAATAATTTTTAAAAATAATTGTTGAAAATTAATATTTTTTTTTTAAATTGAATTTCTCGAAATGAGAATAATCAGATAAAAAAATTATTATTGATTAATTCAAAAGAAATTATGCCAATAAATAGAAATTTAACAGAAGAACAAGTTATGCTGAGGGATACTGTTCGAAAATTCGCAGAAGAAGTGATTCGACCAGTAGCGGCAAAACTTGATGAAAACGAGGAGTTTTCAGTTGAAATTACACAAAAAATGGCTGAAATGGGGTTTATGGGTGCATTTTTACCAGAAAAATATGGTGGATCAGCACTCGATTATGTTTCATACATTATAATCGTAGAAGAGTTATCACGAGTTGATGGCTCGAATGCGGCAACAGTTGCGGCTCATAATTCGTTAGGGGTTGGACCAATTTATTATTTCGGGAACGATGAACAAAAGGAAAAATATCTTCCTCAATTAGCAAGCGGAAAACTTTGGGGTTTTGGTTTAACAGAGCCAAATGCAGGTTCAGACGCTGGAAACACGCAAACTACTGCTATCGAAGATGGAGATTATTGGATATTAAATGGCTCAAAGATTTTCATAACGAATGCCTCAACTGAAATTACACTTGGTTCAACAATTCTTGCTGTAACAGGGCAACGCTCAGATGGTCGTAAAGAATATTCTTGCTTTTTGGTTGAAAATGATACACCAGGTTATGAAGCAAAACCAATTCATAAAAAAATGATGTGGCGAGCTTCAAATACAAGTGAAATTTATTTAAACAACGTAAAAGTTCATAAATCAGCGATGCTTGGCAAGCGAGGTGATGGTTTTAAGCAAATGCTTAAAACTTTGGATTATGGACGGCTCTCGATTGCATCTATGGGACTTGGATTAGCACAAGGTGCTTTTGATTATGCTCTAAATTATGCAAAACAAAGAAAAGCATTCGGTGAGAAAATTTCCACCTTTCAAGCTACAGCGTTTAAATTTGCGGACATAGAAGTGGGTTTGGAACTTGCTCGTAATTACTTATATGATACTTGTCGTATGGCTAACGAAGGTGAAAAAATCACTAAAGAAGGTGCGATTGCAAAATTATATTGTAGCGAACTTGCGCATTTGGCTTCAAATCACGCTGTCCAAATTCTCGGTGGATATGGTTTAATTAAAGAATATGAAGCAGAAAGATATTACCGAGATGCTAAATTACTTGAAATCGGCGAAGGCACAAGCGAAATCCAACGTCTTGTAATAGCTCGGCAAGTTGGTTGTTTCGATGAATAAAGTAGTGAAACTTTCATCGAATAACAATATCTTTATTACTTTGGCTTTTACCTATTAAATTTTAATTATTCATTGAATTAGAATATTTTTTTGAAAGATGAGAATTATAAAAATAAATGAAAATAAAGAAAATTTCTATTAAATTTTTATTAAATAACAAAATAACATTTTATTAATTAAATATATTGGAGTGTGTATGGTAGGTATAGTAGGCTATGGTTCATATGTTCCAAGATATAGCATAAAAATTAGTACTATAGCCGATCAATGGGGTGATGATGCCTCTTCAATTGAAAATGGATTATTGCTTACGGAAAAAACTGTTCCCGGTCGTGACGAAGATTCATTGACCATTGCAGTACAAGCCGCAAAGTATGCCGTTCAAAGAGCACAAATTGACCCGCAAAAAATCGGTGCAGTTTATATTGGTTCCGAGTCTCATCCTTATGTGGTGAAACCATCGGGTACTATTCTCGCAGATGCATTAGGTATAGGACCTCATGTCCATACAGCAGATTTCGAATTTGCTTGCAAAGCAGGTAGCGAAGCAATGTTTGTAGCATACAGTCATGTAAAATCAGGAAATATGGAATATGCAATGGGTATTGGAGCGGATACTTCGCAAGGTGCTCCTGGTGATGCTTTGGAATTTGCCGCTTCTGCTGGTGGTAGCGCATTTATTTTTGGAACTGAAAATGTTATAGCAAATGTTATTGCTACTCATTCTTATGCAACAGATACAGCTGACTTTTGGCGACGTGAGGCTCAAATGTATCCACGTCATGGTGGTAGATTTACAGGTGACCCCGCTTATTTTAAACATGTTTTAAATGCAGCAAGTATTGTGATGGAAAAAGCAAATTTGAAAGCATCTGATTTTGCTCATGCAGTATTTCATATGCCAAATGGACGTTTCCCCAGAAAAGCAGGCAAAACATTAGGCTTTACTCCAGAACAAATGCAACAAGGGCTTGTTGTCAGTTTAATGGGTAATACTTATTCGGGTTCTTCGATTACTGGATTTTCAGCTATTTTAGACATTTTGAAACCTGGTGAAAAAGCATTGCTTGTTTCATTTGGTTCAGGTGCTGGTAGCGATTCATTCATTTTCGAAGCAACAGACAAAATAGTTGACGTACAAAACAGAGCTCCTCATATTTGGGACCAATTAAAAGCAAATAGAATTTATTTGACTTACGGTCAATATGTTGCATATCGTAAAAAAATTCAATTTAACAATTAAGGAGGCAAAATGAGAGAAGTAGCAATTATTGGTGTTGGACTTACAAAATTTGGCGAATTATGGGACCAAAATGTTCGAGACATTTTCGCCGAAGCTGCTTTGAAAGCAATGGAAGATGCAAAAGTTGAAAAAATAGATTCTCTATACGTTGGAGCAATGTCAGGTGGTCTTTATAATTATCAAGAGCATCTTGCTTCAGTAATGGCAGATTATATCGGACAAGTCGGGGTGCCCGCTGCTCGTGTTGAATCTGCTTGCTCGTCTGGTAGTCAGGCTGTTCGTATGGGATATTACGAAATTGCTTCAGGAGCCTCTGATATTGTTTTGGTTGGAGGAGTAGAAAAAATGTGGGATGCAGATGATGGTACTTTTGTGCTTGCAACTGCTGCTGACCAAGAATACGAAGCATATAATGGAGTTACATTCCCAGGGCTTTATGCTATGATGGCACAAGTATATATGCAGCGTTATGGCCTTACTCGTGAAGAACTTGCTGCTGTTCCAATTAAAAATCATAAACATGCTGTCCATAATCCTTATGCTCAATATCCTTTTGAAATTACATTGAAAGATGTGTTGAAAGCAACAAAAGTTGCAGACCCATTTGGTTTGCTTGATTGTTCGCCAATCACAGATGGAGCAGCGGCAATTATACTTGCCCCGCTCGAAATCGCACATAAATTTACTGATAAACCCGTAAAAATTAAAGGAGTTGGTGCCGCAACTGGACCAATTGCATTACATGACCATAAAGATTTAACACGAATTGATGCAGTTCGTTTATCAGCAGAAAGAGCTTATAAAGCTGCGGGCGTTTCGCCAAAAGATATTCAATTTGCAGAAGTTCACGATTGTTTCTCAATAGCTGAAATTATTGTTGCTGAAGAACTTGGATTTTTCGATTATGGAACTGCAGGAAAAGCAATTGCAAATGGCGAAGCAACTTATGGCGGTAAAGTGGTTATCAATCCAAGCGGTGGATTAAAAGCAAAAGGTCATCCCGTTGGTGCAACTGGTGTTGCTCAATTAATAGAAGCAACTTTCCAATTGCAAGGTCGGGCTGGAAAGCGTCAAATCGAAGGCGCTCGTTTAGGGCTCACCCAAAATATGGGTGGAAGTGGTGGTAGTTCTGTTGTTCATATTTTGGAGGCAATATAATGGCTAATTCACAAAGATATACACGTGAAATTCCTCATCGTTTCAGACTTGAAGCTCAGAAATTCGATGATGGATTTATTTCTTTGCCTAATAGATATATTTCACCTATTACAGGCACAAGAAACTTCGAAAAAATTAACTTGTCCGGAAAAGGAACAATTCTTTCTTATACGATTGTTCATACTCCTTCAGACCAATTTAAATTGTTGAGCCCATATGCAGTTGCAATCATTGAAACAGATGAAGGAGCAAGGCTTACTGCTATGATAACTGATACTGCATTTGAAGATATTAAAATTGGTGCTAAAGTTGAATTAAAATTCCGCAAAATTATGCAAGAAGGAGTTTCTGGCATAATCAATTATGGTTACAAAGCAATAGTTTGCAAATAAAATCGAATGCTTTTATTTTAAAAAAACCCCTCAATTGAGGGGTTTTTTGTTATAAACACATATAGTTTTGAACTTGAAATAAGTTATGGAATTATGAAATAGTTGTAATTACTTTTTCACAAATTTATAGAATTCGGAGACACCATCATTATATAATAGCTTTATAAAATAAATTCCTGACGATTGATTTTCCATTGGTATTTGCTTTGTTAGTTCGCCTTCTTGAAATGTGTTGATGTATGTAGTTTGTCCAAGTTGATTTGTGATGGTTAAAATTGCTGGTGCTGGATTAGTTCGTTCAATTGTCAGCATGTTATTTACTGGGTTAGGATAGATTTTCGAAAGTATTTCATTTCGCTCAATTACATTGCTGGATTTCAAAACAACAACTTTAAATTCAGTTGAAGCAGTATCATTTCCGTCAGTAACTTGTATTTTTATGTAACTTTCACCACTACTTTTCTTTTTAGGTGATAGAATAAGTGTACGATAGAGCCCATTCCCTGAAACTTGAATACTATCCTTTGGGAGCAAGTCCGAATTTGTACTTGTTATTATAATTTGTAAATTATCAGGTTCCTTACCATTAACATTGAAATAAACTTGTTTTGTTTCGTTTTCTTTCATAATTTGGTCGGAAATTTCGGAAATTGTTGGTTTAATGGCTTTGTTTACGATTACTTTAAATTCAGTGGAAGCCGAATCTTTTCCATCGGTAACCATAATAACAACAATACTTTCTCCGCTACTATTCTTTTTTGGTGAAATTATAAGTGTTCTATATATATCACTTCCTGAAATTTGAATACTATCGGATGGTAATAAAACAGAGTTGCTACTTGAAATAAAAAATTGCAAGTTATTTGGTTCTTTTCCATTAACAATAAAATCAACTTCTTTTGTTTGATTTTCTTCTAAAATTTGGTCTGGGATTTGTGAAATATTAGGTCTTGTATCAATAAATAAATCAGAAATATTTGCTCGGAATACACCTGCTCCGTATGTTCCAACGTACAAAACTGTATCACTTACAACAAAAGAACGTATATCGTAATTAATTAAACCATCATTCTTTTCTAACCAATATTGCCCATTATCTGTCGAAATGAAAACTCCGCCGTTTGTGAAAGCAAAAATATTGCTATTATTAATAAACAGATCCCAAACTGTTACATTAGGAATACCATTGCTTTTTTGTACCCATGAATTTCCAAAATCAGTAGATAAATAAATCCCATTTTCTGTCCCAGCAAAAATATTATTTCCATTAATAGCAAGACTCATAACATTAGAAATTTTATAGCCGAGTCTTGCCCAAGAATTACCGTTATCTGTGGAAAGAAAAATGCCATTTTTTGTTCCTGCAAAGATATTATTACCATTTATTACTAAGCATTGTATTTGATAATTTGTTAATCCATTATCTTTTTCAGTCCAAGTGTTTCCGTTATCAGATGAAACATATACTTTGCCTACTGTTCCGGCAAAAATTAAATCACCTTTAACAGCCATCGAAAACACAAAAAGGTTAGATAAACCATTATTCTTTTCAGTCCAAGTGTTTCCATTATCAGATGAAACGATAACACCGTTGCCTTGCGTTCCAGCAAAGATAAGATTATCTTTCAGGACAAAGGATAATATATAAGGATATTGAATATTTAAATTCTTTTTAGTCCAATAATTTTCATTTTTTCCTATAGAAAATATTCCATCACCAGAGCCTGCAAATATTAAAGAATCTTTCGAAGTTAAAGATTCAACAACAGCCGCAGTTAAATTTTCATTGATTTTTGACCATAATTCTCCATCATCAGTGGAACGGAATATGCCGCCACCATCAGTACCAGCAAATAACCCCAAATCATTAAGAAGGAGTGATTGGACGCCCAAATTAGTTAACCCATTGTTTTTTTCAAACCAATAAATAACGTCAACTTTACCGACAAATATTCCGGCACCAGTTCCAGCATAAATTATAGAATCCTTAACAGCTATTGACATTACATCGGAAGTTTGCAAGCCTTTCAAAGTCCAAGAATTACCCTTATCTGTGGAAAGAAAAATACCACCTCGGGTACCGGCTAATATATCAGTTCCAAAATTTTCTAAAGAAAAAATAACTGAATTGGATAACACTGTATTTTTTTGTGACCAAGTATTACCATTATCATTTGAGACAAATACCCCGTTTCCATTAGTTCCAGCATAGATATAATTATCAATTACAGCAAGAGACATTACCTCAGTATTTTCTAAGCCAGTTTGCTCCCATGAATTACCATTATCTGATGAAATAAATACGCCATCACCTTTTGTACCTATTAAAATTTTTTTCCAAAGATAAGCAATAGATAAAACTTTTAAATTGGTCAAACCATTATTTTTTGCAACCCAAGACATTCCATTATCAGTCGAAAGAAAGATGCCCGCATCAATCGTAGCCGCAAATATATTTTTACCAATTATTTGTATTGAAGTTACACTTGTAAATTCTAAACCACTTTGACTCCATGAATAACCTTTATCAGTGGAAACAAAAATGCCGTGCCCTGTAGTTCCTGCAAAAAGGCACGAATCGTTCGATGCAAGTGATATTATATCGCCTCCAAATAGGTTTTTGTTAACTGGTTCCCATTGAGAATATAATACAGAAGTTAGGAACAAAAGACCAAAAATTAATAAAAATTTTTTCATTACATCACCTGTTTTTTTATTTTGACTTTTTCTTATATATAATAACAAGAATATCACAAAAAAATTACATTTAAGAGTAAAAAAATTTCAATTTTTTTTAAAATAATTAAAAATCTATATAAATTCGTGTAAATTTGATTAATTTAAATGTAAATCAAAAGCTGGAAATTAAAATTCTCATTAAAAATTAAATAAATTGAAAGATTGAAATATACGTCTAAAAGTAATTAACAGGGAGCATTGTGTACGAAGTTGAAAAACCACTTGAAAAAGCAATAATTGCAACTTTTATTCTAAAGGGTTCCGATAGAGATTTAGCTTTGGAGCATCTTAAGGAATTAAAATTGCTGGTGGAAACAGCAGGTGCCGAAGTTGTAGAAGAAATTTTCCAAGAATTGCAAAAACCGAGTGTATCGACTTTATTTGGTAGCGGCAAAGTATTGGAATTAAAAGAATTGCTGCAAGAAAACAAATGTTCAATGGTCGTTTTTGATAATGAATTAACACCTGTTCAAGTTAGAAATTTATCAAATATTTTAGAAGTGAAAGTACTTGACCGAAGTGGAATAATTTTGGATATTTTTGCAGCACACGCAAGAACCTTGGAATCGCAGTTGCAAGTTGAATTAGCTCAAAGTCTTTACCTTTTGCCGAGATTATCGAGAATGTGGACGCATTTATCGAAGCAATTTGGTGGAGTTGGGACAAAAGGACCGGGTGAAACACAAATCGAAACTGACCGAAGGCTGGTTCGAAAACGAATTCAGATGCTTAAAGAAAAATTAAAAGTAATCGAAGTGCAAAATGCTGAACAAAGAAAAGCCCGTCAAGGGTTCCCACGATTTGCACTTGTTGGTTATACGAATGCTGGGAAATCTACTTTGATGAATGCGATAACAGATGCAAATGTTTATGTTGAAGATAAATTATTTGCAACTCTTTCCACAACTGTCCGCCAGTTTACTTTCCCAAATGGTAAAAAAGGAATTTTAAGCGATACTGTAGGTTTTATTAGAAAATTACCTCATCATTTGGTGGCGTCTTTTAGAAGCACACTTGCAGAAGCTTCCGAAAGCGATTTTATTTTGAATGTAATTGATGTTTCAGATAAATTCTTTCGTGAACAAATTGAAGTTGTGAAAGATACCTTGGAATCATTAGACATTAAGGAAAAACCTATTTTGTATGTATTTAATAAAATTGACCAACTTGAATATTTAGAATTAATAAAGCAAATTGAATCTGAATATCCCAATAGTATTTTTATTTCAGCAAAAAAGAATTTAAACATTAATTATTTACTGGAAAAGATGCAAGAAGTTTATGAAAGGCAAAATGTAAGATTTGCCCTTCATATTCCTTATTCCAAAATGAATTTATTAAATATTATTTATAATAATGCTGATGTTTTAGAACGAGAAGAAGGTGATTTTGGCATTGATATTCAAATAAGTGTGCCTTCGGAAAAAGCCGGATTGATTAATTCATCATTCAAAGAATATATAAAAAATTAGAGAGACAGTTTTAATTATTTATATTCTTCTTTATTAGCAGATTTCAGTTTCTTTATTTTAAGAACATGTTCTATCTTATCTTTTAATAATTTTGGAGTAAAAGGTTTGATTATATAATCATTAACTCTATATTTAATAGCTTCGATTAAATTATCTTTTTCGTTCATTGATGTAAGCATAATTATTGGTAAATCAGCAGTGTCAGGATTTGTTCGAACGAATTTAACCAAAGTTAAGCCGTCCATAACAGGCATAATCCAATCTGTCAAGACAAATTCAATTTTAGAATCTGGGTTAAAGATTAATTCAAGAGCTTCTTCGCCATTACTTGCTTGTAAAAGGTCTTCATAACCAATTGAGCGCAAAGTGTTAACAATCAAACGCCGCATTACCAATAAATCTTCTACAACAAGTATTCTCATTTATAATTTAAATCTATTTGTTTTTATTATTTTTGCAATATAACAAAATTTTTTCAAAATATTAAGATAATTTTTCGTGAAATAATAATTAAATATTTTCATTTTTATGATACTGTCAGATAAAAATATTCCATTTATTTTTGAAGCATTAAATTCGAAATGCCCGACAATTGTACTTCCAGCTAATGAAATTAATAATTATATACTAAAAAATAACTCAATAACTCATCTTTTTATAAGGTCAACTGTTAAAGTAAATAAAGATCTGCTTTTAGGAACAGATGTAGTATTTATAGCGACATCCACTTCTGGAATCGACCATTTAGATATTAATTACCTTCAATCAAATAATATTGCATATTTTTCTGCACCAGGGAGCAATGCCAATTCTGTTGCGGAATATGTTGTGTATACAATTTTGAAGTGGCAAAATGAAATAAAATGTAATTTAAATAAAAAACGAATTGGAATTATTGGGTATGGAAATATTGGTAAATTAGTTGCAGAATATTCCAATGCTCTTGGACTCGAGGTTTGGATTAATGACCCGCCTTTATTTGATTTTGGTGCTGAATTCCCAGAATTTGTGAAACATAAAGAATTAGAAGAAATTTTTGAAAATTGCGATATAATTACAAATCACGTACCTTTAACTCTTACGTGTAAATATTCGACTTACAAATTGCTAAATCAAGATTTATTGATGAAGTTAAAAGAAAATGCTCTCCTAATCCATACTTCTCGTGGTGGCGTCCTTGACGAAACCTCGTTGGTTGACAAAATCAAACAAACAAGGATTTTCGTTGCTATTGATGTTTGGGAAAACGAGCCCGATTTCAATCCATTTTTGGTTGAAAATTCATTAATCGCAACACCACATTTGGCTGGTTATTCTTATGATGGCAAATTGAAAGGAGCTATGCAAGTATTGAAACATTTTCAAAATTTTACGGGCATAATACCAGATTATTCAATTTTCGACGAAGAAATGAAAGGCATCAAACTAAAAACTATAAAAGAATTCGAAAGCAATTTGCAGATTGCTAAAACAATAGACAACAATAGAAAATTTGAAAGTGATTTTGATAATTTCAAACTTTTTTGTAATTTGACTATTTTTGAAAGAAAAAAAGTTTTTCAAGAAATAAGACGGAATTACCCAAAAAGACGGGAATGTTTAACAATTAACGGATGTAATTAAATGTATTTTAAAAAATTAAAAAAAAGTTTTGGTGATTTTCTAATTGGATTAGGTATTTTCAATGCTGCCGTATTTTCAGTCGCAACTGTAAATGAAGCTTTTCATAATCCACCAAATTATGCAAATGACATAGGAATCGGGATTGCAGTTACGCTTGGTTTTGGGGTGATGCCTATCATTTTAGGTTATTTCATAAGAAAAAAAGGAATTAAAGAATTAAAAGAATTTAAGGAATTAGAAATACAAAATGCTATTTTGAGATTGGCACGGGCAAGCAATGGAATTATTAAAATTGCCGATTTAATGATTGATTTAAAAGTTACATTCGAACAAGCACAAGAACTTTTGGCTACTTCTGTTACTAATGGATTGGCTCGGGCGGAAGTTGATGAAAATGGCAATCTTTATTATGTTTTCCGTGATTTTTTGAAAAATAATCAAATTAACAGTGATTATCCTTCTTTATAATTTTTCAAAATAAAGGTTTATTTTGAGCGAATATTATTTTACTATTAAACAATAGTTTACATATTAAGGAATTGAATCTGGTTTTGGTACTGTGAAAGAGATAGTTGTCCATTTTCCAAATTCACTTTGAATAGAAATTTCACCCTTATTTCTTTCAACAAATTTCTTGCATATGTGCAAACCAAGACCTTGAGTGCGTTTCTTATCAATTCCTAAACTATAAGATTCATTATCATCAAAAATAGAAGCAATCTTTGATTCTTCAATTCCAACACCAGAATCTGTAATTGAAATTTTATAATAATTTTTGAGTTCTTCTATTGATATACTGATTGTTGTATCTGGATATGAATATTTAATTGCATTTGCAAGTAAGTTTCTGAGGACTGATGAAATCATAAATCTATCCACAAAACAATAAGTTCTGGGTTGTATTGAAGATATAATATTTAAGTTTTTGCTTTTTGCAAGGTTGAAATAAACAAGAGTAGCACCTTCGACTAAATTATATAAGTCTGTTAATTCGGGAACAAATTCGAGTTTGCCTGATTGAGATTTCGACCAATCCATTAAATTATCAATTAAATTTTTCAAGGTGTAAATTTCTTGGCTTAGTTGGAAAATGTAATTTTTTAATTGTTCAGGAGTTAATTTCTCGTAATAATTTGTGAAAATATCCGCAGTTGTAATTAAAGAAGTAATTGGATCACGCAAGTCGTATGAAATCACACTAAATAATAAATCTTTTTCGTAACTTGATTGTACAAGTACCATCTCAATTTTTTTGCGTTCAGTAATATCTCGAGCATCAAATATTACTAATGTTTTATCACTCAAACTCTTTAATTTTATCGGGGTTAAAATTGCTTCGAAACTTTTTTTGCCGCTTAATGTATCTAAATCATAATTAATTATTACTGGTCGATTATCTTCCAATGTCGATTGAATTGCAGTCAAAAAATAATTTGCCATTTCCTCTGGAAATACTTCGTCTAACCTCTTTCCGAGCAATTCATCTTTTTCCCTATACAAATTATCTTGAACAGCGGTGTAAATTTCCAAGTACGTTCCGTTTTCGTCAAATATAATAAACAAATCCGAAATAGAATTGATAATAACTTCAAGTGTTTCTTTCAAATACTCTTTTTCAGTAATATCTTCGATGACACCTTGATAATACAAAACATTACCATTTTCGTCTTTAATTACTTTAGTGGAATCACGGACAATAATTGAACTGCCATCTTTTCGGTACCAAGTATATACATCTCCAATAACTTCGTCTGTTTTTTCAATTCTTTCTTTAAAAGCATTGCGTGATTGTTTCATTGGATAATCATCTGCTTCTAAATTCAATTTTTCTAAATCTTCGAATGAATTATAGCCAAGCATTTCGACTAATTTTTTGTTTCCAAGTAAAACTTTGCCGTCCGGTGTCGTACGATAAATTCCCACAGGGGATTGCTCGAAAATGCTTCGGAATTTATTTTCACTTTCTTCTAATAACTTTTGGTAATATATAATTTCGCTTAAATCAACAAGAGAAAATAAAACAAATTTTCTTGATTCGAATATATTTTCTAAGATTCTTAAATCTGCACGCAAGTATTTAATTTTTCCATTGAAGTTTATTTCAAACCTGATAAAAGAATTATTAATTTCTTCTTTTGGTAATTTTATAATATTTTCGAATTGTTCTTTGAAATTTTGTGGAGTAATAAAAAAGATATTAATTCCAATCAAATCTAAATAATTTTTTTCAAAAATTGCTTCTGAGGTTCTATTTGATTCGATTATAATGAAATCTTCATCAACAAGTAAAAAGCCAACAGGAGCAAAATTGAATAAAGCATTAAATTTATTTAGCAAAAGTTGATTTTCGTAATTTGTCCGTTTGAGTTCGTGGTTTTGCAATTCAAGTGTATAACGAATGTTCGTTAATTCGTTTAATTGTTGTTCGATTTCAATTGTTTGATTTGCAACTTGTTCTTTTAACCTTTTTGCATCTTTTAATTCTTCTTTTAACGCTTCATTTTCTTTTGTTAGTTCATCTATTTTTTGTTTCAATAATTCAATTTCGCTCATAAACTAACTACTCCTTCATAACTTTTTGAAAATGTTGATAATCCTTCAGAGAGTTCCAATCACCGCCCCAAGTCCATCCTAATTTTTTGAATTCAATCGTTATAAAAGATTTCTCGTCGATTGTGCCTGCTTTTTTAGTATCATAACTTGCACCTTTTGGTGAAATGTTTCCATCTGAATAAATTGCTGGATTTTGAAAAGGATTTATATCAATTGCTATGCCAAAAGAATGATTTGATAAGGAATTTTTACCAGCGACCTTACGATAATTAAATGCAGAAGTATTATTATCAGCCATAGAAGCGTCGTCTGACCAATTGTATTTAACTATTGGTATGACTTTCTCGATTGGGAACTTTTTATTTTTAATTATATTAAAAATATATAGAATATCATCTTTTAAATTTTTGTGTATTACTAATTGTCCACGATGTAATTTATTATCAAACGAGTAATATTCCACATCAAGCAAAATTAAATTATCGATAATTTCTTTTGGTGCCGTTGTTCCTTGAATTGCCTCATTAAAGTTGTAGTTACAATCAATGATAATATCTTCGTCTTGGGCTGATAATTTCTTATTACTTAAAAAAGTAGTTAAAAACACAACAATCAAAATATATAAAAAATTTTTTAACATCCAAAGAATAACTTTTTTAAAAAAGTAAATTTACAAAAAATAATTTGATATTTTAATTCAAATTAAATAAATATTCTAACTTAGATTGTAAATAATACTGATTATTAGATATTAATTAATATCGAGTATTTTTAATTAAAACAGGAGAATAATAAGATAAATTTTCGAGTACTTTGCCGGTACCTCTTGCAACGGCTTGTAAAGGTTCTTCTGCAATGTAAACAGCCATACCTGTTTCTTTGGAAATACGTTTATCTAATTCTTTCAACAAGGCACCACCACCGGACAAGAAAATGCCACGTTCGAGAATGTCAGCAGCGAGTTCGGGTGGAGTTTGTTCTAAAAGTCGTAAAATACCATTAACAATTTCCGAGATTGGTTCGGAAAGTGCATTGCGAATATCAATAGATGAAACTACAATCATTTTAGGGACACCAGTAACAAGGTCCCGTCCACGAACTTCTATATCGAGTTCCTCATCTAAAGGGGCAGCTGAACCAGCTTGATGTTTGATAACTTCGGCAGTGCGTTCTCCTATTAAAAGATTGTGTGTTCTGCGGAAAAATTGAATGATATGATTATTTAAAACATTTCCTGCAATACGTAATGATAAATCAACAACAATCCCAGCAAGAGAAATAACAGCAATTTCGGAAGTCCCGCCACCGATATCCACAATCATATTCCCCACAGACTGATGAACATCCATTCCTATACCAATTGCAGCAGCCATCGGTTCAGCAATTAGATGAACTTCACGGGCACCGGCATGCTCGGCGCTATCACGAACAGCACGTTTTTCAACTTCTGAAATACCCGATGGAACACCAATAACAACACGTCGAGGAGGCTGCCAATTTTTAGTTACTTTATGAATAAAAGCACGCAACATTCCCTCGGCAATTTCGAAATCTGCAATTACACCATCTCTAAGCGGTCTAATTACTTTTATATCTTTGTGAGTCTTGCCAATCATTGTTTGGGCTTCTTTTCCAATTGCAAGGATATGCTTTGTTGACCTATCAAATGCTACAACCGAAGGTTCATCTAATATAATTCCTTTACCGGGCATCCAAATTAAAGTGTTTGCTGTACCTAAATCAATAGCAAGGTCGTTGGAGAATAATCGAAAAAATGGCATTGCATTAAAATTAAAATTGAAAAATTTATTTTTTTGTAATTACAAAATTAATAATAATTTTCTGTTATTTTGCAATAATTTATTTTGTAATTTTATAATTGTTATAAAAAAGAAATTTCATAAAGTTAAATTATTTATTTGTTATAAAAAACTAATATTAAAGGTGAAATGTTTAAAATTTATGTAATTTCTGAAAAACGTGATTGCTTTTACATAAATGTAACTTTTATTACTACAAAGAAATACGATTTTAATCGTATTGTTAATATTTTTTAAAGTTTGTTTATGAAAATTGAAAATAAATTATTAGTTTTAAAAAATCTAAAAAAGTAAATTTCAAAATTCTTTTTTTCTGAAAATAAAAAATGAAATTATTGGAGGCATAAATGTCAAAAGGTGGTGGAGCAGGGAAGGTATACTTTGTATTATATCTTGCCGTAGTGCTTGAGTTATTAATTATTATTGTTGAGCGTGATGAAGCTGAAGAACATCTTGCAAGTAAGCAAAAAGAAACAATGAAAATAGTAGAAAGTATTCTTTCACAGCTTCAATCCGGCGCTGGAACAGAAGGAATCAATACTCGTCCACAAGACGAAATTACAATACCGCCAGCCGGTATTAATATAAAAGATGTCCTTGGTGCTGATTTAAAACCTAATCGTAAATATATTGTCCAAGTCGGCGTTTCTGACGTAAGCGCAGATTTGAAGAAAAAAGAAGGTGAATCAGACAAAGAATTTAATCTACGACTTCAAAAACTTGTTAAGTTAGCGAACGTTGAACAAATTCAATATCAAATATTTTTCAATCCGAGTGCTGACCCGGCTGGTCCTCCTCCTTTCCCAACTGAAGATGAATTGAAAAAGAAAAAGATTGATTTGTCATCTTTCCAACCTGGTCAATTCGTTGAAGCTGAAAATTCCACAGGTTCTGCGTGGGAATTTTTATCTATGACTGAATTGCAATTAGATGAAGATGCTACATTCAATCAACTCGATTTAAAAAATGTTCGTCCCGAATCAATTCAACCTGTTTATCCACCCAACTTAACTAAAAGAGTTGGTCCTACTTTAGTCCCAAATAATATGCCTGCAGATAGTGGCTTCTTTTATTCAAAAGAAGAAACTTTGCGTGAAGGATTTGATAAAAAAGGTGGTTTAGTAAAACGTGATTTCGTAGTTAATTTTCAACCTCAAAATAAAGCAGGTTGGTATAAATTACGCTTTGTATCAAGAACAAATAGAATATTAGGTATTCGAGGTGGTTTATCCGCCGAAGATATTGCTGACGATGCAACTGTTAATATCGGTACAGTTCAATTAAGCGTTAAAGATTTACGCAGCGTATTGAAAGAATTGACAAATAAGTTAGAAAAATATAATCCACCTTCAGCAGATATTTTATTTAAAGAAGGAAATATCGAAAAATTTATGGATATGCTCAATCAAGCAATAATTGCTGCAAAGGCTGAAGACAATGCTAATGAAGTAATTAATAGCTTGAATCTTTATGGATATATAGTTAGATTATTATCACCAGGTCAATCAGCAAACTTCGATCAAAACAAAGGAAATATCGAATTCAATATACGTGTAATTACTCCAAAACCAAATGTTGCTGAACCAACAGTAACTGTGCCAGATTACATAGCAAGCTTTGACAAACTGCCGGCAGCATTCCAGTTCACTATGGGACCATATCAAGAAGGACAAAACCAATTAGAAGGAAAAGTCATCGATGCAAAAGGTGCAATTGTTGATAGATTAGTATTGAAACCAATGGATGAAATTCCGGGTTCGGGTGCAACAAAACCAATTAAGGGTGGTTCACGTGATTATTTGGCAACAACAAGTACAACACTTTCACCTGGAAAATATAAAGTTGAAATAATTCATAAATTAACTGGAAAACAATCACAACCAACAAATATTCAATTAGAAATATTCCCAACATCATTGACAAAAGAAAGTGTTGCTGAAATAAATAACAGGTTAGAATCTTATGCATATTATGGATTGCCAGTATCATTAAATGCAATACCAACATCCGGCGGAAAAATTAAGCCTGAACAATTTAGAATATACTTATCGACAGATCAAGAATCACAACGTCCACCAGTTCATGGATTAACAATATCTCCAGAAAATGGATTGCAATTGAAACCACCCGCAAGCAAATTAACCTTGAAAATTACTTGGGTGCAACCATTCACGGGTACAGAAGTTGACCTCTTCCCAAGTAAAACAGTTCCTATCAAACAAGAAGAGCCAAACATTATTTTAAGAGGAATGATGACAGATGTTTCTGGAACAGCAACAAAGATGAAAATAATTGTTTCAAACATTGCAGTAAGTAAACCAGGAACAGGTACAGATAAAGATGCTAAAATTGAAGTATCAGTGGCTGGTGAAGCACAAGTTATCGATGGATTAAATGGTTATAATTTCTCAATTGAACCATCAATCGATGGCGACCCAGAAAATAATTATACATTATTACTTGAAATGAGCGGAAAACCAGAACGTGGACAAACTAAAGTTCGAGGAACAATTAGCGTTAATTTACAAGCAGTTGCAATAAACCCAGTAAATGGTGTTCGCTCTGAACCAAAGAAAGTAAACGTTCAAATTCCAATCAACTTTGAACCAGAAAAAGGTCGTCAACGCAAGAAATAAAAATTAGGTATCATTTTTGATAACATAAATAATAATGACTAAAATTAAACTCTTCGGTGTTTTGAAAAATCAAAGCACCGAAGAAAAACAAAAAATAAATTAAAAGAAAAAAATGGTAAGAAGTATGAATAAAAAAACTTTGATAGTTGCAACAAGTTTACTTGTTGTATTCTTCCTAAGTTCAATTCCAATTTTGGCTCAAGGAGGAGATGAAGGATTTAGAGTCCGTCTTGAAAGTATTTTTTCGAAATTCAAAAATTATCGGTTTTCCGAAATATCCATTTATAAAATAAAAGATGTAAAGGATGTTCGGAATGCAATTAAAGCAAAGGAATCCGCTGACAATAACGTCGGAGCAGACAATGCAGAAGCTGATGATTGTATCAAAAAGGGAGAAAAATCCATTCTTAACTACGTTGATAATGCAGTGAAAGAAGGAAATTCCATATCTCAAGTACGAAGAGATATGTTAAGTAGAGGTATGGTAATTCCACCTGACTTAGATTGTATTTATAACTACTACGCAAAGAAAATATCAGGACCAGTTAAGCAAATACGTTCTGCTTATGCAATAACAACGAGAATGTCTCCTGACCAAGTCGAGCCGAACATAATACTCGGATTGATTGTGTCTACAGAAGATAATGAGATGCTCGAAAAAAATATCGATGCCCCATCACCAAACAATGTCTATACATATCCTGAATTAAAAAGCTTTGAATTAAATGCGTCCGAATACCGAGCTAATAATTTGTATGATTTAGTACTAAATGCTTTCCGACAAAACAATATCGAAAATAAAACACTCGAAGCTCAAGGCATTGGTACATTTTTAAGATTTGCACCAAAACGCTATGGTGTTTCGAATTCACTTGTAAAAAACAAATATGAAGTAACACCAAAAGATGTTCAAAAATTCTTACAAGTATCCGAAGGGCAGCCAAATAATATGGATATGGTGAAAAATGAATTAATAGTTAGCCCAGATTTAATAAGATGGACAAAATACGAACCTGAAATTAATGTCTATGAAGATGGAACTGCAGATACTATTAATACAGTAACCAATTCAAATTTACCCAAGTTTGGATTTGAGTTGAAATATGGAATCGAAGATGTATCAATACCATCTTTATGGAGTGAACGAATTACAGCAAGCGCATTATGGCAAGGAACAAAACTTGGTATTATATTACCAACTAACGGTTGGTCTTCAATGGCAAAAGATGCATTTTCAGTCGATAGAAAATTGACCTATGGTGGAGTCGGATTAGCAACATCAATCGACTTTCCTATTTTATTGATGCCAGCGAGTGGAATATTCCACATAAGCGGTGCTTATGTGTTCAGTGATGCACATCCAGCAGATTATAAAAATCGAAATACAGACCCTGAAGTTTATGAATATAGACCAGGTGATGATGATTATATGATAAGAGCAAATGCTACAGTACTTTACACATTCGGAATATCAGTAGATGAAGATTATATTTTACGTTTTGGAATGGGTGGAGCAGTTTATTCTGTGGAAAAATGGAATTACAAAAAAGGAATGGATCCCGAAACACATATTGCTGAACTAAAATATCATAAATCCGAAACAATTACTTCGGGCGGAATTATGGGGAAAATCGACTTTATGGCAAAAGAATTATCCACTCCATTTGGTGGCTCATTGCAATATTTCGATGAAGCTTTATATGCAAATTTATGGTTACAAATACCTTTAATAACAAATAAGGCATACTTAAGATTAGATGCAAAAGGATATTTTAAAGCCTTTGCAGATGCTCCAAGAGCATGGGAAAACGATAGTATATTCATACCGATGGCAAGATTTATACTAAACTTTTAATTAAATAGCAATAAAGGTATAAAATGAAAATGATAAAAAAAATAAGTATTTTAATAGCAGTATTTTTAGTTATCTTGCTGGGCGATATCAAAGCACAAGCACCTGCAGTAATTGATAAACAAGCAGTGTTGGATTCACTCACAACAATCGATCCAAATATTCGCAAATATTTCCCACGTTGGAAAATTTGCGAACCTGATTTACAAATTCAAATTTATCAAGCTTTTCTATATTATAATTTCGACAAAAATTTATTAGACCAGCAAAACATTGAAGTTATGGCTGCCCCACGTGAATTTGATGCAGACCCTTTTCAAATTCTATTGATAACTTGTGGCGAAGCAAGTATGAATTCCGTACAAATAGAATCAAACATTGGTAGCACTCTCGTTGGTTTTTTGACAGGTGATTTATATTATTCTGGTTCGAAACGTGGCGACCAACAAGAGCCACCCAAAAGAGATTACTGTTACCAAGACATCCCAACTGAAATACCACTTTCACAAAGTCAGGCCGAAACTATAGTGAATTTCTTGCAACCTACAAATGTAACCCAAGCTTTTACATTATCTTTATTTGAACAATCACTTAAAGTTGGTGAAACAGGCTTTTGGATTCGTTCAATTTATGGAAATGATGAAATCGGTTACCCATTTTGGTACACAGGTGCTGCAAAAATCGTTTTGCAAAGACCATTATATGTAAATAGTGACTCCAGAACAAGTAGAGCAATACCATACTTAATAAACGCATATTTAGGCGGCAGTTACCGAGTCCAAAGCGGTATTAACCCAAGTAGTTTGTTAAGTTGGATACCAAAAAGAGTGCTTAATAACGCAAATGATGGCAAAATGGTTGTTGGACTTGATGTACATATGCCGTTCCGACCAGAATTTGGCGTTTCGTTGAGAGCAGAATTACCACTTAAAACATTAGAACCTTATGATATCGAAAAAAATACTTATGGTTATTTAGTACCAGAAGATAGAATAATAGACAATGGACGAATAGATACAGTTGCTCCAGTTTTGAGAAATAGTGGAGTAGTTTCGTTATTTTATAACTGGTGGTTAAATCCAAAGAATCCCGAAAACTTTATACGTTTTGATTTAGGTTTAAACTATAGTGAAGTTACAGAATTAGGATTAAGTAAACGACCAGGAGATGGTGGAGCAGTTATTTATTCCTTAGACCCAAATGTTGATGGATTAATTACATATAAAAATAAAGAATTCGGCGATTGGGTTTATGCAAAAATAGAATATAGAAATCAAGCAGCTTATCCATTCGGTATTAGTTTGCAATATTCAAATCAAGTAATAATGGGAGATGCGTGGATACCTTTATTTGGTAATTGGTTGTATTTACAAGCAAAATATTCTACACCAATGCGAGGGTTGAAACCATATGAAATTAAGAATTTCTTTATGATTTCTCCATTATTAAGATTAACTATATAAAGTTTGTGTTTTTTATACCTCCATCTTCCTTCTTCAAAAAAGATGGAGGTTTGCATTTTTATTAATTATAAATTAATTATTCAGTAAAAAAAGTTTATGATTCAAAGTTTCAAAGCAAAAAATAAATTATTAAACTTACTTTTCTTTAATCTAATAATTGTATTAATTTGGGGGAATATTAATGCAATTTCACAAGAAAATAATCTTGAATTTGATATATTAAATAAATCAAAAATAGAAGCAGCAAGAAAAGAAGTTGATTTAACAATACAAAGTGTAGACATAAGTAAATTCCCAACTATCAAAATTTTAGTCGAAGCATTAAACAAACTCGGAGAACCAATCGATTCCTTAGGACCCGATAATATTTTTATTTATGAAAATGGTGAAAGAAAAAAAATCATTTCTGTAGAAAAAATTCCCGTAGCAGAAAAAATTGCAGTAGATTTCATATTCGTTGTTGATAAAACTGGCTCAATGCAGCCAAATATTGATGCTGTAAAAAACAATATAGTTAATTTTTCTCAAAAATTAGTAAAACGTGGAATAGATTATAGAATAGGCTTAATAACATTTGCGGACGATGTAGAAAAAGTATATCAACCAACAAATAATGTGTACGATTTTTTATCATGGATATCTACAGTTAAAGCTTATGGTGGAGGTGACGAAAAAGAAAATGCCTTAGAAGCATTAGTAGCAGCATCAAAGCTGAATTATCGTAAAGAAGCCAGCAAAGTAATTGTACTTATTACTGATGCACCATTCCACCAAAGAGGCGAAAGTGGTGACGGTACTACTAATCAAGACATTAATAGTATAATCACGTTGATGCAAAAGAATCAAATGAGAGTCTTCGCAATTGCTCCTGAAAAATTAACACAATATCAACAAATTTCCAAAAGCACACGAGGAAGCTGGTTCGATTTAGATTATCCATTTTCAACAGTTTTGGATAATTTTTCAAATCAGTTAACAAATTTATATTTCGTAACCTATCAATCAGATAAATCTGCAATTCCCGATTCTATTGAAATTGGATATTATGATGTAAAACAAAAAAAGTTATTTAAGAAAACAATTCCAATAATTGAATTAGGACGAAAGTTAATACTCGAACACTTGCTTTTCGATGTAGCGAGTGCCGAACTCCCTGCAAACGTCGAAGAACTTAATATACTCGCAGATTTTATGAAATCCAAGCCTGAAATTAAAATACTCATTGAAGGTCATACCGATGCAGTTGGCGATATGCAAACAAATCAAGTTCTCTCTGAAAAAAGAGCCGAGGCAGTAAGAAATTACTTAATTTCAAAAGGAATTGACCAAAATAGGTTGCAAACTATTGGATATGGAAAAACTAAACCAATTGCAAGTAATGCAACGTTATTTGGACGTCAATTAAATCGAAGAACTGAGATTGTAATTTTGCAAAAATAAAATTCAAATTCTTAAAATTTGGAATTTCTTAATTTAAAATTACTTTTTTAAAAAATATTATCAAATAATTTTGTTAATAGAAAGAAATGTTGTAATTTTGTATTCTATTTCTACGGTGATTAAAATGAATTACGAAAAATTTATCGAAGATAAAACAATTGAAAAAGTTGAACTTTTCCGAAAAGGAAAAGATGAATCTTATACACAAATACCAGACTTTAAAACCGGCGATACTTTAAATGTTTCAGTTAGAGTAGTTGAAGGCGATAAGGAAAGAATTCAGCTTTTCAAAGGAATAGTGATTGCGATGCACGGGGCAGGAGTAAATAAAACTTTTACTATCCGTAAAGTATCAAATGGAGTTGGCGTAGAAAGAATATTTCCAGTTTACTCACCGATAATTCAAAATATCGAAGTCGTTTCAAAAGGAAATACTCGCCGTTCCAAACTTTATTACTTAAGAGGCATGAGCGAAAAGAAGATACGTCAAAAATTAAGATAAATTCTGAATTAATTAATTCAGTAAATTTTAATTATTTTCGAGGCTGTCATTTTTGTCAGCCTTTTTTATTTCATTAAATTAATTTTTGAAATATTTTAATTAAATTTAACAATTTATTAAATTCAATTTTTCTTGAAATAATTAAATTTATCAAATATAAATGAATAAATATTAATTTAATTTACTTAAAAATACTGATTTTATTAGTAATATAATTCTTAATTTTGTATTTTTAAAAAGGTATAAACAAATGACAATTGAGTTAAATGGAAAAGATTTAACAGTTGAAAAATTAGTTCGAATTGCAAGAGATAAAGAAAAAGTCGAATTATCAAGTTCTGCGTTAGACCGCATAAAAAAATGCCGTGCATTACTTGACAGAAAAATCGAAAATCATGAAATAATGTATGGAGTAAATACCGGAATTGGAGAATTTTCCGAAACAACATTAGATGATAAACAACTCGAAGAATTTCAAAAATATTTAATTTATAATCACTCCGCAGGAATAGGCGACCCAGTGCCAGTTGAATTTGTAAGAGGTGCTATTGCTGGCAGAATTAACGTACATTCACACGGGAATTCGGGATGTCGCCCAGAAATCACTCAAACTTTAGTTGAATTATTAAATAAAGATGTGATACCTGTTGTTTCGCAAAAAGGTTCAGTAGGTGCCAGCGGCGACCTTGCTCCAATGTCGCAAATAGCATTATTACTGATGGGCGAAGGCGAGGCCTTTTACAAGGGACAAAGGTTACCAGGTTACGTTGCTTTACAAAATGCTGGTATTCCAATTCCTGGTTTGAAAGCAAGAGACGGACTTGCTACAATAAACGGTTCCAATTTACTCACAGCAATGAGTGCAATTACTTTATACGATTTCAATAATTTATTGAAAATGGCAGAAATCGCTGCAGCAATGACGTTAGAAGCATTGCTTGCTAATTTGAAACCTTATGATACAAGATTGCACGAACTGAGAGGTTTCAAAGGTGCCGTTCGGAGTGCAAGAGCAATTCGCAAAATGCTTGAAGGTAGTGATTTATTGAGCGGGAAAATTAAAACAAAAGTACAGGATGCTTATTCGATGCGTTCAACACCGCAAGTTCTTGGTGCCGCTCATGATGCACTTGATTATGCCCGTTCACAAGTGGAAATCGAATTGAACGGAGTAGGTGATAATCCAATATTTTTACCAGATGAAGAAATTACCTTAACGGGAGCAAATTTCCAAGGTACTCCAGTGGCTGTTCCAATGGATATGGCTGGGTATTCCGTTACTATGGCATGCGTTTTATCTGAAAGAAGATTGAATAGATTACTAAATCCCGCATTAAGTGCTGGTTTGCCACCATTTTTGACCTTAAATCCAGGCTTTAATTCTGGTTTTATGCTCAGTCAATACACAGCTGATACATTAATTGTTGAGCAAAAAATACTTTCAACACCGGCATCAATTCAATCAATTCCGGCGGCTGCTGACCAAGAAGATTTTGTATCAATGGGAATGAACACTGCACTAAAAAATACTCAAATTTTGGATAATGCTTATGCCATTATTGGAATTGAAATGTTAGCTGCAGCACAAGCTTTGGATATACGTAAATTTAATAATGGTAAGGGCGTTGAAATTGCGAAAAAAGTTATCCGAAAATATGTCGATTTCCTTGATGTTGACCGCCCACTTTATAAAGACCATAATAAAATCAAAGAGGTTGTTAAATCCTGTGAAATATTAAAAGCAGTCGAGAATGAAATTGGTCCTTTGGAATAATAAATAAATAAAAATGGAGAATTAATGAAATCATTCGATTCATTTTTTGAGTTAGCAAAATCCAAACAAAAAAGAAGATTAATAATAGCCGCTGCTGAAGATGATAATGTCCTTTTATCAGTCAAAGATGCAGTAGAAAATAATATCATTGAACCAATTTTTGTTGGGAACGAGCAAAAAATAAAAGAAATAGCAGATGAAATTAATTTTGATATTTCAAAATTTCAATTAATAGATGAAACGAACCCGGCAAAATCAGCAGCAATAGCAGTAAAAATCATAAATGAAAATGGTGCGGAAATCTTAATGAAAGGTTATGTTCAAACTGCCGATTTTTTAAGAGCAATTTTAAATAAAGAATTTGGACTAAGGAAAAGCGATTTACTAAGTCATATTGGTTTTTTTGAAATACCTGCTTATCATAAAATCATAGCATTAACAGATGCCGCACAAAATATTGCTCCAGATTTAAATGAAAAAATTGCAATTGTAAAAAATGCAGTTGATATGTTTCACCATTTAGGTGAAAACAACCCAAAGGTTGCCATTTTAGCAGCTGTTGAAGGAGTAAATCCGAAGATGCAAGTAACCGTTGATGCTGCTGCAATAACAATGATGAATAAACGTGGTCAAATAAAAGGATGCACAATCGATGGACCACTTGCATTTGATAATGCTGTTTCGAAAGAAGCAGCCGAACACAAAGGGATAAAAAGCGAAGTTGCGGGCGATGTTGATTTAATTGTTACTCCCGATATTGAAGCAGGCAATTGTCTTTATAAAAGTTTTACATTATTTGCTCGTGGTACCGTTGCAGCTATAGTTTTAGGAGCGGCAGTTCCTATTGTATTAACTTCTCGGTCAGATTCCGATAGAAGTAAGCTTGCATCAATAGCACTTGCGGCTTGTTATTAACAGGTGAATTTATGAAAATATTAGCAATCAATCCTGGTTCGACATCAACAAAAATTGGTATTTTCGAAGATGAAAATGCTATATTAATTGAAACAATCAGACACGATGTTGAAGAATTATCTAAATTTAATTCTATTTCTGAACAATACGAATTTCGTAAACATTTTATAATCGATACAATCAAGAAAAATAATATGTGTATCGACGATTTGGATGTTGTAATTGGTCGTGGTGGGTTACTCAAGCCAATTCCCGGCGGTGTTTACGAAGTAAATGATACAATGATTGAGGATTTAAAAATAGGAATTCAAGGTGAACATGCTTCTAATTTAGGTGGTATTTTAGCCCGGGAAATATCATTACAAACGAAACGAAAAATTCCTGCTTTCATAGTTGACCCTGTTGTTGTTGATGAGCTAATTGAAATTGCACGTTATTCAGGTCGTCCAGAATTACCAAGAATAAGCATTTTCCATGCTTTGAATCAAAAAGCAGTAGCTCGTAGATTCGCCAAAGAACAAGGTAAAAAATATGAAGAATTAAACTTAATTGTAGCACATTTAGGCGGTGGAATAACAGTTGGTGCTCACCATTACGGTAAAGTAATTGATGTTAATAATGGACTTGATGGAGAAGGACCTTTTTCACCTGAAAGAGCTGGGACTGTTCCAATTGGCTCTTTTGCCCGCCTTTGCTTTTCGGGAAAATATTCGTTACCCGAAATTAGAAAAATGATTACAGGAAATGGAGGAATCGTTTCTTATCTCGGAACAAACGACGCCAGATTAGTCGAAGAAATGGCGTATGAGCAAGGAAATGAAAAAGCACGTTCTGTTTTCGAAGCAATGGCATACCAAATTGCCAAAGAAATAGGAGCTTATTCTGCTGTTTTGATGGGCAAAGTCGATGGTATTTTAATTACCGGTGGAATTGCTTATTCAAAACGATTGATTGAATTAATCAGTTCCCGTGTTAGTTTTATCGGTCCAATTTATGTTTATCCTGGTGAAGATGAAATGAAAGCATTAGCAGAAAGTGCATATTTGGCAATGAAAAATGAATTAGAAATTAAAATTTATAAATAAGAAGTTTTTATATAAATATTAAATAAAAAAGATGGAAAAAAATATTTCGAATTTAATCATCAAGTTTTGGGATAAATTTGTCGAATGGTTCCCAAATATTCTTGCAAGTTTAATTTTATTAATAATTGGAATTTGGTTAATTCGATTTTTTTCCAAAAGGATAAAAAAATCACAAAAATTCAAAACTTTAGACCCCGCCGTAGGATATTTTAGCATAACAGCTTTAAAAATTACTTTATATATAATATTATTTATAACGATTGCGGCATCGCTTGGGATACCAATGACTTCTTTTATTGCTATACTTGGTTCCATTGGTATAGCATTAGGTTTAGCAATGCAAAGCCATATTTCTAATGTTGCCGCAGCAATTGAACTACTAATCTTGAAGCAATTAAAAGTTGGTGATTTCGTAAAAATTGGACAAAATACTGGCACCGTTAAACAAATACGTTTATTTTATACCATAATAAATACTATTGACAATAGACAAATCATAATCCCAAATAATGATATTGTTAATAATGCATTTGAAAATTATACAGCCGAAAACATTCGTAAATTAGATTTGCAAATTGGAATATCATACGAAAGCGATATTTTACGTGCAAAAGAATTAATACATCAAGTTCTGCAAGAAGATAATCGAATATTAAATGATCCAGAACCACCATTGGTTGCAGTTAGCGAACTTGCAAGCTCATCTATCCTTATACTCGTTCGTGCTTGGACTGCAACAACAGATTTATTAGATGTAAAATTTTCTTTTTTAGAAAAAATTAAGACTGCTTTCGATAAAAATGGAATTGAAATACCATATCCGAAACAAGTCATACACCTCCGAAATGAAAATTAACAAATGAATAAAAGTGGCAAATTCGGATTAAACGAAATTACAGAACTTGTGAAATTGAATCCACAAGTTCTTTTTGTTAAAAATAGCGATGACGCATTTGCTTTTTGTGAAAAATTAGCTTTAAGTCATTATGAGAATTTTCCAGTTGGTTCAATTTTTATACAAAAACAGCTCCGCAAACATTTTTATTCTATTTATGCCTTTTCCAGAATTGCTGATGATATCGCAGACGAAAATTATGAAATGTCTAAAGATGAAAGAATAAATTTTTTAGACTTGTTCGAGAATAATTTACTCAGAGTGATAGAAAAAAAAGAGAAAAGCAATAATCCCATTTTATTAGCATTGAGCCAGACAATTGAAGCAAAAAAATTACCAATAGAGCCATTTCAAAAACTAATTAAAGCTTTCAAAATGGATATTGACTTCGTTCAAGCAGAAACGCTCGATGATTTGATAACTTATTGCCAATATTCAGCGAATCCAATCGGGGAATTAATTTTGAGACTTTATGATAATTTTAACGAAGAAACAGCCAAAAGGTCCGACGCAATAACTTCAGCTTTGCAATTGCTTAATTTTTGGCAGGATTTAAGTAGAGATATCCCAAGCGGAAGAATATATATTCCAAAAAATATAATTGAAGAGTATAATTTAAAAAATGAAAATAGAATTGATAAAACTATACAAATTTTATTAATTTATTCTGAAAAATTACTTAATTTTGGAAAAGATTTACCTGATTTTATTAAAGATTTAAGATTAAAGTATGAATTAAAACTAATAATTAACGGTGGTTTTGCAATTTTGAAAAAAGAATATAAATTAGGTAAAGAATTAATAAATATTAGACCAAAATTAACAAAATTAGATTACTTAGGAATATTATTGAAAAGTATTTTATGGAAGTTTTAAAGCAATCAAGTTTAGCGGCATTCGAACAAGAACCGTTAACAAAAACCGAAACATCGAATTTCAATTGGGCATTTAATATGTTGTCCAAAGAAAAACGTAATGCCATATATACGATATATAATTTCCTAAGTTATTTAGATAATATTGTTGATTCGAAATCAGTTTTTTCACCCAAAAGTAATGTTCCAAAAGCTGATTTTGTGGCAAAAAAGCTCGAACGAATTCATCGTTGGGAAGAAACATTAATCAATATATACGATGATAACAAAAGTATATCGGATTATTTATCGCCATTGCGTTTTGTAATTAAGCGATTTAATATTCCAATGCAATACTTCCAAACATTGTTAAATGGATTTAAACGAGATTTAACACAAAATACTTACGAAACATTCGAAGAACTTAAAAATTATTGCTTTGATGTAGCAAGTGTAGTTGGGCTTATAGTAATTGAAATATTCGGATATAAGTACGAAACAACAAAATCTTACGCAATTAATTTAGGATATGCATTGCAATTGACAAATATTTTGCGAGATGTAAAATTTGACAAAGATAGAGGATATATATATTTACCATTAGAAGATTTATCTCGCTTTGATTATTCCATCGAAGATTTGCAAAATGAAGTTTATAATGATAATTTTATAGAACTAATGAATTTCGAAGCTCAACGTGCAAAAGAATATTATTTCAAAGCAAGGAGTTATTTGAAAACAGAAGAACGGAAAAATATGATTGCGGCAGGAATTATGGACGAAATATATTACAGATTGCTCGAAAAAATTGAACTAAAAGAATATAAAGTTTTCCATAAAAAAATTAAAGTTTCGAATATCCATAAATTAATGATTGCTATTAAGCATTTATTAAGCGTGCAACTATTCGTTAATAGAATAAAAAAATTACCATAATAAATTTTACTATTAGGCTTCACTAAATCATTATATTTAAAAGGCTAAAAAAAAATAACACTCAAAATTTTGATGATTTAATAAAAAGTATTAATTTTGCTTTTGTTCATTTTACTTAATGGAGAAAAAAAATGGCACACAGAATTAATGAAGATTGTATCAATTGTGGCGCATGCTTACCAGAATGTCCAGTATCCGCAATCAGTGAAGGCGAAGACATTTATGTTATTGATGAATCAGTATGCGTAGATTGCAAAGGTCATTACGATGAACCACAATGCGTTTCCGTATGTCCTGTTGATTGCATAATACAAGTTTAGCAAATAATAAATTATTTTGCATAAAAAAGGCTGCCCATAGAGCAGCCTTTTTTGTTTCTGAGGGATTTTTATTTTTATATTTTTTCTATTTTTCCCGTGTAAAATCTGCCATCAGACTTGATTACAAAATAATACAAACCACATTGTAAAGTAGTCATATTAACTAAAAATTCGCTATTTGTAACAGAATTAATATTAGATTTAAGTACGACATTACCGAGTAGATCATAAATTTCAATAATTGATTTTTCTGATAATTCTTTATTAACTTTAATGTTTACAAAATTAGAAGCAGGATTAGGTAAAATTTCGACTAAGCCATTATTTATAATTTTTTCATCGACAGAAGCACCATTTCCAGTGTTAAATATCCAAATTAATGACCAATCACTTGCGCCACTTTCTCCGATTGATTGCACTCTCCAAAAATATTTAGTATTTGCTTGAAGAACTCCAGCTTTTACTTGATAATTACTTGCATTTACAGTTTCATTTACTAAAGTATTATCTTGTGCAAAATTAAAATTCGTTGAAATTTGAACTTTATATTTCAATGCATAAGGAATATCGTCCCAATCGAGCAAAGGAGTTAAACCAACATCTGTTGCGTCATTACCGGGAGAAAGTAAAGTAGCAACGGCTGGGATTGGGTCTTTATCTTTCGTTTTGAAAGACCAAGAAGTTGAGTATGAGCTTTTTTGGGTTCCTGCAATGCTTGCAACACGCCAATAATAAGTAGTACCTGGTTGCAATTTGCCATCTGGCGCAGTATAAACAGTGTCAGTAATATCATTTTTGTCAATAATAACTGATAACCCGCTGAAATCTGATTTATAAGAAACTTGAATTTGGTATTTTTCTGCTCCTGGAATATTATTCCATTTAAACTGCGTAAAAGTGGAAATACCGGTTGCATTATTTTCAGGATAAACAAGAGTAGGTTTGTCTGGTTTTGGAGCGGAAGTTGTAAAAGTACGAGTTTGTGCCCATTCGCTTTCACCGATATCATTGATAGCTTTTACACGCCAGTAATAAGTTGTGGTCGGCTCAAGTCCTTGCATAACGTAACCATTTGAAGTAACTTCTATATCTTTTACTAAATTTTGAAAATTAAAGTCTTTTGCAATCTGAAAACGATATTTATAAGCATATTCAACAACTGACCAAGAAAAGCTTAAATTTAAGGACATATTTTGAGCATTGTCAGCAGGATACGATAATACTGGAACACCAGGTTTTTGGTTGAAAATATTGTTTGTCAATTTAAACCAATAATTATAATCTTTTGATTGTCCGTTGACAAGGATGTTTTTAATATCAACAATATATTTTACTTCATTTTGTAAACCATCAACTTTCCATCTTAAATTATTATGAACGGCGCCCCAACCTTCAAAATCCCAAATAATAGAATTGACATTCAAAGGTGTGCCATCTTCGGTCTTTACGGTGATTTGAGCATTCGTATAATCAATATTTGTATTTTTATACCAAGCAGTCATATCATAAAAAGGAGAAAATGAAAGGTAAAATGATTTATCGACAAGTGCTGGTGGATATGCTTGGTAAGGATAAGCGACAAATTCAATTGGACGTGTAGAAATATCGCCATCGACATTATCCATATATTTCAATGCCATACTAATTCCCCAATTAGAGCTGACATTTGATTGACCATCTACTCGCCCAAATGATATTCTTGTAACAAAAGGGTTGATAATTGCACGTCTATGACCGCATCTATCGACTGCATTTGCTGATTGATTGTCTTGCATCCATCCTGTTACTGCATCACGAGAATCTATATCGGAACCGCTTCCAGACATTTGGTATAGAAATAAGTTAGAATTAACAGAACCATCATAACCAGCTTGGGAATAACATGAAGCACTTGTTGGTGGAGTATGACTTAAAAATGAATTAGCGACTTGGATTAAGGCAGATTTTTGTGCGTAAATATCGCCAGTGTAGTCATATTCTACCGGTATTAAGTTATGAATACTTCGTATAAGATTAATGTAGTTCAATACTGCTTGTTTTTCAGAGTCTTTGAGCACACCTTCGCTGCATGTTTGAACATTTGGGGCTTGGTCGTAATGGTCTTGCCAAGCTTGAATACTATTACCTGTTTCGTTAATATAAACTATCTGTGCATTAGCTTTGAAAAATAACATTATACTTAAAAAAATGATTAAATTTAAGAATTTCATTTTTTCCCTCTAAAATTGTTTTTTTGTAAATAGTAAAATTAAGAAGAATTTTTTAAAAATTATAAAAATTTTTGTACATATATTTTCAATTTATTCATAATAACTCACTATTTATTAAAATTAAGAAATAAAACACGACTATTGTAATAATCTCATAAATAAATTTATTGAGAAATAAAATGAAATTAATATGGTATAATTTTTTCTATGTAATTTTCATTAATTGTTCATAATTTTAATAAACAATTAATGAAATTTTAATAAAAATTAAAAAAAAGATTAAATGATTATGAAATATTTATTAATTTGTAATCAGAAAAAAATGCAAATCAATTTTAATTTATCAAGAATTGGTTTGAATTTTATGAAAAATGCAATGAAAACAATATTACTCATTTTATTCATAATTGTAAATACACAATTTACAGGAATTGCTCAAATTTATAGGGCAAATCCATCGAATTGGCTTTTTTTAGAGGGTAATGTTGCATCCACAAAGCAAAATATTCATAAATCGGAAGTACAATATTTAGATTCAATTGTCTTAAAGTGGTCAACACCATTAATTACTGGTCAAGTACAGCCACTTATTGGAAACATAATTAATAATCCAAAAATTTCCGATAATTTTATATATGCACCAAATGAAATTGCCGCAGTTATGGGCGAAAGGATTGTAATAATCAATGGCACTGGGAAGTTAGCAAAAATTTATAATATTCCCCAACAAGTAGTCGGAGTTAAAGGCTTATCTTTACTTTTGGATACATTATCAACTAATATTAACGGAAGTGGTAATCCCTGTGTTTTAGTAACTGAAAGTATGGAAACAAGCTCAGATACATTAGCAAGTAGTTATATTTTTACTTATAACACTGACGCTGATACAATTTTAATTAACCGACGACTAACTGTCGATATGAGACCATACAAACCAAATATTTACGCCTCAATTAAGCCGTTTGCTGGTAAAAATGTTGGAAATGAAGTGTTACTTTACGCTACAGTTAATACTCACACACCCAAAATTCCATATCCGACACCAGCCTATATTCCATTTCTTCGAGGGTTAGTCAAATTTAATATTAATTCATTAATTTCTACTTATCCAATGCCTGATATTGGCGATGATGTGGATTATCGAATTCCATTAGGACCCGAAGTTAATAGGTTCAATCCATCAATTGGAACAGATGCGAATAATAATACTTTTGTTGTATTACCAACTTTACCCAGTATTAATGATACCCTTACAGTAGCTAACAATATAACTTTACCGACGATAATGAATAAACCTTATTTGTTGGGTTTTGATATTACAGATAGAACGGTAAAAGAAAAGATTGCACCACGCAATTTTACTCAATATCAAAATGGAAATCGTCCTTTAATTCGCCCTTATATTGTAAATTTAACAGACAAAAAAACAGGTACAGAAAAGCCATTTGTGTTAGTTGGTGAAGAATATAGCGGATTAGATAGCTCGAAAGGTCAATCCCAATTATTTTTATATACAATTGATGGCGATATAATAACAATCCCAAATACTACTTTACCGCCTTTTGCAGGTGAAATGAATCATTATTGGTCAATTGCAACGGGAAATATTGATGGTAACTTTTGGAATGATAATGCATTTTATCCGAATAATCCTGGAAATGAAATTGTGGTATCACAATCAACACGTGATTTTGCTTTTCCTTCGAATAAATTAATGATACTAAAATATCAAGAAAATACAAATTTGGAAAAACCACACCCAGTAGGTATGTATTTACGAGATTTTGATACAATTTGCACTTCACGAATTAATGGCTGGGTTGCCGCAGTAAATGACATAGACAACAATCCCGACGGCAAAGATGAAATTTTCCTTGTTGATGGAGGAACATTACGAATACTAAAAATGCGTGATTACAATAATCCCGAATTTCAAGAGGGTCGCCCATTCGATACTTTATATACTAAAACATTCGAAAATCAGACTATATTTTCAGTTGAAATAGCAGATTTGGAAGGTGATGGACGAAATGATATAATAGTAACAACAAATGATAGCACTTATGTTTTTGGTTCGATTATTCCGAATTCTCTAAAAATAATATATCCAGATAGAACTATTCAACAAACACCACCCGAGACTTTATGTTATGGTGATACTTTGCAACTAAAATGGATTAATTATACTTTATCGGAGCAAAATGTGCGAATTCGATTCCAGCGCACGGTTAATAGTATTCCAACATGGGATACATTGGAAGTAATCGATAATAATGTACTAAATAACTTCGATACGGTTACTTATAAATTAGTAATTGACGATAGACTTTCGGGAAAAGAAGGATTTTTCGTAATTTCAGGTTTTAAAAATCCACAATTCATTGTTGACACGACGGCTACATTTTCATTTGAAATTCCAAGATTAATAATTGATGATAAATTTACCCAAAATATATACAAAGTCGATGATAGTTTAAAAATTCAAGGCAGTTCGAAATGTGTTGATTCTGTTTCTTTGGAAATTAGTACTGATACAATGAATTGGACGAATATGCAGAGCATAAGTCTATCCAGTGGTTCTGATTTTGAATTTAGTATTTCTATTCCGTGTTTGCCGATTTTTAATCCCAAATCACCTGATTCAACGGCAAATATACACACAAGAATTATATATAATCGACAAAATTATTTGGACTCTTCCAGTGTTTATACAATTAAGATTCAACCAAAGTATTTGGCTGTAAATGTCGAACCTTGTCCCACAAATTGCCCAACTTTAAAAGTAAATTGGGACACATTAAGGAGCGAAAACCAATGCGATTCTATATATTTTTTAATTGCTGAAACACTAACAGATAGCTTGAAACCAATTGGTGCGACATCATTTAAAGATGGAGCATTTAGTTGGAATTTACCTGTAAATTTAGCAAACAATATTAGATTACGTGCGAGTTGCGAAAGTGGTTGTACAATGTTTGATACAATATTGGTTAATGTGATGCCTAAATATATAAACATTGTTTCACCAAATCCATTCCAACCGTATAAAGAAGTATTGGATATTGTCTATAAAATTCCAAAAGCGTCGAATGTAAGTATTAAAATAATTGACCAAGGAAATAGAGTAGTTAAGGAAATAATCAATAACAAACCGAATTTAGAAGATATAATTTATTGCGAAACTTGGGATGGGTTCAATACCAATGGCGAATTAGTTGCAAATGGATTATACTATATTTTACTGGAATTGTCCGACGGGACAAAAGATATTTATCCTGTTTTTGTAAGAAAATAAAATTATAAAAATAAAAAAGTAATAATATGAGAATATTAGTTGTTGAAGATGACCCAAAAATTGGGAATTTTATCCGACACGGATTAGAGCAAGAAAAATTTATTGTTGAATTAATCGACAATGGCACAGAGGCAATCGAAACTATCTTGAATAACTTATTTGATGGAGTTGTTTTAGATGTTATATTGCCTGGTCGTGATGGATTTTCTGTTTTGCGAGAATTACGTGAATCCGGTGTTACAACACCGATAATATTATTGAGTGGTCGAGATGATATCTCAGACAGAGTCAGAGGACTTGATATGGGTGCTGATGATTTTCTCGGCAAACCTTTTGCAATCGAAGAACTTGCCGCTCGTTTGCGTTCAATTTTGAGAAGAACATTACCTGATAAAACAACAAAACTCAAATGTGGCGATTTACTTCTCGACACTGTTTCACATATTGCCATTCGTGATGGTAAAGAAATTGAATTAACAACGAAAGAATACACTCTGCTTGAATATTTCTTGCGAAACAAAAATCGTATTTTGAGCCGTAGCACCATTACTCAACATGTTTGGAAACATAATTTCGACCCGGATTCAAATATTATTGATGTTTATGTTAAAAGATTGAGATTAAAAATCGATTATAAGAAAAATAAACAACTTATTCAAAGCATTCGTGGTGTAGGTTATCGAATGCGTGATATTGGGTCTGATAATTAACGAAGATTTTATTTTGTAAATAGAATTTGAATAATAAAAATATCTTATTGTCAATTAATATCAATGAAATTAAGTTAATATCGTTTAAACAAATAAAAAACAAATATGAAATTAAAATTCAAAGTTATTAGCTTAATTATTTCATTGGTATTAGTTGGATTAGTATTTTTTTTATATTCTTCGCCATCTCAAAAACCATATATAAACATTAAAGATTCAACACAGACAGCAAATTATAAATTCCGATATGTCAAAAATGAATCTTTCGGTTTTGGTGAGCGATTAGATTACAAAGTCGGTTATAAATTTATTACTGCCGGAACTGGTTATTTGCAAATTGCAAAAGATCCAGTTTATCGATATGGACGCCCTTGCTATTTAATCCAATTCGAAGTGAAATCACTTGAAAGTTTAGATTTCCTTTATCGTGTTCGTGATGCATATTCAACAGTTTTAGATGTTGCGGGTATTTTCCCCTGGGAATTTACTCAACGCATTCGAGAAGGTAATTACAAAAGAGATTCAAAAGCATATTTTGACCAATTTAATCATAAAGCTTTTGTTGATGATAAGAGTTTTGATGTATCAGAATATATCCACGATATTGTATCTGCATTTTACTATGTCCGTACTATGAATTTATCACAAATGAAGAAAGGCAACGTTGTTTACCTCGAAAATTTCTTCGACAATAAATCCTATAAATTAGGAGTGAAAATACACGGAAAAAGCATTGCAGAAGTTGATGCAGGAAAATTTGATTGCGTTGTTGTCGAACCACTTGTTGTCGAAGGTGGATTATTTAAAAGCGAAGGTTCAATTTATATTTGGCTCACTAATGACGAACGAAAAATACCTGTGAAAGTTGCTACTCGCATCCCAATTGGTTTTGTTGAAGCAACATTGACAAGTTATAAAGGCACACGTGGTCCAATCAATGCTAAGATTGAATAAATTAGTTCGAAAATCTAACTTTATATAGAATAGTTGCTTCTTTATTTTTTTTAACAGGAATAATAAATTTTATAGTATAAGCATCAATTTTATCATATTTTTGATTTGATGAAATAATTTCCCAATTGTTATTATATAACACCCTGTTAACTTCAATTTCAACATCTTCATCTTTGTGGTTTTTAAAATTGATATAATAATCACGTTCGTAAACGTTGTCGGCAATTTTTTTCTCAGAAGTTACTTTTTCTTCGGCAATAATATCAAATGCATTGCCAACTTTAAGTTTGATGTTTTCATCTTTTGGAGTATGATTAATTAAATCTTCACCAATAAATTCAGCTGAATTATTACGAACTTTAAATATTCGTACCACACCTTTTGGTAACGGAATACCCAAGTTGTTTTCCTTTTTATTTGAGAATTCAATTACAGAAGATACTTTTCCACCTGTTGAAAGTTTATAATCATTTGAATAAAGGTATTTTTTCTGTACATTAATTTTATCAACATTGAAAAGAGAAAGTTGTTTGGTTTCATTATTAGCAATTGTTGTTCTTGTATTTAATTCGTAAATATGATAATCAAAAAAAGATTGTTCTTCGAATTTAGGAGCATACTTTATAGATTCATCTGATACAGTTGCTCTTTGAATATCTTCATAATTTGTATAAAGTTTAGGGATAAGATTGGGCTCACCGGCAATAACTTTCAACTGAGCGTTTTCGAAAGTTCCTCCGCTTTGATTATTGATTGAAACCCAAGAATTAAAGCTCATAGCATCATCTTTTTCGTTCAACACTGCAACGTATTGGGCGTCCCAACTAATTCCCGAAGTTGTATATGATAAGTTAATATTTTGTTTGCCACTTTCGCTTGATTGGATTTTCCAAACAAGAGTAGGTTTTGTTAGCAACCCAGCTGGCAAGTTTGGAACACTTATTTGATAATTTTCAATGTTTGGAAATACTTTTAAACCGTCCTGACTCGAAATAACTATTTGATTATCGGAAATTGAAAGTAATTTCCCTGAAAAATTTTGTTCTTTATTTGAAACAGTGATATTTTTATCGATATATTTTTCTAAAAGTTTCGACATTGAAACTAAATCATATTGAAAGTTTTGTTCGAAGACCACACCATTTAATTTTATATGAACTGAGGTCGGTTCTATTGATTTAGGTACATCAGTTATTTCCAGCTTTGAAATCCCTTTGGGCAATTCTGCTGTTCTTTCTTCGTTGACAACGCCTATTCCAGAATTATAAATCGTTATGCTTGTGCTGTTTTTATCGGTTTGACTGAAAAGGTTCAAGCTTACGAACATCAAAATAAAAATACTGAATAAATATGATTTTTTCATTTTTTACCTTTAATTATGATTTGACTTTATTAATTTTGTAAATGAAAGAATAAATGTAAATTTTATTATAAATTGAATTAAAATAATAAAAATGGGAAAATGATAGAAAAAATATTTGGCAACACAAAAGCATTATTAATAATCATCATAGTTTTTACTCTACTCGTTTATGTTTTTACGATGAATCAATTTGTATCCTATACTGATAACGGAGAACTTGCCTCTGCCTGCGTAGTTCTTGGTATAGCTCATCCTACTGGTTACCCATTATTTACGATTTTAGCGCATTTATGGAGCTTATTGCCTTTACCAATGTCGGAAATTATGCAGTTGAACATATTTTCTGCTCTTGTCACTTCGTTATCAGCTGCTGTTTTATTTTTATCAATTCAATATTTATTGAGCAATTTAACTTTTACTTATATCACAAAAAATTTAAAAAGCAAAGACAAAAAAAGTGACAAAGCATCTTCAATAGAACGTAAAATTATTATTTCGAAACCACAAATCAATGCTGTTGCAATTGTTACTGCATTGTCTTATAGTTTTGCGACAACAATATGGCAACAAGCTAATTCATTAGAAGTATATGCTCTGGAATTATTACTGCTTAACATAGTTCTATATTTTTCAATACGAGTGTATTTTTCTCAAAATAACAAGAAATTACAAATACTTTTGGCGCTCGCTTTCGGGTTGGCGATGACTAATCATATGTCGTCTATTTTACTTGTTCCTGGGTTGCTCTTTTTATATTTTTTAAATGAAAACAAACAATTACAATTCACATCAGAGAAATTCAAAGATTTATTGATATTATTTATTCCAATTTTACTTGCCTTAACTTTGTATTTATATTTGCCGATTCGCTCATCAATGGAACCAGTTGTTAACTGGGGTTGGGTGCACCGGAGTTTCGGTAAATTTTTATATCATTTAAGCGGAAAACAATACCAAGTATGGATGTTTTCTGGTTCGGAAACTATCATTAAAAATTTGAAAATATATTTTTCACTTTTACCGTATGAATTTGCTTTTGTTGGCATTGTTTTGATTTTATGGGGCTTTCTTGCTCTTTTACGCAAAAAATCATTGCTATGGTTTTTTGTGCTTTTAATAATAGGCAATATAATTTATTCAGTTAATTACCAAATTTTTGATATTGATTCCTATTTTATTTTATCTTTTATTGTTCTGTTTATTATTTTATCGATTGGGTTAGCAAAATTAATCGAATATAAACCTTTTGCAATTCACTTTATCGGTATTTTGTTTATATTAAATTTAGTTATTAATTTTAGTGAAAATGACCATGCCGAAGACTTTTACGTTAAAGAATATACACGTAATTTGTTGAATAATGTAGATTCAAATGCTATAGTAATTTCTTCGCAATGGGATTACTTTGTTGGTCCATTTATGTACGAGCAAATTGTCGAAGGAACTCGGAAAGATATAATTTTGCTTGAAAAAGAGTTGATGCGACGAACCTGGTATCCTTTACAATTTAACAGAATGTACCCGGAAATTTATGGGAAAGCAAAAAAAGAATTTCAAGAATTTGAAGAAATTTTAGAAAATTTTGAAAGTGGCTTACCATATAATCCCAATGAAATACAAGCAAAATATTATGGTGCAATTGATGCTGTAATTCGCACAAACATTACTGAAAGACCAATATATGTTACTTTGGATGCTTATACAACGGAAATAGATTACTTTAAAAATTATAACGTCGTACCGAAAGGTTTTGCTTTACAATTATTTACAAAAGATACAGTTGTAAAAACTGATTTATCAAAATTAGATTTGCGTTATTTCAAAGCAACAAAAGGCAAATTCAAAGGACTTTTGCCCGAAGGAATGTTAAATTTAATAGCAGAAAATTTAGCAACTATTGCAATTTACACATCGCAAAATAATCAAATTGAAACAGCTTTGCAAGCGGCTGATGAAGCATTGTTTTTCGACCCTAAAAACCCAACAGCAATAAGAGTTAAAACTGCATTAGGTAAATATTAATAGGTAAATATTAAAAATTAATTATATATAATTCAAGAAAAAGATTAAATTTTAAAATATATTTTAATTATAACTTAATTCATCAATAAATTTATCAATATTTATTATTATTTGACCTTTATCGTTTGTATTAATTTCACCCCTTAAATCAATAACCAGTTTGTTTAAAACTTTCTTTGCATCGTCAAACAAATCAGGGGGTAAATTAATTAATTGTGCCAGGTTTTCGAAAGTAATATTGCGTTTTAATTTAATTAAACCATAAAACAATTTTTTTCGCATAATTGCATAATTCCTTTTCTTTTTGGCTGCTAAAACAAATGGAATACGAAGTAATGGCAAAATAAAAAATGAAATGGAAAAGAGAAAAGGAAACCAACCGAGACCATATGTAACAATACTGGGCACATCGACATACTGTTCCTTATATAAAATTGGCTCACGAGTTCCCACAATTACTATATAAGACATAATTAAGTTAAAAATATTCATCAAAATGATAGCAAAATTTTTACCAGAAGTGTTACCGGTTAATTCTTGTGGTGGTTCAATTTCATCATAATAATAGATTATTTTTCCTCCTTCGAGGTTCGAAGTTTTGGTATGAAGTAAATTTTCGAAATTAGCTACAACTTTGCCTTCCTCAGTAATTTCTAATTCGCCACCAAATTTTGCGGCGTACTCAGCGAGCCTTTCTTCTGCTTGACTATAAGTAATACCTGTTAAAAGAACAATATCGGATGCGGTTAACTTTCCATTCGATACTTTTCGGATAAAAGCAATGGCTTCTTTTTCGTCAGCATTTTCTGGAACAGGTGGATTTTCTGGTCCAAAAACAAATTGAAAAACAGATTGGACAAAGCCTTTTCCTTTATTATCTGGTTTTTCGTATGTTTTATAGAGTAAACCACTATTATCAGTTCTTTCCACTACTCTATTGGAAAAAGATACCCAATACAGTGCTTCAAAAATTGCACGGAAAATTCCCCCGAAAATATTTAAATTTAAACCTCCGCCCCTTCTATTGTCTTTACTGCTGGAAGAAGCGAAAATTAAAAATAAAATTATAAGCACAAAAATTACAGTGTAAACTATTAAAATTATTCCCGTTAAAGCTTTATAAAACATTTGAAAAGCACGCCAGAGCCATTGCATTACAGCTGTCAATTTTTCTTTTAAGCTTTTTTCTCCAATTTTATCAAGTGGATAATTGAATTGGAACATTAATTTACCATTTTCTGGATTCATTACGACTTTTGCTCTGTAAATTTCGAGCAATCGTTTGACAGCATCATTGATATCATTCAAAGAAAAGCCTGTTTCTGCGGCTAAATCTTCGGGAGCAAAGCGCCCTTTTGTTTTTGGGAGAATCTTTTCAATTTTTAATACGATTTCTTCTTGTTTTATTTGTTCTGCCATAATTTGCTTTTATTTGATATTAAATACAAAATTAAACTAATTTTCTGAAAAATTTTCAAATTTTGAAAGATTAAACGAAAATGATATTAATTTTGTAATTTATAACTAAAAAAATTAAAAATAAAATAATGAAAAAGATAATTTTAATTTCAAGTTTGTTATTAATATTGCTTGGATTTACTAAAAATTTAATAGCAGATAAAAGTGATATTGAAGAAGCAAATAAAGCATATAAGGATGGTTATTATAGTCGAGCAATCGATTTATATACGAAAGTACTATCTTTAAATCCAAATTATTTACCTGCATATTATGCCCGAGCTTCTTCGTTTTTAAAAAGTCAAGAGTATTTAAAAGCGATGAATGATTATTCGAAAGTTTTAGAAAAAAATTCGGATGATTTCCCATCTTTACTTGGTCGTGCTATTGCGCTTAGAAATTTAGAAAAATACAATGAAGCCTTACGTGATTTAAACAAAGCATTGAGGTTAGATTCCTCGTCATACGAAGCTTATTACGAACGTGGCAATATTTACTATCATTTAGAAAAAGATGAATTAGCAATCAAAGACTATTCAACTTGCTTGAATTTGCGTCCCGATTATGATTTGGCTTTTTATGGAAGGGCGGTGATTTATTATTATCAAAAGCAAAAACAATTATCAATTAAAGATTTCGAAACTTTTTTGTCAATGCATAAGTCCCAAGACACTTTGACTTCGGAAGCACAAAGAATATTGAAGTATTTGAAGGAAGAAGAGTAAATGAGAATTGCTTTTTTATCGACTTTTTATCCATTTCGAGGGGGAATCGCTCAGTTTAACGCAAATGTTTACCGTGCTTTAGAAAATGAAAATGATTTTGATATATTAAAGTCAAAATTCAACAAAGAAAAGAAAATTCAAGCATTTAATTTCACAAGACTTTATCCTTCACTTTTTTTTCCCGGGAAAACTCAATTTGTCGAAGAAAATGATTCCGCCGACAAAATCCCAAGTGAAAGAATTTTGGATAGCATTAATCCGCTTAGTTATTACCAAACAGCCAAAGCAATAAAGGCGTTTTCGCCCGATTTGTTGCTTTTGGATTACTGGCACCCTTTTTTTGCACCGAGTTTGGGTATGGTTGCAAAATTGCTTAAAAGGGATAAAGTGACAGTAATTAGTATTATGAGCAATGTAATTCCACACGAACATAAACCTGGTGATGAAATTTTAACCAAGTATTTTTTAAAGCATAATGATGCATTCATTGTTTTAGCTGAATCTGTAAAAAATGATTTAATCAGTTTGAAAAATGATGCTAAATATCGTATTCATCCTCATCCAGTTTATGAGCATTTCGGAATGAAGCTACAAAAATCCGAAGCAAGAAAAATATTGCAACTATCAAATGAAAAAAAAATTGTTCTTTTTTTTGGCTTAATTCGCCATTATAAAGGTTTGGATATTTTAATTGAAGCTTTTTCTCAATTGCAAAATGATTATCATTTGTTAATTGTTGGTGAAATTTACGGAGAAGAAAAAGAATATATAGAATTAATCGAGAAATATAATTTACAACAAAAAGTTACATTAATTAACAAATATGTCCCCGATAATGAAGTCTCACCGTATTTTTCAGCGGCTGATGTCTGCGTTTTACCATATAGAAGCGCCACACAAAGCGGCGTTATTGGTGTTGCATATCATTTTAATTTGCCAGTTATTACAACAAATGTAGGTGGTTTAAAAGAAGTTATTGACCCTTTCCAAACAGGAATGATTATCGAAAAAGCTGAGGTGAATTTGATTAAGGAGGGAATTTTAAAATTCTTCCATTCGAATTTATCTGAATTTTACTCAAATAACATTGAAAAATTTAAGTTGCAATATAATTGGAAGAGTTTTGTAAATGAAATTGCAAAGTTGTTTAAAGAAATAAATAATTCATAGAAATTTATTTCTAAAATTATTTTTCAAAATAAATATAAAAAATTTAGATTTTTAAAATAAAAAACTAACTAAAACAGAAACTAAAACAGCAACAAAAGCAATAATAATCGAAATAACAGAGTTGCGTTGTGCTTTTTCTACTTCTTTTTGATTTTTTTCAATTTCGAATGATAAATTATAAATTCTATCTTTTAATTTATTAAAATCGTTGCTATCTTTTTCTAAAAGGTCTTCGTATAGTTTGGAAATTTCTTTTTTTTCTTTGCTCAATTTTGCTTCGAAATCCTTCATTGATTCAGTAATTTGATCTAATTTGAGTTCCATTTCGCTTGTGATATTTAAATGCTTTTGAGTAACCTTATCAATTGTTTTAAAAGAATTAGCAACGTCAGATGATTCACTAAAATTAACTTTATCGCTTTCATTGTTTTTGTTGGTTCCTTCAATAGAAGCAAACAGCAAATTCAACATATTACTTAATTCAACGACACGTCCTTCAAGAATTTTATGTCTTAAAAGGATTTGGGTTTCAATAGTTTTCAAATCTCGAGCAACTTTGGAATTAATTTCTTTATCGATTTTGTCAGAAAGTTCTGTAATAGTTTGATTAAGATATTTATTAGATTGAGTTTCAATAGAATTTAATAAATTTTGGAATTTTTGGTAACTTTCGTTTGCTTGATTATAAACGTGTTGGTAATCGACACGGAGAATTTCGAGAGTTGAAACTAAATTTTCTGCTTCTGCTTGTAACTTTCGTATTTTTTCGGCTTCATTTAAAAAATCTGCAACTTTGCTTCGTTCAAGTTGGTAAATTTCTAAAGATTTGTCAATTTCGAAGCGAGTTTTATCAATGAAAACAGCAAGTTGGTCTTTAACACTGCGAGCAAAAGTTTCGAAAGAAAAAATTACATCATCGAAAGCTTTTGTTTTACGTTCGATATCACGGAAAAGTGCATCATATTTATTTGCGTGGTCAATGACCTTTTTATATAATTCAAAAACTTCATAACTTATTGATTCTGGTTTATCCATTCGCTCATCATCTCATTAAAATAACTTAAACTATGAATCAATCTTTCTAAAAGAAAAACTTCCAGTTGTGGTTGGATATGCTTGGAGTTTTCGTAAATAATCTTAAAAATTTCGTCTTTAAAGTCCTCATCATTATTGAATCGCTCGCCCATATATTCATTAACATAATCAAGTAAAGCATCCATTTCAGCTAATTCTGCATAATAGCCTCGGGGCTGAAGGCGATTTTTTGAGAATCGATTGAATTTTGATGGCTCTTTATTATTAAGTATATTTTCTTCGGACATAATTTTTAATTTTCTTTTTAATATTACTTATCGACAGTTTATAATAAAATATTACCAACTTCCACCAATTTTTAATTTGAGTTCCCAGATTTTTTCATCCGGGTCAATAATAGAGGAGTTTCCATTTGTCGAATAAGCAATCATCCAAACTATTTGGTTGAAAGTTTCAGAATCTATTGAAAGTGGGACTTCGACGACAATTTGATTGCTTCTTGTCAAATCTGCTACGCTTCCACCAAAAGACCAATTTAACGAACCAAAAATTTTTCCTTTTAATTGAATTTTTGTTTTTTCGTAATCTTCTGTGTTTAATTGAACATCCGCACTTTCAATCACTCCTGTTTTTAAAAGTAAATCAGAAAAAGTTCTTGAAGCAAGGGACGAAATTCCGGAATTTCCTAATTTATTCACCACATTTGGGTCTATAATTCCTTCACTTCCGGGCAATTGACCAAAAAGAAGCAAATATAAGGCATTTTCTTCAATTTTCTTTTGTTCTGCTTGTGGAGCAATGCCATTTAAAGTATAATCAAAACGAACCTTAGGTGTTTGTGCTGTTCCAGTTATATAAACATTGACAACATATTTTATTTGATTAGGAGCTTCGCCAATTGTACCATTATAAAAGGCAGTTATGTTAATGGCGGGATTATCAATCTTTCCTGTTTGGAAAGATATTGTTCCGCTTGCTTTCATCGAACGATAGGAATTTAACGTGGAACCATCTTTGATTTGAAGTTCACCATATAATTGCCCTAAAATATTTTGCTCATTCATAACATACTTTAAAGGCACAGTCGGGTCACTTGCTCCTAAAACAGCCACGATTTCACCAATTGCTCCTAAGTCGATTTTTACTCCTATATCTTTTGGAATAAAGATATTTAAGTCAACATCAGGAATATATGACAAAGTTACTTTTGGTTTTGAGTTCGAAATTTGTTTTTGTTGAGATGAATCGATAACTGTCGTAATTTTTGCTATTCTTGTATTGTTTTTAATTTCATATTCAAAATTTGTTTTTGTTACAATTTGTTCATCCAACACGTTTTTTATAGTTAAATTCGAAGGATTAATTTGAATATTTCCGAGTATATTTAATTTTTCGAGTGGACCAGAAATATTTACTCCTTCATTTTTTGTTGATATACTTAGTTTCCCGAAAAACATCGGACTTGGTTTTTTTGATGCTTCGTCCAAAACAAAAAAATCTTTTGCTATTAAATTTAAATTTAAATTTTCAACATTGCTACTTTTAAAATCAATTGAACCAGTAACTTGTGCGTAAGAGTTCGTACCAAAATTATTTATTTTTAAGTTATTGATATTAATAGAATTTTGTGAAATATTAATTTTACTAAATAAAGAATAATCCAAATTGTTATTAACTAAGTTGAAACTAACATCTTTTGTTTCAATTTCGCCATTTAACAAATAATCTTCAAAATTTGTACCACTAATATTAATTTTAGTATTTATATAGCCTCGTAATTTATGGACTACGGGAATAAATGGGGCAATTGTTTGCAAATTAAATGAATTAAGCTTCGCATCAATATCATACTTATCGTATATTTTCATCAAATTATCACTCAAAGAAAGGTCAATCGGAATTTTTTTAATATTAATTTCTAATGTATTAAAATCTTGCTTATCATTCGATAAATTGATATGTCCTATGATATTTTTATCAAAATAATCAACCTGAGCAGTTGCTTTGCCGGAATACTTTTTAAATGAATAAATGCTATCAATTTGCGTCGTGAAAGTATAAGAAGGAGATTTATATTGACCGTTTGCAGTTAGCTCAGCTGTTGTTAATTGAACATCGAAGTTCAATAAATAGTCTTGTATATTTTGTGGAAACAATTTCGAATAATTACTTAATTTGAAATTGCTTGCTTCTAACTTAAAATCTTGGAAACTTGCAGTATCGCCATATCCGGAAATGGATATCTTTTCATTATTAAGACCAAAGAGATTGAAATTTTTAATTACAATGCTTGAATTATCTAATTTTAAAAATGCAGTTGTTGAATTTTTTAATTTTATATTATTAAATAATGAAAGTGAAATATTATTGAAATTTATTTCAATGTTATCCCGCTTAATTTGTCCTTTCAAATCTAATGCACTTTTGAATGTTGTATCTTTTTCCAGTGAAACACCTACAACAAAATTACTATCTGCGAGGAAAAGGTCTAAAATCGGATTTTGTATTTGTAACTGATTAAAATTTATGCTTTTAAGTTCATCAATAGTCAATGTAGCGTAATCTAATTTAATCGTACTATCAGCTTTTATAATGTTTACTAAACCGCTCAAGTAAAACGGAGTTAGTTGAAGCGAGGCATCTTTATTTTGGAAATTTGTATTACCAATTTTCAAATTTGTAAAATCGAGAAATAATGTGGTATCAGTTGAAATAAAATTCATCTTTGTATTGATTGAAGTACTAAGAAATAAATCTTTCGTAAAAATATTCAAAAAGCCAAGGTCATTTATTTTTAATTCAATTACTGCATCAGAATTTGGGAATTTTAAATTTTTCGCAAGTAATGAGATTTCTTTTTCTTTTGTACTATCACTTTCCTTTAAAATCAATTGTTCATAACGATTTGCAATAAAAAGAGATGCATAATTTATTAAATCATTTGCCTTTTGTTGTGCGAGTTCATTTAAATTTAATTTTCCATTGATTTCAATCGTATCAGTTCCAAAAGTAAGTTGTATGGATTTTTGAAGTGAATCTTTATTTTGCATTTTAAAATTGAAAATAATTGGCAGAAGGGCAAAATTCGGATATTCAATACTTTTAAAGTTCGCTTCGACATTCAAATTCATTGAATCCAAGTTGAAACTCGCACCACTCACATTAATTTGTGAATTTAATAATTGAGGAAAAGTTTCATTATTGAATATGTTAGCGAAATTAACATCTTGAATATTCATATTTAGATCATATTTTGGGACTTTCATGTCTTGCATATTCAATAGTCCTGTCAAATTAATCGATGCGGTTGTTGTTCCTAAAATTTGATCTTTATTATTTGGAAAATGAATTTCGCAATTGTTAATATTAACTATTGAATTTGATAAATTTAGGTCAAGTATTGATTTTTTAATTTGGATTTTATTAAACAATGAGCTATCCAGTTGCAAAAGTCCTTTCCCTTGCAGGTTTTGTATTTTATCGCCACTACCTTCATAATCAATTCTTCCATTTAAATTCGAAGCAAGTGTTTTATTCCTTGCAATTTCTTCGAGATTAATATTCGAAAAATCGGCATTTATTCCATACTTTAATTCTTTTGCAAAGTCCAAAAAAGCTTTTCCTTTTGCATTTCCAATTTTGGACGAAAAATTGAAATCAACATTGACATTTTCCAGATTGCCATTAATTTGTATATTTTTAACATTTGCTTGCTGAAATTGAGGTATGGCACTTAAATCAATTGAAATCAAATCCTTAATGGCTGAGTCAGTTATTTTACTGTCAAAAATATTAATAAGATATTGGAAATTATTACCGCCAATATCGTGCAACTTGCCAAAAGATTGAATTTCATTTGAAGCGAGTTGAATATTCATTGTATCAATATCCAAATCTTGGAAACTGCCTTTTGCTCTGAATTTAATATTTGCAGTTTGAGATGAATTTAAAGGAACGAACGCAAATCTTTTGATTTCTGTTGTGCTGAAATTAGTGGCATCAAATGAAATATCGATTTTGGATTTTAAAATATCATTGTTTTGTTGCAATGAAAGAGGACTGTATTTCGTAAAATGAGCGGTTAAATTCAATGAAGAATTCTCGAGTTCCATTGTCATCTTATCAACATTCATTAATGTTGAGTCGAGAGTCGCTTCGAAATTCAAAGATTTTACAGAGAAACCAGTGTTTTCCTCATCAAATTTGAAATTTTTAATAATAGAATGTATTTTGCTTGAATTAAAGTCTAATTCAGCGGCAATTTCCAAATTCAAATTATTGAATTTTAAATCAAGAGGATTGAAAGGCAACTCAGGGATAATAAACGTAGAATCTTTTAAAACGATGTATGTATCGAAAAGTTGCAAATTTTGAACAAATATAAGTGGAGATTTGCCAGGTGGTGAATTGCTTTCGCTGGGCGGTGCAATCTTATCAAAATTCCATAAAGAGTCTGTTTTGCTTCGTAAAAGTTTAACTCGAGTGTTATATAATTTTAAATACTTTATTTTAATATTATTATTTAATAATTCAAGAAGGAAAAATTTCAAATCTAATTTTTTAAATTGAGCTAAAGTATCATTTGCTGCAAGTAATTTAAAATCATTAATTTCGATGTGATTCAAGCTCTGAAAATGCAAATCTCCAATTTCGATTTTTCCCGTTAATGATGAATTAACAATTGAAACAATGAAATTTAAAGTTGGTTTCCTTAAAAATTTGACATTATTGATTAAAAGTAAAGTTGTTATAACAAAAAAAACAGAAAAGAAAAGTCCAAGAATGATCCACTTAAAAATGGTAAAAATCTTGGACTTTTTTTTATCTTGTTTTTTATTCAATTGTTAATCCATAGAAAATAAAATTACCAAGTAAATAATGGGAATTTGCTTGTAAATTCTTTAACTTCGTTACGAATCTTTGCTAAGACTTCTTTATTTTGGTAATTGGTGATAACTTTATCGATAAAATCAACTATAGTTTTCATATCATCTTCTTTGAGTCCACGAGTAGTCATAGCAGGAGTACCGACACGTATTCCCGAAGTTACCAGTGGTGGTTTATCATCATTAGGAACCGCATTTTTATTTACTGTTATGCCTGCTTCATCGAGAGCGATTTCTGCATCTTTTCCCGAAAGACCTTTATTACGTAAGTCAATCAACATTAAATGATTATCAGTTCCACCACTAACGAGGTTATAATCTTTATCATTGAAAGCTTGAGCGAGTGCTTTAGCATTTTTCATAACCTGAGTTATATATTTATCGAAGCCATCGGTCAAAGCTTCACCGAAAGCAACGCCTTTAGCGGCAATAACGTGCATTAGCGGACCTCCTTGAACCCCGGGCATTACTATTGAATCGACCACTTCGCTCATCATTTTTGTACGTCCACTTTTTTGCATAATGTAACCCAAAGGATTTTCTTTATCTTTACCAATCATAATTATACCACCACGAGGACCACGCAGTGTTTTATGTGTAGTAGAAGCGACAATATCACAATAAGGAAGAGGATTAGTTAGTTTCCCTTTTGCAATGAGACCCGCAGGATGGGCAATATCTGCAAAAAGAAAAGCTCCAACACTATCAGCAATTTCACGGAAACGTTTGAAGTCAATATCTCTTGGATAAGCGGACGCACCAACTGTAATCATTTTTGGTTTATGTTTTTTTGCTAAATCAGCAGCTAAATCATAATCAATATAACCAGTTTCGGGATTTAATGTATAAGGGATAAAATTAAATAACATACCTGAAAAATTAACGGGGGAGCCATGTGTAAGATGCCCGCCGTGAGCTAAACTTAATCCCATAACGGTATCGCCTGGTTTAAGAAATGTCATATATACAGCTAAATTTGCATTACTACCGCTATGTGGTTGAACATTCACATATTCAGCACCAAATAATTTTTTTAATCTGTCTCGAGCAATATTTTCGGCTAAATCGACATACTCACAACCGCCATAGTATCGCTTTCCAGGATAACCTTCAGCATACTTATTTGTCATTACGGAACCTTGTGCTTCCATAACTGATGGGGAAACAAAGTTTTCACTTGCAATTAATTCGATTTTTTCATTTTGACGTGCAGTTTCCTTCATTAAGGAATCATAAATTTCGGGGTCTGTGTTTTTGATAGTTTCGTACATTTTTGCACCATTAATAAACATTTTATAATATACAAAATTAAGTAAAATCAACAATTAAAAGGTTAGCATTTTTGAAAAAGGCGTAAATATTTTGAGAATAGGAGAGCGTAAAAATAAAGAAAGCCCCAGATTCCATTAGAATACAACGGAATGGGGCTTTCAGCGAGCCACTTGACGGACTTGAACCGCCGACCGGCTGATTACAAATCAGCTGCTCTACCAGCTGAGCTAAAGTGGCAATCGATTTTCAAAGTTCATTTTTATTAGAATACAAAATTAACAAAAAATTTTAAATTACCAAAATTTTTTTTAATTTTTTTTCAATTTTTTTTATTCGATAACTGCAATAAGCTCAGAAATTAATGTTTCATTTATTTCAATATCATCTGGCAATAGTATTCTACCACAATGTTCACAAAGATATAGTTGATTTTTGTTATTTCTAACTTCAACGATTCTTTGAGATGTAACAGCGCTAAAGCAACCTGAACAGGAATTTTTCTTGATTTGGACTGCTGTATCATTGTGATTTTTTCGGATTCTATTGTATTCTTTCAAATACAAAATTTTGATTTGTTTTTCGATTTTATCTTTTGTTTGTCTAAGTTGACGGATTTCTTCTTTTTGTTCGCCAGCGAGTTCTTCGATTTCAGCTCGAATTTTGATTATTTCATTTTCGAGTTCGGTGTATTTGTTCTTTTGCTCTTCCAAAATTTTAATTAAATTTTCTTCTTTTATCCCTTCACTTCGTAATTTTGATGAAAGTGTTGAATGTTCCTGTTTGATTGCTTCGATTTCTTTGGAAATAGCATCAAATTCTTTATTGTTTCGAACTAAAAATTGCTGTTTTGTAAGTTTATCTTCTTTTTCTTTTAAATCCATTAAAGTCGTTTTCGCAGTCGTTATGAATGATTTTAAATCCTTTAAAATTGCTTCGGTTTCATCAATTTGAATCTTTGAATTGATGAGTTGTTGCTTTTTGTCTTTTTCTATTTCGGGGAGGTCGCCGAATTCCTCATTTAATTCATCCAAACGCTGGTCTAAATATGAGAGAGCCGCTAATAAATGACTTTGAGTTGACATTTTACACCATTTCTATTTTATTATTATTAATTTCTATTTTATTTTCATTTTCTGTAAGGTTAGGGTAATAGTTTATTGGATTTGTGATTTGTTGCGATGGGATTATGTTGATTGCCTCTTGCTCGAATGTTTGTTTTAAAAATTTTGCTAAAGCGGGGACAATGAATTGCTCTGTTTCGTAGTGTCCGGGGTCAATCAGAACAATTTTATCTTGGTATTGGTGGTATTGGTGATAAGTTGTATCCGCAGTAATGAATGCGTCTAATTCATTTTCAATAGCATATTTCATAAAGTTCATACCGCTACCGCCGACAATGCCAATATTCTTTATTGTTTTCCGATTTGTTTTGGAATATCTAATCGGATTTTTTGTTATGGAATAAATTTTGTTCAATAATGTGGTTAAATCAATACTTTCTTTGAAATTTCCAACTATTCCCATTCCGAAATTTTCGTCTTGAATGTTTGGAACTAAAAAATGATCAAAATCCAATCCAATTTCTTGCCCAAAAAGAAAACTGGTACCATATTTGAAAACATCAAATCGAGTGTGTAAAGAAATTACAGAAATATTATTTTTCAAAAGTGCAGTAATTATTTTACCAACTCTATCCTCTTGTGAGATTTGCATAAGTGGATGAAAAATAAGAGGATGAAAAGAAATGATAGTATCAATATTATTTAAAACGCATTCTTTAAGAATATCATAAGTAACCTCATATACAACAAGGAGATTCTCAATTTCTAACTTGCCGGTATGAACTTGGAGTCCTATCCGGTCATCTGGCAATGCATATTTAGTTGGAAAATGATTTTCAAGAACTTCAAGAAAATAATTTAAATTCATTCACTTTGTTTGCAAATCCTAAAAATGCAAATTAAGAAAAATTAACGAATTAGGAACTTGAATTAACTAATTTTCAATATTAAATTATAAAATTACTAATCTTTCCACAAATATTATTCTTAATCTATAAATCCTTAATTTTGTAAATGATTTAATGCAATTTTTTAAAGAGAAAAAGAAATGAAAACAATTATTCCTGCTGAAAGGACAATTAATGTAACTTATGCGATTCGTGACATCGTGGTTCTTGCTGACCAAGTGAAAAAAACAGGCAAGAAGATGTATTATTTAAATATAGGTGACCCAAATGTTTATGATTTTGAAACACCTCACGAAATCATTGAAAGTATTCATAAAGCAATGCTTGAAAATAAAAACGGCTATGCATCATCAATAGGCGAGCAATTCGCACTCGATGCAATTTTTAGAGATGCCGAAAAGAAAGGCATACGCAATATTCAAGCTGGTTTCGTTACTTCGGGTGCAAGCGAAGCAATTGAAATTTGTCTTTCAGCACTTGTAAATAAAGGTGAAAACTTTTTGATGCCAACTCCCGGTTATCCTCTTTATACTGCTGTTCAAGGAAAATATGAAATGGAACCGAATCCATATTATTTGGATGAAAGTAATGGTTGGCAACCTGACGTCGAGGATATTAAATCAAAAATTAACTCGAAAACAAAAGCAATCGTTTTAATCAACCCAAATAATCCAACGGGCTCAATTTGCAAAGAAGACACTTTAAAAGAAATTATCAATTTGGCTATTGAACATAACTTGGTCATTTTTGCAGATGAAATTTATGACAAATTAATTTTTAATAACAAGAAATTAGTATCGATTGCATCATTAAATGACCAAGTTCCCGTAATTACGTTTTCCGGTTTATCGAAAAATTTCTTAGCTCCAGGATTCCGTATTGGTTGGGGTGTTGTTAGTGGAAATATTTCAATTTTGGCAGATTATATTGAAGCCATTAACAAATTACTGCGTGCAAGAGTATCGGCTAATCATCCGTTGCAATATGCAATACCTGTTGCATTAGATGGCAAACAAGAACATTTAAAAGACGTTATTTTTCGATTGGAACGAAGAAGAAAAATTACAATGGAATTACTTGCAACAATTGATGGGATAAATTTAGTGCAGCCAGAAGGTGCTTTTTATGCTTTTCCATCTATTGATGTTGAGGATGATAGCCATTTTTGTTCAAAATTACTTCAAGAAACTGGCGTCGTATTGGTTCCAGGAACGGGATTTGGACAAAAGCCCGGAAGTCACCATTTCAGAATTGTAATTTTACCACCTGAAAATGTTTTGGAGGATGCTTTCAAAATTATTGGAGATTTTTACAAAAATTATAAAAATAAATATTAAAATTAGAAGTAAACTTTAATAATACATAGAAATAATAAATAGAAAAATATGTTTTTTCAGCAAGTTTACGAATTTTTCGTAAAATTTAGAGATTATATCGTTTTTACAATGTTGGTAATCATATCCCTCAGCCTTGTTTCTCTGGGGGATTTTACATCTATTGGAGGAATGCGAGCATCGGTGGTTGCGGTCGTAGGTTATATTAACGATAAATTGCTGATTTTCCCCAATATAACTGCTTTAAGGAATGAAAATCAAATATTACGTGAACTTAATATCGAACTATCTAATGAAGTTACACAAAATTTCCTTGCTGAAAAAGAAAATATAGAATTACGCAAATTACTTGATTTAAAGCAAAAATCTTCCAAAAGTATAATTTTTGCTGATGTTGTTGGTGTTGAAAAAATTGGAAACCGAAACTATTTAATTATTAATAAAGGTTCGGCAGATGGGTTGGATTTTGGTATGACAGTCCGAACCGATGCGGGGCTGGTTGGTTCGATAGCAGCCACAAGCGGAAGTTATAGTGTCGTTGAGACTATCTTTAATCCAGATGTGAAAATTTCGGTAGCAATTGCAAATTCTTCATTAAAAGGAATCGCTACTTGGGATGGGAAAACTGAATTAATTTTGGATAATATTATGAAAACAATCGAGGTGAAAACAGGAGAAAAAGTTATAACCTCAAATTTCAGTAGTCGCTTTCCATCGGATATACCAGTTGGTTATATTCGTTCTGTGGAACAACCCAGAAGTTCAATGTTTTGGAAAATTATTATTCAACCTTATGCAGTGTACAATCAAGTTCAGCAAGTAGCAATAATAAAAGAATTACCCGATTCGTCAAAAATCAACTTAATTAAAGAATTCTTTTTGAAACCAAAATCGAAATAGAATGGCATATTTACCGGAAATTAATATTCGTAAAAACAAAAAAGTATTATACTCAACTTACTTTGTTATTGCTTTATTGCTTGGATTATTACAAATTTCATTTATACCATTAATTCAAATTTCGGATTCAATTCCTAACTTATTATTTATTTTTGCGATATGGATAACTTTACGGGAAGGACGAATTTTTGGATTCGTTGCAGCTTTTTTCTTTGGAATTGTTTATGATGTTTTCACTCTTCAAGTGATTGGAGTTAGTTCATTGTCATTTTTATTTGGTGCATTAATCGCAGGATTATTTTATCGGGAAGGTAAAGAAATACTTGTTTTAGCTTCGTATAAGTTTATTTTAATAGTATTTTTAGCAGCGTTAGCATCAAATTTAATACAAAATGTGTTTTATTTAAAATTAAGTGAATTAGATTTTTGGACATCATTTATTTACAAATGGCTTGGTAATACAGTTTATACAGCCATTTTATCAACTTTACCATTTTTTGTATCATTCAGAAATAGATAAACAAATGTATCTTTCCAAATTAGAAATCATTGGATTTAAATCCTTTGCAGATAAAACAACTTTAACTTTTAATAGCGGTCTATCTTCGATAGTAGGTCCGAATGGCTCGGGCAAAACAAATTTCGTTGACGCTTTACGCTGGGTGCTTGGTGAGCAAAAAACATCGATTTTGCGCTCTGAATCTATGGATAATGTTATTTTCAATGGTTCTAAAAATCGTAAACCTTTGGGATTTGCGGAAGTGTCGATTACAATTGAAAATACGAAACACATATTACCTTCCGAATATAATGAAATCAATATTACGAGGCGTATTTACCGAGATGGCGAAAGCCAATATTTACTTAATAAAGTTCCCGCAAGATTGAAAGATATTGTTAATTTATTTATGGATACTGGACTTGGAGCTGATTCTTATTCCGTTATCGAGCTTAAAATGATTGAAGATATTTTAAGTGGGAATCCGGGCGACAGAAGACAAATTTTCGAAGAAGCAGCGGGAATAAAGAAGTTCAAGCAAAATAAAAAAGAAGCTACAAAAAAATTACAAAACGTTGAATTAGATATTGAACGATTAAATGATATTTTGAGCGAAGTCCAAAAAAATGTTAATTCACTTGCTCGTCAAGCTGCCAAAACGAAAAGATATAATACTTTAATTGCAGAATTAAAAGATTTAGAATTACGGCTTTATGCTTTCGAATTACTTTCAAATAAGTTAAAAGTAAATACAAAACTTGAATTAAACCATACTTTAAAGCAAAAAGTAAGTACTTTAGAAACGGAAGTAAATGAAAATGAAGTATTTTTAAATGATTTGAAAGCTAAATTTGCTCAAATTGATGAAGAATACCAAACAACCGTTAAAACTGAAATTGATTTAAATAATCGGCTGGCTGAAATTAATAATTCAATTTCTTTAAATGAAGAAAAAGTAAAATCACTCGAAAATCTTCAAAATAATATTTTCCAAGAAATTGAAGATTCAAAAAATCATTTGAAACGTAATGAAAATAATTTCGAAAGATTATCAGATGAAATAAAACAAACAAAGGAAAATTTCCAACAAGTTCAAGAAGATTTAAACAAAATAATTGAAAGCAATAAATCTATAATTAATGATTTCAAAAATAAACAAGCAATTGTTCAAAATATTTCTTCTGTAATAAATGATTTGAAGAACAAATTATCTTATCATAACTCAATTATAGAAAGGAATGCACAAAATGTCAATAGAATTAATATAAGAATAGAAGATGAAAAAAGGAAATCTATTGCTTTGACGCCACAAATTATTGAAATACAAAAGGAAATTGGGAATAAAAAGAATGAATTCGAAGAAAAAAGTGCAAAACTCAAAGAATTGCAAATAAAGTTAAAAAATATACTCGAAGAAAAAGCTAATTACGAAAAGCAAATGGAGGAATTGAGAGAGTCTGAGTTTGCTGAAAAAAGCACGTTAACAAAGAAAATCGCTGAAAAGAATTTCTTAGAAAGTATTGTAATTAATGATGAAACTACAAAATACTTGCTAAAAAGCAATAAATGGAAAGCAAATGAAGATAAAATTTTGCTGGGCGAAATAATAGAAATCGATGAGAAATACAAAAAAGCATTGAATATCGCTTTGGATTCAGCTATTTCCTCTTTTTTAATCAATGATTTTGAAGATGCCAATTCTGCAATAAAAGAATTGAAAGAGACAAAAAAGGGAAATGCCAGCTTTTTAATCTCAAACAACAAAGCTCAAAGGAAAAATAAAGCCGAAGATATCAAAAATGATGGAGTGATTGATTGGTTAAGTAATTTAATAACAATAAAATCGGAATATAAAGATTTAATCGAAAATCTGACAAATTCGATTTTGCTTGTAAATGATTTTGAAACAGCAAAGAACTTATTTGAAAATAATGCAAATATTGCTCAAATAGTAACATTAGATGGCGAATTAATTACTTCGAATGGTATAATTCGTGGTGGTGGCGAAGCCGCCTCACAAAAGTCACAAATAATTGGACGAAGAAATAAAATTAACGCTTTGAATAATGAAATTCAAGCATTGGAAAATAAAATAACTGAAATTCAAAATTCATTTAAACAATTGCAAAAAATTATATGGAATTATGAAATTCCTGATAAAGAAAATGCAATTAAAAATCTCGAAAAACAAATCAGCGACATTGAAAAACAAATTAACCAATTCGAATTAAAATTTGAATCCTTAAAGAACAATCAAAAAGCAGTTGAAGAAGTAATCCAACAACTTATTAAAGATAAAGCTGAATTTAGCGAAGAAGATGCCTCATTTTCTCAAATTATCGAAGAATTAAAGCAGCAAATCCAAGAGGCGCAAAATGATTATAATTTCGAAAATGCAGAATTAGAAGAGCTCCGTGGTGAAGTCGACAAACGGAATAATATTGCAAAACAAAAAGAAATTGAAATAGTAAAAATCCAAAGTGATTTAAGATACAAAGAAAGTGAGTTGCAAAAAGTTCGTAATTCTATAGAAAATACCAACAGAAGGATAAAAGATAAACAAATAGAATTACAAAATAATAAAGTTACAAAAGAACATATTTTAGAGCAAATTGAAAACTTAATAATCAACAAAGAAAAGTTAATTAACGATAGTGAAGATATTCACCATAAAAAAGAAATCATCGCACAAAACCGTAAATCTATACAAGAGCAATTGCATAATTACGAAATTGCATTAGAAAATCGTCGCAAAAATTATCAAAGTCTCCAAAATGAACTTCACTCTTTGGAAATCGAAATTACGGGATTACAAACCAAAATTGAAAGTGTGAAAGAACTTACTTTGGACCAATATCAAATTTCTTTGGAAGAATATATCGAAAGTAATGAAATACAAATTGAGCAATTTCAAGATTATAATATACAGACAGCAAAAACAGATATAGCATTAATGCGAGAGAAAATTTCAGCACTTGGAAATGTGAATTTTCAAGCACTTGAAGATTACGAAGAGCAAAAAAAACGACTTGATTTTCTACTAACACAATTAAACGATTTAACCAATTCGAAAAAGACGTTAAACGAAACAATAGACGAAATCAATAAAGTAGCAATCGAAAAATTTATAACAACATTCGAACAAATTCGGAAAAATTTCAGCGAAATGTTCAAAGTACTTTTCGGTCAAGAAGGTGAAGCAGATTTAAGTTTAGAAGGTGATTCACCGCTTGATGCTTCAATTTATATCTCAGCAAAACCACCATATAAAAAGCCAAGTTCCATTGATTTATTATCAGCGGGTGAAAAAACATTAACCGCAATTGCCTTGTTATTTTCAATTTATTTAGTAAAACCAAGTCCATTTTGCGTCTTGGACGAAGTAGATGCACCTCTGGACGATTCAAATATCGATAGGTTTATCAATTTAGTGCGTAAATTTAGCCAAGAAAGAGACATTCAATTTATTTTAATTACGCATAATAAACGCACAATGGAAGCTGCTGAGACCTTGTATGGTCTTACGATGCAAGAAGAAGGTGTGTCGAAAGTTGTTTCAGTTAAATTAGAAAAATAAAAAAATCTATTTAGTGAAAATAAATATTTGCTTAATCTATTATACTGAAAAAAAATTATAGTTAATTTATTAATAATAATTTCATAAATTAGCAAATAAAAAAAGAACAAAATGTCAAGAGTAAACGAAATTTGGGATTTAGTAAGTTTGCGATATAAATCACATCCTTGGCATGGAATTTCGATAGGAGATGATGCCCCGAATATAGTAACTTGCTTTATCGAAGTAATTCCAGGCGATACCGTGAAATATGAATTAGACAAAGTGTCTGGTTATTTAAAAGTAGACCGACCACAAAAATTTTCGTCACTTGTTCCCGCACTGTATGGATTTATTCCCCAAACTTATTGTGGCAAAAGAATAGGCAAGTATTGCAGCGAGAAAACTAAAAGAAAGGATATAGTTGGCGATGGTGACCCAATCGATGTGATTGTCTTAACTGAAAGACAAATCAATCACGGAAATATTTTGGTGCAAGCAATCCCAATCGGTGGATTTAGAATGATTGACGGCGGCGAAGCTGATGATAAAATTATTGCAGTATTGAAACAAGATGAAATTTATAATCAATGGAAAGATATAAATGATATTCCAGTCTCACTTGTTAATAGACTTAAGCATTATTTTTTAACATATAAAGATATGCCCGGTGTCGCAGAAAAACGCAGCGAAATTACTGATACATATGATAAAAAAGAAGCAATGGAAATTATAAATTACAGTAGAGAAGATTATTTAGAAAAATTTGGTAAAATAGAAACAAAACTTTCAATTGCCGCACTGAATGCGCTTGATACTGGAATTGAAATTAAAAAAAGAACAAAAAAGAAATAAAATAAATTAAAGTTTAAATTTTTTTTTGAAAATAATGTAACTTTTTTCAAATATAATTGTCTTTTTAAATAAAAAAAATTAAAATGAAAAGTTTTATAAAAATTTTAGCAAGTATAATTTTTACTTTGATATTTCTTATATCTTGTTCTAATGAGAAATTGATAAATGAAGGATCGGCGGATAAAGATTTTTTAGCAACAACTTATGATGGAAATGCTCACATAGCTCGTTTTAAATTTCCTTCAGGGGCTAAAGTTTCGGATGATTTATATCAACAAGCGAATCAAAGTTATATATCCAAAAATGAAATAAAAAATCTTCGCACTTTTTTAAAATATATTTTTATTTGTATACCTGATGATTATAAAGTTGTAGTATTAGATAAAAATACATTTCAACAAGTTGCAATAATTGATTTTACCGAAAATCAATTAAAACCAACTGATATAACATTTGCAAATGCAACTGAAGGATATTTAATTTTCAAAGATGCACCAAAAGTTGCGTTGCTTGATATTTATTACTTTAAATTTGTCAAATTTATTGATTTGGACGAAAATGCATCGTCAATTTCTGCTATTGGTAATCAAATTTACGTTACCGTACCAAAATTGAATAAAGTTAGTGTTATAGATTCCCGATTTCACAGTACAGTAGCAGATATTAACGTAGCAAATGTTCCTTATATGGTTACGCCGACAAATGATGGAACAAAATTCGTGGTAATAAATGCCGGTAGTGGTAAAATCGAAGGAGATGCCAGTGAAACATTAACTAAACCAAGTATAAGCATAATCGATGTAGCAACTCGGCAAGTTATTAAAAATGAAGAAATTAATCCACCAAAAGCTGATTTGACATCCCAACTTGTACATTCCTTGGTTGTTACAAATAACGATTGGGCATTTTTACTAACGCAAGATTATTTAATTAAAATTGATTTATTAAATCCAGGTTTTTCATTGGTGGTCGAAAATAAACAATATAAACTTTTGTACGAAAATAGCGTTTACAATCAAGTATTTGTTTCACTTGTAAATGAAACCCAAAGCATAATATATCAATTAGACCCAATTACGGGAAAAAAGAAAACATCGGCAACAATAAATCAACAAATTGGAGCATTTTCTATATACTAAAATGTCAAGTAATCAATCTATTATTAATTTAGAATCAATTTTAAATTTAAGTACAAAATTAAATGATTCTCACGATATAAATTTTATTTACTCATCTGCTATACTCAGCTTAATGGGGAAATTAAAAGTTTCCAAAGTATGTGGCTTTTTGTTGCAAGAACAAGAATTTCTCCAAGTAATTTGCAAAGGAAGTACAACAAATTTGAAATTCCCATTATTTGAAATTCCCTCAAGTTTTAGTAAAATCGAAAAAGAAAATGGAAATTACCAAACTTTACTTGAAAATGATTATAAATACATCTTGCCACTTCGGAATAAGAGCGACAGTATTGGATTTATTGCCTTAGGACAAAGTTTGCAAAATATTCCATTTACCGACGAGCAAATAAAATATGCTGAAATAGTTGGGCTTGTAGCGACAAGTTCATTGATGAATTCCCAAAATTTCAATAAATTGTTAAACGAAAAAAAACAAGTTGAAAAAATAAATATTTTGCTCGAAACATTGATGGAAATAAGTAAAGATTTTACCTCATTTTCCTCGGTTAGACAAATACTTGAAAGATTTAAATTTCATTTAATGGGACAACTCTCGATAAATAAATATGCAATTTATTTAAAAGAAGGTAGATTTTACAAAGAGTTAGTCAATCGATTTGATAAAGATATACCACATAATTTTTTAGAACAATTAGAAAAATATTCAAAAATAACACCAGCTCATCACTTAAAGAATGAATTACCAACCGATTTAGCAAATTGCTGTATAACCGCCATAAGCCCTATGTTTTACCAAAGTGAATTAAAAGGGTTTGTTTTAATAGGCAAAAAGTTGACGAATGGCGAATTAACTCAAGAAAATTTATTATTTATAGAAGTATTATCCAACACCTTAATCACTGCATTAGAAAATCATCGATTATTTTTAGAAGAAATCGAAAAAAAGAAATTAGAAAACGAATTACACCTTGCATTAGAAATTCAAAAGAATTTATTACCCAAAAGCAGTCCAAAAATAGCAGGTTACGATATTGAAGGTATTTCCAGACCAACAAAAGCAGTTGGAGGCGATTATTTCGATTTTATAAAAATAAACGACAAAAAGTGGTTAATTGTCATTGCTGATGTATCCGGCAAAGGTGTGCCAGCCTCGCTACTGATGGCAAATTTGCAAGCGGCAATTAGAACTGTTGCACCACTCGATTTATCTTTAAATTCAATACTTAAAAATATAAATACGTTAATATTTGAAAACACTTCTCCTGAAAAATTTATAACATTATTTATCGCCGAAATTAATAACGAAGACAATTTATTTCGATATATAAATGCAGGACATAATCCTCCTGTATACATAAATCAAAAATATCAAAGCAGGGAATTATCCGAGGGTGGACTAATTTTAGGCATCATCAAAGAAATTGAGGACTTTGAACAAGGAGAAATCAAGCTCGAAAACGGCGACATTATCTTTTGTTATACCGATGGGCTTTCAGAAGCATATAACGGCGATGAAGAATTTGGAATTGACCGTATTCAAAATATTTTAACGACAAAGGCTCAAAATACATCAAGTGAAATTATTGAAGAAATGTTAAAAGAAGTGCAGAATTTTTCTGGTGAAAAAGAACAATATGATGACATAACAATGATAACAATAAAAAAAATATAGATAAAATTATGTTAGTGAGAATAAAAAGAATAAACGATAAATTCAACGATATACCATTGCCGAAATATACAACTCCGGGCTCAGCAGGAATGGATATATTTGCCGCAGTCGAAAAACCAATAACTATTGAACCATTTTCAACGGAATTAATTCCCACAAATTTAGCCATAGAATTAGAAAATGGCTACGAATGCCAAGTACGTTCCAGAAGTGGATTAGCGATAAAAAATGGCATCTTTGCACTGAATTCGCCTGGAACAATAGACAGTGATTACCGAGGAGAAATAAAAATAATCTTATCAAATTTCAGCAAAGAACCATACACAATCAATCGGGGTGACAGAATTGCTCAAATTGTGTTTGCCCGTTATGAAAAAGTGAATTTAATTGAAGTCGAAGAATTGAGCAGTACAATTCGAGATTCTGGAGGATTTGGAAGCACAGGAAAGTAAAAAATTGTATTACAAAATAATTCATTAATTTTGTAGTTCTTGAAAATCAAACTTGTCATACAAACAAGAGAGATAAAGAGGTGAGGTGCGAGAGTGGTTGAATCGGGCGGTCTCGAAAACCGTTGTACCTTCACAGGTACCGTGGGTTCGAATCCCACCCTCACCGCAAGAAGCCCGGATGGTGAAATTGGCAGACACGCTACATTCAGGGTGTAGTCTTCGCAAGGAGGTGCAGGTTCAAGTCCTGTTCCGGGCACAAAACCCATCTAAAAATTTCCCCAAAACATTAAAAAAAATGGATTGCTTCGCTACGCTCGCAATGACGAAGAAAAAATTTTTTTTATCAAAAGTGTAATTTTTTTGTTTTTCACTTGTTATATATAAATAAAATTTTGTTAAATTAGAAAAAGTGAAATAGGCGATTGCGGGAGGTGTGGTAGTTCCGCTTCGCTTTGTGGCATATTTGCAATAGCGTCGTTACCACAACCGCTCGCAGTTCTATCGGGCAGGGCGAAAGTTTGGAACTGTGCAAGTAATGCCTGGAAAAAAATAAATAATTTTAAATAATTTCAAAGAGGATAAAAATGAAAAAATATTTACAAATCTCGTATATAATAATATTATTCTTGCTTATACCTAAATTATCTTATTCTACAAGCTGGGAATTTATCAAAGGACCAAGTGTGAAAAAATCTATAACTGCATTAGAAGCTACCAAAGATGCAATATATATAGGAATGAAAGAAAAGTTATTTAAGTCAACCGATTTTGGTAAAACTTGGACAGAAATTAAGTATAAAGATAGTTTATCATTCTTATATATCATTGAAATTAAAATATTAGATTCAATCATCTTTATCAATCAAGATAATATATTCTTTTCATTTCCACATTACCAAAGTCTCAAATCATTAGACGTTGGATATGATTGGAAAGAAAATAATTATGGTTACCAACTCCAGAATGTTGGTTTTATAACTAAAACTGGTGGTAATCTTTATGCACATATATTTATCAAAGTCGGCAACCAAAATAGACAAATTACATTAAAATATGATAGGATAAATGATAAATGGGTCGAAATAATGGATGATACGTTATATCTAAAAATATTAAATAAGCCTAAAGCAATTGCAGAGAATAAAGGAAAAGTATATATCGGAACTGAGATATTTCAACCTTCGTTTAATCAGGGTTACAAAAGGCCTAACATATTTATTTACGACACACAAACAAAAGAGTTAATATCAGTAGTCGACACATTAAGTGACTTATGGAAAAGTTATATAAATTGCTTTTTAGTGAA
>CAZCNL010000012.1:0-74132 GCA_964500435.1 uncultured Chloroherpeton sp. | reverse complement strand
TGCCGGCTTCGTGCGCAATATCTTCCATCGTTGTTTTATTAAGTCCCCATTTCTGGAAAACACGCTTTGCGGCATCAAGAATCTCTTGTTTTGCAATGTCTTCTTTGTTCAATGTTCTTTCAATTTCCATTTTTTTGATTTCTCGACTAAATTCGTTTTTGTGTCCAATTTTAAATAATCACGAATGTAATTTAAAATTATTTTCAATTTTTCAATTTTTTTTCAATTATTTTTTTATTTAATGTGGGTTCTATAATTTAATACTTTGATAATAAACAAGATAAGTATAAATTAGCATAAAAAATAGTAGTTATCAAAACATTTCTTTTTAATTTGTGCATCATTTATTGATTTTGTACTATAAAGAAGTGGCTTATTGATATACAAGCAATTTTAATAATTATGAAAGAAAAAATTATGAAAGAAAAAAAATGGAAATTATTAAATTTCATATAACTTCAAAAATATTCCAGCTTGCAGAGAAAGAAGTTCTTTACTAAACAATGCAAATTGTCTAACTTTTACTTTAAATACTTCTTAAAAAAAAAGCGTTGCAACTTTCTAAATAAGCACAAATTGAAAATTTTGACAAATCAAAACACATTTACGACACTTGCGATACTGGACTGAGGTGGAAATCTATATGTTTAATAGACAAACAAATCTGGTTCGGCTCCGACGCTGGAATGGAGTTACCAAGAAATCAACTGATGAACTTGACTTTATTTATCAATAGCGAGAAAGTCGTTCTTGATGTTTCGGGATTGTTCAATCCAAGTTGGGAAAATGAAATAAAGAAAGACCAATTTACATTTGAAAAAGCAGAAGTCGGTTATAATTTAACAGGTTATTTTTCTGATGGAGCGGGGGCTTATTCCGTTAATTGGCTTATTATTAAAGGTGCTTCAATAAGAACCAAAATCGCATTAGATAATTAACATAATAAAACCAAACTATTTGCAATCTTATCAAAGCCAATGTTCAGTTTTGTAATTAATGTAATTGAAAATTTTATATATTTTTGCAAAAGATTTGATTATAGAATATTTAAATTAATAAATTGTATGGTAATTATATGAAATTTAAAACTATAATTCAGATAATATTTATCATATTTACTTTTTTAACATTCTATGCAGGCGTGTTTAGACACGATGTTGATAAGAAAGAATATTTAAATTTAGCAAATCAAAAACAATTTGACTGCGTAGGAGAAGTATTTAAAGACTCAAAATATTTTGGATCTTGTGTCTTAATCAACGAACGATATGTTTTAAGTGCAGCTCACATATTTATTGATGGGGACTCAGAAATTGATACACAAAAAATTAACGGGCAAATTTATTTAATTCCTAAACATTATAATTTTCGGCAAACGGAGCCATCTCATATAATTCTTGAATTTAAGGGACAAAAAGTAAACGTTAAAAACATTTGGGTAAATCCCAATTATTTAGTTGATGTTTCAAAAAATTTTTGGGATATTGCTTTGCTGGAATTAGAAAATCCAATAGAAAATATTATCACTCCATCAATCAACAAGGGATTTAATGAACTTAACTCTGAAGCTGTGGGAGTTGGGTATGGCAGTTCTGGTCCAGCAAACAGTCCGGACTTAGTTAACAATTACCACAGAAAAATTGCAGGTAAAAATATTGTTGATAGTATTGGCGGAGATACGTATCTTGGTCAGCCTATATATCTTTTATGTGACTTTGACCACCCGACAAGAACAGATTGCAATAAGTTGGGTAGTCCGAATCCATTACATTTGGAATATATTGCCACAGGTGGCGATAGCGGTGGAGGTTTGTTTAGAAAAAATGAATATGGGTGGGAATTGATTGGGATTTTTTCTGGCATAATTTTGGATACTGAACAGTTTGCGAAAACTAATTACTACGGTCAAAAAATGAGATGGACAAGAACTTCAGTATTCGCCAATTGGATTGATTCTTTAATGAAATAACCTTTTAGTGAATTCAAATTATAAAGATAGTATTTTTCGAAATAGTTTAAAAATTATGGATTGGAAAATAATAATAATTTCATCTTCAATTGGAATAATAATGGGCTTACTATCAATAAATGGGTTTACTCAGAAAATTGAACCTTTTTTATGGTTGCTCTTTGGTATTTCAATTTCATTAGTTTTATCTAAAAATATTGACCAAAAAATATTTTTACACGGACTTCTGATTGGACTTGCATGGGGAATCATTAACGGATTGATACAATCTATTTTCTTTGATTTGTATATTACAAATAATCCGCAATTCCAACAAAGTTACCAAAAAATTACATTTATGACTCCTAAGTATTTCGTTTTAATAACTGGAACTATAACAGGACTAATTACGGGACTTGTGCTGGGAGCTCTTTCAATGCTACTAAAAAAAATATGGTAATATGAACAAAAAAGCGGAGATAAACACAAAATAACTGACTTTTCTCCGCTTTTAATTATTAATTATTTCTATTTAAATTAAATAATAAAATTTAATAGTTTATTTTAAAGCATCTTTGATAATATTTCCATCAACTAAATTTGGATATGTAACTTTTAAATTTGGGTATTCTTTCATTGCTCTGGAAATTGCTTTCATAGCACCTTTATTTCGAGCCCAACTGCGACGAGCAATTCCGTTATTTACATCCCAAAAAAGCATAGAATTTAATCTACGTTCGGCGTCTTGTGTACCATCCAACACTAATCCAAAACCGCCGTTTATGACTTCACCCCAACCAACTCCACCACCATTATGCAGAGATACCCAAGTAGCTCCTCTGAATGAATCACCAACGAAATTTTGAACAGCCATATCCGCTGTAAATGCAGAGCCGTCGTATATGTTAGCAGTTTCACGATATGGTGAATCGGTTCCTGATACGTCGTGATGGTCTCGTCCCAAAACGATTGGTGCTGAGATTTCACCACGAGAAATTGCTTTATTAAATGATTTGCTTATTTTAATACGTGCTTCTGCGTCTGCATAAAGTATTCTTGCTTGAGAACCAACCACCAAATTATTATTTCCTGCTTCAAGTATCCATTTTAAATTGTCTTTCAATTGTTGAGTAATGTCTTCAGGAGCGGTTTTCAACATTTCTCTTAAAACATTAGCGGCTATTTCATCTGTTTTTGCCAAATCAGAAGGTTTTCCTGAAGTACAAACCCAGCGGAAAGGACCAAAGCCATAGTCAAAACAAATTGGACCCATAATATTTTCGACATAAGAGGGATATTTAAATTTATTTCCGTCCCAAATGTCAGCTCCTGCTCGACTTGCTTCAAGTAAAAATGCATTGCCATAATCCCAAAAAAACATACCTTTTGAAGTTAACTTATTTATCGCTGCAACGTGGCGTTTTAATGAATCTTGTACATATTTTTTGAACATTTCTGGATTTTCAGCCATTAATTTATTTGATTCATCGAAGGTTAACCCAACGGGATAATACCCGCCCGAAAATGGGTTATGCAATGAAGTTTGGTCTGAACCGAGTTCAACTTGAAAATCTGTTTGTACTATTTTTTCCCATAAGTCAACAATATTTCCTAAATAACCAATTGAAATTGCTTCTTTGTTTTTTCGTGCTTGTTCAGCACGGAGAAGCAATTTATCTAAATCTTCGTAATATTCTATGAGCCAACCTTGAGAATGTCTTTTGAGCAATGCTTTTGGGTTAATTTCAGCAATAATACCGACAGCACCGCTTATCACAGATGCTTTTGCCTGTGCACCAGACATTCCTCCCAACCCAGAGCTGATAAATACTTTGCCGCTTAAATCTTCACCCGTTCTTAATCTTTCTGCATTTAAAAGCGTAATTGTTGTACCGTGCACGATTCCTTGCGGTCCAATATACATATACGAGCCAGCAGTCATTTGACCATATTGTGATACTCCGAGTGCATTAAACTTTTCGTAATGGTCTTTTGAAGAGTAATTTGGAATGACCATTCCATTTGTAACTACCACACGAGGAGCATCTTTATGCGAAGGGAAAAGACCCATTGGATGTCCGGAATACATCGAAAGAGTTTGCTCTTCAGTCATTTCTGCAAGATATTTCATTGTCAATCGATATTGAGCCCAATTTTGGAAAACAGCACCATTCCCACCGTAAGTAATTAATTCATAGGGGTGTTGAGCAACAGCAGGGTCTAAATTATTTTGAATCATCAACATAATTGCAGCTGCTTGCTTTGATTTTGCGGGATATTCATCAATTGGGCGTGCGTATATTGGATGTGTGGGGCGAAAACGATACATATAAATTCTACCGAACTTCTTCAATTCTTCGGCAAATTCTTTTGCCAATACGTGATGATATTTTTCATCAAAATATCTCAATGCATTAGCTAATGCTAACTCTTTTTCTTCTAAAGTTAAAACATCTTTTCGTTTTGGTGCACGACTAATTTTTTCATCGAAAGGTTGAATTTCAGGCAAATAATCAGGTATTCCTTGTAATATTTCTTCTTGAAATGTTAAATTATTCATTTTTTATCATATTTATTTTCTAATTCTTGAATTTGTTTTTCGGTCAATTGATTTTTTTCAAAAATGTCGTATATTTGTTCCCATAGATATAATCCTGCATCGTGTCCATCTCCCCAAACGGGCTGTATTCCATAATTTCCGACAATATTAAGTTCTTTTAATTCATATTTACCAGGTTTCAATGTATTCAAAGATGGAATAGACATTCGAACTTTGCCATCAATTGACGGGAATTGCTCTCCAGCACATTCAGCACAAGGGCAGTTATCACGCAAAGATTGTAATTTAATAATAAATTTAGTTCCATCAGCCCACTCTGCTGCGAGCAAATATGGCTTGGGACGATAAATTTTAGTTGGTCTTTCGTTTATCATTTTTTCTTCCTTTCATTAATGTTAAAATCATTTCTGGGAAATTGCTCCCAATTCCCAATACTTCGTAATTTATTGCTTTTAAATATTCTTCTTTAGTATCAACATCATAAACTCCAAGTGGGATGCCACTTTTCCGAGCATCTTCAACAAAAGATTTTTCAAGCTCAGAGATTGAGCATATAACAGCATCTGAATTCGCTATGGATTGAATTGTTGAAGGCACCCAATTATTATCTGGTATTTTTATTGCAGCAGTTAAATATTTTTTATTAATATTCTTTATTATTTTTAAATATTCATAATTAAAAGAAACAAATAAAGTGAACTGTGAATGCTTCGTACGTTCAATAATATCGATTATTTTTTGAATAAATATTTCAGGAAAATATGATGATGGTTTTAATTCAATAACTAAATACGCTTTATTTTTAACTAAATCTATAACATCAGATAGAGTGAGAATACGCTCATTTGAATATTTTTCGTCGAACCAAGACCCTATTTCCAATGTTCTTAATTCCTCTAAAGTTGATTCATTGATTGATTTATTTGACTTTGCTTTTTCAGTCAAATAATCGTCGTGAAAACATACAATTTCATAATCTTTAGTCAAATGAACGTCAATTTCAATAGCAGGTACACCAATTTCGAGAGCCTTGATATATGCTGCACGAGTATTTTCCGGAGCTGTCCCCGAAGAACCACGATGTGCCACAAGTAGCATTTTATTTTTCAATATATATTGCTTTAATGTTTGCATTTTAAAATTACTCGTGAATTATTCAAAATTAAGCATTTTCAATTTAATAAAAAAGACGAATAAAAACTAACAATCTGTTTTTTCTTATCTGATATTTGTTAATTATATGTTAATTTTGATATATAAATTTGTACAATATTAAAATAATTTGAATATTTTTTAGTTATATTCTTTATAAGTGAAAATTATTATGGAATTTCCAAAAGTAATTAGCGAAATAAAAGCCACTAAACGACAAAGCAATGTTCTCGTTGTGTTTAAGGACAAAACGACACTTTCTATCCCACTTGATGTTGCTATGAAATATTCTTTGAGAAAATTCCAAAATATTGAAGAAAGTTTGTATAATTCAATCTTAAAAGATATTAGAATTATTCAAATTAAAAAAATTGCATATAATTATGCTTCGAAAAATATTAAATCACAAAAGCAAATCGTAAATTATTTAAAACGTAAAAGCTTCACTCCCACGGAAATTGATGTTGCCATTAATTTTCTAAACGAATTTAACTTGATTGATGATATGAAATACGCAGAGCAAGCTGTCGAATATTTTTCTCAAAGAAGAAACTATGGTCAATTTAGAATTAAGATGGAACTCCAAAGTCGTGGAATTAGCCGTGATATTATTCAACAAGTATTTCAAAAATATTTCCAAGAAGAACTAACTGAAGAACAAATTGCTAAAAATCTTATTGAAAAAAAGATGAATCTTATTATGAGAAAAGACCAATCCAAAAGACTGAACTATGTTTATAATCTTATGAATCGAAATGGTATTTCTTCAAATATTGCATCAAAAATAGTTAAATTGTATGATTTTCAAGTAGATAACACAGAATCAGAAAATTTACCAGAATAAATTTATTAATAGTAATTTAATGAATAATAAGAGAACCCTGTATTTTATAATTTTATTATCAAGTATTATCTTATTAATTTTCTTATTAATTGATTTTTTTCAAACAAGAGCAAATATCGATAAATTAGAATTTAATTTTGCTAATTCTACAATAATGACATTTAATTCCGAGTTCAAACATACTTTGGAAACAAATGCTCAACTCGAAGATTTAATATTAAATCAATTAAATACATCAGCCGTATTAGCTGATTTACTTGAAAGTCAAGGTCTTCCCACAAAAAATCAAATTCAAAATATTGTTGATGAATTTGATTTAACAAGCGTATCTTATCTGGATAATCAATTCAATTTAATTTTGACAAATAATGATTCTGTTATTTCAAAAACACCAAATGAAGAATTCTTGGTCGATTTAGCAAATTTTGAAAATCCCGAAGTTAATTGGTTAGATTTAGGTTTAATGTATAATCCATTTACTAATCAATTAATGTATATGTTAATACGAAAACGTGAAAAAACTGAAGGCTACATTTTAATTGGAATTGGCAGTCAAAAATTGTTACAATTAAGGAAAAATTTCGGTGTTGGTGCAAAAATATCAGAATTTGCGAAAAATCCTGAAATTATCTTTATTGCTCTTCAAGATACAAATGGAATTTATGCAGCAACGCCAAATTTCAAAGAACTTTCAGCAATTAATTCTGATTTATTTTTGCAAAAAGCATACAATTCCACGAAATCATTTACGAGAATTAAATTTTTCCAAGGACAAAAAATTTTGGAAGTTGTTCAAGCGTTCAATATTGAAGATGATGTTATTTTAACTCGTGTTGGTTTAAGTTTGGATAAAATCGAACAACTTAAACAAAAATCATCAAGCAGATTAATTTTAATTGCAATTTTAGTTTTAGTTCTGGTAATAATTATTTTATCCTATTTGCTTACTCGAGAAAAATTGCAAAATCTAAAAGTCGAGCATACGAAAGTTCAAGCAAATTTAAAGTTAATATTGGATAACATTGCTGATGGTGTTATTGCTTTAGACGATTCACTACAAATATTTGCTTTTAATGATGCAGCAGCCACATCATTAAACATAGAACATTCAAAAATTATTGGCAAAAATTATCTTGAATTGTTTAATAATGACATTTTCAATGTCAAGAAAGTTATTGAAAATAAAGCCCCATTTAGTGAGGAAAAATTAAAATTTATAACTAATAATTCAAATGTAAAATACTTTGCTTATTCAACAAATATTTTGATGAATGAAGCAAAAATTGACGCAATAATTATTTTGCTACGTGATATTTCAGAGCAAGTAAAAGCACAGCAACAAATGGAATTAAAAGAAAAGCAAATCGCCATCGGTCAATTAGCATCCGGAATTGCTCACGAAATACGAAATCCATTAAACGCAATTAATATAATTATTCAAAGATTCCAAATGGAATTTGTCGCAAAAGAAGATAACGATGAATTTCAAAAAATGTTAGTTACATTGAGAAGCGAAATATCCAGAATTAATGAAATAATCGAACAATTTTTAAATTTTGCTCGTCCACCAAAATTGGACATTCAACAAACGAATTTAAGTGAATTAATCGAAGAAACAATATATTTAATGCAAGTTCAAGCAAAACAAAATAATATAATTTTGGAAAAATTTGTCGAACCAAATTTAATTGCTTATCTTGACCGTTCCAAAATAAAACAAGTTTTAATTAACTTAATTAAAAACGCAATTGAAGCAATTGATGAAAGCGGTAAAATTACAATCGAAGCTAAATTAAAGCAAAATAATATAATTATAAAAGTATCAGACACTGGGAAAGGTATAAGTGATAATATTAAAAACAAGATATTTTCGTTATATTTTACGACTAAGAAAACAGGTACAGGATTAGGACTATCAATTGTTCATCAAATAATTTCTGAACATAACGGAGAAATTGAATGTAATAGTATCGAAGGAATTGGCACCACTTTTGAGATTACTTTACCTTTAAAACCATAGTTTATAAAAAATAAAGTTAAAAAATGGACGAAAAAAATAAACAACAATACACAATTTTAATTATCGATGACGAAGACAGTCAAAGAGAACAATTAAGTAGTTTTTTATACAAAAAAGGTTTTGCTGTTTTAACTGCAGCAAATGGATTATCTGGTGTAGAGATATTTCGAAATTCACGTGTAGATTTAGTTTTGACCGATTATAAAATGCCTGATATTAGCGGTGAGGAAGTTTTAACTCAAATTCGAGAAATTAATCCATTGACACCAATCATTATAATTACGGCATATGGGACTATACAAAACGCTGTTAAATTAATGCAAAAAAATGCATTTAGTTATCTCACAAAACCTGTTGATTTACTTGAACTTTTAGAATTAATCAGGCAAGCTAAAGAATCTCAATTTTTATTGCGGGAAAATGAGTTAATCAAGCAAACACTCAAAGAAAAATATTCATTTGATTTGATTATTTCGAATAGTGCCGAAATGGAAGAAATAATCAACACTGCAGGACGAGTTGCTAAATCACGTGCTGCTGTGTTAATTCGAGGTGAAAGTGGAACTGGTAAAGAGCTTATTGCACGTGCCATTCATTCCACTTCTGACAGAGCTGATAAACCATTTGTTGTTGTTAACTGCGCAGCATTACCTGAAACTTTATTCGAAAGCGAGCTTTTCGGTCACGAAAAAGGTGCTTTTACTGGCGCATCTTCTGCAAGAAAAGGTAAATTCGAAGAAGCTAATAATGGGACATTATTTATCGATGAAGTCGGAGATATTCCTTTGGCAATACAAGTAAAATTACTTCGTGCTTTGCAATTTGGCGAAATTCAAAAACTTGGTAGTAATCATACAATTAAACTTGACGTTAGAATTATTTCTGCAACAAATCGAAATTTAGAAGAAATGATAAAAAACGGTTCTTTCAGAGAAGATTTACTTTATAGATTGAACGTTGTTACACTCACTTTGCCACCTTTGAAAAAAAGGAAAATCGACATTCCTATTTTGATTCGCCACTTTATTCAAAAATATTCTGAATTAAATGGGAAAAATGTAACTACAATCACCTCCGAAGCATTGAATACACTTATGAAATATGACTTTCCAGGCAATATTCGAGAACTTGAAAATTTAATTCAACGTTCAGTTGTTCTTACTCGAGATAATATAATAAAAATGGAGGATTTGCCTTATTATATTACTAATAATAGTCAAGAACTAAATGAACCAAACTTTGATGTGGAATTAGGTGACTTAACACAAATGGTAGAAAATTTAGAAAGAAAAATGATAATGAAAGCTTTAGAGGAAACAAACAATAATCAAACTAAAGCAGCAAATTTGTTAAATATTTCCGAAAGAACATTGAGATACAAGTTATCGAAATATGGTAAATTGAAATAATTATACAAATAATTTGTTTAAATAATTATTACATAAATTTGAAAATTTAATTTAACAAATTCGACATAATTGTCGAATTTTGCAATAACTCGACAAAATTGTCGTAATTTGCATTTTAATGAAATAATAGATAATTCATAAGTTACTTAAAATATTATATTTAGAAAGATTAAATTTACTGGCATATTTATTGTAGAATTTAATTAGCCCTAAAAGGGAGGGAATAAGATGAAAAGGATAGTCATAATATTAACTTTTACATTAATTGCAACATTTACTGCATATAGCCAAGATATTGCACAAAATAATGACTCGTTAAGATTGCGAAATCGTAACGAAATTCAATCAAATGATACAGCAAATTTTAGTCGTGCATATAGAAACCAAGGAAAGGATAAATTCATTGATTTAGACGGAGATGGTATCAATGATAATCGTTGTGGTCGTGGAATGGGATTAAAAAAAGGCAACGGTCAACACAATTGCTTGCCAGGAACTAACCCAAGAAACAGTTCACCCAATGGCAAATGTCCGGTACCTCGAGGTCCAAAGAAATAAATATAGTAATTACTATTTCAAAAAGGCAGTTGCAATAAATTCAAAATTTACTTTTTTATTTTTTAGTACGGAGAAGCATCTTTTTAATAGATTCTAAAGTTTGTTTTTCGTCGGGTTGATATTTTTTATTTAATTCTTCGGGGTTAATAAGAGTTGGGGCAGGTTCTTCGGAACTTGTTTTCGTTGATGCAGCAGGAGCATTCCAAAGAGAAGTAGCATTACGCTCTAATTCTTTCATTCTATCAAAAGAATCATGAATTTCAGTAAATTCTTCACCTCGAGCAATTTGCAATAATTTTTCCTTGCCGAAAACTTCGACTAATTTATCGTAAATTGTTGCACGAGTAAAGGGCTTGGAAATAAATCCTGCACTTCCGCTGCGAACTGCAAGTCCCAAATTTTCAGCATCAGATAAAGCGGAAACCATTAATACTGGAATTTGACGAGTAGATTTGATTGTTTTCAGCACTTTCAATGTTTGAATACCTGATAAATCCGGCATCAAAATATCGAGAATTATTAAATTTGGCAAATTCTCTACTGCTAAGGCAATTCCTTCAAATCCATTGCTTGCTAAAAAGGTCTTTTTAAAGCCGTAGCTTTGTAAAGATTTGGATAATATTCTTTGCATCCAAATATCATCGTCAATAATAAGTGTAGAGTATTCTGCCATTTTAATTAAATTTAAAAAATTATTGGAATAATTACAAAATTATAAAAAACCTTTTATTTATTTATTTTCAAATTTAAATTATTATTACCGTTCTGTTGATTTGAAAAATCAAACGTTAATATATTTTTTTGTAGCATTTCTTTAAGCAGATGCAAATCTGTTTGAGCAGCAATTTTATTCATTTGGACAATTTTATCATAAATTTCTTTGCGATGAACTGAAACATCCTTAGGAGCTTGAATACCAAGGCGAACAACTCCTCTATCATAGCTTAACACTGTAATCGTGATTGAATTACCGATTTTGACGTCTTCGCCTATCTTCCTTGATAAAACTAACATTTCTACTCCTTAGAACGCTGTGATATAACAAAATTCGTTGAATATTTTTCAAATGGTAAAATGATTTGTTCCGCAGTCATATTTTCAATATCAAATACCAAAGGTGCCTTTAAGTTCGCAGAGATATTACCATTTTCATCATTTAATGTTATTATTGCAAATAACACATATTTTTCTAAATCAATATTCTTACCAATATTATATTCTAAATCTAAATAAAATGGACTTAAAAGAGGGAAACCAATTGAAGGTTCATCGATTGAAATCAACCATTTAAATGGCGCAGTTTCTTCTTCACTAATCAATACGTATTTTTTAATTTCCTCAAAACCAAGAATACCATTTGGGAAATTATAAATACTATCGTCATCTATTTCGATTTCGCCAAATTGTCTTGTTTGCAAAATTAATTTTTCTTTTTGTGAATCCATTCAAAGATTTCCTATTTAATTATTGCAAATATAATAAAAATATTAATATTAAAGAACAAAAATTAATAATATTTTAATAATTCAAAATTAAAGATTAATTTGTTCCTAATATGATTATCGGCTGCATTTTGAATTAATTTAGTGATTAGTTGTATCTTTTTTCGAAGACTCAATTGATGCAGCAGTTTGAGATGAAAGTGGGGTTATATTAATTTCAACACGTCTATTTCTTGCACGACCTTCTGGAGTTGAATTATCATCAACGGGACGTTCTGAGCCAAAACCTCGAATAATTACATTTTTTTCGGTTAAACCTCTTTGAATCAAATAATAACCGGTATTGAGGGCTCTATCGACTGATAAATGCCAGTTGGATTCGAACTGGAAAGTTTTAATCGGTATTGCATCGGTATGGCCATCAACATATATTTCAAATGGCAAACCTTTTAATGTAACTGCAAGTGAATCTAACACGGGCATCGATTGAGGCAATATGTTTGCTTTTCCAGATTGGAACAGCAAAACTTCTGGTAAAGTGACTGTAATAGAATTGCCAGCTAATTTGATACTTAACTTCCCATTTGCAATAAATGGCTGGATCTTTTGTTCAATTTCGCTATATAATTGTTGAACCGTTACTTGTTCTTTTTGACTGAAAGTAGGTTGAGGCAAAACTCCTTTACCGCCGGATAGTTCCCCGTTTTTCTTTTCTAAAACGCTCATATCTTTGGCGCTAAAATATTTACCAAAGGCTTCTGAAAATTCTGCAAATTTTGTTTTATCGACTTGCGAGGAAGCATACAAAATTACAAACAGACCCAATAACAATGTTATTAAATCTGCATATGTAATTAAATACCTATCCGCCCCAGTATTGTGCTCGGGGTCTTCTAATGTTTTAAAATTGATTTTATGTCTTTTCGGTTTATCCAAAGCTCTTCACTAAATTTTATTAGCTTGGGGCTTGACCGTAAAAATAGTCTTTCAAGTACTTATTTTCAAATTGCTGTTCGTTTAACGAAGCTTTAACAATATCGCCAATCGAAACAATCCCCACAAGCACTTTATCTTTCAAAACAGGTACGTGTCTTATTCTATTTTTAGTCATTATACCCATAACATAATCAATATTATCGTCAGCTTCAGCAAAAATTATATTTTTCGACATAACATTTTTCACAATTATGTCTTTGCAATTTCCTTCATTTTTGAAACATTCACGCAAAGCATCTCTTTCGCTAAAAATTCCAGTAATATTTCCATCTTCGTTCATCACAAGCAACGAGCCAATTTGATTTTTAACAAGCACATCCATTGCTTGAAATATTGTTTTGTCTTCGTCAATTGTGAAGACTTCGTGACCTTTTTGCTTCAAAACATCTTTTATTTGCATAAAAAACTCCATTTTGTAAAACTAAAATACAAAAATATAAATTTACAAATATTTTCGATTTAAACAAATCTTTATTTTAAAAAACAGAAAATTATCAAAAAATTAAAGTTATATGAATAGATTGTTAAAAGCAATAACAAGTATAATAAATTCAATTTAATTTCTTAAATTGCATTAAAGAGAAGTAAAAAAAAATAATTTATGAGTGCACAAAAAATAGAAGGAAACTTCTTTAAATATTTCAATTTTAATCAAATATTAAATGATCCCGATTTTAAAGAAGATAGTGTACGTGAAGTTATCATCTTACCAATTTTAAAGGAATTAGGATATGACGAATCATCAATTGTACGCAGCAAATCTTTAAATCATCCATTTTTAAAAATTGGAAGTAATAAAAAAATTCCCATAAAGTTAATACCAGATTATATTTTAAAAGTAGAAAATAATTATGCTTGGGTTTTAGATGCTAAATCACCAAGTAAAAATATAGATAACGAAGACTTTGTAGAACAAGTTTATAGCTATGCAACACATCCAGAAATTAGAAGTACATATTTTGCTTTATGTAACGGACTTGAATTTGTTTTGTACAGAACAGAATTTTCTTCAAAGCCAGTGTTAAAATTTAAAATGCAAGATATTGAAGAAAACTGGGATATCTTAATATCTTTACTTTCACCTTCAAGTTTTCAAATAGGAAAAAGTTTTACTTATGAAAGCAAAAAATTAACCAATAAAGGTTTTGATTATTCAAATAGACCTTTATTAGAGGAAATTCAAGTAAAAAAACAATCGACGAAACGGCATTATGGAGTTCATGGGTATTTTACAAAACAAAGTTGGAATGTAGTATCTGAATATATTCGTAATTTTTCAAAACCTGGGGATATTGTGTTAGACCCTTTTGGAGGTAGTGGAATAACTGCAATAGAAGCAATGATGAATAATCGTAAAGCAATAAGCATTGATTTAAACCCATTAGCCATTTTTATTGTTAATGCTTTAATTGCTCCTGTTAATTTTACAGAATTTTCCGAAGCTTTTGATAGGATAAAATCAAAATATGAAAAACAAAAACCACTTAATAATAAAGATATTGATAATATTTTAAAAAAGTTCAAATATCCAAAAGGTATAAAATTGCCAAAAGGTTCTGATGTTGATACAATTGAAAAATTATTCAGCAGAAAACAATTGGCTGAACTTGCATTACTTAAAAATCTCATTCTAAAAGAAAAAAATAAGAACATTAGAAATTCTTTTTTATTAATGTTTTCAGGATTAGTAACAAAACATAATTTAACATATCATACATCTTCTTATATAAAAAAAGAGGGGGGTGGTAATGCCGCTCCTTTTCAGTATTACAGATACCGTATTGCACCAAATCCTGTAAGCATAGATTTAATGAAATTTTTCGAAATTCGTTTCAAAAAAGTGTTAGCTGCAAAAAAGGAGATCCAGTATTATATAAACGAAGAAACTATTCAGAATATTAAAGTATATAAAGGTGATGCAACCAAATTAACAAATATCCCAAAAGAGTCAATTGATTATATATATACAGACCCGCCGTATGGTAAAAAAATACCGTACTTGGATCTATCAATTATGTGGAATGCTTGGCTTGATCTTGAAGTAACAGAAGAAGATTACCAAAAAGAAGCTATTGAGGGTGGTTCCCATAATAGATCAAAAGAAGAATACAATAAAACGATTGCTGAAAGTATAAAAGAAATGTATAGAGTTTTGAAATTTGATAGATGGCTTTCATTTGTGTTCGCCCATAAAGACCCAGAATTTTGGCATTTGATAATTAATACAGCAGAAGCTTGTGGATTTGAATATGTTGGAGCTGTGCCTCAAAAAAATGGTCAAACAAGTTTTAAAAAACGACAAAATCCATTTACTGTACTTTCAGGACAACTTATTATTAATTTTAAAAAAGTTAAAAATCCCAAAACAATACTTAAAGCAAATTTGGGAATGGATGTTGCGCAAATTGTTATGCAAACTATCGAAGGAATTATTGCTAAAAATAATGGTGCAACCCTTGAACAGATAAATGATGAACTTATAATCAAAGGTTTAGAACTTGGTTTCCTCGATTTACTTAAAAAAGAGTATCAAGACTTAACTCCATTATTATTAAATTCTTTTGATTATAATGAAGAAAAAGAAATTTTTACAATTAAACATAACACAAAATTTACTACTCAAATTGATGTGAAGTTACGAATTAAATATTATTTATTAAGTTATTTACGCAGAATGGAAAGAGAAGGTACTTACCCTCATTTCGATGATATAATTTTAAATATCTTACCTTTATTAAAAAATGGTGATACTCCTGAAAATCAGACTATTTTATTAGTATTAGAAGACATTGCTGAAAGAATTGATAAAGATAGATGGAGATTAAAAAAAGAAGATAGAACATTATTTGATTAATCATTAATTTTTAATAGTTAATTTATACCAAAAAATACCCCAAAAGTACAACAATCCTCTTGGGGTATTTTTTAGGTTTTAGCTGTCAAAAAGTCTATTCACTTAAAAAGACAAAGTTTTGAAGTTTATCCATTCCTGCTCCTTCACGAGCAATGAAAAATTCATCATCAGTCATATCAATTATTGTGGATTGACCAACAAAATTTGGTTCCTCCAGTTTTACTGCTATATCAACTTGTTTCGAATAATAATCAATAATTTCATCATAAGAAGCATTTTCTTCATCTGGAATTTTCGCAGAAATTGATATAATCGGGTCTCCTAATGCTTTCAATAAAGCAATTGAAAGCAAATGGTTAGGCACTCTGATACCAGCAGTTTTCCGCTTGGAATCTTGTGCAAAATATGGTACGAGTTTAGAAGCAGGTAAAATGAATGTGTAGGGACCGGGTATTAGACCTCGCATAGTTTTGTATGCTTTATCTGACACTTTTGCAAAATCAGACAAGCGATTGAGAGAATCGCACAAAAATGTCAGTGCCTTCCCAGAATCAATATTGCGTAATTGTCGAATTCGTTCGATGCCATTTTTATTGGATAGTTTACAACCCAAAGTATAACCCGTGTCTGTTGGATAAATTATAACGGCTCCATCATTAAGCATATCCGATACTTTCTGTATTTTGCGGACTTCTGGGGTTTGGTGGTGGATTGTTAAAATTTCTGCTCCCATAATTACTCCAATTTTGTTTTAAAATACTTTTTAAATATAAAATAGAAAGGTATACCTGTTGATAATAACATTAAACCAAAGAGAGAATTAATGATGCGATACCTCCCTTCTATATAACCAATTAAATCGCTATATATTGTAAAAACTACGAAAAAAAATGCAAAAATTATAAATATTATGGGTATATAAGGATAACCAAATACTCGATATGGACGATGTGCATTAGGCATTTTTTTACGTAATATAAATATTCCAGCAGCACCTAACAAATAAAATATCCAACTTACAAAAATCAACATATCAGTTAATATATCAAATGTCCCACTAAGCACTAATATTGCTGTCCATACGGCTTGCAACCATAATGCGTTTGCTGGTGTTAAATACTTAATATGGCTTTTTCCAATTGATTTGAAAAACATTCCTCTGTTAGACATAGCGTAATAAACACGAGCACTTGCCATTATTGTCCCATTTGATGTTCCAAATGTCGAAATCATTACAGCAGCAGCAACAAACCCACCACCAATGCTCCCCAAAACTCTTGTTGCAGCGTCGGCTGCCACCAGTGTTGATTTTGCCATCTCATTTATTGGCAAAACATATATATATGCAATGTTGATTAATAAATAAACAATTATTACTATTACAGTCCCTAAAAACAACCCCTTCGGAATATTGACTTGTGGTTCCTTTATTTCACCTGCTAGATATGTAACATTATTCCATCCGTCATAAGCCCAAAATGCACCTGACATTGCCGCAACAATTCCCAAAAATATATTGCTATTTCCCATCTCTGATACTGGTAAAACTGACGAAAAATTAGATACACTCCCATTTGTGAAAATCAGAGCTACCAAAACAAAAAACAAAATAATTAAAACTTTCGAGGATGAAAAAAACGAAGAAATCGTTCCTCCAAAGCGAACGCCATAATAATTTATAAGAGTTAAAAGCATAACAATAATTATGGTCAATGCCTTAACACCTAAATTTTCAAGTGGAAGTATATTTCCAATGTAAGGAATATGAATAATAAAAGAATTTTCAATTTCGACAGGTAAGCGAGGTAAATGCACAAAATATTGAGTATACTCAGCAAAGACATAAGTAATTGATGCTATCGAACCTGTTTGAATTACAATGAATATTGCCCACCCGTAGAGAAATGCCACAAACTCACCGTACATTTTTTGAAAAAATATATATTGCCCACCTGTTTCTGATATTAAACCTGCAACCTCTGAGTTTGTTAATGCTCCGAACAATGTTATTAATCCAGCAACAACCCAAATAGCAAGCAACAATTTTGTTGATCCAACTTGACTTGCCATTATAGCAGGTTTTTTGAAAATACCTGAGCCTATTACAGCACCAACGACGATTGCAACAGTTGTAAAAAGCCCCAACTCTGATTTTAATTTTGGATTATGTTTTTCTGTCATAGCATATTCTTTAATAACTTAAATTAATAAAAAAAACGAAATAAATAATCTATCAAATCGTAAATATTTATACAAATTTTCAAAAATTAAAAATATGAATAATCCAAAAATACCCGTTCCAAAAGACCCTGAGAATATTCTTGATTTGTTTGAATCATTTTATGATTTAGTGAAAATTTTGCGAAGAGAATGCCCTTGGGATAAAGAACAAACAAATGAAAGCATCGCACAACTTACTATAGAAGAAGCATACGAAGTTGTTGATGCAATTTATAAAAAAGATGACGACGATTTTGCCGGAGAGTTAGGAGATGTTTTGTTGCATATTTTAATGCACTCAATTATTGCAGAAGAACGTGGGGCATTCGATTTAAAAACAGTTATAAAGAAAATTCATAGCAAAATGATACGGCGACATCCTCACGTCTTTGGTGAAACCCAAGTTAGCAGCCAAGAAGAAGTTTTACAAAATTGGGAAACCATCAAAAAACAAGAAAAAAATGGTGATGGAAGTACCCTTGATGGTGTGCCAAATAATTTACCTGCTCTATTACGTGCCGAAAGAATACAACATAAAGCTTCTCGAATTGGATTCGATTGGAATAAAAAAGAAGATATGTGGGAAAAAGTTGAAGAAGAATTTGCTGAACTAAAATATGAAATTAAAAAAGGCGATAAACAAAGAATCAAAGAAGAATTTGGCGATTTCCTCTTTTCACTTGTTAATGCCGCTCGCTACGAAGATATCATTCCAGAAGAGGCTTTGCAACTTACTAATATGAAATTTACTCAACGCTTCCAACATATTGAAAAACGTGCAAAAGAAAACAACAAAGAACTACGAGAAATGTCGCTTGAAGAGATGGATAAATTTTGGGATGAGGCAAAAGAGCGTGGACTGTAATAGAATTAATAATCCAATTTATTCGAATGTTATAGTTTTTGTGATATAAGCCATTTTTTTTCTCCAATTTTTTTCCAAGACCCTGAAATTAAAAAAAACAATATAAAATGTTAAAAAACGCCTAAATCATAAACAAAATTTTATGAACGAAAAAACTTTTAATCAAACCCCAGATAAATTGCGTTCCCCAGAAAGAGTGAGCAGACTCGAAGTTGCGGCTGTTGTTGAAAATTGTTTAAAATCCGGAAATATAAAATCACTTTTAGATATTGGAACAGGCACTGGTCTTTTTGCCGAAGAATTTAGTAAAAATAAAATAAAAGTTCATGGTATTGATTTAAATGAAGAATACTTAGAACTTGCAAAAAAATATGTTCCAAACGGAGTTTTTATAAAAGCAGTTGCCGAAGAACTTCCTTTTGCTTCTCAAAAGTTTGATGCTACTTTTTTTGGTTTAGTTTTTCACGAAGTAGACAATTATGAAAAAGCACTTAGTGAAGCTGCTCGAGTAAGTAAATATAACACTTTTATATTGGAATGGAAATTTCAAGAAGAGCCATTTGGTCCTCCTATTGACCATAGATTGCCTACTAATTTTATCAAGGAATTAGCATTTAAATCCTCTTTTAATAATTTCGAAATAATTAATATGACAAATCTTGTTTTATATAAACTAAGTAAATAATAATGATTTTGCGGGCTGACAATATTTTTAAATCATATTTGACTAAAACAGGCGAGAAAACAGAAGTTTTGAAAGGTTTATCAATCGAAGTAGAAAAAGGTGATTTTATTTCTATTCAAGGTGCATCTGGTTCGGGAAAAAGCACATTATTGCATTGCCTTGGCGGTCTGGATAAACCTGACTCGGGTTCCGTTTTTATTTCCAACAATAAAGAATTAACCTCTATTTATGATTTGCCCGATGCTGTTTTAACCAAATATAGAAATTTCTTTTTTGGGTTCGTTTTTCAATTTCATCATTTATTACCAGAATTTACGGCACTTGAAAATGTTGCCTTGCCAGCATTGATTGCAAATATTCCAAAACAAGAAGCTTATAGCAAAGCAAGCAAATTGCTCGAAAAAACAGGTATTATTGATAAAGCAAACAACAAGCCTCAAAATATGTCCGGAGGGGAACAACAAAGAGTTGCAATTTCTCGTGCCTTAATTAACAATCCCGAAATTATTCTCGCCGATGAACCAACGGGCAATTTGGACAATACTAATTCTGCTAAATTTTTAGAATTAATCGAAAGCTTAATTAAAGAATTCAACACAACTTTTATTATTGCAACTCACAGTTCAGAAATCGCTCAAAGAGCATCGAAACAATTTTATATTCAAAATGGAAAGCTCGTTCACAATTAAATCATAAAATTCAAGAAGTAAGTTATGGATGTTAAACTTAACTTACTTTTGGTAATGCATTTATAAATCGCCATATTGCGGTCTAATTATAATTTCTTCGAGCATCATTTCTTTTTCTTTACTTAACGTAATTACTGAATCAATTACTTTGGCAACTTGTGCGGGCTTAATCATTTGCTTGCCAAATTCTATGCGTGATTTTTCATCCCAAAGCCCTGTATTCGTAGCACCTAAATAGATATTTGTGATTTTAATATTATTATCTCGCACTTCCTCACGAATAGAATCAAAAAGACTCGCCATTGCGGATTTTGTTGCAGAATACAGTGATGCAAATTCAAATGCTTTCAAGGCTGCAACAGAAAGAATATTGATGATCAGCCCATTATTTTGAAGCACCATTGATGGAAGAAATTGTTTTGTCAATAAAAAGGCTGAATAAAAATTTATACTCATTTGTTCTTTCATTTCAGCTAATGAACTTTCCAAAAAGGGCGAGAAATGTGCTATTCCAGCATTATTAATTAATACATTTATATCAGGAGGCAATTTATTTAATTTCAAATTAATTTCTTCGAGTTTCAAAGTTGTATTGAAATTTATTTCGACAATATTATTTACGGGAAGTGATGATTTATCCATATTTTTAAGATATTTCTGTAAATTTGAAGTGGAGCCATATACTTCATACTTTTTCTGTAATTTTTTTGCAGTTTCTGCCCCGATACCTTTCGAAATTCCCGAGATAAATATTTTTTTCATAAAATTTCAAATATTTTAATTTCAATTTAAGAAAAATTTATCACAAAAAATAAAAAAAATGTTTTAAAAGTCAAAAGAACTTAATTTAAAAAGTTGAACATTAATTCATTTTTTAAAAAAGTAGTTAAAAGTGCTACATAAATGTAGTAAACATTGAAATAATAATAATTTATTAAGTTAACTGCAAATAAATTATGAAATATTTTTAATATTAAAAAAAGAAGAAAAAAAAATGAACGAAATTCAATTTAAAATTATATAATTAACAATGTCATAATATAAGATAAAATTAATAATAATAACTTCGAATTAACTTGTAAAAACAAAATGTTTGAAAAAAAACACTTGACTTTTTGATTTTTTTTTTGTAATTTAATTTTTTGGAAATATGCCCAAAAAATAAATGTGAATTTTGTGTTAAGATGTACATTAGAAAACAGAAATTGAAAGAAATATATTAATTTATCAACGTTCTCAATTAAATAACATTTTTTATTAACAAACACAGGACTTGTTATGGCAAGTAACTCTACCAATTACTCGAAGTCTTCGTTTGTATCGAAGACAATTAGCATTAGCAGTTCAGTGGCAGTAATCCTTATTGCATTTATGCTAAGCGGATTACAATTGCTTGCACAAAGTGGAACCTTTGTTTCAGGAAAGGTTACAGACCAAGAAAGCGGCAAACCATTGGTTGGCGCATCAGTATCAATTCCAGACTTACGTATTGGCGGCGTAACTGACAAAGACGGTAACTTCAAATTTAAAGCCCCAGCCGGACGCTACACTCTTGAAGTTAAATATGTTGGTTACGATGCAGTAACCCGCTCAATTACTATTAAAGAGGGTGAGACAACTGTTACAAACTTTAAACTTTCCCAAGGTTCGATTAAAACAAACGAAATTGTTGTTGTCGGATTATCTGGTGAAGTTGATAAAAACAAACTGGGTAACACAATTGCCTCGGTTGGTGCAGAAGCTGTAAATAGTGTTGTATCTTCATCAGCAATCGATGCAATCAGCGGTCGTGTTCTCGGTGCTCAAGTTACACGTAACTCTGGTCAACCTGGTGCTGGTACTTACATCACACTTCGTGGTCGTAAAACATTCGAAGGTTCGTCCGAACCTCTTTATGTTGTTGATGGTATTATCATTGATAACACATCACTTTATGATCCAAGCGGAAGAGTTCAATTTTCGAACCGTGCAACTGATATTAACCCAGATGATATCGAATCAATTCAAATATTAAAAGGTGCATCAGCTGCCGCTCTATATGGTGCAAAAGCAGGAAACGGTGTTATCATCATTACAACTAAAAAAGGAAAATATACTGGTTCAGACAAACCTGCTCGTATATCTTACACTACTTCTCTCCAAATGGATCAAAAGAGTGGCAAAATTGATTTGCAAACAACATTCGGTCAACGCAAACCATATAAACCTTATACTCCAGGTTCATCTGATTCTTGGACAACTACACCTTTGCCTGCAGGAACACCAATTTATGACCATCAAGAAGATGTTTTCAGAACTGCATACTCAACTGAAAACTCTTTAACTATCAGTGGTGGCGTTCCTCAATTTGATTATTCTATTAATGGTACTTATTTAGATAATCAAGGTTATGTCGAAGGTTCCCAACTTACAAGAGCATCAGTTCGTGCTAATATTGGAGCATCAATTTTACCAAAATTAAATCTTCAAAGTAATACAAACTATATTTCAACAAATAATGATTTACCTCAAGATGGTTCAAACACTTCAGGTATTTTGTTAGGCTCTTTGAGAACTCCACCAGAATTTAATAACAAAATTTATTTGGAAGATGATGGTGTAACTCAAAGACGTTTTGCTTCTTACGATAACCCAATTTGGACACAAAAGAACAACAAATTTAATCAAAAAATCGATAGAATATTACATAGTACAGAATTGAAGTGGATGCCATTAGATTGGTTAAGTTTTTCAGCTCGCTATGGAGTAGACTATTATTCATATAATTATGGTCAAAGATTGGCTGTTCAAAGTGCATCATCCCCAAGTAGATTAGGTTCGATAAGCTATTCAAGAATATCAAATCTTCAACAAAACCTCGATTTAACATTCAACTTAAATCAATCATTAATGGACGGCGATTTAAATTTTGGTTTAGTTGGTGGTACTCAATCAATTTGGTTCGATAGATCAACTTTAGGTGGTAGTTCAACAAACACATTATCCTTCTTTGACCAAATAACTGCTGGCTCTTCCAAAGATGCTTCAAGTTCATTAACTAAATCAGAAATACAAGGACAATTTGGTCAACTTACAACTACATACTTAAACAGATACTCTTTAACTCTCGGTATTCGTCGTGATGGAAGTTCAACATTTGGTGAATCAAACCAATACCATACTTATCCCAAAGTCGGTTTATCTTATACTCTTTCTGATGAACCATTCTTTGAAGGTGCTAAAAGCCTTATTAACAATTTCCGTATCCGTGCAGCATATGGCGAAGCTGGTTCTCCTGACTTACCATATGCATATGCAACAAATAATGTTTATATAACTGAAGGTAACTTTGATCCTTGGGTTGAAACATCAATTTCTAACAGAGGTGGATTCAATGGTATCCGCAGTAGCTCAGTTGCGGGTGCAACAGATATCAGCCCAGAATTAACCATCGAACGTGAAATTGGTTTTGACATCGGATTTTGGGAAAATAAATTATCATTTGAATTTACTTTCTATCATTCAGATGTATTTGATTTAATAATGTCTCTTCCTGCTCCACCATCAACCGGATATACCAATATGCTTGCTAATGGTGGTTCAATGTGGAATGAAGGTATAGAATTAGGTATTACTGCTAATCCAGTAAATACAAAAGATTTTAACTGGGTAACAGCAATTAATTATACACGTTCATATAACTTAGTTACAAGTTTGAAAGCCGATTTTTATACATTAACTGGTGGATTCGTTGGTGCAGTTAACTCTGCATCAGTTGGTCGCCCACTCGGTGTCTTCCAAACATATGGTTGGTTGCGCTATGACGCAACAAAAGCTGCAAACGCTAAACCAGGTGATTTAGATTATGTAGATCCAAAAGAAATGGCAGCATACAACTACAAAAACGGAGATGTTCGCTATTCCTATTGGGATGCTGATGCAGGTGAAGTGGTTGGTGATGACTATGGTTTAAATTATGTTGGAGCACCAAGGCAAAACCCGAATTTGTTATTTATCGGCAATCCAAATCCTGCTTATATGATTTCCTGGAGAAACGATTTCACATTCCTCGAAAACTTCACATTTAGTTTCTTACTTGATGGCGTATTTGGCTTTGATATTTGGAATGGAACTCGTGGAGCTCTTTATAATTTTGGTGTATCTGGTGACACTAAAGACAGAAATGATCCTTGGGTTGAAAATGGACATCCTGTAATGGATTATTCTGACCCTGCAAATCCAGTGCAAGCAACAAAAGTAGAAAAATATTGGTCTTATTACAATGGCTTCAATATTAACGAACCATTCTTCGAAGATGGTTCCTTTGTCAAATTAAGAGAAATTAAACTTGACTACAGATGGAATGGTTTGCAAGATTGGAATATCAATTCAATAGTATTCTCTCTTTCAGCACGTAACGTTTATACAATTACAAATTATAAAGGCTACGACCCAGAAGTTAACACATTCTCTCTCGCAGAAGGACGTGGAATTGATTACTTTACATTGCCACAAGTATTTTCATTACGTTTTGGTATATCAATCAACTATTAAGAGGAGTTTAAGATGAGAAATTATAAATTATTAAGTAAAATTAAGATAGCTTTTGTATTTGTATTATTATCAGGATTCATATTTTCATCCTGCCAAATCGATAAAAGCGTAAACGTTGACCCAAATAACATAGCAGAATCAAAAGTCAAATCAGTTGACGGAGTTTATTCACTTCTCGTAGCATTGCAAGTTAATGTTGGTGAAACATATTCACGTGACAGGTCAAGAATTTTCAGTATTTGGACTTGGCAAATGTGCGCTCCTCCAGGAATTGCAAGGCCACAGCCTGTTCAATGGAATTCATATTTTATGAATGTAGATGGTCCTACAGATGATTATTGGGTTATTACTTATCGAGGTGTTAAAATTACTAACGACATAATTAACTATACACCTGAAGTATTTACTGGAACTAATGAAAAAAGAGGAAATGCTATTCTTGGTATAGCAAAATTTTATAAGGCATTTTTGCTTGGTGAAGCTGCTGCAACTTGGGGAAGCATCCCAATTAAAATTGAAGGAACTAACCCACCTGATTTTGTTGAACAAAATGTTGCATATCAAGAAGTTCAAAAACTTTTAGACGAGGCAATAACTCATTTTAATGCAGGAACTGATGCTGTGACTCGTGACCTTAATTTTAAAGGTAATGGTGCAAAATGGATAGCTGCAGCACATTCACTTAAAGCACGTTATTATTTACACATTGGAGATTACACAAATGCATTAAGTGAATCCAAATTAGGTATTGCTGATGCCAGCGGCTCTGTTAAATCATTCTTTTCTGATGCGGCAGGTGAGCATTCTTCTTGGGGACAATGGGTACAAGATGAAGCTGAACCTATCAGACCTGAAAAATTCTACATTGATTTGTTCAAAATGGAACCAACCGACAAAAGAATGACTGATTATTTCACTCCAAATGCCGATGGTGAGTATTATGGATTCGCAGCCCATGCAACAAAAGCATCATTATATTTAACTCCAATCGACCCAAAAGAACAAGATGTTGCAACCTGCGTTAGAATGAAAAAATATTCAACTTATGCTGAAAGCTTCCCATTAATTCGTTATGAAGAAAACGTACTTATTCAAGCCGAATGCGAAGCAAGAGTAGGAAGTTTACCAAATGCTGTGTCCTTAGTTAATATAATCCGTGCAAATGCTGGGTTACCTGATTTTAGTTCTAGCGACAAAGTTGCTACAGTAGTTGAAGTTTTGAAGCAAAAATTCTTAGAACTATATTTGGAAGGTCAATGCTATCACGATATGCGCCGTACTGGTTCATTAGTTGACCCTCAAGCCGGATTGAATTTACGTTTCATTTATGGCCAAAGCGAAACAAATGCTAATCCAAAAGTTCCAACGGACAATGACCAACTCGTTAAGTACATTTTGAATGTTAAATATGGTGGTTTACTACCATAACCACAATATGCTTAAATCCTTAAAAAGAGGTTGTCCAAAAGACAACCTCTTTGTTTTTATTCACCAGTATTTGATTAAAATAAGAAAGATTGCAAAACTTTTTCAATTTTAGCAAAATCATTAAAAATGCAAAACAATAACTTTATAATGAATTTTTAAATATTAATTCAATAAAGATAGTTAAATTAACAAATTAATCTGTAAAAATTAATAAATCTATTATAAATTACATTTTTAAACTACCAGAACACTAAAATGAAATAAAAAAATTATACTAAATAAAATATAATAATTTTAAAACGTTTTAATATTTCTGTAATTAAAATTGAATAAAATGGATATTAGCAAATTAAGAAATATAGGCATCGCTGCCCACATTGATTCTGGGAAAACAACACTGAGTGAAAGAATCTTGTTTTACACTGGCCGAATACATCAAATTGTTGAAGTAAGGAGCAAAACTGGCGCAGGCCCGACGATGGATTCCATGGATTTGGAACGAGAAAAAGGAATAACAATTCAATCTGCCGCTACTTTTTGTCAATGGAAAGATTATCAAATTAATTTAATTGATACACCTGGGCATATTGATTTCACAGTCGAAGTTGAGCGAGCTTTACGTGTTTTAGATGGTGCTGTTTTGGTTTTATGTGGTGTTGCTGGTGTGCAAAGTCAATCTATTACTGTTGATAGACAAATGCGGCGTTACGCTGTTCCAAGAATTGCTTTCATTAATAAAGTTGATAGAGCAGGTGCCAATCCCGATAAAGTTGTTAATCAATTAGAAGAAAAATTAGGTCACAAGCCAGTTTTAATTACTATGCCAATTGGAATCGAAGACCATTTCGAAGGTGTTATTGATTTAATTAAAATGAAAGCAATATATTATGAAGGTGCTAATGGCGAAGAAGTAATTGAAAAAGATATCCCTTCACATCTATTAAACGAAGCAAATCGTCGTCGCCAAAAAATGATTGAACGAGTTGCTGATTATGACGATATTATTGCTGAAAAATATTTAGAAGAATCTGAAATCACAAACGACGAATTAATTGCTGGAATTCGAAGAGCAACAATTGCTATGCATATCACTCCAGTGTTTGTTGGAACTGCTAAACAAAATAAAGGCGTTCAAACAATGCTCGACGGTGTAGGACTATTTTTACCTGCTCCAAATGAAATAAAAAATAAAGCACTTGATTTAGATGATAATGAAAAAGAAATTAATTTAGAGAGCAATCCCGATTTACCAACTGTAGCTTTAGCTTTTAAACTCGAAGATGGCAAATATGGACAATTAACTTATATGCGAATCTATCAAGGCAAAATAGCAAAAGGTGATAATTTAGTAAATATTCAATCAAAGAAAAAAATCAAAGTACCCAGAATAGTGAAAATGCACGCTAATTCAATGGAAGACATCGAAGTAGCTTACGCCGGTGATATCATAGGTATGTTTGGTGTCGATTGCTCTTCTGGTGATACATTTACCGATGGAAAAGTAAATTATTCAATGACTTCAATGCACGTCCCAACTCCAGTGATTGAACTTTCTGTTATGCCTAAAGAAAGGACACAACAAACTAATTTTTCAAAAGCATTAAATCGTTTCCAAAAAGAAGACCCAACTTTCCAAGTTCATCGAGATGAAGAAAGCGGTGAAACTTTAATCAAAGGAATGGGTGAACTTCATTTAGAAATTTATATTGAAAGAATAAAAAGAGAATATAATACAGAAGTGATTGTCGGTAAACCAAAAGTTGCATATCGAGAAACTATCACACAAAGAGCAGATTTCGACTATACTCACAAAAAACAATCAGGTGGTGCAGGACAATTTGCTCGAGTTGCTGGATTTATTGAACCACTTCAAGAACAAAATGAAAACCACTATTTATTTGTTAATAAAATTGTCGGAGGCGTTATTCCTAAAGAATATATTCCTGCTTGCGACAAAGGTTTCCAAGAACAACTTAATGAAGGATATATTATTAAACAACCAGTCGTTGATGTGCAAGTTACAATAAATGATGGAAGCACCCACCCCGTCGATTCATCCGAGTTAGCATTTAAATTAGCCTCGAAACAAGCTGTCAAAGAAGCAATTGCAAAAGCAAAACCAATTTTACTCGAACCAATTATGAAATTAGAAGTAGCTGTTCCAGAAGAGTTCCAAGGTATTGTAATTGGACAATTGAATCAAAGACGTGGCGTTATTGTTAACACAACTTTAGAATCTAAATATGTAACAGTCGAAGCTGAAGTTCCTTTAAAAGAAATGTTTGGATATTCTTCCGATTTACGAAGTGTTACGCAAGGTAAAGGCGAATTTACAATGGAATTTTTGAAATACCAAGCAGTTCCTAAGTCCATCGAAGAAGAAATTATTAAAGAATATAAAGAAAGAGAACAAGCAAAGAAATAAATACTTTTATACCAAAATTTTTCATTTAAAATAAAAAAACTCCACAAAACCAAAGTGGAGTTTTTTATTGTCAAATTTTAAACAAAAAAAATAATGTAATATTAAATAAATAAATTCAATTCATTAAATCATTTTTTCAACTTAGTATTTAAAAATTCAAAACCCTCTCTATTCAAAATATATACGATTACGAATTAATAATACCTTATAATACTTTAAAACTTAAATTTTACAATATGAAAAATTAACAAATTTTTCACCATTATCAAAAAAAACCCTTCACAACAAGCGATGAAAAATTACCTTTCTCTAAAATAAATTCTTGCAAAATTGCTTCAAATTTTGTATCGACATTAGCTATTGCACTTTTCTTTTTGAGAGTTACATTTTGCAAAAAAAATTATCCATCCCGTTGTGAAAGCAATCACAAAAAGATGGATAATGCTATAATTTTTGCCAGATAATAATTAAGGTTCTATTTTGCTTCCTAATACTTGTAAAAATTGTCTCATCCAAGCGGGGTGAGCGGGCCAAGCAGGAGCTGTAACGATATTATCATCTGTTAAAGCATTATCAGCACCAGGAGCAACTTCACCATAATTTGCACCTGCAACAACACATTCAGGTCCAACTGCAGGATATGAGATAACATTTCGACCTTTTAAAGCACCTGCTGCTGCGAGGATTTGGGGTCCGTGGCAAATTGCTGCAATGGGCTTTTTATTTTCTGCGAAATGTTTTGTTATTTCTATTATTCTTGGATTTAATCTTAAATATTCCGGAGCACGACCCCCTGGGATTACTAAAGCATCATATGTTTTTTCGTCAACTGCGTCGAAATCAGCATTTATATGAAATAAATGCCCCGGGAACTCTGCATAAGTTTGATCTCCTATGAAGTCATGAACTGCCGTTTTCACAGTTTCACCTTTCTTTTTGCCTGGACAAACTGCATCGACTATGTGTCCCACCATTGTAAGTATTTGAAATGGTACCATTGCTTCGTAGTCTTCTACGAAATCACCAACAAGCATCAAAATTCTTTTAGAAGCCATAACTCCTCCATTTATAATTTTAAAAAATAAATTAATGTAAATTCCAGTAATCCCTATCAAGCGAACGATATTGTATCGCCTCGCTAATATGAACTATAGTTATTTTTTCGCTTTCTTCCAAATCTGCTATAGTTCTTGCAACTTTTAAAATCCGGTCGTAAGCTCTTGCTGAAAGTCCTAATCTTTCCATTGCGAGTTTTAAAAGTTCATCTGATGCCGAATCAAGTTCGCAATATTTCCGCAATTGTTTTGTGTTCATATCGGCATTTTTAAAAGTTTGTTTCGAATTTTTAAACCTTTCTTGTTGTAATTCTCTTGCCTTTATGACTCTATTCCGTATTGCTTCTGACGATTCGCCTGTTTTTTTAGATGAAATTTCTTGATAATTCACTGCGGGCACTTCGATATGAATGTCAATTCTATCTAGTAAGGGTCCTGAGATTTTTCCAATATATCTTTGTATTTGGGTCGTTGAACAAGAACAACTGTGGTATGGGTCTCCATAATGTCCGCAAGGACATGGGTTCATCGAGCAAACTAACATAAAATTAGCAGGATAACTAATTGTTTCTTTTGTTCTTGAAATTGTAATTTTTTTGTCTTCGAGTGGTTGTCGTAAAACTTCCAACACATTACGGGCGAATTCCGGCAATTCATCTAAAAATAACATACCATGATGAGCAAGAGATATTTCTCCAGGTTTGATTCGAGCCATTCCTCCCCCAACAAGTGCCGCATCTGAAATCGTATGGTGGGGTGAACGAAAGGGACGAATAGTCAATAGTGGTTGGTCTTTTGGTAAAACACCTGCAATAGAATGGATTTTCGTTGTTTCCAACGACTCTTCCATAGTTAAAGGTGGTAAAATTGTTATTATTCGTTTGGCAAGCATAGTCTTTCCTGAACCGGGCGGTCCAATCATTAATATATTGTGACCACCAGCAGCAGATATTTCAAGTGCACGCTTAACATTTTCTTGACCCTTTACATCACTAAAATCCAAAGTATGATTTACCTGTGAATTCTTGAAAAGTTCATTTACATCTACGAATTCAGGTTCAATTGCAAATGATTCATTTAGATAATTAATTGCTTCAACCAAACTTTGCACAGGTATAGCTTTAATCCCTTCGACTAAAGCTGCTTCTTTTGCATTTTCTTTTGGTAATAATATTTTTTCGAACCCTTGCTTTTTCGCTTCAAGTGCAATTGCTAATGCCCCATATATTGGTCTCAAATTACCATCTAATGCTAATTCGCCAAGTAAGATAATTTTATTTAATGATTCTTGTGGTATCAAGCTCATAGATGATAACAATCCAATAGCAATAGGCATATCGAAGCTACTACCTTCTTTTTTAATGTTAGCAGGTGCTAAATTCACAGTTATTTTTTTATTCGGAAAAGGTATGCCCGAATTTTTTAATGAAGCAATTACTCGCTCCCTTGCTTCTTTAATTGCTGTATCTGGCAACCCAACAACTTGAAAAGCAGGTAATCCTGTGTCTAAATGTGATTCTATTTCAATTATATGTGCATTTATTCCTGTTAAGGAAGCAGAAAATACTTTCGAATACATTAGCTATATTTATTATCGGTTATGAAATATTCTTTTATTTTTCTTCTTTTATTTTTTTGTAAAAAAATAGTAATAAATCAACAACACTTAAAATACCAAGTAAATTTTTTTCCCAATCAACGACAGGTAAACAATCATATTGGTATTTTGTGAATAACTCAACTGCTTTTTGGATGCTATCTTCGGGATAAAGCAAATGTAAGTTTTTATCCAATAAGTTTTCGAAGTCAATTATTGGAGTATCTATAAAATTTTCAATGCTTTCATTAAAATCATAAAGGTGACGTAATGAATATTCGAATAACTTTTGTTTGGAAATCATACCAACATATTTTGTTCCTTCAACAACTGGTATATGTCTCACGTTTTCACGTCTAATTATTTCATCTGCCATGCTTATTGTATCATTAATGTCAACTTTAAATATATTCTGTGACATTATCTCGCTAATTTTTGCATTCTTTAACATAACGACCTCATATTATTTTCAATTTAAGAAATTTTATTATAAATATTAATTATCCATTTATTATTTTTTTCAAGAATACTAATTAATTTGCCAATACAATTAATTTCGAAAATGTAAGTTGATAATTACTTCCTTCACCATCCAATTCATAAGTTATTATTAAAGGATAAATACCAACTTGCATAATGTAACCTTTTTCGTTAGTACCATCCCAAATATAATTGTATGTTTCGTAACTATTTAAAGATAAATTTTCAGCTAAACTTTTCACTTGATTCCCATTCATATCGTAAATTTTTAAGTTGAATGATTTAATATTATATGGAAAGTTAATTGAAATTTCGCACTTATTTTTTCCATTAGGTGAATTTGGTGAAAATGGATTTCCTGTAATCTCAATTTCATTTGCAATTGTTGTATCTTTTGGCTTTTCAATCGAGTAACTATTAATCCGTCCACATGTTGTCGAATCAATAGATAGAGATTTTCCTAAATTTTGTTCTGAGATTGCTGGCAATGAAGGATTCTTTCTTTCAATCGAAAATCCCTTAAGTGCTATTTTCCCTGAATAATAAAAAGAATCAATTATTACATTTTGTGAATTAAATAAAAATAAACTATCGCCATCATTATTGAGCGAGGGAATTTTTGTTTGTATAAGTAATGCGCTATCGGGAATTGCTCGATAATTTTTCAATAAAATTGTATCTTTAACTAATACGCAATATTGATTAGGTTTTAATTGATTTAACGCAAAAGAATACTTGCGTGTTGGGTCTGCAATAAATAATGAATCATTTGAAATAATATCACCGCTTATGTTAAGTAATTCAATCCATTCTGGTTCTGAATTTTGTGGATAGCACATTATTTCATTAATTATAATTGATTGACTTTTCACTGAATTATAAGCGATTAAAAAAATCAATACAAAGGAAATATAATGAAACCTAATCACGATTAACTACTTTAATTTTAAACAAAAATAATAAAAAAAGAAAGAAAATATAAATAAAATTTATTAATATTTAGATTTAGTTAATAAATAATAAAAAAAGCAATTATAATTTTGTTAAAACATAAGACTTTATTAAATTTGTAGTTTGTAAAATTTTTAGTATAATCATTTAGGAAAATGGGAACATTACAAACATTCAGAAAAGTCTCGCCTTATGCTTTAGGGCTATTTGCATTAATCTTTGTGGCATTTATGGTACTGAGCGATGCAGATATAAGTAATTTAATCCGCAAAGGTCAAACCTTACAAAATGCTTACGTTGGCAAAGTAAATGGTGAAAAAATTCCATACAAAGACTATGAAGAAAAAGTACGCCAACAAATAGAGCAAGAAAAAGCTCAAATGAATAATCCCGAGGCTGAAATTGATGAGAGCCGCATCCGTCAACAGGTATGGAGCCAAATGGTTGATAATATCTTAATCAATCAAGAAGCAAAAAAAATGGGTATTACTGTTACTCCAGAAGAAATACGTGATGAGTTAATCGAAAACCCACCCGATTTTCTTAAAAAATCTTTCACAGATACTTCTGGACACTTTTTAAAAGATATTTATTTGGAATTAATTACTAATCCTCAATCATATGTTAAATATTTGGGCGATCCTAACAAAATTAGTGAAGAGGAAAAGAAACAAGCTGTCGAAAAATTACGCAAAGATTTAATAGAAGTTGAAGATTATATTAGACGTACTAAACTTTATAGAACTTTGCAAACAACAATTGGTATTTCAAGTTCATTAATTTCACCCAATTATGCAAAACAAAAATTAATTAATGAAAATTCAACTGCAGACGTGAAATTAATCGCATTAAGGGTTAATACCATTAACCCCGACCAAATTAAAGTAACTGATGATGAAATTCAAAAATACTATGATGAACATAAATCATATTACACTCAAAAAAATGAAGTAAAAATCAAGTACATCAGTTTCCCGATTCAACCATCAAAAGAAGATTCAGCACGTGCTGGGAAACACATTATCGATATTGAGCAATCACTTGCTAATGCTACAGGTTTGCAAGCAAAAGATAGTATTTTTGATTTAAAGATGAGTGAATATGGCGGTGAAACAAATGATTTCCAACCTGCAAACAAAATTGACCCAGCTATTTCAAAATATTTCACACAAATTGAAGAAAAACAAATAGTCGGTCCCATAAATAGACCAGAGGGAATAACTTTCATACGATTCGATGCTAAACGTGAAGGTACTACACCACAAGTTAAAGCAAGCCATATTTTAATCAAATTTAATTCAAATAAAGATAGCGCCTTAGCAGTTGCTAAAAAATTATTAGCCGACGCACGCAGCGGTAAAGATTTTGCTACTTTAGCAAAAGAAAATTCGCAAGACCAAGGTTCCGCTATTAATGGTGGTGATTTAGGATTCTTCGGTAAAGGACAAATGGTAAAACCATTCGAAGAGGCTGCTTTCGCAGCAAAAGTTGGTGAAATCGTTGGTCCTATCGAAACTGAATTTGGTTACCATATTATTAAAGTTACTGAAAAGAATAATACAGAAATAAAATATAGCTCAATATCAATAAAACCAACTATTTCAAACGCTACAAAAAATTCATTGTTCCGTGAAGCTTACTCAATTTCTAAACAAATCAGCGAAGGAACAAGTATTGATACTCTTGCTAAAAGAATTAATAAACGTTCAGTCGAAACTCCATTTTTCACAAACGATAGACCAATTTTCAACTCTTGGTATTTAACAAACAAAGCTTTTGAATTGGAAGTCGGACAAGTTATCGAACCAATTGAATTGAAAGTATATGGAATTATAGTTGCTCAAGTTACTGATAAAAGAGCAGCCGGAATTGCTCCAATCGAAGATAAGAAAATGGAAATTAAAAATATTTTAATTCGCCGAAAACAACTTGATATGCTCAAATCTCAAGCAACAGCATTATATAATCAAGTTAAAGGTTATTCTGATTTAGACCAAGCTCATCAACTCGATACAGCAATTAATGTGATTACCGCAAATTCAGTGAAAGGAAATGGTATCATTCCAGGTTTACCGAAAGATGCTGTTTTGATGGCAAATATTTTCAATGCTAAAACAAATGGTATAATTGGTCCAATTCGTGGCGAAAATGGTTATTACATTGTTCAAATAATCAACAAACAAATTATGCCCGAATCTGAAGCAACTGCAAAATTACCTGATTATTTAAAATCACTTGCTAACCAAAATAATCAAAATGCCTTTTATTTATGGTATCAAAAAGTCAAAGAAAGTGCAGAAATTATTGATGACCGTGCTAAGTTTTTCAAAGATTTCTAATATCTTGAAAATATAAACGAAAATTAATAAGGCTGTCATTTCAAATGACAGCCTTTTTTTGTTTCTTACTGTAATTTATTATTATATTCTTTTTTATTGACCTAAATATGCTTTCAATACTTTTGAACGAGAAGTATGTCTCAATCGGCGAATTGCTTTTTCTTTGATTTGACGAACACGCTCTCTGGTTAATCCAAATTTTTCTCCAATTTCTTCTAAAGTAAGAGTTTGTCCATCTAATCCAAAATAAAGCTTAACAACTTCAGCTTCACGTTCGGAAAGAGTAGCAAGAACATGTTCGACTTCAAGCCTTAAAGATTCGTGAATCAATCCATTGTCTGGTGGTGTTTGTTGCTCATTTGGTAAAATATCCAACAAGCGATTATCTTCGCCTTGTTGCAATGGAGCATCAACAGATAAGTGCTTGCCAGCAAGTCGCATTGTTTCAGCAATTTCTTCGACACTCATATCAAGTGATTCAGCTAATTCTTGCGGTGTTGGTTCTCTTTCGAATTCCTGCTCCAATTCGTTAAATTTCTTGCCAATTTTATTTAATGCGCCAACACGATTTAAAGGAAGACGGACAATACGAGATTGCTCTGCTAAAGCTTGCAATATTGATTGGCGAATCCACCAAACAGCGTATGAAATAAATTTAAACCCACGGTTCACATCAAATCTTCGTGCAGCTTTAATTAATCCTAAATTACCTTCATTTATTAAATCACCAAGTGATAAGCCTTGGTTTTGGTATTGTTTTGCAACCGAAACTACAAACCTTAAATTAGCTTTTACTAATCTTTCTAATGCTTTATCAGCATCAGGTGCGTCAACCTGTATTTTCTTCGCAAGTTCGATTTCTTCGTCAAGACTTAGTAGCTCGACTCTACCGATTTCTTGCAAGTATTTGTCTAATGATTGACTTTCACGATTTGTATACTGTTTTGTTATTCTCATATTTACTTTTAATTTTTACAAAAAATTTATGACGAAAATAATTTGATATTATTAATATTTATTCTATCAATTTAAATTGTCAACTAAATGTTTAACGAATTTTTGTTTTATTTTGTTTTATTAAATCTATTGTTTTTTGAATTACTTTATCAAAACTATAGTATATTTTTGCAAATTCTTCTTTTGTTGAAATTCTTTGTATCGAATTTATTTGAATTAATTGTTCAATTTCTTCTTTGTCTTTCGTTAATTCATTTTGAATAAATTGGGTAATTTCATTATTTATCTTGCTTGGCAATACATCATTTTTATTTTTATTCGAAACAGAATTATAGTTTTCTTTATAATTCAAATATGATTGCATTTTTTTGTATAAAGTAGTTTCCTCGTAAAATTTATGACTATCGAGGAATTTCAAAAAGCCTGCAAAATCAACAGTAAATTTGGCTTTTGGTTTATCTTTATTTAAATTACAATTAATTTCATTGATATAATAAAAGAATGCTTTAGAATTAAGCAAATCTTGAATAAGTGGAGAAAAATCGTCGTCGGATATTTCTATATCTGGTTCAACACCCTTTTTTGAATGCAAAATTCTACCAGATTTAGAATAAAAAACTTTGGTCGAATCATAATCATCTTTATAAAATTTCTCTGCAAAATTGAAATGTTGCAACCAACGTCCATTGGAAGTTAAGTATCGTCCTGTTGTCAATCGAAGCTCGTAGCCATTTCTTAAATCAAAAGTGTTTTGCACTAACCCTTTACCTAACGATTGCTCGCCAACTATTGTTGCTCTATCATATTCTTGCATAATTGCAGCAAAAATTTCACTCGATGATGCAGAATTATTATTTATTATTATTACAACTGGAATATCTTTGAAGGGAGCAGGATTTGGCAAATAGTAAGCGTCAAGAACTTCGTCTTTTTGTCCAATTACACTGCAAACAATATTCGTATCAGAAATAAATAAATTAAGTAAATTTATTGCTTCACCCATTAAACCACCAGGATTGCCACGCAGGTCAATTATCAAAGGGTTTTTATCCGTCAAATTTGCTGCTTGTAGTTTATTTTTTATTTCCTCGGCGGCATTTTCGAAAAAAGTTGTAAATGATAAATAGTAATAGTTGGTATTTGGAATTGGAGTAAATAAAATTGGTGAAGGTGGTACTTTTTGTTTTTCAAGTGTAATTGTAAATGTAGAATCCGCACATTCTCGGTAAATTTCAAGTTTTACTTGTTTACTTTTTGCTGTATCTAAAAGTGAAGCAAGATTGTAATTCACATCTTCGACTTTATAGCCATTGACTGATTTAATGATGTCCCCTATTTTGATTCCACTTTTCCGAGCAGCAGAATTTTGAATTAAATCTAAAATATATAATTTTTTATCCAAAGTATCATAATTAAATCCATAGCCATAAAAATCTTTCAAATAAATGTTGTCCGTATATTTATTATCATCATCAACCTTATAAATAAAAGAATACGGGTCAAGTATTTTCAAACCCTCTTGCAATAAATAAAAAGTCAAAAGTTCTGGGTCTATTTTTACAGCATAATTTCTATTTATATTTTGTAAAAAATCTGTATATAAGTTATTGGCATTACTTATTTTTTTATATACTCTCTCTCGACTTGAATCATCTGCAGAAAAACTTATGAGCTGAACAAATAAAAATAACAACAAGATAAATGCTAAAAATCTTTTCATATTTTTTAAATTTATTTTTTTGACGAATAATACTAATTTTAATTTATTATAGAAAATAATATAGTCAATCTCACAAATACTAATTATCTTATTTAAGTCCGACGCATATTTGTAAAAACTTATTAAGTTATGAATAGTAAAACATAAATAATAAAGCAATTTAATTAATAAAAAATAGTTAATTTTGTATTTTATATAACAATTAGAAAAATAAATGGAATTTGAGTTCTCGAAGGCTTATACACCAGAGTCAATTGAATCACAATGGTATGACAAATGGCTTTCACAAGATTTATTCAAAGCAAATGAAGATTCTCCAAAGGATGCATATAGTATCTTAATGCCACCACCTAATGTTACCGGTATTTTACATTTTGGACACGTGTTAAATATAACTATCCAAGATGTTTACATACGTTGGAAAAGAATGAATAATTATGAAGTTTGCTGGTTCCCAGGTACTGACCATGCTGGTATTGCTACGCAAACTCGTGTTGAAAAGGAATTAGCAAACCAAGGTCTTACAAGGTATGATTTAGGTCGTGAAAAGTTTATTGAACAAGTTTGGGAATGGAGAGAAAAATACGGCGGTATAATATTAAATCAAATGCAAAAACTTGGTGTATCGGCAGATTGGAGTAGAACTTTATTTACAATGGATGAAAGTGCAAGTAATGCAGTCGAAGATGTTTTTATCAAATTATTTGACGAAGGTTTAATATATCGTGGGAAACGAATAATTAATTGGTCGCCACTTGCTCAAACAGCACTTTCCGACGAAGAAGTTGAATACCGTGAAGTTAAAGAACATTTATATACTTTGCGTTATTATTTTCCAAATAGTAATGAATATTTACAAGTTGCAACCGTACGCCCAGAAACAATTTATGGTGATGTTGCTGTTGCAGTTAACCCAAATGATGAAAGATACAAAAAATTAATTGGCAAAACAGTTATTGTACCGCTTGTCAATCGAGAAGTACCAATAATTGCAGATGACTACGCTGACCCAACTTTCGGGACGGGATGCGTAAAAATTACGCCCGCTCATGACCCAAATGACTTTATAATCGGCGAAAGGCATAATTTACCACAAATAAATTCTATTAATCCCAATGGCACTTTAAATGAAATTACTAATGAATTTAATGGAGTGGAAAGATTTACAGCACGAAAGCTCATCGTGTTGAAATTAGAAGAACTTGGATTAATGGAGAAAGTCGAAGATTATACCCATAATGTTGGCTTTTCTCAACGTGGTGGCGAACCTGTTGAACCGTATTTAAGTAATCAGTGGTTTGTAAAAATGAAGCCACTTGCAGAAGAAGCATTGAAAGTTGTTCAAGATGGGGAAATTAAGTTTTACCCTAATCATTGGATAAAAACTTACGAACATTGGATGGATAATATTCGTGATTGGTGTATTTCCCGACAATTATGGTGGGGACATCGCATTCCTGTTTATTACGCCCCTGATGGTCGTTACACTGCAGCAAAGAGCGAACAGCAAGCAAGGGAAAAATTAGGTTTAAATCAAAACGAACAACTTATCCATGATGAAGATGTTCTTGATACTTGGTTTTCATCTTGGTTATGGCCTCTTACAACTATGCGTTGGCAAATGAACAGCGGTTCAAATAAGATTGTTAATAAATTTTTACCTACAGATTTATTAGTAACTGCTCCCGATATAATTTTCTTTTGGGTTGCAAGAATGATAATGGCAACTTTGAAATTTGGTGGTACAATACCTTTCAAAGATGTTTACTTCACAGCAACAATACGTGATGGAAAAGGACGTAAGCTTTCGAAATCACTTGGCAATTCACCCGATCCGTTGAATATCATTGCAAAATATGGTGCTGATGCTGTAAGATTTACTATGCTTTACCTCGCTCCTTTGGGTCAAGACATAAAAATGGATGTCGATGTTAAAGCCCAAGATATTCCTTCTATGGAAATAGGCAGAAATTTTGCAAATAAAATCTGGAATGCCGCTCGTTTCATTAAAATGAAATATGATTCAATTGACTTTTCCCAAGTCGATACTGATAACAGTGATAAAACAGAATTTTCTTTTGCGGATAAGTGGATTGCTTCAAAATTAAATTCAACAATTCAAAAAGCAAATGATTCGCTAAACAACTACAAGCTCAACGAATTTGCTAAAATCATTTATGAGTTTATTTGGAAAGATTTTTGTGATTGGTATATTGAAATACTTAAAGTAAATTTCAATAATGCATCAAGTATGCAAGAGCGATACATTAATACAAAATTCTCTTTGTGGGTTTTCGAAAACATCTTAAAATTGATTCACCCTGTAATGCCATTTATTACTGAAGAACTGTGGCACTTGCTTTTTGCTAAATCAGAAAATGATTCAATTTCATTAAGCGAATTCCCTCAATCAGTTGGATTATTAATTTCAGATAAAATCGAAGCAGATTTTGAAGTAATTCAATTAGCAGTTGAAGAAATTCGCAGTTTACGTTCATCTTTTGGATTTGCTCCATCGATAAACTTACCCGTTTATTTCACCATCAATAATCCAGCGATTGAAACTGCTTTTGTGTCGATGGCTGATGCAATTTCGGATTTAGCAAAATGCTCAAAAGTATTTATTAATTCAAGCGATATTCCAGAAAACAGAATCACAAGCGTCATCCGTGATATAGAAATACATCTTATTTTAGATTCGAAAATTGATTTAAAATCTGAATTAAGCCGCTACGAAAAAGAAATCGCACGCTTAAATGCTAACATTCAAGCAACGGAAAAGAAATTATCTAATGAGAAATTTTTAACAAATGCGTCGGTAGATGTTATTTCTTACGAAAGAGAAAAACTTGAAAATATGAAAAGTTCACTCGAAAAAGTCCAAATAAATATTGAGAAAATTAAAAAAATAGTTCATCATTAATTAAATTAAGTCGTCGAAATTATAATTTCCTAAAAATTATAAATTTAAAAATATCTCGAAATGGAACAAATACCAAAGCAAAAGCCCGAATGGACACCACAAGATGCTACTGATGCTTTTGCTTCATTTGTTGTTCCAGCAACAAATCAAACATCGCCTACAAAGGGAAAAAGTGAAAAATTAGCCAAAAGTAATTTATTGTCGAGCGATGAATATGTTTCGGGAATACTTTCAAATAATCGTGTGGTACTATCGAGAGCAATTACATTAATTGAAAGCAATTCACCATCTCATTTTGAGCTTGCTCAAGAAATTATTACGAAAATATTACCTTACAGTGGAAAATCAATAAGAATTGGTATCACAGGTTCACCGGGCGTCGGCAAGAGCACTTTTATCGAAGCTTTCGGGAAATATTTGACTAATCACGGTTATAAAGTTGCAGTGCTTGCAATTGACCCATCAAGCACAAAATCACGTGGTTCTATTCTCGGTGATAAAACCCGAATGGAAGAACTTGCCAGGGATAAGAATGCTTTTATTCGTCCTTCCCCATCAGCAGGAACTTTAGGCGGCGTTGCTCGAAAAACTCGTGAAACTATGTTTATTTGCGAAGCAGCCGGTTATGATGTAATTTTAATAGAAACTGTTGGAGTAGGACAAAGCGAAATAACAGTTCGTTCAATGGTCGATTATTTTCTCGTTCTTTTGCTTCCAGGAGCTGGGGACGAATTGCAAGGTATTAAAAAAGGGGTTATTGAACTTGCCGATGGAATCATTGTCAACAAAGCTGAAGGTGATAATTTAAATAAAGCTAATTTAACACAATCTGCATATAAAAACGCTTTACATTTGCTTACTCACCAAATACCTAATTACATTCCTTCCGTGCTAATTGCTTCTGCATTAAATGGCACAAACATTGATGAAGCTTATAATGAAATTCAAAAATTTATTAAGTTAACAAAAGAAAATCACTTATTTGATGAACGCCGCAAAGGTCAACTAATCGAGTGGTTTAGCTCTCTTTTAAATGAAGCAATTCATAATAAACTTTTCGGAAATCCCAATATCCAATCCTTGATTAAAAATATTCAAAGTGATATACTTAATTTACAAATTTCTCCTGTAAATGCAGTAAATTATGTTATAAAGCATATTTTCCCTGAAAAAAAATAAAAATACAATTCTTTTTAATAATATTTTATTAATTTCGTTTCAACTAAAAATTGTTAATTTAACTTTTTTTTATTAAATTACTTTATTTTCAACTGTAAAAGAGACAACGATGGCACAAATAGAACATTTCAAAGAATTTGAACATTCAACTTGTATATTATGTGGCGGTGATTTATACACTTTGCCAGAACCTATTGTTGTAAGATGTGATTTTTGCGGAAAAGAAGGTTTTACGACGCATCAATGTGAAAACGAACATTATATTTGCGATAATTGTTTATCTATTCCAGTAAACAGTTTCATTAAACAAGTTTGCTTAGATTATACTGGAATTGATGCAATCGAACTTGCTATTAAAATAATGAATGCGCCAATTATACGTATGCACGGTGCCGAACACCATTTTCTTACTCCTGCTGTGATGACCACTATTGTGCATAACAAAACAAATGAATTCCCAGATTTGAAAAAGACTTTAGACCAACTTGACATAAAAATCCAAAATGAAGCGCCGAAACAATGCTCATTAGTAGCTGGAACGTGCGGTGCTGCTATTGGTTCAGGTATATTTTTACAAATGTATTTACAAAATAAGGTTCCCGAAAAACTAATTTTAGAGCATTCTTACTTTGTCAAAAACGAAAGCATCCGGCAAATAGATGAAATTGGGCTTTCCAGATGCTGCAAAAGAGATACTTACATCTCTTTACGAGTTACTTCGAAATTCTTAAATGATAATTTTAATTTAGGGCTAAATATTTCTGAACCAAAATGTACATTTTCATTACGTAATAAATCTTGCGGCCGTGAAGAATGCCCATTTTATAATATTGGATTTTCAATTGCTTAAATTTTTAATAATTTAAAATTAGTAGGTGTTTTATGATTAAAAATGTTGGGAACATAGACCGTTTTGTAAGATTAACACTTGGATTCATACTGTTAATCATTTCCGTTGTACTTGGTGTGCAATCGACTCTTTCGATAATTTTGTTGATTCTTGCTATTGTGTTTATTACAACTTCAATAGTTTCTTTTTGCCCTTTGTACACACTTTTCAAAATTGATACAAGCAAAAAGAAAGAATAAATTTATTTTGAATGAAAGAATAAATTTTATTCCTTGAGTTCTGTTAATTTAAACACACCTTCTTGTATCGATTCGAAAGTAAATTCTTTAATAAGTTTTTCGTAAGTCCAAACTTCACCAAGTTTTCCACTACGAAAAACTTGTTTAATTTTATCAGGATTACCATATAAAATAAACACTTTGCCTTGGTCGGTTAAGGCACCATTTTTTTCTGAAAATGTAGAAAATTTGAAATATGCAATATCTACACGTCTGTAAAATTCGACCATAACTTCGTTGTATTTCGATTTTGGATTTGGATTGAATTTATCCCATTCTTTAACTAAATTTTGGAATGATTCAATTTTATCGCTTGTGTTTATTTTATCCATTTCGTTTTTATTGAAAAAGATTTCCGAGATTTTTTTAGCAAATTGAATGTTTTTCAAAGAAAGAGGTTCATCATCCCATATCACTTTAAACTCAATAGCAATTGTATCTTTTTTACTATTTATTATATTCATCAAATAATTACCGGGAATGAAATTATTATTTAGAATATCGAAATAATATAAATTATCGTAATTTGTTTCATCATAGCCAGCGGTTACTTTTGTATCTTGGAAATTATCAAACTTGACGGTACAATTGTTCGATGTAGTTTGCCCAACAGAAATGTTGCCAGTTTGAATTTTTCCTAAATTCCCTTTTATATCAACATCATCTGTCCAAAAGTCTTCATTCTCGTTTTTTATTCTTTTTATTTGAATTTGATTTAAATCAGTCAAAAATTTATTATCGATTGAAAAAAGAATTCGAATTTTATCACCAGAAAAATTCAATGAATTATTTAAAACAATTGGAGTGAAAGTTTCTAAATTATCTTTAGTGCTTAAAAATAAATATGAAAGAATATTTTTTTTGCTCTGTTTTGAATAAATAAATTTTAGCGATGTTTTTTCTTGATTTCTTGAATTATTGTCAACTGCTCGAATGTTTAAATTGTAATCTTTATTTGGAATTTTAATATTAAGATAATCAATTTTAAAAGTATAATTATAATTGTTAGTCAAAGGGCTTAATGCAGTTGCTGTATCGGATATAATTTTATGAAATCTCACAATTCCTTCTTCATCTGACAATGTTAATTCTATTGTGTAATTTGCTACATATTCACCTTTTGAACCGAGTACATAAAGATAATTATTCAAAGGTAATTTATAAAAGAAATACAAATTTAAAGAATCCATTGTATTGCTTGGTATCGCAAAAGCTGAGTAATTGCCCAATTTCCCATAATAATATGAACTGCTCGAACTTAAAGCATCTTTTGGTGGTGCCCCAAGTAATAATGCGGGGAAAATAATAATAAGAAGAATGTTTAATAATTTATAACTCATAGTTTATTCCTTCATTTTCAAATAAGAAATTTTGTAAAATACTAACGGCAGCAAATCTATCGATATTTGCTTTTTCCCTTCTTTTATTTTTTTTAATTCCAGTATTAATCATTTTTTCTAAAGCAGATTTTGAAGTTCCGCTTTCGTCCCAAAATACAAATGGTAAATTAATTAATTTTGACAAATTTTCTTTAAATTCATATATTAAATTTTGTATTTTCCCAACTTGCCCGTCTTTACTAAATGGAAAGCCAATTACAAGAAATTCGATATTTTCTCTTTTAATAATTTCATTGATTTTTGCAATTGAGCTTTCTCCATCGTTGATTACAACAGGTAATGGGTTGAGTGAAATATGAAATTTATCAGTTGTCGCAAGTCCAATCCTTTTTTCACCAAAATCAATTGCCAATATTTTTTTATTTTTGATTTGTTGCTTTAAAATCTCTTTTGTAATTTGAATTTCTTCGAGCATAAAAATGGAAAATTTAAAAAAAGAAATCATACATAAATCAATTGATTTAGGTATTTCTGACATCAAATTTACAAATTCAAACATAAGTGATTCAGTAGTATCTAATTATAGCAAATGGCTTGAATTAGGTTATAATGCTCAAATGAAATACCTTGAAAATCAAAAAGATAAACGAAGCAATCCAAACTTGATTTTAGAGAATGTCAAATCTATTATTGTTTGTGCCTTGAATTACTTCCCGGGAAATCATCCAACAAATTTAGAAAATGTTGGTAAAGTCGCAAGATATGCAATTGGTAAAGATTATCACATTGTTTTTAAAGACAAATTAATAGAATTAGCCAATTTCATTCTCGAACGAGAACCTGCCAGCCAAGCAAAAGTATATGTCGACACTGGAGCAATTTTGGAAAGATATTGGGCAGAAAAAGCCGGGCTCGGATGGCAAGGAAAAAATGGAAATATTATTTCAACTAAGTTCGGTTCTTATTTTTTTATTGGTATAATCTTTTCTACGATTGAATTTGAGCCCGATGAGCAAATTTCAAACCATTGTGGAAAATGCACTTTGTGTCTAACTCATTGCCCAACAAATGCTATTGTGCAACCAAAAGTAATTGATTCAAATAAATGTATTGCCTATTGGACTATTGAAGCCAAACCTGATTTTGACATTCCTGAAATTATTCAAAATGCAAATCCTGATTGGATTTTCGGATGCGATATTTGCCAAGAAGTTTGCCCTTGGAATAAAAAATACGCAATAAAAACAACTATTACTGAATTTTTAAATTTACATAATTTAACATTAGAATTGGAAAAAATTTTGCTTTTGGAACAAGATGAATTTTCAAAGCAATTCAAAAACTCACCAATTAAAAGAACTAAATTAAGTGGTTTGAAGAGAAACGCAATGGCTTTAATCAATTCGAAGAACGAAAAATCCAAAGGGGTTTAATTCAACTATTTTTTCACTTGCATAAAATACTGCATTATTAATAAATTCAATTGAATTTGAAGAACTATGCGTTAAGAATTTCATTTCTAAAAGTTTATTTTCCTTCGAATAGTTTGCACCGAAAAGAAATTTGGTGTTTTGATTTTTTGCTTTAAATGTTAAAATATCTTTTTCCGTATTAATTAATTGCAATTCAAATTTCCCGTGATATTTTTTACGGAAATTTAACAAAGAAATAATTAATTCAATTAAATTTTCTTTGGTTAACCAATTCATATAACTCAATGAAAATAAAGGCAAATCATCGGCAGAGAACTTTATTATTTCTTCTTTCGGAAAATCCAAACCTGTGTTTACAGGTTGAGATTCAAAAAATTCAAAACCATTATGAATAAAAGGTATTGCAGGTAAAAAGCAAATAATTGCAAATGCTAATTTGGAAAATTCATTGGAGTTGAATCTACTTACAGTTCTTGGTGTATTATGATTTTCTGCTGTACCGAAAAAACTAATCGGCAATTTCTTCTCACTTATCTTTTTAATTAAATCTTTTATTTTATATATGTTATAAATATCAAACGGCAAATAACCGACAACTGCGTTAAAACCTTTTTCGACAGAACTTTGATGTACGTTGAAATTCTCTTCAAATAAAATGAAATCGGGCTTGATATTTCGTGCCTTATTAATTATATTAATTAACAAATCTTGTGGTAAACTATGCCCCATATCAATCATTATTCCATCAATATCGAAATTTTGAATATAATGTGGCACAATGTTTTCTAAATATTGCCATAGTTCTTTTTGCGGTTGTCCATTTTTTAAAATTTCGGGAGAATACATTCTAACGGTATTATATGCAATATAATTGAATTTTGGATTTTCATATAATTTCAAATAAGTTACATCATCCCAAGTAGGTTGTTTATCGTCTGGGGGCCAATCTGCAAAAGCATTTGGGACAATAGCACGACTACCATCTTCGTAAATACCAACGTATCGACCTGCCTCTTCAATTACTTTATCGGGTGTATTTTTAAACAAACTCTTATATTCTTCATCTGGTTCGATTAAATCGTTCAAATCATTTTTTTCAACTTTTTCCTTTATTAATTCAAGCGAAGTATCATCAAAAGTTGGTGGATTGAGTTTATTACCTGATTTCTGAACACAAGATTCATCCACCCAATAAAACCAATCAGGATGAACGGGTATTAAATCATTATCTATGCTTGCAGTCCTAAAAATGAATTCAAGGACAACTTTTATTCCCAACAAATGGCAAGCTTCGACCAATGCAGAAAACTGAACTTCAATAGGCAATTCCAAAAAGGGTTCTGATAAATTCGGGCAAAACTCATAGTGATTTTTTATTGCATAAGGTGAACCCAAATTACCTTTTCGCCCGATTGTTCCGATTTTTGTGATTGGCAAAAGATATAAAATATTGATACCAATTTTTTTCAAATATGGCAATAATGCAAGTGTTTTTAAAAAAGTACCAGTTTTTTGAAACTCGTTTTCTTGATTGAAATTATTTTCGAATTTTAAATTATTATAATCAAAAGCAGTAGTGAGCCGAACAAATGAATTAAAAATTACAAAGGAATCGTTTTCAAGCTTTTTAGTTTCTTTGACTTTCGATAATTCTTCGATTTTCTCTATTTGTGATTGAAAATATTCGAAAGGATTTATTTGCACTGGTTGATTATTTTTTGTCAAAGGATTAAGCCAAATTTCCGGGATAACGTAATTATATTCTTTTTTTTCTTTGACTAATTGCTCTAATTTTTGCTTAATCAAATAAAGATTTCGAATTTGCATTGTTTTGCTTGTTTTGTTCTTGTTCATTACTTCTATGATTAATTTCAATGCTTGAAATGGAATTCTCGGAGATATTATTTAGTAATTCAAAAAACTCGGTTTCATTTAATATTTTGACACCTAATTCAAGGGCTTTTTGATACTTTGAACCAGGATTTTCGCCTACAACTAAGTAATCTAATTTCTTCGAAACGGATGATACAACTTTACCGCCATTTTTTTCTACAAGTGTTGCCGCATTATTTCTACTCATTGCTTTCAACTCACCAGTAAATAAAAATGTTTTGCCATTTAAAGCTTCTGAACTTTTTTCTCGAACAATTTCAGTTGAAGCAAATTGCAATCCATAATATTTTAATCGATTTATAATTTCAATATTTTCATTATTCGCAAAAAACTTTAATAAGGATTTTGCTATTTTTTCACCAACTTGATTGATTTGTGTCAATGCAGTTTCGTCTAAACTCATTAAATTATCGATTGTTTTAGCTTCAGCAGCTAATATTTTAGCGGCATTTTCGCCAATATACCTAATGCCTAAACCAAATAAAACATTTGCAAATGGCTTTTCTTTTGATTTTTCAATTCCTTTTAATAAATTTTCAACACTTTTTTTTCCCCAGCCAGGTAATTTAGCAATTTCTTCGCCGTAATTAGCTAATTCATAAATATCTGCAATATTATGTAACCAACCTCTACTTACCAATTCATCAATTGCTTTTTCACCTAAATACTCGATATTCATTGCATTTCTTGAAGCAAAATGCTCAATTCTTTTTCGTATTTGCCAAGGACAGTTTGGATTTAAGCAGTAATATGCAACTTCATCTTCGAATTTCACAAGCGGAGTTTGCAATTCACAAGGGCAAATTTTAGTAAATTCAAATGGCTTTAAATTAGGTGCTCTTTTTTCGAAATTAACACCAACTAATTTGGGAATTATTTCTCCACCTTTTTCAACGAAAACATAATCACCAACACGAAAATCGTTTTCTTTTATAAAATCTTCATTATGCAAAGTCGCCCGCTTAACAATAGTCTGCGAAAGTTCTACTGGTTCGAGTTCAGCAACAGGCGATACAATTCCAGTTCGACCAACTTGATAAGTAATATCCAGCAATTTCGTTTCAACTTGTTCGGCTGAATATTTATAAGCAATTGCCCATCGTGGAAAACGTGCAATATATCCTAATTCCTGTTGTTGCTTTATCGAATTAACTTTAATTACAAGCCCATCAATATTATATGGTAATTCATCTCGTTTATCTTTCCATTCATCAATGAATTCTAATATTTCTGTTACCGAATTACATAATTTAAAATTTGAATTTACCGGAAAACCCATTGTTTTCATCAATTCCAAATTCGTCGATAAATCGGAAAGCACAGGCTCTTTCGTAAGTAAATAATATGCGAAAAAGTTAAGAGGTCTGCGTGCAACTTCTTCGGGGTCTAATAATTTTAAAGTGCCAGATGCTAAATTCCTCGGATTTGAAAATACTTTTTGATTTTTTAAAATTTGTTGATTATTTATTTCAGCAAAATTATGGCGAGTCATAAAGACTTCGCCCCTCACTTCGAATTCCTCAACAGGGAAATTGGCTGGTTTAAAAATATATTTTGGAATATCCTTAACTTGCAAAATGTTCATCGTAACATCATCACCAACCGCACCGTCACCTCGGGTAATCGCTTTGTTTAATCTATTGTTTTTATATCTTAAACTAATTGATACCCCATCGAATTTTAGTTCTACTAGATATTGGATTTTATCTGTGTCTAATAGTTGTTGGCATCTTTGAACAAAAGCTTCAATTTCCGCCGTCGTGTATGTATTTTGCAAAGATAACATCGGAAAATTATGTTCAACTTTTTGAAAAGCAGAAATTTTATCGCTTGGCACTTTTTGAGTTGGCGAGCTTGGGTCGTATAGTTCCGGAAATTGTTTTTCTAAATCGAGTAATTCCTGGTATAATTGGTCGTATTCAAAATCAGAAACAGCCGAAATATTTTCGACATAGTATTTTTTATCATATTCTGCGATTAATTTTCGAAGTTCTTTCAGTCTTTTAATTTTTTGATCTTTATCCATTTTCTAATAACTTATTGACTGATAAATATCTTTGACTTTTGCACTCTTCATAATTTTTAAAGCAATTTCACGAGAATCATTATAATTTAAATTCAATATTTTCTCTTTAACTTCCAATAAAAGAGAAGGAGCCATAGAAAGTTCATCAACTCCCATGCCTAATAGCAGTTCAGTAGCAAGCGGATGCCCCGCCATTTCGCCACAAACAGCAACGGGGATATTATTCCGATGTGCGGCATTAATAGTAAATTCCATTAATCTCAACACACCTGGATGAAAATTATTGAAATAATCAGATAACAATTCATTCGTGCGGTCTGCGGCAAGTATATATTGTGTCAAATCATTTGTACCAATGCTGAAAAAGTTCGCAATCTGAGACAATTCGTCTGAAATCAGAGCAGCAGCCGGCGTTTCAATCATAACACCTAAAGGCATATTATCATCAAAAGATATTCCTTCTTCCATCAGTTCCTTTTTGCATAAGTTAATTAATTCATTTGATTGCACAACTTCTTCAATTGAAGTTATCATTGGCAACATAAATCGTACATTTTTATTTTTCGAAGCACGTAAAACAGCACGAATTTGTGACTTAAAAATATCTTTTTTTGACAATAAAAATCTAATTCCACGAAAACCTAATGCTGGATTATCTTCCTTTTCTATTATATTTTCAGAATATTTATCACTTCCAATATCAAATGCCCTCAAAGTTACTATCAAAGGAAAAGCAGTTTCAACAATTTGAGTATAATAATTAAATTGCTCTTCTTCACTTGGCATTCGACCAAGTTCCATTACTAATGACTCTGTCCTTACAAGTCCTAAACCTTTCGCCTTCATCACTATTGCTTGCTTCACGTCATCAATTGAGTTGACATTTGCCCATAAAGTCACTTCTTTCCCGTCTTGCGTCAAAGCAGGCAAATCAATGATTTTTCCTAATTTTTCTTTATATTTTCTGATTTGTTCTGATTTATCCAAATAATCAAATAGCAATTCTTGGTCCGGCTCTAAATAAATCTTGCCCGAATATGCATCCACAATTAAATAATCGTCTTTTACTATTAAATTTGTTGCAAAATTCACACTAAAAACTGCTGGAATTGAATATGACCTGGCTAAAATAGCTAAATGTGAAGTTATTCCGCCACCTTCTGTAATAATTGCCTGTACTTTTTTTTCAAGCAAAGTTATTAATTCAGTAGGCATAAGTCTTTGTGCCACGACGATTCTATTTTCGGGAATATCAACTATCTTTTCTTTTTGTGATAAATGTCTCAAAAAACGTTTTTCAAAATTATCAAGTTCTATAATTCGTTCACGGAATAATTCGTCGCTCGAACGGCGTAGTAAATTAATATGTTTTTCGAATTGATTTATTACCGATGATTCTGCGGAAAATCCTTTTTTAATATGTTCGATAATTTCATTTGAAAAAATTTCATCTTCTAGCATCATCAAATCAGCTTGCAAAATTGAAAGTAAATCAAATGCATTTTGAGGAACTTTTTCGATAGCATTTTTGAGTTCGTCAATTAAATTATTTTGAGAATTCAAATATCTATTAATCTCGTATGGAATATCGCTTTTTTTAATTATTTTATCTTTACTTACAAATATCTCTTGCCTAATTACAAAAGCATTGCCTATCGCAATACCAGCTGAGGCGGGAATTCCCCGTAAAGTTTTCTTTGCTTTTCCTTTAATTTGCTCTTCTAATTTCAAACTTCACCTTCATTATGGTTCACCAAATCCGCTTTCAATTAATTCTACAATTGTGTTTACAGCTTGCTCTTCTTCAGGTCCATTCGCCTTAATTTTCAATTTCGTACCTTTCGCAGCAGCAAGTGTCATCACACCAATAATACTCTTTGCGTTGACGTTTATCCCATCTTTTTCAATAAAAACATCGCACTTATATTTTGCCGCCGCTTTTACTATCATAGATGCTGGTCTTGTGTGCATCCCCGCCCTATTTTTAATTTCAGTTTCTTTTTCGAACATATCAATTTTGTTTTAATGCTTTATAACCTATATCTTTTCGGAAATATTTACCCTGGAAATTTATTTTTTCAACAGCTTGATAATTCAAATCCAATGAATCTTGCAAACTTTGGGCAAAAGAAGTAACACAAAGAACTCGACCTCCACTCGTTACCAATTTCCCATTTACAAGACTTGTCCCAGAATGATAAACCTTAATATTTTTGTTCGTTATATTTTCAATTCCAGTAATTTCAAAACCTTTTTCAAATTTATCAGGGTAGCCACTTGAAGCAAGCACTACACAACTTGCTGAAATATTATTTTTAATTGAAATTAAGTTTTTTTCAATTTTACCTTTTGCAATCGAATGCAACAATCCAGCGAAATCACCTTCAATTAATTGCAAAACAGCTTGAGTTTCTGGGTCTCCAAAACGACAATTAAATTCGATTACTTTTGGTCCGTGTTTTGTTATCATTAATCCTGCATAAAGACAACCTTTGAATTTCCGACCAGAAGCATTCATAGCTTGCAAAGTTGGTTCCACAATTTGTTCAATTATTTGAGCTTTTAATTCTTCAGTTATGAGTGGTGCAGGAGCATAAGCACCCATACCACCAGTATTTTTGCCTTTATCCCCATCGAGAATACGCTTATGGTCTTGTGCGGCTGGTAAAAGAGTGTATTGAACACCATCAGTTAAAATAAAAATACTTGCTTCTTCGCCTTCTAAAAATTCTTCAATAACAACTTTGTCGCCCGCATCACCAAATGCTCCGGAATAAATTTCTGCTAATGCCCGAGTAGCTTCTTCTTTAGAGTTAGTAACAATAACACCTTTTCCTGCGGCAAGACCATCTGCTTTGATTACAACATTTCTTTCGAGTTGATTAATATAATCAATTGCTTGCTGTTTTTCATCCTTCGAAAAAATTGCATAACTTGCTGTTGGAATATTATTTGCCTTCATTAAATTTTTCGCAAAGGCTTTCGACGATTCTATTTCTGCGGCAAGTTTACTCGGTCCAAAAACTGGTATAGCTTTGCTTTCTAAAAAGTCAGCAATCCCTTCGGACAATGGTTTTTCAGGACCAACAACTACAAAATCGATATTTTTTCCCTTGCAAAAATTAGCAACTTCTTCAAAATTACTTGCATCAATTTTTGCATCAATGGCTAATTCGAAAATACCGGGATTACCTGCTGTTGCATATAATTCAACTTGTTTATTATCTTTTAACTTATCGGCTAAACTATGTTCTCGTCCACCACTGCCTATTAATAATATTTTCATTTCCTTAATCTAAGACTTTATTAAAATATGTAAATTACAAAAAAAAATGAAATTTTTATTAAAAGAACTTTTTTCTTTTCTCTTTGCAATTATACAATTAATTTAACTGAAAAGTGTCAATATTATATTAAGAAACAGAATAATTAAATTTTATATAATGAAAAAAACGCTTATATTACTTTCGTTCATTATTTTAAGTATTACCTCACTTGTTTCACAAGATAATTCAAAAACAGTTTTCGTACCTAATGAATATTGTGAATATGAAGTATCTTTTTTAGGTATAAAGTTAGGTGTCATTAAAGTAGAAACGTTAAAAGAAGAACAATACAATGGGAAAGCAGTTTATCGTGCAAAAGTTTCAATGGATACATATTCCGGTATTCCTTTTGTTGATTTACATTCTGTTTTTAATTCCTGGATGGACCCATCGCTTGCTTATTCTTATCAGTTTGTTGCAAATAATAAAGTCTCCGAAGGTTGGGATTATAACAAAATACTTTTTGATTATGCCAATAAAAAAATTATTAACAAACATTGGCTTAACGATTCTTTAATCACTAATGACGTTATTCCTTTTGAAAAAAAGATAAATGATGGTTGCTCACTTTATTTTTTCGCAAGGCAATACACAAATTTGAAAAAAACAGTTTATGTCCCAACATTTATAGATGGAATATTTTATACTAAATTAAATTTTTTAGGTAAAGTTGAACCAATTAAAATTGACGCAGTATCTTACCCAATTCGAACAATCTATTTCGATGGGAAAGCTGATTGGCAAGGTGTTTACGGATTGAGCGGGAAATTCGAAGGTTGGTTTTCAGACGACGAAGCTCGAATTCCTATAAAAGCTTTGATGAATGTTTATGTCGGAAAAATTAAAATTGAACTAATAAAATATAAACGTGAAGGCTGGAAACCACCAAAAGCAAATTAATTTTTTTAATTTTGTTTTAAAAAAAAAAGTTAATAACGATATGATTGGAAAAAAAGAAATTGAACATATTGCAGCTCTTGCACATTTAAAATTCGATGATGATGAATTGACTAAGTTTTCATCGCAGTTTTCAAATATTGTTAATTATGTTTCTTCTATCGAAAAACTTAATTTAGAAAATATTGAACCAATGACACGTCCTACCGATGCAAAAAATGTTTTCCGAGAAGATATCGTGCAACCTTCGATTTCTAAGGAAGATGCCTTGAAAAATGCCCCAAAACGCAACGAAATGTTTTTCAAAGTACCAAAAGTTATCGAATAATTTGACGTATTTATTTATAATCATTTAGAAAGATTGGTCTATGCGGAATTACATTGCAATTATACCTGCAAGGTTGAACTCAACGAGGTTGCCACGAAAACCAATTTTAAAAATTGATAATAAGTATTTAATTCAACACGTATTCGAAAATGTTTCAAAATCAAAATATCTCAAAAAAATAATCATAGCAACAGATAGCGAAGAAATTCGTACTGTATGCCATACTTTCAATGCTCACTGCATTTTAACAAATCCCGAATTACCAAGCGGCACTGATAGAATTTATCAAGCATACGTCCAATCCAACGAAACTGCCGATATTATCATTAACATTCAAGGCGATGAGCCTTTTATTTCGGCAACCTTAATTGATGATTTCATACTATTTCTCGAAAATAGCAGCTTCGATGTTGGAACAATTATAAAAAAAATCCAAGTTAAAAACGAACTTTTCAATCCTTCAGTTGTCAAAGTAGTCATAAATCCAAAAAATTATGCACTTTATTTTTCTAGGTCCCCAATTCCTTTTGTTAGAGATATATCAAACGATGAATGGCTGGAATACACAAATTTTTACAAACACATTGGGATTTATGCATACACTGTCGATGCTTTGCAAAAATTCGTTTCTTTGGACCAATCAAATTTGGAAAAAATAGAAAAATTAGAACAACTGCGTCTCTTAGAAAACGATGCAAAATATTTATGTTACGAAACCTCCCAATTCTTACTTTCAATCGATACACCTGAAGATTTAGAAACAGCACTTAGATACATACAAACGCAAAAATAAGATAAAGTTAAAATCGATAAACAACCTATTTTTACGTAAATTTGTGATATATAAGTTTTTCTAAACACAAAATGAAATATAAAAATTTAGCCGAAGAAGAAATAAAGAATAAAATTGCACAAGAATATTTTTGGCATTATGACTGCACTAAAATTATTGGCAATATTGACTTTTGCGTTAGTATGTATCAAAAACAAACTGATATCTTTGAAAATCAATCACTTCTTTGGGCCGAAGCCAAACGAGGTTCATCAGATATTAATAAATCGCTTGTTCAACTTATATTAACAATTGGAAAAGCAAGAACTTTTGATAAATACTTACCGCCTAATTTTTTAGGAGCTTTTGATGCAGAAAAAATTGCTTTTATACCTTATAATGATATTTATGACGTATTTTATTTAAATGATTTTAACTGGAATGTAACTCCATCGAATTATGAAACAAAAGAATTTAAACTGATTTTAGATAAAGTCAAAACAATTATAGAAAGTAAAGCACTTCTTTTCAAATTTATCGAAGATGATAAGGAAATAAGGAAATTTGTAAAAAACAACTTTACTGTAAGTAATTTTGGTGTGACCAAAACCAAAATTGACAAAAATAATTTTATGATTATTTACAACAAATGGCTAAATTCTGTTAAACCAACAATTGCAGTAAATTGGGAAATAGCAAAGAAAATTGGAATAATTGACGGTGATTTCTACCTTGCTGATTTACTTTCGCAAGATAATATTACATTGAAAGATAAACTATTTGTATTACTGAAATCTGACCATTACGAGCTCGACAGGAAAATCGATGAAGCAGGAATGTTCAGCAGTAAGAGAACTGACTTTAATGATGGGCAACTGGCACATACACAATTTTGGAATAAATACGAACGCCCACCAAAAGAAGAATATTGGGATTACATTGTCGAGCGAAGAGATTTACTTGTCCCGCAAGATGTCAGAGAACGCAAAGGAAGCTTCTTCACTCCGCAAATTTGGGTTGAGCTCTCTCAAAAGTATTTAAGTGAAGTATTAGGAGAAGACTGGCAAGACGAACATTACGTTTGGGATTGCGCCGCCGGCACTGGCAATTTGCTCGCAGGTTTAACCAACAAATACAATATTTACGCCTCAACACTTGATAAACAAGACGTGGAAGTAATGCACGACCGCATAAAAAACGGTGCAAACTTACTCGACGACCACGTTTTTCAGTTTGACTTTCTAAATGATGATTTTAAGCCCCAATCCCAAGGCGGAAAAATCCCTGACAGCCTTTTCAGAATCATTTCCGACCCCGAAAAAAGAAAAAAATTAGTTGTTTACATCAATCCGCCATATGCTGAAGCAGGAAGCAAAACATCCAGCCCGAACAAAAAAGGTGTAAAATTCTCAAAGGTTTACGAGAAATATAATACTTTATTAAAAAAATCAAGTAATGATATATACATACAATTTTTGTGGCAAATTTATACTCAAATGAAGGGTTGTATAATTGCAGAATTCTCAAAACTAAAACATTTAACAGGTTTAGACTCGTATTCATTTCGTCAACATTTTTTAGCAAAACTGGAAGATGGATTTCTCGCTCCAGCATACACTTTTGATAATGTAAATGGTCATTTCCCAATTGGTTTTAAAATTTGGAACTCAAACATAGATGTGAAATTTTCTAGTTTTATTTTCGATGTTTATAATGATAAAGGCGAAAAGTTAACCAATAAAATGATTTTCGATTATAATGGGTTAAAAAGAATAAATGATTGGTTAAGATTATATTATGACAAAAATAATAAAAATACTTTCGGTGTAATGCATCACGGACGTAACGATTTTCAGAGCACACGAGGTGTTTACATAAATAATATTGATAATAAAGACCATACATCGTTAATCAGCTTAAAAAATATTATCGTTCAAAGCGTTTACTTCGCTGTGCATCATTGTATTTCAGCCACTTGGCTTAATGACAGAGACCAATTTTTATATCCAAATGATGGATGGAAAAATGATAAGGAATTTCAAAATGATTGTTTGGCTTTTACACTTTTTCACGCACAAAACCGAATTTCAAGCAAAGAAGGCACTAATCATTGGATTCCATTCACAGAACAAGAAGTCAATGCCCGAGATAAATTTGAAAGTAATTTTATGAGCAAGTATATTAAAGGAAAAATACCACCAAGCAATAAATCATTAGATGTATTTTCTATTTTACTTGAACCAAAAGTTCATTATGAAGTGCCCTTAAAATTTTCAAATGAAGCGACAGCTGTTTTTGAATCTGGTCGTGAACTTTGGAAATACTATCACAGCAAACCAAATATAAACGTGAATGCTTCATTGTACGACATTAAAGAGTATTTTCAAGGCAGAAACGAAACTGGTAAAATGAACAATAAAAGTTCCGATGAAACATATAATAATCTAATTAATGAATTGCGTGAAAATTTAAATACTCTTGCCGAAAAAATAGAACCAAAAGTTTACGAATACGGATTTCTGAAAAAATAATAAAAATTATTTTTTGAAAATACTTTTATACTTTTACAAATTTCAAAATCTGTTCATTTCCAATTATTAAATAATATATTCCAGTCGATAGGGCAGAAACATCAATTTCATTATGAATTATACCAAACAAAACTCTTAGTCCCAAATAGTTGTATATTTCAAAGTTCTGATTATATGCAGATAAATTATTTAAATATAGTTTTTCATAGACAAAATTTGGAGCAACATAACATTTTTCTTTAACATTGTCATTATTAATGCCAGTTGCTTCGTATTCATAAGCACCAATATCAATGTTATTATCCCTTTTTCTGATTTTTTTTGAAGCTTCTTCGACATATTCATAAGTTGGTGTTAACAAATATCCTTTAATAATTTTATTAATTGCATTGCCTGAATTTATTGCCATACTTGCATTGGTCAAGTGATAATCATAACTTTCAGTTGAGACAAAGTCAAATGCCTTTACATCGTCATTTATTAAATTAAAATTTGTGTCTAAATTTGCTTAATTTCCAATAATAAAGCCACCTGTTTTTGGTCCAGCACAAATATTATTATACATAAACAAAGTATCAGTATCTTTTACATTAACAAAACTACCTTTATTTTTGTTATTTATTATCGTGTTATTGCATATCCACAAATTATGTGGCGGTTTATTAATATTTCCTTCTAATCCATAACCAATAATATTTGTATTTACCGAATTTGTTCCTTGAATTATTATATTTCCCATTATTATTGCGGTTCCACCATTTGGCAAATCTATATTTCGACTGTCTTCACTTGTGTAATTTGCGATTTTATTGAAAGTATAAAATTGTTATCTGCCCTGCTTTTTAATTCGTGACCTTGGGCAACTGCGTCGTAAGTGTAATTGAATTGAAATATTAAGGAATCAATGTGATTAACATAAATATTATGCTGATAACCCGGATTATCGCTGCTACCGTTGCTATAGAATTTGCAATTTTCTATTTTGATTGTGCAATTTGGAATTGTCCCACCTTGCAAAAGTCCCATTTCATTATTTTTAAATATACAATGTGAGACATATAAATTACTGCCTTCTTGACGAATACCTGCACCATTTCTGTCGGGAACTTTTGCGTTTTCGAATTGCAAATTTTCAATTTTTGTATTATTTCCTTTAACTACAAATATTCCTTTACCATTCGAAAAATCATTTTCAATCAGAGCACCAGCAGTAAGAACAGGGACACCATTTAATCCTGAAATGTAAAGATTATTTTTTGTCCAAGTTACTTGTGGAACATTCAAATATACTTCAGCATCGATGTAAATAGTATCACTGTCACTAACTAAATTACTAATTTCATTACAATATTTATATTCTCTTGATGGACCAACATTCCAAATTTTTGCAGAAATATCAAAGTTTGCTTCTAAAAAAATAATAATTATAATGATGATTTCTCTCATCTTTTAATTTTTTTTATTTGCTTTAAACTCATTTAAAAAAAGTTCGCAATATCTTTTATAACTACAATCAGGAAGTGTTTTTATATTTTCCTCATATTGTTCGATTGTTACAAAACCTTTTTCCAATGAAATTTCTTCGAGACAAGCAATTTTTCGACCCTGTCTTTTTTCGATTAAATGGATAAACATACCTGCTTCAATGAGACTTTCTGGAGTTCCCGTATCCAACCAAGCAATTCCTCGCCCCATAATTTCGCATTTTAACTCATTTGCCTCAAAATATTTTTTTTGTAATTCTGTAATTTCTAATTCACCTCTTTTGCTTGGTTTTAAATCCTTGGCAAAATCAACAACTTTTGAATCAAAAATATATAATCCAGGAATAGCAAAATTTGATTTAGGAAATTTTGGTTTTTCTTCAATTGAAATAATTTTCCCATCTTTACTTAATTCAACAACTCCGAATTCACTTGGATTTTGAACTTCATAACCAAAAATATAGCCACCTGCATTATCCGAAATTGCTCTTCTTAAAAAATCAAGCTTACCATAAAAAATATTATCCCCCAAAATCAAACATACTTGTGAATCGCCTATGAAACTTTCACCTAAGATAAAAGCCTCCACAATTCCTTTTGGTGATTCTTGAATTTTATAAGTAATATTTAAACCAAATTGAGAACCATCTTTTAATAATTTTTGGAAAAAAGTAATATCTTTATTTGTAGTTATAATCAAGATGTCTTTTATGCCGGCAAGCATTAAAGTCGATAGTGGATAATAAATCATTGGCTTATCATAAACAAGTTGCAATTGCTTACTTAATATCGAAGTCGCAGGATATAGCCTTGTTCCACTTCCTCCGGCTAATATTATTCCTTTTGTTTGCATTATTTACATTTAATTTTTAAATCCATAACTATTAAGTACCATTTATTGTCTATCTTTCCAAAATATAAACTTTCGATGAATCTATTATCTGAATCAACCACAGCAACTTGAATGCAACTCTCTGCATTTTGCAATCTTTCTTCAATTACCGGTAAAAATTCTGCATTCATACTCTTATAATATTTTCTTGTGTCTTCGATTAATTTAGATACGCTTCCATTAATTTCTGAAACAATAATTCCGGTTGGCATATACATATGTTTTTCACAATTATATGTTGGCATGCCATCGAACTTGAAATTATTTTTTTTAATCATATTTTCTAAATCAACAGAAAAATCATAAGACGTACCTTTGCTTGTAAAGGCACTAAATACAGCAAAAAATTTCTCAAAATTATTAAACTCTCTCACAGAAGGTAATGATTCAATGTTGTATGTTACATAAAGATGAAAAGTTGGATGAATAAATTGGTTTACTTTAGCATAATCATAATTTCTTAGTGCTTCTATAAAATTTTTAAATATTGCTACGAATTCTTTTTTAGCAGAATCGTTTGAAAATAAAGTCGATTTTATTACAGCATTTTTCGAACTTGTAGGCTCTTCATTTTTTATAATTTTATTTGTCTCTGGTGTTTTTTTCTCTTCTTTCTTTTCAATAATTTCAGTTTTCTGTTCTTTTTCTACTTTCTTTTGTGCTGCAATTTTCTCTTGTGCCTGGGCAATTGAATCTGCTCGTCGCTTTTGTTCTTCTGCTTTCCTTTCGGCTTCTACTTTTCTTTGTGCTGCAATTTTCTCCTGTGCTTGGGCAATTGAATCTGCTCGTCGCTTTTGTTCCTCTGCTTTCTTTTCGGCTTCTACTTTTCTTTGTGCTGCAATTTTCTCTTGTGCTTGGGCAATTGAATCTGCTCGTCGCTTTTGTTCCTCTGCTTTCTTTTCGGCTTCTACTTTTCTTTGTGCTGCAATTTTCTCTTGTGCTTGGGCAATTGAATCTGCTCGTCGCTTTTGTTCCTCTGCTTTCTTTGACATTTCTGAGGGTTGCTCTTTTTCAGTTGATTTGATACTTGGCAGTTGTAAAATCCAAGCATTTGAAACTTTTAATTCTTTTTTAACTACTTTTAATTTCTCATTTGCTTCCTTAAAAGTTGAATATTTACCGACGCAAACTCTATGAAAAAGTTTGTTTTTTATATTAAAAGGAATGACTTCGCACTCGAAACCATTCAATATTGCAGTTTCTTTCAATTTCTCGGCATTTTCTAAAACTCTCATCGAGCCAATAATAATTGAATAATGGGTTTCAAGACTACCAGTTGAATTATGTGGATAATTGGGCTCATACTTTTGCGAGAAAAGTGATAAACTAAAGAGTGGAATAATTACTAAAACTAAAAAGTATTTACTTTTCATTAAATAACCTATTATTTTTATATAAAATTAGCAAATATTGTTCCAAATTCAATTAGAAAATAAATATATTTTTTAATCAAATTCCCACAAAAAAATAAAAATTTATATAATGTGGAAAAAAATTTTATAAAAGTGGTAAAAAGTGGTTGCATTTCCCATTTTTTTCCTTATTTTTGTAATAATTAATGAATAAAAGGGACAAAATGTCCACGCTTAAAGGCGGAGAAATATATACAATCGATAGCAAAGGAAGAGTCAAACTACCTTCAAAAATGCTAAAATCGCTATCCAACGAGGATATCGAATCGTTTGTTGTTAATCGTGGACATGATGGATGTATCGATGCATATCCAATAAATGAATGGAAAGAAATAGAAAAAAAGTTACATAAACTAAATCAATTCGATAAAGACGATAGATACTTTTTGAGAAGTTTTTTAATGTGGAGCGAAGAAACAGCTTTAGATGGTAACCAAAGAATAGTATTACCAAAAAAATTATTGGAATTTGCAAACATAACTAATGAAGTGAGAATTATTGGAGTAGTTGATCATATAGAAATTTGGAATCCGGAAAAATTAGAGCAATATATGTCGGAAAGAGATCCAGAAAGAGAAAGAATTTCCGAAGAAGTTATGAAAAGAAAGATAGATGAATAAAAAAGAAAAGGCAAAATACGATTATCATTTGCCTGTTTTACTGAAGGAATCAATAAGTTATTTGATAAATAATCCGAAAGGAATATATCTTGATGGAACTCTCGGAGGCGGCGGGCACTCTAAATTAATTTTACAAAAGCTATTGTCGGGGGGCAAATTGGTAGCTTTTGATAAAGATAAAGATGCAATAGAGCACTGCCGCCACAAATTTGCTAATGAACTTGCTCAGGATGAGCCACGTCTAATGTTGATAAATGAGAGTTACACTAAGGCATGCAGCATAGCTGAAGATTTACCTTACATAAGCGGTCTTTTGCTTGATTTAGGCGTTTCCTCAAAACATTTCGATAGCCAGTCGGGGGGCTTTAGCTATCGAAGTAATTCCTTACTTGATATGAGATTTAATCCAGAAGGAATTACAGCAAAAGACCTTTTAAATTCAGCTACCGAAGAAGAGCTAGAGAGAATAATCAGAGTTTTTGGCGAAGAACCTTTCTCTCTTAAAATTGCCCGACGGATTGTCGAAGTCCGTCGGGTCAAAGCTCTCCAAACTACGTTTGATTTAAAAGAAATCGTCGAATCTATTATACCATCTTCCAACCCTAAAGACTCTCTTTCTCGTGTTTTCCAAGCTTTTCGTATCGCAGTTAATAACGAACTTGGGGAACTTGAACGTGTTCTTCATTGTATTTTACCACATCTCGAAATTGGGGGGCGAATTGTGGTCATCTCTTATCATTCTTTGGAAGATAGAATTGTTAAAACTTTTTTCAAAGAACATAGCCGCAATAAGACTCATCAAAACAAGTACAAAACCAATATTTCATTATCAAATAATATGCCAGCTTTGAATATTTTAACAAAAAGTCCTATAATACCTTCAAAAGAAGAACAATCAATAAATCCCCGTTCCCGTTCAGCTAAATTGCGTGCCGCTGAAAGAGTTTAATTCTTTTTTACATACTTTCTACTCATTTTTACTCATTTTTTGACGATAATTAATTTTAATCTTTCAATATAATTTAATTATAATTATTTTTCAATATTAATGTATATATTTGATTATAATTTATTAATTTAATATAATTTTAGAATGTAATTATTTTATGAAAATACTCAGAAAACTATTTTTAACGATTTTATCTTTTATTACTATATCACTCCTTATTACATCTTGTAGTTTATTTAATTCTGTCGGCAATACCGATCCAATCGAAGTTCTTTATTTTAAAGATAATTACAAAGTAAAAAATGGTGATTCTGTCCGAATAAACTGGATTTTTAAAAATGCTGATTCTGTATTTATAAAAGAATTAAACATAACTTTAACTGGTAATGATTCAATTTGGATTTATCCCAAATCTTCAAATGAATATTCAATTAAAGCATTCAATAAAAATTATGATTATGTAACAAGTTTCAAAATCAATTTGCTTAATCCGTTAACAGGCAAAAGCCATAAACCTATCGAAACTGGTGGAGACAAGCCTGTTATAGATTTCACTCAACCTTCTATCGAATTAACTCCATATTTAAATGGTATATTGCATAAAAATATTCGCCATAATTTCAGTCAACTTAAAATTTCAGAATATAACTTAGATAATAATATTTTAACTTTTAATTTGCTGCTGCTTGATGAATTCGGCAATTTTATTGCAGATTATAAAGGCGAGGATTTGCAAATCGAAGCAACTTTATTTAATCAATATGATAGATTAAAATCATCATTAACTTTTTTGGGTGCAAAAGAATTCGAAAGCAAAGAACCAATTCACGCCTATATTCTCATCGAAAATTCTCTCGCCGCATTTAATTTGCAAAAGGTTTTCGAAGAACTTCGGGAGTCGCTTCAAAATTTCGATAGCAATGATGATGTTTCCCTTTATTTGTATAACCAGGATTTAAATAAAATTATTGAAAACGCTTCACCAGGCGAAGCTTTTTTGTCAATAAATCCTGTCGCTATAACATCTTCTGGGACAAATGCATCTTCATATGCATTAATCGAAGTCTTAAAAAAAGTAATCGATAATAAAAATCCAAAAGATAAAAGTATTGTAATTCTCTTATCATTTTCGAGTGATAATTCTTCAATAACTACAAGTTTAACAGACGCTGCTCAAATTGCACGAGCAAACAAAATTCCTGTATACACTATTGGTATTGGTTCTGACATAAAAACTTATCAATTAAATCCTCTTTCACAATCAACAGGCGCCAAAATGTATTTGGTAGACAACTCGGATTTAAATTTTATTTCAAATATATTAAATGAAATATATTTTTGTCATAAAATAGGATATCAATTCGAATTGAGTTCAAATCATATTCCTAATAATACAAAACTTTTAAATTTCAAAGTCTCGCTACCTACTTCCAATGGATTTTTAAATGATTCCACAAAAGTTTACTTAAAAACCCCTGAAATTTATATCCCTTACCAAATCATTTCACTTTTCAATTATTCATCAGATGTAATCAAAGAAGAATACACATCAAAAATTAAAGAATTAGCAGCACTTCTAATCGATAATCCTAATACAGTTGTAGAATTAATCGGCTTTTCTAACTACGAAACGAATTATGATGATGAAGATATTGAGCTATCATTAAATCGAGCAAAACGAGTAAAAGATTTATTAATCAAATTCGGTGCTAACGAAAATCAAATCAGAACACGAGGCAAGGGAAATAATAATCCATTGTACTATATGCCAAATAAGGAATGGCAATTGATGTACAATCGACGTGCTGAAATACGCTGGTTAGACCCATCCCTATTACCATATGAAATTTCCGCTGAAATTGCTGAAAGCGAACAATCAGCTTTGAAATTCGTAGAATTTTGGACAAATCGTGGATTTCGCTCTTATTTTGAACGGCGTGTTTTCAAAGATGAAATAAAATATGTTGTTAAAATTTGGGGTTTTGCAAGTGAATCCGAAGCTTTGAATGCAATCAAGAACTTACAATTTTTAAAGCCCGACGTTAATTTTAAAGTTGAATAAGAAAATTTAAATATAGATTTTGTTGATAAAATAAACAAGGTTTTAAGATGAAAAGGTTTTTCAACTTTTTAATTTTTATATTTCTTTTTAATACTTTATTATTTAGCGCAACAGTAAAATACGATAATGGAAAACCAAAAGGTGTAATTTATAAGACTGGACGTGAAGGATGGGAAGAATCTATTTTGCTTGTTCCCGCTGGTCCTTGCAAAGTAAATAAAGTAATGATTTATTATTCTGGAAATGTCCCTTCAAAGGACACATTATACTTTTGCGGCTTTCCCACTGCTGGTAATTTATATCCTACGGAATACATTTGGAGCTATAACTCTTTAATTGACCCTGTTATTGTTGATTATGATGGTCTTGAAGGTTGGAAAGAATTCGACATTTCTCAACTCGGGCTAAAAAGCGATGGAATTGATAAAATTGTAGTTCAACATAAGTTAAAGTCTAATGGACCTTATTTTACCTTCGACTCTGATGGGCGGCAAGGACCTCTTTCGTGGTACACAGACCCATTTACTCCAAACTCGAATTTTTATAATATTCAAGGTACTTTGCACTATTTTCCACAAGGTGATTACTTAATTCAACTTGACGTTACTTATTTATATCCGGAAGGAGACGGCTCTTTACCTGCACCTCAACCAAAATTCGTCGTCAAGCCAATTTATGAAAGTGGTGAAGTTTCAATTGCTGACATAAATAATGATGGTTGGGATGATTTTGTGTGTGGTGGTAACGTTTTCATAAATACTTATCAAACAAACGGCTCTTACTCTGCCACTCAAACAGGAATTGGTGCTGCCGCAGGAACAAATTGGGCTGATTTCGATAATGATGGCGACTTGGATTGCTATGCTTTTGCAAATGGTCAATTCGATTGGGATAAACGTATGGTGCAAAATAATGATAAAATTTATATTAATAACGGTAATGGTACTTTTTCACCTTTGAAAACATCAGAAGTTTTCCGTCAACCATATCCTAATCCCTCAAATGATTTTAACTTGCCTGCAAAATTCGAAAATACCAACTATTTTAACCCATATAATACTTGTACACCCTTTTGGTTAGATTATAATAACGATGGATTACCCGATTTATATATTGCAAATAAAAGAATTGAAATTTCGGGGAAACCTGAAATCTATTGTCCGGACGAAATCTGGAAAAACAACGGAGATGGCACATTTTCTAATACTCGGACAGAAGCAAATTTAAGTTCTAGTGAACCTTTGATTTATGGTTCACCTCAAAATGGAACAATTGATGGTTATTATGATTGTTATGGTGCCGCCGCTTGTGATTATAATAATGATAATTTGCCTGATATCTACGTAGCAACTTATCGATTAGCACCAGATAATTTATTTAAAAATTTAGGTAATGGCAGTTTCGTAGATGTAGGAAAAGAAACGGGTGTGCGTGGTGTTCCAACTTATGCAGATAATTATTTTGGTCATGGGATGGGCTCATCTTTTGGTGATTTCAATAATGATGGATTAATTGATTTATGTGTCGGTAATCTCGCCCACACTGATTCTCGTGGATTATTTTCTAATCCATCTTTGATTTTCAAAAATTTGGGTCCTAATGGAAATTTCAAATTCGAAGAGGTACATAAGCAAATGGGTTTAAAGTTCCATGAAGGTAATGCCGGTGCTTGTTGGGCTGATTTCGATAATGATGGCAATTTAGATTTATGGCATGGGAAATATTCCGGTGGTTACGGCACATTTTATTTAAATCAAGGTCCTCCTGATTATATACTTAAAGATATTACATGGGATATAAATTGTTTTATTGATAGTCCTTGGGAGGGAGTTAGATTTGATTTTGATAATGATGGCGATTTGGATATGATTATAAAAAACAATTTAGTCCGTAATGATTTGCCCCACAAAGGGAACTGGGTCTCACTTCGATTAGTTGGACTCCCTTTAGAAAATGTTTCAATGAATTGCTTTAATACAAAAGTTTACGTTTATGCTTCTGGAAAGATGTTTTACCAAGAAATAATGGGAACTGCTGCTGGAACACATAGTAATCAAAATTCAATGGCATTACATTTTGGATTAGGAAACGCAAATATAATTGATTCAATTATAATCATTTACCCGAATAAACATACGAATAAAATTACGAACGTTGTCCCGAACGCTTTTTATAAAATTGAATATATGCAAGAACCAAAGCAATTACTTTTAGCAACCCCAGCGTTGCAATCCCCGCAAAATTTCTCGTTTAATTTGCCGGAAATCATCAAATTTGAATGGAATAAATGTGCTTTTGCTGACCAATATCAAATTCAAATATCTGAAAATATCGATTTTTCTTCCAAAATATATGATAATAAAGTAACTTCGGAAAATTTATCTTTCGCTGCAAATTTAACAAAATCAAAATTATATTATTGGCGTGTTCGGGCAATTCAAGGCACAACCAATTCCGCTTGGTCAACAACGTGGAGTTTTTTTGTTGGTTTACCTAATGTTCAACCAATAAACTTATTAACTCCACAGAATAATCAAGATAATTTGGGAAATAATATAATTTTTACTTGGACAAGACCAGTTTTACCGGCTTTAAATTTTACTCCATACACAAGATACATTTTCCAACTTTCAGAAAATCCAGATTTTACAACAATTTTTTATGAAAATCAATACATAAAAGACACTGTTTTAAATTTAGTAGCAATAACAAATGCAGGAAAAAAATATTACTGGCGTGTTGCCCCAGTAATTGAATCAAACCAAATAATATGGAGCGAAGTTTTTTCCTTCACAACTTTGGGATTACCCGAAAAAATTAATTTAATTCAACCAAGCGATGGAGCAATCGAAGTTACCACAAAACCGCAATTAAATTGGCAAACTACTACAAGTGCTAATTCTTATTGGGTTCAAATATCCGAAAGTCCAACATTCGATTCATTGAAATTTGAACGACAAAATTCTGGAATGCCACCTATTACTGTTATTCCAAAATTAAATGAAAAAACAAAATATTATTGGCGAGTTGCAGCAAATAATGCTGCTGGGCGAGGTCAATGGAGCAATGTTTGGTCATTCACAACAATGTCAGGCAGCTCAGTTAACGACGAAAAACAATTGAATAATTCTGAACAAAATATATTTGTGTTCCCTAATCCCGCTACTTCTACTTTAAATATCGATATTTCCAATTTCGAAAATGAATTTATAATTTTAACAATAATTGATGAAAAAGGAAAATTGATTTCTAAAATTTACGAGGGGCAAGTTACTCAAAATTTCAATAATTTTACGATTTCAACAAATAATTTAGCGTCAGGGACTTACTTTATCACTTTACAAACTAACCAAGCAACGACAATAAAAAAAGTATTAATTCTTTTATAAATTACTTTGCAAAGAAAAAAAATGAGCAACTTAGAATTAATTTTAAATTTATTCAAAGAAGATTTTTCTTCACTTGAATCATTTATTGATATTTTACCAATTGGTGTTTATATTACATCTCCTTCGGGCAAAGTTTTATTAATAAACAATTATGTGGTCGAAAAATTCGAATATCCAAGCAAACACGAGTTTATGCAATTGAATTTAAATTCACCAAATTCAGATGTAAATAAACAAACAAGAAATCTTTTTCTTTCGATTTTAGAACAATTTAATAAAGTAGAAAATTTCACATTTGAATATGAGACTTACAAAGATAATTTATTATATACAAAAGAAAGTGCTTTGCTTTTAGAAAATTTACAAACTGCTGAAAAATATATTATTGGTACATTAGAAGATATCACAGAAAATGTTAAGCAACAAGAATTACAAATCAAAACATCAAATTTTATTTCTGCAATTAATGAATCTCTTTTGATATTAATTCAAGAATCAGATGCAATAGAAGCCATAACTAATGCTTGTAATATTGTATGCAAAAGTATTGATTTATCAACTATCAATTTATATTTGTTTGATGAAAACTCTACAAGTAAAAAATTCAACAACTTAATAACTTGGGAAAATGATTCATTAATTCACCAGTACCAAATAGAGCAATTACCAACGGAAGCCAGTGAATTTATTCAAAATTTAACCGAACTTTTTGATTATGTAGAATTAGGCAATATTTATGCAAGCAATATTTCAGAATGTGAAGCGCAAGTCAAAGAAAAATTCAAGAAATATAAAATTAATTCGATAATCATTGCTCCAATAATTTATGAAAATAACTTTATTGGATTTACTGTTTTTATCGATAATAATTCGGAACGTGATTGGAAAGATTATGAAATTAATCTTTTGTCACTTTTTTCAAATTCCGTCGGTAATACATATAAAAATCACCAAAAAAATACGGAAATATTAAGTTTAAAAACAAATCTTGAAACAATAATTAATGCCTCAGAAGCAGGTTTGTGGGATTGGGATTTAACCTCTAATAACATATATATCAACTCAAATTTTGCTAAACATATTGGAATTAATCCGGAAATTAATGTAATTGATGCAAATGAATTGATTTCTCGCTTTGATGATCACGATAAGGAAAAGTTGGAAAATGCTTTGCAAGCAATTTGCTGCAACAAAGTTCCATATTTTACATTTGATTTCAAAATTGTCATTGATAATAAATTACGCTGGTTAAATCATTACGGGAAGGTTTTAGAATGGAATGAAGATGGAACCGCAAAAAGAATTAGTGGTTTGCTGCTTGATATAACAGAAAGAAAACTTTACGAACAAACAATTAAGGAGCAGCAAGACAAAATAGACATTCTTATTAATTCATCTGAACTTTTATTTTATGAATTAAATAAAAATGGTATTTTTACATTCATCCAAGGCACTTTATTAGATAATTATAATTTAGGTAAAAATCTTTTAAACAAATCGTATAAAGAAATTTCTGATGAATTTAAGTCTATTAAGGAATTAATTGCAAACGCTTATAAAGACATTAAAATAACACAATCAATACCAATCGGCGAATACATAATCGATTTCAAAATTAAAATAAACTATGACGCAAATAATAAAATTGATTCAATTTTCATAATTGCTTCGAATCAAACAATGGAAAATAAATACAGACTCGATATCGAAAAATCTAATCAACAACTTTATGCGATATTAGAAGCATTCCCGGGACCGGTGAATATTATTGATTTAAATTATAATGTTATTGACAGCAATCAAGTTTTATTGAGAGGTTTTAATTTAAAATCAAATCAATTTGATAATTTACAAAACTTTATCGTGAATCTGGAAAAATATACTTTATTCGATAAAATTACTGTAAAGCAAGTTTTGGAAAGCTATCGCCCAGCAACAAGATATACCACCGAAGAAGAAAATGCTCTTCTTGGTGCTGCATTTATGATAAATTCTGTACCTGTTTTCGACGAAGAAGGTCATATTTGGGCAGTAGCACAAATTGGATTTGATATTACGGAATTGCATTCAATGCAACAAAAATTAAATGAAACAATTCAAACAAAAGATAAGTTTTTTGATATTATCGCACACGATTTGAAAAATCCGATTTATTCTGTTTCTTCGCAGTTAGATGATTTAATTCAAAACTATGAGATGCTTTCAATGAATGAACTTTTTGAAATAAATCTACAAATTCAAAAATCAATATCAATTCTTTCTCATTTACTTAATAATTTGTTAGATTGGTCAAGAAGTCAAACGAATCGTGTAAGTTATAACCCTGATTTTATTGATGTTTCGTATTTAGCTGAAAATGTATATGAACTGTATAAAGAAACTGCACGTCTTAAAAATATCAACTTAGTAAACGAAATACAGCTCGGAACAACAGTTTGGGCTGATTCAAATATGATTTTCACAGTTATAAGAAACTTGGTTTCCAATGCCATTAAATATACAAATAGTGGTGGCGATGTTCATATTATTGCCCAAGATAACAATGACCATTATACATTTTCAATTATCGATAACGGTATTGGAATGAATTCCACAAACAAAGCTAATCTTTTTAAAATTGAAAGTGTCCAATCAACACCAGGTACAAATCAAGAAAAAGGTACCGGGCTTGGTTTAATTTTGTGTAAAGAATTTGTTGAACGAAATAAAGGTAAAATTTGGGTAGAATCAGAATTTGGTAAAGGTTCTTCCTTCAATTTTACAATTCCGAAATTCCCTTTAAATGATTGATTTCACAAATTTACGAATATTATATTTGATAAACATAAAATAATGAAATCAATAATAAATAAAAAAGAAAATCGTAACTAATTTTTTTAATTTTAAAAATAAAATATGATAAAATCTTATATCGATTTTGCAAATGCCGAATTAAAAGAAAAACAATTTGTAACTTTTCCGGAAGAATTATTCATCAATACAAGTGTACAAGAAGCATCTGAAATTGTTTCAAATCTTGACCCAAATGCACTAATGCTTCTTCCCAAAAAAGAAATTGCTTTTTTTGAATGGCTAAAAGTTGCAGATTTCAAAGTATGGCAGGATTTGTGGGATGATGAATCGATGCCTGAATACATCGTATCAATTTCTTTTTTACCACTTCTTGTTTATCAGTCTAATTTTAATGGCTTCCCAATTTGTGATTTGATGTACAATGATAATTACTATTTCACGATTGGAATGATGGATGCAGACCATTCACAAACAGTTTTGGAGGCGGCAAAAGCAAGATTTGAACAAAATTTGAGACTTGATTTACATCAGCTTTTAGCTCTCGAAATTGCATTTAACTCAATTGATATTTGGCACTTTGCCAATAAATATCACGTTCCGTTGCAAGATGCAAAACTTGCTCTTGAAATATTAATTCAAGATAAAGCTATTAAGCATTATAAAAAAGCGGAAGAAGTTGCAAAATTTATTCAATTTTAGTTTTAACTTTTAATTCTGACAACAATGAAAGTATTAAAATTTGGCGGGACATCTGTCAAAGATGCCTTTGCAATGCAACGTGTTTTCGATATAATTTCGGCGGATAATATTACAAAATTAGTTGTCTTATCGGCTTGTTCCGGAATTACTGATAAACTAATCATTTTGCTAAATTATGCAGCAAATTCTAATGAAAAAGAAATGCGTAGTACATTTAATTTTATCAAAGAACATCATATTAATTTGTTGAATAATTTAATTTTTCCTTCCAATCCATTTTATAATCAATCGGTTAATAAAATTAAACAAATTTTAGATGAATTATTTAATTTTGCCAATAGTATATTATTTTTAAAAGAAGCAACAAGCAAATCTTTAGATAAAATATTAAGTTTTGGAGAAATTCTTTCTACAACAATTTTTTATTATTATACTATTTCAAAAGAATTAGATACTATTTGGTTAGATGCAAGGAAATTAATCAAAACAAATGATGAATTTAATTCAGCAAAAATAGATTATGATTTAAGTAAACAAGAAATATCCAAAATTTTTCAAAATGATTTATTTAATGGTAAAAGAATAGCAATCACTCAAGGATTTATCGGCTCTGACTCGAAAAATAATACAACAACTTTAGGTCGTGGTGGGTCAGACTTGTCTGCGGCTATTTTTGGAAAATTACTTTTTCCAGACGTAGTTGAAATTTGGACTGATGTCGATGGCATATTATCCGCAGACCCAAGACAAGTTGAATTAACTCGTACGATTCCCCTTATGGAATTTGACGAAGTCAGAGCTTTATCTTATTTCGGAGCAAAAGTTTTACATCCTCAAACTCTTTTACCAGCAATGGAAGCATCCATACCAGTCAAGGTTTTAAATAGTTTGAATAAAGAAAATCCTGGTACTACAATAATTAACTCAATAGATACTAACATCCCAACACTGCACTCCGTTTTAACTATTAAAGCACAAAAAATAACTTTTTCCTTAGCAAAATTTGAATCATTCAACGAAAAAGCGATTGAAATTTTGAGTATTTTCGAAAGAAGTAATACTCAAATTTATTCAATCAATATTCAACCAGATTCGATGAATATTTGGATTGGCAATTCCTGCAATATTTTAAAAGATATAGATAATTTGTTCAGCAATTACTATTTTGAACTCGATTTGACTTTAGAATTAATTGCCTTGACAGGAATTAACCTTGATAAATTCGATTTTTCCAAATTATTACCAATTTTATCGAAATTTAATTTCAATATTGTGGCAAATACTTCGGAAAATTCAATTTTACTTTCTGTAGACAAAACTCAATCAAATGATGCTTTAATTCTTCTAAATAATTTTATAATCAATCAATTAAATTAATTCAAATTAAGAAAAATAAAAAAGGGCTGTTTTGTGACAACCCTTTTTATTTTTATGAAGAATTATATTTTATTTCTTTAAAAACTTGAAATAAGCAGTTTCGCTGCCATTTGTAACTTTCAAGAAATAAGTACCAGCACTTAATTTATCAACATTAATTGATTCCCTTTGAGTTTGTTGAGCATTATGGATTTTTTCAGTCAAAACTTTGCCTTCTAAATTCACTAAATCAATTTTCAATGATAAATCATCTGCGGTAATAATATAATAATTTAACATTTCTTCAACTGGATTTGGAAAAGCGATAATAGCAATACCACCTTGTTCACTAAGGGCAATATTATTTTCATCGATATTTTCCTTATAATTCGTAACAATAACTGATAATCTCTTTGTAGATGAGCAATTCCCAACATCACTTACTGTTAAGAAATAGTTGTTCAACCCGAGCGGTGGTGTAACTACAACATTTGCAAGAATATTGCCAAAATTATCTTTCCAAACTTTGGTATATGGTGGAACACCCCCTGTTATTGAAGTTATTTGGTTATCTAAATTAATCGAATTCCCAATTTTAATCACTTTAAATAATGGCATTGAAATTATTGGACCATTGGATATTGCAACATTTAAGCTTCCTGTTTTCGTAATACCGGTAATATTATCTAATACAGTCAAGTAAAATGTTTGCATCATATTTGGGTTAATGTAAGTTGGATTGCCTGTTGTTGCATTTGAAAGCAAAGTCGATGGATTCCAATTATAGGTGAAATTGCCCGAACCACCAGTTGCAGTTATAACATTACCCATTCCATCTAATGTTCCTAAATCAACGTTTGTTCCTTTACAAGTTACTTTATTTGTTAAATTGAGCACTAACTCTGGATATTGACTTATTGTCGTAAAGTTCCATACTGCTGACCAAGGTCCATCGCCTCCTGCATTTGTCCCA
>CAZCNL010000011.1:0-86581 GCA_964500435.1 uncultured Chloroherpeton sp. | reverse complement strand
TCGACGAAGCAATCCCAGGAAAGCAAGGGATTGCTTCGCTTCGCTCGCAATGACGGGTGGATTATTGTTTATATGGGAACTTGTGGGTGAAAAAAGAGAATTACAATCGTAAATAAATTATTAAAAAATACCATTCCCACTATTGTGAAAATGGTACTTTAATAAATGAATATTAATATTAATTTAAGCCAATATTTCTTTTAAACTATGCTTAATGATTTCGAATCCATTTAAAATTGTGTCTGCTTTAACATCAAGTGCTGGTCGAAATCTTATTGATTTCTCACCACAAGGTAAAATAATTAGTCCGTTTTGCATAGTTTTTTCTAAAAATTTGGGTCGTAATTCTGGTTTTGCGAAATCAAATGCAGCGAAAAGCCCTCGATGCCTAATGTTGTTAATAATTTCGGGGAATTCACCCTGTAAATTTCTCATTTCGCTGTAAAGTACTTTGCCTTGTAATTTAACGTTTGCAAGTAAGTTTTCATCTTGAATAATTTCTAAATAACGTGTAGAACGAACCATATCGACGAGATTGCCTCCCCAAGTAGAATTTATTCGACTCGAAGTATGGAAAACATTATCGGGAACTTCATCAACACGATTAGTGGAAATGATTCCGCATACTTGCATTTTTTTGCCGAATACAGCAATATCCGGGGTAATGTTCATTTGTTCGAATGCGAAAAAACTGCCTGTTAGACCACCGCCAGTTTGGACTTCGTCGAAAATCAGTAATGCTTCGTTTTCATCAGCAAGTGTCCTTAATGATTGTAAGAATTCGGGACGGAAATGGTTATCGCCACCTTCACCTTGAATTGGTTCAATAATGATTGCAGCGATATCATCAGGATATTTGGCAAAAGCATCTTTGATTTCTGCGATTGACTGTTTTTCTAATTCAATAACTTTAGCGATAGAATCATCTGTTAATGGAAATGTTAATTTTGGGTTTGAAATCCTGGGCCAATCAAATTTTGGGTAATACATTACTTTGTTCGGGTCTGTGTTTGTAAGTGACATTGTGTAACCACTTCGACCATGAAATGCTTGTTTAAAGTGAATTATCTTTGAACCCAATTGACCTTTGCCTTTTGCTAAATTTTTGCGAACTTTCCAATCGAACGCAGTTTTCAATGCATTTTCAACAGCTAAAGCACCACCATCGATGAAAAAGGAATATTTGAATTCTTTGGGAACGGCAACTTTGAAAAAAGTGTTGACAAAAGTAGCATATTCTTCCGTATAAATATCGGAATTTGAAGGCTTGGTGAGAGCAACTCTTCCAAGATAATCGATAAAATTAATATTTGAAATTTTGGGATGATTTAATCCAATGGGAACGGATGCAAAGAAAGTAAAAAAATCTGTGAATTCTTTTGCATATCTTAAATCTTTCAATTTAGAATCGTAGCTGTTATGTAAATCTAAGATAAAATCGAAACCATCGACTAACATATAATTTCTTAAAGTATCCAAAACTTCGTTTGCACTTACAAAATATTTTGGGTATACACCTGATTTTGAAACAAGGGACATAATTTTCACCTATAATTTATTGTTTTTTATTAGTATTTTTCTGTTTTTTTTATTAATTATATACTTTATAAATTTATTCAAATATTTGAATAAATTTCTTTAAGTAATAGTTATTTGCGAATAATTTATTAATTTAAATTTTTTAAATTAAAGAGATTTTAATAAGAAAGTGGGAAAGCACTTGAATGCACGATAGTTGTGATGATGCATTTAGTTATGAATAGAGCAGATAAGAAGGAACCACCACGGATTGTGCCGTGAGAAACTAAAGATAAGTTTGCTGATAAAGTTCCCATTCTCATATTGCAAAATTACAAAATTAAGTTGTAATTTACTGAAAATTATACTTTGTAGTGATTATTACTACATTTGCATTTTTATTTATTTACAAAATTTTTGAAATTTTAAAAAAAATGCAGAATTTTGAAAAAAAATGTATAGAAATTATATAATTTACATTAAATTTGAAAAAATGAAATTGATAAAAAATAAAATAAAATAATTAGGAGTTTAAATGGTTAAGAAAAGTGCATTACTGAAAGAACAAAGGACGAAAGTTGGTCTTCAACATCTATTAATTTTCTTTGTATTGCTATTTGTGTTCTTCGTATTCAATATGTTCAACTTAATTCCTTGGGGAACAGCTCAATTTGTTGTGCCACTATTCAAGCCTTCAGGCGAAAAGTTGGAAAAAGTTGGATTTGTAAAATTCCAAGGTTTAGTTTGGGCATCTACTTCAAAAGATAAACAAGCGATGCTCCAAGGCAAAGAAGTTCCAGTATCCAAAGAATATATCAACCGTGATTATGTTTTCGACTTTACGTTCCAAAAAAGAACAATGGAAAAAGACGGTTATGTTAAAGGAGCAAATGAATTTTATGTTCGTTCTGAAATATTGGGTGAAAATGCTATTATTTTGGAACCATATATTGGTTTTACAATTTTAGCACTTGACGTTGCGATGTTGATAACAGTATTAATCACGATTTTACTGCCTACAAGGTTAGGATTGTTAGCCCTTCTTTTTGATAGACAAATTGATGATACTAAAACAAAAATTCGATTACAAACGGGCTTTTCTGACCAAATCGTTGATTTATTAACTTTACCTGACGATAAATTAGCTGAAAAGGATTTCGAAGAAGTTAAATCCGCTTTCAGAATTATTTGGAATAGAACAATGGTTGAAGATTTAGAAGCTTCATACAAACAAGCAAAATTTGAAGATTTCTTCTATGATGATATAAATATTGTAGAATTCCGTAATTACACTTTATATTCAAGAATTAAAGAATTCTTCTCAGACTTTTTAGTAAAAGAAATTTTAGATACTAAAAATGCTTTACTTTGGAGAAGAAATCATTCTCAAATTTTCAAGGGCTTGCGTTTATATATGTCCCACCACATAACAGAAAAGTACCAAAACTTTGTAACTGGTATGGCTTATGGTGGAGCGGCATTTTTGATTGTTGCCGTTGGTATTCGTGGTTTGAAATTTATCCCAGCTGCTAAACCTTCATTTATTCTTCTTGCTATTTTCTTGGAATTTACTATGCTTTCACTTTTGGCGATTACACTTATGTACACAGAAGAAGAAGAGCGTATGGATAAGATGCTCAAGAAAATGGAAGATGCAAACCGCTCACAGCTCGAAGCTTTACGTGGGCAACAAACTGATATTCACCAATTAGCTAACGCTTTAGTTGGTCAAACTGCAGAAATTATCAAAACACGTGTTGAAAAATCCATTGAACAATATTTGACAAGTGGTGATAAAGTTCAATCCATTATTGCTCAAGAAATTGCACGTAAAATTATATTTGGTTTACGTGAATCTGATGACGAGAAAAAGTAATTTAAAGAACATAATTCATAAAAATGGTTGCTCAAAAGGCAACCATTTTTTATTATAATTAATATGAATTATTTATAAATCAAGTTTTTCATCTAATAATTGTAAATCAGAAATTTGCGGTATTGATTTGCCCGCAATACCTGTAAATGTACTATAAATATCAATTGCATTACTTAATACTCTTTCGATTTGCACTTCTCTTTCTTTCCAAATTTTTTGAAATGCACGTTTTTCGTGGTCAAGTTCATTTTTCATATCTTTGAAGGCATCGAAAATATTTGTAATTCGTTGTTTGAACTCATTTGTAGTTAAGTAATTATAAAGCATTGACATTTTGTCGCCTTTGTCTTCGTGAGCAACTCTAAGTTCATATTCACGGATTAACATTTCCCGCAAAATAAAGGAAACTTGCTTCACTTCGCTTGGACTACAAATCCAAACCCCGTTTCGTTCACCGAAAGCAGTCATACCTTTGGGCATTTCTGCAGTAACTATTATTGCTATTGCAGCTTGAGCCTCTAGTTTATCTTCATTAAGCTTTTTAATCCATTCATCCGAAAAGTTTTTAGTATTTTTACTTTCATATATAATTTTACCACACTCTTTCATTTGATTATTAATTACAACTTGAATTACATCAGCACCTTTAATTCCTTTTGGCACTTCTGTAATTTTATCGTTTTTGTAAAGTGATTTGAGCAATTCCTCCAAAATTAACTCGGGCACTTCGCCTTGCACTTGCATAGAGCCTTGACCAGATTTTCGCTTTAAATCTTCAATTAATTTCAGTTGTTGTTCTTCTTTCAATTTATTTTGTCGTCGCTCGAATTCAAAACGCTCTTCTTGTTCTTTCATCATTTTTTCGAAAAATTCTTTTTGTTGCTTGAATTGATTGCTTTGTGATTCCAATTGTTCTTGCATTTGTTTGCGGTATAATTCAAATTTTGAATTTTCTCTTTCGGCAATTTCTTGTTCAATTTTTTTTCTATCTTCGAACAACTTTTTTTGGAGTTCTAAATTCAAATTTTCTTCTTTTTCTTTTAACAATCTTTCTTTTTGCTCAAATTCAAGTTCTTTCTTTTTAAGTTCCAAATTTTCTTGTTTACGTTTTTCATTTTCGTCGATAAGAGCTTTTAGTTGCAAATTAATTTCTTCTTGTGCTTTTTTTAATGCATCGGATTCAATTTTCTTTTTTTCGAGTTCTAATTTTTCTTTGAAAATTTCGTTTTCTCTTTGTTTTTTTTGTAAAAATTCTTCTTTTTCCTTTTCAAATTGTTCTTTTTCTTTGAACATTATTGCTTGATGTTCTCGAATTTTTTTATCATATTCTTCTTTTAAATGATTTTCGATATCAGTAAATAAAGCTTCTTCAATATTAATATTTGTGCCGCAGTTTGGACATTTAATAGTATTCATAGTTATACCTCGTTGAAAAATAAAGACGATAAATTTTGTAAAATTAAAGTAAATATATTTTATAAAATAAAAAAAAATTATAATTTAATTAATTGAAATTCATTGCCATCAAATTTGCCATAGTGTGGATTTTTAATCCATTCACCTAAATTTATGTAATATCCATTTTTGTAATTCACAAACTGCACTTTATGCTTATGTCCCATAATAACATAATCGAATCCTTCATCAATTTTCTTTTTAGCAAAATCAAGCATACCATCTTTTTCACCGTAATTTTTGGAATCGGTGTAATGGCGGCTTTTGCGAGAACTACCACTTGCGAGCCAAATACCAATATCAGGATGTATTAAACGATATAATTTTTGATTATATGGATTTCGTAATATTTTTTTTATAATTTTATAACCAGTGTCGTTATAACTTTTTCCATCGCCATGAGACAAGAAAAATTTTTTCCCGTAAAATGTTATTTCAAAATCATTTTGAATGAGTTCGACACCAATATCGTTTTGAAAAAAATTATAATGACCAAAATCATGATTACCAATGATGTATATTACTCGAATATTTTTTTGAATTAAATTATAAATTCCCGTGACAGTTCTGAAGAAATTTTTTGGTATAACTTTGCGATAATCAAACCAAAAATCAAATAAATCACCTAAAATTACAAGAGTTTCGGCATCTTTTGAAATCATATCGAAAAATTCCAAAAGTTGATTTTCCGTGAGTTTATTTTCTTCTTTTGGTTTAAATCCAAGATGTATATCAGAAATAAAATAAATCATAGCTCAGTCAAGTTAAAGCAATTCGAAATCAATTGTTTGGTCGACTATTTTACTTGTTGATAAATCTATTAATTCAAATTTAATATTAATTACTTTATCGTTAGAATAATCACTTAAAGGAATTTTCAATTCAGCGTCGTGGCTGATTGAAAACGAATATCCTTCGATGTTAACGTCGCTTGCTGGTTTGATTGTTATCCCGCTCGAATCGAACTGTACAGAAATATTGCCATTTGAAATAATTAGCATAATAATTTTGTTTTTAACTTGTTTCCAGTAATCTTCAATTTTAAAGAATAAGAATTGCTCATTATTTCCGAAATAAATTTTAGTTATTGAAATACCAGATTGGTGCATCGTAGAAAAATTTGGTGCAAATGTGATAAAGCCTGCTTCTTTCCAAGCAGTGCTTGATTTTTCAATTCCATCAAATTCGGGATAAATTCGAGCTTTTGGTAAAATTGCATTACTCTTGCCGGTTCGAGGAATAGGCTGATAAACTTCATCAGGTACATTTTCGCCTAATAATTCATAAATATTTTTGATATGCCAACGGAATAATATATCGAAATCAGGCTTATTTTCAGCATTATGTTCGGGACCATACCACCAGAACCAATCTGAACCTTCTGCAATTAAAATTTCGTTGTATATTTTTTCTGCCAGATTTGAATTCAATTGTGATTTTTTTTCTTCAAATAAATTTCGAGCTTTTGCAAGCATATTCCATGCTTCGATATCATCATTATGTCCAATCCAAATATTGAAATTTGCATCAATCCAAGAACCAGCACGAATTGAAGTTAAAGGTGGCAAAAATTCATTATATTTTGCTTTTGCAAAATCTGAGAAAAAGCAAGTTTCAATTTCGTCGGTATTGCTAATTAATGAATAGACAGCACGTTGGAAATCAAATCCATTTTTGGGATAATATTCCCAGCAATTTTCACCATCTAAAATTATTGGAACAACAGCATAATTCAATGCATCTTCACCATAATTATTTACGATTGCGGATTTGATTGAAAGAAGTGAACTAACAAAATCCTTTGCGGCATCGTGCGGATTCCAATTAGAATAAACAAACCCTATTTTATCAGATAAAATATGGTCTCGAAAGAAAATAGTTATTTCACCATTTTTTCCCTGAAATTTGCGAGGGAAATATTTTTCTAAATATGTTTTTGGATTTTCAGACGCAAATAAAACAGCTTCATCGGTTGCAACCCAAAGAATTTTTTCATTAATAAAAATATTCAGAACTTCATTTGAAAGTGAACCTTCGCTGGGCCAAAAGCCTTCAGGTTTTTGGTTAAATTGTGCTTCGTAAAAATCAATTGCTAATTTAATTTGATTCGCTGCATCTTCTGGGTGCTTAAAAACTGGTTCGACTGATGGATTTAATGGATTTGCTTCTTTTGCTACTTCACTATCGCATAATAATGGCAAAATTGGGTGATAAAATGGAGTAGTCGAAATGTTGATTTGTCCCAATTCTTTCAATGAAATGTATAAAGGCTTGATTTGTGCAAGTATTTCAAGATGATAATTCAAGAGTAGATTTTTTTCTGTTTCAGTATAATTTCTACCTTTTAAAAATAATCTACGTGCAAAAGGAGCATTTTTAGAAAATTCTCCTAACCAAGCTAAGTTATACCATACCTGCAAATCAAGCCAATCTTGAGTTTTAAAAACTGAAATAGCATCGTTTGTTTTTGATTTGTCTAAAAGTTCGCTGTATCTTGGATACGGGCGAATTAAATTATTTTCATTGCATAAAAAAAATAATTTTAAAATTTGATTTTTGCCTTCTTCTTTTAATTCAGCAGCTGGAATTTTTGTTAACTTTTGTATTGTGTCGTAACTTTTCCCATTTATGTAATTTAAGATTTGGGAAAATAATGAAGGGACAATATTATATGTCTTTTTTATCTTAGGGAATTCGTTTAAAAGTAAAGGCAAATCATAATAATCTTTGACACCGTGTAAGCGAGTCCACGGCAATATAAATTCACCATCTTTTTCATAAAATGGTTGATGATTGTGCCATAAAAACGCAATTTTCAAAGGTTTGATTGACATATTTTCATTTAGTAAATTTTAAATTTTCTATTCAATGACATAATTAATCATTATTATTTATATAAAAAATCATCAAACTCAAATATTTATTAAATGGTTATTTAAAATTAATTTCTCATCAATAATAATGCTTTACTTTGAGCTAATTGCAAAGCTTGCGATGGAGACATTTCTCCGTAAACAGATTTAATAACGGCATCTTCGAGCAATTCTTCGATATCGAGCCATTTTGGTATTACGGGTGTCATTTTTGCTGATTTAAGTTGTTCCGCAAACACCATACGTTTTGGAAATTTTTGATAAAATGGGTCTTTATAGTATTGTTTATCTGCGGGAAATCCGGCTTCTGGTATTTTTTTACAAAATTCAATTGCATTTTTTCCATTTGTCAAAAATTTAACAAATTTATTGGCTAATTCACTTTTTTTTGTTTTAGCGCTTATTGCAATGTATTCACCACCAGCAAAAGAAATACCTTGTTTTCCATTAATTTTAGGTATAAGTGCGACATCATAATCTAATGCAGGATTTTCGTTTTGAATTTTATCTAATAACCAAGCGCCAGAAATCCAGTAGGCAATTTTGCCTTGAGCAAAGGCGGCATCGATTTGTCTTTGAGTTTCGAGATAACCATTTTTTGTAAGTAAAACATAAAGATTCAAAGCTTCGATATTTTGCGGGGAATCTAAAACAGGATTCCCTTCACTATCGATTATATCGCCACCATTTGTCCAAAAAAAGGTGACAATCTTTTTATAAAGACGATGAGCATCATTACCATTTGCACCGAAAGCATAAATGTCTTTAAGTGAGTTAATTTTTGGAGCTTGATTAAGAATAGTATTAAAAGATTCTGGCGGTTCGGTTGGTAAATTTGCCTTTTTTAATATTTCTTTATTATAAAACAAAACACGAGTATCAACAATCCAAGGCATAGCATATAGCTTCCCATTCCAAAGAGATGGTAATTGACTAAAATCAATGTAGTTTATAAAATTCATTGAATCTCTTTTTAACTCTTTCAAAACACCAGCAGAAGAAAATTGTGCCACCCAGTCAGAGCCAAGTTCTAACACATCAGGAGCCGTTTCGGAATTAAAAGCAGCCATCAGTTTAGTTTTACCATCGTTCCAACTTAGTTCAGTAACTTCGACTACGCAATTATTTTCTTTTTCGAACACATTGATAATTGAGTCCAATACATTTTTTTGATTAGGTTCGCTCCAAAAGTGCCAAAATGTGATTTTTTTCGCCGAATCTTGCGAATTGCCGCAATTTTGTATTAAAATAAGAGAAAAAATAAATAAAATTTTAAGAACAAATTGTAAAATTAGTTTCATTTTAACCTATAAATTTAAAAATATGAGCTTCTCAAAGAATTTATTAAAATAATTTTTAGCAATATAATAGTTTTATTATTAAAGTCTTTATATTTAAAATTAATCAAATTCTTTAAAAAGTTGCCTTGCAATTACGATATTTTGGATTTCGCTAGTACCTTCATAAATTTCTGTAACTTTAGCATCACGCATTAATCTTTCAACTTCATATTCACGAGTATAACCATACCCACCGTGAATTTGAACAGCTTCACGAGTTACATCATTGGCGATTGTTGAAGCGAAAAGCTTCGCTTCGGAGGCAGCACGAATATGGTCAGCACCGTTATCTCTCAAGTAAGCAGCTTTTAAAATTAACATTTCGGCGGCGGAAACTTTCAAGGACATCTGAGCTAGTTTATATTGTGTGATTTCGTGGTCTGAAAGCGGCTTACCCATAACCTTTCGTTCCTTTGCATATCGAATGGATTTTTCAAGAGCTGCTTCGGCAATTCCAAGAGATTGAGCGGCGATTCCAATTCGTCCGCCATTTAATGCTTGCATTGCAATATAAAAGCCTTCGCCTACTTTTCCTATTACATTTTCGTTAGGAACACGTACATTTGTTAGAGCAATTGAAACTGTGTCACTGCCATGCATACCCATTTTATCTTCTTTTTTCATAGGTTCGAAGCCAGGAGTGCCTTTCTCTATGGCAAATGCAGCAATTCCTCGATGCTCTTTTTGTGGGTCAGTTTGAGCGAAAACTACGTAAACATCGGCATTTTGTCCTGTTGAAACCCAATTTTTGAAGCCATTCAATATCCAATAATCACCATCTTTTTCAGCCAATGTTCGAATCATACGAGCGTCGCTTCCTGCTTCTGGTTCACTTAAGCTATATGCTCCGAAGTATTCACCTGTAGATAATTTTTTAAGATATTTATCTTTTAATAATTCAGAGCCATAGTGAAGGAAAATCCAATCTACTAAAGAGTTTTGAACTGAAACAGGAATTGCGATACTTGCATCTGCTTTTGCAATTTCACGAAGTGCAAGAACATAGCTAATTGCATCGAGTCCCGCTCCATTGTATTCTTCGGGTACCATTATGCCCAAAAATCCCAACTCACCTAATTGTTTTAATATTTCTCTTGGGAATTCTCCTGTTTTATCACGTTCAATAGCACCAGGAGCAATAACTTCTTGCGAAAACCTTCTTGCTGTTTCCCAAATTGTTAATTGGATATCTGAAAAATCTAATGAAAACATAATAAACTTAATTTTTTCAAAAAAACAAATTACAAAAAATAATTCTAATAAAAATAAATCGTCAATTAATATGGTGACTGATTTTAACATAATTAATTTAAGGAAAAGGTAAAATGAATAAAGTCTTAATTTTTGTAATATTCTTAGCATTCGCTGGTATTGCATACGCAGAACCTAAAATTGAAATAGTCGGTGGCGATACTTATGATTGGGGCAAAGTGAACTCTACAATGGGCTTTTTGAAAAAAGAAATTTTTATTACAAATGTTGGAAACGAAGATTTGATGATTTATTCAGTTAATCCGAATTGTGGTTGCACAACTGCTCCAATTTCGAAAAATACTTTAAAACCTGGTGATACAGCATCTTTGAATGTTACTGTAAATGTTTCAACTTATTCTGGTGATATCAAAAAAGGTGTTGAAATCAAAAGCAACGACCCAAATAATCCAGGAAAATATTTATGGTTAAAAGCATACGTTGTTAAACCAATTACTTTATTTCCACAGTATTTAAATTTTGCCAATATGATGATTAATAAAGAAACATTGACAAAAGTAGTTATAACAAATTCAACTGACCAACCAATTACTATCAAGTCTATAAGTATTTATCCCGATTCGCTTAAAATAAATATTAAAGAAGGTGATAAAATCCCAGCAAATGGGGAATTTGTTTTGGAAGCAAAATATACTCCCAAGTCAACTGGTCGTTTTATGGCGAATTTAAAATTATTAACAGATAATAAAGACGTCCCCGAAATCATTTTAAATGGTTTCGGAAATATTGCCGAACCTCTCAACGATAATAAGTAAACAAATTAATTTTTTACATTTTTTTAACTGATTCAAATTAGTTTGAATCAGTTTTTTTGTTTTACAACATAAGAAAAATAAAAAGTTGGAAAAATAAATTTGTGAAAGTAGAGTAATTTTAGTTAAATTTGAATAAAAAACAAATCTAAAATCTTTTACAATGTCGATTATCATAAATCTATTTGGTGGTCCAGGTTCAGGGAAAACAACATTAGCAGCGGCAATTTTTCATGAACTCAAGGTCTTGCATTACAGCGTAGAAAACGTTTCAGAATATGCCAAAGATATGATTTTAGAGCATAACAGGCAGGCATTGGATAATCAGTTTTATATAACTGGAAATCAGGCTTATCGCCAGTGGTGTGCTTCATTAGTTTATGATTATGTAGTAATTGACTCACCAATTTTACTCGGTGCAATTTATAACAAAAATAAAAATATCGAAAAGGAATTAAATGCTTTTTTGATAAAATATCATAAGGAATTTAACAATGTGAATATTTTTATTAATCGAGATGAAAATTGGAAATATACAACTAAAGGACGAAATCACGATATAGAAGAAGCTTTGAGAAAAGACAAACAAATCAAATCTTTCTTAAGGACGAATAAAATTCCATTTTTTGAAGTTGATAAAATGGATGAAAATATTATTGAAAAAATTTTTCGAGATATTTTACGCATCAAAGAGCCTTTTCCTCCAAATGAAGAATTTTCGCTCTTTCAGTTTGATTTAACCAAGAAGAAAAGTTAAATTAATAAAATTAATCAAATTGAAATCTTAGTAAATATAACCTTAAACTTTTTCAAAATCAATATTTTTTTCAATAAACTCGTTTAAAGACATTCCTTTTTTATCCTTTTCAGATAATATTGGATTTGAAATTCCCCAATCAATCTTTAAATTCGAATCATTATAAAGAATTGTCCCTTCCGAATTAGGTGACCAATAATTAGTTACTTTGTAAGAAACGATAAGCTCATCAGAAAGGGATAAAAAACCATTTGCAAAACCAGCAGGAACCCAAAGTAAATTAAAATTGTCGGCATTTAATAAAAATGATGCGTATTGTCCGAAAGTTGTGGAATTTTTGCGTAAATCCAACTCAATAAATTTAGCACTACCTTTGACAACTCGTATTAGTTTGCCTTGAGGTGGTGAAGTTTGAAAATGTAACCCTCGAATCACATTTTTCTTTGAAATTGATTGATTTTCTTGTGGGAAATACGTTGGTAAGTTGAACCTTTGCAATTCACTTTCTTTAAAAGTTTCGCAAAAACTTCCTCTTTCATCAGAAAATATTTTTAATTGGAATAATTTCAAACCATTTAATTTTTCAAGAATAAGATCCATAAATAATAATTAATAAAATTAATAAAACGTTAATAATGGAATTTTAAAAAATGAATTTTGATTACAAGAAATTTTTCATATTATTACTTCGTAAGTGTTCGATAACTTGTTTAACTCTGTGGCTTTCACCTTTTTTACAAATTAATGTAGCTTTATCAGATTCGACGATTAATAAATCTTTGATTCCAATAGTTGCAATTAATCGATCTTTTCCTATTATCATTGAATTAATAGTATCAATAGTAATTACTTCGCCATTAATAAAGTTATTCTTTGTATCTTTAATTGCTTGACGATAAACTTCGTCCCAAGTGCCTAAATCGCTCCATTCGAAATTCGAGAGTACACAAAACACATTACGTGATTTTTCAAGAACACCATAATCGAAAGATATTGAAGTTAATGAGCGGTAAGTATGATCCAATTGGCTTGCAAAATTTAAATTATCGAAATTTTTAGCTAAATTATCGAATGCTGTATAATGTTCGGGGAGGTGCTTTTTTAATTCATTTGCGAGAGTGTCCAATTTTAAAATAAAAATACCACTATTCCATACAAAATCACCAGCTTTAATGAACCTTTCAGCAGTACCAATATCAGGTTTTTCTGCAAAAGTGCGAACATAGCGAACACCTTGGTCGTAAAGTTCATAATCTTCGAATTTTCCATCGTCAACTTGAATATATCCAAATTGAGTTTCAGCATGACTTGGAATTATTCCAAGAGTGATAACTCCATTTAGTCTTAAAGCAGCGGTTTCAGCTAAACTAATACTGCTTTCGAATTCGTGCATATTTGAAATTTTTTGGTCTGACGGGAAAATAAAAATTACGGTATCTTCGGAATAAATTCTTTGGAAAGTAATATTTGCAAAAGCGAGTGCTGCACTTGTGCTTCGCACATAAGGTTCTAAAATTAAATTAGAAGGATTGAAATCTGGGATTTGTTCTAAAATTTTATCAAAAAAGAAAGTTTGAGTAACAATGTAAATATCTTCCTTTTCAAAAAAATCTAATAATCTACGATAAGTTATTAAAATCATTGAACCTTCGCCATAAAAATAACCGAACTGTTTTGGCGATTGTTCTGTGCTAATAGGCCATAGTCGAGCTCCATAACCACCAGCAAGTATTAATGCTATTCTTTTCACTAATTAATCCTATTTGATTTAAATAAACAAAAATAATAATTATTACAGAAATATTAGATAAATTTGTAATTTATATAACTTTTTATTAAAATTTTATGGTATAAATTTACGTTATAACAATTAAAAAAAGGGTTGATTTGGATGGAATTCAAAGATTATTATAGTATTTTAGGAGTATCGAAAACTGCATCAGCAGACGAAATCAAATCTGCTTATCGTAAATTAGCAAATAAATACCATCCCGACAAAAATAAAACAGACAAAAATGCAGAGGAAAAATTTAAGGAAATAAACGAAGCTTATCAAGTTCTTAGCGACCCTGAAAAACGAGCGAAATATGATAATTTAGGTAGTAATTGGAATAGTCATCGAAGCAACGGCGGCACAAATGATGATTTTGATTGGACAAATTGGTACACACAATCTTCTTCACGTCAATCGGGTTCGAAAAAAACAAATTTCAAGAACTTTGGGGAATTTTTCTCAAGTGGAGGTGGTCTTTCCGATTTCTTTGAAAGAATATTTGGTTCAGATTACACAGGTCCATTCAGTCAAAGTCAAGGTTATCAACGTTCACCTATGCGAGGTGAAGATTTTGAAACAACAGTTGATATTACTTTAGAAGAGGCATTTCGTGGTACATCCCGTATGCTTAACGTCGGAAATAAAAAAATTGAAGTGAAATTTAAACCAGGCGTTCACGATAATCAAATATTAAAATTAACAGGAATGGGAGCACCAGGAAAAAATGGTGGCCAAAATGGAGACTTGTTTGTTAAAATTAAAATAAAGCCACATAGTAAAATTGAAAGAAAAGGTGACGATATATTTGTTGATGTTACAGTTGATTTATTTACTATGTTACTTGGTGGCACTGCGAAGCTCAAAACATTCGGTGGAACAATCAAAATAAGCATACCACAAGGTTCACAAAATGGTAAAATACTTAAATTATCAAATCAAGGAATGCCAATTGAAGGAACCGATAAACGTGGTGATTTATATATAAAGTTAATTGCAAAATTACCTGAAAATATTGAACCAGACGAAATTATTTTAATTCAAGAATGGAAAGCGTTACGAAAAAATAAAACAAAAGAAATTAATCAAGAAAAATAAATTTTAATGCCATTACCAATTTTTCGATATCATTTTTCAGAAATATCATCCACAAATGATTATGCAAGGATTTTATTAAACGATAATGCAATTATTAGCGTTACTGCTGATTTTCAGACGCAAGGCCGGGGACGTAATAAAAACATTTGGTATGGCTCTTATGGAAATAATTTATATATGTCGCTCGGAATAAAGCATCAAAAAGAACTTTCAACTGAACAACTTTCTGCATTTCAAGCAATTGGTGCAATATCAGTGAAAAATGCTTTAAGAAAGCTGACAAAAAAAATCGAATTTAAATTGAAATATCCAAATGATGTTTATGTAAAGTTCGAAAATAATTATCGAAAAATATCTGGTATATTAGTTGAACACGGATTTTCAGGTTCTCTTTGCGCATATACAATAATTGGAATAGGCGTGAACGTAAATGAAACAAAATTTGAACCAATTGTTTCCAAAACAGCAACATCTTTGAAGCAACTTGGTTATTCTGTCGACTTGATAGAACTCGAAGATGCCATTATCCAAGAATTTTCAAATTTATATCAGTTAGAATTCCCAAAATTTTTCGAACTTTGGCAAAAAGAACTGAATATCTTGGGCAAAGATGTTACTGTTTTAGGCGAAACTGAAGTTTTTAGAGTAACAAAAATATTGTTAGATGGACGGTTAGAACTTATAGAAAAAGCAACAAATAAAAAAAGAATAATCGATAATGGCGATTCAATTAGATATAATCTCGATTAATGGACTGATTAGTACTTTAATTGCTGTTGATATTGGTAATAGTGCCATTAAATTTTTTAGCAACAATAATTTATTTAATTACTCATACAAATCAGATTGGGAAAAAGAAGTCAGGTATTTTATTGGCGGATTATCCAATCAATCTGTTTGTTTTGTAGTTTCATCAGTAAACAGAGAAAAATATCAATACCTTTTATCCTTGCTGGAATCAAATTTTTTTCACCAACATTTTGATATAAACTTTTTACTCGAAAAGCAAAATATTGTCAATTTCAATAAAATATATGGAATTGGTAATGACCGAAAATTAGGATTAATAGGTGCATTAACATACTCTGACCCACCTTTAATTACTATTGATTTGGGAACAGCCACAACTATTAATTTTTTAGACGAAAATTACATTTGTCAAGGTGGAGCAATAATTCCGGGTATTTTTACTCAACTACGCTCGCTAATCGAACATACTTCTGCTCTGAAAAGAATAAGGTTAGAAGACCCAAAAGAATTGCTTGGTAAATCTACAAATGAGGCAATTAGTTCTGGCATCGTAAATGGAACAATCGGTGCAATCGAGCTTTTCATCAATAAAATTCGAAGTCAATATCAACACAATAAAGTTAAAATATTTGTTACTGGTGGTAATAGTTTATGGATTTATGAGCAACTTGCAAATCAAAACGAGCATATTGAATTGAAACATTATCTTGTACTTGAAGGTATAATTAAATTGGCAAAGAAATATTTATAATTAAATTTACAAGGTTTTTATTTCTATAAAAAAGAAAAAAATGAGGGGAAAATGGAAATATTTGAACAATTAAAATCACATCAAGAAAAATTCTCATCAATAAAATTAAATCAATTATTTGAAAAAGATCCCGAAAGAGCGGGAAAATATACAATCCAATATGAAGATATTTATTTTGATTACTCCAAAAATTTCATTATCAAGGACACACTAAACTTACTTTTAGAATACGCTAATAAATTAAAATTGCAAGATGAAATAGAAAAAATGTTCACAGGTGAGAAAATCAATTTCACAGAAAATAGAGCAGTTTTACATACTGCATTACGCAATTTTTCAAACCGGGCAATATACGTCGATGGTGAAGATGTTTTGTCATTGATAAACAAGGTCAGAGAACAAATGAAAGCATTTGTTCATAAAGTGCACAGTGGCGAATGGGTTGGAGCGACCGGTGAAAAAATTACAGATGTGGTAAATATTGGAATTGGAGGTTCGCACCTTGGTCCAGCAATGGCAACCCGTGCATTAACAAAATATAATACCACAGGTATCAAAGTACATTATGTTTCGAATGTTGATGGTGAAGATATTGCTGAAGTTTTGAATAAAATTAACCCAGCGTCGACTTTATTTATTATTGCTTCAAAAACATTCACAACTTTGGAGACAATGAAAAACGCTCAAACCGCAAAGAATTGGTTTTTGAAAGAATTTGCACGAGAAGAAAAAGACGTTTCCAAGCATTTTATTGCCTTGTCGACGAATACAGAAGCTTGCATCAAATTTGGAATAAATCCCGAAAATATGTTTGCATTTTGGGATTGGGTTGGAGGACGATATTCTTTGTGGTCAGCAATTGGTTTATCTACTGCATTAGCAATAGGGTGGGAAAATTTTGAAGAGCTTTTAAGAGGTGCTTATGAAATAGATCGCCATTTCCGTTCAACACCTTTTGAAAATAATATTCCCGTAATATATGCCCTGCTTGATTTTTGGTACAGCACGTTTTGGAAATTTACATCTAAAGCAATAATTCCATATTCTCATTACCTTGCCTTGTTCCCTGCATTTTTACAACAACTCGAAATGGAAAGTAATGGAAAATATATAGACAGAACAGGGAGCAAAGTAAATTATAATACTTGTAGAGTAGTCTGGGGTGAAGTTGGGACAAATTCACAGCATTCGTTTTTCCAGTTATTGCACCAAGGGACGGAAATCGTACCTGTTGATTTCATAGGTTTTGTAAATCCGATCGAAGAACTTGGCGACCATCACGATTGGCTCCTAAGCAATATGTTCGCACAAGCGGAAGCTTTGATGATTGGAAAAGATTCGATAACTGTTGAAAAAGAGCTACAAACAAAAGGATACGAACAAGAGAAAATTTCGAAATTATTGCCACATAAAGTATTCGAAGGAAATCGTCCCTCAAACGTATTTTTAATAGATAAACTTACACCCAAGTCGTTAGGGAAATTAATATCAATTTACGAACATAAAGTATTTGTTTTAGGAATATTATGGCAAATCAATTCCTTTGACCAATGGGGAGTTGAATTAGGAAAAGAATTAGCCCAAAAAATATATAACGACATACAAAATCAAAGCAATAAAAATAATCATGACAGTTCTACAATAAATTTGCTTAATTACTACAAAATGAAGAAAAAATAGAAAAAAAATAAAAAATATTACACATTATAGTCGATAATTTTTAGGAATTAATTAATTTTGCAATGGTAAAAAAGAAGAAGAAATTGAATTTTTCGGAAAAACAAACAAAGAGTGATAATTCGGAAAGGATTACTCATAAATTAAAAAAATTCATTGAATCAAAAGCAAAATTGTGTAAATATGTTAGCAGTGTGTAATAATTTTTTCACACTTTTTGGGCTTTTTTTTGTAAAAAAGTGTGAGAAAAAAGTAATAAAAAAATGAATTGAATTTTGAATGTTTGAAAATAAAGTAATAATGATAATTTCGGGGGTGTTATAAATAAACAAACAAGTTATGAAGCAAAAGATAGTGGAAAAAAAAATTCTAAATAATTTTGTATATATAACTATTTATTTATAAATTTGTTTTTATTAGATTGCCCAAAAAAATATTTTGGCATATAATTTGGTATAAGTTATTAGAAATAATCGAGAAAAAAATTATTAAACAATTTTAAAGGAGTAGTTTAATGAAGTTAATTATGAAGTATTTACTTGCTCTATTCTTAGCAATACCTTTGTTAACACTTTCAAGTGAAGCACAGGTATCTAAGATTACGAAACAGGTGATTGGCGGTGGCGGAATGCTATACCAAAAGAATAATAATGGTATAGTAATGTCCGGTATGCTCGGAGAAAGTGTAATCTTCAAGCAAATGCCAACCAGTCCAATCAATGGTGCAGAGTATTCTTTGTACCAAGGTTTTTGGGTTCCAGAACCTAACTATGGCGTAGGAGTGGAAGAAAATCCAATTACTTACAACAAGGGTTTATCTAATTATCCAAACCCCGTAAATAGTTCAACAACAATAAAGTATGAGCTTAAGTCTCCTGCTTATGTTTCGTTGAAATTATATGATATGGTGGGTAATCAGGTTGCAGTAATATTCGAAGGTTATCAGAACTCAGGCATTCAACAAGTATCATACGATACAAAAGATAACTCAGGTATGCCTCTTGCTTCTGGTTCTTATGTTTATGAACTTAACGTTAGTCCAACAGATATGGCTGGAAATAATGCATTTTCACCGTTCTTACTTCGTAACGTGATGGTAATAGTTAGATAAATCAATTAAAAAATTTGAAAAATTTGAAAAATAGTATAAAAATATTAAAAACATTTACAGGAGTTAATATTATGAAGAGATTTACATTTCTCACATCCTTCGCATTAGTGTTCTTGCTCGCTGTATCTATGACATTTGCTGCAATTCCGCAATTGATACCTTATCAAGCAAATATCTTAGATGACAAGAATAACGGCAAACCTTTAAACGGTACTTACTCAGTTACTTTCGAATTGTTTGACACTCCAACTGGTGGAACTCCAGTATGGGTTGCAAATCAATCAGTAAACATCGAAAATGGCTATTTGAACGTTATGTTAGGTGATGTTAATCCACTTAACAACGTTGATTTTAGCAAACAACTTTACTTACAAGTAACAATTGGTGGCGGTTCACCTTACCCAAGAACTAAACTTGGCGCTACTCCATATGCAATTCAAGCAATTTCAGCTGTTGATGCTGATACTGCAAAAGTTGCTCAAGATGTAGTAGATGGTGTTTTAACTTGGCAAAAATTCGTTCCTTCAGAAATAGTTGCTGGTGGCGATTTACAAGGTACTTATCCAAATCCAAAATTACGTAATGGCGTAGTATTAGAAAATATTGCACCAGGTTCGATTACTCAAAAATATTTAGCACCAAACGTTTCCGTTCCACCAAGTGGAAAAGCAAGCGGCGATTTGGCTGGTAATTATCCAGACCCATTAATCGCTAAAGGTGCGGTAAAAACTGACCGCCTTGCTGATGGTGCAGTAACAAATGAAAAATTAGCTAATAATGCAGTAGGTTCTGCTAACATTATTGATAATAGCATTATGCTCGCAGATTTGAATACTGAAGTTAAAACAATGGGCGGCGACTTAAGTGGTATGCTTCCAAATCCTATTGTTGTAGGTATTCAAAATGTTCCAGTGTCTTCAATGTTCCCATTTGATGGACAAGTTTATATGTTTGACGCTGGTTCAAGTATGTGGGTTCCAGCAAATGCTGCTGGTGATGTTGCTGGTCCTTTCAATAATTTGCAAATTCAACCAGGTGTTGTTACTACTTTAGAAATTGCTGACAACACAATTATGGATGTTGATGTTAATGCAAATGCTGCAATTAAAGGTACTAAAATCTATCCTGATTTCGGAATGCAAGACATCTTAACAACTGGTGATTTATATGTTGACAATGCTTATGTAACAAATGATATTTATGGTACTAACCTTTATACAAGCACTGTAACATCAGGAACTGGTACATTTTCAGGTATCGTAACTGCTGCTCAATTTAATGGTAAGTTGCAATATGGTGTAACTGCTGGAACAGCTTTATCCGGTGGTACATTTAATAACACAGGCAATATTACATTTAAAGTTAATGTTGATAATTCAACGATAGAAGTTGAACCAGTTAATAATTGGTTGCAAATTAAAAATTTAGGTGTTACAACTAATAAATTAGCTGACGGTGCAGTTAACAATCAAAAAATTGCAGCTGACGCAGTAACAACTGATAAAATATTAGATGGGACAATTGCAAGTGCTGATATCGCAAATGGAACAATTCTCCCAGTTGATGTTGCTCTTGGTGCACCAGGTTGGGATTTTGTAACATTAGCACAAGGTGGAAAACCTGTATTAACTACAGTTACTCCATTTGGTGGCGATGTAATTGGTACTTATAATAATATTCAAATAGTTGCTGGTGCAGTAGGAAATGCTGAATTAGCAGCTGACGCAGTAACAAGTGATAAAATATTAGATGGAACAATACAATCAAATGATATCGCAAATGGAACGATTCTCCCAGTTGATGTTGCTCTTGGTGCTGCTGGTTGGAATTTCACTACATTATCCCAAGGTGGTAACCCAGTATTAACAACTATCACTACTTTTTCTGGTGATGTTTCCGGTACATATAATAATATTCAAATTAATCCAGGTGCAGTAGGAAATGCTGAATTAGCAGCTGACGCAGTAACAACTGATAAAATATTAAATGGAACAATTGCAAGTGCTGATATCGCTCCTGCAACAATCGTTCCTGCTAATGTTAACTTAGGTGCTGCTGGTTGGGATTTCACTACTTTATCACAAGGTGGTAGTCCAGTATTAGTTCAAGCAACAGCTTTTGGCACTACTCCAGGTAGTGATATTTATGGAACTTATGATAATTTACAAATTGCTGCTGGTGCAGTTACTGCAACTGAAATTTCATCAGGAATTGCTCCTGCAACATACGTATTGAAAGCTGATGGTGCTGGTAATGCAACTTGGCAACCAGATGCATTCACAATTCCTTTCAATGAATCATATGGCGCTGCTGGTGATATGTTCACTTTAACTCGCACTAATGGTACTGATGATATTATTGTTGCAATTAATAATGGTACTGGTGGAAATGCTGGTCAATTTATTAATGGTAACTTAAATGGCGACGCTGCTTTATATGCAAAAACAAATGGTAGTGGTTATTCATTCTTAGCTGAAAAGAACACTTCAGCTGCTGGTGAATATGTTGCTGGTGTTGTTAACACTAACTTCAATGCAGGTCGTGCCTTCTATACTGAATCAAATACTCCAACAGCTTGGCCTTATGCTTCACCTGGCGATATTGGTGACGTTGACGAAGCTACTATGGTTATTAACAATACAACTGCTTCTACTTTCCCATTCCCAGGATTTGATGGTAAAATCGCATTAAAGACTTATGGCGATATCGTTACAAATAGTGGTGTAATTGCAACTGCAGTTGTCGGTACTGAACACGTTTATGTTGGTGATCCAACAGGAGCATTATACTATAATTTAGTTCCTCCAACAATGGCTGGCGGACCACTTGATATTTATGGTACTCCTGGATATGATGCTAACGTTGTTATTCACGGAACTCCTCTTGATGTTCCTGGTGGAACTTATGAACTTGAAGTTCTTGGTGATGCAAAAGTTACTGGTCAAGTTGATATTAATACATTAAATGTTGTTAATTTCACAGCTGATTTTGCAACTATTAATCACGACTTAACAGTAAAAGATAATACTTATTTAGGCGATGCTGCTACTGACGAAGTTCTTGTTAAAGGTGTTATGAACTTTGATAATTCAGTAACTCCAACTATTTCGTTTGATGCTGCAACTGGTATGGGATTATTTAGCAACGGTGGTGCAATTGGTTTAGATGGTACTACTGGTGATATCACTGCAACTGGTGATGTAACAGCAATGGGTGATGTTATTGCTGGTGGAACATTCCAAGGTCAACTATTACATTCAGCAACTACAAATGCTACTTTAGTAGGTGGTACATTTAATAACACATCTGACATTACATTTGGTCTTAACTTAGCAAATGCTAACACTTGGACAGCATTACAAACATTTAATGGTGGTGCTGCTGGAACAACTGCTAATTTCACTGGTAATATCACAACTGGTGGTACATTCAATGGAAACTTACAATATGGTGTTACTGCTGGTAATGGATTAACTGGTGGTACATTCAATAATAGTGCAGCTAAAACATTTGCTATAGATCCTGCTTATTCCAACAATTGGACTGCAGTTCAAAACTTCAATGGTGGTTTAACTGGAACAAATGGTCTATTCACTGGTAATGTTGGAGCTGCAACATTCACAGGTGGTTCATTCACTGGTACAACAGGAACATTCAGTGGCAATGTATCGATGGCTAATTTATCCGCAGTTAATGGTGCATTTAGTGGAAACGTAACAATTGCTGGTACTTTATCAGCTGGTGCAGTTACCTTCACTAACTTACACGTAACTGGAACAAGTGCATTAGATGGCAACGTTACTATGGGTGCAAATGCAACTGTAGCAGGCACATTTGGTGTAACTGGCGCAACAACATTAGCTGGATTGACTGCAGGCGCTACAACATTAGCAAGTGCTGCAGTAACAGGCAATGCAACAGTTGGTGGAACATTAGGAGTAACTGGTAACTTATCTGGTTCAACAGCTAACTTCAGTGGAAATGTGACTGCTGCTCAATATAATGGCAACTTACAATATGGTGTTACTGCTGGTAACGGTTTAACTGGTGGTACATTCAATAATAATGCAGCTAAAACATTTGCTGTAGATCAAGCTTATGCATTCAATTGGACAGGAAATCAAACTTGGGCTGGTACTTCAACATTTAACGGTGCCGTTACTGCAAATGCTGGTTTAACTGCTAACACTTTACACGTAACAGGAACAAGTGCATTAGATGGCAACGTTACTATGGGTGCAAATGCAACTGTAGCAGGCACATTTGGTGTAACTGGAGCAACAACATTAGCAGGATTGACAGCAGGTGCAACAACATTAGCAAGCGCAACAATAACAGGTAATGCAACAGTTGGTGGAACATTAGGAGTAACAGGTAACTTAAGTGGTTCAACTGCTAACTTCACTGGAAATGTATCTGCTTTATCATTTACACAAAATGGTTTTGCTGTATTAGATGCAAATACGAACTTTGCTAATGCTCTTGCTTCAGATGCAACAGTTACAGGTAAATATAACTCATTAGATATTCAATTAAATCCTGGTGTTGTTGGAACAACTGAAATTAATGACGCTACTCAATTCTTAGCTTTATCAGCTAATGTTGGTTCAGTTTCTTTAACAGATGGATCACATGCATTATCAATCGTTGGTGGAACAAATATTACAACAACTATTGTTGGTAATACATTAACAATTGATGCTGCTGTCAATACAGATGGAGTTACTTGTTTAGGTGATGGTACATTAGGAAATCCAATTAGAGTTAATCAAGCAAACAACTTTGCTTGGACTGGAAACAATACTTGGGCTGGCACTTCAACATTTAATGGTCCTGTATCTGCAACAGCTGGTTTAACTGCAAATACTTTACACGTAACAGGAACAAGTGCATTAGATGGCAACGTTACAATGGGTGCTAACTTAAATGTTGCTGGTAATTCAACTTTAACAGGTGCAGTTACTGCTCAAAATGGTGTGACTGTTACTGCTGGTGGTATTAATGTAACTGGTGGTGCAACCATTCAAGGTGGTGCAACAATTTCAACTGGTGACTTTAATATGGCAACTGGTAATATCTATGCTGGTGACGGTACAGTTAACGTTACATCAAATACTGAAATCGGTACTGCAGGTTCCAGAAAAGACTTAACAGTTTACGGTTCAACTATTCTTGGTTACCAAACAGCTGCATCAACTGCTGCATTGAATGGTTTGACTAATGTAACTGTTGTTGGATATACTGGAGCAGGTCCAATTAACTTAACAGATTTACCTGCTGGAACAGCAAATGGTCAAATTCTCTGGTTAGTTAATTTAACTGGTGCAGGCTTAAATGTTGATGGTGTTCTTTTAGCAGATGGCGAAATGATTGGTTTCGTTTATGCTGGAGCAGCTTGGCACAGAATGCCATAATTCATATTTTTACTCGAATGCCTGTGGGGATTTTCCTACAGGCATCGAGTTATTTTTGTTCTTTTAAATTAATTGATTTAAAAGAGGTAATAAAATTATTACTTTTCTTAAATTAATTAAATTGGCATTAAATTTGACAATGATAGTAATACATTAATAAACTAATCGGAGGTTTTATATGAGAAATTTTAAAACATTAATATTAACAATTGCGTTAATATTGAGTGCAAGTACTTTATTTGCATTGCCTACATACTTTTATGGCAATATTGCAATAAAGACTGATGGAACTTTAGTTACAAGTTCCAATATTCAAGTTCGTATTACATTATACGACGGAGCAACATTGCTCTATCAAGAAACATTTAATCCCGTTGCAGTAGATGCTTTCGGAGCATTCACAGTAGAGGTTGGTACTGGTACTCTTGTATCAGGAACTTGGCCCGCAGGAGATGCAACTGTAAATATGAAAACAAAAGCAGAAATTAATTATGGATCAGGTTGGGTATCACTCGGGTCACGTCCAACTATGCAAATTATTTATGCATCAACAACAGGATTTTCTGGTGATCCAAGTGAAATTAATGTACCTAACGGCGAAATAATTATTGGTGACGCAAGTGGAGTTGGTGCAACTCACGCTGTAAGCGGTGATGCAACAATTAGCAACACTGGTGTTTTAACATTAGCAACCACAGGTGTAGCAGCAGGAACATACGGAGATGGAACTCATGTAGCACAAATTACAGTTGACGGCAAGGGACGATTAACATCTGCTTCTGACGTAGCAATAGCATTCCCAGCAGAAACAGATCCACAAGTAGGACCATTTACAACTAATGGTCAAGTTGCAAGATGGAATCACACTAATGGATATTTGGAACCAGGTGCAATATCTGATTGGGGCGGAGCAGTAAATATTACAGGCACATTAGGAGTAACTGGCAATGCAACAGTTGGTGGAACATTAGGAGTAACTGGTAATATTAATGCAGGTGCTGATGTTGTAGTTGCTGGTGACGTTGTTGCTACTGGTGACTTATATGGAGCAAATGGCGATTTAACAGGAACTTTAAACGTAGCAGGCGCAACAACATTAGCAAGTGCTGCAGTAACAGGCAATGCAACAGTTGGTGGAACATTAGGAGTAACTGGTAACTTATCTGGTTCAACAGCTAACTTCAGTGGAAATGTGACTGCTGCTCAATATAATGGCAACTTACAATATGGTGTTACTGCTGGTAACGGCTTAACTGGTGGTACATTTAATAATTCTGCAAATAATACTTTCACTGTAAATGAAGCTTATGCATTCAATTGGACAGGAAATCAAACTTGGGCTGGTACAGCTACATTCAATAATGGTTTAACAGCAAATACTGCAACTGTAACAGGTAATGCAACAGTTGGTGGAACATTAGGAGTAACAGGAGCAACAACATTAGCAGGATTGACTGCAGGAGCAACAACATTAGCAAGTGCTGCAGTAACTGGCAATGCAACAGTTGGTGGAACATTAGGAGTAACTGGTAACTTATCCGGTTCAACAGCTAACTTCAGTGGAACTGTAACTGCTGCTCAATATAATGGAAACTTACAATATGGTGTTGCTGCTGGTAACGGTTTAACTGGTGGTACATTCAATAATTCTGCAAATAATACTTTCACTGTAAATGAAGCTTATGCATTCAATTGGACAGGAAATCAAACTTGGGCTGGTACAGCTACATTCAATAATGGTTTAACAGCAAATACTGCAACTGTAACAGGTAATGCAACAGTTGGTGGAACATTAGGAGTAACAGGAGCAACAACATTAGCTGGATTGACTGCAGGCGCAACAACATTAGCAAGTGCAACAGTAACTGGCAATGCAACAGTTGGTGGAACATTAGGAGTAACTGGTGCTTTAACTGGCTCAACAGGAACATTTACAACATTGACAGCAACAACATCGAATTTAGGAACAGTTGCAACAGGAACATGGCAAGGTACTCCAATTGCTGATACTTATGTAGCAGATAATATTACTATCGATGGTGGAACGGTTACAACAACTGACAATAAATTTAAATTACAAGATAATGTTGATGTAACAAAGCAAGCTCAGTTTGAATTAAGTGGTATTACAACTGGAACAACAAGAACCTATAGTTTGCCAAATGCAGATGGAACAATAGCCTTAACAAGCAATATTTCTTTGCAAGCTGCTTATAATGGTGGAAGTACTATTACAACAACTGCACTCGGTGGTGACATTACTATCAATGGTACTCAAAAAGTTGTAATTTCAGGTGATGACGGTTTACTTGTAAATAACAATCAAGGTGCAGGTGCATCATCAATGCTACGAGTACAAAACTTAAATGTGGGATTTGATAATGCAGTTGCATCTTTTACAGCTACTGGATCAAGCGCTAGAGCAGCTAACTTTTTATCTGCAAGTACAGCTCATACAGTTAAAACAGAAAATACTAGTACTGGTGTTGCACTTTATGTTACAAATACTGGCGGTGGAACAGGTTTATATATTGACAACCAAGCGAATGGTGGCCTAGCTATTGAAATTGAAGATGCTGGTGGCGGTGCTGTGAAATTGTCATATGATTCTGGAACAGTATCTTCAAATGCACTTACAATTCCTAATGATGTTAGTGTTTACATGATTACTTCAGATGATGATGGGACAGATGATGTTATTACAATGCCAGCTGGAGTAAATGGAAAATTCTTATATGTTGTATATGTAGCAACAACCGATAGTGCGGTAATTAATGGTTACACGACAATTCAAAGTGCATCAATGACATTTGTTTATGCAGGTGGTGCTTGGAGATTAATTTCTCTAGTAGAATTATAAATTATTTTATAAATATTTAAAAATCCCGCTTACGAGCGGGATTTTTTTTGTCCTTTTTTCAAAAAAAGTGGAATTAAATAACGAATGTTTCAGTAAAAATCAGTAATTTTGCAAAGATGTTGAACAAAAATTTAGGAAAATATGAAGCCTGATTCTGATGAACCTGGCGCTTGTAAGATTAATTCACATAATTTCTTAAACAGCCAAAACTGGAGCTGAGTCAATATCTAATCATTGGCTCATCTCCGAAAATAAGAGAGGTGCCAATGATACTTTTCAAAATCTACTTTTCAAAGATTTCGAATTTTATTTCTGCAATTCAAAATTTAGTTTCTCTCACAAATTTAATTTTATCGTTAAATATTAACCTTCTTAACATTAGGAGGGCAATATGACTAAATCTATTTTTCCAAAAATAGCTGCTTCATCATTTACCAAAGCTGCAAAAACAGAACACGCAATATCTGACCAGGAAAAATTATTGCTGGAAGTTTGTGCATCGAGTGTCGAAGAAACTTATAGTTTGTTGGGTACACGACCATTAGGATTGAGCTCAAAAGAAGCAGAAGAGCGGCTCGAAGAATATGGGAAAAACGAACTTGCTCATACGAAAACCCTTGGTTTTTGGGCGGATATGTGGGAACGAATTAAAAGTCCACTTGTAATTCAATTGCTTGTTATTGCGATTGTATCGGGTATAATCGGAGAAATTGCCTCGACAATCATTGTCGGATTGATGATTTTGCTGAGTGTAGGTTTATCTTATGTATTAGATAGACGTTCGAACAAAGCAGTTGAAGCGTTAGGAAAGCGTGTACAAACGCAAGTGATAGCCCTTCGAGACGGTAAGGAAGTTGAAATACCTATATCGGAAATAGTTCCCGGTGATGTGGTAATTTTGCAGGCGGGTTCGATAATTCCAGCAGATTTGAGATTAATTACAGCAAAGGACTTTTTTGTCAGTCAATCTGTTTTGACTGGTGAATCAATGCCAATAGAAAAACGTGCCGATGCTCAAAAATTATCAAGTAATTATACATTCGAATTGCTAAATGCGTGCTTCCAGGGCAGTAATGTAATTAGTGGTAGTGCACGAGGTGTAGTTGTAAATACAGGAACACGTACGTATTTTGGTTCAATTTCTGAAAAATTAACGGGAAATAGAACGCAGACAAGTTTCGACTTGGGAGTGAAATCATTTACATATTTGATGATTCGCTTTATGGTCATAATGGTTTTCTTTGTGTTTATGATTGTGGGTATAACCAAAGGCGATTGGGTTGAAGCGCTACTCTTTGGCTTGTCTATTGCTGTGGGATTGACGCCAGAAATGTTGCCAATGATTGTAACAGTGAATTTGGCTAAAGGTGCATTGACAATGTCAAAGAAAAAAGTCATTGTCAAGCAACTCAGTGCAATCCAAAACTTTGGGGCAATCGATATATTATGCACAGATAAAACAGGAACATTAACACAAGATAAAGTTGTACTCGAAAAACACGTAGATATAACGGGAAAAGAAAGTGACGATGTTTTACTTTATGCATATTTAAACAGTTTTTATCAAACGGGATTGCGGAATTTGATTGACAGGGCAGTGATAGAGAGAATTGATTTAAATGTTGAAGAAAAATGTCACCTCGTAGATGAGCTGCCGTTTGATTTTCAAAGAAGAAGAATGTCCGTAGTTGTGGAATATGAAGATGACCACGTGTTGATTTGCAAAGGAGCCGTGGAGGAGATATTTTCTGTTTGCAATAAATATCAAGTCGATGATGAAATATACCCATTAATTCCGATGATTCAAAATGATTTATACGAAGAAGTTGAAGATTTAAATAATGATGGTTATCGAGTTATCGCAATAGCATACAAGGAATTTTCCAAAGATAGAAAAACGTTTACAGTCGAAGATGAAAATGAATTAATATTGCTTGGCTATATTGCATTTTATGACCCACCGAAAGAGTCGGTTGCCGAAGCCATTAGTGCGTTAAAAAATAATGGAGTGTCGGTCAAAATATTAACAGGCGATAATGCATTAGTAACAAGAAAAGTATGTACAGATGTAGGTTTGCAAATTAATAGAATAGTAAACGGCGACGACCTCGAAAAAATGAGCGAGGCACAGTTTAAGGAAGCATTAGAATCAGCAAATATTTTTGCGAAATTATCACCGTCACAAAAAGAAAAAGTGATTTATGGGCTGAGAGAAGCGGGACACGTTGTAGGATATATGGGTGATGGAATAAATGATGCACCATCTTTGCGAGCGGCCGATATAGGAATTTCGGTTGATACAGGAGTTGACGTTGCTAAAGAGTCCGCAGACATAGTTTTACTTGAAAAAAGTTTGCTCGTACTGGAAGAAGGAATAATCGAAGGCAGAAAAGTCTTTGCAAATATTGTAAAATACATAAGAATGGGCGCCAGTTCTAATTTTGGCAATATGTTCAGTGTACTTGGAGCAAGTATTTTGTTGCCATTTTTACCAATGAAACCAATTCAAATATTAACAAACAATTTACTTTATGACTTTTCTCAGACAGGAATACCGACTGATAATGTGGACAAAGAATTAATTGAAAAGCCATTAAAATGGAATATTAATAATATCAAAAGATTTATGATATCGATTGGACCGATAAGTTCCATATTTGATTATGCAACATTTGGCTTAATGTGGTTTATTTTTAAAACAAGTGAATTTTTAAATCCAGCAGTATCCTCAGTGGAAAAAGCAAATTTAGAAAGCTTATTCCAAACAGGATGGTTCGTAGAATCTTTATTAACGCAAACTTTAATAGTTCATATAATAAGGACAAAACGAGTGCCATTTTTCGGGAGCCACGCATCACTTCCAATGACTATTACAACATTATTAATAATGTTAGTTGGAGTATGGTTGCCGTATTCGCCATTTGCAGAATTTCTTGGATTGGTGGCATTACCGGCAACATATTGGCTATGGATAATAGCATTTTTGCTAACATATATAACTATTACACACTTTGTCAAAACTTGGTTTTTTAAGAAATTTGGAGATACATAATGGATACATTATTAGATGCATTACAAGAAGGTAGATTGATAGAGCTACCAGATGATGAAAAAAATCATTCATTGCAGTTTTTAGCACATATTTTGGAGGCGATACCTTCCGTTCCAAGTAATACTGACGTTGCAGGTTTTGTCTTAAAGCGAGAAGAAAGTTTCAATACTGCACTTGGTAAAGGGATTGCGGTACCACATGCGAGAGTGCCTTTCGAAGGGGATTTGTTATGTGCAGTAGGTTGGAGCCCAACAGGTATAAATTATGGAGCTCCAGACGATAAGCCTGTTCATTTAATAATTATGTATTTTGTTCCAAGTAATCAAAGAAACCATTATTTAAAAGAAATTTCGAATATTGCAAAAGCATTGAGTGAGTTACATAATGAAGATGCTCTTAAATCATTTGGGGATTTAAACGATGTCCGTAATTACTTGCTTGATTTAATGAGTACAGCCAAAGACGTGGTTGGACCAGAAGCCCGAGCAAGAATGATACAATTGGAAGTGAAAGAAAGTATGGCCGCTCAAATACCGATGCAAGGTTTGGGCGAACTTACAATCGAAGCTTTAGCAATAATTACTGATGGGAAAGGCGGGCATTTAATCTTAACTCAAAATAAGGATTTGTTTGATATTTTGGAAAAACCTGGTAATTTATCCGAATCATTACTTACAAATGGTTCTTTTGAAATTATGGGCTGGCGAATAATTAAACGTAATTATTCCAATTATTTCGGTGATAGAATATATTATGATTGCCTGGCAATTAAAGTAAAATAAATATGATTTACATATTTTGGTAAGAATCAATGTCCACATTGATTCTTATTTTATTTATTGCAGGATGGTTTGATAATTTTATGAGAGTATTGGAAATGATAGAATTTAAAAGTCTACCACTTTTATCAATAGCTTTTGAACTTTTAAAAAAAATGATTTCACGGAAATTACCACTTATTCTCGCAATATTAGGAATGACCGGACCAATATATTTAACACCTTTTTGTGTTTTTGGTAATATTGAATAAAAAAGATTGACAAATTCATTAAGAACTTTCATATCAGAATACAAAAATTCAACTTTCGAAAGTCTGTTAAAAGGTGGATAGCCGGCAGATTTACGTATTTGGAATTCAAATTCGAAATATTTTTCGATTTCTTGCGATGCCGCATATTGGATAGGTTCAGCAAATGGATGACTTGTTTGAATGATAACTTCACCTTTCATATTACTTTTGCGACCAGCTCGACCAGCAACTTGAGTAAGGAGTTGAAAGGTTCGTTCATTTGCACGAAAATCGGGGAAAAACAAGTGCATATCGGCATTGATAACACCAACTAATGTAACACGAGGTATATCGATGCCTTTGGATAACATTTGCGTGCCAACTAAAACATCTATATCTCCATTAATAAAATTATACATAATTTTTCTTGAAGCATTGACTGAAGAAGTAGAATCACGGTCAAAACGTTGAATTTTGGCAACAATATTTCTGTCTTTCAAAATATTACTTAGTTCTTCCTCGATGCGTTCAGTTCCTGCACCGATTTCTTTTAAATCATCGGAACCACATACATTGCAAATATTAAAAGCAGGAATAACATAACCGCAATAATGACAAACAAGTTTGTTTGATTTTTTATGATAAGTCAGTGAAATATCGCAATTTTCGCACATTGGAACATTGCCGCAATCTGTGCAATATAGTTGAGGAGCAAATCCCCGACGATTATGAAATAAAATCACACCTTCTTTTTTTGTGATTCTATCGATAATTTTATCAAGTAAAATAGAAGAAAAGTTGCCAATTAAAGTTTTATTTCTTTTTTCTTCCCTTAAATCAACAATTTTGATATCAGGAAGACTGACATTAACCGCACGTTGTGTCAACTTGTGAAAAGAATAAATTGAATTTTTAGCATTAAACCAGCTTTCACAGGAAGGCGTTGCAGAACCAAGAACGACTGGTATATTTTCAATTTTTGCACGTACAATAGCGGTATCACGAGCATTATATCTTGGTGCTGGATTATCTTGCTTGTAACTTGAATCGTGTTCTTCATCAACTATAATTAATCCTAAGTTATTTAACGGAGCAAATATTGCTGACCTTACGCCCATAATTATGTCAAATTCATTATTATTAATAGAATTATAAAGTTTATTTCTTTCATTATCATTAATTTTACTATGAATTACACCAACTTTATTCCCGAAGAAATTTTTAACTCTGTCGACAATTTGTGGTGTCAGTGAAATTTCGGGTAAAAGATAAAGAACTTGCTTACCGCTTTGAATGACTTTTTTCATTAAATTGATGTAAATCAGCGTTTTTCCGCTACCAGTTACACCATATAGTAAATGACTTGAATATTTATTTTCATCTAATAATTTCGAAATGTCCGAAATAACTTGTTCTTGCTCCTCTGTGAATGTAATATTATATTCATTTTGGGATAAATTAGTGAAATTATTGCTTTTAATTGGTTTGGGAATTTCGATTATTTCAAGCAATTGTTTATCGGCTAATTTGGTTATCGTAGAGTAATCAGTATTTAAATTCGCAATTAACTCGGAAAGAATTATTTCATCTTTTTCTTCATTAATTAAGGAAATAATGTAACTTAAGATAAAGGCTTGTTTTGGAGCTGACTTTTCCAATTTTTGGAATAAATCAAAAAATTCCTCACTATTAATATTTAAATTTGGATTAAGCCTCACAGCTTTAATTTTTGGAGAGGTTTGTTTTGGAATTTCTGTTACAATTCGAATAAAATCTTGTTGAGCAAGAGCTTCAAGAAGAGGAGATAAATTTTTATTATCCAATTCTTTTTGCAAAAAATTAATGGGCGCTATTCCATCCTTTTCGATTAATAATTGTAATAATTTTGCTCGTTTTGGTGCCTTTTTTCGTATTTGATTTAATTCAAATGGATTAGGAACTCGGAGCAACTCAATTTTTTGAATGGAAGCAAGATTGAAATTTGGTGGCATAGCAGCTTTCAAGACTTCGCCCCATGAACAAAAATAATATTCTGAAACCCATTGAGTTAATTTTAATAATTTATCAGAAAAGAGCCGTTTTTCATCTAAAATTTCTAAAACTGGTTTGATGTTTACATCTTTTGGATTTTCATTGAACTGAATAATTACGCCAGTTAAATACCTTGTGCCGAAAGGTACCAAAGCTCTTTTCCCAATTAAATCAGAATATAGCGGGTCATCCGGTACTTTATAAGTGAATAATTCTCTGATTGGAACAGGTAAGGCAATATCAACATATATGCTCATAAGAAAAACTTTTCTTTTACAATTTCGTCAAAAATAAAATTACAAACATCTTGTTTATGTTTAACAAAAATTTATCAACAATGACTTCACAAAAGACGCTAGAAGCAATAATAATAAGACAAAAGACAAAAAGTGTATTTTTATTTATCGTATCATTTTTTTTAATATTTATTTCAGAAAACACAATATTTGCTCAAAAATCAAAGCAAAATCAAATATACGAAAATGCAGAATATTCCAAAGAAATTCAAGACCAAATAAACAAAACAAGGCAAAATGCAATATCAATAGCGTCGGCAAAAGCGAGAGAAGCAGTTGTTGGAATAAACGTAACGGAATTGCAAGAAGTTATGGTTGCTTCGAATCCATTTGGAATGGACCCGTTTTTTCAACAATTTTTTGGAATGTTTGCAGAACCAAGATACAGACAAGTCCAAAGCTTAGGTTCAGGTTTTATAATCTCGCCTGATGGATATATTTTGACAAACCACCACGTTGCGGGGAATGCAAAAAAAATTGTTGTAACATTAACAAACGGGGAAAAATATAATGCAGAATTAATTGGCGCAGATATGGTAAGCGATGTCGCTTTACTCAAAATAGATGCTTCGAATTTACCATATTTGCGCTTTGCTAATTCAGATGATTTAATGATTGGTGAGTGGGTTGTTGCAATGGGCAATCCATTTGGGTTATTTGATATGAATTCTAAACCAACTGTAACTGTCGGAGTAGTTTCAAACAATGGAGTAAGTTTTATAAATCAAGACAAGCCATATAACAGAGTTTACAGGGATATGATACAAACTGATGCGGCAATAAGCTCAGGTAATTCTGGGGGACCTTTACTAAATATAAATGGTGATGTAATCGGAATGAACGCTGCAATTTATTCAACAGCGCAAAGTTATCAAGGTGCTGGGAGTATTGGTATTGGCTTTGCTATTCCAATCAATAGAATTAAAGTAATTATTGACCAACTTTATAATAAACGTAAAATTGATAGAAATATATATATTGGTATGGAAGTTGATGAAATAAACGACCAGTACGTCAGATATTTCAAATTAGATAAGCAAGAAGGTGTAATAGTTACACGTGTTTATCGCAATTCACCAGCAGAAAAATATGGAATTGAAATCGGTGATATAATACTTGCAATTGATGACAACAAAATTTTCCATTCCAATGATTATTACGTAAATTTGTTTGATGGAATTGTCGGTCAAGAAATGAATTTTGAGATTTTACGTAATGGAAAAATTATCAAAAAAAATGTAAAATTGGAAAGTTCGAGGAGATAAATTGGACAATTTTCAAAATATAAGTAAACTCGAAGCAAACAATTTAACAAAAATCTATAAAAAACGAAAGGTTGTTAATAATGTTAGCTTGGAAGTAAAACAAGGCGAAGTAGTTGGATTATTAGGACCCAATGGTGCGGGAAAAACTACAAGTTTTTATATGATTGTAGGAATGATAAAACCAAATAATGGTGAAGTGCTCCTCGATTCTAATGTTATCACAAGTAAAGCAATGTACCAAAGAGCTCAATTAGGCATTAGCTATTTACCTCAAGAACCTTCAATTTTCCGTGGTCTTTCAGTCGAAAAAAATATTCTTGCAATTTTAGAATTACAAAAAATTAGTAAAGAAAAAAGAATCGAAACTTTGGAAACATTACTTAAAGATTTTGGAATTGAACATATTCGCAAGAGTAAAGGATATATGCTATCAGGTGGAGAGCGGCGACGTTGCGAAATTGCTCGTGCATTAGCTTCTTTTCCGAAATTTATTTTATTAGACGAGCCATTTGCAGGAATTGACCCACTTGCAGTCGAAGAAATTATGCAAATGGTACTTAAATTAAAGAAGAAGGGAATAGGCGTGTTAATCACAGACCATAATGTTCACGAAACTCTTTCTATAACAGACCGCTCATATATATTAATTGATGGAAAAATCTTTACAAGCGGTTCTGCTGAAGAAATTGCCTCAAACGAAGATGTTCGTCGATTATATTTAGGAGAAGCATTCAATTTAGAAAGATACAATATATAATTTTGGTATATATAAACATAAATTTTAAAGAAATCACTTAAGCAATGAACAAAACTGTATTAATTACCGGCGCATCCAAAGGAATTGGGAAAGCATTAGCAGTACAATTTGCAAAAAATAATTGGGATTTAATTATTACTTCCCGAAATTTAGAAAAATTAAATATTTTAAGAACTGAGATAATTAATCAATTCAATATTCAATGTAAAGCGTTAGCCCTTGATGTTACAGATTTAAATGCATTTAGCAAAGTATTGGAAGATATTTCATTAGTTAAAATTGATTTAATTATTCTTAATGCAGGAATTTCTTATCCATTTAATTTTAAGCAAGAAGATTTTGAAAAAGCAAGATTGGTATTTGAAACTAATTTTTTTGGTGTATTAAATGGCTTGCAAACTTTTATCCCAATTTTGGAAAAGCAAGGTTATGGTAAAATTGCAATTGTAAGCACTTTAGCTGATGCAAAAGGCTTTCCCGGAGCATCAGTTTATGCCGCAAGTAAGTCAGCAGTTAGTTTTATTTCAAGTGCGGCAAGAACAGCTTTAAAAAATAAAAATATTGAAATAATTACAATTAAGCCCGGTTTTGTGAAAACAGATTTAATTGTAAATGGTGATTTCCCAATCTTATTTGCTATGGATGCTGACAAAGCAGCGGAAATAATTTATAACGGAATTGAAAATAACCGAAAAAGAATATATTTCCCGTTTTCAACTTCGATATTATCATATATACTAAAATTAATACCATCATTTATATTCGAATTTTTAGCTAAACCTTATATTAAAGAGAGATAATAATTACGATGAAGCCATTAAAAGCAGATATGTTAATGGGTGTAATAACTTTATTTTGGGGCTTTACATTCATTTTTACAAAATTAGGAATCGAAGATATTAATGAGTCACTTTTTGTTATACTTCGTTTTTTTATTGCTGCGATTTTAGTGGTTATTTTTTTTGGAAAGCATTTATTAAAATTCGATAAAGATAGTGTAAAAGCAGGCGTTGTGTTGGGACTACTCTATGCAGGTGGTTTTATTTTACAAACTTATGGATTAAAATTTACAACAGTACCTAAATCAGCCTTTATAACCGGATTGGCAGTACCAATGGTACCATTTGTTTATTGGTTATTAGAAAGAAGAGAAGTGCAACTTTTTTCAAAAATTGGTGTTTTTATAGCTTCAATAGGATTATGGATATTTAGCCGACCTGACTTATCCAACATCAATTTAGGCGATTTGCTTACACTTATTTCGACTATATTTTGGGCAATTTATATTTCCTATATGGATATATTTACTCGAAATAGAAACGATAAATCTTTTACAGTTCAAGTTGTATTTTTGCAATTTGCTGCAATTGTTTTATTATCTTCAATTACATACTTTATTTTTGATTTTCAAAATTTTCATTTGAATTTATCAACAAAATTGATATCTGCATTAATATATAATGGTGTACTTGCATCATTTGTTGTAACATTTATTCATACAGCATATCAAAAGTATACAACACCAGTAAAAGCTGCGTTGATCTTTTCATTGGAACCAGTTATTGCGTCAATTGCTTCAATATTTGTTTTCTCGATTAAATTTTCAATAATTGAAATAGTTGGAGCAATGATTATGATATTGGGAGTTTTGACTTCGGAAATTGGGCACTATTTCTATAAAAAGGTTAAATATGAATAAAAAGGAGGAAAAATGAAATATATAGATGCGACATTTATTTTTAGTGCAAACAAATTAGGTGATTATCCGAAAACAGATTTACCCGAATTCGCATTTACTGGACGGTCAAATGTTGGGAAATCCAGCTTTATTAATTCCATTGTTTTGAGGAAAAATTTAGCGAGAATAAGTTCAGAACCTGGGAAAACAAAATCAATAAATTTTTATTCAGTTAATGATAAATATATTTTAGCAGATATGCCCGGCTTTGGCTATGCCAAAACAAGTAAAAGTGAGCGAGAAGCTTGGAAAAAAATGATATATGATTATTTTTTAAATAGAAAGAATTTGAAATTTGTTACAGTTTTGGTCGATTCGAGGCATAATCCGATGCCTATTGACTTAGCTTTAATCGAATGGTTGGAAAATAATAATTTGAAGTATCTTGTTGTTTTGACTAAAATTGATAAAATTACTATTCCAAAAGTGCAAGAAATAAAAGCAAAGTGGGAAGAATTGCTATCACAATGTAACAATGCCATCGAAGTACTGCCAACATCAGCTGAAACTAAGCAGGGAATTGATAAATTTATTACTATTTTAAAAAAATACTTATAAATGAATGAAAGTGCAGAAAAAATAATTAAAATAATAAAATCGATAAAAAAAGAGCAACTACAAGGGACAAAATCGCATTTGAAATTAGTGCCGATGATGAATAACATTCCTATTAGAAAAATGAATGTACCACCGAATACTCGGGAGAGTGCAGTGCTTATACCCTTGATTGAAGATAGTGACGGAACTTTATCGATAATTTTAACACTTCGAAGCGAGAATTTATCAAATCATCAAGGTCAAATTAGTTTTCCAGGTGGCAAAATTGAAAAAAATGAAACAATTGTCGAAGCAGCATTGCGTGAAACATTCGAAGAAATTGGCGTGGAAGACTCGAATATCGAAGTAATTGGACAGATATCTGATTTATACGTGCCACCTTCGAATAGTGTCATTCATCCAGTTATTGGGTTGGTGAAATCAAATGTAAAATTTAACGTTAATCAATCAGAAGTGCAAGAAATTATAAAAGTCAAATTAGAATATTTATTGGATAAAAGTAATTTACAAGTCGAAGATTGGGATTTTAATGGCGAAATAGTAAAGGTGCCACTTTGGCGAATTCACAAATTAAAGCCACTTTGGGGGGCAACTGCAATGATATTAAGCGAATTGATTGATTTAATAAATTCAGAAATTTAATCATTGCTTATAATTTTATTTTCTTGAACAATTTTATTTTTTTTATATTTGAAAAGAAAAGATAATTCAGCCGAAAATAATAAAATAAAAGAGAAATAATAAACCCAAATTGCAATTGAAATAATAGCCGCATAAGTTCCATAAAAAGTACTATAATTGCTTATGGAAACTACGTACCAACTAAATATCCACCGAGCAATAAGAACAAAAAATCCACCAAAAATTGAAGCAATTAATGCTTGTCGAATTTCTTGTTTTTCAGATGGTATATATTTATAAATAAAGAAAAACAAAATAAAAGTAAAAATGAAAGAAAATAAACTAACAGACCAGCTTAACAAAGTTTGCTTTGCAATAAAACCTGAAAAATCTGGGAAAAAATCAAATAAATATGTTATAAATGGAATAGAGGTTGAATAAATTATTACAATGATTGGAAAAGTTAAAGTAAGAATAATATCCTTTAAACGATAAAAAATAAAAACTTTGCGTGCTTTTACTTCAAATATTCTATCTAACCCACTACGTAAAGCAGAAATAAATAATGAAGAAACCCACAAAAGAGAAATAAAACCAATAATACCCGAAGTTGAGCTTCCATTTCTAATTGCGCTAATTTCGTTGAGAACTTCGTAAATCATAATATGAGTGTTTTCGGTGTCGGGTAAAAATTCAATCATTAGATTTTCAATAGAGCTATCAATCATATTAAAATTGATAAATTTTACAGCAAGAAAAATACCGATTAATATCAAAGGAATGAAATAAATAAAAATGTTAAAAGCAATTCCGGACGAGAGCATAAAAATATTATGTCGGTCAATTCGATTGATAAAATCACTAATAAAATTATAAATCTTAGATAATGTTAAATAAAATGAATAAATCTTTCCTTCTTTTGAACGAATTTTTTTGTAAGTTTCTGTATTTTCATAAAAAGATTGTATTTTTGATTTTATTTTCATTTCAATTTTAACGAGAATTCCATAAAAAATGAAAAAACAGTTTTTAATAAGGTTCAAATTAATATTTTATTTGATATTTTTCTCATTTTTTTTAAATAATTGTGCTAATATACAAATGCCATCTGGGGGACCAAAGGACAAAACTCCACCAGCAGTAATTTCATATGAACCTTCAGATAGGACTTTGAATTATAATGAAAATTATATAAAAATAGAATTTTCAAAATGGGTTGACAGAAATAAAGTAATTCAAAATATTTCAATTTCTCCGCCCGTTGATTTGCAGTATAGTTGGAGTGGTAAAGAACTTGAAATAAATTTCCAAAACAAATTAAAAGAGCAAACTACGTACTCATTTCTGATTGGGACTGAATATACAGATTTAAAAGGTAATAAACCAGATTCAGCATTTTCGTTAACATTTTCAACGGGGAACAAAATTGATACAGGACGTATCGAAGGTTTTCTGGTAGGCGAAAAGTCGGCGGGTGCTTTAATTTATTGTTATCGCATTAATGACAAAAATCCCGATACATTAAATTTCGAAAATAGTCCGACTGAATATAAAACACAAGTTGGTGGAAATGGGCTTTTTTCTTTAAGAGCATTGCCGGACGGACTTTATCGTGTTATAGCTGTGAAAACTGATTTTAAAGATAATTTGTTTCATCCAAATGCTGATTTCTTTGGTGCAGCAACAAAAGATTTTGAAGTGAAAAATGGAATATCAAGTTTTGTTAAACTTAAAATTGAAAAATATCCAAATTATTTGCCATTATCAATTGTTTATAATAAAAATTATGAGGATTCTCTTGTTATTTTTCAGTTTAATAAACCTGTTTCTTTTTTGTCCAGCAAGAACAAAGATGATTTTCAAATAATAGATTCCTCAAACAAGAAGAATTTAGAAATTAAATCAATATTTTTAGATTCAATTTATTCTAAAAATTTATTCGTAAAACTCAATGACAAAATTAGAGATTCTGTTAATTATATATTTAAGTTAACAAGGGACTCAGTCCTTGTTGATACATCTGGAATTTATTCAACCAAAATTGATTATTCATTTGTTGCAAATAATACTAATACCAATTATGCATTCAAATTAATTTCAACACCTTTTGCGGACAGCACGCAAAGAGTAAAAAAAGTAACACAACTTCAATTTATATTTAACAAACCAATTTTAGTCCCAAAAGATTCAATACCAGTAGAGATAATTGATTTAAATACAAAAAAGAAAATTCTTTTGAATATAGTATATCCACAATCTAATTCGATAAAGATTGAAACACAAGATGAATTGAACGCTGATTCTTGGTATCGTATTTTGCTTAATTTATCTTTAATAAGAAGTTTAGATAATGAAATAATCAAAGATACAACTGTTAAATATGATTTTAAAACGGAAGATTGGCGTGGTTTTTCTGATATATCCGGAAAATTACTCGATAGCATTGGATGTGCGAACATTATTTTGAATTTACTTAATTCAAAAAATACAATAATTTCATCTACGAAAATAAATACAGATAAATCATTCATTTTTACGAATATTCCTGATGGTATTTATAAAATAGAAGGTTATTGCGATGAAAATAATAATGGGAAATTTGATTATGGTCGAGCTTTTCCATTTCAGTTTTCTGAGCATTTTGTTTTATTTAATAATACTGTCGAAGTGAAGCCAAGATGGAATTTAGAAAATATAATGTTATTGTTTGATGATAAAATAAATCGGTAATTAACGAAAAATAAACTCATATTCAATAAATTGGCACATTTTTAGGAATAAATTCTTTATGATAAATTTTAATTTTTCACATTACAAAAATTCTGCCGAAGGCTTTCGAAAATTTGCTCTCGAAAGTTTGAACAAAAGTTATAATAATTACAAAGCAAATTTAGAAAGAATTCATTGCGAATTCAGCGAAGACAATGTTCACGATTTACGGGTTGCAATCAGAAGATTTATTTCGGCACTGGATTTTTTCTCGAACTTTTATCCTACTTACTATTTCAAAAAAATTAAAAAGGAAATAAAGTCTCAATTTGATTCACTTTCTCAACTTCGAGATATTCAAGTGATGATGATAACAACAATAAAGTTGAAAGTCAGTTTCCCACAATTATATGAATTTTTAATATATTTAATTGAAAAAGAATACGAGCAAATAAATTTAAATAAAATGAAATTTGCAGAAATTGATGTAAGTTTTTTAGACGATTATTATTATTTTTTAAATAGAGCAATAAGAATTGATTTCCAAAATATTGAGATAAATTTCGATGATGTTTCTAAAATCATTCAAACCAAATACGATGAAATACTTGAATATAAATCAATGATTGATTTCGACAATCCTCCGACTATCCATCAATTAAGAATTAAAATTAAAAAATTCCGATATATGATTGAAACTTTATCTGAAGTTATGACTAAATCAAAAAGAATATTGAATATTTTATCTAATTTTCAAACAATAATGGGGTTGTTTCAAGATTCAGAAGTTTATATTAAAGAATTTACTAATTTTGTAAACTTAGATGGAATGGATGAGGTTGCAAAATTACAAGTATCCGACTATTTAAAGGAAATAAAATTCAAACTTTTTTTAGATATAACAAACAACATAAAAATGCTTGATAGATTGTTCAAAAGCGAAAGTATTTAATACCAAATTTTGTAGAAATGATAACAGCATTAATAAAGAAAGTCAAATTATTTTCGGAAATAGCATTAAGCATAGTTTTCGTTTATTCAATTGTCGTATTAATTGCTACTGTTGGGTTTTACTTGACTCCATCGACAATTGAATTATTGATTAAAGTTACAGATGTTGCAATTTATATTTATATATTCCAAGAATTATTGCGATTTATTTTTGCACAAAAGAAAGTCAATCACTTAAAAGAACGTTGGTTGGAATTAGCTGTTTCATTTTTAATGGTCTTATTGCTGATTTCCCCATCATTTTTATCTGATTTACTTGCGAAAAACTTTCCTACCTTAAATTTAGTTGAAATTCATTCAATATATTTGACCTTTATTGACCTTGTGATAATAGTTTTATTTTTACTTAAATCAACAAAATACCTCGACTCAGTTTTAAAATTAAACTTGCATCCATCCGCCTTATTTGCCTTGAGTTTTGCCTTAATCATTTTTACGGGATCGATTTTTTTATCATTACCGAAAGCTACGGTTTCAAGTGAGACAACTTCATATTTAGATGCCCTCTTTACAAGCACAAGTGCAGTTTGTGTTACTGGGTTGGTTGTTCACAACACAGCAACTCATTTTACTTTTTTTGGACAAGTTGTAATCTTACTTTTAATTCAAATTGGCGGATTAGGTGTAATGACACTTACTACTTTCTTCACAGCAATCATCGCCGGTGGTTTAAGCGTGAAAGTTAGATTTTTGATGCGAGAATATTTAAGCCAATTAAGTGTTAGCAGTGTTGCAAATTTACTTCGAAAAATACTTTTATACACTTTCACAATTGAAGGAATTGGCGCATTACTTTTGTTCTTTTTTAATCAAAAAGCAGATAATAATAATTTTTTTGATAGAATTTTTAATTCGATTTTTCATTCCATTTCTGCTTTTTGTAATGCAGGATTTTCGACTTACGAAAACGGCTTAATGCAAGACTATATTCAAAATAATTATTTTTATTTATCAGTTATTATGCTGTTAATTGTCTTGGGTGGCTTGGGCTTTATTGTCCTTGCTGAACTTCAACAGTTATTTAAATTTAAAAATTGGAAAAGGTGGAATTATATAATTCGAGATAAATTTAGCGTTACAACAAAAATAGTATTAATCACTACTTTCTTTTTAATTACTTTTGGTTCATTATTTATTTTTATATTGAGCCTGAGTGACAAAACAAGTATAAGTAGTATATTCAATACCTTTTTCCATTCGGTTTTTCTTTCTGTCACATCTCGAACTGCAGGATTTAACACAGTATCAATTGAATTAATTTCCGTACCAACAGCATTCATAGTAATTTTTCTTATGTGGGTGGGTGCTTCACCTGGCTCAACTGGTGGAGGCATAAAAACGACTACATTCTCGCTCGCTTTATATTCTTTGTATAATCAAATATTGGGAAAAGAAAGAGTAGAATTATTTAAAAAAGAAATTACTCCTACCAACTTGCGAGATGCTTATTTAGTAATAATTGCAAATGTCTTAGCTTTAAGTATTGGTATCTTTTTCCTCTTAGTTATGGAAAGAGATAAACAACCTTTGGATTTAGTATTTGAAGCAGTATCCGCTGCGAGTACAGTGGGATTATCAAGAAATATCTCGCCATTTTTAGGTAATGGAGGAAAATTTATAATTATTTTACTTATGTTTATTGGGAGAGTCGGATTTTTAAACTTCTTTTTAGCATTTTATAAACCTTCAAAAGAACCAAAATACCATTACACGAGCGAATCAATTATTGTTGGTTAGCGTCAAAATGACAATAAAAAAGACAAAATAACAATCTCGACATAGTAATTGCCAATATGACTATATTAAGTGTCGTAATGACACTATTTTTATTTTTGGCACACTTTTTCTTAATACTATGGCATAACTTAATAAATGAATTTTGGAGGTTAAAATGACACTACTAAGAATTAATCCAATGGTTGAATTCGAAAGAATGGCGAAAAAATTAGATGAAATGTCTTCTATTTTCGAAAAAGCCAATAATGACGAAAACATTTATTCTGTTCGCTCAGATATATCCGAAGATGAAAAAATGCTTTACATTACACTCGAATTACCAGGTGTTTCCAAAGAAGATATTAATATTTCAATGGATAAAGACCGTAATTTGACAATTAAAGGTGAAAAGAAACGCAGCGAAGAATTTGCAAATCGTAACATCATCCGAAATGAATCTATTTACGGAAAATTCTCACGTTCCTTTATTTTATCAAATGACCTTGATGATAGTAATATCAATGCAAGGTTCGAAAATGGAATTTTGAATATTTCAATTCCTAAAAAACAAAAAGAAGAAAAAGAAATTAAAATAAGTATAAATTAATATTTTGTTTAAATTCATATTAATTATGTTTAAACAATATGTTAAACAAAAATAAGGAGGTTGATATGGCAATCGTAAAATTTGATCCGTTCCGTGAAATTAGCGGAATGTTTAATAAAATGGGTGAATTTCTTTCCGATTTTGAATCGGGATTAATTGATAATAGAAGAGGATTTTATCCAACAGTGGATATTTCCGAAGATGAAAAAAATATCTATATCAACGTTGAATTACCGGGACTTACAAAAGACGATGTGCAAATTAAAGTAAAGGACGACAATACTTTGATGATTAAAGGCGAGAAAAAATTCGAAGAAAAGAAAGAGAACAAAGACCATTCTTATATCCGAATCGAACGACGATATGGTGAGTTCTCACGATTCTTCGCATTGCCTGAAAACGTTGATAAAGATAAAATAACAGCAAAATTCGATAAAGGTGTTTTGCACTTATCAATCGAAAAGAAAGAGCCCGAAAAACCAAATGAAAAGTTAATTGAAATTCAATAGTTGCAATGACAAAACGTCTCATAAGAGGGCAAATCATTACGCCTTCTTATGGGACTAAATTTGTGTTAAAATATTCATCAAAGAAAATACTAATTTTTTTTGATAAATATTTTTAAATTTTAAAAAGAGGAAAACAGATGGGAAAAATAATTGGAATTGACTTAGGGACCACAAATTCCGTTGTTGCAGTTATGGAAGGTAATACACCAGTAGTAATTGCAAATTCAGAGGGAAGCAGAACAACTCCTTCGGTTGTAGGTTTCACTAAGTCGGGAGAAAGAGTCGTAGGACAAGCTGCAAAAAGACAAGCCGTAACTAATCCAACTAAAACAATTTATTCAATTAAGCGATTTATGGGAAGAAGGTATAGCGAAGTTCCACAAGAAATTTCAATGGTACCTTACCAAGTTGTTCCGAGCGAAGATGGTAACACAATCAGAGTAAAAATTGATGACAGAAGTTATTCTGCTCCGGAAATTTCTGCAATGATTTTGCAAAAAATGAAACAAACTGCAGAAGATTATTTAGGTCAAAAAGTAACCGAAGCAGTGATTACTGTACCTGCTTATTTTAATGATGCACAAAGACAAGCAACAAAAGATGCAGGTGAAATTGCTGGTTTGACAGTTAAACGTATAATAAATGAACCAACTGCTGCAGCTTTAGCTTATGGGTTGGACAAGAAAATTTCAAATATGAAAGTAGCAGTTTACGATCTTGGTGGTGGTACTTTCGATATTTCAATACTGGAACTTGGTGAAGGTGTTTTTGAAGTTAAGTCAACTAATGGCGATACTCATCTTGGTGGTGATAATTTCGACCAACGCTTAATTGATTATTTAGCTGATGAATTTAAAAAAACTGAAGGAATTGATTTACGTAAAGACCCAATGGCATTGCAAAGATTACGTGAAGCTGCTGAAAAAGCAAAAGTTGAATTAAGTCAGCAATTACAAACTGATGTTAATTTACCGTTCATTACTGCAACAGAAGAAGGACCAAAGCATTTAAATATAAATATCACGAGAGCAAAATTCGAAAACCTATGTATGGACTTATTCGAAAAAACATTAGGTCCTGTTGAACAAGCATTAAAAGATGCAAAATTGACACCACATCAAATAGACGAAGTAATTCTTGTTGGTGGTTCGACACGTATTCCAAAAATTCAGGAGTTAGTAAGGAATTATTTTGGCAAAGAACCATCGAAAAATGTTAATCCAGATGAAGTTGTTGCAATCGGTGCGGCAATTCAAGGTGGTGTTATTTCTGGCGATGTTCAAGATGTTTTATTGCTTGACGTTACACCTTTGACATTGGGAATTGAAACATTAGGTGGTGTTATGACACCAATGATTAATGCAAATACAACAATTCCAACAAGAAGGTCAGAAATCTTTTCAACTGCGGCAGACAGCCAAACATCAGTTGAGATTCACGTTTTACAAGGCGAAAGACCAATGGCACGGGATAACCGTTCATTAGGAAGATTCCATTTAGATGGTATTCCACCAGCACCTCGTGGAGTTCCACAAATTGAAGTTACTTTCGATATTGACGTTAATGGAATTTTATCCGTAACTGCAAAAGATAAAGCTACGAATAAAGAACAAAATATTCGAATCGAAGCTTCCAGCGGTCTTTCAAAAGAAGAAGTTGAAAAGATGAAAAATGAAGCTCAGGCTCATGCAGATGAAGATAAAAAACGCAAAGAACAAATAGATTTGCGTAATCAAGCTGATGCACTTGTTTATTCAACCGATAAGCAATTGAAAGATTTAGGTGATAAGATGACTGCTGACCAGAAAAAGAAAATTGAAGATGCAAAAGCAAGACTCGAAAAAGCAATTAAAGAAAATGAAAATGATATTCGCCCTGCAATAGATGCACTTAACTCTGCTTGGAGCGAAGTTTCAACTGCGATGTATAACCAAGCTAGCAGCTCAAGTTCTGCTCCGAATGATGGTGCATCTTCTGGCAGCTCAACTTCTTCTGAACAAGAAAAGAAATCCGACTCTAAGCCTAATGTCGAAGAAGCAGATTACACCGTTGTAGATGATTAATTTATTAAATTTAGAAAAGTAAGTTCCTTAATTATAAAGGGTGGTTCGCAAGAGCCACCTTTTTTATTTAAAACAAAGCTGGAATAAATTCGTTATTTTAGTTGCATCTAAAAATTAATTTATATGATTCTTAATTTTCATAAATTATTATTATTTCTAATCTTATTCGCACTTTTTACATCTTGTTCGAATGGAAATGATAAAACTAACAAAAAAGAAGAGGAACTCAAAATGAAATATAAAGGTTATGTTTATGCACCGGAATTCCCTGAAGATTTGGAGTGGTTGAATACCTCACGTCCGATTTCTTTGAAAGAATTAAAAGGCAAATTCGTGCTTTTAGATTTTTGGACATATTGTTGCATCAATTGTATGCACGTCATTCCTGATTTACATAAATTAGAAAATGAATTCGGCAACGAATTAGTTGTAATCGGAGTTCATTCTGCTAAATTTAAAAATGAGAAAGATAAAGAAAATATACGTAAAGCGACATTAAGATACGAGATTACTCATCCAGTTGTGAATGATAAGAATTTCGAGATTTGGAATGATTATTCAGTATCTGCTTGGCCTACATTTGTTTTAATCAACCCACTTGGCCAAATTATTGCTCAAATTTCGGGCGAAGGAGTATATTCAAAATTACATACTTTGTTGCAAGATGCAATTAAAGAATTTGATGATGCAAAACTTTTGAATAAAAATGAAATGAAATTCACAGATGAAAGTTTTCACGATAAAAATACAATTTTAAAGTTCCCAGGAAAATTAAAAGTTTCAAAAACGGGGAAAATATACATAACTGATTCAAATAATAATCGTATTGTGATTACAGATTTGACTGGTAAAATACTAAAAATTATAGGTAGTGGCAAGGAGGGTAAAAATGATGGGAACTTTCAAACAGCGGAATTTTATCGCCCTCAAGGCGTTGATGTGGATTCAAACGAAGATTTTATGTACGTTGCTGACACCGAAAACCATATGATAAGGAAAATTTCTTTGAAGGATGAAAAAGTTGAAACAATTGCAGGAAAAGGGTATATGGCTATTACCTACTTTTCGTCTGGAGGATTTGGAACAGATTCTGAACTGAATAGTCCTTGGGATTTAGTATTAGTAGACGATGTTTTATATATAGCAATGGCTGGTCCGCATCAAATTTGGAAAATGGATTTAAATACAAAGAAAATTGAACCTTTTGCAGGAAATGGTTACGAAAATATAGTTGATGGGAATTTACGCAATTCTTCTTTTGCCCAGCCCAGCGGTATAACATTCGGCGAAGGGAAATTATATATTGCAGATAGCGAAGTAAGTGCAATACGACAAATCGATTTAACTAATGGAAAAGTAACCACTCTCGCCGGTACAGGACTGTTTGATTTTGGGGATGTTGATGGAATATATCCAAAATCAAGGTTGCAACACTGTATTGGCGTACATTACTTTAATGGAATTATTTACATTGCTGATACATATAACCATAAAATTAAGCAGCTAAATCCATCGACAAAAGAAGTGAAAACTTTTCTGGGGAATGGTAAACGTGGAGATGTGGTTGGTAGCCCACAACAAGTCCAATTTTATGAACCAAACGCAGTTTATATTTTCAACAATAAAATGTATATTACTGATACAAATAACGATTCAATTAAAGTTTATGATTTTCAAACAGAGCAGGTTACCAATTTAGAGATTCATTATTAATGTTCAATTGATTAATTTGCATTTTTAAATTGTAATAAAAATAAAAATGATAGAAATAAAAAAATTATCAAAATCTTTTGGTGAAAAACAGATTTTGAAAAACATTAATATGACGATTGAACAAGGTAAGACAACTTGTATCATCGGAAAATCAGGAAGCGGTAAAAGTGTTCTAATTAAACATCTTGTCGGTTTACTCGAACCAGATTCGGGGACAGTGAAAATTGACGGTCAAGATATTCCCAAATTAACACGAAAGGAACTCTTCGAAGTTAGAAAGAAAATGGGTTTTGTATTCCAAGGTGCCGCTTTATTCGATTCCTTTAATGTATTTGAAAATGTTATTATCAAATTGTTTGAGTTAGGTACAAGAGATTTTGGCTTTTTAGAAAAAGAAGCAATTCGTGTTTTAAGTGCTGTGCAATTATTACCAGATGAAAATGAAGTAGGACAAGAAGTTTTTAGAAAGGAATGGAATATTTTAAAAAACAAGATGCCGTCAGAATTATCAGGAGGAATGCGTAAAAGATTAGGTTTAGCGAGAGCATTAGTTGGGAACCCCGAGTATTTATTTTATGATGAACCAACGACAGGTTTAGACCCAGTTACAAGCGAGCAAATTGACGAATTGATTTTGGAAGTACAAAAAAAAGTTAAAGTGACTTCAATTGTTATTACACACGATTTATTTAGTGTTTATAAAATCGCCGATAAAGTTGCAATGTTGCATAATGGCAATAAAGTCTTCGATGGAGATGTTAATGAATTTAGGAGTTCTGATATCGATGCGATTAAAGAATTTCAGATGCGATATAATTAAATTAAGCTTTTCGCTGTATATCTTTAAACGGAAATTATGGAATTATTAACTTACACTTGCGGACCATTACAAAATCAAACTTATTTGCTAATTGATGAGCAAACAGCAGTTATGTTTGATGCACCAATGGAATCATTTCACTTTATTTCGAAAATATTAGATGAAAAAGGTTTAACTTTAAAAGCAATAATTTTAACTCATACTCATTTTGACCACATATTGGACTTATATAAATTTGAAAAGAAATATAATACTAAAATTTATGTCCACCCAAATGATGAATATAGACTCAAAAACCCTAATGAACACATTCCAGCTGGCTTGCCACTTAAAATCGAGAGTGTTCAATCAACTGAACATTTGCACTCTCACCAAATTTTAGAAATTAATAATATGAGATTCAAAATTTTACACACACCCGGTCACACCGAAGGTAGCATTTGCGTCGAAATTATTGGAGAAAAAAAGATTATTACAGGGGATACATTATTCAAATTAAGCATAGGACGAACAGATTTTCCGGGTGGTAACTTCGACCAACTGATTTCCTCAATAAAAAATGAACTTTTGATTTATGACGATGATTATAAAATCTATCCCGGTCATGGTCCAAAATCAAGTATAGGTTTCGAAAGGGCTCATAATCAATTTTTATAGAAAAATTTAGTTTTTTCTTTTAAAGTTATTTTAAATATTCAAAAAATTTTTTATAATATATTTTGAATATTCATAAAAATTCACTAATTTATGGTAAATCTTAAAAGATAACAATGAGAAAAACCTTAATTGTATTTTTTATCTTAATTCAATTTGATTTATTTGCAGCTAATGAGCTCGAAATAGGTCGTGAATTTGGTTTATTTACTTCAAAGAACTTATCAGGATATCTTAAACCATTTTTAACTACATTTAATCAAAGTCTAAATTCAAACTTATATACAGTTGCAAATTATAACAATGGTTGGAGCTTTGGAATTGATATTTCAGCAAGTGAAATGTTTATCCCTGAAAGTCAAAAAAGTTTCGAAGCGGAATTGCCAAAAGAATTTGGCAATACAAATATTGTTTTAACCGCACAAAGGAAAAACAACGAGATTATATTAAATACAAAAGGAACAGTTACAGAACCTACGATTTATGGAGGAATATCCAGTCCTGTATTTGCTTCACCACAAAATTCATACTTACCTGACTCCTTGAATAAAACAGTTGCCTTTGCAGAAGGTAATAATATTAATTTCATTAGTGGATTGCCCGCAATACAACTATTTGTGGGTTTGCCAACAAGGACACAATTGCGTTTTCGTTTTTTGTCATTTCCGCTACTTAATGTGCCAACTACATATTTTACAATAGGATTGACACAAAATATTTCTCGTACTTTTGGAATTTTCGATTATAACTCTCCTTATTCTTTGGGTGCAAATCTTGTATATCATAGAATATCACGAAATCCAAGTATAGATATAAGTTCGTATGCCTTAGGGCTTGTTTTTTCAGGTAATTCTGATTTTGGACTAGGTTTTTATAGTGGCGTTCAATATGAAGGAATAACAGGAAATATTACCGCTGTTCGAAAAAATACTGGTACAGAAGAATTTGTCAATAATCCATATGATGAAGTGAGGAACGGCGACCCTTTAATAATCACAATGGACACTTATACAAATTTAAAATTACTTCTTGGCTTTTCGTATCGAATTGGAATTGTAGAAGTGCACTTGGATGGTGCTTTGGCATCTCAACCGACAATTGCTGGTGGCGTGTCATTTTGGTTGTATGATTCTGGGGAACAAATTGAAGTTTTCGAACCTATTCAAATTCCTGAAATCACACCTGCACCAGAACCTACGATTGTTTCACTTCCAGTTGAACAAAAAGAAATTCCTGCAGCACAAATTTCTAAGCAGAAGATTCCTATCAAATCAAGCATAGAAATTGTCGATGAAAACGGACAAAAAGTCGAAAAAATCAAAGTTGAAATATATAGGTCAAGGCAACTACGTGCTTTTTTACCTTATATTTTTTATGACGAAAACCAAAGCGATATACCAAGTAAATATGTGCAATATTCAAGTGATAAGGCAAAGGAGTTTTCATTTAAAGAATTATTAGGTAAAAACTCGCTCGAAACATATTATCAACTCTTAAATGTATTAGGAAAACGGTTACTCGAAAACCCTGATGCTAATTTAACTTTGATTGGCTGTAATAGTAATACTGGGATTGAAAAAAATAATAAAAAACTTTCAAAATTACGTGCGGAAAAAATTCGAGATTATTTTGTAAATGTTTGGCAAATTAATCCAAATAGAATTAAAGTTGAAGCAAGGAATTTACCAGAAAAATTTTCTAACATTAAAGACCCTGATGGTATTGCCGAAAATAGAAGGGTTGAAATAAACTCCGATAAGTGGGAAATTATTGCACCCATCGTTATCGAAGATACTTTAAGATATATAAAACCAGGAAATATTTTAGTGAGAAACGATATTTACTCACCAACTGAAATAAAAGATTATGAGTTATCGATTTCATCGAAAGCAGGAAGTATTGTTAATATTCAAAAGAATGAAGCGCCACAAAAAGAAATTAAAATTGACCTCAGTAATAAAATAAAGAATTTACCCGAAATTCCCGAAAATATTAATGCTGTTTTACGTGTTGAAAATACGGAAGAAACAAATATTACACCGATTCAAACAATACCAGTCGAAGTTGAAAGAATTGACTCTAGTTTAAATGTTTATAATTTAATTCTTTTTGATTTTAATTCCTCTGAGCTTGGAAAAGCAAATACAAAAATTTCTGAATTCATCAATAATGATATTTCAAGCGACGCCGAAGTTAAAGTTACTGGTTACACCGACAGAATTGGTGATGAGAAGCATAACAAAACATTATCTGAAGCAAGAGCAAAATCCACAGCAGATAAATTGAAAGTGAGTAAAGTTGAATTTCAAGGCAAAGGCGAGGAAGAATTACTTTATGATAATAACACACCAGAAGGTCGATTTTATTGTCGAACTGTTCAAGTTTTTGTCCGTCAAAAAAATAAATAAGGAATTTTTATGAAAAAGATATTAATATTCGTATTGCTGACTTTTTTTATAGTTACTTTGCCATCCTGTTACACTGATACAGTTAATAGTTTTTCAAGTTTTACAATTCAAATACCGATTTATTTTTATGATAAAAGTACAAACAGAAAAGTACCCTCTTTAGGATATGATTTTTCGAATTTATATAAATATGATGAATATAAAAAGAACAAAGAGAGAATAGATAGAGCGGAATTATTTCAATTTGCTTTTTGGGTGGATTCTCTTGTTTTACCTTTAAATAACAAACCATTTGACCCGAAAGTTGATGAAATGATTTTTGATAGCATTAAATATACTTTAGTGTTATTAAAACCAAAACCAGGTAAAAGCGAAGAATCTCAAAACCCATTTGATTTCGATTTAGATACTACTTTTTTGCCCTTTAATATTGGTGATTTTCATAATGTAAAAATTTCTGAATATTATAAAAACCCAAAACATATTATAAATTTACCAGAAGATGAAGCAAAGAAATTATCAGATGCCTTAAAATCACGACCGTATTTTATGATTGTTTCTGAGTATTCAAGGTATCAAAATCAACCTTTTGACACTACGTACATTCCATATTTAGAGATTCGGACAGATTTAGTAATTCGCTTAACAGTTAATTTATAAAAAATTATTTTTTGAAAATAAAATACACTGCAAGAATTAACAAAGTAAAGCCTATTAACTGATTTGTTTTAATTGCTTCATTTTTAAAGATGAAGAAAGTAAAAATACCAAAAACTGTCAAAGAAATCGCTTCTTGAATTACTTTAAGTTGAACGAGTGAAAACGGACCACCATAATTTTGGTAACCAATGCGATTTGCAGGGACTTGGAAAATATATTCAAAAAAAGCAATTCCCCAGCTAATTAAGATAATAGCAAAAATTGATAATTTATTCCACCCTTTCATTTCCTGGAATTTAAGGTGACCATACCAAGCGAAAGTCATAAAGGTATTGGATATAACAAGCAATAATAAAGCAATAACACCTTTCATTTTTAAAAGAACTCCTTATAAAAAATGGCTGAACTATAGCAAGGCCAAGTTCAGCCAAAATCATACCTAATAAAATTAATCTTTCTTTTCCCAATCCCAAACAAAATCAGGATTAGTTAAATATTCGTTAATATATTTAGCAGCTGTTCTACCGGCACCCATTGCAAGAATTACAGTTGCACCACCAGTCACGATATCGCCACCTGCAAAAACACCTTTTTTACTTGTTTTCATAGTTTCTTTGTCAACTAAAATATTGCCCCATTTATTTACTTTGATTTCGGGGGTAGTTCGGCTAATTATTGGATTGGAACCGTTTCCTATTGCAACGACAGCAACATCAATTGGAATTTCTTCAATTGCTCCAGGAATGGGAACTGGTTTACGACGACCTGAAGCATCAGGTTCACCGAGTTCCATTTTTTGAACTCGCATAGATTTTAGCCAGCCTTTTTCGTCGCCAAGATATTCTATCGGACTTGCTAAGAAAGTGAAATCAACGCCTTCTTCTTTTGCATGATGAATTTCTTCGATACGTGCAGGCATCTCAGATTCTGAGCGGCGATAAAGTATCATTGCCTTTTTGGCACCAAGTCTTAGTGATGTACGAACAGCATCTAAAGCAGTATTTCCACCACCGATTACAGCGACAACTTTATCTTTTATTTCGATTATTGGTGTGTCATTGTTACCAAAATCATAAGCTTTCATTAAATTAACACGGGTTAAATATTCATTAGCAGAGTAAACACCGCTTAATTCTTCACCTGGAATATTCATAAAATAAGGTAGACCGGCACCAACACCTAAGAATGCCGCATCATACTCGTGTAAGATTTCATCTAAAGTTGATGTTAACCCGACCACAAAATTCTTTTCAAATTTGACGCCTGCCTTTGCGAGTCCTTCTACCTCTGCTTTGACAATTTCTTTAGGTAAACGAAATTCAGGAATGCCATAAACTAACACACCACCGATTTCGTGGAGTGCTTCGAAAACTGTAACTTCATGTCCCATTTGAATTAAATCACCTGCCGCACTTAAACCTGCTGGACCACCGCCAATGATGGCTACTTTTTTTCCTGTTTTAGTTTTGATTTCTGGAACTTGGATGCCGATATTATTCCTTTCCCAATCAGCGACAAATCTTTCGAGGTGACCAATAGCAACAGGTTCGAATTTTTTAGCAAGAACACACACAACTTCACATTGCTCTTCTTGAGGACAAACTCGTCCACAAACAGCTGGTAAAGCATTGTCTTCTTTTAAAATTTTTGCAGCAGCGGCAATGTCGCCTTCAATAATTTTGTCGATGAAGAATGGAATTTTGACACTAACTGGGCAACCTTTCATACATGGTGGATTGGCGCACATTAAACATCTTTGTGCTTCAGCTTGTGCTAATTCGATAGTATAACCTAAATTAACTTCTTGGAAATTTTTATTTCTTACGGTTGGCTCCTGTGCAGGAATTGTATGTCTTTGAATTTTTGTTCTTTCTTTATTTGGCAATTTTGGTACTGGTGGATATGCTCCCATTTTTATTCTCCTTATGCTTCCTGATGCTTAATTAATTTATTAAATGCTTGGTCTAAGTGGCATTCAAAATCATGAAGTGCCTCTCTTTCTTTATCTACATAAGTATTATTTCTGTTCTTTAAGACTTTGAAGTTGACTTGATGTGCATCGAATTCTGGTCCATCGACGCAAACGAATACTGTTTCACCATTAACAATTGCACGGCAACCACCGCACATTCCAGTTCCGTCAATCATTATCGAATTCAAACTAACGACAGTTTTAATTCCGTATGGTTTCGTTAAATTTGCAACTGCTTCCATCATTGGAACTGGTCCAATTGCAAGTACGAAATCAATTTTTCGACCAGAATCAATTAATTCTTTTAATTTATCTGTAACAAATCCGTGGAAACCGTAACTTCCATCATCGGTTGTTGGATAAACTTCGTCACTGCATTGCTTTAATTCTTCTTCCAAAATTACATACTCTTTGCTTCGACCACCAGCGATACTAATTACATAATTTCCTTTTTCTTTTAATGCTTTAGCGATAGGATAAGCAATGGCAGTACCGACGCCACCGCCGATACTAACTGCTGTCCCGAAATTTTCGATATGGGATGGTTTGCCAAGTGGACCAACAACATCGTGAATATAATCGCCAGCTTCAAGCAAGTTTAACATTTTTGTTGTTTTGCCAATACCTTGTGCGATTATTGTAATCCAACCTTGTTCTGCATCAGAATCTGCGATGGTCAATGGAATTCTTTCGCCTGTTTCTGTAACTCGAAGCATAATAAATTGTCCTGCTTTGCGTTTTTCAGCAATTTTCTTTGCTTCGATTTTGAACAACTTTACATTTGGACTTAAAAATCGAGCTTCAATTATTTTATTCATATCTTTGTAAATGTTTCTTTAAGAAATTGTTTTTTAATAATATGCAAATTAAGAAATATTGATGTAATTTCTTTTATTTAAATAGAATTAATTTTTAGTTGCAACTAATTTATTCGTTTGAAGTTAAATTCATTTTCATATTTAAAAATGAGTTTTTCTATTGAATTCTTAGGCGAAGAATAATAACGTACTTCAAATGTACTATCTTTATAAAACAAGATATCTTTGATACTTATTGCTGCATCTGGGAGGGGATATTCGAGTACATTAACAAGAACATGATTTTTATCGATAAAGAAGTTCATTGCAAGAGATGTGTCTTTTGTTGTATATATTTTGTAAAAAATTATAATATCATTTTTGCCATCATAATTTAAATCGCATATACTTGAGGATATTTTTTCTATTCGAGTGTTTAAATTTTTTTTTCTTAAAAGTTCTTTTAAGATTTGATTTTTTGTTTTTGAAACTGCTAATGAATCGTTTTTAACTAAATTGTTAATTTCGGAATTCTTAATTTTTATCGAGGTATCTTTAGGTAAAAAATTACTATTTTTATTTCCATAATCCAAAGAGGGAACTTTAATGGTCATTACCTCTTGTGGCTCATTTTTTTGATTTTTTTCGCAAGAAAATAAAATAAAAGAAATAATAAATATTATTAAAAATAATAAATTCTTAAAATACATCATATTTTAATAAAAAATTAATGAATTATTTTTCCAATCCTGCTAAATCTTATGGAAGATAATTTATCTGCTAAATGAGTGATTGGCAAGTTTGTATCCCAAGACCAATAAACAATCATTGGAGTGCCAACGACATTATCGTAGGGGATAAAACCCCAATACCTGCTATCAAGGCTATGGTCACGATTATCACCCATACCAAAGCAATAATTACGTTCCACTGTATATTTTGATGATGGATTTCCATCAATTGTAATGACGCTACCAGTATTATCGATTGAATGTCCCTCACGAGCAATAAAGGTTGCCCATTGACGATAATTATCTTGGTTTAAATTTATTACATCGCCTTTTTTCGGGATTACTAAAGGTCCATAGTTATTTCTATTGAAGCCTAAGCCAGGAGGAAAAGTTCTAAATTTATCTGAAGGATCTTCGTAATTTGATGAGTCAATCACAGCGTGTTCAGGGATTGGTAAACGTTTTCCGTTTACGTAGATAATATTATTGATAATTTGTAATGTATCACCTGCGGTTGCTACACATCTTTTCAAATAATATTGGAACTCTGATGATTTGACTTCATCTCTGTAACCTGGGAAAATAAATACAATTACATCTCCTTTTTCGGGGTCTTTTGGGGCAGGGAATTTGTAAAATGGCAAAGGTATATTGAAAAATGGAATAACTTGCGGGGTTGTAGGTCCGTATATAAATTTGTTGACAAAAAGGAAATCACCTGTCATTACTGTATTTTCCATTGAACCAGTTGGTACAACAAAAGAAGCAAGTGCTAATCCATTAATTATCATTACTACAATGATTGCCCAAATAATTGTTTTGACCCATGAAATAAATTTTTCAGCTGTTGTTTCGGGTTTCTTTTTTGCTACTTTTTTCTTTTTAAATAAATTTTTGAAGTCAATTCCCATCAAAATGCCTCGAAATAAGAGTTTTAAAAAAGACGTATTTAATTAAAATTAATTTATTTATCAATTAATTTATTATTTTATTATTTTTCATTGTGAAAAATTAATCTTTATCAATACTTAAAACAGCAAGAAAAGCTTCTTGAGGAATTTCAACGCTGCCAATCTGTTTCATACGTTTTTTCCCTTCTTTTTGCTTTTCGAGTAACTTTCTTTTACGTGAAATATCGCCACCGTAACATTTAGCAGTTACATTTTTACGCATTGCTTTGACATTTGTACGTGCAATTACTTTGTTTCCAATAGCGGCTTGTATAGCGATTTCGAAAAGTTGCCGAGGTATTAAGTCTTTTAACTTTGTTGTTAACTTTTTGCCCCATTCAAAAGATTTCGAACGATGCACAATTGTTGATAAAGCATCAACCGGTTCGCCGTTTAATAATATATCGAGTTTTACTAAATCTCCAGCGATATAATCTAAGAACTCATAATCCATTGAAGCATAGCCTCTGGTAAATGATTTTAATTTGTCATAAAAATCATATACAACTTCTGCTAATGGCAAATCCCAAGTTAAATCAACTCTTTTTGCGGATAAATAGGTAGTAGAAACGAGTGTTCCACGTCTTTCCATACAAAGTTTCATTATGTTTCCAATGTATTCATCGGGCAAAATAATCTGTGCACGAATGTATGGTTCTTGGATTTCTTGTATTTTAACCGGGTCGGGCAATTGTGCAGGACTATCAATATAATCTATTTCACCATTAGTTTTGATAATTTTATATCTAACGTTTGGAACAGTAGTAACTAAATTTTGATTGAATTCACGTTCCAACCTTTCTTGAACTATTTCAAGATGTAAAAGACCTAAGAAGCCGCAACGGAACCCATAGCCAAGTGCAGAAGATGTTTCAGGTTCGTAAAATATTGCTGAATCGTTTAAAGATAATTTTGCTAAAGCTTCACGTAAAGACTCGAAATCATTTGCATCGACTGGATAAAATCCACTGAATACCATTGGTTTAACTTCTTTAAAGCCTTCAATCGGCTTTTCGCAGGGATTTCTAAAGTGAGTGATTGTATCACCGACTTTTGTATCACTTAAGGTTCGAATATTAGGAATTAAGTAACCAACGTCACCAGCAGATAACAACTTAGTGCGTTGTCGTTTCATTTTTAGTATTCCAACTTCTTCGACTTCATAAGTTTGCCCAGTTGCCATGAATAAAATTTTATCACCGTCTCGGATTTCGCCATCGAATACTCTTAAATTTACAATAACGCCACGATAATCATCGAAAATAGAATCATATATCAATGCTCTTAATGGGGCATTTGGTGAACCTTTTGGTGGAGGAATTCGATTGACAATTGCTTCGAGAATTTCTTCGATTCCTATCCCTGCTTTTGCTGAAGCTAAAAGTATTTCTTCTTCCTTGCAACCGAGTAAATCGATAATTTCGTGTTTTACTTTATCAATATTTGTTACTGCACTTGGTAAATCGATTTTATTTATAATTGGAATAATTTCAAGGTTATGATCCAAAGCTAAATATAAGTTGCTAATTGTTTGTGCTTCTATTCCTTGAGTAGCATCCACTACTAAAATTGCTCCTTCGCAAGCAGCAAGTGACCTTGACACTTCGTAAGTAAAGTCAACATGTCCTGGAGTATCAATTAAATTTAAAACATATTCATTGCCATCTTTGGCTTTATAATTCATTTGAATTGCGTGAAGCTTGATTGTTATTCCACGTTCTTGCTCTAATGGATTATCGTCGAGAATTTGATTATAAATCATTTCTCTTTGTGTAACTGTGCCTGTTTTTTCCAATAATCTGTCTGCTAATGTGGATTTTCCGTGGTCGATATGTGCAATTATCCCAAAATTCCTATAGTTTTGCATCTAATTCCAATTTTTCAAATTTCCAAAATACAAAATTACAATTTATTATTTGATTAAATTCATTTTACAACAAGCTTATAAAATAGCCTGTTAATATTGTTTTATATTTTAACATCGTAAAAAGCATAGTTAAGCAATTTATAAACTAAACGAGCTGTAGTTAAATCAGGATGTGAAAGAGCAGGAATGGGTGCTAATTCAACAACATCAAAACCGATAATTTTACGACCAGATTTTCTGATTAATCTGAAAATTTCCAAGACTTCGGCGTATAGTAAACCTTCAGGCTCCGGAGTGCCTGTTGATGGCATTATCGAAGGGTCAAATGCATCTACATCGAAAGTGATATATACTTCTTGATTTAAAGTATTAACAAGTGTTTCTTTCCAATTAGTCCCATATTTATTTGTTCTTATTCCAGAAGCATAAAATGTGTTTATTTTATTTTCTTTGATAAAACGTGATTCTTCTATGCATTGGGCACGAATCCCAACTTGTGTGATATTATTATTAGGGAAAAACTCGCAAACTCTTGCCATTACTGAAGCGTGAGAAAAAATTGAATCTTCGTATGATTCTCGTAAATCAGAATGTGCGTCAAATTGAAGTATGCTCATATTTGGGTATTTTTCAAAGTGAGCTTTGATTGGTGCTGAAGAAATTGTATGTTCTCCACCAAGAGTAACAACGAATTTATTATAATTGAGCATATCTTTAACTTGTTTATAAATTAAATCTAAAGCCTCAGCGTCAACTTTTTTCCAGAAATCAATAGGTTCAAGAGTTGCAATTCCTTTTTCGAAACACAATTCTTTGTCAAATTCATCATCGTAAAATTCGACAAAAGCTGAAGCATCAATGATGCCTTTAGGACCATTTTGTGTACCACCTCCATAGCTTACTGTGTGCTCATAAGGTGCTGATACAATAACGATTTTTGAAGAATCTAAATTTGATACATTTTCGGGAATTGCGAGGAAATTGTATTTTTCATCTAATACTTTGTACATAATTTTCCTTTTAGTTATTTCGATATTTATTTAAATTTTCGCTCATAATATTAAAAATTTTTGAAATTAATTCCTTTTCTTCTTTTCTTGAAATTTCTTGATTAACTGGTATAGGTTTGTCGAAAATAACGGTTATTTCTCCAGAATTAAACTCTAATTTTCCTTTTGGTAAAATTTTATCAGTGCCGATAATCGTTATAGGGATAATTGGCTTTCCCGCACGAGCGGCAAGTAAGAAAGCGCCTCTTTTGAATTCTTGCAATTTTCCATCTTTCGAGCGAGTGCCTTCGGGGAAAATTACAACAGATGTTCCTGTTTTAATTGATTGAATTGCTTGATTTATGCTCTCCATTGCATTTTTTGATTCCTCTCGAATAATTGAAATATATGGGCTTTTTTTCAAAACAAGTCCAAAAAAAGGAATTTTTTCTAATTCTTTTTTATATATTATTCGAAAATTGACGGGTATTTTAGCTTGTAAAATTGGAATATCAAATAAACTTGTGTGATTAGCAACAAAGACGTAATTTTCGTCCAAATCCACATTTTCCATTCCAATTATATTCGGCTTAATTTTTGCGATGTTGAGAATAGAGTTGCCGAATTGCGGTGGTATTTTGTAAAATTTAATTGACTTACTTTGTAATAATGATTTTATTCCGTGTTTCAATACTGAAAGAATAATAAGCAATGTTTGGTAATAAAATTTAATTCGCTTCATTTTCTCTATGCTTTATGACTTTCACAAATTACTTTGCAAATTTTCAGAACTTGTTTATCAATAATTTTGTAAATGTGTTGTTTGCCTTCAGTGCGAAAATCGACAATTCCAACTTTTTGAAGTAAATTAAGTTGTTTGGAAACATTTGCTTGTAAAAATCCACTTTCTTGAACAATATCACTTACAGATTTTTCGCCAAATTGTAAAATTTGTAATATTTTCAATCTCGATTCTTCAGAAAGGACTTTGAATTTCGAAGAGAGCAGATTAAAATATTTATCCTCAATAATAAATTGGAGTCTTTTTCCCATAATAAAAATATATAATAAATTTAAGTAACAAACGTTTTAAGCAATGAATAATTTTTAAATATCAAGAATTAATAATTAATATCTATGGAACAAACAGCAAAGGTTATAATTTTTTCAACTCCAACTTGTTCGTTTTGTAATAGTGCAAAACGATACTTTAAAGAAAAAAATATAAAATTCAAAGATATTGATGTTTCCAAAGATTTAGCAGCATTAAAAGATATGCAAAGAAGAACAAACGGAAACACGGGAGTTCCTGTAATTCTAATAAATAATCGACCAATTATAGGTTTCGATAAAAGTAAAATAAATCAATTACTAAATATAAAATAACAATCACATTTCAAACTTAACACAAAAAATAGTATTATTCATAAAAAAGGAGTACGTTATGCAAATCAAACCATTTGGAGACAGAGTGTTGGTCGAACCAACAGAGTTGCAAAAGAAAACTGAAAGCGGTATCATAATTCCAGATACTGCAAAAGAAAAACCAATTGTTGGTAAAATTATTGAAATTGGTACAAGCGATGAAGTTAAAGAATCGTTTGCTGTTGGCGATACAGTTCTTTTCGCAAAGTACGGTGGCGAAGATATCTCTTTGAATAACAAAGAGTACAAAATTATTCAAATTAGTGATATTTTAGCAAAATTAATTGACTAATTTAACGGAAATCATAACCCGAAGTTTCGATTAAATATGATTAAACTTATTCTTTTTTGAAACTTCGGGTTTTTTTTTTCAAAAAATTATTGGAAAATAAATTATGTTAAAACTTGCAGTAGTAGGTAACCCTGTTTTCCATAGTCGAAGTCCAGAAATATTCAATTATTTAAGTTCTCAGCACAATGTCAAGTTGCATTATTCCCGAATTTCATGCGATAACGTAAACGATGCTATTGATTTAGCTAAATGCGTCGAAATAAATGGATTTAACGTTACAAGTCCCTTTAAGAATTCTGTAATGCAAAATGTTGATAAATTAGACTATCAAGCTGTAAATTTAAATTCAGCAAATACTATTTTATTCTCAAATACTGAAATAAAAGGTTTTAATACTGATTACTTCGGCATTTTGAAAACAATTTGGGATGATGCAATTACATTGAATAATAAAAAAGTGCTCATTCTTGGTGCTGGAGCTGCTGCAAAAACGGCTGTGTTCGCTGTGCGTAATTTAAATTCCAAAATTTTTATTTGGAATAGAAATACAGATAAAGCAAAAAAAATTGTAAATGAATTCGGTATCGAACATTTAACTGATAAAGAGGTAATTAATTCTATCGGTGAATTCGATTACATTATTTCCACAATTCCTCCCAATTCGAAAATACTTTCTGATTTGAAGTTTAATGAGAATCAAACAATTTTTGATACAGTTTACCACAATTCATTTTTCAAAAATCATCAACAAAAATTTGGATATAAATTAGTTGTTGGCGAAAAATGGCTGATAAACCAAGCTTCCTTGGCTTTCGAGTTATTCACAGGTGTTAAACCAAACATTTCTTCTTTATTTAAGTACCTACAAAAAAATGAAAAGCCAATTAAAAATAATTTCGTCTTAATAGGGTTTTCTGGAGCTGGTAAAACAACATTAGGACGTGAAATTGCCGAAAAATTCAATTTCGTAACTTTAGATTTCGATGAAATGATTGAAAAGAAAATGAATATGAGTGTATCAGAAATTTTTGCAAATTATGGCGAAACTTATTTTCGTGATTTGGAACGAAGAATTTTGCTTGAATTAAATGAAAATATGAAATCGAATTTAAATCCACATATAATTTCGGTCGGTGGCGGAATTTTTGATAATGAACAAAATATTGAATATATCAAATCACTCGGTAATGTTATTTGGATTTATTCTCCTCTTGAAATTAGTTATGAAAGAATATCAAAATTAAAAAATCGACCAAAATTAACGAGTTATGATACTGCCGTTGAACTTTTTAAAGAAAGAAAACATAAGTATTTTCTTAATTCTGACTTTATTTTTGTGAATTCTGGCGATATAAAATCAACAAAAGAAAGATTAATTAATGAAATTTCAAGATTAATCAACGTATAAATATTATAAAATCTCAATCCGATTACTTGCTTTTTTTCTTTAAATCAATTATCTGTGCTTAAATTATTTCCCTTTTCAATTATGATTGTAACGGGACCGTCATTTAGTAATTCTATTTCCATCATTTCGCCGAAAACACCTGAAACTATCTTAGTTTCAGGATAATTCATTTGAAAAAATGTTACGAAATCTTCGTACATTAATTTTGCGTTTTCGGGCAACATTGCTAAAGAATAGCTTGGTCTAAATCCTTTTTGTGCATTGCCATATAACGTGAAATTCGAAACCAGCATTATTTCACCATTTATATCTTTGACTGAAAGGTTCATTTTACCTTCTTTATCAGGAAAAATTCGCAAATTGATTAATTTGTTAGCAAACCAAGAAAATAAGTCTTTTGTATCCAAAAGATGCAATCCAACCAAAACCAAAAGACCATTGTTTATAGAACAAATTAATTTATCTTGAATAAAAAGCTTCGAATATTTTACTTTTTGGACGACCACTTTCATAATTTAAATTTTTAATTTAATTTTCAACAAATTTATAACAATTGAAATGAAAAGAAATATTTTATAGAAAAAAACATTTCCACAAAAATAGTATTTATCCAAACAATCATAATTAATTACTTCAATTAAGTTAATTTTGTTTTTTATATTAATAGAAAATGATGGATAATTTAAAATATAATGGTAGTCAAGACGCAAGAACTTCGCTTATATTAAAGAATTTAAATGAACCACAAATACAAGCAGCAACGATAATTAATGGAGCCGTTCAAGTAATTGCCGGTGCAGGTTCGGGCAAAACTCGAGTAATTGCGGCAAGAATTGCATATTTAATTTCGCAAGGAATTAGCCCTTACAACGTGCTTGCTCTTACTTTTACAAACAAAGCAGCAAGGGAAATGAAATCTCGTATTGCCGCATTTTTAGGTGATGTTGTGGCGGAAAGAATTTGGGCGGGAACGTTTCATTCTATTTTTGCACGAATTTTAAGATATGAATCACAATCAATTGGATATAGCAGAGATTTTTCAATTTATGATACTGAAGATAGTAGAAATTTAATTAAAGAAATTTTTAAAGAATTAAATATTAATTCAAAAGAGTTCCAATCTGCCAGTGTTCACGGTTATATTTCAAAATTGAAAAATGAACTTGTTTCTTATCAAGAATTTCAAGATTTAGCACAAAATACTTATCAAAAGACCGTTGCTACAATATATCAATACTATCAAACAAATTTGAAAGATAATAATGCTATGGATTTTGATGATTTACTTTTAATTACATTAAATTTGTTTGAAAATAATCAAGAAGTCTTAGCAAAATATCAAAATCAATTTAAATACATTTTGGTTGATGAGTTCCAAGATACAAACAGACCTCAATATTTAATAGTAAAGCATTTATCAAAAGCACATTCTAATATTTTTGTTGTTGGTGATGATGCCCAAAGTATTTATCGATGGCGTGGTGCTGATATTCGAAACATACTTGAATTTACAACAGATTTTCCAGATGCGAAGTTAATTCGATTGGAACAAAATTATCGTTCAACAGGAATTATATTAGATGCAGCTCATTCCGTTATTCAAAATAATAAAAATCAAATTAAGAAAAAGCTTTGGACACAAAATGAAAGAGGTGAATTAATCGAAGTGCTGGCTGGCGAAGACGATAATAATGAAGGAGATAGAATTTGTGCAAAGATAATTCACTTACTTGAAAAGAAATTTAATTACGAAGACATAGCAATTTTATACAGGACAAATGCTCAATCACTTCTTTTGGAAAGAGCTTTGAGATTGAGAAATATTCCATACCAAGTATTCGGAGGTTTATCATTTTATCAAAGAAAGGAAATAAAAGACGTTGTTGCATATTTGCGTTTGTTGATTAATCCAGATGATTCGATGTCTTTACTCAGAATCATCAATGAACCACCCAGAGGTATTGGTAGAACTTCACTCGACCATTTAATTACATATGCTCGAACACGGGATATTTCTTTATTTGATGCATTCGTTTATGCAAATAGTAATACTGAATTACAAAACCGTGCTAAATTATCCATTAATAATTTTGTGCAAATAGTAAAAAAATATCAAGAACAATTGGAGTATTTAAGTTTAGAAAGCGTTGTGCCAGATTATATTAAAGAAGTTGGCTTATTGGAAATGTATCAAGAAATTGATTCAAACGAAATGAGCGACCGATGGAATAACATTCAACAATTACTTAATGATATCATTAGATTTTCAAAAGATAATCCTAATTTAACTTTAAGTGATTATTTGCAACAAGTTTCATTATTGACTGATTTCGATACGAAAGAATTTGAAACAAATAAAATTACATTAATGACTTTGCATACGGCAAAGGGACTGGAGTTTCCTGTTGTGTTTATAACAGGTTTGGAAAAAGGCTTGTTCCCGATTATCCGTAATAATCTTTCTTTTGAAGAAGAAGAGGAAGAGCGACGTCTTTTTTATGTAGGAATAACTCGTGCTAAAAAGCGGCTTTATTTAACTTATGCCAAAAGGCGCTCAAGATTTGGATATTATGAAAATCAAGCACCTTCAAATTTTTTATATGAAATCAAAAAAGACTTTTTAATTTGGAATGATAATATTGCCAAACCAAAACCGGAAAGTGTTTTCGAGCAGGAATTCAATCGTTTTAAAAAGTCTGAAACAGCACAAAGGCAATATTTCAACGACGAACCAAAAAATTACTCATATTCTCAATTAGCAGAAGATGATAGTTTTCGAATTGGAGAACGTGTAAGACATGCACATTTTGGAGAGGGAAAAATCATTGCTATAAATGGAAGTGGACAGTCGATGAAAATTACTGTGGAATTCCCATCAGTTGGCAGAAAGCAGTTAATGGCGGCATTTGCTAAATTACAAAAAATATTATAAAAATTTTTTTTAAGAAAAATTATCTGTAAAGAGGTAAATAAAAATTTTTTTAAAAAAAAAGCAGATCAATGACCTGCTTTTTCGTTGTTTTCTGTGGGAACTTAATTTCTATAAGAACTTCTGTTATATCCACCACCACCACGATTTCCTCTTTCAAATGTATTTTCAGTTCTTGGTTTTGCTTCGTTAACAACGAGAGCTTTTCCCATAAAATCTGAACCATTGAGAGATTCGATTGCATTCTTTGCGTTGGTTTCATCAGGCATTTCAATAAAACCAAAACCACGACTTCTTTGAGTGAATTTGTCAGTTATAATTCTTGCGGAATCAACTTGACCAAATTCTTCGAATAATCCCCTAAGTTCATCTTCTGATGCTTTGAAAGGGATGTTTGCTACATAGATATTCATAAAACTACTACTAATAAAAAAATTTAAAAAAACCCGATTTTCCCAGTTTGGGAAAACCGTAATTCAAAATTAACTATATTATTTGGATAAACAATACTTTTTCGAAAAATAAATTAAAATTATTATTTGTAAATGTTACATTAAAAGTGTTTGATTTCTGTCGGGACCAGTCGAAGCAATTGTAATTGGTACTTTTAATTCTTTAACAAGAAAAGATAGATAATTCTTTAAATTATTTGGGATATCATTTATTGATTTAATTGAATTTGGTAAATCGCCCCAACCATCCATTTCTATATATTCGCACTCTAAATTGGAAAGTGTCGGAATATCAACGGGGAAAGTGTTGAGAATTTTGCCCTGGTATTTATAATTTACGCATATTTTGATTTTTTCGAATGAGTTCAAAACATCAATTTTTGTCATTGCAATTTCAGTCACACCATTAATCATATTCGAATATTTTAATTGGACTAAATCGAGCCATCCACATCGTCGAGGTCTACCTGTTGTTGCTCCAAATTCGCTACCTGCTTGGCGTATTTTTTCACCAATTTCGTTTTCTTGCTCAGATGGGAAAGGACCATTACCGACTCGTGTTGTATATGCTTTGGCAACACCTACAATTTTATTTATTGCCATTGGTGAAATGCCAAGACCAGTGCAAGCACCACCTACGGTCGGGTTGGAGCTTGTTACAAAAGGATAAGTACCATGGTCAACATCCAGCATTGCACCTTGTGCACCTTCAGCTAAAATGCTTTCGCCATTTTGAAGTGCTTGGTTCAAAAATGAAGATGTATCTTTTATGTAAGGGTCGATTAGTGAGTCAAATTTAAGGTATTCGTCGATAATTTCTTCGACATTTAATTCTTCATTATCATACAATTTCCGAAGAATATTGTTTTTTTCTTGTAAATTGAACCGAAGTTTTTCCTCAAATCCCTTTCTATTTAGCAAATCAACAATTCGGATACCTACTCGAGAAAATTTATCAATATAGGATGGACCAATACCACGACCTGTTGTTCCGATTGCCTTTTGTGATTTACCTTCTGAAATTGCATCCAGTAATTTGTGGTAAGGCATTATTAAATGAGCTTTATGGCTAATAAATAATCTGCCGTTGACTTCGATACCTTCATTTTCAAGCATTTTTGTTTCATTCATCAAAGCAACGGGATCAATTACGACGCCATTTCCTATAACGCAAATCGTATTGGGATGTAAAATTCCGGATGGTATTAAGTGTAGTATATATTTTTTCCCATTAATTACAATCGTATGACCTGCATTTGCTCCACCTTGATATCGGGCAACAATACTATAATCTTTTGTGAGTAAATCGACAATTTTACCTTTTCCTTCATCTCCCCACTGCGTTCCTAAAATTACTGTTACTGGCATTTTTCTTTCCTTTTAAATAAAAATAATAAATACAAAAATTGCAAAAGGCAAAATTATTAAAGAATGAACTTTTAAAATGAAAATGTTGAAAAAATAAATTTAAATTAAAAATTAAAAAAGATTATAATTCGGATATTTCGGTGATGATTGAAAAAACTTTATCAAGATGGGTCATTTTAAGTAGGTTAATGATTTTTGAAGAAGGGTTTAGAAGGTAAAATTTTATATTTTTTTGGAGTAAATCTCTGTGTAAAGAAATTAATGAACCCAGTCCCGAGCTATTTATTAAATTGACATTTGAAATATCAATAACAAAAGATTTAACGATGTCAGGATTGATATCTGAAACATATTTAATTAAGTCTAAAGCTTCAGAACCGCCAATTAAATTAACGGGGGCTTGCATTACTGCAATCCCCCGGATATTATCAACTATTTCATATTTATTTAAGTTATTCATAATTAAGCATTTGCTTGTTTAACTTTTGTTTTTTCAACATTCCAACCTGATTCAAGATCAATTTTTTTAATACTCTCTTGATACCAAATTACGAAATTACTTGCAATAAATATTGATGAGTAAGTTCCTGTAAGGATACCAATTAACATTGTGAAGGCGAATCCTTGCAAAACAGGTCCACCAAAAGCAAGTAACACAACAAGTGTTATCACTACAGTAAGAACTGTGTTAATTGTTCGGCTCAAAGTTTCATTTATACTTAAGTTTACAAGTTTTAAGAAATTCATACCTTTATGGATATCACGATTTTCACGAATTCTATCGAAGATAATCACAGTATCATTAATTGAGTAACCAACAACAGTCAAAACTGCTGCGAGTATCTGTTGATTTACTTCAAGGTCTAAAATTCCTAATGCATTAAATACAATTACAAAGGTAATAACAATAAACACGTCATGGACAAGGGCGATAATTGCTCCAAGCCCATATGTGAATTCAAATCTAAACCCAATGTAAATTAACATTGCAATAACTGCAAGTAACACTGCAATAAATGCCTGAAAACGGAGTTCAGAACCTATTTTAGCGCCAATTTTATCAACTTTTAAAATTGTTGCTTTGTTATCTTGAATATTTTGTAATGCGTTTTGTATAGTAATTTGAATATCGCCAAGTTGTTGAACACGAATAAGGAATTGATTATCTTCCCCGAAGGATTTAATCTCAGCATTTTTGATACCTGCTTTGTTCATTGCTTGACGTATTTGGTCTGTTGGTAAAGGTTTTTGAAAAGAGACGGCTACTTCTGAACCACCTGTGTAATCAATACCAAATTTGGGTGGGACAATAAATGCGAAGACTAAGCCTATTATAATAAGTGTAATTGAAAAAAACACCCAAAATTTTCTATTACTAACGAAATCTATATTTGTTTTTCCGAAAAATTGCATTTCTAAGCTCCTAATTATTTAATTGTTTCAATTTTCTTTTGACCAAAGCTAATGTGATTAACACCTGATTGTAATAGTATTTCGATGACTGCACGTGAAATCATTATAGCAGTAAATAAAGTCATAATAATACCAATCATCAATGTCAAAGCGAATCCTTGAATTGGACCACTTCCGAAGTAATAAAGAATTAAACCAGTAATGAAAGTAGTAATGTTCGAGTCCAAAATAGCGCTCAAAGCTTTGCTGAAACCTTCATCAATTGCAGATTTCATGCTTCTTCCTTTGCTTAACTCTTCACGAATTCTTTCGTAAATTAGCACGTTTGCATCTACCGCCATACCGAGAGTTAAAATGATACCTGCAATACCTGGCAAAGAAAGAGTGCCACCAAGTGAAGCAAGTATTCCAAGCATTAAAGATATATTCAATACTACTGCGAAATCAGCAATTAAGCCACCAACGCTGTAATATGCAAACATAAATAATACAACTGCTAAGGCAGCGATTATACTTGCAGTAATACCATTACGAATTGAGTCCTCACCGAGTGATGGTCCAACGATTCTTTCTTCGATAATTTGAACAGGAGCTTTAAGTGCACCAGCTTTCAAAACTATTTCCAGCAAACGAGCTTCTTCTGCATTTGCCATACCTGTAATTTGTGAGTTACCGCCTGTAATTTTACTTTGAACTGTTGGAGCAGAATAAACTCTATCGTCAAGAACGATTGCGATACGTTTTTGTAAATTTGCACCAGTAATTTTGCCCCAGCGTTCAGCTCCATCTGAATTCATTGCCATAGTTACCATTGGTGCATTATTAGTTGGGTCGTAAGTTGCGAGTGCATCTGTAATAACATCACCTGTCAATTCAGGTTCTTTTTTCAATGAATAAAAATCATAAAGTTTAATATTTTGTTTTAAATATCTTTGGTCGGGCTTAGCGTCGAATGCTATGGATAATTCTGCTGGTATCATTGCTTTTATTTCAGGGCGATTTAAAATTTCATTGAATCTTGGGAGAGAATCTTCAAGTATTTTGAACATATATTCGCCCTCAGGAAACTGATTTGTTGTATAATATATAGGAACTATATTAGCATTCTTTTGTTGTGGAATGTAATATGTTGTAAAGAGTCTTGTAAATGGATGGTCTTCCAAATATTTGCGAGTTGCCTCTTCTTTTGGTAATCCTGCATATGGGTCAGTTGTGTCTGAAGTTTTAACTGAATCAGTATTTACTGTAGAATCTTTCTTTGCAGTCAAACTATCATTTGTATTTTTAGTTTTTTCTGTAATTTTTTCTGATTTATTCTTTTCTTTGGATGAATCAGCTTTAACAACGGATGAAGAATCATTCGTAGGGGTTTGTTCAATACCACTTGTTCCTAATCTGAGTTTTTTCTCACGCAAGAATTTATCGACACGAGCGAAAAATTCGACGATTTGTTTATTATTTTTTACAAGCTTAAATTCTAAACGAGCTGTAGTTTGAAGCAAATTACGCATTTCAGAAACATTTGAAACGCCAGGTAATTCCATTAAAATACGGTTATTTCCTTGCTTTTGAATATTTGGTTCAGCAACACCGTATTGGTCAATACGTTGACGTAAAACTTCCAGAGCTTGATCAATTGCTTGTTTTTGATCTTCACGTAATTTATCGATAATTTTTTCATCAGATAAATCACGGATATTTCCAAAATCAAAATAGGAGATAAGGGATTTTCCTTTTGGTCTTGCAATAGCGTCAAAATTCTTTAAAAATATGTCGATAACATCTTGATCTGTATTTCGAGCATCATTTTTTGTTTTTGCAATGACTTGCTCGAAAATATCATCAACTTGTTCCTTGGATGCAGTCTCTTCAATTAATTTTGGAACATCAACTTCAAGAGTAACATACATACCACCACGTAAATCCAACCCAAGTTTCAATTGGGCGTTTTTTGCTTTTAGCAATGCCTCACCAAATTGCTTTTTAAAAGATTCCATTACTGCTAATGAATCAGCTGAATTTTTCGCTGCTTTTGCTTTTTGCAAATATTCCTTTTGAATATTTTCTAAGTTGTAGGCTTTATATGTTGGGAAAAGCATTGCTATTGCTGCAATGATACTTACTCCAACTAAAATTATTTTGCCAAGTACCTTCTTCAAAGACAACCTCCGATATTAGCCTAAAAATTTTCAATTTAAAAAAAATAGAATTACAAATTTAAGTTTTTTTAACCAAAAAACAATTATTTACTTCATTATTTATGATAATTTTTTATTTTTCTTGATATTATATTTTTATTTTATATAAAACTTTATTTATTTTTTCCAAATTTAACTAATTTAACATATTTTTCCCAAATTCTGCAATTCTTCTTTATCACTAAAATGAATTTTTTGGTTTCCTATGATTTGCACTTCTTCGTGCCCTTTACCGGCGACAAGTAGTATATCATTTTCTTTGGAAATTTTATATGCTTCTTTAATTGCTTGCGCTCTATCTGTAACTGCAATTACTTTGTTCTTGTGCAAAAGTGGAATACCGTTGATTATTTCATCAATAATTATTTCGGGTGATTCTGTTCTTGGGTTATCAGACGTAACGATGACAATATCAGAAAGTTCAGCCGCTATTTTGCCCATTATTGGTCTTTTTGCTTTATCTCGGTCACCACCACAGCCAAAAACAGTAATGAGTTTTGAATCTTGGTTAGTTTCTTTTTTGATTTCTGAAATTGTATTCAATGCTTTCAATAGAGCGTCGGGTGTATGGGCGTAATCAACAATCCCGATTGAAGAATTAGGCAACATGATTTTTTCCATTCTGCCCGGTGCCGCTTGTAAATTTTGTGCATATTGGATAATCTTGTTCAAATTAAAACCTAATTGATAGCAAGAAATAATGGCACTAACTATATTATCAATATTAAATTTACCAATTAAATTGGAATTTATATCTAAAACTTTTTGTAAATTATTATCAATAAGAATTTTAAATTTATTTGATTGCAATGAAATATTTTCGTCAACTATTTTGAAGTTGCGATTGTGATTTCTTCCAAATTCAATAATATTTTTACTTTTGCAATTTTGAATAATCAAATTTTTATAATCATCATCGCCGTTAATAATCGCAAAAGAATTTTCTTCGAGAGAGTTAAATAGCCTTTGCTTTGCTAAGGCATAATTTTCCATTGTTTTGTGATAATCTAAGTGGTCATGAGTTAAATTTGTGAAAATTGCACCTTGAAAATTAATGCATTCAACTCGAGATTGGACTAATGAATGTGAAGAAACTTCCATTACTACATATTCGACCTTTTTCTTTTTGAAGTAAGAAAGAAGTTCGAACAATTCGAGTGACTCGGGAGTGGTGTGAGTTGCAGGGATTTTTTCATCATCGACATAAATTCCAGTAGTGCCGATTATGCCAACTTTTTTACCGAACTTCGAGAGTATTCCTTTGATTAAAAAAGTTACAGTAGTTTTACCATTAGTTCCGGTAACACCAATTATTTTTAGATCCTTTGAAGGAAAATCATACCAAATATTAGAAATTTGAGCTAATGTTTTTCGTGAATCTGATGTTCTGATATATGTTATTTCATTACTTAATTCATTTGGCAAAGATTCGCATACAATCGCTTTGGCACCCGCAAGAATAGCATTTTCAATGAAAGAATGACCGTCAACTGTATTACCTTTAATTGCGACAAAAAGTGAATCATCTTTTACATATTTTGAATTATATGCAACTTGTGAAATCGGAATATTTGTATTTCCAATAATTTCGAGGACATCGATTTTTTGGATTATCTCATTTAAAATCATATTTATGAAATTAGTTGTAATAGAACAAAACGCAAAATTAGTTAAAATTGGATGACTATAATATAATGTCTTAAGAATTAAGAACATAAATGGCAAAAATTTCGTAATTTTGTAAATTCAAAAAAATAAATACTACTATGTCTTCCAAACCAATCAATGTCCTATATGTTACCAGTGAATCCTTACCTTATATTCGAATACAATCACTTGGTGATATATCTTTTTCGTTCGTTATGGCAATTCGAGAGCAAGGAATTGACATACGCTTAACAATGCCTAGATACGGAGTAATTTCAGAACGTCGAAATCAAATCCATTATATTAAAAGACTTACGGACATAGAAATACCAATTGGTAAGGAAAGCTATCCTGCATCTATTAAATCCTCATCAATGAATTCACCAAGAACTAAGGTACAAGCATACATAACAACAAATGACAATTATTTTTCTTCTCGAAAAGGAGTTTATCGAGATTTTAAAACATTGGAACTTTATCCTGATAATAATGAAAGATTTTTATACTTTTGCCGATCGGTTGTTGAAACTTGTAATTTACTCGAGTGGGTTCCTGATGTAATTCATTGTGTCGATGGAGAAACAGCACTTCTCCCTGCACTTTTTAAATTAATTTATCCCGAAAAATTTGAAAAAACAAAATTTGTTTTATCAATATATAATATCGAAGAGCAATACATTTCCGGGAAAAGTTTTTTCGAAAAAACTGGTTTATCAAAAGAGCACAAAGATATTTTTACACATCAAAATAAATTTAACTTTTTAAAAGCAGGAATTATTAATTCTGATATAATTTTATTTTCAAATAAAAAATATTATGAAGCAATAATGCAAAAGCCTGAATTATCAGGAGGATTATCTCAGTATTTGAAGGATAAAGAGATACAAATACTTCCAATAGGTATTGATCCGTGGAGTTGGGACCCTAAAAAGGACAAACAAATTGCATATAAATTAACAGATGATTTTGAAGAATTCAAGTATGATAATAAAGTCGCACTTTGCCAAAAATTTGACTACGACTATGACCCATCAGTACCAATTTTCGGATTAGTACTTGATGTTAATGAATACCAAGCAATAGAGTATTTTATCGAAAATGCTCCTCAAATATTAAAAGATGAAAAATTAATGATTTTTGCTCTTGCACGTGTTGAAACAAGATATAAAAACACATTAAATTTATTATCAAAAAAATACAAGAAATCGTTTAAAGTTTTATTCACTAACGATTTACAAAATTTCCACCAATTATTTGCAGGTTCTGATTTTTATTTATCTTTGGATAACCATGACCCAACTCATTTGAATTTAATGTATGCTGCAAAATATGGCGCAATTCCAGTTGCAAATGATTTTTATATTGACCCAAGTATTATTAAGCCCTACGATGGTAAAAAGGGTTTTGCCATATTATTTAATCGCAATAAAGTTTCTGAATTTTATAATGCAATTAACAAAGCGATTAAAATATTTGAGGATAAAGATACGTTAAATGATTTAATTCAAACTGCAAGTTCTCAAAAGTATTCATGGGAACCTTCTGCAAAAGAATTTAAATTACTTTACACTAAACTTATGAAGGGTAAATAGTTGGAAAATCTTATTAAATTTGTACTTAAAATTTTTCCTTTAATTAGTTTATTAGCGTTGTTTTCTTGTAATGAATTGCCAACTGATGTTGGATTTAAGTTAATAAATGATACTATAACAGTTAAAGTATTGTCTTCTGACACTTCAAATTTGATATATAAAACTGAAACATTGGAAACATCACCATCTGTTGTGAATGCAAGCATACTTTTTTGCGGAGTCGCAAACCAAACTCAAGCAATTTCAGTTATTCGATTTGCATTTATTCCAGATACCTTGTCGTATTTAACGGAAAATGACATTATTTCATCTAAATTTTTTATATATCCAAATCGTTATGCTTTAGGTGATACAAATAATGCAAATTTCAGCTTTACTGTTAAAAAAGTTGAGAATTTCTGGTCAGTGAATTCAAATTGGGACTCAGTGTCCGTCCCTGGTTTTTTTAGTAGAGATGTTGGTAATTATAGTGGAGCGATTCAGCTTAAAGATACGATGAATTCAGTTTCTTTAGATTTAGATAAAAAGTTAATCACTGAATGGTTGCAGTTACGTCCAGATACAAATGCCACAGTTGTAAATTGGGGAATTGCACTTATCCCAAACCCAAATTCTAATGTAATATATAGCTTCGGTGGTGAAGGAGTAGGAAATAGCACACCTACAAAAATACCTCTAATTCAAGTTATTTACAAAGATAAAAATTCGAATTTAGATACATTTTATCTTTATTCTGCTTTGAATGCTTCTTATATAAAATATCCCAAACCGGCTGACGATGAAATATTAATACAAGGCGGATTGGATGTAAGGACTAACCTTTATTTTGATATTTCTCAAATTCCGAAGTTAGCATCAATCAGTAAAATGGAACTCGAACTCACTTTAAATAAAGATAAAACAGTATTAGGTAATTCAACAATAAAAGATGTTTTTCGAATAGATTTCGTATCAGACTCGCTCGGTGCTCAAGGTAATTATTATTACTATGCGTCAAAAATTGACTCAAACAGCTATGTTTATAAATGTCCAAGTGTAACATCTGCGGCTGAACTTTGGAACCGTTTCGACGGAAAAGGAAAGTTGCAAATTCGAGCATCTGATTTTACATCTCAATACCAACAACTTGATAAATTAGTATTTTATGGGTTAAATGACCCTGACCCTAGTAAAAGACCAAAAGTAAAAATAATATATACAATACAATCCAAGAAATAGTAATAAAGCAGTCAAAGAATTGAAAATGAGAAAAAAAATAAATAACATATTTTGGATAATTATACTTTCGCTTTTTCCTTTATTTGCAAATAATTTGTTAGCACAAGGTGGTTCAAATTATTCAATTTTAGGTCTGGGCGATATAAATCAAGTTGTTACTGCAGGTTATGAATCCACAAGTGGAACATCAATCGCAATGCCAAGTAGCTATTCCATTAACATCGTAAATCCAGCACTTGTCTCATTTGCTGAAAATACACGGTTGCAATTAGGTTATAGGTTCAATCAAAATTACGAAAGAGATGATAAATCTTCACTTTGGCAAAATAACGGCGGTATTAATGGAATAAATATTGTTTTTGCATTTGATACATCTAGAAAAATAGCATTAGCTTTGGGAATGATACCTGCTTCGAAAGTTAACTACCTTGTTTCGAAGAATTTTATTGTTCCTTACAATGAAACAGAAATTCACGGCACATCGTCCTATAAAGGTTCTGGTGGACTTTCATCTATTTATTTAACTTTGTCCTCGAAAATATTTCAAGGATTGCACCTTGGAGGAACTATTTTCGGTTCTTTCGGTCCGATTGACTTTACTAATGAAGTAACATATGATGAAATATATAATTACAGCAGCTATTTTAATCAAAAAGATTACTTTACAGGATTAGGGTATAAATTAGGACTTTACTACGAATTACCTGAAAATTTAGCAATTGGAGCTTATTTTTCTGATTATGGCAAATTAAATGTCGAACGGACAAAAACCTACGGCTCGGATTTAGTTAATGACACTTCTTTTACAGAAGAATTTAGTGTAAATTCACCCAAATCTTTTGGTTTCGGTTTATCATATTTGACAGGTAAATTCTTAATCGGAGCGGACTATAAAATTTTAAATATATCAAACTTAAATTATGGATTTTCATCAGATAATAAATTTAAAAATTCCTCTGAAATTTCATTCGGACTTGTTAGATTTGGTAACCCAAACAAAAGTGCAGATTATGGCGATAGGGTAACGTACAAATTCGGTATCGGTTATAGTTCATTATATTATGAAATTGCTTCAACAAATATCAATGAAATGAAACTATCGTTTGGTATGGCATTGCCCTTCTCACAAACTGGAATTTTAGATTTAGCATTTGTATTAGGTCAACGAGGAACAACAAATAATGGGTTGGTAAGTCAATATTTTGGGAAAATGATAATTGATTTCAGCATTGGTGAGGGTTGGTTCCGACCATTTAAAAGAGAATATTAAAAATAGAAAACGAATATTATGAAAAAGAATAATACATTTTATCCAGAAATCCGCTCTACGACTGTGCTTGGAGTAATTAAAGATAGGAAAGCAGTATTAGGTGCTGATGGTCAAGTTACTCTTGGCAACACTGTTATGAAAGGAAATGCTAAAAAGGTTCGAACTTTATATAATGGCGAAGTGCTTGCTGGGTTCGCAGGAGCAACAGCCGATGCTTTTACATTACTTCAGCGTTTTGAAGAAAAGTTAGAAACTCATCGAGGTAATTTACAGCGTGCTTCAATTGAACTCGCAAAAGATTGGCGAACAGATAGATTTCTCCGCAAATTAGAAGCAATGATGATTGTAATGAATAAAAGCAATGTTTTTTTAATTAGTGGCACGGGAGATGTTATCGAACCAGAGGAAAATATAATTGCAATCGGTTCTGGTGGCAATTTTGCTTTTGCAGCTGCTTCTGCCTTGCTAAAGCATTCGAATTTAACTGCACGTGAAATTGTCGAGGAAAGCTTAAAAATTGCGGCAAATATTTGTATTTATACAAATCATAATTTCGTAATTGAAGAATTATAGTTTTTTAAATTTATTAAATCTCTTTAAAAGATATAAAAATAGTTTGAACAACAAATGTTTGAACTATTTTTTTGTTAAAGGTAACTCAATTACGAAAGTTGTGCCTTTACCTGGAGAAGTTTCTTTTACCCAAATTTTTCCGTTGTGATAATCTTCTACTATTTTTTTTGTCAAGCTTAAACCTAAACCCCAACCTCGCTTTTTAGTAGAAAAACCAGGTGTGAAAATGTGTCTTTTTATTTTATTTGTCATCCCTTTGCCTGTATCCCGAATATAAATTCTAATGGAATTACTTTTTTCACGGATTGTTAAATAAATTGTACCTTGTTTTTCTTCGATTGCTTCCGCCGCATTTTTAAATAAATTTTCGAACACCCAACTGAATAAATCAGTGTTCAAATCACAATAATAATCTTTTGGAATTTCTCTTATTATTTGAATTTTCCGTCCCAAATTAGGTAACCGTTTTTCGAAATAAGTGCTTATTTCTTCAATTAATTCTTTCACGTTCGTAGGTGATAAATCTGCTTTCGAACCAATTTTTGAAAATCTTGTAGCAACAATATTCAATCTTGTTAAATCTTTGCCCATTTCATCGATTATTTCTGTGATTTTTGGGTCATCTGACTTTAAGCGTAATAATTCCAACCAAGCAAGTAAACTTGACAGTGGTGTGCCAAGTTGATGGGCTGCTTCCTTTGCCATTCCTATCCATACTTTTGATTCTTCATTATTCCTACTTGCACTAAATGCTATATAACCTATACCAATGACTGCTAAAAAAATAACAAATGCTATTATTGGTAACGCTCTGAATTTATTGACCAAGTCGGAATGGTAAAAATAATATTTTTGTAATACTTTATTATTGGTATCAACCAAAATGACTGGTTGATATGTATTTTTCATTTTTTCAACAAACTTACTAACATACTCTCTTTTTTGAGAATAGGTCATATTTGTATCTAAATGAACATTCAACGAATATAATTCGAAAGGCTCAAGTGGGACGTCATTGCTGTCTGTTATAATTATTGGGAAATTAATTTGAGGTATTATTTGGTCTTGGAAAAAACTTAAATCTTCAAAATTAGAATTTGGATTTGAATAATGTTGATAAATATCTGCATAAAAATCTAATAATGCCTTTTCTCTTTTTATAATTTTACTTACAAGTGAATCTGTATATATAATTGACGAGACGATAAAACCTAATAAAGCTAACATTAAAAATGCTTTAATATACCATTTGGAAAATGGGGTAATGTTGAATTTCGTCAATTTCTTTAAATTATACATATTATTTTTAATATAACCTAATGAGTAGTAATATCAATCATTTTTAGCTTCTGCTGGTTTTTTTATGATATAAGTTAATAAAATTGATATTGTTAAAATAACTACAATCACGCCTAAAGAAATAATGGTTGGGATTTGGTAAAAATCAGAAATTAACATTTTCACACCAACATATGCCAAGATAATTGCAACACCGTATTTCAAATACGTGAACATTTCAACTATTCCAGCTAAGGCAAAGTATAAAGCACGCAAACCAAGAATAGCAAATATATTCGAAGTTATTGCAATAAATGGGTCGCTGGAAATAGCAAGTACTGCGGGGATTGAATCTATTGCGAACATCACATCGGATGATTCTATTAAAACTAATGTTAAAAATAAAGGTGTAATATAAGTTTTCTTATCTTTTTTAATAAAAAAATGGCGGCTGGTGTCATTTGGTAGTAAGTTAAAATGCTTTTTAAAATATTGGATTAATTTATTTGATTCAACATCAATTTTTTCGTCACTTCCGAAAGCCATTTTATAAGATGCGTAAAATAATAATATACCGAATATATAAATGATTGGGTGGAAATAATGAATTAATGCAACTCCTGCTAAAATAAAAACAACTCGCAAAATTACTGCCGTTAATATTCCCCATTTGAGCACGTGTGGCTGATTTTCGTCGCTAACTCCCATTACGGAGAATATCATTAAAAATACAAATAAATTATCAACAGAGAGCGACTTTTCTACAATGTATGCTACGAAAAATTGAACCGCTTTGGTATGACCGTCTTCTAAGAAAAAGTATAGCAATACATTGAAAATTAATGCAGTTGCTATCCAAATTGCTGACCAAATTAAACTATTTCTTATCCCAATTTTTCCTTTACGATGGTCTGTTACGTACAAATCAATGTAAAGCATTATTGAAATTACAACAGCAAAAATTGACCAGAAAAGAATATGATTTGTGTCCATAATTTGATTTTTAAAGTTGAAAACGTTTATAATTTGATTTTCATTTTAAAGACGTCTTCGGAAACCATGACCAACTACTTCGTGAATCATTGAAATTACCATAAATGAATTTGGGTCAATGCTTTTAACAAGAGAAGTCAAACGTCCTAATTCTTTCAAGGTGATTACAGTATATATAATTTCGGTGTCGATTTGGCGGTAAAGACCACGTCCTTTGATTGCAGTGGCACCTCTATTCATTTGTTCCATTATTGCCTTAGCGATTTCGTCTTTTTTATCAGAAAAAATTAGAGCTGCACGGACATAATCGAAACCGTCGATAACCACATCGATTATTTTACTCGAAGCAAAAACCAACAACAATGCATACAAAACCAAAACCATTACCGGCTTATCTGTTGATAAACCTTTATAATCAATTGCAAGACCAGCTATAAAAATAATTACAAAATCTATGATTATTATTGCATTGCCTGTTTTTAAGCCCCATTTTTTATTCATAATTGCGGCTAAGATATCAGAACCACCCGTCGTTGCTCGAAATTTAAAAATTAACCCTAAGCCAAGACCCAAAAGGACTGTTCCAATTAATACAAAAAAGAAAAAATCGTGCTGATATAAGTATTTTACAAATTCTGCATCTTGAAAACGGATTTTCGAAAGCCCTGGAATATCACCACGGAAAAAGTCTGTGAAAAAAGAAGATATTGTGAAACCATAAAATGTACGAATTCCAAATTCTTTACCTAAAACTTTTATTCCATAAAAAAACAAAGGAATATTAAGTAGCCAAGTGAGCATACCTACACCAAGTTTACCATTAATTAGGTAGTGAATTGCCATAGAAAGGCCACTGGCTCCACCTGGGACGACTTTTGCATCAATCAAAAATACACCAATCCCCAGAGCCATAAATATGCATCCGATGGTAACGACCGTATAATCAATTATTGCATCTTTTTTCGTTTGCTTAATTATTGATTCCATTTGATTTTGTTGCCTTGCACTTTTTTTAGTTACAAAATTAATAATTAAATATCCAACGCATTAAAAACACGAAAAATGGTTAAATCGAAAAAATAAAAATTAGTTAAACCTAAATTAATTTTTTAGAAAAAACTAACTAAAATATCATTTAATTTTTCATTCATAAAATAATTTTGTAAAACATTGTCAATCAGTAAATTAAAATTATTACTTAAAAAATTTTTTTTCTATGTATTTTTTTCGATATAATGAATGTTAAAAGTTGGCATAAAAATTGTTGATTTTTCATACTTGTATTTTTTTTAAATTGACTAAATTTTTACAAAAAAATTCTTGTGTGTTTGGTTTTTATTTATTAATATTGTAAAAGTAAAAAAAGGAAAGTTTTATTTTGCTTTTTAAAAATTAAGTAATTTTTGGATAATTGGAGCGCCAATAACGATTGGTGTTTAAAATTATTATATAAAGATTGAAAATTTTATAAAAAAATATGATTAAAAAAATTAATAATTGTTTAATTAACTTTAAGGAGTCTTTATGAGACGCTTTACACATTTATTTGTAACAGCACTTTTGGTGTTGTTCTCAGCAAGTGTGCTTTGGGCGGCACCCCCGACCACCCAAGCAAAGTATTTAGGTTTTTCTAACATTACTTCGAGCGGAGCAAAAGCTACGTGGATTAACGGTAATGGCTTAGGACGTCTCGTCGTTATCAGTACGGATAACACTTGGGAGACTATTACTGACTATGCAAGCAGTAATTTCTCTTCGACAAACGGAACCGTTACGAACCAGATGCAACTTGGCACGTCCAATGACTATGTTATTGGATTTACGACTGGAACTACTCGTGTTTTGAACCTTTCGGGTTTGTCGGCAAATACGACATATTACGTGAAAGTGTACGAATACAACGGAACTCACGGTTCGTATGAATTTAGCACTGCTACGGGTACTAACAACCCACGCTCGTTTAAAACTTTGCAAAACAATTTAACTCCTCCCTCTGGACTTTCTTTCACAACTTGGTCCGAAGGTGGAATATTAGCTTGGGGAACTGATGGAACTAACGCCGCAGGTTATTACTTAACCATTTTAAATGGTGGTGTACCAGTTGGTGATTATAACAATATGGACATTGGCAAGCCAAGCACACAAAATTTTTACATCTTAGGTTTGACTGCAAACACTGCTTATACATATTTAATTACCTCTTATGATGGAAATGGCAATGTTTCGACTGCTGCAAATGGTTCTTTTACAACAGAAGTAGCACCTGCCTTTTCGATAGGTTACTCACCTTCAAGTGGAGTAGTAAAAATTGGTAACACAATAACTATTACATTAACAGCTACAAATAGCCAAATTGGTTTAGCTGCCAATGGAATTACAGTTAACAATGTTGATTGTGCTTCTACTTTGCTTGATAATGGAGATGGTACTTACACAATTACCTATACAGTAGTTGAAGGTAATACAGATATTGCCGATGGTAGTGATTTACCATTATCAATTACTTTACAAGATGGTAATGGTGTTTCTTCAGCTACTACTTCAAATCCAGCAAACAGTGGCACGGCACCTGGTGTTGATGCACACAGACCAGCGGCTACTACAGTTTTACCAACGGATCTATCAGGAACACCTACGGATAATGATATGGACTTTACGCCATCTGGAACTGCAACTATGTGGAAAATAGGCGATGCAATCCGCTTTGCAGTTAATTTTGGTGAGGCTGTTACAGTTACTGGTTCACCAAGAATTTTACTTAATACTGCAGATGGTGTTTATGCCACCTACGATGCAAGTAGCACTACTACACTAGCTACTTCTTTAGGTAATAACAATTGGGTAGTCTTTACTTGGACAGCAACTGCATATACTGCTAATTCATCAGATATTTCACCAGCTGGTTCTGGTGGTGCTGCCAATAATGCGGTACTTGATTTAAATGGTGGCAGTATAACCGATGCAAATGGGAATGCACTTACTGCGACAAGTTTAAATAGAACTGAAACTAACTTTACATCTGCAAATGCTATTAATGTCGATAGAGTTCGACCATATGTTGTTAGTGCTGTAAGAAATGCGCCAGCTGGTTATTATTCAAATGGTACTTCATATACAATGACAGTAACATTTAATGAACCTGTGATTAATAGTTCTGTTGATATTGCAGATGGCGATTTAGCAGGATTATCCGGTTCATTATCTTCTTATAATGATAATACTTTTGTTACAACAAGTGGAGACCCTTCATCAACTTATAATATGAGTTTTATTAATTTAGTTGGAAATGCAACAATCGGATTTGCTTGGAATACAACAGGTAATTCAGTAACTGATGCCAATGGTAATAATTCCGATGGGACTCCAGCTTATACACCAGTTGCTTTGTATTTAGTTGACCAAACCAATCCTTCGGCAACAATTACTTCGCCAGCAGCAGATTCATATCAAAAATCAATTACTCAAATCACTGGAACATCAACAGATGCTGGTGCAACGCCAAATTCCGGTGTAAGCAATGTTGAAGTTGCTATTTGGATTGATAATAATAATAATGGATCTTTTGATGGTGGCTCAGGTGATTTTTACTGGAATGGTACAACTTGGACAGCAACAGGTGTTAATTGGATAAATACAACGCCAACAGCACCTGGTGATTATTCAACTTGGAGCTACAGTTTGTCTATTCCAAATGGCGATGCTGTTTATTATATTCAAACAAGAACAACAGATAATGCTGGGAATGTGGCAACAACTGCAGTGGCATCTCATAAATTTACAATAGATAATACTGCACCAACGCTCACAGCTGTTACACTTTCGACAGACGGTAATTCAAGTGGTTTGGCTTATTATGCAAAATCAGGCCAAACAATTACATTATCAATAACTGCAAACGAACCAATTACAGCACCAACTGTTACTATTGGAGGTTCAGCAGCTACCTTAGCAACTGGTACAGCCCCAACAACAAATTATACTTATACATTAGCAGTTGATGGAACACCAACACCAGCAGCAGATGGTTCAGTTGCTATAAACATAAGTAGCTATACTGACCAAGCAACAAATGCCGGCAGTACTGTTACATCTGTTACTAATGCATCTACTGCCACAGTTGATAGAGTGAAACCTTCGTTTACAGCAGGCGCTATTGGAACATCAACAGGGATTCAATCGCATCAATTCTATGTTGATTTAACAATGAATGAAGGTGTATATACATATGCAGATATGACTGGTGCTTTAACTATAGGTGACTTTACTTTTTCATATAATCAAGGCACAGGAACAGCAACAACTGTCACTTTAGATGCTGTTACAAGTAATGATAATACTAATCCAGCTTCGGCAACCCCATTAGCAGCTGGAGCTTCAGTAGTAAGACTATTTTTCCATACCGACGCTGCACCAAGTGGAGTTGAAACAATTTCCTTTGCACCAGCAACTAACGAAGCATCAATTTACGATGTCGCTGGTAATGGAATGCCAAACACAGTAACAAGTGGTAATTTAACTTTACCTGATAAAGTCGCTCCAACAATACAATTGGTTAAAGTTGATGGATTGTCGGATGGTCAAGTTTGGAAAAAACAAAGTTCAACAGCTGTTATAACATTCCAAGTTGTTGAAATTAAAGCAATGGGTGCAGGCGACCCAACTGTTACTATAACACAATCAGATAACACACCTATTACTGCATTGACAACTGCAACTTTAAGAACTGGCTCTGGAACTGTTGCTGATCCTTATATATATACATATAATTATACTGTACCAGCAGGAAATTATCAAAATTGTAAAGTTGTAGTTGCTGCAAGTGATGCTGCCTTGAATGTTGCAACACCTGCAACTTTATCACCAGCATTTACAATAGATAATACATTGCCAACAGTAACGATTACATCGCCTACGACACAAGTTTATTTCAGTGGTGATGAAGTTGTAACTTACACAGCTACCGACCTAATATTTGCAGCAAGTGCTACAACACAAGCAATGCTCACTGGCGGCACGCTTACTGATTTCACCTCCGGTGGTGCAATTAGCACAGTTAATGGTTGGAGTGGTATTGCTGACGGTGGTACTGCAACATTGACAATCAGCCATACTGATAAAGCAGGCAACACAAACACAGCAACATATAGTATTACAAGAGATAACACAGCACCAACTCAAGCTGCACCAACAGTGACAGCATTGAATGGTACAGTCGTTACAAATTATTATAATTCAACAAATGATGGAATTCAAATAACTGTTCCATTAGCAAATGACCTAACATTAGTTGGTGGTTCATTCAAAATTCAATATGATGTTGATGATGCTGGTAGTTGGGCAGATGTTACTGCAATTGCTACACACAATATCATCAGTGGCCAACAAGGAACAAATATTACAAAAACATTAACAGATGCTCAATTTACAGCATTGGTTGCTAACGGACATTTTATAGATTTCCGTGCCATAACAACCGACGAAGCAGGAAATACAACAAATGGAACTGAATCTTCAGATTTCTATCGTGACGAAACTGCTCCAACAATCACACCAGTAACTATAGCATCTAATAATGCAAACACATCTTATGCTAAATTGGATGACGTGGTAACAATCACTTTAACAAGTGATGAAACTTTGTCAGGTGTTACCGTTAATTCAATAACAAGTGGTGGCAATGCAATTACTGGCGGAACAACTGTAAATCATACAGGTAACACTTGGACAGTATCATACACAGTTGGTGC
>CAZCNL010000010.1:69155-87111 GCA_964500435.1 uncultured Chloroherpeton sp. | reverse complement strand
AAGTGAACAGCAAAAAAATTACATTCAGATGCAAAAAAATTTTCCACCCGTCATTCTGAGCGTAGCGAAGCAATCCCCTGCATTCTTGGGATTGCTTCGTCGACTTTGTCTCCTCGCAATGACACGTTCCAGTCGGTCATTGCGAGCGATTTATGTATAATAAATTTTTATCACAGTAAATAAAAAATCCATCCAAACTTTTTTATTTGGATGGATTAATTATATGAGTAAAATATTTAAATGATTATTGATTTGAATTTTCTTCTTCAGATATTTTGGACTTTTTGAGTTGTTTTGGAATTGCTATGAAAAAGCCCCCAATTGCCAGTATGGCGCCTATCCAAACTAAATACATAAACGGTTTTATTTCAATTTGGAATGTAAAATAATCAACTTTGGGTACGTCGTTTGTGTCTCCATTATTGAATGCTATCAATGCTTTTGTTTTTCCAGGAGCACCCATTCCTCCATCCAATCCCAAAAATCCAATTTTGTAGTTTGTGTTTTCGATTGGATACCAAATCGGCTTTCCTTGGAATGTTTGTGTGTTCATCCACGTGTAAAGGGTGTCGGTATAATTATTATTTTGTGTTGTGATTGTTGCAATTACACCGAAAAGCATTTCGCCTGCATCATTTGTTGTGGCACTTGACATATCAAATGAGTTAAATGTTACATTTATTGTGCTATCGTATGGACATTGCAAGACTTCGCCTTTTTGAATGGAATTGGTTGGTACATTCAACTCTTCTTGGAAAGTAACGGGCGATACATATAAATCTTTTGTCAAAACTGTCTTAATTCCGGGTTCTAAAAACATTTGAGTTCTTTGATTAAAATCGCTCCAATATATAATTGAACCAACTTCATCTTTTTTGCCATTTTTTTCGAAGATTAATTTATGCTCGTATCTTTCTTGGTCTTTACGTTCGGGATTGATTTGATTTCGTCCTACAAATGTAATTTTATAGCCAAATGCATCGACGGATTCACCTTTTGCTAAAGTATATGTATGTTTTTCAGAGTATCCACCGCTATAAATGACTCCAATAAGTAAAATTGCGGTACCAATATGTGACAAAGTGCTACCTGTTTTGCCGAATGAAGATTTTATTAATTTTAAAAATATTTGAAGATTTGCAAATATAGAAAATAAAGCAGCAAAAGCTAAAAGAATAAATGAAAATTTATCTAATTTCAATAAAATCAATATAATAGTTCCAACGAGCGCTACGATAAATGGTACGAGCATTTTTTTGAATACTTCATTCCAATTTGATTTACGCCAACTAAAATAATAAGATATTGCATTGAGAATTAAAATAACAACTGCAATTGGTAAGTTCCATTTATCATAAAATGAAATATCAACCGAGGATTTTGTTTGTCCGAAAAGTTCTGTAGAAATAGGCCAAGTTGTTCCGATGAAAACGACAAATGTTGAAAGCAATAGCGCAAAGGCACCTAATGATAAACCAAACTCACGTGAATTAATTTGAAAATCTTCTTTTTTAATTTGTGCGTTAATATCTTTTAATCTTGATAAAAATAGTACTAAACTTATGATTAAGAAAAGTAATAAAACGCCTAATAAGACTGAGTATGCCGCAGTTCCAGGTTCGCCAAATGAATGAACGGACATTTCTCCGAGTACACCGCTTCTGGTCAAAAATGTAGAAAATAACACAAAAATGAATGATAGTAAAGCAACCACAAAGTTAGTTTTAATCAGTCCGCCTGTTTTTCTTTGAACAATCATTGTGTGGACAAGCGCATTAGCGAGCAACCAAGGCATAAGTGAGGCATTTTCAACTGGGTCCCAGCCCCAAAAACCGCCCCATCCAAGTGTTTCGTATGACCAAAAACCTCCAAGCATAATTCCCAATCCGAGAATTCCAGCCGCAAAAAGTGTCCAAGGTGCAGCAATTTTTATCCAATTTGTATAATCTTTTTTTATCAACCCGGCTAATGCAAAAACGAATGGGATAGTCATTGCGGAATATCCGATGAATAATATTGGTGGATGAATCATATTCCAAAAGTTTTCGAGAATAGGATTTAAGCCTCGTCCATCTGGTGGCATAAAGTTTATTGGCAAATGCTCATCTGGAAAGCTTTTCCATATGTATGTGAATGGGTCTTTTAATATTAGCATTAATGTTAAATAAATTAAAACAAGCCCAAAAATTCCCATTACTAATTCTTCATATCCATATTTTCGTGCATATTTCCGTACTGCTAATGCAAAAATTGATGTCAAAACAGCCCATAATAGGAATGAACCTTCTTGACCAGAAAAAAACGAAGTAACTAAAATATGCAATGGTAAGCTATTATTAGAATAAGACCAAATGTAAGTGAATTGATAATTATGATTAATAATATTTATCATTAAATATGCTGAGGCAATCAAAAGCATTGATGGCAATGTATAATAAAAGAATTGTAAAAACCTTTTTAGCCGCCCATCTGTTTTACCTGCAACAAAATATGCAATCGTTAAAAAAATTGATAATATAAAACTTATCCAAATTGTAATTGTTCCAACCATTAATTTGCTCCTACTGAATTATTTTTTTTGAATTTGCCTTCATATTTTGATGGGCATTTTGTTAATATTTCGCTCGCCATAAATTTGCCATTTTCATAACGTCCTTTAACAACAACCATTGGTGCAATATCAAAATTATTTGGTTTTGAACCATTGTATATTACTTGCTCTGTGTTATTTTTTTCGTCAATCAAAGCAAATGTGAGTATATTTTGAGCGGCATTATAATTTATTAGATTTTCTTTGGACAATTTCCCGATAATTTGAACAGTTTTGCCGGTTTCCTTTGCTAATTGAAAATCTGCGTATTCGATTTTGCTCGAATTGAAAGATAAAGCAGCCAAAACTAAAAAAGCAACTGCTACAATTCCTATTACAATATATTTTGTTTTCATAGTTTCCTCTTCTTATTTTTTATTTAATTACTTTTCTTAAATACAAAATTATCAATAATGTTTATAACTTCAATCAAATACATAAAAATGATGAGAGAAAATCAATTAATTAATCTTCATCATTTAGGTCTTTATTATTTGAAAACATCTTTTCAAGTTTTGTGATTTTGTTATCAATTCTAAATAGATAAAAGGCAATACCAGCCCATATCATCAATGATATTATTAATACTATATAAAGTGTGTTTTGAGAAAGAAATTCCATAATGCATCAATTTTTAATTAATAAAATAATATAATTCTTTTGATAAGTTGTTATAAATTTAATACTTATTTGTTATTTTTTTCATAAAGTATTTCTGAACGTATTTTTAAATTTAGCATCCAGAAAAATAATAAAGTAAAACAAAACATAGAAAAGCCAAAAGTAATCAATAAGTTATGGTCAAGCATTTCTGTCCCACCGCCAAGAACGGGACCGGAAGTACCTTCCCCCGCAGCACCGGGATGCAATCCACTCGATATTCTTGGTAAAATGAATATAAAAAATGGCACAGTTGCGAATGCTATAATCGAATATACTGCTGATAGTCTTGCTCTGTTGTCGGGATTTTCTATTGATTGCCTTAGCGCAAAATACGCAAAATAAATGAGCAATAAAATAAAAATTGATGTTTCCCGGGGGTCCCAGTTCCAATAACTGCCCCAGTTAAATTTCGCCCATATCATTCCTGTTATTGTTGCGAGAATAGTCATTATCACACCAACACCTGCTGCTGATACAGCATACGTATCATATTTATGTTCTTTTTTTCGCAAATACATTATTGCAAATATCATCGAAAATAAATATGCTAACACCGAAGTCCACGCAACAGGTACGTGTAAAACCATTATTTTTATTCTTTCTTTCAACTCTAAAATATAAGGATAAGTCAAGGGGACAAAAGATTTATTGACTATATCTATAATGTCGTATTGTGCTTTTTGTGGATTAAATCGGATTTTTAATAATTTCCCATTAATATTATCCAAGGGTGTTGCGCCAACTAAGGGATATTCCAAAGGTGCAAGTGTTAATGTATCTTTGGACGAATTAAATTTTATTTGTCCATCGTTTGGATTAATTACTAATTCTTCATTACTTTTCGCTTCCGCTAAGAAATTGACGTAATTTAAGTCTGTAACAAGAACTGGAGATAAAATGATAATTAAGTTAATTGCAAATAAAACAACAACAATAACTTTCCACCATTTTGGTTTTGCTTTTGTTAACGAGGGATACATCCCCAAAATTACACCTAAGACAACGCTAATAGATATTACTAATCCTTTCATTCTGTCAGTTTTATTTTAAACAAAAATATGAAATAAAGTTTAAATAAGGAAAAATTCAATTTCTAATGAATTTTTATTTTGTGTAGAAGATTGAGGAATGTATTTTATTTTATTAGAAAGCATTTTTACCAACGGTATTCCCAGCCCCCCTTTATGAGGATGTGAAAGATAATCATCTAATTTTTGGGAATTATATTCAATTAAATTAAAAGGTTTGCCCTCGTCGGATATTTTAACTTTTAATAAATTATTATCAAAAGTAAGTTCTATCCATATTTTTTTTGTTGCATCTGATTTATAGGAATGTTTAATTATATTAGTGCAAATTTCATCAGCAACTAATTGAATATTAAAAGAAATATCTTGTGGTATATTATTTTTTTCACAGAAATTATTAATAAATACTCGTAATTTTGAAAGCTCGTTTGTATCAGCATTCATCGTAAAATTTTCAATATTTGGCGTTGTTGCAATTTTCATTTTAATCAATTTGTTGAAAATATTCTGTTTTATCAATATAAATTTTAAATAATAAATCAAAGCCTAAAAGTTCGAATAAATGGCGAATCTTCTGCGACATTCCAGTCATAATAATATCTCCATTATCTTCTCTCAATTCTTCAATAAATTCCATAAAAACTCCAAAACCTGCACTGCTGATATATTCCAATTTAGCAAAATCAATAATGATGACTTTTAATCCATTAGCAATTACTTCTCTTATGGCAAGTTCCAAATCTGGAGCTGTATGGGCATCTAAATATCCGATTATGCTAAAGATGGCCACATTGTTTTCTATAGATTTTTGTATCTCAAATTTTGAAACTGTTTCCATATTGTTTACTCTTTACCTTTATAAATTAAAGTTAATAATGTTAAATCGTCATATTGGCTTGCTCCATTCATATACGATTTAATTCTTTTTAATGTTTCATTTATCAAATCTTGTGCCTCTTTTGGTTCTTGTGTTAAAATTATTTGTTTGATATTTTCTATACCAAATTCTTCATTTTTGTTATTACGTAATTCATCTAATCCATCTGTAAATGCAAATATGATATCATTTGGCTCAAGTTGTATTTCTATTTCTTCCAAATTTTTATCGAAAAGAACGGAATTGGTAATTCCAAGAGCAATTCCTTTGGGTGCTTTTTCGATTACAGAAGTATTATTTTTATATAAAATTGGAGAATGCCCCGCACGTACATATTTAATCAACCCGTTGTCATTTTCGATAGAAATAGCTGCCAAAGTTACAAAGATTTGTTTTTCTGTATTTTTATGTAAAATAGAATTCAAGTTAATTAAAAGCTCCTTCGGGCTTTTCGAATTTGAACTAATTGACATAATAACACCTTTAAGTTGCGACATATAAAGAGCAGCGGAAACACCTTTGCCGGAAACGTCTGCAATTAATAATGTTGGTTGATTGTTGCTTAAATAAACAATATCATAATAATCTCCACCGAGTTCATTAGCAGGGATGCTAATTCCTGCAACCGAATAATTGCCTATTTGCGGTATATTTTGCGGTATGATTTTTCTTTGGATACTTTGGGCTAATTGTAATTCAAATAAATATCTTTTTCGTTCCAACGATTCTTGCATCAATAACGAATTTTCAATTGCCACAGCATAATTTACTGCAAATGTATTAAGTATTTGAATTTCGTCAAAACTGAATGAATAAGCTTTTCTTCGTCCTATGAAAATTGTACCAACTCGTTTTTCTCGTTCGTAAATTGGAATAATCGAAAGAGTTCCTTCGAAAAATATATTTTGCAATCTCGGAGTAAATTCCAGTAAAGTGCCAATTGTTGTTACACTTGTCATATTTAAGACACGTTCACGAAAACTTGGCAGTTTATTAAAATTTTCCAAAAATGCGCTGTTCGTATTATAAATAGTTCTGTAACAACAAACATTTTCGTCATCATAATCTTCTGCCCACGCAAAATCGCTTTCAATTACTTTAATTAAAGATTGCATAAATACTTCGAGTAGTTCCGACCTGTTCGTAGTGTTTGAATTTAAAATGTATTTATTAAATTCTGTCAATGTTGCAATGCTATCGAATTTTTGACGGAATTCAACTTTATTTTTGCTCCTGCGAAATGCAAAAAAGATTCTTGATTGGTAAAATGTTAGTATTATTACAGAAAAAAGAAAGAATAATTCAAGTTTTGGATAAATAATATTTAAAGAGTAATATATTCCTGTATCCGAATTTAATGTTGTGAAAATCGTAATAACTCCAATTATTACAATTGCAAATGAATACCAAAAAAGTTGTCGCCGTTCAGAATTGTTCAATAATTTGATAAAGTTATTATCGTAAGGTAAAATGAAAGAGTATATTGCTGTAACAATAAAAGCTAATACTAAAATTACATTTCCTAAATCAGTCAAAAATGTGATATCCAAATAATCCAGCGGTTGAATTATAAATACAACTACGCTGATTGCAATAAATGTAAAGTTGAAAATTTTGTAAAATGTTTTTGTTCGTTGATTTTTTCGATTATTTATCCAATTTGTAAATAAAGTAATTGAATAATAGGAATAAAGAAGATAAAACCATCCGAAGAGTTGCGCAATTGCCGAATAATATGTTTTCGAATGATTAGCCCAATCTCTGAATGAATCTATAAATATACCGAGTATTAAATTCAAAACAAGTAAAAAAGTCAGATATAGTAAATCTTTTAAATATGAATACGTAAATGAAGAATCGTAGGATTGAATTTTTGGCTTAATTATTTCTTTAATATATAAGTAGCCGAAAAAGAATATTAAAATTGTTGTTACGAATTTCCATAGCAAATTTGCATCATAGCTAATTGTGCCAAAACTATAAGCTAAAATAAGGTCGCCAAATAATTTTGCAACTAATAAACCTACGACAATATATAAATTAGTTTTCTTATCTCTGAAATAATTTGTAAACTTATCAACACTAATCATAATGCAAAATACGAAAAATTTCGAAAAAAGTTGAATTATTTTCATAATTTCTAAAAATCCTTTAATGGTGTTTATTCATTTTTTCTTTCTTAAATTTGAAAAAAATTCAGGTAAAAAATGCAATTTATTTTAACACCAGAAGAAGTTCGACAATCAGATTCGATTGCAATAAATAAATATAAAATTCCGGGCGAGATTTTAATGGAAAATGCTGCCCGTTCGGTTGCTGAATATACAACAGAATTAATCAAAAAGGAAGAAATCACAAATCCGGAAATATTGCTTTTGTGTGGGTCAGGTAATAATGGTGGCGATGGTTTCGCTGCTGCACGACATTTATCTCGCAATTACAGTGTGCGTGTTGTCTGGATTGGCGACGAAAGCAAAATGTCTTATGAAACAAAACGGAATTTTATGATTTTGACAAAAATGCAAATTCCTATCCTTCGATTGGAAACAGAAAGTGATGTAAACTCTTATGATTTTAGTGCTGATGTTATTATTGATGCGTTGATTGGAGTTGGCGGAAACGAGAATTTGCGAGGATTGGTTGTAAATATTTTGCAAAAAGTAAATAAAAAGACAGCAATCAAAATAGCAATAGATGTTCCGACAGGATTGAACTCATTAACAGGTTTTATGCATCCGGACACATTCGCAGCAGATTTAACAGTAACTATGTTTGCAATTAAAACAGGTATGCTACTAAATGATGGATTATCGATTTGTGGTGAAATTAAAATAGGGTATTTAGGTGCTCCGGATAAAATCGTCGCAAATAATTCTAAAATAGCTTTTCTGGAAGATAATGACGTGGTTGCATTGCTTCCTTCGAGGGCAAAGATATCTTCAAAATTTGATTATGGACGAGTGACAATAATTGCAGGTTCGAAAAATATGCCCGGTGCGGCAACTTTAGCAGCTAATGCCGCAATAAAAATGGGTGCTGGGTTAGTTTATTTACTTGCTCCTAAATTTCATCCGATGTTGCTGCCTGAAATAATTCCTATGGAATTGCCGCAAGATGAAAATGGTTACATTGATTATTCATCAAAAGAACAAATTCTCGAAATGGCGAATAAATCAAGTGTCCTTGCTATTGGTCCTGGCATTGGTCGAACAGAAGGTGTAATTCGTTTAATTTCTGAATTAATCAACGAACTTCCAAAGGATATTCCACTTGTACTCGATGCGGATGCTTTCAAAGCATTAAATAATACCAAAATTTTAAGGAAAAATATTTTGCTTACTCCTCATTTAGGTGAGTTTGCTAATTTAACTAATTTAAATCGAGATGATATAAGCAAATATGCAAACCGTTATGCTTTGGAGTGGGCAGAAAAATTACATTGCACAATTTTATTGAAGCACGTCCCAAGCATAATCACTGATGGCGAATTTTCTTATTGGAATATTGGCGGCAATCCGGGTATGGCTACTGCCGGATCAGGTGATGTACTCACTGGTATTATATCAAGTTTAATTGCACAAGGTTTGAATACCATTGAAGCCGCTTCGTTAGGTTCTTTTTTACATTCTAAAGCAGGCGATTCGCTTGCATACAAATATTCCGAGGAAACTCTAACTTCTTCAATGCTCATTTCCGAACTTGATTATATTTTACATAAACTTAAAAGTGCGAAATGAAAGAATCTTTGAAAATATTATTTATTATTCAATGGATAATAGCTTCTGCGATAATTTTTTACTTGTCAAGTTTGCCCAAAATCGAATTTGTCCCCGAAGATATTTTACGCTATGATAAAATTGTCCATTTTTTTGTATATTTAATTTATGGATTATCAACTCATTTTTTTGTTTTCGCACTTATTAAATATAAAATTGTCGACAAAAAAACATATATAATTGCAATGCTCATTGCCGTTATTTATGCGGCTTCGGATGAATTCCACCAAAGTTTTGTGCCAAATCGTACAGCAAGCTTTTATGATTTTCTTGCCGACTTCTTTGGTATTTTGCTTTCAATTCAAATTTTTACATTAATTTTGAAAAAAATTAATAAGTTCATTTTAAAATAATTAACGAAATAATTTAAAATAAATAGAAGAAATACATTTTAAAAATGCATCGTCTGATTAATGGATATCGCCCAAAAATTATAATTGTTGATTCGTTTAACGAAGACAATTCGAAAATTCACACTCTTTTAAAGGAAAAGGGTTATGATGTTTTACGGATGAATGATTATAATTCAACGATGGAGGAGATTAAATCACAAAATCCTGATTTAGTTTTGCTCGACATTTCTTCTGTTTATGAAATTGGTTTAAAACTTTGTTCCCGTATAAAGAATAACAAGTTAACTAAAGATATTCCAGTTGTTTTCATTACAACAAGCCAAGACGAAGAATTAATATTGCAGGGTTTTGATGCTGGCGCCGTTGATTTCTTAACGAAACCTTTTAATAGCAAGGAACTTATTGCAAGAATAAAGACTCATATAGACTTGAAAATAACTAAGGAAATGCTTTTTAAAAAAATTGATGAAATAACTGAAATCAACAATAAACTTTTAGAATCAAAAGAAAATTACGAAAGATATTACAGAATATTGAGTAAAGAAATTTCAAGTGCGGCAGAGTATGTTCAATCCTTGCTTCCAAATAAAATTAGCACAAAAGATTTAAGAACAAACTGGCTTTTTGTGCCATCACAAAGTCTGGGTGGCGATTCTTTTGGTTATCATTGGTTAGATGAAAATAATTTTATAATATATTTTTTAGATGTATCAGGTCACGGTGTTGCCTCGGCATTGCAATCTGTTAGCGTATTGAATATGCTAAGATTCAGAACTTTGCCCGTTAAAGATTTCACCGACCCAGCGGCAGTTTTTTTAGAATTAAACAAAGCTTATCCCATCCAAAAACATAATTATCTATTCTTTACTTTGTTTTATGCTGTTTGGAATAAAGAAACAAGAAAATTACGTTTTGCCGGAGCAGGGCATCCTCCTTCCTTTCTAATTACCAAAGACAAACAATTATTGGAGTTGAATTCCCAAAATATATTGATAGGTACAAAAGATAACGCAAAATTTACTTATGAGGAAATTGAAATACCACATAATTCAAATTTATTAATTTATTCTGATGGAATTATCGACCCGCATACGTTTGATTTAAATATTTGGAATGAAGAAAAATTACGTAATTATTTTATTTCTAATTACTTATATTCAAATGACTTCGAAGAAATGTTGACTTATTTGTATTCAGTAAGTAGAGATGGATACCTTAAAGATGATATTTCCTTGTTACATATATTTCTAAAATAATATTTCATCATTAAAATTTACAAAAACACTGTGGCAGAACAATTTTTTTTCAAATTAATCAAAGAGGACACGAAGACAAACGCAAGGTTAGGCGAACTCCATACTTCTCATGGCATAATTCCCACACCGATTTTTATGCCTGTTGGAACTCAAGGCACGGTCAAAGCAGTCGAGCAAAGGGAATTAGTCGAAATGGATGCAAAAATCATACTTGGTAATACTTATCATTTATATTTGCGACCTGGTATGGAAGTTTTAAATCATTTCGGTGGACTGCATAACTTTATGAATTGGGATAGACCTATTTTAACTGACAGCGGTGGTTATCAAGTTTTTTCTTTAAGTGCGCTTCGCAAACTATCGGAAGAAGGTGTAAAGTTCAAATCTCATATTGATGGCAGCACTCACTTTTTTTCTCCTGAAAATGTTGTAGAAATTCAAAGGACAATTGGTTCCGATATTATGATGGTGCTTGACGAATGTGCTCCATTTCCTTCATCGCCACAATATATTTCAAAATCTATTGAACTCTCGCTGAATTGGGCAAAACGTGCAAGAGAATATTTCCTTTCAACAACAGAAAAATGGGGTTACAAACAATTCCAATTCGGCATTGGGCAAGGTGGTGTATATCCCGAATATAGAAAACAATATATTGAAAGAATGGTGGAAATTGGGTTCGATGGGTATGCTATTGGTGGCTTATCTGTTGGTGAGCCAAAAGAAATGATGAATGAAATCGTCGAAATTTCAACTAATTATTTGCCAAAAGACAAACCTCGCTATTTAATGGGAGTCGGTATGCCCGAAGATATTTTAAACGCAATCGAAATGGGTGTTGATATGTTCGATTGTGTTATTCCCACACGTAATGCTCGCAATGCTCAACTTTTCACAACTTATGGCAAAATTAATGTGCGTAACTTAAAATATAAATATTCTGATAAATTAATTGATGAAAATATAAATTCTTATGCAAGCCGTTCATTTACATTAGGTTACTTGCGTCATTTATTTTTAAGTCAAGAGATTTTAGCTTTGCAAATTGCTTCTCAACATAATATCGCTTTTTATCTTTGGCTTGTCAAAACGGCACGTGAGAAAATTGCCGACGGTAACTTTAAGGAATGGAAAGAAGACTTCTTGAAAAATTATTGATTTTATTGAATTTATAAATAATATAAATATTGAATAACTATTAATTTTTTTCTTCTGTTGTTTTATTTTTAATTTGAGTAGAAATATTTAAAATTATACCCACCAAAATTGAATTGAAGATAATAGCAGTTCCCCCATAACTTAAAAATGGCAAAGGGACACCAGTTGTAGGAATTAATGCAGTATTTACCAATGCATTAATAATGAAAAAAATTAGTATCGAAAAAGTAATACCCATCACGTATAAATAACCTAATTGGTCAGGAGCTCGCTTTGCAACATAAACACAACGCCATAAAAATAAAATAAAAAGTAAAATTATCATAATCAGCCCGATTAATCCATATTCTTCGCCAATTATCGAAAATAAAAAATCATTGTATGGTTCGGAAAGCAATAAATTTTGGCGACTTTGTCCAGGACCTAATCCAAATAATCCACCGCTACCAAGTGCGATTAATGAATTTTCAACTTGGAAAGATAATCGTTCTTTGGCGTTTCCTTCGAGCAAGCCTAAATAAAATAAAATGCGATTAAGTCGATAAGTTGAAGATATAGCATAAATTCCACCACCGATAAAGGCTATGGCAATGGTTGTGATTAAATGCTTTATTCGGGCATTTCCTAAGTATAGAATTACTAAGCCAATTAAAAATATTAATATTAACATCGAAAAATTTGGTTCTAAGCCAATCAACATACCAATAAGCATAAGCCAAAGAATAAAAGGCAAATAACCATATTTCAAATCTTTAATTTGTTCTTTTTTCCTTGTTATTAAAGTTCCGAAATGTAATATCACAGAAAATTTTGCAAGTTCTGATGGTTGAAAAGGTATTATACCTAAATTTATCCAACGTCTTGCGCCACCTGCATCAGTACCTACGATTAATACCACCACTAAACCTATTAATGACAAAAGCATAAAATAAAATGATACTTTACTCCAACGATGATAGTCAATTCTTGCAGTTATAAACATTAATGCAATTGCAAGAAAAACACGAGCCGTATGGCTTAATAGCAATTTCTCGGGATTTGACCCTTTTATCAAAGCGAAATAACTGCCCGCAGAATAAACAAAAGCAATACTAAACAACATCAATGTAATGACACTGATGAATATCCACCAATCAATATGTGTTTTTTCGTGCTTCAAAATTTATTTCTTCAGACAATTCCTTTGGAAAATTGTTTTATGAAACAAGTTTGTTGACTATATCTTTGAAAACATCACCTCTATGTTCGAAATTCGAAAACATATCGAACGATTTACAAGCTGGTGAAAATAAAACCACATCATTTTCACTTGCTGAAATAAAAGCATCATAGACTGCCTCTTCCAAAGTATCGAACTTCACGCACTCTTTGAAAGAACAAAAATGCTTTGCTATATTATCTGCCTCTTCGCCGATGCATATTATTTTTTTGACGTTTGATGCAACGTATTCATCGAGTTCGTCATAATTATTATTATCGCCACGTCCCCCAGCAATCCAAATAATTGGGGCTTTGAAACTACTTAATGCGTACCAAGTTGAATTCACGTTTGTTGCTTTGGAATCATTAATAAACTTAATTCCATTAATAACTCTGACAGGTTCTAAGCGGTGATTTACTCCTTCAAAACGTGATAAAGCATCACGGATATCTTCATTACTAATTTCAAATGCTCTTGTTGCAATTATTGCAGCAAGAGAATTATACAAATTGTGCTTGCCCGGAAGGCTAAGTTGTTGAACAAGCATTAATTCCTCCTCTTTTTGCTGTTGATTTAGCAAAATTATTTTCCCATCTCGAAAAAAGGCTCCCCCAGCCTGAGAATCTACGGAAAAATATTCAACTTTGCTTTTGACAATCGGATTATTTCTTAAAATCAAATCGTCATAATTCAAAATTAATAAATCATTTTCATTTTGATTAGAAGAAATTTTCCACTTTGTTTCCACATAATCTTCCATTGTTTTGTGATATTTGAGGTGGTCAGGTGTAATGTTAGTAATAATAGCAACTTTCGGATGAAAGTATTTAATTCTATCGAGTTGGTAACTGCTAATTTCCAAAACTATTATTTCATCTTTTTCGAGCTTGCCAATTAAATCTGAAAAAGGTAAGCCAATATTACCGGCAGCAACAGCTTTTTTCCCACCAACTTTTAAAATAAATTCAATTAACGCTGTTGTGGTTGTTTTGCCATTTGTACCTGTTATTGCAATTATTGGATTATCACAATTTCTATACGCAAATTCAATTTCAGAAATAGTTTCTATACCTTGTTTATGCGCTTCAACTAAAATTTCCGCTTCACGAGGAACACCTGGTGAAGTAATTATTAAATCGATTCCATTTAAATGAGCTAACGAATTTATCCCAAATTCATAATCAATAGAATATTTGTTAAATTCTTGAATTGTATCTTCAAATTTTTCTGAATTTTGCAATTCACTTACAAATACATTGTGACCTAATTTTTTTGCTAAAATTGCAGCAGATTTACCACTTTTTGATGCACCAATAACTAATATATTCATTTTTTGATATTTATTATTATTCAAAATTAAATAAAATTTGAACTTGAAATCATTTTTTAATAAAAGAATTTTAATATTTGCTCGTTTTTTTCTAAACATTTAATAATTTTGTAAGTTTATTAAAATTGTGGATTAAATTGAAAAAGTTCCAGTTATTTTCTGATGATTTTACATATTCCAAAAATGAACACAGCATACTAAAATTTTGGAAAAGCAATCAAATTTTTGAGAAGACATTAAATAAAAATGACAAGAATAAAGTATTTAGTTTTTATGAAGGTCCTCCCACAGTAAATGGTAAGCCAGGATTGCACCATTTAATGGCAAGGACAATCAAAGATACAGTTTGCCGATATAAGACATTGCAAGGTTATTATGTCCGACGTCAAGCTGGGTGGGACACACATGGTTTACCTGTGGAAATTGCAATGGAAAAGCAATTAGGCTTGAAGGAAAAGAGAGAAATCGAAGTTTATGGTATTGACAAATTTAATGCCGCATGCAAAGAATTTGTCTTTAATAACATAAAGATGGATAAAGGCTGGAATTATCTGACCGAAAGAATGGGCTATTGGGTCGATTTAAATACGGCATATATAACTTGCACAAATGATTATATCGAATCAGTTTGGTGGGCACTTAAACAATTTTTCGATAAAGGATATATTTACCGTGGTTTTAAGGTAGTTCCACAATCTCCGACTATTGCAACTCCGCTTAGTTCTCACGAGCTTTCTCTCGGATATAAAGACGTCAAGGACCCAAATTGCTATTTAAAATTGAAAATTACTAATTCCAAAATTCAAGAATTAATCGGTAAACATTTAGTTGTATGGACCACAACCCCTTGGACTTTGCTTGCAAATGTTGCTTTAGCAGTTGGAGAAAATATTGATTATGTGCTAATTAAAAATACACGTAATTTAAAAGATGGTGAAATATTAGTTGATTACTTAATTTTAGCCGAATCTCGCCTTTCTGCTTTAGATGGCGAATACGAGATATTACAAAAATTCAAAGGCAGCGAACTTATTGGCACGGAATACGAGCAAATATTACCTTTTGCCAAAATTGACAAAGAAGCATTTCCGCAAGCATTAACAGTTCTTGCAGGCGATTTTGTGTCTACAGAAGATGGTAGTGGTATCGTACATTTGGCGCCTGCATTCGGTGAAGATGATTATCAAATGTCTAAAAAATATAAGATTCCATTTATTCAACCAGTAACACCTGATGGACATTTTACAGAAGATATGGGAGAATTCGCCGGAAGAGCAATTAAAACATTTACTTATGACGATAGAACCGAAGAAGGTGCTGATAAAGATATAATTAAATATTTGAAATCTGTTGGTAAAATTTATCGTGCAACATTCGATTATTTGCATAGTTACCCTCATTGCTGGCGAACAGGCAATCCAATAATGTATTACGCTCGAGAATCTTGGTTCATCAAATCTCCTGAATATAAAGATAAAATGATTGAACTTAATAAAACAATTAATTGGCAACCTAAAGAAATCGGTGAAGGTAGATTCGGTAATTGGCTCGAAGAAGTTAAAGAGTGGTCTTTGTCACGTGACAGATATTGGGGTACACCTCTTCCAATCTGGGTGAATGTCGAAGATAAAAACGATATTTTTGCAATTGGTTCTATTGATGAGTTAAAACAAGGCTTTTATGAATACGAAGACGGTACAAGAGTTCCATTGAAAGAAAGTAATTTCGAAATAGATTTACATAAACCTTTCGTAGATAAAGTAGTTTTCATTAAGGACGGGAAAACATACAAAAGAACAAACGAAGTGATTGATGTATGGTTTGATTCTGGTTCAATGCCTTTTGCTCAATTCCATTACCCGTTCGAAAATAAAGAACTTTTCGAAAGCCAATTCCCCGCAGATTTTATTGCTGAAGGCGTCGACCAAACTCGAGGTTGGTTTTATACTTTACATAATATCGCAACTGCATTGTTCGACAAACCAGCATTTAAAAATATCGTTGTAAATGAATTAATATTGGATAGCAAAGGCATTAAAATGTCCAAGTCCAAAGGAAACGTAATTGACCCATTTGAGATAATGGAAAAATTCGGTGCCGATGCCGTTCGTTGGTATTTATTCGTAAATAATCCACCTTGGAAGCCGACTTTATTCAATCCTGATGATTTAGCTCGCACAGTTATTTCCGACTTTTTACGGTCTTTGACAAACACATACTCATTTTTTGCACTTTATGCAAATATTGATAATTTTGACCCGAATTTACCCGAAATTCCATACGATAAAAAGCCAAAAATTGATAAATGGATTATTTCTCGCACATATTCTTTAATTAAAGATTATACTGCTTTTATGAATGAATACGAATTGACAAAAGCTCATAGAGCAATTCAAGATTTTATAATCTATGAACTATCAAATTGGTACATTCGTAGAAACAGACGTCGTTTTTGGAAAGGTGAAAACGATGAAGAAAAAATTATGGCATACCAAACACTATACTTTGTTTTGAAAAATGTTGTTTTGCTTATTTCATCAGCGGCTCCTTTTATTGCTGAAGAACTTTATCAAAAACTACGCAGAGAAAGCGACCCAATTTCAATTAATTTAGAAGATTTTCCTCAAGTCGATGAAAGCAAAATTGATTTAGAACTCGAACATAAAATGTCTGTAATTCAAAAGATTGTTTACCTTGCACGTTCATTAAGAGAAAAGGCAAAAATACGTGTACGTCAACCACTCAGGCGAATAATGATACCAATCGATTCACCTCAGGAAAGAAGAAATATAATGGAATTCCAAGATATTATTTTGGAAGAATTAAACATTAAGGGAATTGAATTTATTGATGAAAGCAATTCAGAAGTAATCAAGCGCAAAGCAAAACCGAATTATAAAGTAATGGGTAAAAAATTTGGTAAATTGATGAAATTATCTGCAGAAGCAATTTCGAAATTATCAAATGAGCAAATCATTGCATTTGAAAAAGATAAAAGAATCTCTGTATCTTATAATAATGAAAATTTCGAATTCGTTGACGAAGATTTAGAAATTTATAGCGAGGATATCGAAGGATGGCTCGTTGCTCGTGAAGACGATTTAACCATTGCATTAGATACATCTTTAGATGCTCAGTTAATAAATGAAGGTGTCGCCCGGGAATTTGTGAACCGCATACAAAATTTCAGAAAAGACAGCGGTTTTGAAGTTACTGATAGAATTTCTATTAAGTTTAATGCATCTGACACAGTAAAGGAAGCGATTTTATCACAAAGTGAATATATTAAAAATGAAACACTTGCGATTGAAATCGAATATTCAAATGATGATTTAGATTTCAATGAAATTGAATTTTTAGAGGAAAAAATAAAAATTATTATTTCCAAAATTTAAATTTTTGTAATTAATCAATAAATTTTTATTAAATTAGTTCTTTATTATTTTCTTAAATGGAGTTGTAAAATGGCAAAAACAAAAAAACAATTAGATGTAATCCAAGAACCCAAGCCAGAAGTAATTTCTAAGCAAAGTAAGGGGAAAGTTAAAGAATTGCAAAGCACGAAAACTATTGAAAACCCAGTTCTCCCAACTGAAAATACAACTCCTAAACCTGTAGCTAAAAAAGAAACGAAAGTAAAGGCTGATAAGAAAGCTCCCGAAAAAGTTGAAACTCCTGTCGTCGAAACTAAAACACTAACTAAAAAAGAAACGAAAGTAAAGGC
>CAZCNL010000010.1:0-69055 GCA_964500435.1 uncultured Chloroherpeton sp. | reverse complement strand
TGATAAAAAAGCTCCTGAAAAAGTTGAAACACCTGTTGTTGAAAACAAAACAGTAGCCAAAAAAGAAACGAAAGTAAAGGCTGATAAAAAAGCTCCTGAAAAAGTTGAAACACCTGTTGTTGAAAACAAAACAGTAACCAAAAAAGAAACGAAAGTAAAGCCTGATAAGAAAACTGCCGAAAAAGTTGAAACACCTGTTGTTGAAAACAAAACAGTAGACAAAAAAGAAACGAAAGTAAAGGCTGATAAAAAAACTGCTGAAAAAGTTGAAACACCTGTTGTTGAAACTAAAACAGTAACCAAAAAAGAAACGAAAGTAAAGCCTGATAAAAAAACTGCTGAAAAAGTTGAAACGCCTGTTGTCGAAATTAAACCTGATGTTGAAAAAGAGGCAAAGCAAACAACAGAAAAGAAAAAGAAATTGCCCCCAGAAGTTGCACAAGCAGCTAAGGAAATAAAATCTGCAATTAAAAAGGCACCAGGAAAGAAAAAATCAAAAAATCCTGAAATTGAAGCAGCAAAAATTCCCGTTCAAAAACCTGCTGTAAAAAAATCTATAGATGCTTTGGAAGCAGATTTAAAAAATTCAAAAGAGCAAGAAATTGAAAATATTGAAAAAAATATCGATACAACAGAAGAAACAAACGGAACCCAAGTAGTTTCTACTACTGAAATTAAAAAATCAACAAAATCTAAAACAAGCAAAACAGACCAAGTTGAACCCGTTCAACAAAATACTTCAAATAAAAAAATGCCACGGTATAGCGACGAAGATTTGAAAATGTTTGAAAATGTAATATTGGAAGCAAAGCGTGAAGCATTGGATGAATTACGGATGTTAAAAGACCGTTTAGAAGACCTCAATAGCTATGATATGGCAGAAGAAAGTATGATTTATTCTATGCATATGGGCGAGCAAGGCACCGAACCAATTGAAAAAGAAAAAACATATGCACAAATCCAGCGATTAAATGAATATTTGAAAAAATTAGACGAAGCTTTAGAAAGAATAAAAGATAAAACTTATGGTATTTGCCGTGTTTGTGGTATTTTAATTGCAAAGGAAAGACTTTTAGCAGTACCAATTACCACACTTTCTGCCTCTTGGAAAATTCATCAACGCTGTCCAGAAGATGGAATCGATAGAATTGAACCAATGAAAAAATAAAATTATAACAGCATAATTTTTTTCATTCCCCATTTTATTTGTTTATTCAAACCCTACACAAAGATTTGTGTAGGGCTTTTTTATTAAATAATAAATAATAAAGTTTTTATGGAAAATTGATACATATTAAAAACTCAATGAAGATTTTCATTGTTATTCTTTATAAATTAAAAATTAAAAGTGTCAAAGGGACTCACCACTTTTAAAATATTTAAAGAACAAACTTGAGTGGAATAATTTTTTAATCTTCTAAAGTGTTCATAAATAGTTATCTGCATATATTCGTCATAAAATAAAAAAATTAGCAAGTTTTATGCTATTATTTTAACAATTTTTTTAATTTTGTGTATAAATAGTTGTTGGCAGTAAACGTGCGACACGACAACTGACAACATTTTGGTTCAAAATACAAATTTTACTTTAGACAATGTCAATACAAATAATTTCACTGATAATCGTTGGACTTATTGTTATTTACTTTCTAAGAAAGAAAAAAAAAGACGACAATTACTTTGGCAAGCAAAGAAAATATAACAAAAAAGAATTGGCGATTTTAGACCACTACAAAAGCATCTATAAGCCAATTCCTAACGACAAAAGATTACCAAATATTAAGCGTGACGGTTTTGAACTTGAAGATGTAGCATTGACAGCAACTGAAATTGTTTACGATAACCCAATTCCTGCGACCGAACAAATTGGAAAATTAAAGACCGGTGACTTGGTTAAATTGTTGTTTAGAGACAAGGACGATTATGTAGAACGAATGTGGGTTGAAGTTATAGAACACAATGACAACATTTTTAAAGGACTTTTAAGAAATGATGCAATTGAACTCGAAGGACTAAATGAGGGTAAGACAATTTATTTTCATTCAAACAACATTTACGACATAGACAGCGGAGAGTAACGCCCATATACAAAACCACTACTGCCAACACGGGTTTTGCGTCAGGCGGGTTAATTGCAAACCTGGAGTTTTGTGCTTCTATTCAAGTTCAGTGTAGCTTGACAGTGAACTGCTTCGAAATCGGCAACTTTTCATACCATCAACGTTACCGGTCTGTGTAAATCAAAAAACGATAAACGAATATGATTACACCAATTACAAAAAAGCTATCAAAATCAATCCTTGACAGTATTGAAATAGATAAAATCATTTATGCTGAAGTAACACCACCTGGAGCAATGGGAAACTCAGGTGGTATTATAATATATATTAGACAAAAGAATAGCACAGAAATGATCTGTTATGAGACAAGCATTTATGATGACGAGGAGACTTATCTTTTAGCAGAAGAAGTATTGTTTAAACATTTAGACAGAGAAAACAATTTTAGTGACAAGGAAGAATTATATTTTGACTTTTATGATGGTGGAATGGGTAATTATGTTTTTATCAACAAGAAAATAAATCTCTCAATTCAAGACAACTATTTTGTATATCACGTAGAAGATTTAGAATACCAGATTTTTTCTTCAGTACAAGGTGTTTTTAATAGTGTCGTAAATCATATGAACTCTAATAAATCAACAAATCCTTCTTCAATAAAAAGAATTTCACCAAAATGGATTGACAAGTTAGAACAAGACGAAATATTTGTTTTCGGTAGCAATCTTGACGGATTACACGGTGGCGGTGCGGCAGCTGTGGCAAGAAAATGGGGTGCAATTTGGAGACAAGGTGTAGGCTTGCAGGGACAAACTTATGCCATTCCAACAATGCAAGGTGGCGTTGAAACAATTAAACCATATGTTGATGAATTTTTATCTTTTGCTAAATCAAAACCTAACTTAAAATTTTTAGTGACTGAGATTGGTTGTGGTATTGCAGGTTTTACAGTTGAACAAATTGCACCTTTGTTTAAGAATGTAATTGAAGAAAACATTGAAAATATATTTTTACCTGAGAGTTTTTATAAAATATTGACGAATGAAAAAACACCGAATCGCTAACAGCCGTTTTGCAAAAAAGCGATTGAAACACTCATTTTAATAATAATTAATCTCAATTTATTTAATAATTTTGTTAATAAAAATTAACATAATTTTAAAATTGCATAAAAATAAATTAAATAGATATTTTAACGAGTCTACCAAAATTATTTTTAAATCCTATTTGCTTGCAATAATTATATTTGAAATATTCCGAATTATTTTACTTTTGACAAATTTAAGTCGAGTTGATTTTACCCAAGAAAAAAATGATTTATTATATTCGTTTTTAATGGGTTTAAGATTTGATATTGTAATTTCAGGTTATTTGCTGATTCTGCCATTTTTATTTTTAACAATTGCATCTTATTTCACAAAAATTAGCTCGCAAATACTAAAAGTAATTTACTATCTTACCGCATTTACTTTTACTTTTGCCTTTTTAATTTGTGCAATCGATGTTCCTTTTTTCAATCAATTTTTTTCGAGACTTTCAATTACAGTGTTCGAATGGATTAACACACCTGCATTTGTTTTCAAAATGATTTTTCAAGAACCAAGATATTGGCTCTATGCTATTCCTTATTTATTACTTATTTTTATATTTTTCAAAGTTTCAAAAGCAATTTTCTTTAAGAACACAAAACTTGACAAATTAAATATTTATCAAATTATAACTTCAATTATATTTCTACTTCTAATGATTATAGGCATACGTGGTAGAATCGATGAAAAATCTCCAATTCGTGTCGGCACAGCTTATTTTTCAAACAATCCTTTTTTAAATCAATTAGGATTAAATCCAAACTTTACATTTATCCGAAGTTATTTAGATGCTATTAACAAAGATAATAAATATATCAATTTAATAGAAGACTCTTTAGCTATTCAAAATGTTCAAAAGTATTTAAATATAAAGTCGACAAATTTAAATTTTCCAATTTTACGAAAAATTGATTATCCAGAAAGTGCCGCAAAAAAATATAATGTCGTAATCATTATTATGGAAAGTATGAGTGCAGAAAAAATGTCACGTAATGGTTGCCCATACAATTTAACCCCATTTCTTGATAGCATCTCTTCTCGTGGAATATATTTTTCAAATGCATATACAGCTGGCATACATACAATGAATGGCATTTTTTCAACATTATTTGGTTTTCCTGCTTTATTTCGGCAACATCCAATGAATGAAAGCTCAATGCAACATTATAAGTTTAATATTTTTTCAACATTAAAACATTATGGTTATTCGACAATATATTTCACAACCCATGACGGTCAATTCGATAATGTTGAAGGTTTTTTAAAAGCAAACGATTGCGAAAAAGTAATTACTAAATCAGATTATCCAGATAGCGCAATTGCAACAACACTCGGCGTACCCGATGATTTTATGTTCCAATTTTCTATTCCCATCTTAACAAATTTAAGCAAAAACAACAAGCCTTTCCTTTCTGTATTTATGACCGCAAGCGACCATGGTCCTTACTACATTCCTGAATATTTCCAACCGAAAAGTTCTGGTATAAAAAATCAAATCGTTGAATATGCTGATTATTCTTTACAGAAATTTATTGATATGGCATCAAAGCAAAGTTGGTTTAAAAATACTATTTTTGTGTTCGTTGCCGACCATGGTGCTGCTTTAGATAATTTGTACGATATGTCTTTGAGTTATCATCACACACCACTATTATTTTATTCGCCCAATCTAATTAAAAATTATAAGACTTTTGACAATATAGCAGGACAAATTGATATTTATCCAACAATTATGGGACAATTACAATTATCATACAACAATAATACACTTGGAATTGATTTGCTTAAAGAGAATCGTCCATATATTTATTTTAATGCTGATAATAAATATGGCGTGCTTGATTCGACGTGGTTCTTAATTGCACGAGATGATAACACGTTAGAACTTTATAAATATCGTGAAAAAGACAAGCATAACTATGTCAACGAAGCAAAAGATATTGCAGAAAAAATGAATATTTATGCAAAATCAAATTTGCAAACCTATCAATATTTATTAAAGAAAAAGAAATTATAGTTATTATATATTTGTCAAGATATTAAAATCGGTATTGAAGCTAATAAAACTTAAACATCCAAAATAATGCCAACTGGACAATGGTCTGAACCAAATACTTCTGGTTGAATGAAAGCATCTTTCAAATTATTTTTTAAATTACTTGTGATGAAATGGTAATCAATACGCCAGCCAACGTTACGTTCTCTTGCTCTTGTTTTTTGGTCCCACCAAGTGTAATTATTTGGCTCTTGGTTAAATACTCTGAACGTGTCGAGCCAATTATGTTCAACTAACCAATCGAGTTTTTCCCGTTCTTCGGGCAAAAAACCGGTTGTCTTTTCATTTTCTTTTGGACGTGCCAAATCAATTTCTTTATGTGCAGTGTTATAATCGCCACACATAATTATTTTATGGTCTTGAGCAATAAGTTTATTAGTATAATCAAAAATTGCATCGTAAAATTCAAGTTTGAAGCCCACTCGATTGTTGTCGGCACCACCATTTGGAAAATAAATATTGAGTAACGTAAAATCATCGAATTCTGTTTCAATCACACGTCCTTCAATATCAAATTTTTCGATGCCAATATTTTCAATGACCTTTTTGGCGGGGATTTTGGAAAAAGTAACGACACCGCTATAACCTTTTCTTGCTTTTGACCAATTATAAAATGAATAATAACCAGGTGGTGCTTGAAGTTCGGGCTTTATTTGAGATGGCTCGCTTTTTGTTTCTTGCAAGCAAATAATATCCGGATTTTCGGATTTAATATACTCAAATAAAATGTTCTCGTTTGATTTGCCATTAGCAGTTTTACGAGGATTTTGCCCAGTTATCGAACGGTAACCGTTTATGTTCCAAGAAATAATTTTCATTAAACGCCTCTTGTTTCGGGGTGCCAAATAAATTTATGAATTTGAAGTTGCATTTTTAGCGGTAATCCACTACTTAATATCCAATTCGCAAGCGAGACATATTCTAATTTACCAAACACTGGTGAAATTAATATTGTATCAACTTTCTCAAATAACTTTTGCTGATTAATTAAATTTACTGCCCAATCAAAATCGTCCTTATTCAAAACCACAAATTTAACTTCATCTTTTTTTGTTAAAAATTGTGTATTTTCGATTTTGTTAAATTTGGACATTTTAGAGCCTGGACATTTAATATCCATTATTTTGATAACATTTGGATGCAATTTTTCAAAAGAATAATAACCATTAGTTTCGATTGCTACCGTGTAACCTAATTCTGCGAAGTAATTAATCAACAAATAAGAATTTTCCTGAGCAAGTGGCTCACCACCAGTAAATTCAATAAAATTACAATTATAACTTTTAACTTTTTCAATAATTTCGTCCGCTGTCATCTGAAATTCTTTTTGATTCAATTCCAGAGCATAAGGAGTATCGCACCAACTACACCTCAAATTACAACCTTGAAAACGGACAAAAACACAAGGCAAACCAACTCGTGTACCTTCGCCTTGAATAGAGAAAAAAATTTCGGAAATATTATAAATAATATCATTTTTAATCATAATTATTTAACGATTAAAACAAAAGTAAATTGAAAAAGAAATGAATGAGTAATAAGAATCCTTATAACTTATACTTAGAAAAATACTTATCTATTTCTGGTCTTAGCTTTATTCCCGCAGCTTCAAAGCAATCTAATAAATCATCATAAGAATCTTTTCCACCTAAGAAATCCCAAAATTCTTTTCCGACTAATAATTCTTTCTTATCATCAAGCATACCTTTTATTGTCCATCGTTCATAAGGTTTAGGTTCATAAGGATTATACGGAATAGCAATTAATGAATGTACTTTTGCTAACGGGTTAATTGTTAATGCTATTCCAATCCATTCCAGTAAAGTCCGTTTGAAATCTTTGAAATTACTTATATTTGGTTTTGCAGTTTTAAGATCAATAAAAAAAACTTCGCCGCTAAAAGCTTCAAGAAATAAATCTACTTTAACTGTTTTTACATTATTCTTTAATCCTTTAGAAGCTGCTCTACGAATTATTTCGATTTCTTTTTGTTTATTAGGAGAAGATCCTGTGGTCAAATCATTCATTATCTTTTGAATAACGTTTTGGGATTTATTAGTTATTTGATTTCCAATAGTGTGTTGCCGTTCAATTTTTTTAAAATTACCCTTAGCGAGAGCAACGGCAACTGGTTCAAATATTGAAGTACCGAAGGTTGTATTTAATGATTGAATGAATGAATACAGAGCCATCCGATCCTTACCGAGCAAACTATAATGAAATGGCATATAATTACTTTCGGGTTTGTAGTGTTGTAATTTATTATGAACACAAGATATAATAGTTTCTTATATATAATTCTTTTTTTCTTTGTCTAAGCTCATTACCTTTCCTTTAAATGAAAAATAATTTCTGAATAAGCACCCTTATCTTTCTCGGTACGATTTAAGACTGGTCTTTTAAATTGGTTAACAATCTTCATACCTGAAATTTCAGATATGGTAGGATATAGGTTATATTTGTCATTTGCAACTAAGAAAATATCATAATCATCAATTAAATATTTTTTACTATTTAACAACACTTTGGAAATACCCTCAACATAAGAATCTCTTGCCGCTTTACCTTGTCCTTTAAATAATGGTCCGATTTCAAGATCATCCTTTCTTTCAAATCCAAATAAATCATATGCGTAAGCATGTTGCTCGTGATAATCAATAAGCCCGACATAAGGTGGTGAGGAAAAAATTCCCTTAATTTTGTTCCTTTCGATCAAATTCGCAAATTCAGTGTTAATTTTTCCAACTTCAGTAATAATATCTACATCACGGCTATCTCCTGTTATACACAACTGAAATGTATCTGTTCTTATTTTGTCAAATTGTGAAAGCCTTTTTATTGTATCATTGCTATATGTTTGCCACCATTTTAAAATTGAAAATAGTGGTTTACAAACTTTACCATGTTTAGAGCAATAATATGGGGATATAACGGGCTCCTTTAAAGTGGCTAAATCGGAGTGTGTCGTTGCACGACAACTTCGAATAGTTCTACTCAGTATTATTGAAAGCAATTTCTGTATTTCAATATTATTTATTTTCTTAATTTCATTATTTACAAATTCGATTTCATTTCTAACTGGTTGAATATACCATTTATCTAAAAATGTTAGTGTATTAGATTGTTTAAGAGATACATTAAATTGTTTGATTAATTTTTCATAAATTGCAATAAATTCTTTTTCTTTTTCACTTCCGTATTGCTGTTCATTAATTTCACCTTGTCTTAGTTTATACTTATATTGTTGTGCAGGAAAGTATTTATTATTAAAGGAATTTAAGGCTTGAGTCAACTTTTCATCAAATTCTAACGTTTGGGAATCAGATAAAAAAACTTTTAATTTTAAAGTAATTCTATCTATTTCTTTTTTTAGTTCCGTTAAATCATATTTTGCAAGTTTGCTGTTGCTAATTAATGAGTTAAATGCTGATATATCAATACCGACAGAATGCAATCCCAATTCATTTGCTTGAACAAGAGTAGTTCCACTTCCGCAAAAAGGATCGAGAACAATATCTCCTTTTTTGAAATAAATCTCTTTTTTAAATTTATCTTTATGCGTATCTAAAAAATATTCAACCAATTGAGGAATAAATTTCCCTTTATATGGATGTAAGCGATGTACGTGCTTTGTTGTTTCTGCTTCTTTGTATTGTTCAAAAGATAAAGCCCAATTTAAATCTTCGCCTAATTGCTCCTTCCACAATATTTCCCTATTCCCTTGAATTGAATTATAATATTTAATTAGGTCATTGACTGATACAAATACATTGCCATTTTCGCCATATTTTTTTATGCGACCATATTGAATTAAATAAGATATATTCGAACTTGTCACTTTTTTACCTGTATAATTTGAAGCCCAAATACTTGCCCCTTTAATATCAAGTAAATCTTTATTCTTGAATAAAACTTGTTGGTTGTTGAATAAAGTTAATTCTATATTATCCATTATTAAATATATCCATTAAAAAAAACATTTCGAACAAAATTACTTAAGAAATTATTAAAAAAGTATTTACTAAATATATAACTTTTTCAAAAGATATTATAGAAATAATCTCACCAGTCGATATTTTAATATCAATAATCAATTTGCACCGTTTGAATCCTAATGCAATGTCATCATATAAATTGTACGTCAATTTTAAATAAACATATATGCTTTTTTTTTCGTAATTTTGAATTTTGTAAATTACTTATTTTTTAATTAAATAAAGGACGTAAATCGATGGCTTTTTCAAGAAAACCGTGGGCTGAACCTTATAAAATCAAGGTCGTTGAACCATTAAAGATGACTACACGAGAATACCGTGAAGTAAAAATGAAAGAGGCTGGTTATAATACTTTCCTTCTTCGTTCCGAAGATGTTTATATTGATATTTTAACAGATAGTGGTACTAATGCAATGAGCGATTACCAATGGGCTGGTATGATGCTCGGTGATGAAGCTTATGCTGGTAGTAAAAACTTTTATAATCTCGAAGAAAATGTCAGAAGATATTACAGTTACAAATATTTAGTACCAACTCATCAAGGACGAGGCGCTGAACATTTAATTTCTCGTGCTTTGATTAAACAAGGTGATTATGTACCCGGTAATATGTATTTCACTACTACTCGCCAACATCAAGAATTAGCTGGGGCTACTTTCGTTGACGTGATTATAGATGAAGCTCATGACCCCTCTGTTTCCTTGCCGTTTAAAGGTAATGTTGATTTAAATAAATTTCAAGCTTTAATTGATAAAGTTGGTGCAAATAAAATACCTTATATCACTGTTGGTGCTACTGTTAATATGGCTGGTGGTCAACCTGTTTCTATGGCAAATATCAAAGCTGTCCGTGATTTAGCTCATAAACACGGTATCAAAGTAATTTTGGATGCTACTCGTGTTACTGAAAATGCTTACTTTATTCAACAAAGAGAAGAAGGCTACCAAAACAAATCTATTGCTGAAATTTTATATGAATTTTGTAGTTATACAGATGGTGCTACTGTTTCAGGTAAAAAAGACGTCTATACTAATATCGGTGGATTTGTTGCTGTAAATGATGCAGATTTATTTGATGAATTACGCAATATGGTCGTAATTTACGAAGGTCTACATACATATGGCGGTCTCGCCGGTCGTGACTTGGAGGCAATGTCTCGTGGTATTGAAGAAATGGTAAAGCAAGAAAATATTGAATTCCGTGTAAAACAAGTCGAATATCTTGGCAATTTACTTATAGAAGCAGGCATTCCTATCGTTTTACCTGTTGGCGGTCATGCAGTATTTCTTGATGCAAGAAAAATTTATGAACACATCCCACAAGAACAATATCCCGCTCAAGCTTTAGCTGCAGATTTGTATATTGAATCTGGCGTTCGTGCTATGGAACGTGGTATCGTTTCTGCTGGTCGCAATAAAGTCACAGGCGAAGAAAATAAACCAAAACTCGAATTAGTTAGACTCACTATTCCTCGCCGTGTTTATACTCAATCACATTTGGATGTTGTTGCTTATTCTGTTATGGAACTGTACAAGCATCGTGAAAAAGCAACGGGCTTGAAAATGGTTTACGAACCTGCTTATTTGCGTTTCTTCCAAGCTCGCTTCGAAAGATTATAATTATAACAAATTTACTATAAATAAAAAGCAACCTATATTTTTAGGTTGCTTTTTTTAATTTAAGGCTTAAATCTTAATTATTCTGCTTTTTCTTCATTATCTTCTTGGATATCTTCATCTGATTCACTACTTTCTAATGGATCATATTCTTCTGCTTGGATTTTAGGTGCATTTTCTTGCTCTGCTTCCATTTGACGTTTCTTGTAATAATCATCAAAGCTTATTTCTTCAGTAGTTGCATATCCAAGTAGCAAATCGAAGAGCTTTTTAGACTTAATTTTATCCAAAACTTGCTCATTTGCGTTGATGATTTCTTTCAATTGTTCAACTGTAGCATCTGGCAAATGTTGTTTGTTGGTTTCAATAAAATCGTCAATATCGTAATCTTCGAGTTTAATATCTTCAATTTTCATAATTTCATTTCGAATCATATCCCAACGAGCAAAGTTTTCGGCTGTCTTTCTATAATTAGTTCTTAAAATTGGGTCTAATTGTTTATTTTCTTTTTTCAATCCGTATTGCTTTTTCAAATTATCAACTAATATATCGAGTGCATTTTCAATTAAAGGCTCTGGTACAACTATATGGCTATTATTTTTGGTAATAATATCCATCATTTGATTTTCCATTTCTTGACGTGCTTTTTCGTCCCAATAATCTTGAATTTTAAATTCTAAATCTTTTCTTAAATCATCTATAGTTTCGAATTGCCCTTTGGAATATTTCTTTGCCAGTTCGTCATCAACAGCGGGTGGGGTAACTCTTTGAATACTCTCGATAATAATTTTCATTTCTGGTTCATCGGGACGTTCTGGATTATGATAAGTAAATTCGTCACCAACCTTCTTATATAAAAATGCATCACGGAAATCTATATAATATTTTTCGTCACGTAAATAAATTGATTGATGTTCGTGATGATGATGATGATCGTGCTCATCGTGCTCGTGCTCATCATGATCATGAACTGGTTCAATGCCAACATTTACCAAACAATCATGGGATTCAACGCTTTTAACATCTTCGTACTCTGCGAATTCCAATGCAATTTGGTCAATTTCTCGATCAACTTCTTCGCTTGTAACAACGTGAACAGGTTCATAAATAGTTAAATCTTTATAGTCTTTTACTTCGAATTGAGGAACTGTTTGGAATTCAATTATATATTTATAACTGTCATCAGTTTTTTGCACATCTTTCAAAATTGGATTAGCAATAAGCATTAAATTTTCTTCCTGAGCAATTTTTGGGAAATACTCATTAACAATATCGACATTCGTTTCAGCTTCTACCGCTTTTCCATATAATTGCTTTAACATATGTAAAGGCACTTTACCTTTACGAAAACCTTGAATATTAACATTTTTTTGTAATTCATTATAAGCGATGTCAAATCGAGCATTTACTTCCGCTTTTGTTAATGTAAGTTCCAAAGTGTTAATTCCGGAAGTCGAGTAATTAATAGTTTTTTCCACAATATCCTCAATCAATGAAATAAATAAAGATAAAAATCTATAAATTTAAGAAAAAGTGCGGTCGGAGAGACTCGAACTCTCACGAGTTGCCCCGCTAGATCCTAAGTCTAGTGCGTCTGCCAATTCCGCCACGACCGCATTCCTTTGACTTTAGATTTCTTCTGTTTTATATAAACTACAAAATTACGAATTTTTTGTAAATATTTAATTTATCAACTAATTTTTTAATTTATTATGGCTAAATTGTTTATTTAGATTTTTATCAAAATTAATTACCTAAATATTAATTTAGGTTAGCATAATATTTGTAAATTTGTAAAAAAAATTTAGGAATCATATGAAAAAATTAATTATTTATACCTTCTTTTCTGTTTTTCTTTTAACTGGTTGTGCATCAATTATGAATCGGGAAGTCGAGCTTCCGGAATTGCCACCACCAAGTAATTATAGTCCAAATTTTATACAAAATTCCAAAGATATTAATAATATTGATAAAAATGATATTGATTTAGAAATTACTCGCTATGAAATTAATGATGATGAAAAGGCTACGGTATATTTCCATTTAGTTGGAAATAAAAATTCATACTTATCAAATGCAACTACAAATTCTATCTTAAAACGATTTTGTGGTGGCAAATTGCTTACTGAAGAAAGCGAGATTCCGATTGATAAATTAACAATCAAAGAAAGTAATATTAAAGATAGACCACCTCTCGCAATTGCAATTGTGCTCGACCATAGTGGTTCAATGGGTGAAGATAGGGCTTATGATTGTCAAGATGCTGTTATTAATTTTCTAAAATCTAAAAATTCAAAAGATTTAGTTTCAATTATTAAATATGACCAAAGGGTCGCCGCAGAAGTGCCGTTGACTCAATCATCAGACTATGCTTTAAATAATTTAAAAAGAAATGGTTTATTAGATTTTGGTGGAATGACTGCTATTTCTGATGCAATTATTGCTGGTATTAATCAACTTATGTCGGCAGACAAATCTTATAAACGTGTTTTGATCATTTTTACTGATGGTTGGGATAATTCTTCAAATTCAACAATGCAAGAGGCAATAACTCAGGCAAGAAAAAATGGAATTATCATTAATGCAATTGATTATGGTTATGGAATTAATGAAGGTTTTATGCAGCAATTCCCCCAAAACACTGGCGGTTATTACAAACATATTTACAAAAAAGATGAGTTTAAGTTATTATTTACTGATATATTAAAAAGATTCGAGTACTTCTATACTACTCAAATTATTTTACCAGAATTTGGTGAATACAAATTTGTAATGAATTATTGTTTAGAAAATAAAGTTTTATCGGATACAATTACTATCAACAATGTGCCTCATATTGGAGATATTACACTTTTAAATGTTTATTTTGATACTGATAAATTTAATTTGAAACCAGAATCAATGAAAGCAATAAAAAGAGTTGCAAAACTAATGAAAGCATTCCCTACGATTGAAATTGAAATTTCTGGTCATACTGATTCCCAAAATCGTACAAATATACCGGATTACAACACTAAGCTTTCCCAAAATCGTGCTAATGAAGTTAGAAATGCTTTAATTAATGAAGGAATTGACCCGGCAAGAATTATCGCTAAGGGATATGGTGACACCTTGCCAGTTGCAGATAATTCAACCAATGAAGGTCGTGCTTTAAATAGAAGAACTGAATTTATCATTCTAAAAAAATAATTTTATATTTAATTTTTAAAGATTTGTCTAAAAATAAAGGGGCTATTTCAAGCCCCTTTTGATTTTATTCAAAGATTATATGAGTTTATTTATTTCACTATTTGTAATGGTAAAGATATTGATTCATTACCGTTTTGTAATTGAATAAAGTATTGACCAGTTCTCAACGCAGTATTGACTTCGATTGTCTTTGCACCTTCTGGAATAGCTCCTGAAAACACCTTTTTAACTAATTTGCCGCTCAAATCGTAAATGTTGATTGTTGTATTATTCAAATATGAAGCTGCATTAATTTCAATAGTAAAGTTGGAAGATGCAGGATTTGGAAATGCTTTCAATTTTAAAGTCCCGTCTGAATTTGTTACTTCTTTGACGGAAACACCATTTTTATCGCCAGTCCCTGTGAAGTAAATATGGAAGTCATCTCCACCCGGATTTGTTGCGTTTGTAAATATACCAAAATCTGCAAAGTAATCAACTCCATCAGTATAAGGTTTGAATGTGATTGGAATAGTAAACAATGAACCTGGCAATACTTCAATCGGCAATTGGTTATCTAACTCTGAGGGATATGAAAAAACGTCTTCATCATTTTGTGAAAAATATAAAGATTGAAGTTTCAAAACTTGTTTGCCCGTATTTAAAATATCAATATTTTTTATTAAATGTCCGAGTGGTTTCACGCCACCAAACTTCAATGTATCAACAGAAGCAGAAATTTGAGGACCCTCTGCTGCAGACATTGAACGACCTTCGCCATATAAATATGCAATTGAATTTACTTTTGCATTAGAGACTATTTTTAGTATGCATTTATATAATTTATCGTAATCTGCTGGTGCAAATCTCACCGAGAAAGTATACTTTTGTCCTGCAGGAACAGTAATCGGGAAATTCATAGGTTTCGGAAAATTGAAAACTAAGCCGTCATTTTGTTCAAAGCTGATTTTATTTACTGTTAAGGCTGCAGTTCCGGAACTTTCGAAGTAAAAGTCCATAATTTGCGAGCTGCCTATATCTAATGTCTTAAATACAAATGGTTGGTCAGGAACTGTGATTTCTGGTCCCACAGGAATATCACTTCCACCTTTACCTTGCAAAGTAACTGATGCTGAAGGAGCATTTTTCGCATCTGATTCAAACATCAATTGGTCTTCATAATCAATTTCTTCTGCCGGACGGAAAGTGATTGTAACTGTTCGAATTTCATTTGGTTGTAATACACCAGGTTCCGCACCTGAGAGTTTAAAGATACCATCATCTACCCAGCCATTTAAATATATTTTCTTAATTGTCAGCGGCTTACGACCGAAATTACGAAAACGCAATTCTCTCGGTTTATCGACATCAAGTAAAGTTGCACCAAAATCAATTTTGCTTGTTTCAAATTCAATCCAAGGTTCTGGTTTTGGTAAATCTTTTGTAAACCAATCCATTGCATATTTTTCAGAAATTGTATAATATTCACTTTCAGGCAATGCGCATACATCTGCTCCTATGCTCCAAAGTGCAATTTTTCCATCACCAACATCAGCACGGCAACCAACCCAAATTCCTGGCGTTGGCGAAACATTTTTTGCATCATTTGGTCCACCGGAAATGTCTCCGTATTTATTTATATAAGAAAATCCAATTGCTGTTGCATCAGGTTTTAAGCGGAAAACATCGATAATAGATTGAAATATTAACGGGAAAGCAGGATCAACATTGCGACCATAACCGACATTGCAATAATAATCATAACCACGTGCTATAGGGTCATCTGCAATACCATTTATATGGAAAGGAATGTAGGTACTACCTTGAATTGTTGATATAGGTCCTGTTGGAACACTATTATCTGATTGAGGATTGGGGTCAATTCCTAATGTATTTGTCAAAAAATCTATTACAACTGGGTCTTTACCTTGCGAAAATTGTGAATCTTGATAAAAAGCCCAAAGCATTATTCTTCGTCCAATTACCATAACTCGTTTTCCGGCATCGAGCATTTCTTTGATTTTATCAATGACTTTGATGCCACCCGTTGTAGCAACATTTAATGGATAATCGCCCAATGGGAATATAGCCACATCGAAATCTGTAATATTATATTTTGAAAAAGTTGCATCAGAAAACGAGGCTCTGACTGTATAACTCATATAATTATAATCAGGAGTAGGCCATCTATTATATAAAGAATCAGCATACATCAAAGCAACTAAATTACCGATAATTTTGCCATTATTCGTTCCGTCATTGAACTGTGTTTCTGCTTCAAAATTATCAAAAATTATATATAGTGGTTGCGTCCCTTGCAATTCAGGAAGCTCTCTGTTTTTACCTTCGGGGGCAATTAATGGATTTTTTGGCAAAGTTATGCCACTTAAATCCAATGATAAAGCTGTGCTTATGCTTGTTAATATAAGCATAGAAATTATTATGTAAAATTTCTTCATAATAACACCTTATAATTATTGTAGTCATTAAATTAAGACAACAAAATTAAGAAAAAGTTACAATAAATTACAAATTTTTTGTGATTATTAACTAAATTAATATTGAATAATTGGTCAATGGATTAGTATAATGAGTTTTTCCAGCTCTTTTTATTAGAAATATACCAAGTAGAATCAATTTTACTCGCTAAAAATTCGACTTCTCGCAAATAATCAAATTCTACATAAAGCAAAATTGAATTGCGATTCAAAGTGTCAAATTTAATTCTTGTAATAGGTAAATTATTGATTTGTCTTTGCAATCTGGAAAGTTCGAATATTGATTCATATTGCCAAATTGGCAAACGTTTTTGTCCCGTGGAATCAGTCCGTAAAAATGCCGCTGCATATACATCATTACTGTCAAGTTGCAATAAAAATAGATTAAAAACTCCTTCAGCAGAGTTTTGGTTTGCTATAAATTTGTTTTTGATAGTTTTATCGGGCGAAAGTACAATTAATTGACAAGATTGCAATGCTAAAACAAATACTATCAACAACTTATATTTATTCATTTTTTAAGAAATTTTTAATATTATTTAATGCTTCCTCTAAAAATAAATTCGTGTTTTCAAAAGGATGTATTACATTAAATAAATGATTTGCTTTTTGTAATAATACAAAATTACAATTACTTTTTTGATTATTTTGTATTATTTTATAAATTTCTTTTGCTTTTTCTGCACGTTCCGAAATATCATTTTCACCATGAATAAAAAGAACTGGGATTTCCAAATGGTGGGCAATTTGATATAAATCAAATTTCTCTTTATTCTCTTCTAAATCAATCAAATATGTCGAATTCATTCTAAGCAATTGCTTGCTCATTATATCATTAAATTCCAGATAACCTTTAGATAACCACTCCTGTTTTAATCTCTTGGTATATCTATCAAACGTTGAAATTGTCCCGAGCAAAATTAATTTAATTGTTTTTATTTCATCTGCTAAAAGCATAGATATTCCGCCACCTCTGGAATGCCCCATCAATATTATTTCGCCATTCCAATCTTTAAGCAATTCCTTTAATTGCGGAGTATTTTTTGAATTATTTAAAATATTAATTAATTTTCTTGCATCATCAAGTTCTTGGGTGATTGTATTTCTTGCAAATTTCTCAATATCGAAAATCACAGGATTTTCGGATACAATTCCATTCAATGAAAAATCCAAATTTATTGTTATAACGTTATCATTCGCTATTTCTCTGCAAATATACGGAATAAATCCCCAATTACGGAATGATTTAAACCCATGAAAAAAGATAGCAATGGGCTTCGATTGCAAATTTTCGTGCAAATGGACATCAAATCTTAACCCATCAATTTTTATAGTTTTTGTAGTTACCATAATCACTCTCCGAAATCTTATTTTATTAGTAAAAGTTATTTTTTTTGTAATTTATATTCCACGATAAATAATTTTTTTAAATTTGATATCAATAATTATTTTTGTACAAATTAAAGAAGGATTTTTCTATGAAATATTTATTTTATTTCCTTTTTGTTTTAAACTTAGCATTTATTCCCGCCTTGTCGCAAGATGAAGAAAATTCTGCACCAGAAGGAACAACCGAGACAGAACATAGCAATGAATTAGGTCTATTTTTAGGAGGAACTTCTTTCACAGGTGTTGGCAGTTGGAGTGCATTCACAGCGGCAATCGAATACGAACACTATTTTGGTGAAACTCCTTTAGTCTATGTAGGCTTATCGGGCGAATATGTTTCCGGTGACCACAGCGAATTTTTGGTTGGTGTTCCCCTTGGGGTTGAAATGAGCCATTTTAAATTATATATTGCTCCAACAATTGTGTTTGAAAAAGAAGAAGCCGTTGTCCCACCAGAAGAAAATTTGAAAGAGTCAACAACCAAATTTTTTATTCGATTAGGAACGGGCTATAAATTTACTTTTAATAATTTTTCTTTAACTCCAAACGTTGCTTTGGATATTATTTCGTCTAATACTTATGTAGTTTATGGCGTTACTATGGGATTTGGATTTTGATTAATAATTTGAAAATTCATAATAAGAATTGTTTCTTAATTACATTTAAATCAAGCAGTTACTTTTTTGCAGTAACCTTTATTTTCATTTTCTCCTTTGTTAGATTAATTTCTGATGATAAACCTATAAAATCGCCGACAGAAGTTAGATTTTATCGAATCTATGGAGATGATAACGAAAGATTGCCTCCTGTTTTATTATTAAACAAGCCAAATTCTGTCCAATCAAATGTTGGTTCAAAGCAATTGACTTTCGAAATTGATATTTATGCGGATGTTTCACCAAGTTTTTATGCAACATTTGTCCATTGTGATATTGATTGGAATGAAGACGACAACAACTTCATTAATAATTCGGGATTTATGCGTACAAGTGATTTTTCTTGGGAATCCGCACCTTATAGTTCAAGCTTTTATTCCCAACGAGCAAAACTTAAATTCCCAAACGCACAAGTTCAATTTAAATATTCAGGCAATTATAAAATTAAAATATTCGAATATTATAACGACGACAAGCCCATTGCTGAAGCAAAATTTTTTGTAATTGAACCTTTGGCTGAAATGCAGCTATATTTTAATTCAAGCTTTTACAAAAGCCAATTTCAAGTATCAAATTCAGCATATAATATTGAAGTTCGCTTATCCGCACCTTCCAATTTATTTAATTCTCAATTGAAAAATGTTGTAATTTACCGCAACAATCGTTACTCAGAGCCTTATAAAATAAATGAAGACGCTTTCAGGGGCAATCAAAATCAACTTTATAAATATACTTTTCCAACCTCTGTTATTGGTTTTTCAAGTTACGAAAAAAGATTCTTTTTGAATGAATTACCCGCCGAAAATGTTTATCGCACGCTTTATATGGAAAATCCAGCTGAATATCCAACAGGAAATTATGCCGTACGAATGCCTTTCTCTGATTATGTCCGCAATGGCAATTATTTGTACGACGACAATGATGGGGCGATGATTACCTCCCAAATTTCTGCAAGCGAGGATAATTATGTTTACCTCGAATTTATTTTAGACCCCGCAGAGTTGAAGTCCAACGAAGATGTTTTCGTTTCCGGTTCATTTAATAATTGGAATCCCGATATTCGCTGGTTGATGAATTGGGATGAAAAAAGCAGACTTTACCGCTTAAAACAATGGGTGCGACGTGCAAGGCACGATTACTTATACGGAACTGGCAAATTGAATATCGATACCAAAAAATTCGAAAATATTTCTTTTGATTATTTCGAAGGAAATACTGTTTATTCCAACCATTCAATTATTGCTTTTGCATATTATCGAAATATGGATTTTGGTGGTTATGATTCTATTATTGGTGCTATTATTGGTTCACCTTTGGGTATAGGATGGAGCAGATAAATACTTACCTTCACTGTATTTACTAATTCTTTAATATTTTTAATAATATTTAAAAAAATTTATCGTTATTTAATCTAAATTTTGTAAATTTGGATAAATATTTACCACATAAGTGAGTTGAGTTGTGGGAACAACCATTTCAAATATTAATGGTTATACTCCGTATTCCAAATATATTGGAAAAGGTAATGCAAAACCACAATTTTCAACAAATAAATTATCAGCCTCCGAAGAAAAACAGATTCAAGAATTACAAAAAATAGACCAAAAAGTAAAAGCACATGAGCAAGCACATTTAGCCGCTGGTGCAGGTTTAGTGCGTGGTGGTGCTTCGTTTGAATATACTACAGGTCCTGATGGCAAACTATATGCTGTCGCTGGTGAAGTTAAAATAGACATTAGCCCCGTACCGGGAAAACCACAAGAAACAATTCAAAAGATGGAACGTGTTGTTGCTGCAGCATTAGCACCTGCTGACCCTTCGCCTCAAGATAAAGCGGTGGCATCGACTGCTCGCAATATAGAAATGAATGCCGCAATTGAAATGTCTAAAAATATTGTCAGTACTCCAACTAAAAATTCTAATGTAAATATACAACAGAAAAATCCAAACGAAACTCAATCAAACCCCGAACAAACTAAATATTCTCCTCCTAATAAGCCAATAAATCCTTATCCGTCGCTGAAAATCAATGACGATGAGCAAAATTATTATCAATCGAAGGTCGAAGAAACATACGCTAAACAACAAAAACTCGATACAAAAAAACAAATTATTTACAATTTAGTTTAATATTTTACCTCCATTTTTTAACACAACACGTGCTTAACCTATGTTAAATTTATAATTTTTATTTAATTTATAAATTATCTCAAATTTTTTACTTTTATTAACGTCAAATAATTTTTATGAAAAAAAGAATAAACAATGAGTAAAATAGTCGATGACGTTCAAGGATTAAAAGAGTTATCCGAATCTATAAAAACAATTAGAAAAGAAATTAGCAAAGTGATAATTGGTCAAGATGAAATTATTGAACAATTGTTAATTTCTATTTTCGCAAAAGGTCACGTGCTTTTAATTGGTGTACCTGGACTTGCGAAAACTTTGCTGATTAGAACACTTTCGCAAGCATTAGATTTAAAATTCAGCAGAATTCAATTCACTCCTGATTTGATGCCTGGCGATATTACTGGAACCGAAGTTATCGAAGAAAATATTTCGACCAAAGAAAAACATTTCAAATTCATCAAAGGACCAATCTTTGCCAATATTATATTAGCAGATGAAATTAACCGTACTCCACCAAAAACTCAATCATCCTTGTTGCAAGCTATGGAAGAAAAAGAAGTTACTGCAGCAGGAAATACATACAAACTTGAACAACCTTTCTTTGTACTTTCTACTCAAAACCCAATTGAGCAAGAAGGAACTTATCCTTTGCCCGAAGCTCAATTAGATAGATTTATGTTTAATATTTGGCTCGATTATCCTTCGTTGCAAGAAGAAATCGAAATTGTTCGTAGCACAACAACTGAGTTTGTTCCATCTGTGGAAAAAGTTTTAAATGCAGAGCAAATAATCGAGTTCCAAAATTTAGTTCGTAGAATCCCGATTGCTGATAATGTCATAAAATATGCCGTGAGCCTCGTTAGAGCAAGTCGCCCAGAAACAACTACTTTAAAATTTGTTAAAGATTTCATTAGTTATGGTGCAGGTCCAAGAGCATCTCAATATTTAATTTTAGGTGCTAAATCTCGTGCTGCTTTGCTCGGTAAATATACTCCTGACATCGAAGATATCAAAGCAGTTGCCGTACCTGTTATGCGTCATAGAATTGTTACTAATTTCAATGCCGAAGCTGAAAATATGAACACAAATAAAATTATCGAACAAATCGTCGCTGAAACTAAGGTGTAACAATGCTATCGCTTAATATTGATAGAGTTACGGAAATTCTTTCTAAAGCAGAAAATGCCAAAGTTGCTGTTATTGGCGATGTTATGCTCGATAGATTTTATTGGGGTAATGTCAACAGAATTAGCCCCGAAGCTCCTGTTCCCGTGGTCGAATTAAACGAAGAAACTTACCATCTTGGCGGTGCAGCTAATGTCGCAAGCAATTTGAAATCTCTCGGACTGCAACCAATTTTGCTCGGTGTCTTAGGTAACGATTTTGCCGCACAAGAATTTATAACTTTAGCAAAAAATTCGGGATTAAATAGTGATGGACTTTTTATTGATAAATCCCGTTCCACTACCGTAAAAACAAGAATTATTGCTAATAATCAACACGTTGCTCGAATAGATAAAGAAACTCGTGCCAAAATTGGTACTGATGCTCAAACTTTTTTTGAAAATTTTTTGAAATCTATTAACAATTTGCAAGCTATTATTTTCGAAGATTATGATAAAGGTGTTCTTTCTAAAGAATTCATCGAAAATATTATAGCTTTTGCCAAAGAGAAAAATATTTTAGTTACTGTTGACCCAAAGCAAGATAACTTCTTTTATTACAAAGGTGTTGATTTATTCAAACCAAATAAAAAAGAAGCCTCTCAAGCTCTTGGAAAAAAAATTGATACAAAAGAAAATGTCAAGCAAGCAGGTCTAATATTACTTGAAAGTTTGCAATGCAAAAATTTATTGATTACCCTCGGAAGTGAAGGAATGATGCTTTTCCAAGAAGATGGCAATATTTTTTCTGTGCCGACACGAGCAAGGCAAGTATCCGATGTTTCAGGTGCAGGCGATACAGCAATTGCTTCATACACTGCAGCAATTATCGGTGGCGCCAACGTGATTGAAGCCGCCTCCATTGCTAATTTTGCATCTGGTACTGTTTGCGAAAAACCCGGTGTTGTATCGATTGAAATTAACGATTTGTTAGCAACAATTAAAAGAAATGGCAACTATTAATTGTGTAATTTTGCATTAATAATTTTAAATTAAATAAAATCATATTATTATGGAATCACGTTACAAAAGTTATCAGTATATTGAATTGCTCCATAACTACGTAGGAAAGGAAGTCGAATTGCGTGGTTGGGTTGCAAATAAAACCGAAAAAGGCAAATTAGTTTTTATTATTTTGAGGGATGGCACAGGCATTGTCCAATGTGTAGTCTTTAAAAATAATGTTGCTGAGCAAGCTTTTGCTGAAGCGAAATCACTAACTCAAGAATCATCAATTTATATAAAAGGAACAGTTAAACTCGAAGAACGAGCACCAGGTGGTTATGAAATCGATGTTAACGAATTGAAAATTTATAGTCGTGCCGTTGATTATCCTATTACTCCGAAAGAACACGGCGATGCTTTTTTGATGGAACACAGGCATCTATGGTTACGTTCTTCCCGCCAACACGCAATTATGCGAGTACGTGCTTCTGTTATTAAAGCAATTAAAGATTTCTTCGATGGCAATGGCTTCAAACAAATGGATTCTCCAATGCTTACGCCAAGCGCTTGCGAAGGTACTTCGACTTTGTTCGAGACTAAATATTTCGATTTGGGAAGTGCTTACCTTTCGCAATCCGGGCAATTATATGCCGAAGCTTCCGCTATGGCACTCGGCAGAGTTTATACCTTCGGTCCCGCTTTCCGTGCAGAACTTTCGAAAACACGTAAACATTTAACCGAATTTTGGATGGTTGAACCTGAAATGGCTTTCTTCGATTTAAACGACGATATGGATTTAGCCGAAGATTTAGTTGAATACATTGTACAATACGTACTCAAAAATAATATCCGAGAACTTAACGTACTGGAACGTGATATTACCAAACTCGAAAATATTAAACGTCCTTTTTATCGTTTAAGTTATGACGAAGCAGTTGACTGGCTACAAAAACATAATATTCCCCTTAAGAAAAAAATTGACGGAAAAGATGTTGATATTTTACCTTTCCCTTGGGGTGAAGATTTTGGCGCCCCACAAGAAGAAGCTTTAATGGAACAATTCGATAAACCTTGCATCATCCACCGCTACCCGTCCGATGTTAAAGCCTTTTATATGAAACGTGACCCAAATAATGAAAAAGTCGTGCTCGCTATGGATATGCTTGCTCCTGAAAAAGGTGGTGAAATTATCGGCGGCAGCCAACGTGAAGACAGCGAAGAATTGCTTTTAGAAAGAATTAGAAAGGAAAATTTACCAGAAGAAGATTATCAGTGGTATTTAGATTTACGTCGTTTCGGCTCTGTTCCTCATAGTGGTTTCGGTCTCGGTGTCGAACGTACTGTTAAATGGATTACCGGCGCTTCACACATTCGTGAAGTTATTCCTTTCCCAAGAATGATTTATCGAATTTATCCTTAAATTTTCTCTTTTTTTTAATCTTTATTAAAAAAAAGAGAACGACCTCCACTACCCCATTGTGGAGGTTTTTTTATATTAATTGAATATTAAATTCATCCATTTCAACTTTTTGAAACTCTATAGATACTAAATAAATTATAATCGCTCTGTTTTAAATCAAAAAAAATCACCTCTAACTCTGGAAGTTAGAGGTGATTTCTGAGTGAATACTAACTTTATAAAATTATTTACCTTCTAATTCATCAGCGATATTATTTGCATCGTATAATTGTCTTAAAGCAGTAATAATATAATTTGCATGCAAGCTCACAGCTCTGTTATTGCGGATATCATAAACGAAGCTGCCGGGCAAACTTTCTATATTTCCATCGAAAACTATTCCTACGAATTCACCGTTTTTATTAATAGTAGGTGAACCTGAATTACCCCCAATAATATCGCAAGTAGAAACAAAATTGCAAGGTGTTGCCAAATCTAATTTATTTTTACGTTCCCAATATCTTGGAACTACTTCAAAATCGCCTTTATTTCCGAAGCCTAAACTGCGGTCGAAAAGACCATAAAGCGTCGTAAATGGTGGGGCAATTGTTCCGTTCATTGGATATCCTTTAACTTGTCCATAAGTAAGCCGAAGAGTAAAGTTCGCATCAGGATATTTATTATGTCCATAAATTAAAAAGCGAGCTTCGGCGATTTTTTCTTGTGCATCGTCGAGAACGCTTTCGAAATTATCACGATATTCTTTATCTTGTTTTTCCAAATAAGGATTAATTTTTAAAGCTAATTTAATGAGCGGGTCTTCTGATTTGGTAAGTTCAGCAAGCCCACCTTCTATAAGTTTTTTCCTAAATTCAACATTATCGAGTTGAGTTTTATCGATTAAATCAAAGACAGTTGCTTTCGGGTCCATCCCTTCGAATATTTGACGCCAATATTCATCTTCAATGCCAATATTACCTATTCCATATTTTACAGTTCCCCAAGCGAGCGCTTTATCTAAATCTTTATAAATTGGGGCGGGTGATAGTAAACGGAATTTCATACCTGGTAATGCGGCATCGTTATAACCGGGCAATCTGTCTTCGGGCTTTTTCCTGCTTTCTTCGATATATCTTACTATACTTAAAGCATAACCAAACAATCGTGAACCGAAGTTGCGATAATTTTGTTTTATCGAATAATCTTTATATTGTGCGAGCAATTTTTCAATTTGATCGAAAGCGGGCAGATATTTTTTAACATATTCGGGATTTTCTTTGATTTTGTCGATAAACTCTTTTTCTTCTTTTTCTTTAATTGATAAAAGTTCGGGATCTTTCAAACCATTAAGTTGACCAGTTAAAGCTTTTTTGCTATTTTCGAGACCGAATTGATACATCAAAGCACGTCTTGCTTGCTCTTCACCTTCGTTTGAGTAACGTTGTAGAGTTTCGAGCATATTATCGATAGATTTCAAACGAAGAGAAATCGAAACATCACGAGAAAATTTGAGTTGAGCAAGAGTTTTAAGTCTGTCGGTATGACCGGGATTCCCGCTCATAAAAACTAAATCATTTTCCTTTATTCCATTAGTGTTAAATTTCAAGTAATTTTGAGTTTGAAGAGGTTTGTCATTTTCGTAAATTCGGAACAGACAAAAATCTAAATCATAACGAGGATAAGTAAAATTATCATAATCACCGCCATAATAAGCCATTTGACGTTCTGGAGCGAAAACTAAACGCACATCAGTGTATTTTTTATATTGCAAAAGCCAATATTCTGCTCCGTTGTAAAAAGATACTACATCAGAGCGAAGACCGCTTTTTTCAAAATTTTCTTTTTCGATTTTGTCGATTGCTTTTTGTTTTGCTTCGAGCGATTCTTTTTTGTTCATATTTGGTTTGACAGCATCTTTGACTTGTGCAGTTACATCAGTCATATTCACAAGCACGTTTAATTCCAAATCGGCACATTTGAGCTCTTCGCTTTGGTTTTTAGCATAAAAACCATTTTTAACATAATTATGCTCGGGAGTAGAAAGTTTTTGAATTTGTCCAACTCCAACGTGATGATTTGTAATAACCAGTCCATTAGGCGAAACGAACGAACCAGAGCCACCATCCATAAAACGCACGCTGGAAAGTCTCACGTGGTCCAACCACTCTTTTGTAATTTCGAATCCGTATTTTTCTTTGATTTCTTTTGTAGGAACATTGTTGAAAGTCCACATTCCTTCATCTGCAAAAGTCTTCGAATTTGTTGCAAGAAATCCAAAAAATAATAATAAAATCACTTTTCTCATTAATAATACCTATTAATTATTTGTTAGAAATTTTAAAAATTGTAAATTGTATGAAATAATAATACGAAATAAACGAAAATAAGTTTTTTTAAATAATTAAAATCAATTAAAATCAAAAAATTTCGTTTTAAAAAATACATATTTACAGCAATAAAGTTTATTTATATATAAATACAAAAATAAAAAAGTATGAATAAAATTGGACTTTTCCCATTAGGTATAGTGTTATTTCCAGGTTCATCATATCCACTTTATATATTCGAAGAACGTTATAAGAAGTTGATAAACGAATGTTGGGAGGAACAAAAATCGTTTGGAATAACATTATTAACTCCCAAGAAGATGTCCAGCATAGGTTGTATGACCTTTGTAACAGATATAATGAATATAAAAACAAACGGCAATTTGGAAATATTAGTAACAGGAAAAAACCGTTTCAAGATTAATAATATTATTGATGGCGAACAACCTTATTTGGTGGGAGAAATAGAACAATACGAAGATTTAGATAAAGAAATCGACGAAAATTTGCTATATGAAACTATTGAACTATACAATGAAATAGCAATCAAAGTAAAAAATTTCAAAATTCCTCAAATTCAAATTGATAATATTGGTACTTATCCGCTCCCATCCTTTTTCATCGCCCAAAAATCCGGTTTGTCGTTAGTAGAAAAGCAAGAATTATTAGAGATGCGTTCGGAAAATTCAAGATTGAAGAAGTTGAAAACACATTTACAAGTTTTAAGTCCTTTAATTGAAAAAGCCGAAGGTATAGAGACTCTTTCGAGAAATGATGGTTATTTGACATTGTAATTTGTCGAAAAGCAGCTATTCACCTAAATAAAATTCAGTCAAATCATCTAATTTAATATTAGTAACAATCCAGCCGAGTTTTGGTGATTTATAATAAGTGAATATCCAACGCATTGGATATTTTTCGTATAATCCAATATAACGCAACCGTAAATAAACTTCGGAAGCGAAATGCCCATTTACGAATTTTGCACCTGAAAATTTACCATAAATTCTAATTGCCCGTTCTGTTTGTTCTTTTAAAACACTGAGGTCTTCTTTCCTTTCTTTTAATGGGCTATTCAACAATAAATTATCTAAAGCATTATCAATTTCATTATTACTCAAAGCGTTGAAAAAATTGTTCAACTTTGCTTTAACTTCAGTCGGAATACTAACTTCATCAATTGTTTCAGCAGTCGATTTGGATAATTTAGTATCTTGCGAAAAAGAGTTAATTGATAAAAATAAGCTAAATATAAGAACTTTGTATACTATTTTCATAAATATTGCCAAAAAAAATTGAAAATACTAATTTATAATAAAACAAATATACAAATTAATAATTAATTAATAAAATTAATTTTTATTTAACAAATCAAAAGTAAAATTATTCAATACTAAATTAATAATCTAAACCAACCAACTTACGGAGATGTTGCACTTCGGCACGGGTTAAATGTCGATATTCACCTCTTTCCATATTTTGAACCGATAAATCAGCAAACACCTTGCGGTCTAATTGCTTGACATTATAACCAAAGTGCATAAACAAACGTTTGACTTCGTGATTACGTCCCTCTTTCAAAGTTAAAATGACTTTATGGTGATTACGTGGGTCGTAGTATATCTTGCAAGGGGAAGTCATACCGTCTTCGAGTTCGACCCCTTTGGAAATTTTTTCGGCATCTTTCGGCAATAATTCTTTATCTAATAAAGCATTGTAGGTTCGTTCGACTTGAAAGCTTGGATGCAACAGCCTATGAGCCAATTCCCCATCATTTGTCAAAAGTAATGCACCAGTGGTGTTCCTATCCAATCTTCCAACAGGGAATATTCGAACGCTACTTTTGACTATATCCATTACTGTTGTCCTATCCCGTTCATCTTTAACAGAAATAATGACGTCTTTCGGTTTATTGAATAGAATATATACTTTTCTGATAACCTCTGGTAAGGGATTGCCACGTACTGTAACTTTATCGCCTGGATTTACTTTCGAACCCAAGACATTTACGGTTACGCCATTAACTTTGACTACACCCTCCAAAATTAACTCATCTGCTTTTCTGCGGGAACATAACCCCGAATCAGCGATATATTTATTTAATCTAATTGCTTCATTATCTGCAAGATTCTTATTCCGCACTGTTGACTTTAAATCTCGAATAAATTTTGGCTTTGGTTTCCTTGGTAAAGTCCTTGGGACAAAGTCTTTTTTACTATTATCATTTGAAAATCTCGAAAAAGAAGTAGAAGGGCTTGTTCCTCTCGAAGAATCACTTCTTTGAGATTTTTCTTTTGAATAACCAAAATCTTTTTTTGGTGAGGTCGATTTACCTGAGTTACCAAAATCAGATTTGTTATTTTTTGGTTTGTTTGATTTGTTAAACATATTTAACTTTAAAATTATGAATAAAACAAAGAATAATATCTTTGAACTTTTTCTTCAAATTCGTATAAACTTATATTTCTGCTTTCTCGTAAATATTCTTTACCTTCAATAAAAACAAGAATAGTGGGAAGAGAAAATACGCTATATTCGCCTGAAGCTTCTTTTAATTGCTCCAAATCTACATAAATCGTTTTGACTTCCTGATATTTAAAGAAAAGCTCGATTATTTTCGGCTTCAACACTTTGCAAACATTGCAATATGGCGCCGAGAAATAAACAAGAACAATTGGTGAATTTTTTATTGCATCTCGCAATTTTTCTATTGAATAAATTTGTTCCATTTTCACGAAAAATTATGATTTTAATTATAATGATAACAAAAATTTCGAAAAACTAAAAAGATTATATTCGTCGAAATGATTGGCTTGCAATTGCATACCAATAGGGAAACCGTTTGATGCAGTACCCAGAGGCAAACTTATCGCCGGGACACTACCTAAATTCGCAGATGTTGTAAACAAATCGGATAAATACATCGATATTGGGTCGTCTACTTTTTCACCTATTTTGAATGCTGGCGTTGGTGTTGTTGGTAAAAATATAAAATTATATTTCGAAAATATCTTTTTATAATTATCATAAATTAATCTTCTTGCTTTGAGTGCTTTGCCATAATAGGCGTCGTAATAACCAGAGGAAAGCACATAAGTCCCCAGCATAATTCTCCTCTTAACTTCTTCGCCAAAACTTTCTGAGCGTGTTTTTACGATTAAATCGTCACCATCTTCGAAATTTGCACGTTCTCCGTAACGCATACCATCAAAGCGTGCTAAATTTGAGGATGCTTCGGCAGTTGCAATAATATAATATGTTGCAATATAAGTGTCAAAATTTTCGAATTCGACTTCTTCAATTGCAATTTTTTCTTTTCTCAATTTATCAAGCACAGAATAATAAATATTTAAAACATCATCATTGCAATTTTTGATTTCTTTTTCGGATAAAATTGCTATTTTGGCTTTTGATGGCTCAGGAAAAGATAAAAGAGAAAAATCATTATTTTTTGGGAAATCAACAGTAGTCGAATCTTTTGGGTCGATGCCCGAAATTACATCGAATAAAACCGCAGTGTCTTCTATTGAATTAGCGAATGTGCCAATTTGGTCAAGCGAAGAAGCAAATGCTACAAGTCCCGAACGAGAAACGCTGCCATATGTTGGTTTAAATCCAATATTGCCGCAAAAAGCTGCTGGTTGGCGGATTGAACCACCTGTATCAGAACCAAGAGCTGTGAAAGCCATATCCGCACTTACAGCAACAGCACTTCCACCTGATGAACCGCCCGGCACATATTCTTGGTTTAATGGATGATGAACATGTCCGAAATATGAAGTTTCATTCGAGGATCCCATTGCAAATTCGTCCATATTCGTTTTTCCAATCACTATTGCACCAGCGGCTTCGAGCTTTTCAACAACAGTTGCATTAAAAACAGGAATGAAATTATTTAAAATTTTTGAGCCGCAAGTAGTTCGTAATCCTTTTGTAGAAATATTATCTTTAATTGCAATTACCATTCCTTCCAATTTTCGGATCTCTCCGGTTTGGAAACGTCTATCAGATTCTATCGCCTTTTCTTTTGCAGAATCAAAATTATCGGTGATAAATGCATTTAAATAAGATTTAGATTTTATTGTATCTATAAATTTGGTTGTACGGTTTAATACAGTATCCTTACCATCGAGGACATTTTTTCTAAAAGAGGTATAATCCATCAAGTTTCTCACGAAATAAGTATAGAATATTATATCAAATAATTATTTGATATCTATATCGATATTTTTTTTAATATCATTTGTAAAATTGGTTATTTCTTTTTGTATTTCACTTTTTGCTTGGTTAATTTTTTCCGAACCAGAGCGAACTGTTTTTAAGATATCTGGTAATTTTTCAGGACCAAACAAAATTAAAATTCCAAGTAAAATAACCATTAACTCACCACCGCCAATATCGAACATTAGTTCACCTTTTATTTATTTGACGGGTATTTCTTCATTATCTTCTTTTTTTGTAACTGCTGTTTCTTTTTGTTCATCTGGATTTACAGCTTTTTTGAATTCTTTCATACCAGAACCAATGTTTTTCATAAATTCTGGTATTTTCTTTGCTCCAAAGAGCAATAAAATAAGAAAAGCAATTATAAGAATTTCGGGCATACCTAAATTTGGCATAATAGCACCTTTTTTTATTTATAACGATTTTAAAATATTATTATTAGTATAATTACGAAATTACGAAAAAGAATATTAAGTTATAATTAATTTTACTTAATAGTTTATTTTAGCTTAATAATAATGACGATTTTAAGCATCATTTATCTATCTTTATATTTCAATTTTTGAAAAGGTAAATTTAATTAAATAAAGCCCTTCAAAAGGAAGGGCTTTATTTTGTTATACTTTACTCAAATTTTAGTTCTTTCGTTTCAATTGAGTAATTTTCAATGCTTCTGGGAATAATTTCTTTGCGGTGAGCAATTGTTTATCAATTGTTGAAAAGACTTGAACATAAGCATTTCTATCCCAAACGCTTCTTGCAACCGTTCCTTTTATTTCCGTTTTGATAAAATCTTCATCTTTTTTGTAGCTTTCTTCATCCCATTTTACATCTTTGGAAATTGCTAATTTTTTGAAATCTTCCATCATTTTATCAGTTACATTCCAATTGCGTAAAAAGTCTCTAAAATTTGAACCATATTGCTCTTTGATATCCTTTCCGTTATGGAGAAATTGGTCAACATATTCAAAGAAAATTCTCTTAATTCTTAAATCAATACTGAAATGTGTTATTGTATCTTGTTTTACAATGTAATCTGGGATTATACCACCGCCACCAAGAACTATTCTACCTGCTTTTGTATAATAAATTGGTAATGAATCAATATTTATGATTTCTTTACTTTTATTTTCTTTGATTTTCTTTTCATTTTCTTCTTGAATTTCTTTTCGTACAACTTCGAGAGCAGTTCCTATATTCGAACCTTCCTTTAGTTCTATTCTGCCAATTAAATTACGGTAACCTTCTTTATCTTTATAAGGTCGTTGAATGCTGCGTCCTGATGGAGTATAATATCTTGCAATTGTTAATCTATAAGCAGAACCATCCGAAAGTGGATACTGTCTTTGCACTAAACCTTTGCCAAAAGATGTTTCGCCGACTATTAAGCCTCGGTCTAAATCTTGAATGGCACCTGAAACTATTTCGCTTGCCGAAGCGCTTCCCGCATTGATTAAAACGGTTAAAGGAATATCTTCGAGCAATCCACCAGCTGAAGACATATATGTTTCGTCGAACTCAGGTCTTCTGCCTTTGGTGTAAACGATTGTATCGCCACCTTTTAAGAATTCATCAGCCATCAAAAATGCTTGATTTAAATATCCACCTGGATTTCCACGTAAATCAAGTATCAATTTTTTCATTCCTTGGCTTTTCAAGTTTTGAATTGCTTGTACCATCTCGTCATGAGTAGTTGCGGCAAAACGACTTACAACAATTACTCCAATATCGCTACTATCAATCACAAATGATGCATCGACAGAATATAAAGGTATCTTATCTCTAACGACAGTGAAATTAAGTAAGTCTTTTATCCCGCTTCGTTTAATTGTCAAATTTACTTTCGTGCCTTTTGGTCCTTTTAAGTATTTTGGAACGAGTTCACGGTTCAGTCCAACAGCATTTAATGTATCTATTTTAACAATTTTATCGCCAGCTTGAATTCCGACTTTTTCGCTTGGTCCGTCTGAAATTGGAGCAATTACAACAATTGTATCTTGAATTACGTCGAATTGGACACCAATTCCATCAAAGCTGCCTAGAAAGTCTTCTTCGACTTGTTTCATATCATCAGCTGATATATAAATTGAGTGTGGGTCGAGTTCTTCCAACATCCCTTTTATTGCAGCTTCAGTTAATTTTTGTGTATCAACCGGGTCGACATAATTACGAACAGCATTGCTTATTACATCTTGGTATTTTTTTATTTGTTCGTATAAACTATCCCCAGAAAATAAAGGCTGGATTAAAAGTCCAATGATTAATCCAAAGAACACTAATCCAACATAAAATATTTGCCTTTTCTTCATTTGTTACTCTAAAATTTTTATTTATTAATCTTTGAAAATTTATTTGATTATTGACACATTAATTTGCAATTTATTTTCTAATTTTAATTTAGCTCATTTATTTTTTCTTGAATGAGCCAAATTAGCTTTTCTGATGAGTTTATTTTATCTTTTTCAAAATAAATAATTTTACCGTTTTCTTTATTTTGATTTAGCCATGAATTTGTTATCTTGATTTCCTCGATTTCGTCTACGGAAAGATGTTTGGGTAATTGCAAACCATTGAAATAAATATGTTCAAGTTTTTCAAGTATAAAAGGGTTTGGCAATGATTTTTTTCCAATTGTTTGATGATAAATCAACTTTGAATAGCGGAATAGGTATAAATCGACCATTTTTTCACTTTCTGAATGTGGCAATATAAGCACAAAATTTTGCTCATTTATTGAATTGAAAAATCTTTCAGTATTGTTAAATATATTTTTTATTGAAAGCAAAGTCTTTTTTAATTCATTTGCTTTTTCGAACTCCAATTTTTCAGAATGTTGGAACATTTTTTTCTCTAATGCACTTATTAATTCTTCAGCAAATCCACTTAAAAAACTTTTAATATTATTTAATTCTAATTCATATTTTGCGGGAAAATCTTCGTCCAGCCTTTTGACACAAGGTGCCAAACATTTATTCATTTGCAGGTAAATACATGGTTCGGTTAGTGTTTTTCCTTCGAACGAATGGTCGCATTTCACCAAACTAAAATTATCATCAAGTATTTTTTTAATTTCCAAGGCGTAATTTAAATTCGAAAATGGTCCGTAATATTCACCATTATCATTAATATCAAATGCAATTTCAATTTTAGGAAACAATGTATTTGCTGGTATTTTCAAAAAAGGAAGTCGTTTAATTCTTCGTCCAGCAAAGTTAAATTTAGGTTGCAATGCCTTTATTTCTTTTGATTCTAATACTAATGCAGAAAGCTCATTATAAGTTTCAGTGAATGTTAAATCTCGGATATGAGTAACAAGTTCCTTCAACTTTGGCGAAGTAATGTTGCCTGGGCGAAAATAACTATTTACCCTTTCTTTTAAATTTTTTGCTTTACCAACATAAATAATTTTCTTTTTCCCATCAAAAAAATGATATACTCCGGGAGATTCCGGAATTTGTTTTAATTTTTCTTCTAAATAATTAAAACTATCAGGTTTAGGATTGAAATAACTTAATCTTTTGTTTTGAAAGGACAAAAGTTCTTCGAGTGAAGTGATTTCGTGCTCTTCTTCAATCATTTCAAGTAAATTATAAAGTATTTTCGCTGTAGCTTTTGCATCTCCTAAAGCTGTATGTCTATTGCGAACTTTAATTCCGAAATATGCTGCTAAGCTGCCAACACTTTTCTTTTGAGTATCAGATAGCACTCTCCGTGCTAATTTCAATGTATCTAAAACAGGATAATCAAAATCTACGATTCCATTTCTTATTAAGGTTTCTTTTACAAATGAATAATCGAAATTTGCATTATGTGCGACAAAAATTGAATTTTCGAAGTTAAAAGCTTTTAAAAATTTAGGCATTACTTCTTTTGCTTCTGGAGCAAAAAATACAGCTTCATTGGAAATCCCGGTCATTTGGGAAATAAAAGACGGGATAAATTGATGTGGATTTACTAATGAAGAAAAAACTTCCTCAATTTCGCCATCACGTAAATTAACAGCAGCAATATCTATTATTCTGCTTTGTGTTGGTTGATTTCCAGTTGTTTCAACGTCAACTACTACGTAATTTGCTTCCCAAATATTAATTTCTCTCACAACAAAACAATGATTAATATTACGCTACTTCAACGGAAAGTTTAGTATAACCAAAAAGTTCGGCTTCTAATCTGTCGCCATTGTTTAATTTTCCAACTCCTTCAGGAGTTCCCGTAAAAATTATATCTCCAGGTTGCAATATAAAAATTTGTGAAAGGAATTCAATTAGCTCTTCCACAGAATATATCATATCTACTGTATTTCCAATTTGTCTGACTTCACCGTTTATTTTTAATTCGAATTCAAAATCTTTTTTGTTGCGTTCAAATTGAGAAATAGGTACAATAGTTGAAATTGGCGCCGATGTACGAAAGCCTTTGCTAATTGCCCAAGGCAAACCTTTTTCTTTTGCTTGCTTTTGCAAATCTCGCAAAGTTGCATCAATTCCAATTCCAAAACCTGCGATATAATCCCAAGCTTCTTCCTTGGTTACGTCAACGCATTCCTTTCCAATTACTACAACTAATTCCACTTCGTGATGTACTTCGGTTGAAAAATTTGGTAAAACAATTTTGCCACCATCAGGGACATAACTTGATGATGGTTTGATAAATATTATTTTTTCACCACGAGGCAAAGTAGAACCCATCTCTTTTGCGTGTTTTGAGTAATTTTGCCCTATTCCGTACATTGTACCAACTGGTAAATTACGTCCATCTTTAAATATTAATTCTGCCATTTTATACTTATAATTTTTAACTTTTTCAAAAATGCAAATTACAAAAACAAATCTTTTATAGGTTTAATAATAAATTAGCCATTTAAAAAGATAATTTTAGTCATTACTAAATATTTTTGTTGTAAATTAAAAAAATTTTGTATATTTGAAATATATTAATAATTAAAACGATTATTTCTAATGATTAATTTATTTTGGAGGATTTATGTATAAAAAGTTAGCCTTCCTAAAACAACTAAAATCCACAATCATTTTGTTGATTATTTTTTTGGGAACAAGTTATTTGGCTTTCAGTCAAACTTCTTGGTCTCAAGAAGCTACACAAGGTGGCTTTTGGATTAAAAAAGTTGTTAGCGATACAGCAATTGCAACAGGACAACCATTTAGCTATACCATATATTACTCGATTCCCGCAGGTGCAAGCAATGTTACTATTACTGATAACCTTCCACCGGGCTTGATGTTCTTGTCTGCTTCATATAGTAATGCTTGTGGAACACCGACTGTGGCGTCACCCGCCGCAAATCAAATGGGTGGAACATATTCATTATCTTGGGCAAGCGTTCCAAATGCCTGTGCCGGCTCTATTACAATTCAAGTAGCCTTCCCTAATGGTGTAACTTGTCCTAATGAATCTGTTCGCAATAATGTTTGCCTGACTGGGCTGCTTCTTGGCAAAACCTATGAATTTTGCACAGGATTTGTTTTAACAAAGGCATTAGCAGTAAACCCATGGCATATAAACAAATATCCTCTCGGAGCCGCATGGCAAGGTGGAAATTGTAATTATGCATCTGGCTCGGACACAATTACTTATCAACTTTGTGTTTACAAAGACTTTGGAACTACCGGTCAACTCAATTTAGTTGGCGGGATAGTTTATGACACTTTACCTTCAGGGGCGACTCTTGTGAGCTCAACTTGCGGTGCTACTCAAAGTGGAAATGTAATTACTTGGAATGTAGGTAACTTATCAGCAACACAAGGCTACAACACTGTTTGTTGCCAAATTAAAGTGTATTATCCACTTGCTCAATTCCCAACCGGTACGAATATTACCAATTCCGCAACATTGACCGGAGGACTTGGTCCTATAAATCAACCTTGCAGCAATTTTTCGACCACAAGTAATCAAACTTGCGTCTCATTAGTTTCCTTTACAACCGGCTCATTAAGCAAATGGGTTTATACAAACAGGCAACCTGGTTGCGCTGGTCAATATCTAATTTATGCTTGCAATACCGGAACTACTTCATTAATTGTTACAATTAAAGATACCTTACCTTCACAACTTTCAGGTTATAGCCTTGGCTTTATGTATAATTTATCAGCGACATTAAGTGGCAATATCGTTACTGCTACTGATACATTAGCTCCTGGAACTTGTGGTTATATTTATATTAATTTCACAATTCCAACAAATGCAACAATCGGTTCCACAATTACGAACTGTGCATATATGACAGCACCGGGAATAAATCCTCTTCAATATTGCACTTCATTTGTTGTAGATGCCCCGGCACCTACTCCTTGCTTATGGAAAGAAGTTTGCAATAAGCAAACAAGCTACACACCTGGTGCAATTTTCCGTTATAGATTGAGAATTCAAAATATAGGGGGATTGCCACTTACAGGTACCACAATTACTGACCAATTAGACCCGAATTTACAGTATATTGGCAATCCGTCATATTATACAACAAATTCTTGGAACTCACCTTGCACAACAACAAGCAATTGGAGCGGTGTTAATTTAAATTATAATCCAACATCGAATCAAATTACTATAAATTTACCAAGCATAGCACCCGTTTGTCAAAATATATTTTATTCAGCATGCGGGATGTATGGAACCGGTGGAGTACCATATTATTTCATCGAATTTGATGTGAAAGTACGTGATACTTCGGCACTTGGCAACATTCCTAATTCCTTCACTTTAAGTGGTGGAAATTTAGGTAATTCGACGTATACTTCTAACACAGAATATGTATTGGTCGCCGGTGTAATTGGTTATAATTTAAACAAAGCTGTTAAAAAGCATACTGCTCCAAATTATTCTTCGTCAGCTACTGTTTCTGCTGGTAGTATTGTTGATTATAAATTACAATTAAATTCGACAGGAACTGCAGCACTCCGCTACGTTACTTTTGCAGATTTATTACCAAAAGACGCTGGAACAGCCGATTCGAAGATTTTACAAACATGCTCAAGTCGTGGAAGTCAATTTGATGTAACCTACAACAGTTTTATTGCATCGTCCCCAACATTTTCGCAGTGGAATAATCCATTCAATACTGGACTTGCAAATGTAAATAATTTACAGCCTGTTGGCTCACCTGGCTTTGCTTTCAATATTGGCTGCGGATCTGGTGGTTCTTGGTTAGCGAATTGGACTGCTGGGGATAAAAATCTTGCAGCACATTTCGGAAGTAATTCTATTTCAACTTCCGCAAATGTTGAATTTTCGGCACAAGTGTCTCCTAATGCTAAAGCAAACGAAACTGCTTGTAATTCATTTGCTGCAAGTGGATTTACGAAACATTTAATTCAAAGTAATTTAACATCATTCCAACTTGCAGGTCAAACTGAATCATCGCCTGTTTGCTTGCAAATCGATTCGACAAATTCTCAAGGACATTGCATCGATAGCTTAATTCAATTCAATGTAAAATGCAAAGAACAAGGTGCAAATGGTGCTTGGGTTTATTCTATGAGCATAACAGCAACAAGTTGTGTGCCTGGAACAATTACTTTGAATTCGCCTGATGGAAGCTTTTCACCATCAAGTTTCAATATTACGTCGAATCCTTGGACAATTAACCCTAATTTCATCCACACAAGTAGCAATAATCCAATAAAAATTTACTATACAATTGCTTGCAATAATGGAGTGCAATGCACAGATAGTATAATGCGAGATTTGCCACCTTGCAGCGGACAAAATCCTTGCATCGAAAAATTAATAAGCAAGTCAGTTAAATGCATTGGTATTAATGCCGCAGGAAACCCTGAATTTGCAATTCAAATACAAGCATCAAGCTGCACACCTGCGACATTGCTGATAAGCTCGCCTGATGGCAACTTCTCAACTGGTTCATTTAGTTTGGCATCTTCACCTTGGACAATAAACACTACTTTCGAGCATACATCATCGAACAATCCAATTATGCTAAATTATACAATTTTATGCAATGGAGTTGTTTGTCGAGATAGCGTAAAATTAGATTTACCTGATTGCCCAACAACAAACCCAGATGATTGTTGCTTGAAATTTATACATACGATTAAGGACCCGAAAATTACTTGGACTGCAAATGGTTTAGTCGGACTTAGTGGCACAATCTTTGCCGGTCCTTCGAAAATTAAGAAATTCTCTGCAACAATTGTTTCAGCACAACTTAGAAGATATAATACTCCTTGGCAAAGAATATTTGGTGATATTATTGGTGGTTCCTTAATTATTTCGCCCGCACCTGGTCCGCAGCTTTTAAGTTTATTTAGCCGTGAAGCAATTTGGGGTCCTGGTGAATGTATCGATTGGAACAAAGGAGCACAATATTCATTGAGTATGCTCTTCCCATCTGTTGCGGCATTGAAATTCTATGATACTTTGAAATTCTCTGTTCGATACAGTTTCACTGATTGCGATTGCAACACTTGCGACACTTTAATTTCTTATACAATAATTCGAAAATGGAAACCTTTGCCTTGGGATGCTTCAACTTCACTTAATTTCAATCCAAGAGGATTACAAAATGAAAAAGCAACAAGCTCGAATGTCGTTCAATCCGAAGTTCCTTCTCAAACAAGTTTAATTATGGATGACTTTACAAATGGCAATTTATGGGTCGTAAATCCAAATGACCAGGAAAATAATATAAAAATTGTCGGAGTAGAGATTAATTCTCAAGAAGTTCCTCTTAACTCATTGAAATATAATAATCAAGATGGAGCAATTCAAGGAAATATTGGTTATATCGATGTTCTTGTTAAACCTGGTGATATTGCAGCTATTGCGTTGAACTTTAATAATATTAGTCAAATTAAACAATTTACATTATACGTAAGGTATTATTATCAAGTTGAAGGTTTTGAAGACATTTTCACAACAGAACCTATAAAATATAATGCTCGTGTTCCTATCACTGATTTAGATAAAGTTGGAATAGACGAAACTACTCATCCCGATAAAGTCTTTACTTATGCATTATATGTTAATAATACAAATGGTTACGAGGAAAACATATCTGCAATAAGTATCAAACCAACAGGCAATCAAAAAATTATCGCAGTTGGACCACCAAGTTCTTTAAATGGTGCAACTTATCTTATCCCGCAACTTCTCGAAGACGGCTCTTACATAGTTACTGTTCCGTCACAAGGAATTGTTAGCGTAGAGCCCGGTGTACTCGTCAAACCAATTTACATTACCCTTGCTGGTGTTGATGAAACCAATGCCCAAATTGAATTTGTTACATACGATAATAATATGCAAAAAATATCCAACGGCGGTTTAACATTATCCAATCCAATTTCCAGTATTCAACAAAGCGAAAGTGGCAATAATTCAAGTGGATATTTGGACTTCATCACCCCAAATCCCGCAAAAACAACTGCGACAATTACTTTCACTTTAATGAATTTCACTGAAAGCGTGAAGTTAAGTGTTGTCGATATGCAAGGAAAGGAAGTTATAACTGTTTTCAGCAATAAAGCATTTGACCGAGGCAGCTACATACAAAATATTGATATAAGTAAGTTAGTACCCGGCAGTTATATTGTTACTTTGCAAATCAACAATGAAATTTCAACGAAGACAATGTCGATTGTTCGGTAAAACTGAACTTTGACTTGATACAAATCACCCCAAAAGTTTTATATTACTTTTGGGGTGTTTTTTTACTTATGCTCCGATTTGCTTAAATTTCCATTTGTAATATATTTCGCCCCAAACGCTCCTGTGACGAATTAAAATTTCTGCAAAACCAAATTTTTCTTTGTATATTACTCTCATTTGAATTTTATCCAAATAAACTGCCGCATCATTATCAAAGTAAAATTCATTTAATTCTGGTGCATCACTTGGACGTGTATATTTTTTCGTTTGCCAAGTGTACTTTGGACGAATAAATCTATTAATACTATCCGTTACCAAATTATTTTGCTCTGTTCCCAAATTATTTTGCTCTTTTATTTCCCTTTTTCGTTCCCAAATTATTTTGCTCTTTTATTGACTGCTGATTGCTCTCTTATTAGCATTATTCTCGCATCTCTGCCAGTTAACTTTGTTTCTAATTTCTGATTTGCCAGCATCGCTGTCATTGCTCTCATCTCGGCAACAACCGACATCGTGGCTGTTGCTGCCGATAGTCTTAATGCCATCTGAAAATCCCTGTCATTAAGAAGCCACTCTCTATTTTTTCCGCCATTTAAAGCCGCATCTCCAACTTGAATATTGCCATTTAAAAGCGTCGGTTGGTCGAATTTTGCACCAGTCGCAAAACTTGTTATATCATTTAGGAATGGGTCTATTATCGCTCCGATTGCCCCCTCGGCAATTGATTTTAAAACCGGAACTGCAACTAATGCTAAAAATCCAGTTGGTGATAGTGCCGACAATTCCCCGAAGAGTAATTCAAGTACCAAACCTGATGCCCATTTCTTTAAACCTGCTGCAAATACTCCCAATATCTCTCCCCAAGATGCCCTCAAAGCATCAATTGCACCTTTCGAATCACCTGCCATAAATTGCGTAATTGCGTCGGCAAAACCAGTACCTGCAATTTCAGTTGCTGTTATCAGCGAATTCGCATTCATAGCTATAACATCATTTGCTTTATCGAATTGCTCCTTCAAATTATCTAACTGCGTTTTATCTGCTATATCTAAAAATCCGCCCTGTTTGAGTTTTTTAGCATTCAAAATATTCATTTGCTCTTCAGCTGATTTTTTCGTAATATTTGCTAAGTCAAGTGAATGCTTTCTCTCGTTCTCCTTTTCCATACCTTTGGCTAATGCGTCATTTCTCAGTTTGTCCTGACGTGCTTTTTCTTCAATTGCTGCTCTCTTTGCCTCACCTTCTTCCGTGATTCTTGTTTTTCTTGCCTCATAATCCTCTGCGGATATAACTCCCATTTCTTTATAACTATCAAGCACCTTTAATTTCTCATCTTCTATACTTTTCAAATCATTTAATTGCTGGTCTTTTTGGTAATCAATCTTGACAGAACTTGACTTAGTCCAAAGCTCGTTGAACCGCTTTAATGATTCGCTTGTTTTGCTGTATTTCTCTTCAACAATCTTTGTTTCATCCTCTGAGGCGGTTGCGATTGCTTTGAGCTCATCGTCGTAAATTGCTTTTTTCTTCGAAGAAATGTCTTTCTCTAAATTGAACCTCTCTTGCGACAATGCTAAAAGACTTTTATCTAAAGATGCGATTTGAGCCTTCATTTCAGGTGTCGCATCAGCAGGTAAAACACCGAGTTTTTCCATTTTCGCTTTTGTCTCTGCAATTTTCTGGTCAATCTTAGTCAATTGCTCTTGTAGCAAAGTAACCATTTCGTCAGGGTTTTTGAGTCCCAGTGTAATGTCGTATTCGAGCTGCTGTTTTTTAAATTCAGCAAAACTCTTATTAAATTCCTCCTGGTCTAATTTTATCTTAGCCTTTAATTCAAGCTCCTTATTCGATTCATTCTTCAAATTCAAAATAATCTGCTTGTAATCATTTTCTAATTTCATCCTATCTTCTTTCTTCAATTTAGGCGAAATGTCCAAGCCGCCACTTTCATTTTCACTTACTAACGCCTTGTAAATTTCAAGAAATTTCTCTTTTTCATCCTTCGCCAACTGAATCTTTCTTTCTTGGGCAGCCAAATCATCATAAGTAGTTTTTTCCCGCTCTTGCAGAATGAATGATAGTTGCTTCTCAGATTCAACAATATCGCTATCATACTTTGCTTTTTGTTTGTAAAGCTCAAATTCCTTTGTCAGTAACTCTAACTGCGATTTCTTTTCACTTGAATTTTTAGCGACAGTAATACCTAATGCTTTTTGCACCTGTTCATCAATTTTAGCTTGCTCCACGATAGCTTTATGAGCATTGAAGCCTGCTTTCTTATACTGGTCCCACTTATCAAAATCTTCCTGAGTCCAATTCTCTTTTCCTTTCGAAAGCAATTCAGCCATAGCACCTGCGTTTTCATCCAGAGATTTTTTTGCATCAGCTTTTACTTTGTTCCAGGCCGCCGCCAAACTTTCCACGCTTGCAGTCTGCTCAATTGTTTCCTGTTTCGATCTTTCCTGTGCATCGATTATGCCTTTAATTTCTTCTTTTGTGGCGTTGTATTTCTTTGCAAGGAAATCAATTATCTGACCTGTTTGCATACCACTGTCTTTAAGAACTTCAAAGTCTTTACCTGCATTTTGATTTGCACTATCCATGGCAGATTTTCTTGCTTCAACCATTTTATTGATGCCTTTGAGCATCTTGGTTTTTTCTTCTGCTGTTAATTTTTCGAAATCCTTCGAATTGAATATTGCCATTTGAAAATCGAGGGAAGCTTTTTCAAGTTCTTTTGAATTCTTTGCATTAGAAATAGCATCTGTATAAGGTTTTATAATTTGCTCGCCCATTTGTCTAGCTGTGCTAGTACCGAAAATCCACTCACTTGCATCGGAAAGTCCCCAGATTTTGAATGCATCTTTTAAAGTATTTTCAATGTTCTGTTTTTCCACATCAACTTTGAGGTTAGATATTTTTAGTTGGAGGTCGAGTTTTTTCTCGGCAAGGGTTCCGATTTCTGTGGTCAACTTTGCAAGGTCTTCCTTTGTTTTGTTTGATGCCGCTGACAGAGCGGCAAGATTTTCTTGATATGATTTTGAAGCATCAATCACACCGGGATAAGCTTGTGATAATTTGGTCATCATTTCGACATTTTCCATAGCAGATTCGCCGGTATTTTTGAACTCTTCGACAAGCTTTTGTTTGGATTCTGCAAGCTCAATTTCCTTTTCTTTTGCCTCAATCTCTTTATCGATAAGTTTATCTTGTGATTCTGCATCCTTTAATTTTTCTTGTGCAGTCTCGTGAAGTGCCTCTGAAAGTAATTTTAAACCAGCTACTAAACCCGTCACCGCTAACGTAACAGCAAATATCGGATTCATGCCCATTACAGCATTCAACGAACCTTGTGCAGTAGCAGCTCCCATCAAGCCCGGTACCAACTTCGTTAAAATCGTCTTACCTAATTCTCCTACCTTCCCTACAGTCCCGGCAGGAATTAAAGTTGCTAATCCTGTAAAGGATGTCATTAGCGGCGCCACCTGAGCTGCCGTAGATAATGCTAACTGTCCGTAACTCCCCAAAACCGACATTGCTTCATTAAAGCCTGCCTGAATGGAGTTCATTAGCATTTTAGATTTTGAATCTATCCCTTCGGAAGCTACCGCAAATGCTGCATCCGTCGAACCGATAGAGTTTTTAACTAAATCTAAATCGCTTGCTGCCATTGCTGCATTCTTACCCGATAGAAGCATAACTGCCGACGCCGCCTCGACCGAACCGAAAACCTGAGTTGCTGATTTTCCTGTAGAATCAAGAGCTATTCCAATCTTTTTAAACGATTCCTGCAGCCCTTCTTTCTTTAACGAATCCAACGAAACACCCGCTTTTTGTAATATTGGAGCTAATTCCGCACCCGGTTTTGCCAGCTCAACAAGAGCTGCACGAATCTGCGTAGCAGCCTGAGCTGTCGGTGTGCCCTGTTTTGTCATTGTAGCTATCGAAGCAGCAACCTGGTCGAATTCTACTCCGAAACTCGCCGCCGTTGGTATCACTTGGGCTAACGATGCATTTAATTCAGGGATTGTTGTTTTCCCCACATTTACGGCTCCAAAAAACGTATCGGCTACTTTTCCTGCCTGATTGGCTTCTAACCCGTAAGCATTCATAACAGATGTTAAACCGTTGATAGAGTCCTTTGTTGTGGTTAAACCTGCAGCTGCTAATTTGGAAGCAGTTTCGACAAACTGCATCCCGCCTGCAACATCAGCAACGCCATCCTTTACCTTAATTGTACCCGCAGATATGGCATCATATACACCCTCGGCTATCGCAACTGCCGAATCGGGAACTGATATCGAAAGCTCTGTTGCACGATCGGCAAATTCCTGAAAGTTTTTCACGCCAAGAGTACCAATATTCCTCACCTGCTTATCTAACTCTGCAAATGGCTGCTGAAACTGATTTATAGTTTGCGTAAATTGCTCAACGCCCATTGAGATCATACCAAATTTCGCCAACCTATCCATAAAACCAGATGACGCTCTCTCTACATTCTTAAATTCCAATTCGAGTTTTTCGAGCGGGACGCTATTAATCTGCTTTAAAGCTGTCTCAGCTTCATCGAGCGACTTCACCATATCGGTTACCGCTTTCTTTGTCTTATCGGTATCGATACTGATATTTAACTTTTTGGCCGACTGTTCAATTTGTGCTACAAACTGGTTTATTTGACCAGGGTCGCTCTTCAAATTGACTAATAAATCTAACAATATTTGAATTTTATTATTTGCCATCACAATACTCCTTTTATGAAACAAGGGAGCTTACTCCCTTGCTTTTTTACGGTATCGCCTCAATATGATTTTTCAATGCGGTCATCGCATCTCTGAACAACACCTTCCTTATTTTATCAAATTTAGTTACATCATTATTTGCTAAAATCGGTACATACCAAATTTTTCTCCAACTTTCAGCCAATCTTCGGGTTAATTCGCCTGATTCGTAAACCCTGTTTATCCTGTGCTGCTTTATAATCCAGGCGTCTCGTTCTCTTTGCTGCCTAAGGTTCTCAGTAGCATCGGCAATAATATTTCTGTCACGTTCAGCTTCTTTTCTCCTTGCAAGCAGGTCTGTATCATCGAACTCTGCCCTGTATTGTAAAAAAAATCCGTTAAGCATGCCTCAATCTTTGACTTTTCATTAATTGGCAACTGCTTAAAATCTGTTGCTATATGCATTTCTGCGGCATCTCTGTCGAATGGCATCGGTTTATCATTTTTGATTTCCCTAACTAAATAACTCATCGCCAAAAACTTCCAATCAATAGCCTTCGATTTAATTATCTGATTGAATGTCTCGGGAGGATTAGACTTCTGGTCTTCTTTGAATTTTGCAATTTCAAATGCCAATTCGGCTTGTTCAACTGTAAGCAAATTGAAATCATATTTGTATTGTCTTGTATTTGCTAAAAATACGACAGGTTCAATAGGTGTGTAATTTTCCATTTTATTTATCCTGATTAAAAATTATTTAATTGTTTTGTAAATCCGTTGATATGAATTATTGTCCTTGGTCTCAATTCAACCGACTCGAGTTCAGCATAAGGTTTCGTATGAGAAATTGCAAGTATTTGTTGGGCTGTGCAATTAATTGTTTTTGGCGGTTCTGGTGGCACATAACTGCCTCCTCCGCCTATCGTAAGGTACGTTATCACATTTTCTTCATTCTTTAAATTCTCGATCGCCTCAAGCAATCCGTTCGAATCGAATAAATTGAAAGGCACATAGATTGTTATTTCGTAATTGTATCCAAGTACTTTCGCAAGACCGCTGTCTGCAAGCCGTGTAATTGGTGTAATTTTATAACTCGATTCTGTTTCAATCTGGTCTATAATTATGCGCTCTCCAGAGGCATATTTATAGAGTTGCAACCTTGTTATTGGCAGTAAATTTATTACACCTGCAATTGCATTTAAAACCAAATCACTCATATAGGCTCCGAATAAGATAACTTCAAAGCAACTTCCGGTAACTCTTTCAAATCGTTGATATTGGTTAACGGAAAAGGACCGCCATCGGTAACAACTCTGATATAATTGCTCCAAACACCAAAGCCGTCTAAAAGCGATATATACTTGAATCTTGATGTCCAGAAATTCTGAAGAAATTCAAGAATGCCTTTGTCGATTTCGTCAGATGAAATAACCAGTTCCTGTTCGATGTTTACCCACTTCAGATTAGAATACTTTCTGCCGTTTAGCAGAATGCCCGAATCCTCAGCCGTGTTCCTGATTGGAGTTGTTAATTTCACACCTTCAAATGAATTCTGGTTTGTAGCCATATTATCAAATTCAAGAGCGGCTAACTTGGTGTCACTGTATCTTAATGTAATTAATTTCATGTTTGTAGTATAACCCCCGATTCGAATTTTAATTCCCTTATATCAAGTATAAAACTCTTTTCTGAATCAATTTTGCCGAGAATAATTATCAAATCTTCGGTGTAATTTGGTGCTGAAAGAATCATTTCTGTCAAATTCGAGCCTTGCGCATTGGTTCTGGCGTATAAATATCCACCGATATTTACAAAATTAAAATCAGGTGAATACACTTTGCCGGCTATCTGAACTGCGATTGTCTCTCCGCCTATGCCTGATTCGGTTGCTATTCCAATTGGAATTCCACCCGAAGTAGAAATGCTCCTTGTTTTTGCAATTTTACCATCGGGCAAAATATCTACCGAATCGTTAATTCCAATTATTTCACCGTCCTTTATGATATAATTCATATTCTTAACGCCACTTAGGGCAGACTTCGGGTCATATGCAACAGGCGGGGTAAGAATCGCACTCGGCAATTCCGCACCATCCCAATAACCAAAAGCGAAACGCTCAACTGAATGTAACTTTAATGTCGTTTTGGGCTGCTGTAAATCAACCTCAATACCAACTACAGTATAATCCCCTAAGGATACCCCTTCTATCCACTCAGTACCAGTGAAGCGAGTTACTAATTCTGACAGTTTAATTTTGGAACCGAGCTTAATGTTTTTCCATGATGGATTTGGATCGTTTTCTTTCAAAAATCCATTCCAGGACGGTATTGTTAAGGAGTATTCTGTCTGATAAAACTCGTTGTCTCGTCCCATAATTTCCGTAATCATATCAGAAAGTTTGGTGTATTGCTTATTCACTCCTCCTAATTTCAGCACAAATCCCGCAACGGGTCTCAGCACCGAATGAGACCCTGTATGAGCCAGAACTTCTGGCTCAGGTGCTTCACAAGAAATATAAATCGAAGTGTGCAAATATTCTCTCTTGCCATCTTCAGCGGTCTCATAGTAATTCGTAGGTTGACTTTCTTCGATAAGAGGAGCTTTTCTGAACATTGAGTTTAAAGGCATTTGAGCTATTGGATAACCATTTTGATAAAACATTCTTAGCGTCGGCGAACCCGAAAACAACAAGAGCTCTGATTCGATATTCTTGCTGTTTTTGAGTGCCTTCCGGTGTGCATCCGCTTTTACAAAATTATCTGTTGGCTTGTCCCCTGAAATAACGTCTGCACCTTCATCGGCATAATTATTTGCAACCGCATAATATGCACGTGCTTTATTCGTAGTCCCGAAGGAAGTATCTATATTAGCTTCTGTAGCCCCGTATATTCTCGTATAGTTAGTTTCTACTATCGCAGATCTTGATTTGAATGCGATATTGATTGAATTGGCTGCATTGTAATTGGCAAATATATAACATCCAAATGATTTCGCAATCGCATACAGTAATTGAGCCATATCCTCGAATGACAAAAATGAGTAAGCGCGCTCATTGCTTGCCTGCAAGTCAGAGGGCGTAGAATTAGCAAACGGGTCAACCATTTTAAGATTAATGAATAGCAGACCGGTATTCGCAAGAGGTGCATTGCCACTTCCTAATCGTGCTATGTGTTGAATGCCTGCTTGCCCAACATCCCAAAATTCGGTACGAAATCCAGGCGTCCAGGCTTTAGAGTATGTATATGTTGCAGGTTGACAAGCGAAATCCATATTCGATTCTTCTAGTCCGATTGTTACCGCAATACCGTCTTTCTCGAGCAATATCTCCTCACAATAATGCAAGTACCTTACAAGCACATCGTACAAATTAGCCATATTCTGGAAGTAGCCAAATTGGTCAACGGTATCGAATGGTTCGTTTCGTGTTTTATTCTGCCAATAAAATACTTTCTGATACCCCAATTCATCAAATCCCTGCCCGCTTCTTCTCAGCCATCTATCTCGAAGATTGTCAATCCTTGTTTCACCCGTGCCGTCAGTCCGGTAAATATCCCCGCTGATTTTACATTCCTCGAGTTTAGAAATGTCAAAACTTAGAGCAGATAATTTATACTCTCTTTTGGGGTTAATATCAGTTTCATAAGAATCACCTTCCCAGGTTTTATCTTCACCCGTTATTTTTGTGCCGATTTTTCCCAAAAACTGCATCTCTGAAAGAGTTGGAGTTTCGGAAAAGAACAATGCACAATATCTGTTCACTTTAACATCTGCGGCATCAAGCACGAAATACATAGCTTTTTTATCATCTTCTGTTTCGCAATTAAGATGGTTAACAGAAAACGGCAATTCATCAATCGCAAAATAGCCTTCATCAATATTGAGGTCTCGCTTTATTGACTCCAGCATAAAGATGTCAACTTCTGTTCCTGTGTTTTCAAATAACTCCTCATGCGAATCAGACACGGCGAACAATACCCATTGTTCGCCCGTGTCGTGTTCGATAAAGCGATATTTCTGAAAGAATCTCATTTTAAACGTTAGACGTAGGTTATATTAGTAACTATTTCGCAATCGCCTGCCAATAAATTAGCAGCGCCTTCCGAAGTAATTGCTGGTGGTGTGATTGCTGTTACGTCCTTACCTGTTCCGCCTTTCTTCCATGTAACTGGTGTAAATACTACGCCTGTAAGTTTGGCTTCATCTAATCCTGAATTGGTGTAGGAGACGAAGTTCAAAGCTAAGGTTGTAGGTGCGTCGGCATATTGCTGTTCAATATCATTCGAGATTTTACCAATCATATGAACAAAGCCATCAGGTTTTCTGAGAGTTGCATTCGTTTCAGCTTCGTGCGACAATCCAGTTGCAATTGTTACGAGCCATAAAGAATCTCTCTTTTCTTTTAATGCTTTAAACATTGCAGTCATAGAGTTCGTCTCTACGGCTGCCTCGTTAAGAACGACGTCGATTTCACACTTACCTGTTGCATCAGAGCTTGCAGCTGCCGGCGTGATATCAGATTCGTCGATTCCGCTAAGCACAAGCGAAGTCTTAGGAAATCGTATGATTGCCCCGTCGCTGCGTACAATATCGAGGTTATCGCTCGATGATGAACTTGTGCTTGGTGCCGGCAATTTGCACGTTACCGATTTTGTGTTGTTAAACGTGTAGCACGGGCTGATAGCCCCAGCGACAATTTCCTGCATCGAAAGGTACGGAAATCCTTTCAGAATTATCTTTTTGTTTGTTGTGGCTGTGGACATTATTAATTCTCCATTTTAACTGATAAAAATTTATTTATCTACAATACTAGAAATTATTTCGGCTTTATAGCCTTGTTTCTTCGGACTCATTTATTTCGATACCCTCGATACATGCCTCTGGCGATATACCTTCAATTGATGCCTCTGGCGATATACCTTCGGTCGATGCCCCGGTTGTTAGCTGCGAAATCAGACCAGTAACCAGACCAAAAGGAGCATTGCTAACGCTGTTAATAATTGCATTTAATTCTTCAGGACTGATAGAATACTCGGCTTTACTTGCTAAAAACAAGTATGGTCTCGCACCTGACATCTCCATAAATTTTGATAAAATTTCTCGGCTTATTTTAATTACCATATTACTATACTTGATTATTTTATTTGTGTAACTGCATAACTTTCATAAATCTCTTGGTGTTCCCTGTATCCAGTTGCGGTCGCAATACGATTTCCAAAGTTTTCTAGCGTCAAAGTCCAAACCGAATATTCGCCGTGGTTCAACCTGAACAGAATATCGCCATGCAATTCGATAGATTGCTGTGTAGCACATACAACCGTAACTGGCCTATCGTCCATACCTTTTACGATATAACTTGAGTAGTTTGCGTATCCAACGGCGGTAATAGTGTCAGAAATCAGAACATTTGAAGCATTATAAACCCTGTGATGCAATGTTGCTGTAATTGCAGAAACATCTGGCGGAACAAACGTGATATTAAGATATACATTCTCTCTGATAACAATATAAGCGTTAGCATCTCGGATAAAGGTTAATTTAGTATTGTCGTATTGCAGCCTATCGTCAATCTCACCAAGACTTCCTATATTTGTTGTAACAATTGTGTTTTCTGCTAGCAAACCTTGATTGATCGGGCTATGGGAGCTTCCGTATTTTTTAGATATTAACATATTTGTGCGTTTTTCGACCCAGACATCTTTGTCCAAAGAGTCGAACAACTCCAAACCCTCGTAATTTTTGCCTAAAAGATACTGCAAACCGATATTATCTATTGGTTTTAATTCAATCCTGCGATTGACCAATTGACAAAAATTCATATCCATATCGTCTAATGTTGGTATTGGTTGTGTCGCCATTTTGCCCCTTATCCTAAAATTACAACGTTATATACTTTACCTGTTGCAGGTGCAGTTTTGAAACTCACCTTCACGGTATTCGTATCAAATCTTTCGATAAGTGGGAATACTGTGTAACCAGTAGTTGCTTCGTAAACATTGACAACTACATCTTTATTAGCCAAATTGTGAGTAATTGAAAATGATGTTGCCGATGCATCACCCGTAATTGCGCCCGTTACTTTTTTATTCTTGTAAGCAGTAGCCAGCGTTACTTGATTAGACCCATTAACCGCCATTGTAGTAGGGTCGTATTGCAAATCTATAACATTACCGGTTTTCAGCAACGAAACGCCTGCTGTAATTGTGCCAGCGGAATTGAATTGCGTCCAGGTAATCGCTGTTGTCCCTAATGTGCCACCCGCATCAGATGTGCAATACCAACCAGTATCTCCTTGGGTTGCGCCTTGTTCAACCCAACAATATGCCGCTACTACTTCCGCCCACGTGTCCATATCAGTTGCACGGCTCCAAGTGGATGCTGACACAACATATATCCCATTTTGTGCCGGTGTTGTCTGATTTTTCACCAAACATCTGTCGCCGGCAACGAGTGCTATTCCGTCAATTGTTTGAGTGCCAGACAAAGTAATGTTGGCAGTTGTAGCGGCACGAACAGAATACTTTGCGTCAATTCCCTGGATTGCATTATCTACATAATTCTTTGTTGCTGCATCTTGCGGCGAAGTCGGGTCTGATAAATTTGTAATTTTCTTGCTGTTAAAGGTAACGTCAGCAGCTGGAGCTGCTAACTGGTCTAAACTATTTGTCCTGACTCCTGTATTGAAATTTGTTATATCTGTATAAACGTGCGTATGAGCTGGCAAATCACCGGATGTTAAATTTGCACCTGCGGTAACTCTTCCTTTTGCGTCAACTGTTACCTTCGTATAAGTGCCTGCTGTAACTATACTTGTTAATTGAATACCGCCGGCAACTATTTCGATACCGCCGCCGGCAACTACAACAACATTCCAAGTCATTTGGTTCGCTGAGTCGTTGTAAGTTGGACTAATTGAGTTCGTGCTTACAAACGCAGCACCCACTGCATCTTGCGATGCTTCTGTGAAATCAGAAATTGTAGATGCTAATTGAGAACCAGTATGATTTGCTCTATTCAAATACCACGCTGGTGTTTGGCTATTTAATAGTGCCGAATTTGCTGCGTAATCTACGATACCGTCGTTATTGGTATCATAAACAGATTTCTCCATATCGGGATAAACCCACGATGTTGCTGTCCGATAGCCAAATTTTCCATTTCCTTTCGCAGTATCTGTCTTTGCAGTGTTATAGATAACTTGTCCAGCTACAGGCGACGCTGGTTCTGATGCGAGATTCTGAATCACCGCATTTCTTAACTCGGTTTTATTCATTTCCAGGTAGCCTGTACCTGCTAAAATTTGCAATGCTCCTGATAAATCTATATCGTTTAAAAATGGTATTGCCATTATTTATCTCCTTATTTAATTGCAGTATGCTAATCCTGTGAATGGATATTTAAAAGTTATCTGCAAAACATTATCTGTCAAATATTCAACAATCCCAAACACGACAGTCCCAGCACTATCAACTGATGTAACTGATGGTTTCTTTTGGAGATTGTGAGTAATAACCCAAACTTCGCTAGATGTCGTTTGCTCGTGAATGTAATATTTATCCGCAACTCCGGATTCGAGTTCGTCTGCCTTAACTTTGCCAAGTATGTCGGAAACGATTTTTCCATCTACGATTTCGGTTTTTTGGATAAACATATTTGCACCTTTACTTTACAATCTTTCCAGCAATTGCACCAACAGCAAACCCACTAAGTGCGTAAAGAGTAGTTTCCCACCAAGGCGTTTCTTTGAGCTTTTCAGTAGTGATTGTTATAGTCTGAATTCGCAATGAATCCGGATGAGGCTTTAAATGAAAATCAAACGTATTATCAAGCAAATTGTAAGAAACAAAAACCGTATCCTTGCGAATAATCGTATCGACCGAAGCCACAAATGGCTTGGTAACAATTAGCGTATCTATTTCTTTAATATAAACAATCTTTGCCTTTGCTTTGTTAAGTTCGAGAGGATCAGCTGGCTTTTCGATTATTTTCTCAGTGGTATCTTTCTCTACTTTTGTTACATATTGGATTTCTTTTTCGCTCGTACAGCGTCCCAAAAAGAACATCCCTGCAACCACCACAAGAGTAATACAACTTATCAAATACTTATTCATAATTTCCTTTGTATAGTTCAGTTTCTGCTAAACGCCTCCTAACCAATCCGGCGAGCGTCTTTTGTCCGGCATGGATATACAGTTTCAGTTTGGATACCACTTTCTCAGTTAAATTATTATTTACATACATAGCTATATCACCCTTGAATCTATATCCGACATTGAAACAAAATGAAGTTAATGCGTCGAATTCATACCATTTCAATCTTCTTGTAGCATTAGCATTTATGTGCCTCTCAAATCGTTTCAAATCTTCCTGCAAATACTGCTGTGCAATCTGATAAGTAATGATTTTCCCGGGCTTTGCTTTCGTTGTGTTGCCTATCCCGATAGTCCAAACTCCTGCCGGGCATTTATATGCTTTTAATCTACACCCTTCAAAGGATTCGATGAATTTTCTTCCGTAAGCTGATGTAGTCATTTCGGCTTGTGCTTTAGCTTTGAAAGCAAATATCACCAGCAAAAGAGCCAATAACGCAAGTCTTTTCATTATTTGCCTACAAACAATATTACGCTTTCGATCAAAGTGAATGCAATAACGCAATATTTGAATATGAGCCCAATTAAATCAATTGTCGATTTCGCTTCAGCTTCGGAATACTTCGAGTCTTCGCCTCTAACGATAATATCGATGAAGTTAATTGCGGTCATACAATACAATATTAAACCAGTTAGCAAAGCACTCATAATTAAGATTCCTGTAGCTATCAACAACCCCTTATATGGATTTTCAGAATTTGCTTCAGCTTCTAATTTCCGGGCTTCGTTCTCTTTGTTTTGATAAACTGGTGTTAAAGTGTATTTTTGGATTGCGTCCGATGCTTCTAAGTCAATTAAGTGCCGGGGAATGTTTGCCCCAGCGTATTTTTTTTCAATTGTATTGGCAATTGAATCCTGCGATTGTTGCATTTCGGAATAAAGCTTATTCAGCTTTTCCGAATTGCTTGTCTGAAATTGGCTAATTAGCCAATAACCTAAAATTGATGCGAATATAATCGCAATCATAACCAAATGTCTCTTTGCAAAACTGATTGCTTCGGTGCCGATTTTTTCTAAATTATTCATAATACTCCTATGGTTTTTTTTCTATAATTGAAATTCTTACTTCGTGATCCTGTATAATTTCAGCATGCTCTTTGACAACATCGCTTATTTCGGCGTGCTTATTTTCATTAGAGGAATTTACCTGTTCTTGCCTCGCTGCGAACATCGTTAAATAATCGAAGCCTTTTACTATCCTTTTGCCAAAATAGCCGAGCATTATCGCCATTGTTGTTATTAATCCTAACATTAGCCATGATTCGAAACTGCTAAGATTCATTGTTATCCGTATTTTTATACTCAAAAAATTGCCTCCGGGATGGTTCTCCTTACGGTACAGGATCGCCGGAGGACTTTCTCTTCATTCTACTTCTCTTCTATGTTTTCGGGAGGTCTATCCTCTTCTAGAGAGGCGCCATTACATAGATGTTCTATTATTTCTTCGCTCGTCATTTTTTTCACTTTTGCTTTAAGTACATCAGGAACGTGCAGCATGATTTCTTCGCGCTTTTTCGCTTCGTTTTCGGTTCCGTTTTTAATTCTTTCGAGCATTACTCTGAAATATGGGTTCATACTACACCTTGAAGTTTCTAATTCTTAAGATTGATTCAGGCGTTTCTATTTTCCAGGCTGCACGAACCTCAACCTTTTCACGGTTGGACTGCTTATCGGACTGTATATCAAAATCGGTATATTCAAGCCCTGAGTTCGTTGCAACAGATAATGATTGCTCGCCAGGCGCAAGAATGTATATTGATGTGGTAACCTCAAGCGGAGTAGTTGGAGTATTGTCAGGCTCATTGTTTAAAATTGATGAAGCAAGCAAAGGAATAATTGGAATACCGGCAAAGGTTTTAATTGGTTTGCCGAATAAATCTCTGGTTTCACCAGATAAATATTGCGTTCTGCCGATAGTATCAAGTCTCGCAGCCATCAGCGGACTGCATATAATACCTGCCGGATTTTTAACTTTTGCAAGCTGCAAACCGAACCACTCTATAAATGCGGCATCATTGGTTCTGGCGGTCAAGTCGCACGACTTGGTTGTTCCTCCTGTGATTTCCTGAGCATCCGATACTCGGTAAATACCTGGGTAACCTGGTAGCGATGTTACTCCATCGAGAATTGTCTTTAAGCCCTTCATCGTATTATTTAAGCCTGTTCCCCTCATCAATTCAGATTCTAATGTTGTCGCCAAAGCTCTGACTCGTCGCCGGAGTTCTTTCAGCATAAACGAATCCATATTTACTAACTTCTGAGCTGCATCAGCTAAATAAGATACGTCAATATCGAAATTAGCGTTATAAGCAGATAAGGCACCTGCAACAAATGAAGTTGGCGAAACATCCTGAGCTGTATTCTGCACGCCGCCTCCGATCGCACGGGCGGCAATCGTCTTTTCTGACGTATCTTCAGGCTGCCAGTTGAATGCGGTACCAAGTAATTCCCAACCTGATTGGGCTTCAAGGAATTGAAGTAAAGGTGATTCCTGAAGTAAAAGCCCCAAAGCCTGACGTCCACGTCCTGATGGACTGTTAATTCTCGAGGTTGATGCTAAAGTTGCCATAATTAATTTCCTTATATTTTTAAACTGAAATTTCTATTCTATGCTGGTCGGTACGCTCTCGACGTACTTAGCAAATTCGGGCTTAAGTGAGCTGTTAAGTCCTGATTGTTTTCCACTTTCTGTTTTATAAGTCGAGCCCTGCCCGTTCTGCGATGGATTTGAGCCGAGCTTTGGTAAGGCTTCGATTATTTTCTTCCCATTCTCAAAATCTTTTTCAAGAATGGATTTGTAAGTGTTCTTTATTTCATCATTTTTTGCCGGGATTTTGGTGTCCTTTACTGCATCTTCGAGAATCTTGCTAATTTGCTCAGCACGTTCCTTTTCGGATTGAGTTTTAATCGTTTCTTCGCGCTTTTTTTCTTTTTCTGTCATCGCAGTAACCAAATCAACTAAATTCTTGTTATATCCCAGAAGCTTTGCAACCATTGCTTCAAGTTTAGCAATTCTGCTATTCTCGTCGCTAGTTTTATTTTCTAGCGATGGTTCCCGCTCATCATGTAAAGGTTTAATATCTAAAGAATCGACGATCTTTTGTTTTTCGGGGTCGTTTGCAAAAAGCGATCTAAGTAATTCTTTTAATTTGTCCATTTTCCTGCTTTTAAATTATAATTATTAAAAAATCACAATACAAAATTATCTCTATATAACGGAGTAATGCCGCTATATACGCATACAACGATATTTCACAGCGATAAGGTATAATTTTGTATTTATGGTAATCAAATGTAAAATATTAATCAACAGCTCAGATCTTGAGCAACTCGGAATTGCTCAGGATCCAATTGAAACTTACGGCATAATTGACTTTTCAGCGATTTATCATTGCTGGGAGAGCGTTGATTTTCCGGGTTATTTGAATCTGTGTAATGAGTTTGGGTCTACTATGTTTGTTGCAAAATTAACACTTAACGAAGCAGCTAAATATATCGAAGAATCAAGAAGGAATATTTTTTATGGGCAGAATTAAATCACCACAGCAATCAATTGCAAAGCAGAGGCGAATTGGTAAATGGAAAGAAGCAAATCCAAACGCAACTTACTCCGAAGTTGCCAATGAATTTAATTGCACTTACGAGCAGGCAAGATATGCTCATCAGAAGTTCATAAAAGGCCTGCTTGATCGCAAGTCTCCAAGAGAAAAAACTCAAAAACTCGAAGATATTATGTCGAATTTTACGGCAGAAGAACTTTTTGAAAAAGAGTATCATAAGTCTATGGCTTCCCTTGCGGCCGATAAAAATTTAACTGCATCCGAAAGAATTAATCAGTTGGACAAATTAATCGCCGTACAGAAAAAAATGCAACAAATAAGCCTTACAGGACATATGAAGCGTGCAGATTCGGAGGTTGTTGCCTCAATTATCAGAAGATTCAAACCCGACGCTACTGACCAAGATGTTTTATTGATTTATAAAGAGGAATTTGAAAAATGCAAAATTTCTCAGCTTTAGAACACGAAATGAATAAATTTTCGCAAGAAACTGAACTTAGATTATCACTTGCGAAGAACGAACCGTGGTCGGGTGAAGATGCCTCGAAAAAATCCAAGGAAAAACGCCTGGAATTATCTTTTTCTGATTTTTGGAAATTTGATTCCATTTATTTTAAACCTGAGGCTTATTCCGATGGCTATTCAAAACCTTCGGATTTTCACAAAGAACTAGTCAAAGGTTTTCTTACTCCTGGTGTCGAAATTATTCTTGGCCCTCGAAAACACGGTAAAACTGCAACTCTAAAAAAATTCTTCTGTTGGTTAATTCTAACCGGTCGAATTAACTTCGGAGGTACTCTATCGGCAATATTGCCAGGTGCGAGACATATTCTAAAAGATATAACGAGACTGATTAAAGATGAAAGAATACAGTTCGATTTTGAAGCAGAATTTCTCGAAGACAATGCCGACCAAGTAATTATCAGAGTAAAAGATAAAAACAAAAAAAATAAATTGATTTGTTTGCAACCGTTTTCAGAAGGGCATTCTGCACGAGGTGCGACATTTATGTTTGAACGTCCGCAGTTTATTCTTGGTGATGATATTGAAACCTCAGCCTCAAGTATGGGCGAAGACCAAGTAGAAGCAAGGATAAAATTAATTCGGGAAACAGCCCAGTCAATGGCAAATAATGGAGTCTTGCAAATTCTTGGCAACAATTCGGACGAAAGAGGAGCTTTAAATCAGTTGCTGATTTTGCAAAATGCAGGGCAACTGCCAGCAAGTTGGCGGGTTAAAGTTTTCAAAGCTTGGAGAGAAATCCAGCATAAAGGAAAACTTAGCTTTTCTCCGCTTTGGAAAGATAGGTATCCTGCGAAAACTGAAACAGAATTGAAAGGTATGGTTAAAGCAGCTTCCGAATCCGAATGGCAGGGCGATTTTCAACAAAATCCAATCCCACCCGATGGTTATTTAATTAATAGAGATGGTTTAAACTGGATTGATTCTATTCCTCAGGATTGTGCGGGCGTGATTTATGTCGACCCGAACCTGAGCAAGAAACGAAAAGGTGATTCAACCGCCATATTATCTTATCTTTACAGCCCTTCAACCGGTAACAGATATATCACAGATATAGTTTGTAGGTCGTTTTCTGACCCAAACAAATTGCTTTTGTCAGTTATAAATATGTATAATCCCAAGCATCACAGAGTTTTGGGAATGGACGGCAACGTTTCGCAAGAATCCACCTGGACAGCATTCGTAAGAGGTTTTGAAAATCACTATGGCGTAAAATTACCGTACATCAAATATTGCAGGTATCACGTTGATGATTTAGCTAAGAACTTTCAAGCGATTTGGAATGAAAAGAAAGTTTTTATTTTATCAAGTCTTGCTGGCAAGCCCGACACAGTTAATTTCCTGAGCCAGCTTTTTGCTTTTTCAGGTAAAAAGGCAGGCAAACTCGATGACGGTCCGGATGCTGTAATTTGTGCCGAAGAATTGCTGAATGAACGCAGATTAGTCCGAAGACGTAGAGGAGTTTTGTTGAAACCTTTTGTTGTTCAGGATTATTATTTTTAAAAAAAATAGGTTGTTTATGGTAGAACTTAATGAAATTCAAAGCCTTATCCCATCAGTACTTTTCGAACAAATTACCGATGACGGTAGTTTTGAAATGTTAAAAAGCAATGCTTTAGAAATTATACATGCTGAAACTAATCTGCCGATTTCAAATACGAGACCAGATGGCACTTCCTGGCTCATAGCTCCTTTTGCATTCTTAATAGAGTATTTGGCAGGTGATAAATTATCATCAGTAAGTCCAGAATACGAGCAACGCAGGCAAGCAAAATATAAACAGGCTTTCGAATTGCTTTCAAAGCACAAATATTCTGCACAGAGGAACGCTGCTACTGCTGAATTAGGAGCAATTGAAGGTTTGTATAATCCGTGGGAGTGCTCATGACATTCAGAGATATTTCAGAAGCTTTGCTTGATTGTATGTTGCTTAATGCTGAGTCAATCGGAGTTCCAGCCAAAAATATCAGGCTCGGCAAAGTGGGCGAAATGCCTTCATCTGCACCGTTTTTATGGTTGTTTTTGAGCCCTGCCGAGATTATACTGGCTGATGGTGCCGCAGATATGGCGAAAGGTGAACTAATATTATTTGCCGGGGATAAATCAAAAACCCCCGATGAATCACGCCTGAAATCGCAGGAATACCTTGAAAGAGCCTTCAGGTTTGCTGTCGATATTCTCCAATTAGATGGTGCTTCAAATCCTTTAGTACAATTCGACAGCTATTATTCCGATATTGCTGTAAATATGATTCAACTTTATTTTGTTTACCAATTAACTGAGGTGCTATAATGTATCCCGATCCAAAAACTTACCTAACAATGCTCAGAAATTTAGACCGCACTCTTCCCGAAGATAGAGACGCAAGGAAATTGCTTGAAACTCTCGAATGGTTCTCGTCCATCAACACCAAATTGGGTGGTTATATCAATACCCGCCGTGCCGCAGTTGCTAGCTGGGATTTTGATTTGAAGCCAAAATCAAACGAGTTCGTCGAAGCAGCCCAGGAAGCAATGGAAAGACTACGAGATGCTCTTCAGGTGATTATTTTTGCTTCGGTTGATTTTAGTCTCTTTGGCTGTTTTTGCGTTGAATTGGGCTGGGAAACTACCGAAGCCGGCGTTACACCTAAAACTGCCCGACAGCTGCCTTTGTCCTCACTTACAGGCTTCAAAAATGATACGGTTTTTGAATTTGTCAATGATGTTAGAAATATTCGTGGTGAAGACCAATTTTATATTGCGGATTCATCGCATAGAGTCGGCGGTCAAATGAGGTCGGTTGGGCTGTTAGAGATATATAGAAACGACAATCTTCTCGAGTGGCTGAACTTCAACAGAAAGTTAAAAGGTATTATTCACGGAATTGAGCATGGTGCTTCTGCGGAAGAAATAACCGAGGCTAAGAATGCGTTGATTAGTGCAGTTAAAAACAACTACCTTATGACAAGTGATTTAGTGGACTTTAATTTTCACTCTATTGTGCAATCTGGTTCTGCAAGCTCGTTCAAAGATGCTTCCGATTTATTAGATAGCTCAATCGCCATAGCGATTGTCGGTCAGGCGAACGTTGCTGAATTGCCGGCAAAAACAGGTTCCAGAGCTGCGCTCCAGGTTCAAAAATTAGTTACCGATGATTTAATGTGGTTCGATTTAAAAATCGCAGAAAAAGCGTGCAATAAGCTCGTCAAATGGGATTGGTTTTTAAATTATGGCAATGAAGCCCCACCTTACAGATTCAATTTTATCACAGATGTTCAAGCAGATTATGAGTCCAACGTCGCTGTTATTCGTGAAGCGCTTGCGGCAGGCATCCCGCTTGTTAAAACTGAGGTTTACGAAAAGATTGGCTTTAAAGTGCCCGCTGCAGGCGATGAAATATTTGATGGAGCTCTCCCGCAATGAGTATAATCGAGAAGATCGCTTTTTATGCTATCGAGCTTATTAACGAGCAAATTGAAAAAGGAGTTGATGTAGATGGCAAATCTTACAAATACTCCACAAAACCTTTTGCTATGCCCGCAAAACGAAATTTGAAAGGGCTCAAAACACTGCAAAAAGAAGGAAGATTGAAACCTTTTAATGCAAATGGCAAACTTTGGCAGATCGTTACAGGTGGTTACAAAGATTGGAGAGTGATGAACAACAGAAATCCTGAAGGCGATTACCTACAATGGTCAGGTTCAATGCTAAAATCAATTTCTGCGAGAGCAGAATCCGATACAAGTAGCGTTATTTACTTCACTTCGGCAGAACAGGCACAAAAAGCGTTCTGGTTTAACGTTTCGGGAGTGGGCAAAAGTAGGCGGCTTTGGAAGTTCTTCGGGCTTACCGACGAAAACGAAAATAGGCTTTTAGATTATGCAGCAGGATTGGTTCTGAACGACCCTAAATTCATTGATGAAGCCGTTAGCAGAATTAAAACGGATTTGAAAGCGCGTTCATAAAAAAAGCCCTCGTTTGAGGGCTTTTGGATTTGGTTTAAAAAATTATTAAATGGAAAGCACTTTTTTGATTATGCTTTCTGCTAATTTTTGGATAATCGGAAGCGAAGCCGAGCCAACTGCCGAAAGTTTACTTTTGGTTTCTCTCCAGATTTTCGAATCTCGTACGCAATCCAAATACTCTGCGCCTGCCCATGTAAGCCTGCGAGGATAAACAACGCTGTAACCGCCAGCTCTTGCGATGAGCTGAGCCTCAATAAATCCCGCATCAAAAAGCCATAAATAATGTTCATGGACAGTTTTTTTCGTAATCTTCGTATTTGTCAGCAAAGCTGCATCTGCTGCGGATTCTTTTGCATCCTTATAAGATTGCTCTCCTTCGAGCTTAAGCAGCAGATGTCTTACCAAATCTAAATCTCTTCTCATATTGTTCACCAGTTAATTTTGTCTTTGACTTCTTTAGAGATAGGCACCATTTTTACCAGTTCGTCATACTCCTTTTCGGTTATCTGATGATTTATATAATCTGAGAAAAGAATACCCAGCACATAACAAGCAGTTTCGATATTCCATTCGATTGTGCCGCTTTCAAAATCATCTACCCAGTCACCGTATTTCATTTTAAATCTCCTTTTGTTTAAAAATCAATTTTAGCGAGATCTTCCTTTGTCAACGGAAGCATTTTTTTAAGTTTTTCAGCTTCTTCATCGGTTAAATCACCGTGGAGGCGATCAGACTCGATGGCGCCCAAAGCATAACAAGCAGTTTCGATATTCCATTCGATTGTGCCGCTTTCAAAATCATCTACCCAGTCTGCGTATTTCATTTTAAATCTCCTTAAATTTTTGAGTTTGTTTATTGTATATTATCAATTTCTTTTCGGGATGCTTTCTAAGCCAATTCTTTGCGATTTCTATCGACCTTGATTCATCAGGCAAACCGTTAAAAATTATTATTACGTTATCAGCTTGATGACGAGCATCCCGAAGTTTTTGTCTAAAAATATTTTCGTTTTGCGAATTTGTTTGTTTCAATTGCGCAGGTTTGCCGTCGAAGAACAAATCTGTATCGGCTTTTTCTTGCTCCTGACGGTAAGGATTGATTTCCACTTTACCGTGAGCGGCAAGTAATTCGGCTCCTTTTATTTCTTCTGCAACTACTTTCGGCACATTGCTGCCGTATTTCGCCTTAAAACTTTCGTGGAGAAAAACTCCATTCTGTTCCTCGCCTTCCACAGCGACCCACCTGTGACGGCAGTTATAGCCGCCGCCAAAGTACAATACGGGCAAACCTTGACCATTGCTCATATTTTTGATTTCTTCGATAGTGTAGATTTTACCAACGTGCTTGAAACAAAAAGGGCGAAGACTTGTTTTAGGGCCGACGTACCGCATTTGCTTAATGCCTGAGTTCTTGGCATCTTCGATTACCTGAGCCTGGTTGATGCCGTCCTTTGCTGTTTGGACAACTGTCCGTAAATGCCTTTCTGCTACAACACCCAGCCTTTTTACTGCTTTTACAGCTATATCAGGGTCAGATGAACGCATGGAACGCTTAACGGACTCGACTACATTCTTTTGAAAGTTTTCAGAAATTCTATCAAATTCACTTACAGTAAATTCTTTCGTGAATTTTTTGATAAATTCATCTTCCAAATTGCTTTGGTAAGCATTCTGTATTTTCTTAGCTTCTCTCAAACCTTGCTCGCCGATTTTGTATTGTTTTGCTAAAGCTTTGATTTCTTTGCTAATGTCGCCCGGGCGCCCTTCTTTGTAAAGTCTTTCAACCAACTCTTTCACTGCTTTTAAAAATTCTTTCATTTCGCATCCTCGTCGAATGGTGATTTGTGAACTACAGTGATTCTCTTTTTGTGTTTTAGTTCATCAAATTCCTCCTTGAATACGATTTTAGATTCAACCAAAAAGACACTCATGCAGTTATTGCAGAGCAATCTACGTGTATCATATTCATCAGAGTAAACCCAGCCTTTTCCTTCAACAAAACGACGAAAAGAATACTTTTTGATTACAGACCAATTATCACTTGAACATTTCGGACAAAACATTAAACCACCCCGGTTAAGTTAAATAAACAATCGTGTAGTCCATCGCTTTTGCGATCGCATGTTCAACTGACGCTCCTTTCGAATTCTCCCAGCCTTTGAGCATCGCAATGGCATCGCATGCTTCTGACAGTAGTTGCGGTATCGCTTCCTCTGCCATGTATTTAATCCAGTCTACATGTTCGTCTCCCGTTTTATCGATTGAAAACTTAGCAGGATTGATAACCTTGTAATTTGAAGGAAATAAATCTTTTACTGCCTTCTCTGCTTTCGCAAAGTCATCGACGTATTTATTATTATTGCTTATCGGTCCGGACAGATACACAAATTTGGCTTGTTTCGGCACTTCTACCGCTACTTTTGGTTTTGGCACTTCTGCCGCTACTTTTGGCTTTTGTTTGTCCGGCGTAGCTTTTTTTGCAGGCTTTTTGTTCTGCTCTTCGAGCTTTGCAGCGTACATATTAATTGCTGACTTGATTGCATCGTGCGCATTTTTAAGTGTTCGTTGCTTCGAAGTTACTTCAGTTCGTATATCATTCCAAAAACTCAGCAAAGCATTATGGTCATCGAGCGAAAGTCCTAATTTTGTAAGTTTTTCGATTGTTCGAGGCTGATAATCAGCATCAAAAATTACAGTCATATATTTTTGCTCTCTTTCTGCAAAACCGCAAATATTTTTCAAAATATCTGTCGAATTTAAGGGTCGCTGAGGGTCGATTTTTAAGTTTTTGACAAGTGTCGAAAACTCATCATTATCAAATACAGTGTCAGTGTAAACACCTTTGCCCTTGTGCTTTTTGCCGATTTGGCACAATATTTGCTTGTATGCCAAAAATTCATTTATTCTTTGAGTGTCATTTTTCTCTCTTTGGAAGTTTAGAGCAAGGAGAGATTTTACAGAATCTTCGGCTGAATTATATTCTCTTATAATAGCAGGAATTTGTTCAATATTCAATTCCCTGCAAGCTGCAAGTCTGCGATGACCTGATATACTCGTGTATTTGCAATCAGAAATCCCGCCAAATAGATTTGAATAGGTTACTATGATTGGATTTAAGATACCATCATCTTTGACTGATGCGATGAATTCGGGCTCGAGGCTCATTTCGCCGTAAATTTCTTCTTGCTTCGGGTGCGAAGCAATGTCTGATACATTTATCAATATTATTTCTTCGTTCATTTTTTATTCCTTTTAGTTTGCCCTTGCCCCTCCTGTTTAGTTCAGGAGGGGTTTTTGGGTGTTTAAGTTATTTCTTAAGAGATGGTTGAGCAAAGGTTACGGAATAAGACTGCTTGATTGTTACAGCAGGGCGTATAATGTCTTTATACTTGTAATCACCGTCGAAAAGCAGGTTGCGTAATGCTGCGGTTGCACCGTAAGTTATTTTTTCTTCGACAAACGAGGGAAAAGTATCCTTGATTTATCGGGACCATAATAATATTTTGAATAAAATACTATGATGTGATTCGAATCTAAAAATTTTGCTACTATATTGTTTCGAAAAATATATACTTTTAAGCTATCATTTTCCTTTAAATCCAATGGTAATGCTGTTTCCCATATTACATTGCCTTTATTATCATATTTTATTAACGTTGGTGGAGTACTTTCACTTTTATCAAGATTGCGATTAAATGTATATGCATTTTCATCTTTATCATAAATCGAACCTGTTATAATGACTGTTGGCAATTTTTCTTTATTACAATACAAATAATTTCCTTCTTTATCGAAATAGCATAATCTTTGGTATAATTTGCCGGTTGTGTCTTTAAAGTAAAAATATGCTGATATTTGTCCTTCATTCGGATACTTTTGTATTCCAAATGTAAATTCATTCATTAATTCTCGTAACAATGTATCTACGGTATCAGAGGGGAATTTTAATTTTATGTCTTTATGCATATCTTCTAAATAATTATCAGTCTCTTTATATTCCTTAATATAATACTCACCCCACCGTTTTAATACATATCCATTCGAATCTTGCAAGAATTTAAGGTCGTTGTATCCAAAATAATAATGTCCATCTTTTATAACTAAGTATGATCCATAATTCGGATGGAAATAAGTTGTGTCTGTTTTTACTTTTTGCAATTCTAAGTTGTAATTAAAATCAAATATCAGTGGGTGTGATTTGAAAGAATAACTCAAATATGTTGGATATCCTCGCTTGCAAATAATTCTTATTTTATTTTCGTCAGAAAGGACATAAGAGAAAATATGAGCTGTATCGGCCAATGAATCAAAATATGTGCCTGTTCTTCGTGTTTCTGTTATTTTTATTAGAGAACCATCTTTCCCCAATAATGTTGGTGCAATAAAAAAGCTACCTTTTGTAAAATCGTCTCTTGTTGGAAATTTAATAGATATATTTGGAACTAAGAGATAAAAAGATTTTAAATCATAAAAGCCAACTTCCCAGACTGTTCTATTATCAGAATATATATCGTAATTTATAATTTTTTCGTAATCAAATTCAGGTATTTCTGGAACAGTGCTTTTCAACAAAATTGGTATAAAAAATATTATTAAATAAATCTTTTTCATTTGTTTATCCTTGTTTATTATTTTTTAATAAATTTCGAAAAATATGTTTATTATTGTCAGTAACTTCTAAACTATATTGACCTGTAATTAAATCATTAATATTAATTTTGCCTTGTGTTTTGCCCGTTTGAATTACTTTCCCCAAAACATCTATTATTCTGTAATTATATATGTTGTCTTTCATATTAATGTTTATTTCGTCCATCGCAGGGTTTGGGTAAACTTCAAGTTTTGTGATTTTATTTTTAGTATTATCTTTTACATCAGTTGTTGAAAACCTTATTCTACTTACTATTATTCTGTCATCGATTGCCATATTTGATGTTGGTCGACCTATTAAAAACAGGTGGTCATCATCTTCTTTATGTACATCTTGTATTAACCACCATCTTGAATTTCCTTCTATGGTTCTATCCCATTCATACGCTTTTAATAAATTGCCATCGGTATCGTAGATATAGAAAAATGGAAAATGTATCTTTGATTTATCGGGACCATAATAATATTTTGAATAAAATACTATGATGTGATTCGAATCTAAAAATTTTGCTACTATATTGTTTCGAAAAATATATACTTTTAAGCTATCATTTTCCTTTAAATCCAATGGCAGTGCTGTTTCCCATATTACATTGCCTTTATTATCATATTTTATTAGCGTTGGTGGAATACTTTCACTTTTATCAAGATTACGATTAAATGTATATACATTGCCATCTTTATCAAAAATCGAATTATAATTCGATAATTTAATAAAAATTGGAGGTAATTTTTCTTTATTGCAATATAAATAATTTCCTTCTTTATCGAAATAGCATAATCTTTGGTATAATTTGCCGGTTGTGTCTTTAAAGTAAAAATATGCTGATATTTGTCCTTCATTCGGATACTTTTGTATTCCAAATGTAAATTCATTCATTAATTCTCGTAACAATGTATCTACGGTATCAGAGGGGAATTTTAATTTTATGTCTTTATGCATATCTTCTAAATAATTATCAGTCTCTTTATATTCCTTAATATAATACTCACCCCACCGTTTTAATACATATCCATTCGAATCTTGCAAGAATTTAAGGTCGTTGTATCCAAAATAATAATGTCCATCTTTTATAACTAAGTATGATCCATGATTCGGATGGAAATAAGTTGTGTCTGTTTTTACTTTTTGTAATTCTAAGTTGTGATTAAAGTCAAAAATAACCGGGGGAGCATCGAAGTTAATTCTTAAAAATCCCGGAAAGCCTCGAAAGCAAATAATTCTAATTTTGTTCTCATCAACCACAATATAAGATAACATATGCATAGTATCACTTAACGAATCAAAATAAGTCCCTGTTTTCCGTGTTTCAGTTCGTTTAATTATTGAACCATCTTTACTTAATAATGTTGGTGCAATAAAATAGCTACCTTTTGTAAAATCGTCTCTTGTTGGCAATGGAATAGATATATTTGGAACTAAGAGATAAAAAGATTTTAAATCATAAAAGCCAACTTCCCAGACTGTTCTATTATCAGAATATATATCGTAATTTATAATTTTTTCGTAATCAAATTCAGGTATTTCTGGAACAGTGCTTTTCAACAAAATTGGTATAAAAAATATTATTAAATAAATCTTTTTCATTTGTTTATCCTTGTTTATAAATTATTAAAAAATTTAAACAGGTTGCCTCATTTATATTATGAGACAACCCTTATTTTACTCAACAATAAAAGGACTTATTTCACCGTTAAAATTAAGATAATAAACACCTTTGTTTAATCCTGTAATTTTAAAGGAATTAAGTAATTTGAATTCCTTTGTGAAATTAATCAAATTACCTTCTTTATCGAACAATTTTATGTTCGTAAACGATGAGTTTGTATTTGATAACTTCACAGTTACTTCACCATTTAATGTTGGATTAGGATAAATAAGTATCCCATTATTATTTTGTTCTTCTACCCAATTAACACCAAAATCATAAGATACTAAAACTTTATGATTTCTGTCCATTTTTGAAATCTTTGAAATTGTAAAAGTGTAATCTTTGGATATTCTTTTAATTACTTTTTGTTGCAATGGTATTGTATTATATTTTATTATAGGTTTTAAATCTTGACTAAATACAATACCAATATCAAGCAACATAATAATAATTATTAGTTTTTTTAACATTTTGTACCTCCTTTAAAATTAATTTTCATCACAAAATGCAATACAATAAGGGAAATTGAAAATTGGTGTGTAGTCTGGTGGAATGATGCATCCATTTGAAGGTGGTAATGCTCCTTGACAAACAAAAGTTGTGGGCCAAGTTGTTTCAATTTGTTTTACTTCGTTTCCACACATACACATCTTGAATTCGGTAATGCAACAACTTTGGTTATTATCATCACAAGGTGCAAAACCTAAGTAATATCTCGGACCATTTGTTCCAACGTTTCTACTTGCTAAACATAATTGTTCACATTTAGGATTACTGGCTATTACATTAACAGCGGAACAATTTGGAAAATCACAATTTGGTGGTGTTCCCGGACAATTGAATTGTGTTTTTTCATAATCTTGTAAAGAATTATAATAATTAACAAAAATATTTGTCGCCACTTGAACATCGATAGATTTCATCATTTGTTTAAAACCATAGTCATTGATTGTACCCCAATTATCTGGATAACCTGGAAAAATATAGGCTGTTAAATTTTGACAACTATCATAATTCCAATCAATCGAAGAAATATTATAAAATATCACTGGAATTGAGTCGGCGGAACAATTTGGGTCTTGATACTTACAATAAGTGATATTAATCAAAACATCAACGGCACAGCCCATATAGTTTGCTGTATAACTTTGACTAATTGTTGGATCACAAATTAACTCAGGGAATTGTAGTTTCGCTTGCTCTATACAAAATGAAGTTGCTTGTGAATATAAATGGTTCCCTGCGAAGATAAATAAATACACTATAAGAAATAATTTAACTAAATTTTTATTCATTTCGAAACCTTTAAATTATTGAAAAAAATTATATATTTTTTTCCCTCTATTTAAGCATTAAGGGAATTTCTGCTTGTGGTAACAACACTAATACAAATATGCTACAAAGCGAAGCGGAACTACCACACCTCCCGCAATTGCTTTGTAGCATCGACGCAATGAATTTCCACTCGCAGTTGTGAATAAATAATTTTTCTCGGCAAAATTTATTTGAACAAAGTAATTTCTCTTTCT
>CAZCNL010000009.1:90867-122181 GCA_964500435.1 uncultured Chloroherpeton sp. | reverse complement strand
AAAGGAGCTGCGATGAATAAATTGTATTTAGAAGTAACGACTGAAACGATTATTAATGATTTAAAAAATTGAAAAAATATTTATCGAGAGGAAAATAAAATATAATTTTGTAATATATAGATAAATTAATCGTTTAAAATTGCTTATTAATTTTGAAAAGTCATAAAACATTGTTTTGCACTGCAAAATGCCAGTTTTTGAGTTCCTATTTTGTTGTTGAATTTATTAATTTCAGAACTTTGTGTATTTAAAATTTAAAAAAAATAACTATTTTTTATAAAAATATTTGGCTATTTGAAAATTTCTTTTTAATTTTGTAAGCTCAATTAAAGAAAAACGAAAAAATATCCAATTTAGGAGAAATTGTGCCGACGATTAGTCAATTAGTAAGAAAAGGAAGAAAAAAGGTAATTTACAAAAGTAAATCACCGGCTTTGAAAGGTTCACCACAAAGGCGTGGAGTTTGCACAAGGGTATATACAACAACACCGAAGAAGCCGAATTCTGCATTACGAAAAGTAGCGAGAGTAAGATTATCATCGCAATTAGAAGTAACAGCATATATTCCAGGTGAAGGACATAACTTGCAAGAGCACTCAATAGTATATGTACGTGGTGGTAGAGTAAAAGATTTACCAGGCGTTAGATATCACATTATAAGAGGTGCGGCAGATACACAAGGTGTAGCAGAACGTAAACAAGGTCGTTCAAAATATGGTTCGAAGAAGAAAAAAGCTGCAGCAGTCGGTAAAGCAGGCAAAAAATAAAAAGATGTTAGGGTAGAGAAATGAGAAAGAAAAGAGCTGAAATAAGAAGAATATCGCCAGATCCAAAGTATAATGATATACTTGTAGCAAAATTAATTAATTATTTGATGTACCAAGGTAAAAAAAGTACAGCTACAAGATTGGTGTATGATTCATTTGATGTAATAAAAGAAAAATTAAAAGAAGAACCATTAGAAATTTTCAAAAAAGCAATTTCTAATATTGCACCTGTAATCGAAGTACGTTCAAGAAGAGTGGGCGGTGCAACATACCAAGTACCAGTTGAAGTGAAAGAAAACCGAAGAATAGCTTTAGCATTGAGATGGTTGAAAAATTATGCACGTGATAGAAAAGAAAAAACAATGGCAGCAAAATTAGCCTCCGAAATCATTTCGGCATCAAAAGGCGAAGGTTCTGCTTTTAAGAAAAAAGAAGATGTTCATAGAATGGCAGAAGCTAATAAAGCATTTGCACATTTTAGATGGTAAAATAAATAGTTCTTTGAAAATAAATAATTAGAACAATGGCGAGAGCAGTTCCAATATCCAAAATCCGAAACATCGGAATAATGGCACATATAGACGCAGGCAAAACGACTACTACTGAACGAATATTGTATTATTCGGGCTATCTTCATAAAATTGGAGAAGTTGACGAAGGTACAGCATTTATGGATTATATGGAACAAGAAAAAGAGCGAGGAATAACAATTACATCTGCTGCAGTAACAGCGTTTTGGAATGGTTATCAGATAAATGTTATCGATACACCAGGACACGTTGATTTTACATCAGAAGTACAACGCTCATTAAGAGTCCTCGATGGGGCAATTGCAGTTTTTTGCGCTGTTGGTGGTGTTGAACCCCAGTCCGAAAGAGTCTGGCGACAAGCAGACGAATTTAAAGTACCACGTATCTCATACGTGAATAAGCTTGACAGGATGGGTGCTAACTTTGACCGAGTAATTGAAATGGTCAAAGAGAAACTATCTGCAAACCCTATTGCTATACAAATTCCGATGGGCACCGAAGAAAACTTCGAAGGCATCATCGACCTCATTAAAATGAAGTCTTACTACTTCGATACAGAAAAATATGGCGCAGAATATAGAATTTCACCAATTCCCGATAAATTTATAAAACAAGCTAATGATTATCGCTCTTTGTTAATTGAAAAAGTCGCTGAACTCGATGATACTTTGATTGAAAAGTATATTTCCGGACAAGAACTTTCTGAAACAGAAATAAAATCTGCTTTGAGAAAAGGTACGTTGTCAAATCAATGTGTTCCTGTTTTTTGCGGTTCCTCTTTGAAAAATGTTGGAGTTCAACCTTTGATTGATGGTGTGATTGATTATTTGCCGTCACCCGAAGATATTGGCTTTGCAACAGGGTATGATGCTGAAAATCACGACAAGATCGTAAAAATCGCTTTAAATGATGAAGAAAGCTTTACTGCATTATCATTTAAAGTGTTAAGTGACCCTTTTGTTGGTAGATTGAACTTCTTGCGAGTGTATTCAGGTTCTTTAAAAGTTGGTCAAGCAGTTGAAAATACTTCAGTTTTCAAAAAAGAAAAGGTAAATAAAATTTTCAAAGTATATTCGAATAGACGAGAAGAAATAAGCGAAGCATATTCAGGAGAAATAATTGCAATACCACAAATGAAATTTACTGGCACTGGAGATACACTTTGCTTGAACCGTATGGTTGTATATGATAAAATTCGCTTTTTAGAACCAATGATTGATTTGTCGATTGAAGCAAAAACGCTTGCAGAACAAGATAAACTTTTTGCCGCATTGAATAAGCTTGTTGATGAAGACCCGACATTGAGTTACAAAAATGATGCAGAAACAGGTCAAATAATTATCAGTGGTGTGGGCGAGTTGCAAATTGAAATTGCAGTAGATAGATTACAAAGAGAATTTAATGTTCAAGCTCGTTCAGGTAAACCGCAGGTTTCATATAGAGAAACAATAAATAATGAATTCGAAGAAATCTATAAATACGAAAGAGCGCATAACGGTAAAGAGCAATCAGGGCAAGTAAAAGTTTTTTTGGAACCAAATCCTGGAAAAGGCATAGAGTTTATTTCTGAAGTGAATGATAAAAAAATGAATAAAGCGATTCTTGATGCGGCTATAAATGGTACAAAAGAATCATTGCAAGTTGGTAATAACGGATATCCATTACAAGACATAAAAGTAACATTAAAGGAAGTTGAGTTCTTTGAAGGTGTGACAACTGAATTAGGAACAAAAATCGCAGCATCGATGGCAGTTAAAGAAGCATTGCGAAAAGCAGGTACTAAATTGCTTGAACCAATATTCAAAGTTGAAATAGTTACTCCTGAACAATATGTTGGAGAAATCATTTCAGATTTGAATTCAAGAAAAGGCCACATAGAGCAAATAGATACAAAAGGAAATTTACAAGTAATCGATGGATTTGCGCCATTGTCTAATTTGTTTGGTTATGTAACAGCATTGCGTTCCTTATCACAAGGAAGAGCAAGCTTTACAATGACATTTTCACATTATAGTGAAAAAGAATAAATTTAAGAAATTATAAATATTTGAAAATAGAAATTTTAAAATTTAAAAAAATAAAAAAAAAGAAATTGGAGTAAATTATGGCAAAGGAAGTATTCGTAAGAAACAAACCCCATGTCAATATCGGTACAATCGGTCACGTTGACCATGGTAAAACAACATTGACAGCTGCAATCACAATGGCATTGCATAAAAAATATGGTAAAGGTGAAATCAGAACATTTGATTCAATTGACAATGCACCAGAAGAAAAAGCACGTGGAATAACAATTGCAACAGCACACGTAGAATACGAAACAGAAAACAGACACTATGCACACGTAGATTGCCCAGGACACGCTGACTATATCAAGAATATGATTACAGGTGCCGCACAAATGGACGGAGCAATCTTAGTAGTAGCTGCGACAGATGGACCAATGCCTCAAACAAGAGAACACATTGTGTTATCCTACCAAGTAGGTGTTCCACGTATGATAGTATTTTTGAATAAAGTTGATGCTGCAGATCCAGAATTGCTCGACTTAGTTGAAATGGAAGTACGTGAATTGCTTAGTACATACAAATTCCCTGGTGACGAAATTCCAATTATCCGTGGTTCAGCTTTGCACGCATTAGATGCAGGTTCAGCACCAGAAACAACACCAGATGACCCAAGATTGCAATGCATTTATGAATTAATGGACGCAGTTGATAGTTATATTCCAACGCCTGAAAGAGATGTTGATAAACCATTCTTGATGCCAGTAGAAGATGTATTTTCAATTACAGGACGTGGAACAGTTGGAACAGGACGTATTGAAAGAGGTAAAGTGCATGTAAACGACGAAGTAGAAATCGTTGGCTTCGGTTTACATAAGAAAACAACTTGCACAGGCGTAGAAATGTTCCGTAAATTATTAGATGAAGGACAAGCAGGCGACAACGTTGGTTTATTATTAAGAGGAATTGATAAAAAAGAATTGGAACGTGGAATGGTTGTTTCCAAACCAGGTTCAATAACTCCACATCATCATTTCTTTGCACAAATTTACGTTTTGAAGAAAGAAGAAGGTGGTCGACATACTCCATTTTTCAATGGATACCGTCCACAATTCTATTTCAGAACAACAGACGTAACTGGTACAATGAAATTACCAGAAAAGATCGAAATGGTTATGCCTGGCGATAACTTAGACGCAATTGAAGTCGAATTGATAACTCCAGTAGCTATGGAAGAAGGATTAAGATTCGCAGTTCGTGAAGGCGGACGTACAGTAGGTGCAGGCGTTGTAACAAAAATTATTGAATAAAAAATAAGCATATATAAAAATGCAAAAAATAAGAATAAAGTTGAAATCATATGACCACAATCTAATTGATAAAAGTAGTGAAAAGATTGTGATGACGTTGAAGCAAACAGGGGCACTGGTAGTAGGACCAGTGCCACTACCAACGAGGCGTTCAATATATACAGTAAATCGTTCGCCACACGTTGATAAAAAATCAAGAGAACAATTTGAATTATTAACTCATAAGAGATTAATTGATATATTCAATTCATCTCAAAAAACAGTTGATGCACTGATGAGGCTCGAATTGCCGGCAGGTGTAGATGTAGAAGTCAAAGTTTAAGGAAAAAAATGAAAGCTGCAATTCTTGGTAGAAAAGTAGGAATGACTACTCTCTATTCTGAAGAAGGAAAACAAGTTCCGGTAACGCTTATCCAAGCAGGACCTTGCCCAATAGTAAAGGTAGGAACACTCGAAAAAGATGGATACAAAGCGGTACAAGTAGGATATGAAGAAGTAAGTGAAAATAAAGTAAATAAGCCGGTATTAGGACAATTTAAGTCAAGTAATGTTAAGCCACATAGAATTTTAAAAGAATTCAGAGAATTAGAAGGTGAACATAAGGTTGGCGATAAGATAACAGTTGAAACATTTTCAATAGGCGATAAAGTAAAAATATCCGGAACTGCTAAAGGTAGAGGGTTTCAAGGCGTAGTAAAAAGACATCATTTCGGTGGAATTGGAATGGTAACACATGGACAATCTGATAGATTGAGACATCCAGGTTCAATAGGCGCATCATCATACCCCTCAAGAGTCTTAAAAGGACTTCGTATGGCGGGACGTATGAGCGGGAAAAGAACTTCAGTGTTAAATTTAGAAGTTGTAGATATATATCCAGAACAAAACTTAATATTAATAAAAGGTAGTGTTCCTGGTGCAAAGAATGGTTTGTTAGAAATTGTAAAGAGTTAGAAAAATGCAAGTAGATGTATATAATCACAAAGGCGAAGTGGTAGGAAAAGTCGAATTAAACGACGAAGTGTTTGCAATCGAACCTAATGAATATGCGATGCATCAAACAGTAGTTGCATATTTAGCTCACCAAAGACAAGGAACACACAAAACCAAAACACGTGCAGAAGTATCCGGTGGCGGGAAAAAGCCATGGAAACAAAAAGGACGTGGAACAGCAAGAGCAGGTTCGACAAGGTCACCATTGTGGGTAGGCGGTGGAACAGTTCACGGACCAGTACCTCATAAGTATAACTTAAATGTACCGGTCAAAGTAAAAAGATTAGCAAAAAAATCAGCACTGTCTTTAAGATTAACAGAAAATTCAATAAAAGTTTTAAATGAATTTTCGCTACCAGAAATTAAAACAAAAAGTGTAGCCGAATTATTAAAGAATTTAAATTTGGATTTACAATCAACATTGATTTTAACTCCAGAATTAGATAAATCATTATATTTATCTGCAAGAAATATACCTAAAGTCGATGTGTTCCCGGCAGATAAAATTTCGGCATACGATATTTTGAAACATAAGAACTTAGTAATTCTTCAAGATGCTGTTTCAAAAATAGAAGAAACATTAAAGTAAGGTGGAATTATGTATGAAATAATTAGAAAACCGATAATTACAGAAAAAGCAATGTCGATGGGCGAAAGTAGACAATATGCATTTGAAGTAGATCCGAAAGCAAATAAAATTCAAATAAAACAAGCAGTAGAAGAATTATACGAAGTGAAAGTCGATAATGTAAGAACATTGAGATTAAAAGGGAAAAATAAAAGCCGATACACTAAACAAGGTTTAATGAGAGGCAAAACCCCCTTACGTAAAAAAGCGTATGTAACTTTGAAAGAAGGTTTTTCAATCGAAATCGTGTCAGGGGCACAAGAAGAATAGAGAGAGTGAAGAAAAATGGGAATAAGAACATTAAAACCGATTACACCAGGAACAAGATTTTACTCAGTAGATGATTTTTCTGACATTACTGCAAGTAAACCATATAAAAAATTACTTGTTCCATTAAAAAGTAAAGGCGGAAGAAATAATACCGGTCGAATCACAAGCCGACACAAAGGCGGTGGACATAAAAGGATGTATCGAATAATCGACTTCAAACGAGATAAAATTGATATCCCCGCAAAAGTCGAGACAATCGAATACGACCCAAATAGAACTGCAAGAATTGCACTGGTAAAATATCAAGATGGCGAAATCAGATATATACTTGCGCCTGACAAGATAAAGGTAGGAGATGAAATTATAACATCACCTAATGCCGAATACAAAGACGGAAATTCATTGCCGCTTAAAAACATACCTGTAGGTTTATTCATTCATAATATTGAAATGAAACCAGGAAAAGGCGGACAACTTGCAAGAAGTGCCGGAACAAGTTGCCAGTTACTTGCAGTTGAAGGAAAATATGCTCAAATAAAAATGCCATCTGGTGAAATTAGAATGATAAACAGTAATTGCTATGCAACTATTGGCACTGTAAGCAATACAGAACATAGCAACATACTTTGGGGCAAAGCAGGAAGATTACGTTGGAAAGGAATACGCCCACAATCACGTGGTATGGTAATGAATCCTGTAGACCATCCTATGGGCGGTGGCGAAGGAGCATCAAAATCAGGTGGTGGACGTCAACATCCTGAATCACCTTGGGGTAAATACGCAAAAGGTTTGAAGACGAGAAAACCGAAAAATAAATCAAACAAATATATTGTTCGTAGAAGAAATAAAAAGTAAAATTAGGAAGAAAGAATGTCCAGATCGCTGAAAAAAGGAGTATTTGTACATTATAAACTGCTCAAAAAAATTGATGAGCTGAATAGTTCAAAGAAAAAAACTGTAATAAAAACATGGTCAAGAGCATCAACAATATTGCCTGACTTTGTAGGACATACAGTAGCAGTACATAATGGGAAGAACTTTGTTCCAGTTTATATAACAGAAAACTTAGTTGGACATAAGTTAGGCGAATTTGCTCCAACAAGAATTTATCGTGGTCACGCAGGCCATAGAAAAGATGGTAAGAAATAATCGAGGAGAAAATGGAAGCAAGAGCAATAAAAAAGAATATTAGGTCATCACCGGTCAAGATGAGACTTGTCATAGATATGATACGTCGCAAAAATATATCAGAAGCAATAGGGATATTGCACTTTTCTCCAAAGAGTGCTTCAAAAGTTGCCGAACAAACATTGCGTTCAGCAGTATCAAACTTAAAAAATAAAAAGAAAGATGCAGGCGAACCAGTAAATGAAGAAAAGTTCTATGTTTCAGAAGCATACGTAAACGTAGGTCCAACAATGAAAAGAATAATGCCTGCACCTATGGGACGTGCATTTCGAATAAGAAAAAGAAGTAATCATTTGACAATTGTAGTGTCCGATGGTGAAGAGCGAGAAATAACAAAAGAAAAAATAGAGGAGTAAGTCTTGGGTCAAAAAACTAATCCGGTAGGTTTACGTCTTGGCATCACTCGAGGATGGGATGCAAACTGGTTTGATGATAGAAATTATGCTGATAAATTAACCGAAGATATAAAGGTAAGAAATTATATTCGTAATAGAAAAAAAGGTTCAGGAATATCAAGAATAGTAATTGATAGAACTGCAAAACAATTACGAATAACGATACATACAGCCAAACCAGGAATGATAATCGGTAAATCTGGCAAAGACATTACACAACTCGAATATGAGTTGAAAAAAGTAACTAATAAAGAAGTAAAGATTTATATTAATGAAATCAAACGACCAGAATTAGATGCGTTCTTAGTAGGTGAAGGAATAGCTGCTCAGTTAGAAAAGAGAGTATCATTTAGAAGAGCAATGAAGCAAGCCGTATCAGCAGCAATGAGAATGGGAGCAATTGGAATAAAAGTAATGTGCAGCGGACGTTTAGGAGGAGCGGAAATGGCAAGAACGGAACAATATAAAGAAGGCAGAACACCATTACATACACTAAGAGCAGATATTGACTATGCTTCACAAAGAGCTGAAACAATCTATGGAACAATAGGTATAAAAGTTTGGATTTTCAAAGGCGAAGTTTATTAAGAATTCGAGGTAAGAAATGTTAGCACCAAAGAGAGTAAAATACCGTAAACCACAGCGTGGAAGAATGCGAGGCAAAGCATTTAGAGGTTCGCAAATATCATTTGGTTCATTCGCATTAAAAGCAATGGAGCCTGCTTGGATAACAAATAGACAAATCGAAGCTGCTCGTATTGCAATAAATAGATATTTGAAACGTGACGGAAAAGTTTGGATAAGAATATTTCCAGATAAAGCATACACCAAAAAACCAGCAGAAACACGCCAAGGTAGCGGTAAAGGAAGTCCCGAAGGATGGGTAGCAGTAGTTCGTCCAGGAAGAATAATGTTCGAAGTCGATGGTGTATCAAAAGAATTGGCAATGGAGGCAATGCGCTTAGCATCACACAAATTGCCAATAAAGACAAAATTTGTTGAACGTATTGATTTGGTATAAAAATGAAAGCAAGAAAAGCAAAAGATTTAAGAGAGTTAACAGATAAAGAACTCGAAAACTTGCTTGAAGAGTCGAGAGAATCGTTAGCAAGACAAAGGATACAACATTCTTTAAAGCAACTAACAGATACCGCAGGTTTAAATGTGTTGCGTAAAGATATAGCAAGAATTCGCACAATTATTCATGAACGTAAACAAGCGAAGTAAAATGAGTGATAAATTAGATATGCAGACTACTGAAATAGTGGCAAAAAAGCCACATAAAAGAATATTGCAAGGAGTTGTAGTATCGGATAAACCCGAAAAAACAATCATTGTAAAAGTAGAAAGACAAGTATCTCATCCAATTTATAAAAGATATTACAAGCAAAGTAAGAAATTTATGGCACACGATGAAGTCAACGACGCTCACGTAGGAGATAAAGTACGAATAAGAGAAAGTCGTCCTTTAAGTGCAAAAAAGAGATGGGAATTAATTGAAATTGTTGAAAGAGCTAAATAGTTGGGTAAAGCATGATACAGGAAGAAACAAATTTATCGGTAGCCGATAATTCAGGTGCAAAGAAAATCCGATGCATAAGAGTGCTCGGAGGACACGGGAAACAATATGCAACCGTGGGCGATTTAATAGTGATAACAGTTAAATCTGCAATACCAAATGCACCAGTGAAAAAAGGCAAAGTCTATAAAGCAGTCGTCGTTCGCACAAAGAAAGAAGTTCGACGTAAAGACGGTTCGTACATAAGATTCGATGATAATGCAGCCGTGTTATTAAATGAAAAAGGAGAACCGAGAGGAACTCGAATATTTGGACCCGTAGCACGTGAATTACGTGAAAAGAATTATATGAGAATAGTCTCATTGGCACCAGAAGTATTATAACGAGGTAAAGAAAATGAAATTAAAAATAAAGAAAAACGATACCGTTTATGTAATTTCAGGAAATGATAAAGGAAAAATTGGACGAGTACTCGAAGTATATCCCGACAAGATGAGAATCTTAGTTGAAGGAGTAAATGTAAGAGTAAAAGCAACTCGACCAAATCCGAATAATCAACAAGGTGGTTTAATCCATAAAGAGATGCCAATACATTATTCAAATGTACAATTAGTTGATTCTGAGAAAAAACCAACACGTGTAGGGATTAAATTGTCAGATAAAACAACATCTGGCGGAAAAGAAATAAAAGTGCGATACGCCAAAACAAACGGTAAAGAAATATAAAAATTAAAAAGCAGGAAAAAAGCAATGGCTAAAGTAGCAAAAAAAACAAGTGGAAAGCCAGGGTCGAAGAAATTCGACTTCATAATGGACGGCAAGAGAATTGAAGAAGTAAAAGATGCTAATATTCCTAAGCCGAGGCTATATGATTTTTACCTAAATAACGTTGTAAGTGAATTAAAAAAGAAATTCAACTATAAAAATGTAATGCAAGTTCCAAAACTTGTTAAAATTACATTCAATATGGGTATCGGTGATGCTGTATCAGACCCAAAATTATTACAAAATGCAATAAATGAATTAGAATTAATTACAGGACAACGCCCAGTAATTACAAAAGCAAAGAAATCCATTTCAAATTTCAAATTACGTCAGGGAATGCCAATAGGTGCAATGGTAACGCTTCGTAGAGCAAAAATGTATGAGTTTTTGGATAGATTTATAAATATATCATCCCCACGTATTCGTGACTTTAGAGGATTTTCGGATAAAGGTTTTGATGGAAGAGGAAATTATACACTTGGAATTAAAGAGCAAATTATTTTCCCGGAAATAGATGTAGATAAAGTACCAAGAATATCAGGGTTAGATATATCATTTGTTACAACAGCAAAAACAGATGAAGAAGCATACGCATTATTGAAAGAATTTGGATTTCCATTCAAAAAGAAAGAATAGGTGAAAAATAAATGGCTAAATTAAGTGTAGTACAGAGAAATTTAAAACGAATTGCAATGGTTGAAAAATACCAAGCAAAACGTGAAGAGTTAAAAGCAAAAGGTGATTGGGAAGGATTGCAAAAACTCCCAAGAAATAGTTCACCGACACGTGTTCGGTTGCGTTGCTCAATAACGGGGAGAGGACGTGGAGTATATCGCAAATTTGGGTTATGCAGGAACCAATTGAGACAATTGGCTCTTGAAGGAAAATTACCCGGTGTTCATAAGGCAAGTTGGTAAAAGAAAGGAAAAATGAAATGCCAGTAACAGATAAAATTGGAGATTTTTTAACAAGAATTCGTAATGCAGGCGCTGCAGGACATAGTACAGTCGAGGCACCAAAGACAAAACTATTGGTACATATTGCAGAAATATTACTTGACCAAGGTTATATCGAAAAACTCGAAATAATAGACGAAGGTATCCAAGGTCGTATAAAAATGAAATTGAGATATTATAACAAGAAGCACGTAATCAGAGAAGTAAAACGAGTTTCGAAACCAGGTCGTAGAGTATATGCACCAGTAGAATTATTGCCTAAAGTTCATAATGGCTTGGGAATAGCTATTATATCAACATCCAAAGGTATTATAACTGATAAACAAGCAAGACAATACAATGTTGGTGGCGAAGTAATTTGTACAATTTGGTAAAACAATCGGAGAAATTAAAGTGTCAAGAATAGGTAAAAAGCCCATATCGATTCCGAGCAAAGTACAAGTTACAACAGTTGGGAATCTGATTAAAGCAAAAGGTCCATTAGGTGAATTAAGTTTCGAAGTACCGGAACCAATATCTTTTGCAATAGAAAATAATGTAATAACATTTTCCAGACAAAGTGACGAGAAAAAAGTACGTGCTTTGCATGGATTAAGCCGAGCATTAACTTATAATGCAATTTATGGTGTATTTGAAGGATTTTCAAAAACATTGAAAATCGAAGGTGTTGGATATAAAGTAGAGTTAAAAGGTAAAGGATTATTATTCTCATTAGGATATTCACATCCTATCTACTTTTTACCACCAGACGGAATAACATTCGAAACACCAAACGCAAATACAGTAATAGTTAAGGGTGCAAATAAAGAAATAGTCGGCTTAGTAGCATCTAAAATCAGGAAATTGAGACCACCAGAGCCTTATAAAGGTAAAGGTATTCGATATGAAGGCGAATATGTTCGCAGAAAAGAAGGTAAAAAAGCTTCTAAATAATTGAAAAATAAGTGAAGAACAATGAATAGATTTGAATTAAAAAAAGCAAGGCATCTAAGAAGAAAACTTTCTGTTAGAAGAAGAGTTTTAGGAACAGCAGAAAGACCAAGACTTACAATTTATCGTAGCTTGAACAACTTCTTCGCACAATTAGTTGATGATAGAAAAGGTGTAACAATAGTTTCAGCATCAACAATAGATGCAGAAGCAAAAAGTTCAATAACTGCTGAAATGCATAAGATTGATAAATCGAAATTAGTTGGCAAGCTTATAGCTAAAAGAGCATTAGAACACAAAATAGACAAAGTGGTGTTCGATAGAAATGGCTATAAATACCACGGACGAGTTAAAGCATTCGCAGATTCAGCAAGAGAAAATGGACTAGTTTTTTAAGAAAAGGAGAAAAAAGTGGCATTAGTAAAATCAACAGAAATGGAATTATTAGACAAGTTAGTATACGTCGGAAGAACAGCAAAAGTTGTTAAAGGTGGACGTCGCTTCAATTTCTCCGCCTTAGTTGTGGTTGGTGATAAAAACGGTCATGTAGGCTATGGCTTAGGTAAAGCAAGTGAAGTGGTCAACGCAGTTACAAAAGCAACAGAAGCTGCGAAGAAAAACATACGAAGCGTAATAATTCAAAATGGAACAATACCACACGAAGTACTTGCAAAGTATGGAGCAGCAAAAGTATTATTAAGACCAGCATCACCAGGAACAGGTGTAATTGCATCAGGAGCAATACGTGCTGTATTGGAAATGGCTGGAGTAGAAAACGTGCTTACTAAAAGTTTAGGTTCATCCAATCCACACAATGCCTTGAAAGCAACAGTAAAAGCATTAGAATCAATAGAAGATGCAGCATCAGTAGCAGCACGACGTGGTATTCCAATTGAAAAAGTAATCAAAGGGTAGGAAAATGGGAAAATTAAAAATAACGCAAACACGTAGTATTATCAAGACTTTAGAAAACCAAAAGAGAACAATAAAAGCTCTTGGTCTAGGCAGACCACATTATTATACAATACTGCCTGATAATCCTCAAACTTGGGGAATGATAGAAAAAGTAAAACATTTAATAACAGTTGAAAAATTACCTGAATAATAGAGAATAGAAAAATGAAACATATAGGTAATATCCAAGTTCCGAGTGGAGCAACAAAGAAAAATAAGAGAATTGGTCGTGGTCAAGGTTCGGGCAAAGGCGGAACATCAACACGTGGCCATAAAGGACAAATGTCCCGCAGAGGTGCAAAAATACCTGCCTTCTTCGAAGGTGGTCAAATGCCGTTGTCACGAAGAGTTCCAAAATTTGGCTTTACTAATCACAATAGAATTGAATATCAAGAGGTTAATGTTAGCCGTTTGCAAGAGTTAGTTGATAGCTCAGCATTAAAGGATAATAAAGTAAATGCAGAAATTCTATATAATTTAAAAGTTATTAGAAATAGACGTCAACCATTGAAAATTTTGGGCAACGGAGAAATCAAAACTGCATTAGAGATTACTGCTGATGCTTTTACTGAATCCGCAAAAAGCAAAATTCAATCAATTGGAGGCACGGTAATAATCAATGGCTAATATAACTCAAACATTCCAGAACATTTTTAAAATCGAAGATCTTCGATATAAAATTCTATATACATTAGGAATTTTAGTAGTAATTAGAATAGGCGCTCATATTACATTACCAGGTGTGGATGTAGCTGCATTAGAATTGTCAATGAAAACACAAGATTCCAACACGCTCTTCGGCTTGTTCGATATGTTCGTTGGTGGTGCGTTTTCTAATGCTGCAATTTTTGCTCTTGGTATTATGCCTTATATCACTACTTCTATCATACTTCAACTTGCTGGTATGGTTATACCTGAAATTCAAAAAATGCAAAAAGAAGGTGAAGAAGGACGCCGTAAAATTAATCAATGGACAAGAGTTGGTACTGTATTGGTTGCTGGGTTGAATGCATGGGGCTTTTCTATAAAACTTGCCTCGCAACAAACACCAGGAGGCTTGCCCGTAGTTCCTGATTCTGGGTTCTTATTCCATTTATCAGCCATTGTTCTTTTAACTGCAGGCGTAATTTTTATGATGTGGTTAGGCGAACAAATTACTGAACGTGGTATAGGAAATGGTATTTCACTTATTATTTTCATTGGAATCATTGCGAGATTACCGGCGTCACTTTGGCAAGAATGGACACTCGTTTCTTCAGGTTCTCGCCATTGGATAATTGAAATCATTGTACTCGTATTTTTAGTAGCAATTGTAGCTTCAGTAATTTTAATTACACAGGGTGCCAGAAGAATTCCAGTTCAATATGCAAGACGTCAGATTGGAAATAAGACTTATGGCGGTACAACTCAATATATCCCGTTACGTGTAAATACAGCTGGTGTTATGCCTATTATCTTTGCACAATCGTTGATATTTATTCCAAATACGATATTAAGCTTTTTCCCAGATAGTCCGACATTAATTTACATTGCGAAATTATTTAGTGATAGATCGTTTTTCTATGCAACTATTTACGGATTAATGATAGTTTTCTTTACATATTTTTATACTGCAATTGTATTCAATCCACAAGATATTGCAGATAATATGAAAAAACAAGGTGGGTTTGTTCCTGGAATTCGTCCAGGTAAACCAACTTCAGAATACATTGAAAGAATATTAACTTTAATTACTTTGCCAGGTTCAATTTTCCTTGCAATAATTGCAATATTACCAACTTTTATAATGCACATATTTAGTGTTACGTCATCTTTTGCACAGTTCTTTGGTGGAACAAGTTTATTAATCATCGTCGGAGTAGCATTAGATACACTACAACAGATAGAATCACATTTGAGGATGCGACACTATGATGGCTTTATGAAATCAGGTAAAATCAAAGGAAGATCTGGCATAGGCGGTTTTTAATTGGAATAATAGTGGGTTATTTCAAAATTGATAGTGAAGAATTTAAGTTCTTTGAAAGAGCAAATAGGATAGTAGCCGATACATTAAGTTTACTCAGTAAATCGGTAAAACCAGGAATTAGTACATTGGAACTTGATAAAATCGCAGAAGATTTTATTTTGTCCAAAGATGCAAAACCTGCATTTAAAGGTTATGGATCAAATAAAAATCCATTTCCAGCGACGATTTGCGCATCGGTTGATGAAGTTATTGTTCATGGAATACCAAATTATGAACCATTACAAGAAGGACAAATAATTTCAATAGATTGTGGGGCTGAGTATAAAGGCTATTTCGGAGATAGTGCAATAACTTGCTTAGTTGGTGTTGTTTCAGAAGAAAAACGAAGACTCGTAGAAATAACCGAGCAAGCACTATTCAAAGGAATAGAAGCGGCAATAACGAAAAATAAAGTATATGATATTTCAAGAGCTATTCAAACATTTGTAGAAGCAAATGGATATAGTTTGACAAGAGAATTAGTTGGACATGGAATAGGTAAAGTACTTCATGACGAACCACCAGTACCAAATTTCGTACCATTGCTTTTACATAGAAATAACTATCCTAACATAAAGCTTGAAAAAGGGTTAGCAATAGCAATCGAACCAATGGTGCATATGGGCAACAAAGAAACAGAAACAAAGAAAGATGGATGGACGGTTGTAACAAAAGATAGAAAACCAGCCGCACATTGGGAACATACAGTGATTGTTGACGACGGAAAACCGATAATAATGACATTAAGAAGTTAAATAAAAATTAAAATAAAAAATAGTGGCTAAGCAAGATTTAATAAAAGTAGATGGAATAATAGAAGAAGTGTTGCCAAATACGCAGTTTATGGTAAAGTTAGAGAACGGACATCAGATATTGGCACACATATCCGGCAAGATGCGAATGAACTTTATTAAAATATTGCAAGGTGATAAAGTAACAGTTGAAATATCCCCATATGATTTATCAAAGGGGCGAATAATTTATCGATACAAATAGAGGTACTATAAAATGAAAGTACATGCATCAGTAAAAAAACGAAGTGCAGACGATAAAATCGTACGCAGAAAAGGACGAGTTTATATAATTAACAAGAAGAATCCAAGATTAAAGCAACGACAAGGATAAGATTGGAGGATAAACGTGGCTAGAATAGCAGGAATTGACCTTCCGAAAAATAAACGAGGGTTTGTTGGTCTGACCTATATATTTGGAATCGGACAAACTACAGCACATGAAATATTAAAAAAAGCAAACGTAGACGAAACAAAAAGAGTTTCGGAATGGACAGACGATGAAGTAGCTCGAATTCGTGCAGCAGTTGATGAATACAAAGTCGAAGGACAGTTGCGAAGTGAAATACAAATGAATATCAAACGTTTGATGGACATTGTATGCTATCGTGGACTACGTCATCGAAGAGGATTACCAGTCCGAGGACAACGAACAAGAACAAACTCACGTACGAGAAAAGGTCGCAGAAAAACAGTTGCTGGAAAGAAAAAAGCAACAGCTAAGAAATAGTATTAATTATAATTTGTGGGTTGAAGAGTGGCAAAGAAAAAAATTAAGAAAAAGACCGTCTCTGACATACACGGCAAAGCATTCATCAAAGCAACATTTAATAATGTTCTTGTATCAATAACAGATTTATATGGAAATGTGCTTTGCTGGTCATCAGCTGGTAAAAATGGATTCAAAGGTTCAAAGAAAAATACACCTTATGCATCACAAGTATCAGCAGAAAAAGCTGCAAAAGAAGCTTATGATATGGGATTAAGAAAAGTGGATGTGTTCATCAAAGGACCAGGCTCGGGACGTGAAGCAGCAATCCGTGCATTAGCACAAGCAGGATTAGAAATTCACGGAATTTTAGATAGAACTCCTATTCCACATAACGGATGCCGTCCTCCGAAAAGACGGAGAGTATAATATAACGAGGTGTTTGAATTATGAATTATCAAATACAAATGCCCGATAGGGTAATTGTTGAACAAACATCTTCTGAAAACCACGGAAGATTTATACTCCAACCTTTAGAGCAAGGTTACGGAGTAACAATTGGCAACGCTTTTCGCAGAGTCCTTCTTTCCTCAATTGTCGGCTCAGCAATTGTGGGAGTTAAGTTTTCTAATGTACTCCATGAGTTCGAAACTATACAAGGAGTTAAAGAGGACGTAGCTGAAATTATATTAAATTTAAAAGAAGTACGATTTAAACTAATAGATAAAAAGATACAACGCATAGCCTTTAGGTTAAAAGGTCCTGGAGTTTGGACAGCAAGAGATATTCAAGAAGCTTCATCACTTATTGAAATAATGAATTTAGACCACCAAATAGCAACACTTGAAACTGATGCAGATTTTGATGTCGAATTACGAATTGGACGTGGAAAAGGTTATGTCCCTGCAGACGAGCAACAAATATTCGATTTCCCCGTTGGAATGCTGCCAATTGATTCAATTTTCACTCCAATCAAAAATGTGATTTATAACATTGAACCTTTCAGAGTTGGTCAAAAAACAGATTATGAAAAATTAATCCTTGATGTTCGTACTGATGGAACAGTTACACCAGACGATGCAATTCATCAAGCAGCATTGATTTTGCGTGACCATATTAAATTGTTTATTGATTTTGATTTTCAAATTGAGCAACAAGAAGAAGAAATTAAGAAAACAATAGAAGATTCTACTCAATCTGAAAATAAGAAAATAAAACAAATATTGCTTACTCCCGTTGAAGAACTTGAATTATCAGTTCGTGCCCATAATTGCTTAAAAGGTGCAAACATCAAACACGTTTTCGAATTGGTCAGAATGGAACATGCTGATTTATTGAAATTTAGAAACTTTGGCAAAAAGTCTTTGACAGAACTCGGCGATGTAATTCATTCATTGGGATTGGAATTTGGAATGGATGTAGAAAAATATTTGAAAGAAAATCCCAAACCACAATTTTAATTATTGATAAGTAAAACATTTTTGGAAAAAAAGAAATGCGACATTTAGTAAAAGGTAGAAAACTTAAAAGAACTAATAGTCATAAAAAAGCTTTGATGAGAAATTTGGCAACTGCTTTAATTACTCATAAAAGAATTGCGACAACAGAAGCTAAAGCTAAAGAATTACGCCCTTATGTTGAAAAATTAATTACACGTGCAAAAAGAGCTTTAATCAGAGAACAACAAGCAAACACAGATAATAATAAAGCTTGGATGGATGTTCATTCAAGAAGAATGGCTGCAGCCGACTTGTTCGGTAAAGGCGCAGTTCAAGAACTTTTTGAAACTATTGCACCAAAAGTAATCGACAGACCCGGTGGATATTGCCGAATTATTAAAACTGGTATTCGTCAAGGCGACTCCGCACGTACTGCTATAATTCAACTTGTTGATTGGTACGATGTTCAAGATGGCGCTTCATCTTTCAAAAAGAAGAAAAAAGCAGCTCAAAAGCCAAAAGCTAAAAAAACTGAAACAAAAACAGTTGAAAAAGTTGAAAAACCAGTAGCATCTACCCCTGCTCCTGAAGTTAAAGAACCAGAAGTAGACGAAACACCAGTTCAAACAACTGAACCAGTTGTTGAAACAATTGAAGCAAAAGAAGAAGTAGAAACAGCAGGCGAAATCATCGAACCAACGGATGATGTTGAAGAAGTAAATATTAAACCTGCTGATAATAACACAGAAGAAGAGAAAGCATAAAGCTAATTAATAACAACACATAATTATTATTTTGTAAAGCCATTTCAATTTTGAGATGGCTTTTTTTTATTTTATTCGCTATCTAAAAATTATCTTTACAAAAACTAATCTCAATTTTTTTCTACATTTAAAACTTTTCGCAAATATTTATTACCAAAAGTGAATTTAAATAATTTTTTAGAGAAGAAAAATTTTTAAAAAAAATAATCAGATTATATAATCTTATTAAAATATTTTCGTTATATTTGCAGATAAAAAAGTCTTATTTATTAAAAAACAAATTTTTTAAACAAATATAGAGGAAAATCTATGAAAGAAAACTTACTTGATAAGTTTATGAGCAAAAAAGGATTGTACGCATCCTTTTGGTTTATTGCCATAATAATGGTAACTGCTCTAATTTACTACACAGCAAATTTACATAAAGAAGTGCCACCAATTCCAAAAGAAGTGAAGTCGGTAAATGGGGAATTACTTTACACTTACGATGATATAATCGAAGGCAAAGGATATTTTCAAGAATTTGACTTAATGGATTGGGGTACTTTGCTTGGAATGGGTGCATACATAGGACCAGATTTTTCGACAGATTTATTGCATAATAGAGCGGAGTATTTATATAATTACTTCGCCCAAGAAATGTTCAATAAATCAAAAAAAGAGCTTACAAAGATTGAACTTGGTGCTGTAAAAGAACGAGTTAAACAAGATTTTAAGCAAGAAACAAAACTAAAAGAAGACTATGTCATATATAGTATTCCATCAGCTGAAGCATACAAAGAAAATGTGAAATATGTTGTGAAAATGCTTGTAAATGGCGATAAACAGAGAGCATTTCCAGGTGGATTTATCAAACCTGAAGAAGCAAAGAAAATTGCAGCATTTTTCGATTGGTCTCAGCTTGTTGCTTCATCTTTACGTCCTGGCACAGATAGAACTTGGTCGAATAACTTTCCGCATGAACCATTAATTGACCAAAATACTGGTTGGAATTCTCATAATGTTTCGCTGTGGGAATTTCTTGCACTATGGACATTGACTATTATTGTCATCTTTTTAGCATATGAATACTTATTTAAAAAAGACCCAAAGGAAGAATTGCAACCTGCATTGAAAGTTACAAGCTTATTTAAATCACAATTAAAATTGCTAAAATACATTCCTATCGTTGCTGTGTTTATTGTGCTACAATTAATATTAGGTGGATATATAGCACACCTATATACAGAACCAGCAAGTGATTTCATATTTTCACAAAAAGTATTACCATTTAATGTAATTCGATCTTTACATACACAAATTGCAATTTTATGGGTGGCAATTGGCTGGTTAGTTGGTGGATTGCTCATTGCACCTTGGATAGCCAACAAAGACCATAAGTTCCCATGGTTGGTGGACGTTCTTTGGGCAGCATTAGTCGTAGTTGGATTAGGTTCAGTGGTTGGTTTATATATGGGTGCAACTGGTCAAATGCGAGATGTTTGGTTTTGGTTTGGAAACGAAGGGCGTGAGTTGTTGAATTTAGGACGAGTATGGGATATTGGTTTAGTTGTAGGTCTCGTATTTTGGTTCTTATTAATAATTTCATTAATAAAGAAAACAGCAACTAATAATCCACTTGTAGGAACTATAATTTGGGCGGCATTTGGTATTGCTACGCTTTATATCGCTGGTATGATGCCTATTCATAAAATTATGCCAAATTATACAGTTGATGATTATTATCGTTGGTGGGTAATTCATCTTTGGGTAGAGTTAACATTCGAATTATTTGCTGCGGGTGTAATTGCCTTTTTCACAGTAACTGTAGGGTTAATTTCTCATAAGACTGCTGTGAAAGTGATGTTTTTCGAGTTATTTTTAATAATGATGAGTGGAACTCTCGGAGTAGGACACCACTATTGGTGGCAAGGATTAGATGAATATTGGATTGCTATTGGTGGCATATTTTCATCATTAGAACCATTGCCACTTGCCTTAATGATAGTCGAAGCAATGAAAAATCTAAAAGATAAAGAATATTCTGGCGAAAACTTCCAATATCGAACACCATTTATGTGGATAGCTGGTTCTGCAATATTAAATTGGATTGGTGCTGGATTTTTTGGGATGGTAATTAATACACCAACTATTGATTACTATGCACACGGTACATATTTGATTATGCCGCATGGGCACGTTGCATTACTTGGAGCATTTGGTTATATTTCAATTGCATTTATTTATTTAACATCAAGAGCAAATGCACTTGCGAAGAACTTAGAATGGAACGATAAATTAAGTAAAGTTGGATTTTGGTTATTAACAATTGGTGTTTTAATTTTCGCAATACCTGTTTTAATAATAGGATTACACCAAGCAGCCGTAGCTTCCGATGTTGGATATTACACAGCTCGTTTACGAGAAACTGTGGAGGCAATGAAAGGTTGGATGTGGTTCCGTCTTTTACCTGATGGATTGATGATTTCGGGTGGAATAGTAATTTTATGGGATTTAATCCATAAGACTTATTTTGCAAAGAAAATTGGTTAATTCATCGAATTATATTATTTAATAATAAAATTACCCCAAGAGCTATATTTAAGTTCTTGGGGTATTTGTATATTTTTAGTATTCATCAAATTTAGTAAAAATAAAGAATTATTGCAAATAAAAAATGAAAATTACATAAATTCGTAAATAATATTATAGAATAATAGCATTTTAATAATTTAGAACTAATATAAAGAGTATAAAATGGCATGGTTTATTAGATCAAAACAAAATATCGAAGAAACACAACCGGCATATATGCCCGATGGATTATGGACAAAATGCCCAAGTTGTAGCGAAATGATATATAAAAAACAACTCGAAGATAATTATTATGTTTGCTTTAAATGTAATCATCATTTTAGAATAAGTGGATCTGATTATATTAATTATTTGATTGATGAAGGAACTTTTAAAGAAACGCACACAAAAATTAAATCGACGGACCCATTGAATTTTGAAGATACAAAAAAATATCCCGAAAGATTGCAAGAAGCCTACAAGAAAACAGGACTAAACGAAGCTATAACAACCGGATTAGGTAAAATTGGGGGAATGGAAGTTTCAATCGCAGTTATGAACTTCAATTTCATTGGTGGCAGTATGGGTTCAGTAGTTGGTGAAAAAATATACCGTGCAGCAAAAGATGCCTTAGCCAAGAAAATACCACTAATTGTCATATCAGCAAGCGGCGGTGCTCGTATGCAAGAAGCGGCATTATCCTTAATGCAAATGCCAAAGACAGCAGCAATTATTTCTGAATTGTCAGAAAATCAAATACCATATATTTCAATCTTGACTGACCCAACAACAGGTGGAGTTACCGCATCCTTCGCAATGATTGGCGATGTCCATATTGCTGAACCAGGTTCCTTGATTGGATTTGCTGGTCCTAGAGTTATCGAACAAACAATCAGGAAAAAGTTGCCACCTAATTTTCAACGCTCTGAAACTGTTCTGGAAACAGGTTTCATAGATATGATTATTAATAGACCTCAACTAAAAGCAAACTTGATTAAAATTTTAAATTGGTTCCAATAAAAAAATAAAAAATCTTGAAAATTAATTTTGTTTTTATAATATTTTTTTGTATTTTAACTTCAAACAAAATCGTTCTTTGTCAAAATGATTTAAAAAAGATTGATGTTTCCCTTACAGGTTCGATTGGTACATTTTTTCCGGTGTTTTCTATGGGATTTTTAGATGAATATCAAAATATTCTTGGTGGAAAAAAGCAAGATTTTTCGAATTCAATATCAATTTCAGGAACGCTTTCGGCACAGTGGAAAACAAATTGGCGTGTCTCTTTGCAAGTTATAGCTTCAAAATTTCTATTGCAAGATAATTTTAGCAAAGAAACATTCACTGGCAGTGGAGCGTGGCGAAATTTCCGAGAAGATATAAATGTTAGCTCAATACCTATACTTCTGTCTTACGATTGGTATTATCTGGAAAATGCCTATAAAAGTTACCTAAGTGCAGGTGGTGGAATTTCGCTTTCAAATGTAAAATGGCTTGAATATGTTGATTCACCGATAAAAAATGATATAAGGATTGGTGGGATCATATACGATGAAAGTAAAATTTATCCAACATTGGGGTTTAATTCAGGGATTGAATTGGATTTTGATAATAATTCTAAACCCAATTTTATTAGAGGGATAAATTTATCAACATATATTTTATATATTATTCGCTATGATGATATATACAAAAATATGAGAAAACAAATTTTTCCGTTGCCTGAAAGTTTGAATTCGGAAAAATCAATTATACCATTTATTTTTGGCATCCATCTCGGATTAGTATTAAATGTCGAAAACAAGCAAATAAACCGAGTATTCGGTAATAAATAATTTTTTAATAACAAAGGAGCGTTAAAATGAAAACAAATGTAACATTCAGACACTTCAATTCGCAACATCCGAATTTGCAAGCAGCTGCTATCGAAGAAGCAAACCATTTTACAAAATATCTCGATAACATCATTAGTGCTGATACAGAGTTTATTAATGATGAAGAAAAAATTGTAGAATTCACTGTTCACGTTAATGGCGAAGTTTTAAAATCACAAGGTAAATCTGACGACTTTCACAAATCTTTAAGACTCGCTTCTGACAAAATGATTCGACAACTTACAAAATGGAAAACAAAACATTTTGAAAAATAATCTTATTTATTTATAACATTAACTGCTCCCAACGGAGCAGTTTTTTTTTATTTTTTTTGATTTATTGGCAAAGATATGAACAATTTCAAATTATTTTCGTAAGTAAAAAAAATGTCAAACCATTATTAATTAAAATTAGGAGTTACAATGAAAAAAAGTATAATCCTTTTCCTTTTTGTTTTTAGCACCGCAACAGCTTTTTCACAAAGAGGTTTTTTGACATATTACGAGTTGTCACCTGTAATGCAAACTTCGCCAGGAGCCTTCAAATTCGGTTTGTACGGATTCGAAAATCCAGCGATAACATCATATTTGCACGCAAGTGATTTGCAATTTTCTTATTGGAATAAAGATGTTAATGGTACAAGACCTTGGGGATTATTTTTTGGTAATCCGTACAATGGATTTGGACTTTTAAAATCGACTGACGGTCCTCATTCAGTAATTGATTACAGATATTCAATCGCTTTTGGTTCGACAAAATTTGCATTAGGAGTAAATTATGGATTTGTTGGCGGAGATAAAGCATATTTCAAGAGAAGCAATACTTTAGGGTGGGGAGCGCTTATACGGCCTAATCCATATATATCAATTGGGGCTTGGCAAACTTATGCTTTAGATTTCAATGATTTTGAAAGTGTTGCAGATGTTGCTATCCGTCCGTTTGGCGATAAATATCCCTTGGCTCTTTTTGCGGATGCGTCATTGTTTAATAATCAAAGTATCGACAAAGCTCTATGGAGCGCTGGAGTTAGTTGGGAATTGATTGAAGGTGTAAGGTTAAACGCAAGATATTTTTCAACAAAAGGATTTTCTGTTGGAGCTGATTTAAGTTTTGGGAACATTGGAGTTGCTTTTAATCAAATGTATGATCAAAACGGAAAATCTGGAAATGGTGCATCATCTGTGAGATTAGGAGCTCTGGATAGAACTATTTTCCCGGAACTTAATCCGGAAAAGAGATTCTTAAAATTGGATATAAATGGTGAAATTAAATATAGAAAGAACTTGCTTTTTGATAATTCTACAACTTTGTTGGAAATTATAAATAAAATTGAAAAAGCAAAAGTTGATAAAAATATAAATGGCATAGTGATTAATTTTACAAATATTTCTGCTAATAAAGAATTACTTTGGGAAATTAGGCAAGAACTTCAATCTTTTAAAGAATCAGGAAAGCAAGTAGTCATATTTATTGACAGGGCTGGAATTGATGGATATCATTTTGCTTCTGTTGCTGATAAAATCGTAATGGATGAACTTGGGACGATTTCATTAGAAGGTTATATTCTCGGACGTAGTTTTTATAAAAAAATGTTGGATAATGCTCACATAGGATTCGAAGAAATTCGCTTGTTTAAATATAAATCTGCGGTTGAAAATTTTGCTCGAGAGCAAATGTCTGCTGCAGATAAAGAACAAAGACAAGAGCTTGTTGATGATTGGTTCGCCATTGCAAAAGATGATATAACAAAATCGAGAAAGATGAATAGTGATGATTTTGAAAAATTAGTGAACGAAACATTTTTATATTCTTCCGATAAAGCAAAGGAACTTAAGTTAATCGATACAACAGGGAGATGGGTTGATTGCGATAAAATTATGGAGAAAATGTATGCGAATTACAAATCTATCGACCAAAAATTTTATTTTGATCAACCGCAACCATTTGATAATAAATGGAGCTATGAACCGAAACAAATAGCTGTAATTTATGCATTAGGTGAATGTTCGATGGATGCTGGCATTAACGCCCGTGAACTTGTGAAAGATTTGCAATCCGCAATGAATAATGATAAAGTTGCAGCTATTGTATTACGAATTGATTCGCCTGGTGGTGATGCTTTAGCATCAGATTATATTGCTGAAGTTTTAAGGCAAAATAAAGGGAAAAAGCCCGTAATTGTTTCTCAAGGTGCGGTTGCTGCATCAGGTGGATATTGGCTTTCAATGTATGCGGATACAATAGTCGCTTCTCCAATTACAATCACTGGTTCTATTGGTGTGATTTCAAGTTGGATTTACGATAAGGGCTTAAAAGATACTATAGGGATTACTACAGATTATGTCAAAGCTGGAAAATATGCTGATTTGGGATTCGCATATCAATTTCCTATTCTTGGACTTGGTTTGCCTACTCGTAATTTATCGACAGATGAAAGGGGAATTATTGAAAAATACATCAGCGAATCATACGAAATGTTTACGAAAAAAGTAGCTGATGGGCGTAAAATTCCTGTTGACAAAGTTAAAGAAATTGCACAAGGGCGAGTTTGGAGTGGTATTGATGGCAAAACTCAAAACTTGGTGGATGTTCTTGGTGGTTTACAAGATGCAATAGATATTGCACTCGAAAAAGCCGGAATTAAGAAGAATGATCATTATAATATCATTGAATTACCAAAACAAAAACTCTTTGATTTTAATTTAGGGATTCTTGGAATGCTTGGTTTGAATACTGAGATGTTTAAAACTAAAGAAGATTTATTAAGAGAATCATTGAAATTTAGGCTTGAAAATAACGGTAAAGCTTTAATGATATTACCAATTGATTATTACGATGCAGTTATATTTAAATAAAAAAGGAAATATTTAGCAAGGTTATTATTTATTTCAAAACATAAGTCCGATATTAACAAGTATCGGACTTTTTTTATATAAAAATTGAAAAGAAGCAGTTGGTTATTAATAATAGTCTTGGAGTGACAAATCATTTATTTTAATTATTATCTGAGAGATCAATGAATTATTTTTTTATATAAAAAAAGAGGCTACCTTAGGTGGGTAGCCTCTTGGAGTATTGCCAACTTACTTCGAATTATTTAACGACATTGAATTTGCGAATTTGATGGTATTCGCCAGAAGTCATTTCTAAGAAGTAAGCACCATTTGCTAACTGATCAGCAGGTATTCTTACGGAATAAGAACCGGCTTTCATTTCTTTAGCAACAGGTGTTGAGATAACTTCGCCAGTTGCGCTTACGATACGAATTTCAACATAACCATCGAATGCTATGCTAAATGGTATGTCAGTGCCGTTTGCTCCAACAGGATTTGGATTAATTGCTCCGAGGTTATAATCGGATGCACTAATTACTATTGGACGTAAGTTATCAACACAAGTTTCAGTCAATGTTGCTTTTGAGCTAACTGGGTCAATGATATCAACGCATTGTTCATTATTAGCAATTGTATGTGTGATATCGATTGTTTTAGCTTTAATTACAATTTGACCATCGTCAGTCTTATACCAAGGTAAGAATGCCCAGAATTCGATTTTAACTAATTCTGTTCTATTTGCACTCTTGAATGGAGTTGCACCTGTTAATTTAATTGTGATTGTTTCGATATTAGTTGCTTTGTCTAATTCTAAAGAATAATCTGCAACAGTCCAACCTGCTGGTAAATCACGTCCGGCATCAATCATATATTTATTGCCTGTTTGACGTACAGCGAGGAAGTTCTTTTCATATTTTACTGTTACTGTGAATTCAGTTGGATTTGCAAGCACTAACTCTGTTCCTTGATTAATGTATATTGAGTAAGAAATTGGCTTTTTAGTAACATCTTGACCTGGGTCAACAATTACTTGACTTTCGCCATTTATCTTCGATTCTGATGTGCGTGTATAATGTTCTGCACGACCTACTAATGGAACTTCTAAAGTTTGTAATTCAGGAGTTACAGCTAAAGTTTTAACTTGTAATACAGCTTCGTGCAATTCTTCTTTATTTGTATTTTGCATATCAGTTAAATCTGGGCTGAAACGAACTGTAATTGTAATTGTTTCACCTTTTGCAATATTGAAGTTTTGAGTGTAGTCGATTACAGTACCATCTTGTCTTTTTACTTCAAATATCGAGAAGGAACCTTTAGTATCATTGAGTATGTTAATTGAATTTGCAGGAATTGTAATATCACTGGATCCATTATTTACTAAAGTATTAGTAATGTTTTCGAAAGTATTATAGCATAAGAATGGTTCATTACCTTTGTTGAGTTCGAGTGATTCAGCAATTCCGAAGCCTGTCCAATGTGAAATTGGGTCAACGTCAGCATCGCTCACACTTGTCATTGTAGCGGCAGCATTTCCTGTTTTAATTGCAGCGAATTGTCCGTCGATTTCGATGAAGTCGCCTGGTTGCAAAGTAACTGGGAATTTAGCAATACCAGCAAAGCCGAGTTGAATATTTTGAGAATCATAGCTAAAGCCTTCTGTTCCAGGTGTACCAATTGTAGCGCTGATTGCACCATTTGGAGCAATGTCTAATCTTTGTATAATTACTGAGTCTTGATATGCCCAAGGTTCATTTGTAAATCTAATTTTACCAGTTGCTGGAGCTTCGCCAATCACTTTAGTTCCATAGTCAATATCAACAGTTGATAATTTTGGATAAATTCCAGTTCCAGTTAAAATTGAGTTTGGTTTATTTGGTGCATCACTTTCATATTCAATGACGAGTTTATAATCGCCTTCGCTACGAGGATGGAAGAATACTGGGATTTGACGTGTTTCACCTGCTGGTATGATATTAATTGATTTACCGTCTTTATCTTTTATTTGACCTAAGTTATTAACAAATTGTTTCAATGGTTGAAGTTGACCATTTACATCAATTTCAAAAGCTTCGCCATTTAAGTCTTCGACTATGTTGATTTTGCTCAATGACACTTCCTTACTTCCTGGATTGGAGAGTAATATTGCGCCTGTTGGTGCAGGATAAGGAGTAAATGTGTAATATTGATAATTGTCATATTTTGCTAAATGTGCTCTTTTTCGTCCCCAATCATCGCCTGTAGCAGTTAATTGAGGTTCGATACCTTCGCCTCTTATCATACAAACTGGGTCTGTATTGTATCCTGCATCGCTTATGAATACGATTGAATCAAGGTATGATTGAACTGCATCTGGCTTGAAGTAAACTTCGAATTGATATTGACCACCTTTATCAACGATTAATGGATTTTCTGGTGTTATTTCTGGTAAATTGTGAGTAAATACGCTTAATGTATTATTCTTAAATCCAGTGATTGCAAGAGAAGTAGTTCCATTGTTTGTAATAGTTGCGATTAATGGGTTTGTTTGAACGCCAACTGTTTTTTTGCCAAAATCAACATCGCTTACTTCAATGATAGGTGTTCCAACACTTGCACGAACTAATGCTTTGTATTGGTAAAAGCAAGTATCACCAACACCGATGGAATCTTTAAATTCACCTTCATATGGTGCAGTAAATGTTACGGTAAATGTTTTTGTTTCTTGTGGTAATAGTGGTTGATTTACATCAAAAGGAATATCGATAGTAAATCCTTGGTCTTGCAATTTTTCTCTGAATGTTCTCAAAGATATTTCTTGTAAGTATGCAGGACTTGTTTTTGATTCATTTTTTACTGTGAATGTTTTAGTAACTTTATCGCCAATTTTCAAGTTTCCATAGTAAACATTTCTTGGATTAATTGATAATTTTACAGCATAGTAATCTACTATAATTGTTGTATCGTTACCGGCTCTATCAGCAAATGTAATCACGGCGTGAGCATCTTGTGATGGGTCTTTTGTTCTTAATGACCATTTAACCATACGTGTTTCACCAGGGATAAAGTCATCGCTACTGAATTCGTAATTAACACTATTGTTTCTATCAAACAGTATTATTGACATATTTGAGCGAACAGTATCGTCGTCTGGCATATCGATTACGTAAGCTGAGTTTTTACCGTTTTTAGGGTCAAACGTACTACCATCGCAATATATTTGATAGAATGGTACAGGCGCTATTGTGTCAGGTTTTTCCAAGTCAGCAAGTGCAACAGAAGTTGGAAAGCCGTATGAATCCCAATCTGCAAAACCGTATGCGTAAGCAGCGATTTTTTGACTCTTACAACTTAATCGATAAACGCCGTCGTAATCGAGTTTTACAATTTTATTAAAATATTGTTCTTTTTGTCCGAATTGGTCTGGGTCTCTAAACATTTGACCTGGTGCTGAACTTTTATCTTTTAATCTAGTCCACACAGTTTGATGCGTAGCATCTACCTCACCAAACATTAAATCATCAGGAATTTGTCCAGTTGAATCGGATTTATATACTATATTAATGAAGTTCCTTCGGAAACCATAACCACCTCTAATACCAGGTGTGTTAAAAATAATATCATTTTGATATTGTTCTAATGGAGTTAAAGTCATTTGGAATGGGTCAGAGGAAACACCGTCTTCAGTCATTCCTGGGTTGTATTGAACTACATTGATTGGTTTATCACCAGTAATACAAGCGGGCATATTTGTATCAGGGTTTGCTCGTTTTTCTAACCAACCATCACCTTCTAAGCCCCAAGATGAATATGCTGTCCAAAATAAGACACCATCACGATAAAAGTTTGTATTTGGTTCCTTTGCAAAGTAACGGCAAACTGACGAGAATTTTCTATCAACAATATTTGTAACGTGGTATTTTGTTCCCCAAGCAATCATCGGAGTTTCAGTTTCTATAATAAAGTCGCAAGCAGAGTTCCCAGTTGGGACGTAAGCGCAGTGAGTACCAGAAAGAACAGAGATAGGTTTATTTGCACTTACAAGACCACCTCCAAGGTCAGATTGAGCACCTTCTGAAGCTATTAACCAGAAATCTCCTCGGTTTAATGTTGCTGTCATTGTCTCAAGTGGTTTCCATTTCTTTTCGTTTAAGTCTCTAATCCAAGTGTTATTGTTACCTCCAATTTGGTAGGAGACTTTTGTTTTATCATAAACACCGATAATATCTGCATAAGGTGTTAGTGACTGGCTTGTAAAGTTTGCTGTTTCTCTATAAGCAGCTATAACATATTTCTTGCCAAGAGCATTAACAGGAATTGCGAGAAAACCGTCTGAAGTGTATTGAAAACGAGTAACACCATAACAAATAATTGGTGCATCTGATTCAATGATAATTCCACGACCAGGCCATACTTGTGTAGGAAGTAATGTGGATGTTGCACCACCACCACCACGAGTATAAGGTTGACCAACGTTTGGCGCTAATTTAAATTCAATTACGTCATTTGGATATGTTGTTTTAACCATATATGGTTGGTCACTGTAATATGGTATTGTCAATCTTACTTCAGTTTGTACTGCTGAAGATACGTAAATACGTAATGCATTGTTAGGACCGGTTTCTTCCCAGCAAGGGTGGAAACCAAAGACAAATTCTGTTCCTGCATTGTTGGCACCAAGTAATTTAGGAAGGTCTTCCTTAATCTTCTTGATGTCAATCTCTGCATTGGCAGCGACACTGAACAATAGTCCAAATGTCACGATTGCTACTACAAAGTAGTAAAGTTTTTTTAACATAATGTCACCTCAGTTTTTATTATACGTTTTTTCATTTTGTACTTTTTATAAACTATAATATTAAGAATAATTTTTCAAATACACAAATTTTTTTCAATTATATTTACATTTTATTATATTGGTTTTTTCAATTCATTTTTTTGTTTCATAATAAATTTTTTGTAGTAATTTTTGTTATTAAACATCTCTAAAAATAAAGAGTGAAAAATCAGAAAAAAATTACATACGGATGCAAAATTTTTTTAAATTTTTTGAAAAAAAAATCAAAGAACGAAAAATCTCTTAAATATAAAGAGTGAAAAATCGGGAAAAAATTACATTCGGATGCAAAATTTTTTTAAATTTTTTGAAAAAAAA
>CAZCNL010000009.1:89128-90767 GCA_964500435.1 uncultured Chloroherpeton sp. | reverse complement strand
ATCGGGAAAAAATTACATTCGGATGCAAAATTTTTTTAAATTTTTTGAAAAAAAAATCAAAGAACGAAAAATCTCTTAAATATAAAGAGTGAAAAATCGGGAAAAAATTACATTCGGATGCAAAATTTTTTTAAATTTTTTGAAAAAAAATCAAAGAACGAAAAATCTCTTAAATATAAAGAGTGAAAAATCGGAAAAAAATTACATTCGGGTGCAAATTTTTTTTTAATTTTTTGAAAAAAAAATCAAAGAAGATAAATTAATTGATTTTGGAGTCGGTCATTTCGTCTAAATAACCTTTTTGGTAAAGCAATTCCAAAAGGTTATCAATAGCAGATTCTACTTTTTCCGAGAAAAGATAATTAAGTTCTCCTTGGCGTTCATAATGAGCGTTTTTAGTTAAAACTTCCTCAGTTATAGGTATAGATGGGGTATCATAATATGAAAATAATGATTTTGTTAATTCTTTTAATTGCGAGTTTTGTTGAGAAGAACGAATGACCCAAAACCCAATTGGTAATAATGTTTCAAAGTTATCTTCCCATTCTTCTGATAAATCCAAAGAAATGGGGAAGTTGTTAATTTGTTGAGTTAGCACGATTGCTTCGGTATTTTTTAATTCTTTCGGTGCCATTTCTTCATAATAAATTATTTGTGGTTCAAAGTTAAATTTTTCAGATATCAAGATTTTTGCAATAGTTGCTAAAAAAGTATCATTTTTATCTGCAAGTAATGAATTTACTTCAATTAAATTATCGCTAAATGCTATAGTGCAAATTTTAGAGAATCCGAATGAAGTAAAGCAAGTTGAAGGAAGAATTTCGAAATCATCTTTTAGCAATAAATTACCATATGAAAGTGGGTCTAAGAATCCTGCATCAATTTTATCTTCCAAAAGCATTTCGGAAATTTGTTCTTCGTTTACAAAAAATATTTCGAAATCAAACACCTGTCGAGTATTTTCGAAATTCGAAAGTAAAGGCAGTAAATAATCTTTATTCGGTATTGCAATTTTAATTGGCATTTTGATATTTAGATTTTATTTAAAAATAATAAAAATAATAAACTATAGATTCCATAAACGAATTGCTTCGAAAGCAACAATTCCAGCGGCAACTGAAACATTGAGAGAATGTTTCAAACCATACATAGGAATTTCAATTGCATCGTCGCAAATTTCTAAAATATTATCATCAATTCCTGAAATTTCATTCCCTAAAATCAACGTTAGAGGATATTCTTGTTTTTCAATTGTAAAATATGGTCTTTTCTTATCGGTTAATTCAACAGCAATAATTTTATTACCCTTATTTTTTTCAGTATTTAATGCCTCGAAAATGCTTTTTTCATATCTCCAAGGCACAGTATCTAAGGCTCCTAATGCTGTTTTTGCTATTTCTTTTTGTGGTGGGTGTGGAGTAAATCCGCATAAAATGATTTCATTCAATAAAGCTGAATCAGCTGTCCTAAAAATAGATCCGACATTATATGAACTGCGAATATTATACAATAGCAAAGAAACGGGATGTCTGACGACATTTTTTGCTTCTTCAATCGATAATCGTTCGTTTAAAATTTCTTGATGCAACAATTTTCGCATTATCTATTGTATTTATTGAATATAATTTAATTGAATATA
>CAZCNL010000009.1:0-89028 GCA_964500435.1 uncultured Chloroherpeton sp. | reverse complement strand
ATTGAATATAATTTAATTGAATATATTGAAATAAATTAAACTTACTATAATTGACGAAATTCTCTTCTAAAAGTTTTTTATGCTTAAATTCAATAAATTACGATTAATGAGCTTCGAGCCAATTATTTCCAATACCAATTTCAATTTTTACAGGGATATTTTCCAATGGCAAGGCGTTTTCCATTTCTATTTCTAAAATATTGCGGACTAAAGATTCTTCTTGTTTATATAAATCGATTACAATTTCATCATGAACTTGCAAAATCATTTTACTTTTGATATTATTTTCCTGAAATTTATTGAAGATATTAAGCATAGCAATTTTAATCATATCCGAGGCAGTACCTTGAATGGGCATATTGATTGCTGCTCGTTCTGCTGCTGCTTGAATATTTTTGTTTTTGCTATTTATTTCAGGAAAATATCTTCTACGTCGCATTAATGTTTCTGCATAACCTTTTTGGCGAGTTTCGGCGATGGTTTTTTCAATGTAATTTTTAATTCCGGGATATTTATCGAAATAATTATCAATTATTTGTGATGCTTTATTTCTTGGAATTTTCAATCTTTGCGATAAACCGAAAGCGCCGAGTCCATACATAATTCCGAAATTTACGGTTTTTGCAACTCTACGCATATCCGAATCAACTTTTCCGAGAGGAACGTTAAATAATTTTGACGCAGTTGCTGTATGAATATCAATATTTTGCTGAAATGCATCGATTAATGATTCATCTTTCGAATAATATGCCATAATCCTAAGTTCAATTTGCGAGTAATCAGCTGATAAAATTAAATAATCATCGCTGCTGGGAATGAATGCTTTTCTTATTTCTTTTCCTTTGTCTGTGCGAATTGGGATATTCTGCAAATTTGGGTCAGTTGACGAAAGCCGTCCTGTTGCCGCAACAATTTGGTTATATGTTGTATGTATTTTTTTTGTTTGTGGATTAACTAATTTTGGCAATGCATCAATGTATGTAGATTTTAATTTCGTAAGTTGTCGATAATCAATTAAATAATCAATAATTGGGTTTGTGCCAATAAGTTCAGTTAAAACAGACATATCTGTGCTTACACCTGTTTTAGTCTTTTTAATTATTGGAAGTTGAAGTTTTTCAAATAAAATCTGTGAAAGTTGTTTTGGTGAATCCACATTAAAGTCGGTTCCAGCTTCTGAATAAATTAACTTCAATAAATTTTCAATTTCAATTGCCATTGATTTCGATATATCGTTCAGCGAATTAATATCAAGCTTAACACCATCATATTCCATCGAAGTGAGAACAGAAATTAAAGGAAATTCAATTTCATTTGCAAGTTCAGTTTGCGAATGATTTTGCAGTTTTTCAGCTAAAACATTATGCAACTTTACAATTGTTGCTAAACGAACTGTTAAATAATTAACAAAAACATTTTTATTTTCGGCAATTGTTTTTACAATATTAATTTTTTGGGAAGAAAAGACAGTATGAATGTCTGCAAATTCGAAGAAATCGGAATTTAAATATTTTTGGGAAATTGCTTCAATTTCATGTTTATTGTCAGGATTTAAAATATAAGATGCGATTGAAATATCAAAAAATGTTCCTGTTAAAGTTATTTCGAAATTTCTCAAAATAAAGTTTTGAAATTTAATTTCGTTTGAAACTTTGATAATTTCAGGATTTTCCAGAATTGGTTTAAATAATTTTAAAATTATTGATTCTCTTGAATTACTTATGTTCGAACTAAATAAATCGTTTTGAACTAATTGATTATTAAAATTATCAAACAAGAAAAAATTGTAGCCCGTATTTTCTGTATATGTGGAGATGCCTACAGGTTGTGCGTTTTGTCGAGCAAAATTATCAAAAAGGAATTCAAAGTAAAAAATATGGGATTTCTGAAAATTATCCACTACGTTTTTTGCAAGGGAAAAATCTTCAATAATTTGGTAAGTAAAATTTTCTTGAACTTTTGGTATTGCTTCAATTTCAGTTTGGGCTGTTGATTGGGTGTTTGTTTGATTGCTAAATTGTAAAGATTTATTGAACCAATGGGTGCGAATTTTTGTAAATCCCGCATCTTTAAAAAAATTATCCAATTCTTTGAAATTAACAGGTTTTTTTTGCAGTGATTCGATTTCTAAATCAATTGGTACATTCAAATCTAAAGTAACTAATTCTTTTGAAAGGAAAGCATTTTCTTTTTCAGCTTCAAGTTTTTCTTTGACAGATTTTTTTTCAATTTTATCAAGATTTTCGTATAAATTTTCCAAAGAACCAAATTGTTGAATAAGTGGAATTGCAGTTTTTTCGCCGATGCCTTTGACACCGGGGACATTATCAACTGAGTCTCCTGTCAAGGCTAATACATCAATTACTTTGTCGGGTGTAACACCAAATTTATTTTTTACTTCATCGTATGAAATTAAATTAAAATCTTCACCTTGAGTAGGAGATGGACGCAAAATAAAAACATTATCGTTAATTAATTGCATATAATCTTTATCACTTGTAACGCAATATACATAAGTATCGTTTTTACCAAGTTCATTCGATAAAGTTCCAATAATATCGTCTGCTTCATATCCGGGAAGTTCTATACGGTTAATACCAAGATAGTCCAATAATTTTTTAATTTTTGGTAATTGTGGAACTAATTCTTCCGGAAATTCAACACGATTTGCTTTATATTCTTCGAATTGAATATGACGAAAAGTCGGTTCACGAGTATCAAAAGCAACTGCAATATACTCTGGATTTTCTTTTTCTAAAAAATTAGTTATTATGTTTGTAAATCCAAAAATTGCACCGGTCGGTTCACCGCTTGGTGATTTGAAATTTGCTTTTGATAAGGCATGATATGCTCTGAAAACTATTGACATTCCATCAATTAAGTATATTTTTTTCATATTTTAATTCGTTTGATTTTGAAAAAGTTGGAACAATTTATATAATAATTAATTAATTTGCAATTTTAATTTTTTTCAATTTTATAATAACTAAATTAAGGAATTGTTATGGTTTTTGACTTTGAAATGTTAAATAATTTCTACACAACTTTACCGCAAAAGATAAAGAAAATCCGTGAAAAAATCAATAGACCACTCACATTAGCTGAAAAAATCTTGTATTCTCACTTGTATGACGAAAATTTTGAAAAAGAATTCAAAAGGGGAGTTGATTACGTAGAATTTAGACCAGATAGAGTTGCAATGCAAGATGCAACTGCACAGATGGCACTTTTGCAATTTATGCAGGCAGGTAAAAAGCAAGTTGCAGTTCCATCAACTGTTCATTGCGACCATCTTATTTTAGCTCAAAAAGGGGCAAAAGAAGATTTAACGAACGCAGAAAAAATCAATAATGAAGTGTATAATTTCTTATCATCTGTTTCCAATAAATATGGTATAGGATTTTGGAAACCTGGTGCAGGTATAATACATCAAGTTGTATTGGAAAATTATGCATTTCCAGGTGGGATGATGATTGGAACTGATTCGCATACTCCAAATGCCGGCGGATTAGGAATGGTAGCTATTGGTGTAGGTGGTGCTGACGCAGTTGATGTAATGGCGGGTATGCCGTGGGAATTGAAATTCCCTAAATTACTCGGTGTCAAATTAACAGGTAAATTGAATGGTTGGACTTCACCAAAAGATGTTATTTTGAAAGTCGCTGGAATTCTTACTGTAAAAGGTGGAACAGGTTTTATCGTAGAATATTTTGGCGAAGGAGCAGATACAATTTCGGCAACTGGTAAAGCCACTATTTGCAATATGGGAGCAGAAATTGGAGCTACAACTTCTATCTTTACTTATAACGAGAAAATGAGTAATTATTTAAAAATTACTGGTCGTGAAAAAGTTGCTGATCTCGCAAATTCTGTGGCTGAACATTTGACAGACGATAAAGAAATTTGGGACAATCCCGAAAAGTATTTTGACCAAGTTATTGAAATTAATTTGAGTGAATTAAAACCACATATTAATGGACCATTTACTCCTGACCGTGCATTTCCAATTGATGAATTTGGTCGTGCCGCAAAAGAAAATGGCTGGCCTTTGGAATTATCTTCTGCTTTGATTGGATCTTGCACAAACTCTTCTTATGAAGATATTTCACGTTCTGCCTCCATAGCAAAAGACGCATTAAATAAAAATATTAAAGTAAAAACTCAATTTAACATAACTCCTGGTTCTGAACAAATTAGATACACAATTCAACGTGATGGTTTTATCGATATTTTCGAAAAAATTGGCGGAATAGTTCTTGCTAACGCTTGTGGACCTTGCATTGGACAATGGAAAAGAGAAGGCGCCGAAAAACAAGAACCAAATTCGATTGTAACTTCGTTTAATAGAAATTTTGCAAAACGAAATGATGGCAATCCAAATACTCACGCCTTTGTTGCATCGCCTGAAATTGTTACTGCATTAGCATTTGCAGGAAGAATAGATTTTAATCCATTAACAGATACTCTTAAAAATGAATTAGGTGAAGATGTAAAACTCGCTGAACCAGTTGGCGAGGAATTGCCTCCGAAAGGTTTTGCTGTTCAAGATTTGGGATATCAAGCACCTGCAGAAGATGGTTCCCAAATTGAAATTAAGGTTGACCCGAATTCAGAAAGATTACAGTTACTCGAGCCGTTCGAACCTTGGAACGGACAAGATTACAAAGGATTAAAACTTTTGATTAAAGCTAAAGGTAAATGTACAACAGACCACATTTCAATGGCTGGTCCTTGGTTGAGATATCGTGGACATTTACAAAATATTGCTATGAACACTTTGACTGGAGCAATTAATTATTTCAATGACCAAGCTAATAAAGTTAAAAATCAATTGACTGGTCAATACGGTGGAGTTCCAGAAGTTCAACTTGAATATAAAAAATTGGGTATTGGTTCTGTTGTTGTCGGTGACGAAAATTACGGTGAAGGTTCATCAAGAGAACATGCTGCAATGCAGCCACGTTTTTTGGGTATCAAAGCAATTTTAGTCAAATCATTTGCAAGAATTCACGAAACAAATTTGAAAAAACAAGGTATGCTGGCATTAACTTTTGCCGATAAAAATGATTACGACAAAGTTCAAGAAGATGATACAATTGATATTTTAGGATTGACAGAATTTGCTGAAGGCAAACCACTCACAATTGTTTTGCATCACAAAGACGGCACAACAGACGAATTTAAAGCTAATCATACATACAACGATTTGCAAATTCAATGGTTCAAGGCTGGTTCTGCTTTAAATTTAATTAAACTTAAAGAAGCAAATCAATAGTTGATTCAAAAACAGTTAAAATTAAAAGAGGTAGTTTTTTTAACTACCTCTTTTTTGTTTTTTTTGGGAAAAAGATTGTAATTAATTTTAAAATAAAGGATGAAAATAAAATGAAAAAATATATTTATCCTATATAGAAAATCTAACATCAAATCCAATTTGAAGTGCATTAACTTTCCAACTTTGGTCGCTATTTAAGTTTGTTATACCAAAATTATAAGCAATACCAGGAACGACATACATTCTTCCGAAAAGAATTTCGTATTGAACACCGAGTTTTACACCAAAACGGAAGGCACTTGAATTAGGAATATCGCCACTATTAACAATAATAGTTCTATCGTTATTTGCATATTGAATGCCTAATTCTTGCCAATTGTCAGGGCGTTTAAAGCGAGCATTTGTTGGCGTTAAAAGTTTAAATTGTTGGTCGTAAGTTTTAGTTAAGGCAAAGTCGAAAGTAGGTCCAATCGTAAAACCGAGTGTCATACCTTCGATTGGGTTTAGTTTGTAAACTACATCCAATGTTGCCATATCATATTTTACAGTGTTTGTGTGTATTGTTGAAGATAAAACCACCTCTTCTTTAATTACATTACCGTTCGCATCAACAATAGTAACGTTAGAAGGATAGGCATCTCCACCAATTTCCAAATAAGATGGCATTGTTTGGTACATAGCTCTAACGATGATAGAGGAGTTAGAGTTTTTGAAATCACCGAGAATATGTTCGTAAGTAAATCCGATAAAGAAGCCGTTATCATTGCCATTTTCGAAAGTAGGGCAAGGGGCTGAATTTGGATTCCCGGCATCAGCGAATGTTTTGAGGCTAACACTATGCATCGCTCTATTATACCCAAAGACTGGTCCAATAAATATTGGACGAGTTTCTTGGTATGGATTTAAAGGGTTCTCCAACTCTTGAGCTTTTGTGTCAATGCTAAATAGTGATAGCAAAACAGCTAATGTGAGTAAATGAATACGCATTTTTCACCTAATTATATTTATTACATTATTAAATTCAATTTTTCCGTTAACGACGGTTCGCAAAAAGTATTTTCCATTTGTCATATTTTCAACTACATAAATTAGGAAATATTTTCCTTTTGACAAAAAATTATTTTCCAAAATTAATTCTTTTCCGAAAATATCAAAAATGGAAATGTAAATATAAGAATTTTTTTTCAATTCTAAATCAATTTTTAACAAATTATTTACTGGATTGGGATAAATACTTAAAGTTGGTTGGTCATCTATTATAATTATAGGACGCATCGTATTCATACAAACTTCTCGAAGATTGGCTTTGAATGAGTTATTTGACGCATCATAACAATCATTTGATAATAATGTTATATTGATATCTGTACCTTTTTTATCTGTAAGCAATGCTAAAAATGATAATGTTAAATTCCACTGAGAATTTTTTTCCAAATAAATAGGTTGATAATCCCAACTTATTAAAATTTCATCTTTTGTTTGATTGATTGTTACTGGCACAGTGATTTGTTCGTTCTTTGTTTTTATTATTATTTCTGATTTATTTTTTAAACAATAAAGAATATCTTTATCTAATTTTATTGAAATATCAAATTTTACAGGAACATCTGTTGAGCTTTCAACTAAGCCTGAAAGTGCTACTTGCAAAGTATCTCCAGGTAATGGATTTAAATCATCAAGATTTGAAATTTGAATTTTATATGTTTTGGGCTCTATTTTAAGAGTGGATGATTTTTCGATTTTATTATTAAAAGTACCAATAACTTGAATTTCTGCTGTTTGATTATAATGCAATAAAATTTGTATAGGTAATTTAAATTCGGAATGAGGTTTAATTTCAATTGGTAATAAATTTTGAACGTCTTGAATGATTGTAGCATCAATGTTATCGGGGTATTTAAGCATTTTTAAGTCAGTTAAAAATACTTCAATATTATCATCATTAACAAACCTTGCAAAAAGTGTATCTTTCAAACACGTGGAATAATCGCCATCGCCAGTTAATTTCACATCTACATTTAGTTCTTCAGGAGCAATGGCATAACCTAAAACTTCGATTGTATCGATTTTTCTTTGGTATGCGGGCATAGCATCATTGACAACACCTAAAAGAAGTTTATGCTTGCCAAGTTTTTGTGGATTAAAATCAACAGATAAGTCTAATGAACCATTTTCGGGGATTTTTAAATCTTTCAGAGAATTATAATTTATATTAAATGAATTTAAATCTCCACTAAGAGCGAAAATTGAATCAATTGTTAAAGTTTCATTTCCCTTATTATAAATTGATTTTTGTATGATATTCTTTGTAGTAAATACAATGACAGTGTCGAAATTTATATTATTTGTCGAAATTTCAGGAATTGTACCCTGACCTTTTATTTCCAATATTATTTCTGGATGAGGCAACCAATCACAATTAAGTAATGATGCAATGTGATAATTATCGGTATTTTGTGGATTATAATTAAAATTCAAATTGATAAATCCAAGAGCTGGGACATTATCGTTGATATTTTGAATTGTTTGAGAATTGCTATCGTCGAAATCTTTTAGCAAAAATTGTTTAAAAGTTAAAGTAGAAGAAATATTTCCATCGTTTGTGATTTTAATCGTTGTATCGTTTGTTGTGCCCACTCTTTTTTTACCGAAATCCAGAACATAATCAGTAAATAAAGGTGCGACCCCAGTTCCAGATACGAGAACGCTATTCGACATTTTCAGATTGTTTGCAAATCGTAGTTCTGTATATTCATATTGGCGACGATTTGGTTTGAATTTTGTAATTATTTGTAATGTTGAATCAGGTTGCAAATTATATGGAAAAATTCCGCTCGTTAGGAACTCAAAATGTGAATCTGGTTGTAAGAAATATAATGAATCAATTCGAATATTTATATTGCCGATATTTTTAATTGAAATAGTATGTTCAGCAGAATCTTGCAAATAGACATTTCCGAAATCCCAACCTCTCGTAACAATTGCAGGAGCGACGAGATTAGCTATGATTGGTATTCTTTTTTTAATTCCACAACCAAAAGAAAAAGCAATCTCATCATTCAATTGATTTATTGAGCCTTTAGGTGCAAAACATATTGTTCCATAAATTGATTCATTTGGATATAAACTATCGGAAATTGAGTTCATATTATATATCTTAAGTCTTGGGTCTTTTGGAAATGAGATTGAATCGAAAGCAATAGCTTGTTTCCCATCATTTTTAACGATGAAATCTAAACATAATGAATCTGTCCAACTAACTGTACCAAAGTCGAGAGAACTTGTAAATGAAATTGAAACAGGAAAATGTTCGTAAGAATAAGTGCTTTTATTGCCTTGTTTATCCCAAAAATCAATAACAAATTTTGCGGGACTGTATATATCTTTAACCCCTGCAATGAAGGAAATTACAGTATCGTTTGGTGCAGCGGGGAAAATTGTATAACCAAAGTTATAAGTCTCATTATCATTAACTTTACCAAAATTAATACCTGTTGCGTCGCTGGAAGGAAAATCAAAGGCACTGCCATTAATTGAATAACACTGGACATTTGTTTTGATTATAGGTCCCATATTATCATTAACATCAGGTTTGAGTAATGAAGCACCTAAAACCATTGCGTATGAATCAAATTCGCCGATACCATAGAGAACACCGGAAAATCTACCATCCAAAGCAACTAATTCGTGAGTGCCACGAGAAAGCGGAATTATATCCCAATGTAAATCTGTATTGATTATTTTATTAATTCTTATTTTAGAAATTGTGTCAACACGAATTCCATCCAAATAAAGTGAATTTAAAGATGATTCTTCGGCAATTAAGGCTACATAATGAGCGGAGTATTGTTGAGGATTATAGAAAACGCCGCCTGGAGTTGTAAATAATACTCTTTGAACAAATTGCTCTTTAGGTGGAAGCAAAACCATTGAAGGGTCGAAGTCTTTTGATTCAGGCTCTATTCCACTTCTTTGCATAAATTGACCGATTTGAATTGGTTTGCTCGCTTGCCAAATTGCGGGAACATTGATGTCATTGAAAGATTTTACTTCCAAGGAATCAACAAAATTATATTCAGTTGGGAATTCTGAAGTAAATATTTGCAATTTTGTACCGGGTTCTATTGCCATTACACGAAATAAATCACCATAAGGATTAACGCCAAAAGGTAAAGATATATATGTCTTGCCCCAAGAACTAATTGGTGCGAGCATTTCGACGAGGTGGTCTTTACTATCTTTACCTGGTGGTAAGTTTTGCGGTAAAGCAGTGCGGACGTGTCCGGAAAGCACACCAATTGGTTTTGTTGATTTTATCATCGTGCCTGTCAAGTCACCAAAACCACGTGGATATTGATATGATTTTACTAAATATGTATCACCTTTGTTCAAAAGAATTGTGTAATAATTATCAACCTGCTTACCTTTTTCTGTCAAGGCTTTTGGTCGGAAAGTAACACGTGTATCATCGTAACCAGCAATTAATAAAAATTCAGAAGAACGTGGTGTGTATTGAATAATTGAATCTTGTTTTGTTGGTGGAGCGCTTACGGGTGTATATTGGTCGTTTGGTACAGACAAAACAGCATATTCGTTTCCCCAGTTTGAAACTGGTACACAAACATAACTATCGCTTGAGTGCGGTTGACTATTAAATGCATAAACAACAACTGGGTTATCTGTTTTTATTTCAATTGCCCCGTTTTGAACAACTTCACTTTCTGTGTAATAATATTTATTGGAAATATTTAAGATTAAAACTGAATCGGCGGGTATTGTATAACTTTCCCAAGTTCCGCCTGGATATGTTACTTGTATATTTGTTTTTTGTCTTGTTGAAACGAATATTTTGAGTTCTACTCCTACTGCATCATTTACGACATAAAACTCGTTTTGCATAAATGAGACAAGGAATGTAGTTCCTTCGTATGAAGAGAACTGTTCTGTTGATAAAAGCTTATTGAAGCTCAAAAAACAAAGTGTCAACAGTAAAAAAATATATTTTTGATATTTTATTTTCATAATTATTAATTTTGTTATACTTGTAAATAGTATAACAAGTAAAATTAAGAAAAATTACATTATTAATAAAAATAATTCAAATTTTTATAAAAATTAAATCGACAAAAGAATTAAAAAAATATATTTTAGAATACATTAACACAAATTTTAAAGACAAATCAAGTTAAGTCAAAGATAAGGAATTTATATTATTAAACCTTCTTTTTCACCTTTGAATCCATTAATAAAATCAATGATTTTCATATATTTTTTTCCTTCGGGTTGGATTTCTAAAATTTCAATAGCACCATCTGCACAACCAATGAACATCTTTTTTTGAGTTATTAAATATTTTGCGGGTTCCAAATGCATAGAACTTTCAGCAAGTTTCGCACGTAAAAATTTGATATTTTTCCCATTCCAAATTTTCCAAGCACCTGGATTAGGTGAAACTCCATTGATAAAGTTTTTGATTTTAGTTGCGGGGTTATTGAAATTTAATTCGCAATTTTCACGAAAAATTTTAGGTGCTTTAGAAACGAGTGAAGGGTCTTGTGGTATAACTGATTTATCGCCGCTAATCAATTTTTCGATAGTTTTAATAGCAATTTGCGGCGCTTTTTGCATAACTATATTTTGTAAATCACCTGCTGTTAAATCATCTTCTAATGTGAACTTTTCTTGCAGTAATATTCCGCCTGCGTCGATTTTTTCTTCCATCAAAAAAGTTGTTATACCAGTTTCTTTGTCACCATTGATTATTGTGTGATTAATTGGGGCAGCACCTCGATATTTTGGTAACAAACTTGGATGAATATTGAACGAACCATACTTTGGTATAGATAACAATGTTGCAGGTAAGATTTTATATGCGAAAACAAGAAAAATATCAGAGTCTAACTGACGGAGTTCGTTTTCGAATTCTTCTGATTTCAAATCTTCGGGTTGTAATAATTTTAAATTTAATTTTTCAGCCGCAACTTTAATTTCTGATGGTTGTATTTTTCGTCCACGACCTTGCTCTTTATCTGTATTTGTAACGACAGCGACCACTTGGTATAATTTATTTATTTCAACCAAAACTGGTACGGCTATTTGAGGTGTTCCAAAAAATACAATCTTTGTCATTATTTTTTAATTAATTAATACAGAAAAATAATATGATAATGAACTAATGAAATTAGATTGAGATTGATAAAAGATATATAAACCGATGAAAATAATTGCTATTACCCCAATTCCCACTAAATATACTTTTTCGAAGGTTATGTCGAATAACACAGCAGTTGCTTTCAAAATTCTGAAAATTGTATAAATAAAAATTAAAATTGAGAATATGAGTAAGATATTAAAGAAAATTGAATTTATTTGCAAAAGTTTGAATAAAATTATATCGACAGGTAATAAAAAGATTATAGGTAAGCTGCCCCAAAAGACAATGTTCATTAAATCGAATTGATGTACATTCAAATGTTTAAAGTAAGCAAATATGCGAATAATTAACGCAATAATATACATTTTGATTAAATATAAAATTGCAAAAACTATAATTCCTACTAATGGCATCCAAATTATTTCGAATAAAAGGCTTAAAATCGATGGATTAGGAATAAAGACCATTAGGATATATTGGAATAATTCTGATGTTTTGTAGAAACTAAATAAGGATTCTACAAATATTCCTAATGTTAATGCAATCATAAAACCTAAAAAGTAAGTAAATGAAGGTGATAAAATTCTTTGGTCTCGGATATCTGCATAAAAATTATAAGGACGGAAAATTGCTCGAATGAAGTATTCTTGGAAGCGTCGGAATCGGGAAAATACTAAGAAAAAGGTAATGATTAATAGTAAACTTAAAATAATAAAAAGATAATTAGTATTTGAATAATTACCAATATCGATTAGAGGCTCATTTTCTTCGTTAAATAATGCTTTCAAAACAGCGAAAGATGTTTTATTTTTTTTGTTTAAATCCAGAATTCCTTTGGATACATATTTATCATATATCGCTCTTGTAGAAAGCAATGGGTTCAAGGAGTGATAATCATTGAAATCGCAGAAAAATGAGCCGTAGCCGTTATTTACAATAGATATTTTATATAAATTTTGTGCATAATAACCTTGGAATTCAACACTTAAAGGGTCAGAGTAACCTTCGTGATTGTCATTTTGAATTGCGACGCCATAACTAAAAATTACAGGAAATGGTTTTAGTTTTTCTCGAGTTATATTATACAAATTGTTTAAGTTATCAAATGGTTGGTGAGAAATAAATGGGCGAAAAATAAAGAAATCTATATTCTCGTTATGAGTTAATTTGTTTTGTGGATATATTGTCTTATACAGCAATTTATCAGTATTTTGACGTACGATTTTCGAAATTCTTTCTAAAAAATTGGCATATTCAGTTGTATTATCATCTAAACCTTGACCTAACCCGAAAGCCACAAGAGAAGGTGTTGCAGCATACACTTGAATCATATTTTTTACTTGGTTACTGATATTAGCAATTACAGTTTCACTTGACAATAATTTATTTGGCGTGTTGTAAAGGGGCAAATCGATAAATGCAATAATTCCATACTTATCGCAAAGGCTCAACAAGTAAGGATTGGGGTAAAAGTATTTGAATATGATAGAGTTCACGCCCAATATCTTTAATTGTCGAAAATCTTCATCGAAGCGGTGTCCAGAAATAATATTGCCATTGTGATAAAAATTTTCAATATAATAAACACCTTTGAACTTAAATGGTTCACCATTGAAAAGAAATTCTTTGCGGTCAGTTTTATTGTTTGTTTCGAATAATCTGAAAGCAAAATTTTTCATATTTTCATCAATTAAATTTGAACCGGCATAAACTTTGCAAACAATTTCGTACAAATTTGGTGAACTATAAGACCAAGTTTTGAAACCACTTAGATTAAACTTATAATTTTTTGTGATAGTTCTTTGTGGTTCAATACTAAAAGGTATCATATCAGAAGAAGCGACAACAGCACCATTTGATTTATCTTTTAATTGAAAATTTATATAAAAAGATTTAGTATTGATAATTTTGTTACTAGTGGAATCGAAAGAACTAAATTTTGACAAGTTATCTAAATCTTTTGATGTGATAGTAGCAGAAATATTGATAGTAGCGGAAGTCATCGTTCTTTCGATAGAAGAACTATATAAAATATTCGATATATTTAATTGGGGCATACCGATTAAGAAAATATCACGGGGCACTCCGTTAATAAATTCAGGTGAAAAAATATCGTTTTGTAATTGATAAGAAATTAAATCTTGCGAGCCATTCATTATCAATTTAATAGTATTGTTAGAATTTGTGAGAACTTTTTTTGGTATATCAACTGTAAATGGGATGTAATTGCTCGAAAATTTTCCAATAAATTGCTCATTTATATAAACCTCAACTTCTGAACTCATGCCAAGGAAATACAATGACCAATCATATTTAGGCAGTAAATCTTTTTCAATACGGAATTGTCTTTGGTAAATCAATTTTCCGGAATTGGTCGTAACATTTGGAACTTTAATACTTTCCCAGCTAGAATTATTTGTGGAAAAATCCCAATTACCACTTAAACTTATCACATATCTTGTTGTGGAAGGGAATATCTCCTTCATTTGACTGTCGCTAAAATTGATGTATTCAGAATATGCGTGAGAAAATCCAAAAAGAATCAAAATCACGAAAATTATCTTTTTCATAAATTTCCAAATTTGAAATCTGTAAAATTTTAAAATTAGCAAAATAGTTGCAATCCTTTTAAAATTAATTGATAAAAATCAATAATTTCGTAATAATTAAAATATAAATTATAAAAAAGTTCAATTAAGAAGAAAAACTATGTTACAATTATTACAGCATCAAAAAACAGGTGAAATTATAATAGAAGAAATCCCTGCACCAAGATGTTTTCCAAATGGCATTTTAGTAGAATTATCCCATTCTTTGATAAGTGCCGGTACAGAAAAAACTTCGGTTGATAATGCAAAAGCATCATTACTTGAAAGAGCGAGGAGACAACCTGAGCAAGTTAAATTAGTAATCGATTTTATTAAAAAAGAGGGATTATTTGCAACTTTGGAAAGAGTAAAAGCAAAACTTGATTCCTATAAAACATTAGGATATAGCGCCGCTGGTGTGGTAATCGAAAGCGATTGTGATGAATTTAAAATTGGTGATAGAGTTGCCGTTGCTGGTGCTGGTTATGCAAATCATAGTGAAATTTGTGCGATACCAAAGAATTTAGCTGTAAAATTACCTGAAAATGTAACAACAGAAGAAGCTGCGTACACAACTGTTGCTTCAATTGCTTTACAAGGCGTACGTCAAGCAGAAACGCAGCTCGGAGAAAATGTCGCTGTAATTGGTTTAGGTCTAATTGGTCAAATTACAGTACAATTATTAAAAGCAAACGGTGCAAATGTTGTTGGGTTCGATATTGATGAATCAACTTTTGACCTTGCCAAGAAATTAGGTTGTCAAAATGTGTTCAAAAGCAGCAAAGAGTTTGTCAAAGAAGCAATTTTCAGTACAAATTCCAGTGGGTTTGATAGTGTTATAATTACTGCTTCAGCAAATTCAAATCAGCCGATCGAACTGGCAATTGATTTATTACGAAAACGAGGTAAAATTATCGTTGTCGGTGCTGTCCCTATCAATATTCCTCGTGATAACTTTTACAGAAAAGAATTAGAATTACGTATTGCGACAAGTTATGGACCCGGACGCTATGACCCCAATTATGAAGAATTAGGTTATGATTATCCTTTAGCTTTCGTGCGATGGACGGAAAATAGAAATATGCAAGCTATTATTGAATTGCTTTCTCAAAAAAAATTGAATTTTTCTATTTTAACTACGCATAAATTTGATATTCAAGAGGCAAATAATGCATACAAGCTAATTTCAGGAGAATTAAAAGAAAAATATATTGGCATATTATTGTATTATCCTCAACGAGAAAATAAAATTAAATCATTTGTAAAAATAAATAATAAGTCTGTTAATGATGCTAAAGTTAAAGTAGGTTTTATTGGAACAGGTTCTTTTGCACAAAATTATCTATTGCCAGCATTACAAAAATGCGATGTTGAATTTATTGCACTTGCTAATTCTTCTTCGCTCACTTCGATGAATGTTGCTAAAAGATTTAACTTCAGAGAAGCTCATTCAAATGGTCTCGAAGTAATTAAAAATGATACTGTTGATTTAATATTTTGTGCATCGCAACATAGTAGCCATTATTATTATGTTTCTGAAGCAATGAAACATAATAAAGCAATATATGTCGAAAAACCATTAGCAATCAAGCAAAATGAACTTGAGGAAATAGCAGAACTTTATACAAAGAACAACACACCAGTAATGGTCGGATTTAACCGAAGATTTTCAGATGCTTTTCTTTCGATTGAAAAATTTTTCGACGCAAGAAGAGAGCCGATGAATATAATTTATCGGGTGAATGCTGGATTTATTCCCAAAAGTAGTTGGATACAACAACCCGAACAAGGTGGTCGAATAATTGGCGAAGTTTGTCATTTCATTGATACTTTAATTTTTTTAACTAAATCGAAACCTGCCGAGCTGTATGCTTATAATATTTCAAGTTCACAAAGCGAATTTTCAAATAATGATAACCTCTCAATTATTATCAAATTTGCTGATGGTTCGGTCGGAACAATTATATACACTTCCGCTGGTGATTCTTTGCTTCCAAAGGAGTATTGCGAAATTTTCTGTCAAAGTAAAGTTGCAATTATGGACAACTTTACAAAAGTTCGATTTTACCAAGGTGGAAAAGTAAAAGAAATGAATTTCGATGGTGAAAAAGGTATAAAGCGTGAAATTCAAACTGTTATCGAAGCTAAAAAGCTTGGCAAGCAAATGCCAATTCCTTTCGAAGAAATTTATTATACAACAAAGTCAACTTTTTTAATTTTAGATTCCTTGAAACAAGGTAAGCCAATGAACTTTTAATAAAATTTGAATAAGATTAGAAAGAATAAAGAATTTGAAAAAAATATTATTCATATTATTTATAATATTGAGCATAACAACCAAAGTATTTTCGGGTGGACTTTTCCCTTTGGAAATCGAAAAACAATATACATTTCAAGGGAGCAAAATATTAGTTGATACTATTGAACCATTTCGAACGTATTTGGTCAAACCAAATTGGACAAATTCGCTCGAAACTATTTCAGTTTGGGATGGAATAGAAAAGAAAAAATCACTTGGTAAAATATTAAGTGGTTATGAAATTGAATACATTACAATTTTAAATAAAAATCTATATTTAATTGCAAGTCAAAGGGATTCCTTATTCTTAGTAATCTTGGATTCAACGTTAAATCAAATTTCCCAAGCAAAAATTGAAAATGAAGAAAGAAAGTTAGTAGATGCAAAATATAAAATCTTAAGTTTGAATTATAATGAATTTTATTTGCAAATAAACGAGAATCTTTATTTTTGCCAAGTTAAATCGTCGCTTGTGACTTTTGAATTAATCGATAACAAAGCCGAAGATTTTCTTCTTATTACAAATCAAAATATTAAACTGGCAGTTTTAGAAAAAAATCCTTTCTCGAAATTTTTAAGCATTTATGATAAAAATCATAATAAAATACTTCAAAATAATATCAATTTCAGTGAGCTAAGCAGACTTTATCAAAGTAATTCTAAAATTATAATTTTATCTTCTTTTGAAAATTCAAATACAACATTAATTGAAATTTTAAATTTTAAAAATAATAATATTGAAGCAACAGAATACATTAACTGCGATATAAATCAAATTGCTATATCAAACACATCATCCAGTGGAATTTCATTATCTTATATTAGTAATGAAAATAGCAAAACATATTGCAAATTGCAACTTTATAAAGGCAATAACCAATTCGAAGTTCTTGACGAAATTGAATTGCCCGATAATTTATTTGAGCCTATGTTTTTGACCTTTAAAAATGACTATTTCATTTTAATCTTGCGAAATGGTATTTTAATTTATGACCAAAATTTGAAAATACAATTGAACGAAAACTTAATTATAGGTCAGAATTTCACCCAAAAACCAAATATTACCTTCTTTGACAATTACTTAATATTATCATCAAAGTACTTTTCGGAAATAATTAAACTGAAAGAAAATTATTTTTGGGCAATCAATCGATTTTTTTCGTTTAGTTTTAAATATGCAATTCCAATTATCTTATTAATCACGCTTTTAGTCTTTTTCAGATTATACTTAAACCAAAAGAAAATATTTCAAGATTTATTAAATTTATCAAGTCTTGGAATAATCATTTTTATCGATGAAAGAGGCAATGTTAAGAATTTAAATTTGAAAGCGAGAGAATTTTTAGAATTAGACCCAATAATGCCATTAGAAAGACCTTTGAGAGCATATATTACAGCTTCTTCTATGAATGAAATATTATCGTTTATCGATGAAGGAATGTATTATAAAAAAAATCAATCCAAAAAAATAACAATAATAAAAAGCAATAATCATAAAGACTACTTATTCAATATTTCTCCACTTTGGTCAATAATCGGACGATTCCAAGGAATTATGTTAAATGGATTCGATATCACTGAACAATTAGAACGTCAAAGACTTACACATTGGGCGCAACTGGCTCACGATATGCAAACAAACTTACTAACAATAAGATTAAATGCCGAACAAATGACTTGCAGAAACAATCCAGAAAATCAAAATAGAATCGAAAAAATTTTATTCCAAGTATCGTTACTTCAAAAAAGGGTTAGAGACCTTGTTACAGTTGGGCGTTCGATGAATTTGGAAATTGTTGAAGCATCATCATTAAACTTGCTCAAAGAAGTAGCGAGCGAGTTCGACCAAACTATTTTCCCAAACGTAAAAATTGAAATAAAAGGTGTAGATTACCAACTCAACTGTGATAAACCTAAATTAATCAGAGCATTGAGAAATGCCGTTGAAAATGCTATCAAAGCGTTGCCAGATCGTTCAGGAATTATCGAATTAGAAACATGGACAGAAGCAAAATTCAATTATTTTAAAGTAAAGGATTCAGGCAAAGGAATGGATGAAGAAGTTAAAAGAAAAATGCTGACACCATATTTTTCTACTGCAAAAGACGGAACTGGTTTTGGAATAGGGACTATGATAATCCAACAAGTAATCGAATTACACAAAGGTAAATTAATAGTAAATTCACAAGAAAATGTTGGGACAGAACTTATCTTCCAACTACCAAAGATGTAAATAAAATTTTTCTTTTACATTTGCGTTTAAAGATATTCATAAAATTATTAAAATATTAAATCTTAAAGTTAAAATCGTGAAAAAATCAAGTGATATTAATCAATTAAAATTTAAAACGGTAATAGAAAAAAATACTTTCTATTTCTATAATCCTGAATTTCAGGATAAATACGAAAGTTATATAAATTCGCTTAAAGAAACTTTGCTTGTTTTAAAAAACAAAATTGAAACGCAAGGACTTAAAAAAGAATTTTTTGAAGAATTATTGGAAGATAAAGAAAACGGATTACGTGCTTTACTTGCATTAACAGGGTTTGCAAATGAAAGCCTAAAACGCTTAATTACAGTTGTTAGAGTTGCTGAAAGCAAAGAATTATCAAAATTATTGTATAAAGACAAATGGTCAGAAAATCATGAAATTAATGATATTTCTGAATGGGGCGATAGTCGTATAAACAAACTCATTAAAGATAACAAATATTTTAGAAAAGGTATTGTAAACCTATTTTTTGAAGGTTCGACAATACCATTTTTAGCACAAACTTTACCCCTATTTGAACTTAAAAAATTAAGTATTTCAAAACTTAAATTTGAAATTCCTGCACTAATTGACACACTTGTAAGGTACAAAGAAAAAGGTTCATATTCAGGCAAAGCAGAAAATAATCCGGAATTTTACATTGCAACGATATTAAAAGACTTAAAAATACCTTTTGAAAAAGGTGATTTAGACGAACTTTTTGCAAGAGAAAAAGTTGCAAAACGAACAATGGATTTTATTATTCCTTCAAAAGAAAATCCGAAAATAATAATTGAAAGTTCATTTCTGGTAACAACTTCTTCGGGACAAGGCGACAAATCAAAAACAGAAGGAAGCATAAAAAACTTAATTACAAAATATTATCCGAAAGCAAAATTTATTGGTTTTGTTGATGGAATTGGTTGGTACGTTCGCAAAGGAGATTTAATGCGAATGGTTACGGCTTATGATGATGTTTTTACATTTCACAAAGACGAAATAGAACGTTTTAAGAAAACCCTTAAAAAAGAATTGAAATGATTGAAAACTACAAAAATAAAATATTGCAAGGAGATTGTTTGGAATTATTTAAAAATATTCCAGACAATTCAATAGATATGACTTTTGCCGACCCACCATTCAATTTGAAAAAAGGTTATAATTCATACAAAGATAGTTTACAAGTTCAAGAATATATAAAATGGTGCGAAACGTGGATTTCGGAAATGGTAAGAGTTACAAAACCAACAGGTTCAATATTTTTGCATAATATTCCGAAATGGTTAACTTTTTACGCCGCACATTTAAACACGATTGCTGATTTTAAACATTGGATAAGTTGGGACGCACCGACAGCGCCAATGGGAAAAACACTGCAACCTGGACATTACGGAATTTTATTTTACGCAAAAAATGCAAAAGAATTAAAATTTTACGAAATTCGTTATCCGCACAAACGAGAACGTAAATCAAATTATTTAGCAAAAGATTACGGTGGTAAAAAAGGATTATTACACCCTTTTGGACCTTTGGTTTCTGATGTTTGGACAGATATACACAGAATGAAACATAATAAATACAGAGATGACCACCCTTGTCAATTACCTGTGCATTTGCTTGAACGTTTAATTTTAATGACAACAGACGAAAATGATATTGTTTTAGACCCTTTTAACGGAACAGGAACGACAGCATTAGCCGCCAAACGATTAGGACGAAATTATATCGGTTTTGAACTTGACAAAAATTATATTGAAATAACAGAAAATAAACTTTTACAAGAAGAACCAAACTCTAAAATAGGTGATTTTTGGGTTAGTTTTTATCTTGACAATGTTGTAACAATCAGAGATAAGGATTGGGAAGGTTTGTCAAAATATTTTTATATACCACAAAAACCTGAAGACATAGATAAGCAGTCAATTATACTTAAAGAGAAAATAGATATTTCGACTCCATTAAAAAGTTCTATAAGTGACTCTTTAAGCGAAAAAGATCAATATAAATTACCTGATTTATTTGTTAATATTAAATTAAATAAAACTGAAATTTTTAATAAAAAAGCTCAAAATTTATAACATAAAAAATCATCATACTTCCTCTGATAAGATTAGGATAATTTTTCTTTAAATGATTGTTGATATCTTAACATTTCGTAGATGTTCATTAATCATTACCACTAGTGATAATTTCTAATCTTGTAATTAATAAAAGTTAAAAACGTCTTACTTTATTTAATTTAATTAATTTTGCATATTATTTTTTGAAAATTTATGACTTGGACATTCAAAGATAATCCTGTATTAATAAAAGATAAATTGTTAGTAAAAGAAATATTGGAAGAACAATCAATACAGATTGATTTTGAAGTTTTGTCTGATATTTCAACTTTGGATAATGTAGTAGAATCGAGAATTTTATATCGACCGCAATTTTTATTAACAGGATATGAAGACGGCTCAAAAACAGCACAAATTCAATTATTTGCCAAAGAAGAAATTGAGTATTTAGGTAAATTATCAATAGAAAATCAAATTTCAGCTGTGAGAAATATTACTCAAAGGCGAATCCCTTGTTTGATATTAACAAATGATTATACGTTACCAGAATATTTGTTGAATGAATTTTTTAAAGAAAAAATCGCTGTATTGAAAACAAATAAAGATGTAAATGTAGTTAATGAAGTAATTTCTAATTTTTTAAACGACCATTTTTCACCACAAATGGTTGTTCATGGGACATTTACAGATGTTTATGGAGTTGGCATTTTATTTGTTGGACGTAGTCAAATCGGAAAAAGCGAAATTGCATTGGATTTAGTTGAAAGGGGGCATCGCTTGGTTGCTGACGATGCCGTTATGCTTACAAATAATGCTGACGCAACAATAATGGGGACAAGCACAAGAATAGCAAAGCATTTTATGGAAATACGTGGCGTAGGAATCATTGATGTTCGGGCAATGTTCGGAATTCGTGCAGTGCGTTTTCAAAAAAGGCTTGAAATTATTGTGGAATTAGAGGAATATGACCCAAATGAAGATTACACAAGAACAGGACTGGAAAAATCTTTTGCCGAAGTAATGGGCGTTCAGCTTTCGTACATTAAATTGCCAATTTACCCTGGTAAAAATATTACGGTAATTGCCGAAGCAATTGCTTTGAACTATTTACTCCAAACTTATGGGTATAATCCTGCAAAAGTGTTTGCCGATAGTTTACAATCAGTTTTAATGAATGAACCTGTTCACGAAGATAAATTTAAAGTACAAAGATTAATCAATTATTTTCAAGGCGATAGAGAGTAAAATATTATATTTTATTATTAAATTTCCTAATTAAAATTATGTAAATTAAAAATCAAATTATTATGAAAATTATACAAATAATTGCATTGTTTTTTTTAGTAACATTAACTTCATTTTCTGCAAATACGAAAATCGTTACTATGACTGCATATCCATCAAGTTTGACTGTAAAATCAGGAGAAGATTTCAGTGTAAAAGTCGACTTTCAAATTGATAAGCAACATTATACATATTCATTTAAAAAACAAGAAACACCAGATGGAATTGGACCAACACAATCAGAAGTAAAGTTAGTAAACACTAATTTAGCGAAAATTAACGGGAAAATCAAAGCAGATAAACCACACGTCAAATATGACCATGGTTTTGAAATGAATATTGAATATTATAAAGATAAATTTTCAATAGAAATTCCATTAAAAGCATTGCAGGATATTGATTTTTCAAAGCAACAAATGAAATTTTCGTTTGTTTTGCAATTTTGCGATTCAGTTAGTTGTTTACCACCCGATAATTACGTAGTTACAGTTTCGAATAAACCATATAAAAGCACAATATTAAGCACAACTCAAAAAGTTGATGAAGAACAAATTAACCAGCAAGACCAAGCAACAATTGAAAAAGAAAATGAAGTTAACAAAGAAAGTATTAATGAAACCAAAGTTGAATCAAATACTGAAAACATAAACGATGGCAAACAAGTAACAACCAAATCCCAATCAGAAATCGAAACTAAAAAGAAAGAAGGAGTGTTATCCTTTATTTGGTTTGCGATGAGTGCTGGAGCATTGGCATTGTTGACACCCTGTGTGTTCCCAATGGTACCAATTACAGTATCATTTTTTACGAAGAGAGCTGAAAAAGAAAAAGCCAAAGGAAAAGCATTTCGTGATTCCTCAATATACGCCTTAGGAATAATACTTACATTTACAGCATTGGGATTTTTATTAGCATTAATATTTGGAGCAACGGGAATAAGAGATTTTGCATCAAATGCATGGGTTAATTTATTCATTGCCGCAATTTTTGTTGCTTTTGCCTTCAATTTATTTGGTGCATTCGAAATTCAATTACCAACGGGATTGTTGAATATATTAAACACAAAAAGTAATCAAAGCTCTGGGATTATTAGTTTGTTATTGATGTCGCTTACATTTTCGCTAACTTCGTTTACATGTACAGTGCCTTTTGTAGGTTCAGCACTAATTTCAGCAAGTGGAGGAGAGTGGTTTTATCCAATAATCGGAATGTTAGCATTTTCAGCAGTTTTTGCAGCACCATTCTTTTTATTAGCATTATTTCCAACCTTATTAAAGAAAATGCCAAAAGCAGGTGGATGGATGAATAATGTCAAAATAGTTATGGGATTTTTAGAAATTGCTGCTGCAATGAAGTTTTTGAGTAATGCTGATTTAGTTTTAGCACTTGGAATCTTACCAAAGGATTTGTTTGTTGCAATTTGGGTTGGCATTGCATTTTTAATAACATTATACATAATTGGTGTATTTAGATTTCCTCACGATTCTGACGTTGAAAGCGTTGGGTCGCTTAGGGCAATCTTTGCTATGTTTTTCGCAGGAATAGGCTTTTATTTGATGGTTGGGCTTTTCGGCAAACCATTGGGTGAACTCGATGCATTTTTACCACCAGCTGAATATTCTGAAATAATGGCAGCTGCTAATGGTGTGCAAAGTGCAGGAGTTATCACCACGAATACATCGACTCAAGCTACAAAAGAAACTGTTTGGCTCGATAATTTGAACAACGCATTTGAAATTGCCAAAAAAGAAAATAGAAATGTTTTTGTAGATTTTTCCGGTTTCACGTGTACAAATTGTCGTTGGGTCGAGCAAAATTATTTCAAAAAGCCTGAAATAATTGATTTACTCTCAAAATCAGTGAATGTTCGATTATATACTGACCGCTTGGAAGAACCTTATTTATCAAATAAAAAATATCAAGAAGAAAAATTTGGCTCAATCGAACTACCACTTTATGTTATAATGACTCCAAATGGTGAAGTTGTTGCAACTGAAACATTTACGAGAGATTATCCTAAGTTCTTGACATTTGTAAAAAAAGTTGTGAATCCACTTTGTTGTCAATAAATATTGGATGCGGTGATTGCAGACTATTAAAAATTAAAACAATAATTTTAATTATTTTCAACTCTGTTTTGTTTTTTGTTGGTTTTTAGGTAATTTTGATTTTTAAAAAAATATTAAACAAGAATTTTATAACAATAAATTTGGTAAAATTTGATTTTTGTTTTAAAATTTAAAATAATATTTAAGTAATTTCTTTTATATATTGTATTTTTAAATTTAAGATTTAGTATGAATTTATTTTTTCATTTCGTAGCAATAGCGATAATTTCCTATTTACTTGGTTCGATACCTTGGGGTTTAGTTATAAGCAAAAAGTTTTTTGGATTTGATATCCGTACAAAAGGAAGTGGGAATATGGGTAGCACCAATGTTATGCGTGTTCTCGGAGTAAAATGGGGATTAATAGTTCAAGTACTGGACATTCTAAAAGGTGTTGCTGCGGTATATATTGCATCAATTTTAGGCTCAGGACTCACTTTCCCAAATGCAACAAATTTCCAAGATATAACTATTATAAAATTTGGTGCTGGTTTTGTTGCAGTTTTAGGTCATATATTCACAGTCTTCGCTGGATTTAGAGGTGGTAAAGGAATAAACACAGCATTAGGAATGTTGATTGCCATTGCACCAATTGAACTTGCTATAGCTATTGGTGTATTTATGTTAGTTCTATTTCTTTCTGGATATGTTTCTCTTGGTTCAATCATTGCTGGAATAACTGTTCCTTCAGCTCTATTTGTAAGATATAATTTTTATGGTATTCATATTCCAGGGTACCACTTTTTGATTTATGCATTTATTTTGCTTAGCTTAGTTGTAATTTACACACACCGAACAAACATTAAAAGATTAATCGAAGGACGTGAGAATCAGTTTGCAAAATTGCAATTAATTAAAATTAAATTGTTCCAACCCAAAAACAAAGTTTAATGGATGTCTTCCGTAAATACTTTGAAGAAATAATCGAAAACAATACAATTTATGTTATAGGAGCAGGTGGCTGGGGTACCGCTCTTTCGAATTTGTTAGCTTATAATGGTTACAATGTTGTTCTTTGGGCAAGAGAACCAGAGCTTGTAGATTCCATTAATAAAAATCGGGTTAATAATTTATTTCTCCCTAAAATAAAATTAAACGAAAAAGTAATAGCTGTTAATGATTTAGCAGTTTTAAAAACTCAAAAATTCTTTGTTTCTGCGATTCCTACTCAATACATTCGTAAAACTTTATCTGCGTCCGGTATTAATTTGAATGGTAAAAAAGTATTAAACGTTGCGAAAGGAATTGAAATTGATACATTGCAACGAGGTTCCGAAATTTTTGCACAATTGGGTGTAAGTTCCGAAGATTTTGCAGTACTCACAGGTCCATCACATGCAGAAGAAGTAGGATTGTTCCAACCAACAACTGTCGTTACATCATCAGAAGATATAAGTTATTCTCGATTTATTCAAATTTTATTCTCAAATGGCAATTTTAGAGTTTATACATCACAAGATATTGTCGGTTGTGAATTGGGTGGATCAATCAAAAATGTTATAGCAATTGCAGCAGGCATCATTGATGGTTTGCAATTTGGTGATAATACAAAGGCGGCACTCATCACAAGAGGATTAGCTGAAATGTCAAGGCTATCTGTTGCTATGGGTGCAAATGCGCTTACAATTACTGGGCTTTCAGGTTTAGGAGATTTAATTGTAACTTGCAATAGTAAACATTCACGCAATCGAAAAGTTGGTGAACTTATTGGACTTGGTAAAAAGTTAAACGAAATAATAAACGAGATGCAAATGATAGCTGAAGGTGTTGAAACAACAAAATCGGCGTATAATCTTGCTCAAAAGCATAAGGTTGAAATGCCTATCGTAACAAAAGTTCATCAAATCCTTTTTGATAATTTGCCACCAGAAGTTGCTTTAAAAGATTTGATGACAAGAGAATACCGCCACGAATTAGGTTAAAACTCACTTTTATTAAACTTTCCTGATTAATACAATAACTTAAATTTTTAAAATTCCAACATTCTTAATTTAAATTCAATTCACATTGAATTTATTATATCATTAATTATAATTTTATACGTCAATAAAACTTTTGTAGTTAATTTTGCAAACTATACAAAATTGATTTTAAATAAATATTAAAAATAAAACATCAAACAATAAATAAAATATGACCACAACAAATAAAATGACCGCAAAAGAGATTCGACAATCATTTTTAGATTTTTTCAAAACAAAGGGACATAGAATAGTGCCCTCTGCACCAGTTGTTCCACATAACGACCCAACGCTTCTTTTCACAAATGCGGGGATGAATCAGTTCAAGGATGTATTTCTTGGCTTAGGTGAACGAGATTATAAAAGAGCCGCCGATACGCAAAAATGTATTCGTGTAAGCGGTAAACATAATGATTTAGAAGAAGTTGGTGTTGATACATATCATCATACTTTTTTTGAAATGCTTGGGAATTGGAGTTTCGGTGATTATTACAAAGAGGAAGCAATTCAATGGGCTTGGGAGTTATTGACTGATGTTTGGAAATTACCGAAAGAAAGATTGTATGCAACTGTATATAAAACAGATGACGAAGCATTCGAAATTTGGAAGAAATATTTACCCGAAAGTCACATTCAGCGTTTTGGCGAAAAAGATAATTTTTGGGAGATGGGCGAGACAGGTCCATGCGGTCCTTGTAGTGAAATTCATTTCGACAGAACAGACGATTTTTCTGGAGCAAATCTGGTCAATGCCGGTTCACCCGATGTTATTGAAATTTGGAATTTAGTTTTTATTCAATACAATCGCAATGCACAAGGTGAATTAGAACCACTTAAAGCAAAGCATGTCGATACGGGAATGGGCTTTGAGCGAATTGTGTCTGTGATACAAGGAACGAAATCGAATTACGATACAGATGTATTTATGCCGATTATTCAAAAAATTTCTGAATTATCAGGAAAAAAATATAACGCAGAATTAGAAAGCAAAGATGGAATAGCAATGCGAGTAATTGCTGACCATTTAAGGACTTTGTCTTTTGCAATTGCAGATGGCGCTTTACCAGGCAACGAAGGAAGAAGTTATGTTTTGCGAAGGATTTTACGAAGAGCATCTCGGTTTGCTCGGAATCTTGGTTTTAACGAACCACTAATTTATAAATTAGTTCCAGTTTTGATTGATACATTAGGTGATGTTTTCCCTGAATTAATTCAGGAAAAAAATACTATCGAAAGAGTTATTAAAGCAGAAGAAGAAAGCTTTCTTGTAACATTGGAAAGAGGGCTCGCAAAGGTTGAAGAAATTATCAATAGTAATGCCGATAGTAATCACATTATTTCTGGAAAAGATGCTTTCTTACTTTATGACACTTTTGGTTTTCCATTAGATTTAACTCAATTAATCGCTCGAGAAAGAGGATTTACTGTTGACACTGAGGAATTTGAGAAGTTTATGGAAGAGCAACGAGACCGATCTCGCTCTGCAAGAAAAGTAAGCTCGACAGAAGCTATTAATATTGAAGGTGAATATACTACAATTTTCACTGGATATAATGAATTAAAGACAACTGCAAAAATTATATATATTGATGAGAATAAAGTAATTTTGGACAAAACGCCATTTTATGCAGAAAGTGGTGGACAAGTTTCAGATACAGGAACTTTAACAATAAATAACGAAGTTTATAAAGTGTTGGACATTCAAAAAGTAGGAAATGGAAGAATACATATTTGTGAACGAGAAGTAATTGCAAAAGTTGGAGATGAAGCAATAGCAGAAGTTGACGAATGGAGACGGAATAATATAATGAGAAATCATAGTGCGACGCATTTGCTCCATGAAGCATTGAAAGAAACTCTTGGTAACCACATAAAACAAGCTGGTTCACTTGTTTCTCCCGATTACTTGAGATTTGATTTTAATCATTTTGAAAAAGTTTCAGCAGAAGATATAGATAAAATTGAGCAAATAGTTAATGAAAAGATTTTTTCGAAATTCCCTGTGAAAACAGAGGAATTATCACTTGAAAAAGCAAAACAAAATCCGAAAATCAAAATGTTTTTTGGTGATAAATATGGGGACGTGGTCCGAGCAGTAACTATGGACGAGAATTTTTCCATAGAACTTTGCGGTGGAACTCACGTAAAAAACACAAGTGAAATAGGCATTTTCAAAATAATTAACGAAGCAGGCATAGCTGCTGGTGTACGTCGAATTGAAGCAATTACGGGACCAGCCGTGGAAAAATATATTAAACAAGTTAACTCCGAATTAAAGAAAAAAGAAGCAGAAAAAGAAGAATTAATCGAGAAAATAAAACAACTCGAAAAAGTAATTGCAAGCAATAAAATGCAAGAACTTTCGAGTGAAGTTGAGAAATTAATTAATAACTCAAAAAAAGTAAATGGGATAAAAATAATAACAACAGAATTGCCCGAAACTGATATCGACACGCTAAGAAATTTAGGCGATGAAATAAGAAATAAAATGGCAAAAGAAGGAATTGCACTTTTAACAACAATAAATGATGGGAAAGTACAACTTTGCTGCGTTGTTACTGATGATTTGAAGGACAAATATCCAGCGGGTAAATTAGTTGGTTTTGCGGCAAAATTCCTTGGTGGCGGCGGTGGTGGCAAAGCACATCTTGCTACAGCAGGAGCAAAAGATATTTCGAACGTCAATAAATTGCTGCAAAAATTTCCTGAAATGATTTTTTCATAGATTCATAGAATGTATTTTTTATTTTTATTTCATCATTAAGATTTATTTAATGAAAGAAGTATAAAAAAGTAATAAAAAACAAAATTTTTTAATGATTAACACGTATTTACAATAATATAATTCAATTTTTTAAGATTTTTTGGAGATTTTTTAATGCAAAAAAATATTTTGGTAGTATTATTCGCAGTAGCTTTTATTGCTACAAACGCTTTTGGAGGTACAAACAAACCGAAAGTAACAAAACCTGCAACACAACAACCCAATTCGACAATTAAGTTAGATAATAAAGTTGATACTTTATCTTATAGTTTGGGTGCACAATTTGGTAATGATTTAAAAAACAACAACATTAATATCAATTTGGACGTTTTCTTACAAGCAATGAAAGATGTAATGTTTGATGCAAACCCAGCTTTAACACAAGATGAAATTCAACAAGCAATAGTAAATTTAAATCAGGAATTAAGGCAAAAAGATATGGAAAAACAAGCAAAATTAGCACAGTTAAATAAAGAAGAGTCAGAAAAGTTTTTAAAAGAAAATTCACAAAAACCAAACATCAAAGTGACAACTTCAGGCTTGCAATATGAAATTACGAAAGAAGGAACAGGTTTATCCCCGAAAGAGACAGACACAGTGCAAGTTCATTACACAGGTAGAACAATTGATGGAAAAGTATTCGATAGTTCAGTAGAACGTGGACAACCAGTAGATTTCGTTTTAAACCAAGTAATCAAAGGTTGGACAGAAGGTTTGCAATTAATGAAAGAAGGCGGAAAAGCTATATTATACATACCTTCAGAGTTAGCATACGGAGAAAGAGGAGCTGGACAAGGAGTAATCGGACCAAATCAAGCTTTAATCTTTGAAGTTGAACTATTGAAAGTTAAACCAAGTAATCATTAATTCAAATTATAAAATCACATACACCACATCTTTTTTTATAAAAGACTTATTAGGTATTTAATAACAGTTTGGGAGTAGATTTATGTCTAGGTCATTAAATAAAGTGCTATTGATTGGCAACGTCGGAATGGACCCAATTTTAAAAAAAACACCAGGTGGAATACCAGTAACATCATTTAGAATTGCAACCTCGCAAACCTGGAAAGATAGATTGGGTAATTTAAAAGAGCAAACAGATTGGCACACAATCGTAGCTTGGCGTGGGTTAGCTGAAATTGTTGAAAAATTAATACACAAAGGCTCACGTATTTTTGTCGAAGGTCGATTGCAAACTCGAGTTGTCGAAGATAAAATTGATGGAAAACAAAAACAAATCGTCGAAATTTTAGCCGACAACATTCTTTTACTTGATGGAAAGAGTAAAAATGGAACAAGCAATGGCAAATACGATACAAATGATTACAATATGTCGGAAAAAGCTGACTATCACTTGACCGATGATTTATATAACGATGAAATTGTTGATTTCGACACCGATTTTAATTTCGATTTTGACGAAGAAATTAGCGATGATAAACAATATTAAAGAAAATATAATTAAAGAATGAAAACTTCCAAAGCAATTGAATTTCGTGTCGGTTTACTAGTTTTCACAGGTATAGTGATTTTAGTATTGGGTATTGTTTTTGGAAGAGGTTTAAATTTGTCCTCCGGAAAAGCTGATATAAAGTTTTTATTTCCATCCTCCGGAGGACTTAAAATTTCTGACCCGATTTTTGTGAATGGTGTGAAGCGTGGTTCAGTTAATTCAATCGAAAACTATCACGATTCTGTTTTGATTATAGGAACAATTGACGATGTATCTGATATATACACAGATGCAACTGCGAAAATTATGATTTTGGAAATTACGGGTGGGAAAAAAATTGAAATAGAACCAGGAATTTCAAAAATCAAATTCAATAGAAATAATTTTTTATATGGTTCAAATCCACCTGATTTAGGTGAATTAATCGCTACATTTGGTGCCGCAAGCAATGATATTATTACAATTTTACATAAAGTTGATACTACTTTAACAGGATTGAATAATGTACTTGCTGACGAAAACTCAATTAATAATATCAAAAGTATTGTTAAGAATACTGATTTATTAATAGCAGAATTAAAAACAATGTTCGAAGATAATAAAGCAAACTTGAATTCAACATTAAAAGATTTAAAGCAAATTACAACAGATGTCCGCCAGCTTGTCAGTGATAATAAATCTCAGATGAATAAAATTGTAAATAATTTAGATACTATTTCAACAGCTGCAAAGCCGATGCTTAAAAAGACAGATAGCTTATTAACAAATTTGCAAATATTATCAGAAAATTTGAAAAATATAGTAAATAATATAGAAAATGGTAAAGGTACGGTTTCGAAATTATTATATGATGAACACTTTGCTGTAAAACTTGATTCCACAATAAATTCACTTGATACATTAATTACTTTCATAAGGAAAAATGGAGTAAATGTAAACGTAAGATTAGGGACCAGACCATAATTTCTGAAATCTTGAACGAAGGGTACAGAAAATGACAATGCGAGCAACAGGTTTGAGAGATGATTTGTTCGATTACTTGGTCGAAAATTTTTCCGGTGAAGATGAATTTTTAAAAAATCTTCTTATAGAAGCAAAAGATTTCGGAATTCCACAAATTTCAATATCCGCTGAACAAGTTAAATTTATCCAATTTATTTTAAAAGCAATAAACGCCCGAAATGTACTGGAAATAGGAACTTTGGCTGGTTACTCTGCAATTGCAATAGCACGAGCTTTACCTGATGATGGCAAAATTACTACCATCGAATTAGAACAAAAGCATTTTGAATTTGCTTCAAAAAAAATACAAGAAGCCGGGTTATCCCATAAAATCACTATTATTAACGATAATGCGTTAACTTTCCTTGAACATTATTCCCCGGATGAAAAATTAGATTTTGTATTTTTGGATGCAGACAAAAATAATTACTACAAGTACGTTAAAATACTTGACAAATATGTTAAAAATGGAGGAATAATTTCAGCAGATAATGCTTTTGCCTTTGGTTTTGTTACTCAATCAGCTCCAGAGCGAAATCCCGATGACATAAAGTCCATAAAATCGTTCAATGAATATATGAAAAATAACTATTTTACTACAATAGCTCCTGTTGGCGATGGGTTGCTTTTGTCTTTAAAGATATAATAAATAGTTTTTATGAAAAAAATAAAATTTCGGATAATTTCAATCATCTTCATAAGTTCAATCCTTTTGTTCATAAGCGGTTGTTCATCATCCAGACAAGATAAAACGGGATTTGAGTTGCAAAAAGAATTGTGGGATTATTCTGACGTTGATGAGCAAAAACCAATATATTTAACTTCAACATTGCCAATCGATTCGGCAGACCCAAACAAATTGATTTATGATTTCTTTCGTTTAGAAACAAATATGTATCCCGATACAATTAAGTTATATGCCAGAGTATTTGATTCATTAGGTCACTTTATAACTAATATGGCAAACCCATATAAAAATGATGCATCAAAAAACTACTTTGTAAAATTAGATGAAGAACTGGGGAAAGTTTATAATGTCAAAAAAGTAGATATAGCAGATTTCAAAGTTCGAGAATTTGGAGCAAAAGATTCAATTCCGTACAATATCGTTTTGACCGTAGATTACAGCGGTTCGATGACTGCTGTAATGGATGCAATATATACTGGAATAAACTTATTTGTAAATTTGAAAATGGATTATGATAAAATTGGCATCACTTCATTTAATAAAGATTTTGATTTGAAAGTGCCCTTAATTAAAGATAAACAAGAAATATTAAACTTATTTAATTCGAAGAAAAATCAAGGAATAGGATTATTTTCAGCAGTTTACGATGCAGTTTGGAAAAATATTCAGTTGTTCGAAAATACAAGTGAGGAAATTCCAAGAGTATTAGTTATTTTTTCTGATGGTGATGACAATTATTCCAAAAAAGAAATTGGCGATTTAATAGAAAAAGCAAAAGAGCAGAAAATTCATATTTTTAGTGTTGCCTTTGGATATTCGAAAGATGAAAATTTACGTTATATGGCAAAATATACAGGTGGAAAATTTTATAAAGCATACTCAAAAGAAGATTTAATCTCTATATTTCGAGATATTTATATGAGCTTGCGTTATTTTTATTTAATAACTTATCATCCACCTAAATATTGGGGAAATCATAAAGTTAAATCATATGTATCAGTTTCAGGACGGAACGATTCGTTATACGCTGAAGCAGAATATAATACAAGTGGACTTATGCCTTGGGATAAAATCGGCACAGCCTTTACTCGACCTATATTGTTTGATTTCAATAAATCAGAAATAAAGCCAGAATCAGCACCTATTTTAGATGAAATTGCAGACGTGATGTTAAGCGATCCAAAAGTAAAATTAGAAATTCAGGGACATACGGATAATATTGGTGGAGTTGAATATAATTTAACTTTAAGTGAAGCGAGAGCAAAAGCTGTCTACGATGCTTTAGTTTCAAGAGGAGTGGAACCAAGTAGATTAAGATATAGAGGTTTTGGATTTTCTCGACCGATTACAACCAATGATACAGAAGAAGGCAGAGCGAAAAATCGTAGAACTGAATTTGTTGTATTGGCAAAATAGATTAAATATTTTAGGCTTGTTATGAAAAAATTATACTTTTTATTATTACTTTTTGTTGTTACATTTACGTCACATTCGAAAAGTACAGAAATAGATTCAGCATATATTTACAAAACTTATGCTGTAATTGGTCAACAAATTATAGAAAAAGCAATGTCTGATAGCTCCGCTTGGGATCGTCTTGCATATTTTTGTGATACTTTTGGACCACGTTTTTCCGGCTCAGAAAACTTGAATAATTCACTTATTTGGGCTGAACAGGAAATGAAAAAAGATGGATTGGAAAATGTTAAATTAGAAGAAGTGTTAGTTCCGAATTGGAAAAGAGGTGAAGAATATTGCAAAATGATTTTCCCGAGAAATAAAGAAATTAAAATATCATCACTCGGGCGAAGTGTTGGCACTCTCGATAAAGGAATTGAGGCACCAGTTTTGGTAGTTAAGAGCTTCGATGACTTGGCTCAAAAAGGTGATTTAGCCAAAGGGAAAATAGTTGTATATAATATTCCATGGGTTAATTACGGACAAGCTGTTCAATATAGATGGGCTGGTGCGTCAGTTGCAGCCAAATATGGCGCTGTGGCAAGCCTTGTGCGTTCTGTTAGTCCAATTGGATTCGATATGATCCATACAGGAGTGATGAACTACGAAGATACGTTGCCTAAAATACCTCATGCCGCAATTACTTTGGAAGATGTTTTATTATTGCAACGAATGCAAGACCGAGGGATTACACCAGTCTTAAGTTTGAAAATGACTTGCAAGACTGAACCAGACACAATATCATATAATCTTATGGGGGAATTAATTGGAAAAGGTAAGCCGAATGAGATTGTTGCAATTGGTGGGCATTCTGATTCCTGGGATTATGGTGAAGGGGCACATGACGATGCTTCGGGTATTATTTCAACTTGGCAAGCTGTGAAGTTATTGAAAGAACTTAATTTGCATCCACAAAGGACTATCCGAGAAGTATTTTGGGTCAATGAAGAAAATGGAACCCGAGGCGGAACTGCTTATGCAAATAAACATAAAGATGAAAAACATTTTCTCGTTTTCGAATTCGACTCTGGAGTATTCGAACCACTTGCAATTGGATTTAATGGTGATGACAAATACTTCGAAATCTTAAAAGGCATTACCCCGATTATACAAGAAATCGCACCAGACTTTACTGTTCGTAAAGGTGGTGGTGGAGTAGATATCGGTCCAATGATGAAACTCGGAGTATCTGGGATGTCTTTATCTACAAAAGGTAAAGATGAATATTTTTGGTATCATCATTCTGCTTCGGATACTCCTGACAAAGTTGATCCAATGTTATTGAATAAATGTATTGCTGTAATTGCAATAACAACTTATATTTACGCAGATTTACCTGATTTTATTTCAACAAAATAGAAAAAATAATATGGAATTAAAAGAGTTAGCAAGATTAATATACAAGAAAGCTTATATCACGGGCGAGTTTTTACTTCGTTCTGGTCAAATTAGCCACGAATATTTCGATAAATATCAATTCGAAGCGGAACCTCAACTTTTAAGTGAAATAGCAAGTGCAATCAATAATAGAATTGAGGAAAGATTTGATGGACTTGCAGCTTTAGAAATGGGTGGAATACCAATAGCTACGGCAATATCGATGATTAATAAATTTCCAATGGTTTTTGTTCGGAAAAAAGCTAAGGAATACGGAACTCGACGAATTGCAGAAGGAATGGACATAAAAGGCAAAAATTTGTTAGTCGTTGAAGATGTTGTTACAAGCGGGGGACAGATAATTTTGAGCGTCGAAGAATTACGTAAAGTTGGAGCAAATATTAAAACTGCAGTTTGTGTGATTGACCGAGAACAAGGCGGAAAAGAAAATTTATCAAAAGTTGGCATAGAGTTGATTTCATTATTTACTATGAGTGAAATTAAAAAATTTGCAAAAGACTAAATTATATTAAATTTGAAATTAATTAGCATAATTTTGAATAAAAAAAAGTTTTTTTCGTTAATATTTTATTAAAATATTTATTTTGAAAAAAGTGATTAAACAAATATGAAAACAAGCGTTGTAATCCCAGCCGGTGGAAAAGGTGAAAGGTTCGGAAGTGATATACCAAAACAATTTTTGGAATTAAGAGGCAAACCTGTAATAGTCAGAACTGTTGAACTTTTTGATGAAATTGATGAAATTGATTCAATAATTATTGCTGTTCATAGCGAATGGTTTACTTATACAAAAGAATTAATTAAAAAATATAATTTGAAAAAAGTCAAGGATGTAGTAGTTGGAGGAAAAGAACGGCAAGACTCTATTTATAATGCACTACATTCGAAAGCTATTGAAGACTCAGAAATAGTAATGATACACGATTCTATTCGTCCATTTTTATCAAAAGAAACCATTGTCAAGGTCTTAGAAATGACCGAAGAAAACGGAGCCGTTATTTTAGGTTCCACTCCAAAAGACCCGGTAAAAGAAATAAACAATAAAAGTCAAGTTGTGAGGACAATTCAACGTGGGAAATTAACTATCACGCAAACTCCACAATCATTTTGGAAGGATATAATAATAACAGCTTTCGAAAAAGCTCGTGAAGTAAATTATGTTGGTTCTGATTCATCACAAATTGTGGAATTTTTGGGGTATAAAGTTACTGTTGTTGAAGGAGATAAAAATAATATTAAACTTACAACTCCTTTCGATTTAAAAGTTGCTGAACTTATTTTAGACGAAATTGAATCGGAAAATAAAAATAAATAAAAAGAAATTGTAGAAATTTATTTTTAATTTTTCATTATAATTAGAATAAATTTCTTAATTTTGTAATTCTATAAATATGAACATTGAAGAAAATAATTAGGTAGTTATGAAAAGGACATTTCAGCCCAGTGTTAGAAAGAGAAGAAATAAACATGGATTCCGTGCAAGAATGGCGACTAAAAATGGACGCAAAGTGTTATCCGCACGTCGAAGGAAAGGACGCTATAAATTAACAGTGAGTGATGAACCAAAGCATTATTAATTTGAAATATTTATTAAAACTATGAAATCGATGAATTTAAGCCCTTTAAAGGGCTTTAATTCTTTTACGAAGGTATATGAGCAAAGTTTGAAAGTACACTTTGGTAATATTTCTTTGCAAATATGTTTTAAGCCCTCTAACATATTAATCAAAAAAAAAGCCTGCAATCCAGAATTGATTTATTTCGGTGTTGTTGCTCCAAAAAAAATATATAAAAAAGCAGTTGTTCGCAATAGAATAAAACGACTTCTTCGTGTTAGTTTAAGGGAAATATTGAAAGACATTGCTCCAAAATATGATTTATCGCAAATTCAAATTTTGGTTATTACTTGGAAAGGTAAAGCAGTAACAAAACCACGTGAAATAAAATTAAATGAAGTAAAAGAAATTTTATTTCAAGCATTAACTTACTTCTTGAGTAAAAATTCACAATTTAAGAAGGAAAAAAAGCGTCAAGGCGCAGATACTAATAATTCGGAAATTTAAATATCGATTACCTCGCCAAAATTCAAAACACGTGCATTAATTCCTTTTGCTTGTGCTTTTCTAACAAATTCATTTGGGTCAGCCTTGATAAGTGGAAAAGTATTATAATGCATAGGAATTGCGAGTTTTGGTTTAACAAATTCACAAGCAATAACTGCATCATCAATACCCATTGTAAAATTATCTCCGATTGGAACAAGCATCAAATCAATATTGTTTGTTTCACCAATTAGTTTCATATCCATAAATAAGCCCGTATCGCCAGTATGGTAAATATTTTTACCGTTTATTGATAAAATGACACCTGCAGGTTCGCCCATATAAACGTTATCTTCGATTGAAGATCCATGGTGAGCAACAGTAAATTTAACTTTCCCAAAGGGGAATTGCCAAGAACCGCCGATATGCATATTATGTGCTTTTGCTCCTTTTTGAGCAACATAATTTGCAAGTTCATTCACTGCAATTACAAGGGCATCATTTTTCTTTGCAATTTCCATAGTATCACCAAAATGGTCGCCATGCGCATGAGTCAAAACGATGAACTTTGCTTTGACATCGTCAACTTTGATTGGTGCTGTGGGATTGCCAGAAATAAATGGGTCGATAATAACTTGATTTATACCATCATCAAAAATAAAAGCTGAATGGCTTATATACTTTAATTTTAACATAATTTATACTCCATTTTTATTATTAATCAATATTCTTCATATATTTACGAATTTTTTTCAATAATATTTCAGTATTAATTGGCTTAGTTATAAAATCATTACAACCAGCATCGAGTGCTGCAGCTTTATCTTCTTCCAAAACTAACGCTGTAATTGCAATTATTGGAACACTCGTATTCATATCTCGAAGAGCTTTTGTTGCTTCGATACCATTCATTTCGGGCATTTTCAAATCCATAAATATGCAGCAAATGTCTGGATTCTCTTTATAGAGTTCGACTGCTTCCTTGCCGGTCGTCGCTCTTAAAATAATTGGATTAAATTTATCAGATATTATTTTCTTTAAGTAAATAAAATTAATATTATCATCTTCGGCAATTAAAATTTTTGCATTTTCAAAAATCTTTATATCAAAATTATCAAACTCCTGAATATTGATATATTCCTTTTCTTCTTCTTCAAATTGTTTAAAAGGAATTGTGAAATAAAATGTGGAACCATTTCCTTTTATGGATTCGACCCATATTTGTCCACCCAGCAATTCAACTAATCCTTTTGCAATAGAAAGGCCTAATCCGGAGCCTTCGTGCCCTCTTGAAATAGATGAATTTTCTTGGACAAATCTGTCGAAAATTTTGCTAATCGCATCGCTTGCAATACCTTCACCAGTATCTTTGACGTAAAATTCAACAAAATTATCTTTTAAAGTTACTCCATATTCAACGCTACCTTGTTTTGTGAATTTTAAAGCATTATTAATCAAATTATTTAATATTTGATAGGTCTTTTGATTATCACTAATGATTTTAATATTTGATAACTTATTATCAATAAAATATGAAAACTGAATTTTACTTGTTGATAATGACTTGGAGTGAATTTCATAAAGTTCTTGGAAAATGTCTTTTACGTAAAAGGGATTTTCGTTTATTTGAACTTGTTTAGCATCAATTTTGGAAATGTCTAAGATATCATTAACTGTGTTTAAAAGTCTGTTACAACTATTATTCAAAATTTGAGCATATTCGATACGGTGTGAATCGGACACGTTAGGAATAGTTAGCAATTGCGAAAAACCAATGATTCCATTCATAGGAGTACGAATTTCGTGGCTCATATTAGCTAAAAAGGCGGATTTTAATTTTTCGCTTTCTTCAGCTTTTTCTTTTGCAATTTTTAGTTCTTCTATTAAATTATATGTTTCGGTAATATCACGAGCAACAGCAATAACAACTTTTTTCCCAAAGAATTCTCCTGGCGTAACGCTGACAATTTTTGGGAAAATTGAACCATCAGAGCGTAAGCCCCAGAAGTTAAATTTCTGTGGTTCACCATTATAAGCCTTTTTGACTAATAAAGCCACTTCTTCAATATTATTCTTGTTCGGAGCAGAAATAATAGCTGGATTTTTCCCGATAAAATAATCTTTTGGGAAACCATACATTTTTTCGGCGGCATTATTTACAAACAAGAAAGTTCCATCTTCGTCTTGGATGTAAACAGCTTCATTGATGCTATTAATGATACCTTTATAAGTTCTTTCGGATTTGATTAACTCCACTTCAAAATTCTTTTTATCAGTTATATCATAAGCAGTTCCGATTGCCGCACGCTCACCTTGGAAGTTGATAATACCCGAAGTGAAATCCAACCATCGTGTTTTACCTGATTTAGTAACAATTGGAAACTCATATCGTGAAATTATATTTTCTCCGGCTATTCGTGCTTTTGCACGTTCTTCGATTAATTCCTTAAAATCAGGATGGACAATATCCCAAACGTTTAATTGAATAATTTCTTCAGGTGAATATTCGGTCATACTTTGTGCATAACGATTAATATATAAAAATTTCTCTTTATATATAAAAATTGCAGTAGAAGCTGTTTCTGCAACTGTTCTAAATTTTTCTTCACTTTCCTTTAATTCATTTTCAATTCTTTTAAGGTTGGAGATGTCCCGAGTTATGGATATAATGTGCGGTTCATTATTTATCATAATAATTGACGCAGACATCAAACCAATTCTAATTGAACCATCTTTGCATCTAAATTCTGCCTCCAAATTATTACAATATCCTTTGGATTTAAGATCGTCGACAAGTTTTTGTCTATCTTTTGGGTTAGCCCAAATATTTAATTCGAGTGAACTTTTGCCAATTACTTCTTCTTCGGTATATCCAGTAATATTTGTAAAACCTTGATTAATATCAACATAAGTGCCGTCCATTTTAGTAATATTGATTGAATCGGGGTTTGTTTTGAAAGCGAGGCGATATTTTTCTTCACTTTCAAAAATTTTTTGTTGTAATCGATATTTTTCTGAAACATCCGAAAAAACTAATATAATACCTAAGATATCACCTTTATCGTTTTTAATAGGTGCCGCACTATCAGCGATATGATATTCTGTCCCATCTTTTGAAATTAATAATGTATGATTAGCAAGACCGACGACTAATCCTTTTTCTTTAACAATATCAACGGGATTAATTGCTGGTTCTCGAGTTACTGAATTTACTATTTTAAAAATTGAATTCAGCGGCTTGCCTTTAGCTTCTTCAAATTTCCAACCTGTGAGTTTTTCTGCGACTGGATTCATTAGTGTAATATTACCTTTCATATCAGTTGCAAGAACACCGTCACCAATTGATTTTAATGTAATAGAAAGGTTCTCTTCACTTTTTTTAATAGTCTCGATATCTTGCAATCTTTGCTTTGCATACTTTTCTTGCTGGTTCCGATAAAAATATATTAAAATTAAACCAATTGAAATAATTATAACTATGAGAGTTACACTAAAAAGCCATACATCTTTATAAAAATCTTGAAGTGCTTCATCTTTGTTTATTTTAGTTAGCAAATACCAACTCGAATTTGGAACTTTCGAACAAAAAGCATAGATTTTATTACCTTTATAATCTATACCAATCAGATGGCTTTTATTACTTGTAACAAACACCGCTTCAGGTAAATCTTTGCTTGTCAGTGGAAATTTGAAATAAACTCCTTTGGAAGCAAATTTATTCAACAATAAAACAGAATCCTTGGTTTTTGCAAATAAAATTGATTCTTCGGTTTTTCTTCCAGATGGGGAATTAGCCAAAAAGGGAATAATGTAGTCATTGGCATTAATTCGCAGCGCTATGGAACCGATTACTTCTTTACTGTCATCATTTTTTAAATATGGAACAATAAGTTTCATAACTACTATATCATTTGTTCCATTAAAATAAAATCCTTGGAAAGCAATTTTGCCTGTTCTTACAATTGAATCTGATTCCTTTGAAAGATAAGATATTGGTCTTTCTTCAGAGTATTTTGAACTGATAATAATTTTTTTATAATTTGTATCTAAAAGAAAAACAGCATCATATTCATAATTTAAAAATATAGTTTTTAAAAAATCTTTTAATTTTTGAGTATTTTGAGTATTGTTTGGTTCAAGGAAATACTGCCTAACAAGTTGTTTAGCAGTTTTGTTATTTGCGAGCAAGTTTGCAGCACGTAACTTTTCTTTTCTCCATTGAACAATAGATATTTCTTTAAATTTAGTATTTGATTGTAAATATGAATATATTTCCTTCTCGAAGCTTTGTTTTAAAGATGAAAGATAAAAAAGATAAGATATAACGATAATAATAAGAAACAGCACAAAAGAAAGAATATAGCGGGTTTTATTGTTATTCTCTTTATTTAAATTAGTAAACTCATCTTTCATATTTCCAATCTCATAAATTTTAATTTTAATTTAATAAAAAAATATGAAAAAAGCAAATAATATTAAAAAAACGTAAAAGAATTATTTTTGTAAAAACTGAACTTTTGACCAATCGTTTTGTGAGAGTAAATTTGACGAGAATTGTATAAATTCATTAAAGGAAATAGACTTAATTTTATCTATGAAATGAGAAATATAAGAATAGCTTTCGTTTAACTGAATTGCACGGATGTCGTTCATCATTCTTTCATAAGGCAGTTCCATTTTGTATATATGTTGGGCAATCATGGCATTTTTTGATATTTGAAAAAGCTCTTTTGAAACTTTTTGGTCTATAATTTTATGGAATATAGTGTCAAGAATTTTAAAACTTTTTTCGATTTGCTCTTTATCTGTTGCAAAATAAATTTGCAGTACATTTGTATCTTTGTATTGTTCTAAATTTGAAAAAATATTATAAACTAAGGCAGATTTTTCTCTTAAAGAATGATATATCAGCGAACTTGGACTTTCACCCAAAAAGTATGAAAGTAATTTAAGTTTCAAAATATAATCATGAGAAATATTATCAATTCTTTTTAGTAATAAAATATGAGATTGTTCAATATTTTTACGGTAGATTTTCTCTTTAGTTTTGATTGGTGGTAGTTTTTCATTATTTGTTACTTCTTCACCTGATTTGAAATCATTAAAAATTTCAGCAGTAATCTCATAAAATTGTTCAAAAGGAATATCGCCGACAAGCGAAATAACTATGTTTTTGGAGTTATAATAAGTATTAAAATGTGTGATTAAATCATCAAGTGAAATATTTTCAAGCGTTTTCTCAGTTCCAGTAATCAATCTGCCGAGAGGGTGTTTGGGGTAAACGATTTCGTTTCCTAAATCAAAAATATATTCTTCAGGGTCATCTTGATAAGACTTAATTTCTTCTAAAATAATCTTTTTTTCTTTTAAATAATCACTTTTGTTAAAAACGGGGCAGATAATGAAATCAGAGAGCAAGTGATAAACTTTATTAAAATTCTCGTTCAAGGATTTAAGATAAAAGACAGTTATTTCGTGTTCCGTAAATGCATTGTATAAAGTACCGGTTTTTTCGAACTCACGAGCTATTTTGGTGTATGAATATTTTTGATTTCGTCGGAAAAGTTGATGTTCGATAAAATGAGCCAAACCTTCTTTGCCTTTTGGGTCTTGACGAGAACCAATAAGTACACTGATGCTCAATATAAATGAACGATATCCGGGAATATTGTCGTAAAGTAAACGAATTCCATTAGGTAATTCTACTTGTGTCAAGTTGTTTTTAATCATTTGATATTGCAATAAAATACAAAATTACGAACTTATAGCCCTCCCACCCTTCCTTTGTTCAAAATTTCTTTTGCGGTGTATTTCTTGTTTTCTCCCAACTGGCATCACCCCCTTGTTAATGGAAATTTTATACTATTAATAATAAAATCTTTTTAACAAAATTAAAAAAAAGTACTTATTCATTCGAGTTATTTTCAAACGTCAACTTCAATTTTTTTTCTAATTGTATAAAACCTTACTACAGCTAAGAAAACAAATAAACTTAATAATAAAGATAAATTAATTATTTCTGGAGTAATGTCTTTTATACTTGCTCCCATATTAATAATTCTATTCATAGATTGCATATAGGGCGTTGTTGGCACAATGTACGAGATATATTGAATAATTTTTGGCATTGCAAATATTGGCCAAGTATAACCTGTAAAGAAAAATAATGGATATGAGGTGAAAGACATAAAAATTAATGCATAAACTTTTTTACTGAAAAAACTTCCTATAATTAATGAAAGAATGGAAATTGTTGCTAAAAGTAAAAAGGTCGTTAAAGCTAAAGTGAAAATGCTTCCTTTGAAGGGGATTTTAAATAGATGGAAATGAACGGTATAAAAGACTAATGCGTAAATCATATATAAAGCAATATAAAAAAACGATTTGCCGATTAAAATAGATGAAATATTGTTATTAGCAAAATTATACAGTTCGTCCATTGTTTTTGCTTCTTTTTCTTTAGCTATTGATTGAGTCAATCCGAACAGTAAGGTTTGTTGAAGAACTAAGACAAGAATTGCGGGAATTAAAAAATCCCCATATGTTTCGCTTGGGTTAAATAAAAAATGTATTTCATCTTTCATTGGTGTGCTAATTTCCTCAGTTTGTTCTAAATTATAACCCTTTGCCGTAAAGATATTAACTTTGATTTCTTGCCCTTTTGTTAAAGCAATTTCATTCACTGCTTTATTCAAATCATTTGAATGCAAAAATCGATGAGTATTCAAAAAGATTTTAATTGTTGTACCACGTAAAAATTTCAAATCTTGCGAAAAGTTTTCAGGTATAACAATTACACCTTGAACTTCTTCCTTTATGAGTAAATCTTTGATTAAGCTTGCATCATCAATTTGTTTTGTTACATTGATTAATTGGTGAGCATTCAAATCTTTAATAAAATTTTCGGAAGTAGTTGATTTATCTATATCTAACACGGCAACAGGAACTTTTTCTTCTGTTTTATCAATGTACATTGTGCCATAAAACAGAGAATAAAAAAGAGGTGCAGCAATAAGCATCAAGAGCAAATCTTTATCATTTGCGATTATATTTATTTCTCGCTTTAATACATTTAATGTATTTTTAAACCATTTCATATAATTCTTTTTTTATTTTTCTTAATCGAATTTTAAAGGAAATTATAGTGATTAACAATGAAATTGTTAAAAATAAAAGCAAAATCAAAGTATCATTTTTAAAATAAACGAATTCAGCATCCATTATAAATATTTTGACAAATCCCGACAAAAAATATGTATAAGGAATTAAATGAGCAATTAATTGGTGAATTTTTGGCATTGCCCACAATGGGAACGTTAGCCCGCTATAAATAAATGCTGGGGTAAGAATGAATAAAGCAACCTCTGTGGCAAATACTCTTTGTGGCACTAAAGAGGATAGCATCATTCCAAAGGAAAAACTTACAAGTTCAAATAAAAATAAAAAGCCAATCACCACGAATATATTTGCTTGCGAATAAACGTGAAAAAGTGGGAAAATTATTCCAATTAAAATAAACATATTGCTCAAATGAAAAGTAAGGTGTGGTAATGCTTTTCCAATTAATATTGGTGTAATCTTGAATCCCGTTAATTTGTATGTTTGCTTAAAATCTTCGTCTTCAATATTTTCGTTGATTATTGGAATAGCACCCATTATTATTATCATCATCAAAGTAAAAGTAGTTAAACCCGGAATTAAATAAGTTATGTAGCTATAATTTTTGTTGTAAAGTATATTAGATTCAACTCGTATTGGATTTAGAATATTCATTGCTTGCTTTTCAGTCAAACCCGCAGATTGCAACTTTTTCATTAAGATTCCAGCATTAACAGTTTTCAATATTTTTGTTCCATCGTTGAGTAAGCTATTGCTAATAATTAAGTTGCTTGAATTAATAAACATTACTGCTTTACTTTGTTTGCCCGATTTAATTTTAGAGCTAAAATCATTTGGGAAATAAAAAGCTGAATGAATTTTATTTCTCTTAAATAAATCTTTGACTTCTTCCATTGAATTTGCGTAATAAGCAATTCGCATTGAAGAAGCGGACTCAATCATTTTTTCAATGCTCCGAGTTAAATCCGATTTGTCCTCGTCATAAATTGCAATGGGAATTTCTGTTACAATTTCATTTTTATAAACCAATGAGAAAGAGAAAAAAATTAGTAAGGGAACAATGCTGTAAAGTATTATAGTTACTTTACTTTCGGTGATTTTTCTAAATTCATCACGAACAATTTTCCAAAAAATATAAGCATATTTTTCCATCTTTATTTCAATTTAATTTCAACAGTCATTCCGGGCATAAGACCATCAATAGAAGATACTGGTCGTAATCGTATTTCGAATGTGCGGATGTCGAATTCACCTTTTTGATTTGTTGGACGCCAATTTGCGAAATCACCCATTGAAGAAATGTAAGCAACTTTGAATTTATATTTTTTATTACTAAGTGCTTTAACTTTCCCATAAAATTCATCGCCTAACTTAATTCCGTTCATTTCGTTTTCTTTGATTTGAATTGAAACCCAAATATCTGATAAATCAATGATTGAAAATATTGGATATCCGCTCGAAATCACTTCGCCTATGTTTACTAATTTTTTCTGTAAAAGTCCGCTTATAGGAGCAAGTATATTTAATTCGCTGCGATAAGCTTCAGCTTCTTTGTATCCATTTTCTGCTTGATAATATAAACCTTTTGCCATTGCAATTTCTTCATATCTTGCTCCGTTCAAAGCCATATCATATTTTGCTTTTGCAGCACTCATTTGTTCCAGTGCTGCTTTGTACTGAAATTCATAAACGTCTTTTTCCTGAGCTGAAATTAAACTATCTCTATATAGATTCATCATTCTTTCATAAGTTTTCGAAGCAAGTTCATATTGATGTTTTGCTTGCAAATAAAGCTTTTCGAGTGCATCTTTTTCTTCATTTCGAGCACCATTTAATGCCATTTGATATTTGTACTTTGCTGTTTCCAATTGTCCTTTCGTTTGTTCAACTTTTGCATCCATTTCTTTGCTTTCTAAATTTGCCAAAAGTTGACCTTTGGTAATAAAATCACCTTCTTTAACTTTTAAGTCTATTATTCTACCTGGAATTTTCGAAGAAACATTAACGGTTGTTGTTTCGACAAGTCCTGTAATGATATGCTCATCTTTGGTGTTTGAATTTGTTATTAAAAAAATTATTCCTATTGTAGCTAAAACGAAAGGCAAGGTAATTACTGTAATTTTAATTATTTTTTTCATTGTATTTCCTTTAATTATTTACTATTTATTATTAATTATTTGAACTATGTCGTTTGTTTTTCCTATTGTATTAAATAAATCTGTAAGGGAACAATAATAATCATAAAGATATTTTTTCGAATCAATCAATGTTTTTTCATAAGATACATTTGCGTCAATTACTTCGAGCGATGTTCCAAGGCTGCTTTCAAATCTTTTTTCATTTAATCTCAAATTTTCAGCTGCTAAACTTATATTTTTTTGATTTTTGAAATATCTATCTTTTGAATTCATAACATCTTTATAATTTTTATTAACCAAAAGCTCTATTTTTCCTTCGACATCTTTTTGTAAGTAATTAACCTCTTGGATTAAAGCAGCCGATGATTGATATTTGCTATAATCTTTCAAACCATTGAAAACATTGAAATTCAAAGACAAACCCAAAGCCCATTTCGGTTCCAATGCGGATAAATAATCTGGATAAAGTTCGTATTTGCCGAATGCAGCTAACGTAGGCAGAAATGCCGCTCTATCGGCATTATGCTTTTGTTCTGCTTGTAATTTTCTTTGTTCAATTTGTTGAAGTATAACATTATTTTCTTTTGCCATTGTTAATAATTCCGAAAGGTTTTCAGAAAATTCATTAAACGTTAATTCACCTTCAACAGAAATATCTTGATTTAAATCCATTCCCATTTCATTTTTAAGCGAAAGCAAAGCTAAGTCCAAATTATTTTCATCTTCCGATAAATTTTTCTGTGCCTCAGCAAGTGCGACTTCTGCTCTTAAGACATTGAAATTTGCAATTAACCCTTCTTTCATTAACTTCATTGCCCGGTTTCGATGCTTTGTTACTAATTCTATTACATCTTTACGGACTTTAATGATATCAGAAATAAGAAGAACAGTAAGATACTTTTTGGTTACTTCCTTGGTAACTTCATCTTTAATTTGTTTAAGTTCTATCTCAGATAAATGCTTATCTGCAGCGGCAAACTTGCTTCCAGCAATAATTTTACCACCCATAAAAATTGGCTGAACACCGATAATTGTAGCTGTTTTGTAATCTTGTTGTTTTAATGTTTCTTCGAAAGGAGGTAATAATTGATTGAGTTGTTGATTGAATTGTGTTTTTAAAATGTTGCGTTGTGCGTCACTCAAAGCTGGATTCCCTTTCATTATATTATAAATATTGGCAAATTCAACTTGATTTGCTGATTGCATTGTAATCATTGCATCTCGAATTGGATTTAAGTCAATCATCAATGGATTGTCCAAATGAGTATAACTTGAAACCAAATCGAATTTTGGCAAATAATTGCCATAAGCTTCATATTCTGAATATTTCTTTTCTTCGAGTTTTGAATTATACTGCTTGATTTTATTATTATTTTTCAAAGCGTAATCCACAGCTTGTTGTAAAGTAATTACTTCTGCAAAAACATTCGAAGAAAGAAGGACTAATGCTGCTATAAATGTTAATTTTTTCATATCTATTTTTTATGAATTATGAATCATTATTCAGTAAAGAAGAATAAAATATCAAATTATTTTAAATTTCAAAAAAATTTTTAAATGAGTTTGCTTTAATTAAAAAAACTTATTGAATACTTTTTTCGTCATAAAAATAATAAAAGTGGTGTCCGAAGTGTTTAGATTTGGAAATCTCGAATATTTATATTTATTATTTTTATTGCCTATAATAATTTTCCTTTTCATTTTTTGGAGAATAAATCGAAAAAAGAAATTAAAAAAAATTGGCGATAGTAATTTAATCAATCAATTAATATTAGATGAATCAAAATATAAGCCCTATATTAAGTTAATATTAAATTTACTACTTATAACATCATTAATAATAGCTTTAGCAAATCCTCAAATAGGTTCGAAAATTGAAAAAGTACAGAGGTCTGGAATAGAAATTATGTTTGCTCTTGACGTATCGAATTCAATGTTAGCCGAAGATTATCAACCCAACAGATTAGAAAGAGCAAAGCAAATTTTAAACAAATTTGTTGACCAATTAATTAGTGATAAAGTCGGGTTAGTAGTATTCGCCGGAGACGCCTTTTTGCAAATGCCTTTAACTACGGATTATTCAGCTGCAAAATTAATGATATCAACTTCTTCGACGGATTTAATTGGAACGCAGGGGACTGCAATTGGAAAGGCTATAGATATTTGCAGAGCTTCCTTTTCGAAAGATAAGACAATACATAAAGTAATTGTTTTAATTACAGATGGCGAAAATCACGAAGATGACGCTCTTGGTTCAGCAAAAGCAGCGGCTGATGAAGGAATACGAATATTTACCATTGGTGTTGGCAATCCTTCAGGAGCACCCATTCCAATACGACCCGGAACAAATGATTTTTTACGAGATAGTAAAGGTGAAGTTGTTATTACAAAAATGTCGCCTGAACTTCTGTCGAGCATAGCAAGTTCAGGAAATGGTAAATTTGTTTCAGGAAACGAACGTTATAGTGAGTTAGAAAAAATCTTGAAAGATATTTCCGGAATCGAGAAAAAAGCTTACGAAGATATGATTTACACGGAATATGATGATAAATATTACATTTTTTTATGGATTGCTTTTGCTCTGTTGATTTTCGATATTTTGATTTATGAAAAGAAAAGCCCAATTTTTTCAAAAATAACATTCTTTGAGGAGAAATAAAATGAATGCAAATATTTTCAAAAATATTTCTCTTGCCACATTTGTACTGTTGATTATATTTTCATCAACTAATTTATTTGCAGAAAAGGTCGAAGATTATATAAAAAAGGGAAATTCATTATATAAGGATTCGAAATATAAAGATGCAGAAGTTCAATATAGAAAAGCATTAGAACTTGACCCAAATTCGAATATTGCTAAGTTCAATTTAGGAACAGCATATTACAAACAAGGGAATTTCCAAGAAGCAATGAAAAGCTTCGATGCTGTTGACCAAAATAATTTTGATAAAAAGAACTTAGCTTCGGCATATTATAATTTAGGCAATTCATATTTACAAAGTAAAAATTACAAAGAAAGTATAGATGCATATAAAAAAGCGCTTGCAAATAATCCAAAGGATTATGATGCCAAATATAATTTAGAATATGCACGACGTATGCTCCAAGAACAGCAACAGCAAAATCAACAACAAAAGCAAGAACAGAAGAATAATCAAGATAAAAATAAGCAACAACAAAACCAGCAACAAAATCAACAGCAAAATCAACAACAACAAAACAATAAACAAAACCAACAACAGGATAACAAAAATCAGCAGCAACAAGATAATAAAAATCAACAAAAAGAAAATAAGGAACAAGGTCAAGATAAGAATAAAATATCAAAAAAAGATGCTGAACGAATTTTACAAGCATTAATGAATGAAGAAAAAAAGGTTCAAAAGAAAATTAAAGCAAAAGTCGCAGAAAAAGGAAAATTAGAAAAAAATTGGTAAATAGATTACTAAAAAAGTGAAAAAAATATGAGAAATACAATCATAATTTTGTTCTTTATTTTAGGTATAGCATCAAAATTATCCGCCGAAACATTTAAAGCAACTGTCGATAGAGACGTAGTCGAAGTTGGCGATAGAATTGTTTTAACTTATACAATTGATGGAGATGGCTCGAATTTTCGTGCACCACGATTTAACGATTTTAGAATTGTCGGTGGTCCATCGCAATCAAATAATATTCAAATAATAAACGGGAAAATGTCGAGGCAATTTTCTGTTACTTTTGTTTTAGAAGCAACTAAAGAAGGGAAATTTACTTTGCCCGCTGCGACAATATCAAGCAATGGTAAAGATTTAACTTCGAACACAGTTCAAGTTGCTGTTTTAAAACCAAGTCAAGCTAAACTTGACCAAATGAAAAAAGAAAAAGAACAAAATCAAAACCTTGAAGCACAAGCAAAAGATATTATAAACAAAAATTTGAAAGTAACTGTAAATGTTGATAAAACAACCGCATACGTTGGAGAACCAATTGTTGCAACTTATAAAATTTATCTTCATCCCCAATTAAATGTTTTGCAACTGACGAACGACAAAACACCTCAATTGAATGGATTTTGGAATCAAGATATTGATTTAGGCGAAATTAAATATGGATTGGAAGAAGTCAATGGAACAACATACAGAACGGCTACAATAAAAAAAGTAATTCTTTTCCCACAACAAAGTGGGAATTTAATAGTTGACTCATATAGTTTCAATACAACAGTAAGATTGCAAATACAAAATCAAAAACGCCAGCGTTCGAGAGACCCTTTTGCTGACTTTTTCGATGACTTTTTTAGCGATCCGTTTTTTAATAATTCATACAAAGATTTTACAACAATTGTAAAATCACCGACAATTGAGATTAAAGTGAAACCTTTGCCGAGCTCAGCACCTTCAACTTTCACAAATGCTGTCGGTTCTTTTACTGTAAATTCTTGGTTAGATAAAACACAAACAAAAACAGGTGAGGCAGTAACTTATAAAATCAAAATTTCTGGGCAAGGAAATTTAAAGTTACTTTCACCACCACAATTGAATTTACCAACAAGTTTAGAAGTCTATGAACCTAAAACGATTGATAATACGAAGATTACACATTCTAACATTGTTGGTGACATAATATACGAATATGTGATTATTCCACAAACACCAGGTGATTATAAAATTCCTTCTTATCAATTTACATATTTTGATTTAGCATCAAAACAGTATAAAACATTAAACACAGCCGAGTTAAATTTAAAAGTTACTCAAGGTGAACAGCAAACATTTTCGAGTAGTTCAAATAAGACAGATTTGCAATTGCTTAATCAAGATATTGATTACATCAAAACTGAACTCGGTCCGAATTATTCAAATTCATCGTATTTTCCATCTGTTTTGTTCTTCATTTTGCTCGTCGTGCCAGTGGTTTTACTTATCCTCTTTATTTTATGGAAAAAGCAGAAAGAAAATCAAACACAAAATCAAGTAGCATTTAGAAAACTTAAAGCACGTAAAATTGTACAAAAAAGACTTGAATTATCTCGTCAATACTTGCAAAGAAAAGATGAAAAAAAGTTTATAGAAGAATTAAACCATGCAATTTGGGGATTTTTAAGCGATAAATTTTCTATTGAATCTTCAAAATTAACAAGGGATAACATCGAAGAAGTGTTAGTATCGAAAGGTGCAGATGAAGTTATGATAAAAAATGTGCTCGAGTTGATTGACAAGTGTGAATTCGCACATTATGCACCAACATCCATTGAAAATAATATGAATTCACTTTATGAATTCACTGAAAGTGTTATTTCAGATTTGGAGGAGAAATTGAAATGAGAAGGTTAATATCATTTATAGTTGCAATTATTATCTTATTTATCGAAGTACAAGCAAACGTCGACCCAAGCGAGTTGTTCAAACAAGCAAATAATGAATATGTCAACAAAAATTACGCTAAATCAATTGAATTATATGAACAAATTATCAAGCAAGGTTATATTAATTCCAATATCTATTATAATTTAGGAAATGCATATTACCGCAAACAGGAAATAGGCAGATCAATATTATATTACAGAAAAGCTCAAAAACTTTCTCCTAACGACGAAAGTATACAATTAAATATAAAAATTGCAAATTTGAAAACTATTGATCAAATAAAACAAGTGCCGCAATTTTTTCTTTATTCATTTTTGGAAAATACATACAAAAGCATATTACCAGAAAAAGCGGCAATAATTTCATTAGTCTTTTGGTTCCTTACTTTTGCTTTTATCACAACTTTAATTGTTGTCCGTAAACCGCTCTTTAAAAAACTTTCTTTTTCCCTTATTGTTATTTCCTTTTTTATTTCAGCATTTTATTTTTACATAGCTGTTGAATCAAATATTTATCGTAAAACTGAAAATGAAGGTGTAATAATTGCACCATCAGTTTATGTGAAGAGCTCACCTGATACTAATGCACTCGATGCTTTCATTTTGCACGAAGGCACTACATTTGCCATAGTTGATAAGTTAAATAACTGGGTTAAAATTAAAATAGCAAGTGGAAATATAGGTTGGGTTGATAATTCTGTCATTGGCAAATATTGATTTAAAATAATTTCCAAACAAAAATATTATAAAAAAAAATGCTACCTTGATTAAGGTAGCATTTTTAATTTTTGTCATATCGTGAAGATACTGTCTATTAATACATATCACCCATTCCGCCACCTGGCATTGGAGGCATAGGTGGGTTTTTTTCAGGTTTTTCAACAATTAAAGCTTCTGTAGTTAGCAATAAACCTGCAACTGAAGAAGCATTTTCCAAAGCAACACGTGAAACTTTAGTTGGGTCAATCACACCAGCTTCGAACATATCGCAATATTCTTCGGTGAAAGCATTGAAACCAAAGTTGCCATCACTTTCTTTAATTTTATTAACTATTACAGATGCTTCTAATCCAGCATTAGTAATAATTTGACGAATAGGTTCTTCAATTGCACGGCGGATAATTTCAACGCCAATTTTTTGGTCTTCATTAGCAACAGTTAAATTATCTAATTCCTTCACAGCACGTAAATAAGCAACGCCGCCACCAGGAACAATACCTTCTTCTACAGCAGCACGAGTTGCATGCAATGCATCTTCAACTCTTGCTTTCTTTTCTTTTAATTCAACTTCAGTAGATGCACCAATTTTCAATACAGCAACTCCACCGCTCAATTTTGCCAATCTTTCTTGTAATTTTTCACGGTCGTAATCAGAAGTAGTTTTTTCGATTTGAACACGAATTTCATTAATTCTTCTTTTGATAGCGTCTTGTGAACCGTTACCTTCAACGATAGTGGTATTATCTTTGTCGATAATAACTTTAGCAGCTGTTCCGAGATGCTCTAAGCCTGCAGCATCGAGTTTATAACCTTGTTCTTCGGTGATTACAGTTCCGCCAGTCAATATAGCGATATCTTCGAGCATTGCTTTTCTTCTATCACCAAAGCCAGGTGCTTTAACAGCAGCAATTTTCAAAACGCCACGTAATTTATTTAAAACTAATGTTGCAAGAGCTTCTCCTTCAACATCTTCAGCAATAATTAATAATTGACGACCAGTTTGAGAAACTTTTTCGAGTAAACTTAAAATTTCTTTAATTGTACTAATTTTTTTGTCGTGAATTAAAATAAAAGGATTTTCCATCACTACTTCCATATTGTCAGTATCAGTGATGAAATAAGGAGAAAGATAACCACGGTCGAATTGCATACCTTCAACAGTTTCTAAAGTAGTTTCCATTGTTTTAGCTTCTTCAACAGTGATCACACCATCTTTACCAACTTTTTCCATTGCTTCAGCAATCAATTCGCCAATAGTAATATCATTGTTAGCGGATATGGTTCCTACTTGAGTAATTTCTTTTTTACCTTCAACTGGGCGGGAAATTTTCTTCAATCCTTCCGTAATTTTCAATACAGCAGCATCGATACCACGCTTTAAATCCATTGGATTAGCACCGGCAGTAACATTTTTTAAACCTTCTCTGTAAATTGCTTGAGCTAAAACTGTTGCAGTAGTAGTACCATCACCAGCTACATCACTTGTTTTAGAAGCAACTTCACGAACCATATTAGCACCCAAATTTTCAATTGGGTCTTCAAGTTCTACTTCTTTTGCTACTGTTACGCCATCTTTTGTAACTGTAGGAGCACCAAATTTTTTGTCAATTATAACATTGCGACCTTTTGGACCAAGTGTTACTTTAACTGCATTTGCTAATTGGTCAACTCCCGATTTTAAATGTGCACGAGCTTCTGCATCGAATTCAATAATCTTTGACATAATCAAACTCCTTTTATAATTTTTTTGATTTATAATTGATTTATGAGATGTTTTAATTAATATTTTTTCTGATAATATTATAACGAAATTTTTCTTAAATTATTTTTATGATGATATTTTTTTTGAAAAAACGAAAACTTACTTTTGCGTTTTATGGTGCATAAATATAAAAATATTTAAATATATTTAGAAATTTTTTTATATTAGAAAAAAATTTCTTATGTTTGTAATTAAATACCTTACAAAAATTATTAACAAAATTATAAATCGAAAACCTAATTTTAAATAATTCATTTCAAAATAAATTATAGGTAATGAAATGCCGTTATTAAAACTGCAAAAAGCATCAAGGATTGCTTTAAAAGACTATATGGGGTTAGATGAAGGTGAAACCCTTCTCGTTCTTTCAGATGAAAAACTTCGTGAAATTGGTTTATCAATTTATGAAGCAGGAATGCTTATAGCCAAAGAGTCACTTTATATCGAAATGAAAGAAAGAGAAGTGAGTGGTCAAGAGCCACCAGAGCAAATTGCAGAACTTATGAAATCTGTAGATGTCGTAGTTGCTGTTACTTCAAAATCACTTACTCATACTAAAGCACGTAGAGAGGCTTCAAAATTAGGTGTTCGGGTCGGAACTATGCCAAATATTACTCCGGATACGATGATTAGATGCTTAAACCCAATTGTTAGAAAGGTGATTAATCCTACTCGAAAAGTATTTGAACAATTCCAAGGTGTCAAAGAAATTCACGTCTTAGGCAAACGTGGAACAGATATAAAATTTAGCGTTGAAGGACGTACTGCTGTTCAAAGTACAGGTATTTTAAAAAATATTGGTGAAAGTGGCAATATTCCTTCGGGGGAAGTTTACATAGCACCAATTGAAGATTCCGCAAATGGAATTATAGCTTTTGATGGTTCTATAGCTGGGATTGGGCTGCTTACTCATCCTGTTTATATTGAAGTTGAAAAAGGTATTGCCACAAAAATTTCGGGTAAAGGTGGCGAAGCAAGAGTATTTGGGAGAATGTTAAATAAGTTCGAAAATCAAGGCAAAACTCTTGCTGAATTTGGTATCGGAACAAATCCTTATGCTAAACTAAGTGGTGAAATACTCGAAGATGAAAAAGTGCTCGGTACAATTCATTTTGCATTTGGCAATAATATTTCATTTGGCGGAAAAAATAATGTGCCACTCCACATAGACGGTTTAGTTACTAAACCAACAGTATATTTCGATGGTAAATTAATTATGCAAGATGGAAAATTATTAGTATTAGATGAAGAAGAAGAATAATAATAAAGATTGAAAATCCAAAATTTACATTTTTAGAATAAAGGCTGTCTAATGACAGCCTTTTATTTGATTTATTGAATTTCTGAGAGTCGTTTTGGACCAGCTTCAACCACTTCTCGAGGTATACCATCGGTAAACATTTTGAAGTTTTCAATATAACGAGCTGCGAGCGAATCATAACGTTCCCAATATTCTTTTTTATTTCCCCAAGCGTTTGATGGTTCAAGCACATCTTCGGGAACATCGGGGCAAGTTAACGGCACTTCGAAGCCGAATAATTTATCTTTTCGATATTGAACATTATCGAGTTTTCCGTCTAATGCGGCATTCAACAAATTACGTGTGTGACGAATACTTATACGTTTACCAACTCCGAATTTACCACCGACCCAGCCAGTATTGACTAACCAAACTCTGACATTATTTCGTTCAATTTTTTCTTTTAACAAATTTGCATAAAAGAAAGGATGATGTACCATAAAAGGTGCACCAAAACAAGCTGAAAATGTAATTTCTGGTTCAATGCCTAAGCCTATTTCCGTTCCAGCAATTTTTGCTGTATACCCCGAAATGAAATGGTACATTGCTTGATCTAAGTTTAATCTGGCAATTGGTGGCATTACTCCAGTTGCATCGCAAGTAAGGAATATAATATTTTTTGGTTGTGATTCAACCATTTTTTCAGGTACGGCATTATCGATAAAATTTAATGGATATGATGCTCTAGTATTTTCAGTTATTATTTCATCATCTAAATCAAGTTTTCGAGAGGGTAAATCAATTACGACATTTTCCAAAATTGTGCCAAAACTATGAACCGCCTTGTAAATTTCAGGCTCATGTTCTGCTGACAATCTAATAACTTTAGCATAACAGCCATTTTCGTAATTAAATACGGTTTCGTCGCTCCAGCCATGTTCATCATCACCTATTAGTCTTCTTCGTGGGTCTGCTGATAATGTTGTTTTTCCTGTTCCACTAAGTCCAAAAAATAATGCTACATCATTATTTTTACCAACATTAGCACTGCAGTGCATTGACATAACATTTTCCAATGGCATCAGATAATTCATTAATGTGAATATTGTCTTTTTTATTTCACCGGCATAAGAAGAACCAGCAACGATTGCGAGCTTTTGTGCGAAATTAATGACAATTGCAGTATCGGACAAAGTACCATCAATTCTTGGGTCAACATTAAAGGATGGAACTGCGATTAATGTAAAATCAGGAACAAAGTATTTATACTCTTCTTTTGATTTTGGAGTAATAAACATATTTCGAGCAAAATAACTTTGCCAAGCAGATTCAGTAATAATTCTAATTGGTAAACGATAATTGGGGTCGGCACCAACATAGCAATCTTGAACAAAAAGCTCTTCACCTTGCAAATATGCTAAAAGTCTATCAACTAAGCCATCGAATTTTTCAGGAGCCATTGGACGATTGTAAACGCCCCACCAAACTTTATCTTGTGTGGTTGGTTCTTTTACAATGTATTTATCATTAGCGGCACGTGCAGTCCATTTACCGGTCATCACGTGTAAAGCACCTTTATCAACAATGTGTGCTTCATTTCGGAAAACTGCCTCTTCATATAATGCTTCTGTTGGCAAATTCCAAAAAACAGTATCGAGTTTACGAAATCCGTGATTTGATAATCCATAATCACTTTTATATTCTGATGCGTGTTTTTTTGCGGGTGTATCAAATTCTAAATATTTCATAGCCAATCCCTCACTAATTTACGTAAACCAATATAAAGTTCGTTTGGAGAATCTGGGTCTAAAGCCCATTTGATTCGTTCAATACCTTCGGTAATATCTTTGATTGAGCCACATGTAGAAAGTCTTAGATAACCATCTAAGCCAAAATCAACACCTGGAACTGTGGCAACTCGTACTTTATCAAGTAAAAAGTTGGCAAGTTTGCGTGAATCTTTTTCGTAATAACTAAAATCTACGAAAACATAGAATGAACCCATTGGTTTTGAAGCACGGACGCCATTAAATGCAGCAAGTCGTTCCATCATTACATTTCGATTATTTTGCAAAGTCACTCGAAGTGCTTCAACTTGGGATTGAACACCATTTAAGGCACCAACGGCAGCTTTTTGCATAACTACTGATGGTCCCGAAGTTTGATGACCTTGCAAAATTCTCATTACTTCGATTAATTTTTTACTTGCGACAGCCCAACCAATGCGGAATCCGGTCATTGCATATTGTTTAGATACTCCGTTTATCACAATAATCTTTGAATGGTCATCTAAATCTTGAGCATAATCGAAAACATTTACCCATTCAACACCATCAAAAACTAATCTGTGATAAATATCATCCATTATTAAGTAAACGCCTTTCTTTTGAGCAAAATCAACGACATCACGAATAAATTCACGAGAATAAACAGCTCCTGTCGGGTTATTTGGGCTATTAATTATAATTGCCTTTGTATATGAAGTAAAGACTTGCTCAATATCTTGAATTCGTGGGTAAAAAGTACCATCCTCTGGAAGTACTGGTACAGGTACAGCTCCGCACATTTTTACCATTTCAGAGTAACTAACCCAATAAGGTGCCGGGAAAATTACTTCGTCTTGTGGATTTAAAATTGCCATTAATGCCACCATCAGTGATTGCTTTGCTCCGCTTGAAGCAATTACATTTTCTGGTGCGACTTTGATTTTATAAAAATCTTCAGTGTAACGGATAATAGCTTGTTTCAGTTCGGGAATACCATCAGCAGGTGTGTAACGTACTTCGCCAGAATTAATTACGGCGTTCGCTGCTAAAATTGCACTGATTGGTGCTTTGCTTTTTGGTTCACCACCACCAAGATGAATGAGCGGCTCGCCTTTGGCACGAAGAATAGCCGCCTTCTCGTTAATCTGCAATGTTGCAGATTCTTTAATTTCTCTTGCGATTAAACTTATACTCATTTTCTTTTAAAAATTAATTAAAAATAAAAAGCAAAATTGCAAAATATTTTTCAAATAATTAATATTTAAATTCAATTAAATGAAATTATAATGTTTTTACTTATTGAGTTACTTTTGGATTAAAAGTATTAAATACTTAAAATTTAAAGTTGGGAAATATTGACTGATGTCTGGTCGACATTGTTTTTGAAAATTTATTTCTTTAAAATCAGAAAATTGTTTTTGACACCAATTTCGAATTTTTTGATTATCAGTAAGTTCAAATGTGGGGGATGATTCAATAATAACTTTTTTTCGAGGATTAAAAGTTTTAATTTTTTGAATTAATTCACTATTTGTCCTTAATGTCTCATCATTCAAAATCTCAGGCATTGGAAAGATATAAGTTTCAAATAACGAGTTATCAATTTTTATTAAATCTGCTTTTTCTTTTACAGATTTAAAAATGTTGATTGTTTTATCCTTACTTGCTATTAAATTGTTGTTAAAATCGAAAATTTTAATTGATATAATAATGGAATCTGCAATATTATTGAAATTGTTCTTGGTGATAAATTTTGTTAAATCAATATTGACATTAATTTTATCATTTTCGCATTTTTGGGATAAAATATCAATTTTTTCTTTATTTAATTGCAAGATTACTTTTATAATATCATTTTTATTTACATCATATAGCGAAATAAAAGTTTCGAGGTTTTCCGGAGTAACTTTAATTGAATCCTGGAAAACTTTTACTAAATCGAAATCTTTTGTATAATTATTTAAATTTGTATGTTTTAATATTTCTTCTGATGATAGTATGAATTTCCGAGTATTTTGAAGTGAAATATTTTCGACATAAGTAGAAAGTTTAATTATAGGATTTTTATTGTCTTGTTTATGTTTTTCGAATTTTGTGAGCCATAAATCTAACCCACCAAGTGAATTAGGTCGATTAGAAGCAAAAATGGCAGTATTTTGGTTTATGAGACAAAAGTCTGATTCATCAAATTCCGTATTCAATTCATTGAGTGGACGTGGTTTTTGCCATTTACCATCGATTAAAATTGAATAATAAATATCATAACCACCTTTACCATTGAATCCGTTGGAAGAAAAATATAAAGTGTCATCAGATGCCAGAAAAGGGGTTATCTCAGAGCCATTAGAATTTAATTCATCTAACTTTAATTGGACACTCCATTCGTTTTGGTCGTTTCGGTAAGCTATCCATAAATCTGCGTCAGTTGGGTTTTCAGCGCTTGCTTTGGAAAATATTAAAAACTGTCCATTAGGAGAAATTGTTGGATGAAAGATAAAATCATCGCTAGATAATGCTTTTACAAGTTCACCTTTTTCCCAATTATTTTTGTGATATCTTGTTTTAAAAATATTAAAAATGCTACCTCTTTGATTAATTACATTCGCTGTAAAGTATGCCGATTCTTTTGATTCAAATGTAAGATATGATTGATTATCTGATGTTTTATTGAGATTATCTGTCATTAATTTCGGTATTTGAAAAGAATTATTTTCATCGACTGATGAAATATAAAATTTTGAACTTCCTGTTCTGGTTGAATTGAAAAATAATAAATTTAAAGTCGAATTCCACACAGGAGCAAAATCATCATATTTCGAGTTAAGTATTTCCAAATTAATTGGCTTACTCCATTCACTATCATTATTTTGCGACAATGATTTGAATGTAATAGATAATAATATAAAAAAAAGGATTGTATGTTTTTTGGGAAAATACATAAATATTATTGCTCACTAAATCTTAAGAAATCATCTTCGGAGCCAAATAAAACAAGAATGTCATTTTCTTTGAAAATATAAGTAGGTAAGGGGACACCAATTGTTTCGGCTGCAAAAAGTGCTTCACGATCATTTTCCGCTCCGATTGCTAATTTTTTTACAGTGATTAAATTTAAATTAAATTGTTGCCTAATTTTTGAATCAATAACAGAAACATTGACATATTTTTTGGGAACATGAACGATAAAAATCGAATATTTATTACTAATTGGGAAAGTATCAATTAGTCCGGGATTTACGAGCTGTTTAGCAAGGTGTTCTGCTGCTTCTGCTTCAGGAACAAGTAAATTAGTAATTCCCATTAACTTAAGTAATCTTTGGTGGAGTGGGGAAACAATACGATTATAAATAGTTTTTACACCAATTTCTTGTAAAATTGCAGTAGTTGTAATTGAGCTTTCGAACCCTTCACCAATTGCAACAATTACAGCGTCGAAATCTTTGATATCTTGAGCTTTCAAGGCGTCACTATCGGTTGAATCAAGTTGAACTGCAATTGTAACTCGAGAAGCAATTTCTTCAACTTTATCGGCATCTTTGTCTATTGCAATAACTTCGGCGCCTGCTTCTGCTAATTTTATCGCTAAATTAGAACCAAAGTATCCAAGACCTATAACGCAGAATTTTTTTGTGTTCATTATATTTTTTTATTTTTATAAGTTCAAAAATAAGAAATATTCTTGTTTGTTATTTTTAATTTTTAATTTCAAAGTAGTAAATTTATATTTTATTTTTAATAAAAAAATATAAATTTTAAATGTTAAAGTTCTTCTTTTAAATATTTTCCAGTCAGGCTTTTTTTATTTTTAATAATTTCAGATGGTGTTCCTTCTGCAATAATATGACCTCCCATTTTCCCACCTAAAGGACCGAGGTCTACAATCCAATCTGCAAATTTTATGACATCTAAATTATGTTCGATAACTAAAACAGTGTTCCCTTTATTAACCAAATCGTCCAACATTTTAAGTAACATATTTACATCATCGAAATGTAGTCCTGTTGTGGGTTCATCAAGCAAATAGATAGTTTTTCCGGTACTTCGTTTAGAGAGTTCAGTTGCTAATTTTACACGTTGAGATTCTCCACCTGATAATGTTGGTGATTGTTGCCCAAGTTTTATATAACCCAATCCAACTTTTTGAAGAGTTAATAATTTTTTATGAATTTGTGGAATTTGAGAAAATATATCGACAGCCTCGTCAATAGTTAACTCCAAAACATCTGCAATTGAAAGTCCTTTGTATTTAACTTGCAAAGTTTCGTCATTATACCTTTTACCTTGACAAGTATCGCAGGGGACATAAATATCTGGCAAGAAGTTCATCTCAATTTTTTTTATGCCAGCACCTTGGCAGGTTTCGCATCTACCACCTTGGACATTGAACGAAAATCGACCAGTTGAATAACCACGAATTTTTGCTTCAGGAAGCAAAGCAAAGAATTCACGAAGTTGAGTCATAATACCTGTATAAGTTGCAGGGTTAGAACGGATAGTTTTACCAATCGGGCTTTGGTCAATTTCTATAACTTTATCGATATGTTCCAATCCTTCAATTGAATCATAAGGTAACACTTTATGATTACTGTGATTGATTTTATTAAAAAGAATAGGGTATAAAGTATCGTTGATTAGACTTGATTTACCTGAACCGCTTAATCCAGTGATGCAGATGAATTTACCAAGTGGTAAATTAAGTGTAACATTTTTTAAATTATTACCTTTTGCTCCTTTTAAAGTCAAAAATTTCCCGTTTCCAAGACGTGGTTGATGATTAAACTCAATTTTTTTAACTCCAAGAAGATATTGAGCGGTCAAAGATTTTTCGAGTGTTTTTTTATCAATTCTGGTTAAATCTTTTGGAGTGCCTTCAAAAATAATATTTCCACCAAAAATGCCAGCTTTTGGACCTACATCGATGAAATAATCGCTTTCGTTAATCATTGCTTTATCGTGTTCGACCACTAACACGCTGTTACCAAGATTACGAAGTTCTTTCAATGAATTAATTAGTAAATGGTTATCATATTGATGTAGTCCGATGCTTGGTTCATCAAGTACATAAGTCACTCCGACAAGTTGTGAACCAATTTGTGATGCCAACCGGATTCGTTGTGATTCGCCTCCCGAAAGGCTATTTGATTTACGTTCCAGTGAAAGATATGAAAGACCAACATTTTTGAGAAATGATAATCTATCTTTGATTTCTTTTAAAATAACTTGCGAAATTTGGTTGTCACGAAATGACAGATGTTTAGGTAAATCGGTGATAAATTTTAATGCTTCATCTATATCAAGTGCAACGAAATCAGCAATACTTAAATTATTAATAAAAACATTGAGAGATTCAATTTTTAAGCGTTTTCCAGAACATGTCGGACAGACTTTGGTTGTAAGATATTTATTCAAATAAGTTTCGACGGTTTGAATAGGTGGGTTATCCAACAGGTTTTTCATTATATTATTCAATCCGTGGAAAGTTTGCTTATAAGTTCGGGATGAATTACCAAATTTATGGATAACTTCAATTTCATTATCTTCGTCACCATAAAAAACTTTGTTAATCTCATCTTTTGTTAATTCAGAAAATGGTTTGTTTAAATCAATTTTATGCTTGGAAGCGAAGGCTTCAAGTTGATTCCAAACCCAACTGAGTTTATTTTTGTCAAGTGTTTCGATAGCACCTTGATTTATTGATTTACTTTTATCAGGAACTAAGAGGTCAATATCAAATTCTTCGATTTCTCCGAGTCCATCACAAGTTTGGCAAGAACCATATTTAGAGTTAAAAGAAAAATTATTTGGAGCAAGTTTATCATAAGATTTGCCGCATTTAACGCAAGAATATTTTGTACTGTAAGTTTTAGGTTCTGTGAAAAGTGTTTCTCCAATTATTATTACTGTTTCTTCACCTTTTTGTAATGCAATTTCCAAGGAGTTTTTAAGGCGAAACGATGATTCTTTATTAACGAGAAGTCTATCAACAACAAGTTCGATATCATGAATTTTATATCGTTCCACTTGCATTCCATCATTTAATGGGTGAATTATACCATCAATTCGTACTTTGGTATAACCTTCTTTAATTAGTCTTGCGAAAAGTTCTTTGTAATGTCCTTTACGAGACCGTACAAGAGGTGCAAGAATTTGAATTTTATTGCCTGTGTAATTCGTTTCAATCTCATTTGTTATTTCGTCGAGCGTTTTTTCGACAACAGGAATATGACAATCGGTGCAATATTGTACTCCGATTTTTGCAAAAAGCAATCGTAAATAATCATAAATTTCAGTAACTGTTCCTACCGTTGAACGAGGATTACGTCCCGTTGTTTTTTGCTCAATAGAAATTGCCGGAGAAAGTCCGTCAACTTTATCTACTTCTGGCTTTTTCATCACTTCCATAAACTGACGGGCATAAGGTGAAAGGCATTCCAAATATCGCCTTTGACCCTCGGCATAAATTGTATCAAAAGCCAAACTTGATTTTCCTGAACCAGATACACCAGTAATGACAACAAATTTATCTCGTGGAATGTCGACATTAATTCCTTTCAAATTATGTTCACGTGCACCTCTGACGTATATTTTTTCGAATTCATCAATGTGTTTAATATCATCTTTGGGACGTTTTACAGATGGTTTTGATTTTTTGATATTTTTGATATTTATTATTTTAGTTACTTCTTTCACTTTTTTTAATTTACAATTATAAAAAATTTAAAATTAAGCAAATAACATTAATTGAATTTTAGATTTTGATATTTAAAATTGATTCAATATTAATTATTAAAAATTAATCATCCAAATATCATACAAATTAATATAGACGAAAATCATATAAAATGAATATAATAGACAAATCTTTTGATTATATTAATAAAATCAAAATAATTACTACATTTTTTTTAAAAAAATTACTACAAAAAATTGAATTTCAAAAAATTTTTTGTTAATTTTGATTTTTTAAAAGGTAAATAATTTTAAATACTCCCATTAAAATATTATCAAGTTTTTATATTTTTCTAACAGCTTTGTTATTTGCTTATGCGGATATTGACAAAGATTTGTTAGAAAAATATATATCTATGCCTGATTCCAGGGCAAAGGTTGATAGTTTGTTAAAATTAGGAAAAATATATTTTGATAGCCTTTATTTCGAAGATGCTTTAATCACAACACGTGATGCAATTGCTGTTGGGGAAAAAATTAAATACAATGATGGCATTGTTTTAGGTAAAATACAATTATCTGAGTTTTATTTATTAGAAAATGATATAGAATCATCAACAAATAATCTTTTAGATGCAATTGATAATTTCGATAATGATGATAAGAATGACTATAAATTACAATGTGAAGTCTTTTTAAGATTAGCGGAAAATTTTAGAAGCGCAGGTTTGTTTGATAATGCAATTGAAGTTTTAACAAATGCAAAAAAATTAGCTTTTACAAATAAAGATACTTTGTATTTAGCACATATATACAACCTTTTAGCAGCAACTTATTTCGAACATACAAACATACAACCTTCAATAAGTGCAAATAACTCAAGATATTATGCTGAAAAAGCAGCCCAATATGCAAAAAAAATTCAATCAAACAAATGCTATGTTAAAGCATTAAATATTCTTGGATTAATTAGTCGCTACAAATTAAAAGATAACAAAGAAGCAAGAAAATATTATTCTATTGGATTTTATTTAGCAAGAAAATACAATGAAACAAATATTTTACCTGCATTATGTTATAATTTGGTCGTAATAAATGAAGATGAAAATCATTTCGATAGCGTTAGGTATTATTCTGAATTTGGGTTGAAAATAGCTGATAGTTTAAGAAAAAAAGATTATGTTGGGTTGATATCTAAACTTCTTTCGAATTATTATCAACATATCAATGATTATGAAAACGCATATAATTTTTACAAAGTTTATGCAGAAAATTATTATGAAATATCCAAAAAGAAAGAGGCATTTCGTTTAAAATCAGTTTTAACTTTGAAAAGTCAACGAGAAAAGGAAGCCCAAATTCAAGCCGACAGAAAAATAAGAAATTTAATAATAGCAATTTCAGTTGTTTCCTCATTTTTATTAATAATTTTTATTTTGGCACTTTATTCAAGACAAAAGTCAATTAAAAAAATAAATGAGCACTTAAAACTAATTAACCAAGAAATCCAAGATAAAAATAAATCACTCGATGAGCAAAACAAGATAATAAATGAGCAAAACGCCAATTTGGAAGAAACGAATGCGGCAAAGGATAGATTATTTTCCATTATTTCCCACGACTTAAAAAATCCAATCGGTGGGTTGAAAGAAATGATTTATGTCTTTGCAGAAAACATAAAAGATTTTACAGAAGAGGAAAAAGAAGAAATTTTGCAAGAATTAAAATTAAGTTCTGCTAATGTGCTTGATTTATTAATGAGTTTGCTAACTTGGTCACGTTCGCAGCGTGGGAAAATAGATTTCGAGCCATTTTTGCAAGATTTGAAATTACTTGTAATTCAAAATATTAATATGCTTGTTCCCCTTGCAAGGAGAAAATCTATAAATTTAGTGGATAGTGTTGAAGAGAATACATTTTGTTATTTTGATGCAAATATGATTAACACAGTGATCCGAAATTTAATTACAAATGCAATTAAATTTACACCAGCGGGCGGGACAATAACAATTAGTGCCAAAGAATATCCAAAAAATCCAGATTTTATAATGGTTTCTATTCAAGATACAGGAATAGGAATTCCATCTGATAAAATTGATAAATTATTCAAAGTTTCACATACATATACCACTGTAGGAACTGAAGGTGAAAAGGGAACAGGACTTGGCTTATTAATTGTGAAAGATTTCATTATTAAACATAATGGAGAAATTTGGGTTGAAAGCAAGCAAAATGAAGGCTCTACATTTTATTTTACAATTCCAAAAACTCTTGATATTTTCAACAAATACCAATCTTCTGAAAAATAATCAAAAATTAACTAGATAAATTGTTTATCAAAAAAATTTCTTAATTTTCATAAAATTCAAAAAGAAATATGAAAAAAGTAATATCATTGTTTTTTAATACTGATAGAACCTATATTACAAAAGTTCAAAATAAAAACGATGGCTTAGAGTTAGAGTATTTTAACTCTACAAATAATCCTATTGATTTGGATGCAATACATTCAAATGAGGAAGTCGAAGGTTTCGATGAAATTGAATCAGTTCTTAATAATTTTGATATAGAATCTGATATGATTAATCTGGTTTTTCCAGCAGATGCAATAATGACAAGTCAATTGCCTGGTAAAGTGAGAATGAAAAAAGAAGAAATCCTTGATCTGATTAGCCTCGAATTAAAACGTGCATATCCAAAATTAAATATAAATGATTTCGAAATCCAAGTTGTTCAGATGGGAACAAATAAAAAAGGCGACGCAAACCAGTTAGCAATTATTTATCAAAAACACGATTTGGAATTATTCCAGCAACTTATGCAAAAATATAATGCACCAATAAAAATGAAATATGTCAGTCAAATTGCTGCTGCAAATGCTTTTTTGTATAATTATCCCGAATTTCAACAAAAGAACGCCGCAATAATTGGAATTCAAAACAATTTTATTGACTTTTGTGTTTTATCAAACAGTCAAATGGTTTATTACAGTTTGTTAAATTATTCCAATGAAAGCGAAATCCCCGAAATATTAGAAAAAGAATTAGGCAAAGTAACAGATGAAATAATCGATGACTTATCAGCAGGGTTGTTCTTTTACGGTTCGGATTTGACAAAGTCGATTTTACTTTCAGTTTGGGAAATTGCGATGTTATTTGGAGTAGAAGGAAAACGGTTAAACGCTTTTAGAATGATAAAGACCAACTTGGGCAAAAGGGAACGTGAATATGCATCAAGGACAATGCAAATATATCCCGCTTGTATCGGTGGCACTTTGCCGAATTTTTTCCAATCTGTTATAATTTAACTTCAAAATAGAAAATGCGAATAATCTCGGGGCTATATGGTGGACGTGTGTTAAATCCAAAAATTCCAGATGGAATTCGCCCAACTACTGATATAGTTCGAGAATCGTTATTCAACACTTTAACAAATTTAATAGACATTGAAAATACAGAAATACTTGATTTATTTGCAGGAACTGGCGCACTTGGTATTGAAGCATTAAGCAGAGGTGCTTCGTTTGCAACTTTTGTAGATAATTCGACTAAATCACTTTCATTATTAAAATCAAATCTCACTTTACTCCGAATTCCTCAAGAGCAAACAGAGATAATTAAATCTGATGTTTTGAATTTTTTAAAAAAAACAACAAAAAAATATGATATAATATTTGCAGACCCACCTTATAATGAAAATTCATTTTATGAAACTCTCGATTTAATTTGTATTAATGATATTTTAAACAAAAATGGTGTAATTTTATTCGAAACAGCAAATAAAATAAATCCAATTGCAAATAAAAATTATATAAAAATAAAAGAAAAAACTTTTGGAATAACAAAAATTTCTTATTTTACTAAAAAAAATGATTGAAATTCCGATAAAAATTATTAAATTATATTTTTAAATATTGAAATTATGAGCCAACAATTATCAAAATATCGGGAAGACATATCAAGAGTTTTCCAACTTGGAGTGGAAATATTAAATAATGCAAGAGCACTAAAAGGCATTAGTTTGGATTTAAAATTGCTTGCTGTCAATGGTATAGTTCAAGCAGGTAAAATAGGGTCAGCTCAAGGTCAATCTTTAATCACATTGTCGGGCTTTTTATCCGACTTGCCCGTACAAATTGCTCCAGAGCTTGAAGATTTGGAGCAAATAACTACTAATTTAGCAAGGCAACTGACAATATCATTAATCGCAATTATTCGATTTTTATTTTACTCAAATTCATTGGGGATTTCGTTAGATAGAGTTTTAATAGCCTCCAATAGCAGTTTTCGATCAACTGATTTCAAACTGCTAAATATGCGTGAGCTTGCAACACTTTCGAAAAATGAATTACTTGTAAAAACCGATGAAATCGAAAAAATGAACATTGACCAAATTGCAAAAGTTAATATTGGAATTTCAGAAAAAACTAATGTAATGCTTGATAAATCATTAGATTTACTCAATAAAGCCGAGGCAAAAATCCAAAATTTGAAACGGAATGGTTTTATAGCTAATTATATGGGTTCAAATATTTTGATAGAATCTTCTTATTTAACAACAGATCAACAAAGTTTTCAAGCTCTCGTAACAAATATTCGAAATATCGTTTCCAGGCTTGATACAAATCTCGACGCTATGTTGAATTCTATTAAAGATGCAGAAAATATTTTGAAAAGTGTGATGGTCTCAAATTCAAGAGTTAATTAATTAAATAAAGAAATATCAGTAAATAATAAAAGAGAGAATTTATGAAAAGTGAAATAATTTTCGAATCAGGTGATCACAAATGGGTTGTGCTTGGTCGAGATACTACTAAGAAAAATGAAGTAATCGACACAAACGAATTTATGATAATCAGCAATGGAGAAGCAATGTTGTTGGATCCAGGTGGAATTGAAATTTTTCCAAGTGTTCTTGCTGAAATCACAAAATATGTTTCAATAGAACAAATTAAAGTAATTTTTGCTTCTCACCAAGACCCAGATATTTCTTCATCGCTTGCAATGTGGTTGGATTTAGCTAAACATATAAAAATATACTGTTCATGGGTTTGGACAGGATTCATAAGTCATTTTGGAATGGGAACAGATTTCATATTACATCCAATTCCAGATGAAGGAATGGAATTAAAAATAGGGGAAAATGGTTCAAATGTTTACTTAGTACCAGCTCATTATTGCCACTCATCAGGTAATTTTTCTGTTTATGACCCAAAAGCAAACATTTTATTTACCGGAGATATCGGAGCGGCTCTTATTCCTGAAGATTATCCATTATTTGTTGAAGACTTTACTACTCATATAAAGTATATGGAAAAATTCCATTTACGTTGGATGCCGTCGCAAACAGCTTTGAGACAATGGGTTCGACGTGTTAGAACAATAAATCCTTCAATTTTAGCACCACAACACGGCGCAATATTTGCAGGCGAAAATGTACATAAATTCCTTGATTGGCTTGATAATCTCGAAGTAGGTAAATGGGAAATGGGTGCTGAAGCAAGCGATATCAATAAAGCAGTTTGGATGAAATGGAAAAAATAAAATATCTCCTTTTATTTTGTTTTTAGATAATAATTATGGCTGCTTTTCGAAGCAGCCTTTTTTTATAAAATTTACTTAGTTACAATTATTTTCCTTTATAATATTTTTTGTAATTAATTCGCCGCTTGAATTTAGGGGATTTGGTAGCCATAATTTACCTGAATTAATATCCGAAGCAGCTCTCGAATAACCTTTTGCAACTAAATGATTAATTGCATCAATAGCCTTAGATTGCATAATTTCAACAGCTTCAAATTCATCATTATTGAAATCTGATAATACGTAGTCAACTAATTCACCCGGACCAAAATTTTTACCGATTCCAAGCCTCAATCTAATAAAATTTGGATTATTTAACTTTTCAATTATTGATGCAACACCATTGTGTCCACCATCGCTGCCACCTTGTTTGAGATGAATTTTTCCAAGCGGGAAATTATATTCATCGACTAAAATAACTAGTTTTTCAATTGGAATTTTATATTTTGATATTAATTTTAATGCTGCTTCACCTGACAAATTCATATAAGTTAATGGTAAGGCAAGAAGTATGTTATTATTAGCTATCCGAATATTTGCAATTTTATAAGTACGAGTTTTCTCGAAAAAATCTAAATTATTTTTTTGCATAAATTTGGTAATTACGCTCCACCCGATGTTGTGTCGGTTTTTAAAATACTCAGGTTTGGGGTTACCAAGTCCTATAAATAACCAATCATAATTTTCCATAAGACCTTTACAGATAAGCTTCTAATTGACTTTCGCTATCAAGCAAAACTTCACGTGATTTACTACCTTTCGATGATCCGACAATGCCAGCAGCTTCTAATTCATCCATAATTCGACCTGCACGTGCATATCCAATTTTCATTTTTCTTTGCAACATCGAAACCGACGCTTGTTGCATATTAATTATCAACCGTGCGGCATCTTCGAAAAGTGGGTCTCTATCACTTGGATCGATATCTTTTAAATTATTGGATTCTTCTTCTGAACTTGGCAATAAATATGGTTCCGAATAACCTTCTTGATTTCCAATAAAATTACAAATTTTTTCAACTTCATCAGTTGAAATGAAAGCATTTTGAACACGAATAGGTTTAGGAGAACCTGGCGGCAAAATCAACATATCACCATTTCCCAAGAGTTGTTCGGCACCTTGTTGGTCTAATATTGTTCTTGAATCAATTTTCGAAGCAACTAAATAAGCGACACGGGCGGGAAAGTTTGCTTTAATCAACCCGGTAATTACATCGACCGAAGGTCTTTGAGTGGCAACAATTAAATGAATACCGACTGCACGAGCCATTTGAGCTAATCGAGTTATTGGTTCTTCAATTTCTTTCGAAGCAGTAAGCATCAAATCAGCCAATTCATCGATTATGACTACAATATATGGCATTGGATGATGTTGCATTTTTTCACTTTCACGGATATTGCCTTCTTTTACTTTTTTATTGTAATCGCTTATATTTCTTTGTCCAGCATCAGCAAGAATATCGTAGCGATTTTCCATTTCCAAAACAGCCGATTTCAAAATTGAAACGGCATCTTTTGGGTTAGTAACTATCAAATCATCTATATCGGGTGATGTTGCCAAATAATGTTGACTTAATTGCGAATATTGTGCGAGTTCAACTTTCTTTGGGTCAATTATAACAAATTTGAGTTCAGAAGGATGTTTTTTATATAATAATGAGTTGATGATTGTATTAATACCAACGCTTTTTCCTGAACCAGTAGATCCAGCAATTAAAAGATGAGGCATTTTAGTTAAATCTTCAATGAAAACTTCTCCATTGATTGTTTTACCTAAAGCCAAAGGTAAACGTGCATCTGAATTTTGGAATTTATCTGAAGATACAATTTCACTGAATCTTACAATTTGAGGATTCGAATTAGGAATCTCAACACCGACGGTACCTTTCCCGGGAATTGGAGCGATTATTCTAATTCCTTTAGCTTTTAAAGCCATTGCCAGATCATCAGCGAGGGATTCAATTCGACTAATCTTAATTCCGGGAGCGGGTACAAATTCGTACTGTGTTACAACTGGTCCTGGCGTTATTGATAAATTGTCAATATAAATTTTGAAAGTTTCTAATTTTTCTTGAAGGATTCGTCCATTTAGTTCTAATTCTGATTTATCAACTATGTTTTGAGATTTCTGTAAAATTAAAAAATCTAATTTTGGAAAAGTAAAATTAATTTTTTCATCCCATTGATCAGAATAAATCAATGATTTCAGTGGTTGTGTTTTAGATGAATTATCAATAATTTCAACTTTAAGAGGTTTATCGAATTGCTCTTGGACACTATTTTTTTCTAAAGTTGGAATGAATGTCTTATCAATTTTTAAATTGTTTTCTTTATTTAACTCTTCTAATTCTTGGTTATTAATCTTGTTTTCTGTAACTTCGTCAATATCTACTTTATTTTGCAATGTTGGTTGGTTTTCTTCTTTAATATTTTTTTCGTTAGTTTCTATAATTTCATTTTCATTTTCATCCCAATTATCTTTGAAATTTTCTTTTTGGGTATTCGGAATAAAAGGATTGAATTGAGATTCTTCTTGTAATTCTTTTTGAATTTCTGGATTACTGACGGCAATTTTATTAGGATCTAATGATTGAATTTTAGGAATAAATTTATTTGTTTCTGTACCTTTTTTTTCAGAAGATGATTGATTAAAAGTTATGTTTAAGGATTTTTTAAAAGGATTCTCACTTTCGTGAGTTTGATCAAATTGATAAGTACCTCTTGGAATATTCGTTTGCGAAATTGGGATATCTTTTATAGATTGATTGTTTATATTACAATCTGGAATTTCTTTCTTCAATACACTTTGTGGCGTAAATTTATCTTCATTGTCGGGGATTTCTAAATCATCGTCAGGTAAATCTACTGGCATCTTCGCTTCATCAATTGTTTCATTTGAAATATCATTCTGGTTTTCATTTTCTTGTTTTTCCGGCTTTTTCGAAAAGAATTCATTGATTTGCAAAGAAATGTATTTAATTATATCCGAAATTTTGAAATTCAATTTATAGAAAATTGTAAAGAAAAGAGCAAGTAAAAACAAGAAGAAAGCACCAAAATCTCCGAGGAAAGAAGCTAAAATTGTAGATAGAAAATAACCAACCAGTCCGCCCCATTCGTAGGGAACTACTCCCAGCCAAGTAAATCTTTGGAGTGTTGACAAAAAGCCAGAAAGAAACAGCATTAAAATCAAAAAGAATAAAGTATTTTTTACCTTTTTAGGAGTTAAAGTTGAATATTTATAAATATCTATAAAAACGTAAATAAGCAATGCAAATAAAATAACAACAGGATAGCCAAATGTTCCATTAATTAAATGATCGGAAAAGAATGCACCGAGAAGTCCTAACCAGTTCTTTGTAACTGCTTGCCGAGCAAGTATTTCAGGGTTTTTATCAATTAATCCATATAAATCTTTGAAACTTACATTAGATTCGCTTATATCTGAACGAGTATAAGAAACAATTGAAAGAATAAAGAAGAAGGATGCAATAATAACAAGTATAGCAATACTTTTAATGTGAAATTTAAATTTCTTATTGATTAATTTAGTTTGATTTTCAATTTGATTTACTTCTGAATTGGAAGAATTATGAATTTCTTCACTCATTTTTCTTTTCCTTCTTGCTGCAAAATTCAAATATAAGAAAAATTTTTAAATTATTGATTTTTTTATGCTTATACCTTCGATTATTGGTAAAATTGGAAAATTATCGAAAGTAAAGCAAGTGTCTAAATCAGATTGAAAACCTAAATTAATTAATCTTTTTGAGTGGTCAGAATTTTTTAAAAAATCAAAAAGATTATCTTTGTGATAATCATATAAATTACGTGCGGCATCAGCAGAGTCGTTCAAGTCGAAATCATCATCGTTATTTTCAACAATGTTTTGAATCAAACCACCAATGCAAAGAGAATCTTCATAAGAAAACAATCCATGATTTCCGGCACAGAAAAATTCTAAATAATCAAAATTATGCTTTTCAAAATTCTCAGCAAGCAATTGATTTATTTTTTTTAGCACAACGGAAAAATTAGCAAACGATGCAACAATCCTTATCTTTGCATCTTTAAATTGAGTAAATAGTTTTGCTCCATTTGAAGTAGTTAGAATTATAGTTTTTCCTTGACATTTTTCGGAAGTATAATCAGAAGGGGAATTACCAGCATCAAATCCACTTGGTTTTATTGCATTTTTTTCGCCACCAATAAATCTAACGGAACGGTCTAAATCGGAATAAATCTTCATAGCTTGTTCGGAACTTATTGTCGGGATAATTTCCTTTGCACCATTATAAAGAGCAGCGCATACAGTTGTACTTGCTCGTAAAACGTCAACCATAATTATTATTGATTTATCAAATTGCCTTTCTTCTTCTTTTAAAATTGGACTAAAATATGCGTTAATCTTCATTTTTTTATTAATCTTTTGCAGCAAAATTAATAATAAGAATATAATTATTCAAATAATGTAAATAAATAATTAAATAATGAAAATAAATTACAGGAATATTTGGAAAATTTAATTTTTTTTCTTAAATTACTACTTAGAAATATTAAATAAAAAATTTCAAAATTTTTATCTAATTAATAAATCCGGGGTAAATTTATGGCAAAATTACTTATCTTAGGCGCTGGTGTTGCTGGGCAAACAGCAGCATTGCATGCAAGAAGACAATTAAGTAAAGACCACGAAGTAATTGTTGTTGCTCCAAATTCACACTATAACTGGATTCCTTCAAATATATGGGTAGGAATTGGTGCTATGAAAAAGGAGCAAGTCGTATTTCCATTAGCCCCTGTTTTCAAAAAGCAAGGAATTACGCATCACCAGGCGAAGGCTGTAAGCATTCATCCAGAAGGAGATGCAGAGAATTCAATGCCTTATGTTACAATTGAGTATACCGACCCTTCAAAAGTTGGTCAAACTGCCAAAGTGCATTATGATTACTTAATTAATGCAACAGGTCCAAAGTTGAATTTTGGAGCTACAAAAGGATTAGGACCACACGATGGATATACTCATTCTGTATGCACCGCAGACCATGCTGTTGCAACCAATTCATCTCTACAAGAACTTGTCCAACAAATGAAAAAAGGTGATAAGAAGAAGTTTGTTATTGGTACAGGACATGGATCTGCAACTTGCCAAGGCGCTGCTTTTGAATATATTATGAATGTTGATTTTGTTCTTCGAAAAGCAAAAGTACGTGACCGTGCTGAAATTGTCTGGTTAACAAATGAATACGAAGTTGGTGACTTAGGAATGGGTAGTATGCACATTGTGAGAGGAGGTTATATCACAAATACTAAAGTATTTACAGAATCAATTTTCGCAGAAAGAGAAATAAGTTGGATAACTCGATCTCACGTAAAAGAAATTGAACCTAAGAAAATCATTTATGAAAATTTGAATGGAGAAATTAAAGAGGAAAGCTATGATTTCGCAATGTTGATTCCTCCGTTTGCTGGAGTTGGATTGAAAGCTTACGATAAATCAAATAATGATATTACGAGCGAACTCTTTGCACCCAATGGTTTAATGAAAGTAGATGCAGACTATACACCCAAAAAATTTGAAGAATGGAAAGCATCGGATTGGCCAAAATATTACAATAGCCCAAAATATTCTAATATATTTGCTGTGGGAATTGCCTTTGCACCACCTCATTCAATATCGAAGCCACAATTTAGCCCTAATGGCACACCAATATTTCCGACACCACCTCGAACAGGAATGCCATCGGGAACTATGGCGAGAATTGTGACTTTCAATATTGTAGATATGATTAAAGGAAAAACTGATAAACCAAAACATTCTGCTTCACTTACCAATATGGGGGCGGCTTGCTTAGCCTCTGTTGGTTCAAGTTTATGGAACGGCAGCGCTGCGTCGATGACTGTTTACCCAATTGTACCGGATTTCGAAAGATTTCCCGAAACTGGTCGTGATTTGAAGTACACAACAGGCGAAGTTGGTTTAGCAGGTCATTGGATTAAATATTTACTTCATTTTGGATTTATTTATAAAGCAAAGGCAAATCCATTTTGGTTCTTAATTCCAGAATAATAATTACAATAAGTTAAATAAAAAGTAAAAGGTGAAAAATGAAATATATGAGACCATTTGAACAAGAATTTTATACGACAAGACCAACAAAGTTGACAAAACATTTTCGAATTAATTTATTATGGCAGCTTTATCGTTTCGCCGTATTAAATATTAAAATGTTAATTATGGTGAGAAAGCATTAAGGGATGAAAAAGATTGAATTTTTTTTTAAATGTCTGACAATTTTTATTTGTCAGGCATTTTCTTTTTTATTTAAAAAATTACTAATTAATAAAATTATACAAAATAGTGTAACTTTTCAATTAATTTAAGTGTCTTTTATTTTTAGTAAGATTTTGGAAATTAAAAAAACAAAAGGAAAAAAAATGAAATATTGGTTTTTATTATTATTATTAGTGGTATTATGTTCTTTTAATTTTACATACAGCAAACCAATTTCTCAGGAAACTGCACAAAAAGTTGTTAAAAATTTCTTGTTAACTCACAACCAAGATGACTATAATAATTATCGTATTCTTGAAAAAAAAGGCAAATTATATAATTATATTCAATCTTCTGACCCTTTAAATGAACTTATTTACATATTTGAAAAATCAGAAGGAGGCTTTTTAATTGTTTCAGGAGATGATGCAGTTCAACCCATACTTGCATATTCACTTGAAAACAAAATTGATGTTAATAATATACCTCCTGACGTAAATTATTTTCTTGAAATTTATGTACAGGAAATTGAAAATATTAGAAAAAATAATTTACATCCAAGTTATGAAGTACAAAAACAATGGGATCAATTATTAAATTCTAATAAAAAAAATAATGAATTAAAAATTCAAGAAGATAATTTAAATTCAGTACAACCATTAACAGAGTCAAAATGGAATCAAGCACCATTTTATAACGATTTTTGCCCAATTGATAGTAAAACTCAACAGCGAGCTGTGGCGGGGTGTGTAGCTATTGCGATGGGACAAGTTATGAAATATTGGCAGTATCCTGATAAAGGAGTTGGGACGCATTCATATTATACTATTAATTTTTCCTGGATAGAGGCCGGTTTTGATGATTATACAATAAATTGGGATAATATACCTAATAGCATTAATTCATCAAATTGTTAATTAACACAAAAAGCTAGAAACGGCATAAGCATTAAACTATATCTAGGGAAGTGCTATTAACACAATTAGATGGCTGGGAACTGTAACAGCAAATCAAAATTGGTATATTTATGCTCGCCGAATTATTCTACAAATGCTTTTATTTGCTATAGTTATAAGAAAATTTGCCGATATCTTATACCCTCTTCTGTTGTACCCACTTTTGCAACTTTTGCAACTTTTGCAACCCCACTTTTGCAACTTTTGCAACCCTTATTGTGTTAATTCTTCGTTTTGACTTTTGCAACTTTTGCAACCCTTATTGTGTTAATCTGCTCAAACTTTTTCTTTTAATTTTGGTTCACCAGCGCCCTTAAGCACAATAACATCACCCCTTTAGCTCGCTCTTATTCCCGAAGCATACTCTTTAGCAGCTCTATCTGACCCTCCCGCTTTGCCAACTCGTGCTTTAACTTCTCTATCTCCCCTCGTAAATGCTCTATCTCTCGTCTTTGCTCCTCGTCCGATGCGAGCTGCTCGCTCGCTTCCCCCTCTTTTTCTCCGTAAAGTATGTAATTGGTGTCCAGCCCCGCTTTCTTGAATTTCTCCAGCATCGACCTGCCGGGAATTGTTTTCCCATTCAAATAATCCTGCAATGCCTGAGGAGAAACGCCTATACTTAGTGCAAATTCTCTCTTGCTTTTATATCTTCGCAAAATTTCCCCACCTAATCGCTTTCCAATATTAAATTTTTCATCATCCATAAAAAATAAAGTAAAAACTTGGTAAAAATTTGCATATTTAAAGTAAATACTTTATATTTGCATTTGTAATCTAAACAATTTTTAAACTTTTCAAAATTATGAAATTATTTCGTAATAAAATCAATAAAAATCCTTATCGAGGAATTATCACCGAAATTGCCGCTGAGCAAGGAGTTACCCCGCAGGCGATATGGAACGCAATTTACCGAGACCGCAACCCCCGCATACTTGCATTGCTCGCCGAGAAAATTAAAGAGCGCAAGCAAATTATTGCCAAAATCAAGCGGGAGTTGGAGGTATGTTCCTAACGATTGAAGAAATAGCCGACAAGTTAGGGATTACCCGGCAAGCGGTTCTCAAAAAGCGGCAGATTTTATCCCACTACGAGGCAAAAAAAGCCTCGTACGGCGGCCGCCCTCGCAAATATTATTCCGCCGAGGTGCTGAGAGAATTCGGGTTGAAGCCCGAAAAAATAATAATGACTCCCGAGCCCGAGGAAGAACCTACGGCAGAATTGAAACGAAAGCGTGCTAGAAATAGCTCGATTGGAAAACCAAGGGTGATTTCGGAAGAACTGGAAGCAAAGCTTAAATCGCTTACTTTAAGGTTGTATTTGGAGCAAGCGAGGCGGGATAATATTTTTCGCTGCGTGGAAGCAGCAGTTGCCGAGCTTTGGCAATTTATAGAAAGAGAAGCTGCGCACCATACGCCGCAATCATTTTCGCTTTACTTTTATATGCACCGGGTGATGCGAAAAACTAACCACTTTTTGGGTTACGCACATTCGGAAAACTGGTATTTACGGTGGGACGAGGCTCATCGCAAGAACAAATTCAATGCATCGTTGCCGACCAATCGCTGGGACTATATATCGCTATTCGAAGATGCAGGATTGATTGGCGAAGGCTACGGGGCTGGGTTAATATGGTCGATAGATGCCACTCAATTCAATGCGTGGATAGACGACGACGGCAAACCGAGAGCAATGAGCTTTATGATGATACTCGACGGAGTAACGGCTATGCCACTTTATATGGATTGGTTGGAGAAAGGAGAAACAATTGAGGATACGGCACGCATTCTATGGAATTGCGTTCAAATCCACGGAAAACCACCGTTAGGAATAGTATTTGACAATGGAGCAGCGTTCCGCAGCAAGGAAATTCAAGCATTGGTGCGTTCGTGGTACACTCCTTCGGAGCTTTACGAAATGGAAAATAACGAATTCCGTAAAAAATTATTCTGGGGACAAACGAGCCCTTGCATTTACCCGATAGCCAAAATACCCCGCTACCCGATAAAGGCGCAACACGAGCGTTGGTTCGAGATGTTCGACAGGTTCTGCTACGAAGAGTTAGCAGGTAGTTATATTGGCACCCGTGATAGCCGTGCGGTGGAACACGAATTAGGCAGCACGCCCACCAAAGCGGTATCGATGCGATATGCCAAAGAAGTTGCTTTTGCAGGATTTTTGAACTGGTTATATAACCAAGAATTATGGCATCCGCAGCCAAAACTGGCGCATTTGCGGTCGAAAGGATTAGAAAACAATTTAGCAAATCTTTGGCGATATTATGGCGGGCGGATTGCAAAGCATCATTTAGCGTTGCCCGAGGATACACAAAAAGTGGTCGAGCCACATCAAAAATGCAACGAATTGCCCAGCAATGCAATTTATTACGCACTATATGCAATGGGCATAAAGCACGAAGTGAAAGCCAATCTGGGGTCGGCAGTGGTAACCGAGGCGGGGCGAACTTATAATTTCCAAAGCGAGTGGCTGGATTTATCTTTAGTTGGAAAGAAGGTGAAAGTAGTAATTCACGAGAACAAAGGCATAATAATGAAAGAATGGCAGCCGAACGACCCCGACCCACGCACACCCGAGCGGGATAGCTTGTGGTTTGTAGGATTAGCCCACGACGCATTTATCCGCACTGTAGCGGATTTGGAAAAACGCAGAATTTCGACTAACATTCGAAAGAAATTGAACAAGGAGGTGAAGGAGACGACGCAGGAATTGATAGGAGGCGAATTGGTGGTGAGGAATAAGTTGATAGACGGGACCGAAGGGGCAACTTTGGGGCAAGAAAAGCGAGAAGAACGGATAGAGTTGCCAGATTATTCTGCGGAATTAGAATCTTTGGAAGAGCCAAAGCCTTCCGAAGAGTTGGATGAATTAGATAATTTAATTAACCTTTTTTAAAAATAAACGGAGGAACTATGGCACGACCTCGAAAAAATGAATTAATCAACACAACGGCAATTGTGCCTGCAAATATTGATTTGCCGATCGAAAAAATTCGGTTGAACGAGGCACAAATGCAAACACTCCGCTTTGCCGAAGGGCGAATATCGGCAACAGCAGCAAGATTGCAACGATTGGAGAAAGAGATTTCACAATTGAAATCCAAAATCAACGAAAGCGAAGAGGCTCGACAACTAAAACGGATGAAGAGTGAACGGAAACTATTACAGAAATTGCAAACCGAAGCAACATCTTCTTACAATGGAGCATTGGAAATGGCATTGGCCGAATTGCCAGGCAAAACATTGAGCGAAAAATTAAGGAATTTGAAAGATGGGAACAAACCCGAGGTGACGCTATGAAAACGCCAATACCACGATATCCATTAAAAGAATTAAGCGAAAAGTTTTTTATTGCTTACGACGCCTGTTTTTCTTCGAGAAGTAATCAGCCGCATTTTGCATCATCTCTTTCGCATTGTCTATTATCTGGTCAGCTGGTGAAGGCTCGTCGTGGACATTACGAAAAACATCTTTTCGCAACTCATAAAGACGTTCGTAATAGAAATCAAGAAACTTCTTTTTATCCATCTCTTTTGGGATTAAGAACTGCATCAACAAATGGTTTGTCATTTTTAATTCAAAATAAGTTTCAAATTGCAAAGCGATGGAAACATCGTTTAAATCGAAGCCGAATTCATGCTTTCTTTGAGCATAAAAAAGCAGCAATTGGTAAAATTCTTCATACATTTTATCACCTATTGAAGAGAAACAAAAATATTATCAACAACAATAGTGCCAAAAATTGAGGAATTTGAAAGATGGAAATAATTAAAACGAAAGATTTATTGGCATTATACAAAGAATTGTACAATGCTTGCCGTCGGAAGGTTCATCCTGATTGGCAGCACGATGCCGAAGCAGTAAAAGCATTACGAGATTACACTACCAACGAATTTTGTGGGAAACTATACGACAAGATGACAGCGGAAGAACTCACAAAATTAATTGAAATATTAGATAAATATCCTGACCAAAAGAGAGAATATGCTTCGGCGAGCATGCTTAACACTTTGAAATATTACGCAATAATAACAGCATTAGTTTATGCAAACATGACTGAATGGGAATACTATGATACGGCTTCGAGGGTAACATTGTCGGGTGAGGATTTGCGGCAATTTTTGGAGCGCAATTTTTACGAAAATGGGCAAACAATACCATCTTATTTAATTAGGCGGTTATTCGAGGAGTGGATTAATCCGCATTCAAATCAATTTTTAATTGAAGGGAAATTTCGCAAAATGGTAAAAAATCCAAGAGCGATGTATTATGAGCGCTTGAGCAAGCAAGAAGTAAAATATTTGATAACCCGATATTCTGCGATACACAATCAACTTTTTAATAAGAATATAAAAAACAACGGCGAAAGCCAATATTTAAAACAAATAAGGAGTAATTAAAATGAAAGGAACAAAACAAACAGCGGCCGAAAAAATCGGAAGCAAGGCAAGCAGCAAGCAATGGGAAGAAAAAATTCGCAAAGCAATTGCATTGGATGACGAAATTAAAGAACTAAAGGAGGAATTGGATGCTATCAAAGAAGAAATCAAAGTATACTTCGGCGAACACAAGAGCGAGCAAAGATTGGTAACAACAGCAGGAGCGGCGATATTCAAAACGACGAACAATTATTCGGTTAAGCCCGAGAGCATACCCGAACTAAAGCGAATTTACGGCGACGAATATCCCGTGTTTGTAGCCGAAAAAACAACTTATTCGCCTACTGCTGCATTACGCAATTTACTTTGGGAGGGAGATTACAAACATAAAGAAATAATTCGCAAAGCCGTGGAAATCAAAACTTCGTATTCGGTGCAATTCGAAAAAACTTATTTAGCCAACTAACAAACCCAAGCCTTCGGAAGGTTGCAGTACCTTCCGAAGGATTAAAAAAGGAGAAAAAAATGGAGCAAATACAAAATATAAAGATTGAAAAATTAATCAACCACCCAAAGCAAGTGGAAATTTATGGCGAAATCTTTGTAGAAAAAGAATTTGTAGCTTCGGTGAAAGACCGAGGCATAATCACGCCGTTAATAGTGCACCAAAATGACGACGGCACATTCACCATCGTTTCGGGTCATCGTCGCCGATTGGCAGCCGAACTTGCGGGCTTGGACGAGGTTCCGTGCATAGTAAAAAAATATGAAAATTCCGAGATAATAGAGTTGGATTTTTTGGTTTCGAACATGCATCGAGAGAAAACAAATGGGCAAAGAATAAGGGAATTTTTGCACTACAAGCAAATATTGTGCCAAGTTTCGCAAGTCCGTAAAAAACAAGGGGCTTACGCAGGCACAATTTTTGAAAATGAGCACTTAGCGAGAATTCTCGTTAAGTTCGGAATTAAAGACAAAATTGATGAAGAAACAAGGTTAGATAGTTATGAAATTTTAAAAGAAATAACTGGGTATAGCGAATACGAGCAAACTTATCTTAACATTCTCTACAACGTAGACTGGTTGCAGGACGTAGTGGATGAATTCCGCCGGGACGGGCTGGCAGAAAGTTCGGTGCAAGAATTTATGGCATTTCACGAGCAAATGGTAAAGAAATACGAAGCCGAAGAAGCATCGCTAAACGAAGCAGTGAAGCAAATCAAGGACACAGTAAAGCAAATCCGGGTGGAACTCGAAAAAATCAAAGCAAAGAGATTTGGTAAGAAGGAGCAAAAGAAGGCAACGCACGAAAAAGCGACGCCCGCCCAAAAGATGCAAGAAGCACAAAAGCGAGCCGAGCAAAGCCGACCCAGCATTGCGGTTCGCATAAGCGTGCCCGACGAAGCTCGCCGGGAGCGAATCGCCAAAACAAAATACGTCGAAGGATATTCTGTGGTCGAATATTTTGCCGAATCCGAAGGCGACCGTCTTGGATTAGCGATTACCAAGGACGACATAGCGGGCTTAGTGGTTAATATCGGAGGTGTTGACTACGAAATCAACACAAAGAAATTAATTGATATTATTAAAGGTGAGTTATGAATTTAAGGGTATTGCAATCGATAACCGAAGGCAATTTAGGATTAGCAAAAGGTGAATTAACGAAGCGTTCTCGCCTACAAAAATTAGTTGATGGTCGTAAATTATTTTCGCATACCGCAAAACAATTTGGATATTCAGAAGCAGAAATTGCGGCATATTTACATCAGGATAGAGCTACAATCTATCATTCGATATCGACTGCGAATGATTTAATCGAGTTTAATAAGGACTTTAATAAGAAAGCGAGCAAGATAAGGGATGAGATATACGAAAAAGTATATTCTGCGGCAATTAATCGTATGATAATTAATGAAGTCAAAGAAGCGCTTCTTGAAATCGTATCGAAACTCGACAAATTGATAAATGAAGGAGGCGAAGATGTTTTGTCCTAACTGCAGTTCTGACAAATTTGATGTAGTAAAGGTGGTCCGAAACCGTAGATATAATCCTGAAAGAAAGAGATGGTTTTATAGCGATAATTACGACGTCCGCAAAGTGCTATGCTCAAATTGTGGAACAGCCTATCTAACTGAGACTAAGATTATATGCAAAATTGCGCTTTTGCCAAACGGCAAAAGCAATATTGAATGGGAGCCCGATAAACTGCTGGAGGAAAATGGATAGGTTCAAAGAATATATTCGCCGGGTGCGAGAATTGATTCGCACGCTTTATTCATCCGATGGTTTGCAATCATCGGATGAATTATTAGGAGCGATGCGCAGCGAAGTATCAATTATTGCTTTTAAGATGGGGATAGACGAGGCGATGCAAAAGGAAGCTGAGCGAGCAATTCGAGATGAAACTCGCAAGGAAGTCGAGCAATTTACAGAATCGCATTTTGTGCCGGCAAGTTCAATACAATCACTAACAAATGAAGTTGGCAAAATCAAAGGCTCGTTCGACAGGCAAGCATTCGAAATAGTTCGCCGGGGGGTAGCTCGGGGCGAAAATGGCAAAATAATTCAGGAGCGACTTGCTCGGCTCGGTCGGGTGAAAGAGCAGCATTACGGAACGGTGCAAAATACAATTCGACTTGGCATCGCTCGTCAAGGAGCAATAGAGCGGTCGTTGGCAAATGGAGTTCGTTATTTTCGATATTCGGGGGCGTCGATGGGATCTCGCCCATTTTGCCGTGAGCGAATTGGCAAAGTGTATTCAATCGAGGATATTCGAGCGATGGACAACGGCCAAGGCTTGCCAGTGGAGTTCTTTTGTGGAGGGTATAATTGCCGTCATCGCTGGGTGGCATTTTCGGGCGATGTAGAAAACGGAGTTGCGATTCACGATTCGTGGAAAAGCGAATACAATAAAGGAACAAAGCAAGCAAAAGCAGTAATGCAAAAAGAAAAGATGCTTTCCGAAAAGTTATCGAGTTTTGGCAAAATAGAGCTAAATGCTCAGAGAGGAAGGAAAGAAGAAGGCGACACGGATATTTATTTTGATAGCAAGCCGACGCAACTAAAGCAAACAGAATCGCAAAGGAGCGGAGTTTTTAGAGATTTAGCAAGAAAAGGAAGCAAGCAAGCCGACGTTGTGATAATTGCACACAACGGACACCCCAACGAAGAGGAAGAAATAAAAGCAATTAAAAAATGGAAGATAAACTATATTAACAAAAAAATATATTTATATAACAGCATTTTAAATACATTAAAAGAGGTATAATATGGGACTTTACGAAGATTATCTTGAAAAAATAAGCGAAATCGAAAAAGACGGCGAATGGAACCGGGAAACTGCATTTTATGCTTGCGGATGGATTGACATTCTGTACATTAAAGGATTTTTAACAGAAGAAGAAGCGAACAAATTAACCGAGAGAATACCTATAACCAAAGAGGAACTGAGAAAGGTTAATTGGTAAAAGCGAAATAAAACAAAAACACAAAACCCTGTAGCATCTCCCCTACGGGGTTTTTTTTTGGTTGGGTTTGGGATAATATTAAAGCTTTATATCAAATATACCTACTGCCGATTTTGTCAATTCCACACTTCGAGCCAACAATTCAGCAGCATATTCTACTAAAACTTTTTCATTTTCGGGAGTTAGCCCTAAAAATCGCCATAATTTGCGACTTTTGCCCACACCCGACACATTAAACCAAAAGGCACGTTCTGCAGCTTTTTGGGAGGAAAACCCAACGATAACTTGATTTGGCTGTCGTGCAATTCCGGTCATTGAGGCAAGCATTTCACCGGTGAATTCTAAGAAGTCACCATCGGGGTTTCTGCCGGTTAGTCTTCGATAATCGGCATAACCTTTGGCAAATACTACCCATTTTGAATTCTTTTTTGTTGTAAACAACCGAAGCCTTCCTTCTTTTTCGGCTTTTTTAACGAATTGGCTAAAACGAGGAATTCCACCTGCGGGTCGTGCAAAAGGGCGAGTTGAATATTTGTAAGACTTGCCGTCGGCGTCCACACCTCTTGCAATTTGCTCGTTAATTAATTCGACAGCTCGAATTGATAATTTTTGCAATATATTTTGAGGAATTTGCATTTAAAATCCTGCTGTTGTCTGTAATATTTCATCTCCTTCTTGCGGCACTATTAGACCTAATTTTTCGTAAACCTCTATTTTTTTAAGCGGGATGCCGGCCGAAATTGCCTCACGTATGATGATTGCGTTTTTTTCGAAATCTTCGGTTTCGTCCAAAATAACTTTAAATCGGTAGTTGGGCGTTGGGGTGCCGTAGTGCAGGATATGGTCGAATTGCAGCAATTGGGAATTGACAACCTTTTCGAGCGTGGAGATATCGCTATACATAATATCGTCGGTTATGAGTTTTTGGACCGCAAGAGCGGCACGGCTTCCGGATTTCGAAGGCAATTCCGATGTGTTGGCTTGGCCCAAGATTGCAACCGAGACGGCACTATTGATAAACTCCAAAAAGTCTTTGAACGAAGAACCCGCAGTAGAGGCAATATTGTGGAATTTAAAGTCTATCATATCCGAGGTAAGAAGATAGTTATTTTCGATAGCAGTACGCAAAGCATTGGCGGCAACTTGTCGCTCTTCGTCGTCGGCACCTTTGTCGATGCCTTGAATTAAGCCTTTAAGTTTTCTCAGGTAGTTACCCCATTCAAAGATGGAATCTCGCCGCAAAATTTCAAGTTCGCCAATAGAACGCATAACGCCACCAACAACCGTGCCGTCGGAAATTCTAATGTAATTCATATCGTCGGGCGGGATAACGGTGCGTGAGTTTTGTTCTTTAAGCAAAAAAGTAGATTCGTCGATTTGCTCAACAAATTTAAGATTAATTGGAGCGATTTTGGGCAGCCAAGAATTAGAGACGGAATCGAATTGCCAATCAATTTTGGCGAGCCAATAGCCAAAAAGCGATGCGGCAACTACTCCCCGACCAATTGAATTAATGGATTGAGCCAACTGCATTGACACATCAAGGTGGGTGCCATCGGGAGCGCTAATTATCCAACTCCAGGACGATATTGCTGCCTCACGAGTTTTTATATGGCCTTTGATTCGGGGGTTGAAGTTAGCAAAATAAGTTAAATAATTCATCAAAAGGGACGAATCACGGGTTGCGGGGTCGTCGTTATCGGCATATTTTATTGCAGTTTGATATTGCTGTAGTGTTGGATATTTCATTTTATTGCCTTTTAAAAAATTATAATACCATCTAAAAATTATAGTAGTCGAGCACAGAGATAGTTTTTTGCAGCAAGCCGACTTTTTTGCCCAGACGGCGTTCGTGGAGCAATTCGAACGCACAAATTAGGGCATCGGGAGCGTCGTCGGCTTGGTTGGCTTTTTTACCGGCAAACGAAAATACTTGCGTAAGGAAGCGTTTGCCATCCTCGGTTTGAGAAATATAATCAGGCAAAAGGATTCTGCCCTCGTTCCACACACCTTGGATATTTTTGGCCAGCTCATCGGTATTATAGCGGCAGTAAGCAATCGGGGGGAAGGGCAAATTGTTAATACGGCAGTAATTGCGCACGTTATTCGACCAAGTGCTTTCTTGATTAACGTGGCCATCGAAGCCTATAGCACGAGTGCGATTAGAACGCATTTTTAAAATAGCATCGAGCAAGGCGTTGCTATCAGAAAACGAACGACAAACAGGCATTTCGATATAATATTTATCGAGACTTGGTGAATAAAGCAGCGAAACAATGGCGGTAGCGTCTCCCCTACCTTTTTTAGCCAAATTTGGGTCGCAATAAATCACCCCACGAGCATCGGCGGGCAACGACGAGTAAGTTGGCAATGGGTTAAGTCGGTTAAAAATAAAGCCATCGGGAGCAGTTGGCGTTTGCTGGAATTCGGCTAACCATTCGGCTTGGTCGCTAACCTTTAATAGCGAGCGGAGAGCGTCTTCCGATTTTGCCGGGAAGCGTTCACCCCAGAGAGGTCGGCGTCCATCCCAAGCTTGGAATACAAAAACTTTTATATGCTTAGGCAGAATGCCTTCTTTTTGTTCGTTAAGCAATTTATTGAGAGCGCATCGTTCGTCGAAGTTATTGCCCAGCACCAAGATAGTGCCATCGGACGAAAGCGAATGGAAGGCTTCGGAAAGCATCCGCAGCCGTGCATTGGTTTGCTCTTGTCCAAGAGGCGATTGACGAGTTTCCAAGTCGTCGCACAAGATAAATTGTGGGCGGTCGAACAATCGAGTTGCACCACGCACCGAACGGCCTTCGGAAAAAGCCATAAGGCGAATTTTTTTATCGACACTTCGAACCGAAAAAGTAAGTTGGTCTTGGTTTGCTTCGTCGAATTCGGGTGCAAAATCGTGCAGAATACGGCGATTATCGGCAATTAAAGAAAAAATATCAGTTAAAATATTTCTGCTTGTAGTTAATGTTTGGGAAAGAGTTCCGCCAAAATTTACTTTGCCGGTGAGCAAAAGCCAAACCAAATACTTTTTGGCAGTAGCGGTTTTCCCGTGCTTGCGGGGGCCAAGAATTACTTGAATGCCGGGTTTGGATGCAATCTTTATAATATCTTTATGGAAACGAGACGGAGCGGAATAGCCATCGGAATACATTTCTTCTGGAAAATAGATTTGGTCGAATTGCCAAAAATCTTTTGCCGAACGTTCGAGCCGTTCATCTTGGGCGATATCGTTATCGGCAAAAGGAGCGACCGAAGAAAAGCGGGATTTATCTTCGATTTCTTGGCGAAATCGATTCATAACGATATCGAATCGAGAAAACTCTTTTATTGGCCGGCTTTCCATCGCTCAACAGCCTCAAGATAAATTTTAATGACACTTTCGTCGGTTGCATCGGGGGCGAATTTGCGGACAATCTCTTTAATTACGCCAGCATCAACCCGTTTAATATGGCTTTCTAATCGGATATTTTGCAAAATCCGACGCATCGAAAATAGCATTTCGAGCAATTTAATGCGTTCGTCGGTAGCAATTTGGGCATCTTTTTCCAAATAAGCCAAGGATTTATGGAATTGCAGTTCTAATAATTCGTCAGGAGTATATTTTTCTTTAACTTCTTCGATGGATTTATATTTAGCACGAGGTTTGGTACGGTGCAATTTGCCGGATTTGTAATCATTAATAGCATTGCGGGCTTGGTTGTACGAGCAATTAAAATGCTCGGATATTTCGGCAATAGTAGCTGTTGGGAATTTTTCTTTATACCGACCAATTTGCTGCCTTTTAGCCAAAGTCAATTGAGGTGCTTTACGTCTCATTGTCCGACTCCATTAATAATATAACTAACTTCAAATTCTATATAAGCAACGGCAATATCGGCGTATGTTTGGTCGTAACCATATTGGGCATTTTCAAGCAAAGCCGGATATTCGGCGAGCAATGCAACGAGTGATTTTTCGGCAATTTCCAAAGCAAGCATTTGGGAATTAAATTGGTCGTCGGATGATGCACCGCAAAAAGCAGTAATTTTGGCCCGGCGGAGGTCTTCGATGCCGCTATAACCGAAAGGCTGCGGGATGGGTTCGGCATAAACCCAAACAAAAGGAGCTTCGGCCGGCATAATGCCAAAGGAGCCGTAGTTAATATTGGTAGCGGGCACTCCGATAGTGGTTGCAGAATTACGCAGCACTTCCAAAAATGCCGAAATCAATTCCCTTAAAGACATACATCACCGTAAGTATTTTCTATAGAACCTAAAATAGCTTTAGCCGACGAGCGGGACTTTTGGATTTTATGTTTATCCAGAATCGCCAAAGCCTTGTTATAATTATCTAAGCATTGCTGCCAATAATCCGGGCTACCACCGCCAACTTTGCGAGCAACAAGGTATTCAATAACCCAAGCAAGTGGGGTTTTAAGCCATTGGGTTTCGGCAGTAAAACTATCCGAAGGTAGGAAGTTGTAGCCGGTGGCATCATTCACAAAAGTTATAGCATAATTTAAATAATTAGCAAAATTCCCTTCTTTAGCAAGCAAAGTTTCGGCTGCTGGGCTTAATAAATATTTAAAATCGGCTAAATCCATAATAGTAATATCAATAAAATCTAAAAGCAAAATTATAATCAAACGGCGTAAAAAACACGACAAACCCGCATTTGTGCTTGTATTTCAAATAGTTAGCAATAGTTTTGTAAAAAAAAGGATTGGCAAATGGATAAAATTTTAGAATTACTGAAACGAATATTCGCAAACGAGCCCGAAAAAATTAAAGCAATAGAGGAATACAAATTGGATAAAGATGATGCAGA
>CAZCNL010000008.1:0-144190 GCA_964500435.1 uncultured Chloroherpeton sp. | reverse complement strand
CTTCAAACAACAGTTACCGATAGTTTGAGTAATCTATTCGCAGGCGACCCGGAAGCTGCAGCAGACAGTTGGAGAAAATTCTTTTCACAACTTGCAGGTATGTTGCAAGCAAAGGCTTCAGCATTTATCTTGGATTTGGTATTGTCTCCCGGAACAATGCAGTATATATCAGCTTTGCCTTTCCCTGCAAATGTTGTTGCAATTCCCGTAATAACAACAGCAATCAATGCGGCGGTTAAGGCAATAACAGACCCAATAATATCAACAATCCTTAGCTTTTCAACTGGTGGTAGAATTGACCAACCGACTATGGCTATTATTGGAGATGGTTCACGCTTGGGAGGCAGAAACCGAGAATGGATTTTCAACGATTCTCAATTAATTGCTACAGTTCAAATGGCAGGAGCAAATTCAAATTCTATGCTAATAGCTAAACTAGATAGAGTAGAAAAATTACTAGCAAGCCAAGAATTGAAAACAACTCTTCGGGGAAACGATATTGATATAGCACTCAGAAGGACAAACATACATAATCTTTCGAGGAAAAAATAAATTCAAATAATTGGCAATAATAATTATTTATTTTCGATAAATTGATAAATGATATTTCACTTTAAAATATGTTAGTTTTTGAAGGAAAATTCAATAATTCTGTTCATATTTTGTCCATTTCAATAACAACTACATCTAAGTCATTGATTTATAAAGAAGTCAAATAGTCCCTCCGGGTCCACAAAAAGCAATACATTTAAACCCACAAATCATTCAATTAAATTATATTGACACTCTACGATAAAGATTCACTATAGCGAAAATCTTTAATTTGGATAAAGTTAATTTAAAGTTTCACCAGTGTTAAAAATTTATTCATTGTTTCATTCAACACATTTTTAGGTGCTTTTACTATAAATTCTACATTTCTAACTTTCCAATCCAGACTTTTAATTTGGTCGGCAATAATAACACCCGTTACTGCAAGATTTGATGGTAACATTACCTCAAAAGGATAATTTTTGATTTGATTTGTTATTGTGCAAAACAAAAGTTAGCACGTTGGCTTTTCAAAAAAAATAAAAAGCCCTTCGTGGGAAGGGCAAGGCTTAATAAGTTATTTAAAATAAAGATTCGCTATTTGTCGTATTCCTTTCTAATCCATTTCTTTTTATTTCGTGAATATTCCCGTTTAATCTTTGAGTGATTACTTCATAATAACTCTTTGAAATATCCATTGTAATATAATTTCTTTTAAGTTTTTTTGCTACAGCTGCTGTTGTTCCAGTGCCACCAAATGGATCTAATACAATATCATTTTCATTTGAACTTGCTAAAATAATCCGCTCTAAAAGCGATTCAGGCATTTGACAAGGGTGATCGCCAATCCTTTCTTTAAAAGTGCCACAAACTCTTGGAAATTCCCAAACATCATCTGGTGTTTTTCCTTTTGGATGTGCTCTCTTATCATTATATACTAATTGCCTTGCTGAAGGAACTCTCACATTATCAATATTAAAGGTAAATTTTTCATTATCTTTTGTAAAATATAATATATGAGTATGTGCCCTGTTAAATTTCTTCCTCTGATTTTGTCCAAATGTATAATACCAAATAATCCAATTCCTAAAATTAAAACCTGCTTTCTTTAAGATTATATTTATTTCAGCTGCAAATTCATCACCGATCGCAACATAAATTGATCCTGTATTTTTTAAAAGTCTAAATGTTTCACTAATCCATTTTTCTGACCATTCAAAATATTCGTTATAAGATTTTTTATCATTATAAATATCATATTTTAAACCAATATTAAAAGGTGGATCCGCAAAAACCAAATCAATTGAACAATTTGGTAAGTCTTGCATTATTGTAATACAATCACCGAGATATATTTTATTTAATTCCATTTTTCAAACAATCTCAAATAGTTCACATGGTTTAAATTTAAATTGTATCTTGGTAGGATCAGGTGTACCACCTTTTCTCTGCATTGTTATTCTACCTATACGAAGACTACCTCTTGGAGTAATAAAAACACTTCCTTCTCCATAAAAATTCAAAGTAGTGTTAATATCTTTCAAAATCCAACTTGTAGATTCTTTATCAACATTATTCATTGTAACTAACATCCAATTAGCAGATAATCCACCTCTACCTTTGATTAAATCGCTAATAACAAGAATTTTATTTCTCTCAAAGAAATTCACAATTTTATTTTGAATCTCTTCTGGAATTTCATCTAAAAACAATCTACGATTCACTCTTGGTTTAATTTTCTTTATGAAGCCTTTTGCTTCTTTTGGTAATATTTCACCAGTAAATAATTTCAGCCAAAATGCTATCTCATCATCAAATTTCCACATTTCCTAATAAGAATCTACCGTTCTTTTGTCAATTTGATTGTAATCTGCATTAGAATTAGCTTTTTTAAGTGATAAATTTTCAATCCTTATGATATTTCCAATTTTTATAATTAATTTGACTTGAGCATCTGCTTTCTTAAATCTAACAAACTCGTTATATTAGTCAATTGTAACATTATATTTTTCAATATCCTTTTGACTAATTTTAGTTGGGACTTGTATTGCAGTTACTGAATCAAGTTTATCTAATCTATAGCCCATAATTTCTAACCATTTTTGAGCTGTTTTATCCTTTTTCCAATTATTAAACTTTCTGACAATATCAAGCTCATTGTCAAAACCACCTTTTGCAGTTCGAGAGCCTAATTCTATTTTATCAATCATTACTTTTTATCTTTTGTGCAAAATTCACATTTATTTAAGAAACGTTTATAGAACAATTATATTACTCCCTTCGCTTGTTAGTTTGATTTTTGGGCTTTTTATTCCGATGCAGTTATGCTCTATAGGTTCGAATATCTGAGATTTATATGTTTTTTTAGTTATTAATATCATAATAACACCATAAATAATTACAAAGTCCGTTATTTCGCATCTTTTACTTCATCGAAAATAACGCAATTTAATTTTAATGATGGCATATATTAATTAGATATATGAGAACATTAAACATTTTCAATTTACAAAATATTTTTTAATTATCCAAAAAAATTATCATTTTTTTTATTCTTTGTCTTGTTTTTCAGTTTCGGATAATTGTTCTTTATCTTTTTTCTTTTTTTCAACAAGTTTAGCGACCCATATGCTGACTTCATATAAAATTATTAATGGAGCGGCAAAAACAAGTTGTGTGACGGGGTCTGGAGTAGGGGTAACTATAGCGGCAATAACTAATATAACGATAATTGAGTGTCGCCAATACTTACGTAAAAAGCGTGAGTTTACAAGTCCAACTTTAGTAAGGATAAAGGTAAGTATTGGTAATTCGAAAACTAAGCCCGATGCCAACATCATTGTTGTGTAAAATGAAATATATTCGTTGACATCAATTATATTTTCAATGGATTTGCTGCCGAAGTTTGCTGCGAAATTTACCATCGAAGGCAACATTACATAGTAGGAAAACAAAATTCCACAAATGAACGAAAAAGTTGCAGAAAAGGTTATTGAGAGAACCCACTTTTTTTCATTTTGATATAACCCCGGAGCGACAAATTTCCAAAGTTGATAGATTAACCAAGGGATTGAAATAATAAAACCAGCGATGAAAATGATTTTAAAGTACAATATAGGTTGACCAAATGGCTTCAAGTTTTGCAATTTTAAATGATTTTGGATAGCAGGGCTAAGTAATATGATGTTCATTATATATTCGACAAAAAATGCAGCAATGAACATTCCAACTAAAAGTCCAATAACAGAAAGCATCAATCTTTTTCTCAATTCGCCAAGGTGGTCGATAAATGTCATTTCTTCGCCTGGGCGTGGTTCTTTATTTATTTTTTCTGATGTATCGGTTGTTTGATTTTGAGTTTCTTCCATAATATTTTAAAATTGCATTTCAAAAAAAAATAAATTAGCAAAAAAAAGACTAATAATTAAAATTAAATTACAGACGAATTGAACTAAATTATGTGTAAATTTTAATGAATATTTCTAATCTCTATTTATTGCATTATCATAGTTGAACAATATTCAACAAAATAATGAAATTGGTGAATTTTGTCAAAAAATAATTTATTGAATATTGTAGTTACCAAAATATAGTAAAATTATTATTTTATATCTTCTTGAAAATCAATAATTAATGGAAAGTATAAGTTGAAATTAAATAAATAAATATATTGGTGGCATATAACTTGTTTAAAATAAGATGTAAAAAAAAATGGCTAAAATTGTTAAAAGAATTTTTTACAGCGGCACTTGGTATGCAAAACCAGCAAACTCGATTAGAAGTAATCGCAAATAACATTGCGAATGCGAGTACTACGGGTTTTAAGCGTGCTAACGTATTTGAGCGGAATTTAATCGATGCACGAGCAAATTTTTATAATGTAAAAGGTGATGTGGAGCAAAATGACCCGCCGATAGGTTCTTATTATGATTTTAGCGAGGGCGCTTTTCAAAAAACTGAAAATCCTTTGGATATAGCGATTGATGGTGAAGGTTTCTTTTTACTTGAAGATGCCGAAGGGAAGCAATTTTTGTCACGAAATGGAGAATTTCGGTTCGCAGAAGATGGGACAATTATCCGCAACGACGGTAAAAAGCTAATTGGAGATGCTGGTCCAATCAAAGTATCGAGTGAAATATTATCGGATGCATTGCTAACTCAGGATGGGCGTGCAATGAATTTGAGAATCGCAGAAACAGGCGAAATCTTTTTGAATGATGTAGAAGTCGGAAAAATTAAGTTAGTGAAGCCTGAATTTCAAAACTCGTTACAGCGTATTTCTAATGGTGAATTTATATTGAATGGAGCGGGTAATGTCCAAGAAATTGATTTTGATAAAATTAGAGTAAAACAAGGCTGGCTCGAGAATTCGAATGTCAATGTGGTTTCAGAGATGGTACAGATGATTGAATTACAAAGGTATTTTGAAGCAGGAAGCAAAGTAATTCAAACTAATGACCAAACTCTTGACCGCTCGATAAACCTTGGTAAATACTACTAATTTTATGTTTTTTTAATATTAATTTATTCACGGAAGAAGAACAATTCAGGGATGAACTATGGATAAAACATTAAGAACAGCGGCAACGGGCTTGAATGCTCAACAGAAATACGTTGAAATCATCGCAAATAATATATCAAACGTAAATACAACTGGTTATAAGAAAGTAAGACCCGAATTTCAAGATTTACTATACGAAACATTGCGACCAGCAGGAGCAATTTCTCGTATTGGTGTTGAGCCATTGAATGAAGTACAAATTGGCTCTGGTACGGAACTTGTACAGACAACGAAAATATATAGTCAAGGCGATATAACTCAAACAAATAACCCGCTTGATTTGGCAATTAGTGGCGAGGGCTTTTTCCTTGTTCGTAAGCCAGATAATACAATTGCTTATACAAGAGATGGCACGTTTCGACTTGATAGACAAGGACAAATTGTTAATGCTCAAGGTTATAAACTCGAGCCAGGTTTTATTGTTCCACAAGATGCTGTTGAGGTGCAAGTTTCACGTGATGGTTATGTAGAAGTGTTACTCGATGGCGAAACAGAACCACAAACTTTAGGGCAGCTTGAATTAGCTCGATTTGTTAACCCAGGTGGATTGCGTGCGTTAGGCGATAATCTTTATGCTGAAACACCAGCATCAGGTCAACCATTTTACGAGAACCCTGGAATTAATAACACGGGGGAAATTTTACAGCGACATCTTGAAAGCTCAAATGTGGATATTGTGGAAGAAATGGTTAATATGATAACTGCTCAACGTGCTTATGAATTGAATTCTAAATCTGTGCAAACGGCTGATAATATTTTAGGAACTGCTGTGAATTTGAAAAGATAATAAATTAAGTTATAAACAATAATAAAAATGAAAGCAAAACAAAATATATTGATTAAAGTTATAAAGTTGAATTTATTACTTTTATTTATGTTTTGTTTTAACTCCTTTTATTCTAATGCACAATCAACTTTTTCAGGTCAAAGAATTAAAGCGTTAGCAGAAAAGTATATAAAATCAATTTATGGCGAAAATTCAACACCAATTTTATTAATTGAACCTAATGATATTAAATTCGAAGAAGGAAATATTAAAGCAAAATTTGAATTTAAAGAAAATAATAATAGTGCTATCCAAAAACTTTATCTTGCTTTTTATTCAAAAGAAAAATATTTAAAGTCATTTGAATTACCTTTTCGGATTAAAAAAACTGAAGAAGTAATTGTTGCAAAAAGAGATATTATGCCAAATGAAGTTATAACTTATGATGATATTTTATTGGAAAAAGTAGAAGTTAGTAATGTGAATGATATAATAACAGATTATGCACAAATTAATAATAAAATTTTAAAAAGGCGAGTTAAATCAGGCGAAATAATTAGAAAAAGTTTTTTAGATAATCCTAAAATAATAAAAAGAGGACAAATAGTAACGCTTAAAGTTATAAGTGGAACAGTATCAATTACGACTATGGGGACTGTTTTACAAGATGGTGCAACAGGTGATATTGTTCGAGTTAGAAGAGTTGATGATTATAATAATTCAGTATTTGAAGGAAAAGTATCAGAAAATGGTGAAGTATTAATTTCTTTGAAATAAAATATTAGGGGCGGAAAATGGAAATAAGAAATCACTTTGTAAAATTTGGAATAATGATATTTGTTGCGTTTATTATTCTTAGTTCTGAAAGTAATGGACAATTTGTTCAAAATTCATCTCGTTCATTATTTTCGGACTTGAAAGCAAGCAAGGTTGGCGATGTTGTTATGGTATTAGTAGTTGAAGATACGAAAGCAAACAATTCAGCAAATACAGCAAATGGTCGCTCATCAAGTTATTCGGGGACATTTGGTTACCAAGCTGGTGTTGCTGGTGGAACTTATGGGGCAAGTATTGGAACCGGTAATGATTTTAAAGGAAGTGGTAAAACTGACAGAAACGAAAGTATTCGCTCTAAACTTAGTGCAAAAATTATTGAAGTTGATAAATCAGGAAATTTAAAAATACAAGCGACACGCACAACAAAAATAAATGGCGAAACTCAAACAATTACGTTGGAAGGACTTATAAGACCAATTGACATAAATACAGATAATGCTGTATATTCATACAACATTATGGATTTGAAACTTACAATTGAAGGTGATGGCAGCGTTTCTGAAGTTCAAGAACCGGGTTTAATAACAAAGTTTTTAAGATTTTTATTTTAATCTTATTATGAAACCAAAAAAAATAATAATAAAATCGACAATATTCGAAGTAGCGCTTTTGCTACTTTTCCTTGTTTTATCAATGAATCTTAATGCGGCAAGAATTAAAGACATAGCCTTCATACAAGGTTCGAGTAATATTCAAGCAATTGGCTATGGTTTAGTAACGGGATTGAATAATACAGGAGATAACCCGCAAACATATTTTACAAATCAATCGCTTATGAATATGTTAAAGCGATTTGGGTTGACTGTTCCACAAAAAAATTCGAGAGTTAGAAATATTGCCGCTGTAATGGTAACTGCTAATATTCCTTCTTTTTCGAAGAGTGGGTCAAAAGTGGATGTTGTGGTATCGTCGATTGGTGATGCAACCTCAATGCAAGGAGGTGTTTTGCTATTAACACCGCTATCTTTGTCTGATGGAACAATTGTTGGAATGGCACAAGGACCTCTTTCAATCGGTGGTTATGATTATTCTGCATATGGTTCCCGTGTTTCTAAAAACGTAGCAACTACAGGTAGAGTTCCAAATGGATTAATTCTTGAACAAAATATTAATTCAAATTATGTCGTTGAAAATAAAATAAATGTTGTTTTAAGGGAACCAGATTTCACAACGGCAACAAGAATTCAAACAGCAATTGCCGGATTGCCAAATATGAAAGATGCTGTAACTACATTGGATGCGGCAACAGTTTCTGTAACATTACCGAATGGAATGAAGCAAAATGAAATAAATGCATTAATTGCACAAATTGAAGCATTGAATGTAATTTCAGACCCAGTTGCGAAAGTAGTCATTAATGAAAGAACCGGTACAGTCGTTGTTGGTGGAAATGTTCAATTACTTCCCGCAACTATTGCACAAAGCGGTTTAGAAATTACAATACAAAAGCAAGTTGTAGTCCCTCAACCCGCACCATTTACAATTAGACCACCACAGCCCGCAGAAACAGCTGAGATTACTGCCCAGGAAGAGAAAAATGCGGCTGAGCCATTAATTTTACAAGGTGCAACAGTTCAAGATATGGCAAATGCTTTAAATGCTTTGAAAGTAAAACCAAGAGATTTGATTTCAATATTTCAAGCATTGAAAGAAGTTGGTTCACTTCAAGCAGAACTTGTTATACAATAAAAGAGGCAAATATGGATATAAATCCACTTGTTCCATTTAACGTAAATAATGAGTTAAATAAAGCTCAATCGGAAAATTTTATCCGAATTGCTCAAAACTCCTCAAAAAGTTCAAATTTAACCAATGAACAAAAAGCTGAAATTGAAAAAGCTTCGAAAGGATTTGAGTCGATTTTCTTAAGTTTTTTTTTGAAGGAAATTAAAGGTGGTTTGTTAGGAACTGAATCTGACGAATCTTCAAAGGATTCGGAAGGAATGTATTCTTTTGGGGCAGGAACTTTGCAAGGTTATAATCAGATGTTACTGTCTGAATATATAGCAAATTCAGGTAATGGCATAGGTATTGCCAATTTAATATATAAGAGTTTAACTGGCGAATATTTGACAAATAGTAACAAAGAAGATATTCAAAATACTTTGTTAAAATTAAGTGAAACTACGCAAAAGGAAATTAATGGAAATGACGATAATAAAAATAAAGATGCCATACAAAAGGATGATGTAGTTACAAAACCAATAAAGAAAGAGAACAGCCAGAATCAAAGTACAACAGAAATTTTTAACGGAAATTTTATTGAAAGGTTGGAAAATAGATTGAATAAATTTGAGGACATAATAAATTCTGTATCAAGCACTTATCAGGTGCCGAGTGATTTAATAAAAGCTGTGATTTCAGCTGAATCGGCCGGAAATCAATCAGCTGTTTCGAGTGCTGGGGCAAAAGGATTAATGCAAATTATGGATGGGACAGCAAATTACTTAGGTATAAAAAATTCATTTGACCCAAAAGAAAATATTAATGGTGGGACTAAATATTTGAAAGAAATGTTGGATAAATATAACGGTAATATTCAATTAGCACTTGCTGCGTATAATGCTGGTCCCGGAAATGTTGATAAGTACTATGGAATTCCACCGTTCAAAGAAACACAGCAATACGTTCAAAGAGTGATGAGGTATTTTAATATGTTTAGTTCAAGAAACAATGATTCGGAGGCATAATGTTCGACAAAATTCTTCAGGTTATTGAATTTGAAAAGCAATTATTAATTGATTTAATCAATATAATGAAATTGCAACAAAAAGCTTTGGTAAAATTAGATATAACCAAACTTGCCGAACTTTCGAATAACCAAGAAGAATTATCACGGAAAATCCGTTCTATCGAACTTTCAAGAATCAATATGATTGCTTCATTACTGCAAATATCTAAAGCGGAAGCATCTTCAATAACAATGACGGAACTATCAAAATTAGTAAATCAAAACGAAGCACTCAGAATACTTAGGTTACGAGATGAAATGAAAGAATTGGGAACTCAATTTAATAACTTGACAATTACTAATAGATTGCTTGCAAATAGAGCAAAAAGTAGTTTTGCGAATATTCTTTCCATTTTAACAAATGGTAATAATCAAATTTATAATGTTAAAATATAATGGGGGATTTAAAATGACAAATATGAATGGTATAAATATGACAAAATCATTAACTTTAAAGAAGAATAAGTTGATGCTTGAAGGACTTATTTTCACTGAAGTTTTGAAAAAGTTCAACAACACAATAATAGAAGATTCATTTCCTGGAATTAAAAGAAATTTGGAATTATGTTTGGACGAATTTCCAATATTGTTAAGAGAATACCTTGAAGCAGAGAACCGCATAACAAGAATTAGGAAACTTATTCAAATACAAGGAATAGTTGAAGAATGCAAAGAATATTTGGAAGTTGTTTCGAAAACTAAATCACAAGATATATATCCAATTTTAGCAGAATTAGATAAGTTTTCGCATAAATTCGAAGAAACACATTATTCATTAATTAGTTAGGACATAATTCAAAGAACCGAAACAAAAAGGTAAAGAATGTCGAGCTTTTCAGCATTAGAAATTGGTAAAAGAGCATTACTTGCTCAGCGATTTGGGATTGATGTTACAAATAACAACATTGCCAATGTTAATACTCCGGGCTATTCGAGAAGGACACCTACATTGGTAGAAACTGACCCTTCGAATAAATCGCTTGGTCAATATATGGGGACAGGAGTTAGCGTAAGTGGATTGCGAAATTTCCGTCAAGAACTTATTGATAAAGAAATTCGAACAGCAACATCCCAAAACAAAGGCTATGAAATTGACCAAGAAGTTTACCAAAAGATAGATTCCGTTCTTGCTGAACCAAGTGATAATGGATTGAATGAACTTACTACTAAATTTTTAATGACATTCAACCAATTAGCACTGACTCCAGATAATGTTGCCCTACGTCAATCGCTTTTGGAACAAGCAAATACTTTGACTGCACAATTTAATAATACAGCAAATGGATTAGCGGAAATTAGAAATGACTCACGCCAAAGTTTAGAACAAAATATAATTAAAGCTAATTCACTTATTAAAGATATTGCTTCTTTAAATATGTCTATTGCTACTTCGAAAGTACCAACAAATATTGAAACTCAATCTTTAATAGATAAAAGAGCAGGGAAAATAGAAGAATTATCAGAAATTTTCGGAATAAATGTAGCATACAATGAAGATGGTACAGCGAATGTTTTTGTTAATGGAACAAATATAGTTACAGCAGGTGTTGCCAGTGAAATCAAGTTAAATGAGACGATAAATGATATAACCGGCGAAAAAACTTTACAACTTATCAAATTAAACACGGACAATCAATCTGCGACAATGCTCACTCCGGAAAGTGGAACCGCCGCAAATTATTTGAAATATTATAATATACTGCTCGACGATAAAGAATCATCAAATTCTTTTTCCGCAGCAAAAATGCTGGATGAATTTGCAAATGCTTTAGCACAATCAATTAATTCGAAAGTAATTTCAGGTTATGGACTTGAAGATGTGCAAGGAGCACCGCCGGGACGCAGTTTTTTCGAACCTTCCGTTGGGTTTGTTTCTGCAGCACAAATTAAAGTTTCGCCCGATATTGCAAATAAACCAAAAGCAATACCACTTTCAAGCAAAGCGGGTGAGCCTGGTAATAATGACATAGCACTACAAATCGCACGTATTTCAGAAGACCAAAGTTTTTTAAATGGACAAACACCGACAGAATTTTACGCAAATTATTTGAGTAAATTATCGTATGCAACGAATGAATCAATTAACGGTTATAATACTACAAGCTTAATCAAACAACAATTGCAAACACAACGTGAATCGGCAATTGGAGTAAATTTAGACGAAGAAGCAATTTCTTTGATTAAATTCCAAAAAGCCTTCGAAGCCGCATCTCGAGTGATAAACACAACAAACGAAATGTTGGCAACAATAGTAAATTTAGGTAAATAAATGACGGGAGAGGTATGCGTGTAACTCAATTTTCAATAATAGAACCATACAAGAAGAATTTAGAAGAAATTCAAAACCGTCGTTTTAAAAATCAAATAAGAATGTCCACCGGAAAGGACATTGTCGGGCTTGGTGATAGTCCTGATAGAATTCCTGATATAAAGAAATTATCTACACTTATTTCTCAAAATAATGATTATTTAAGTATCTTGGATGACCAATTAAATCAATTCCAACATACAGAAGTTGCTTTGCAAGGGATTTCTGATAATATGGAAAAAATAAGGCAGTTGGCTATTGATGGGACTCAAGTTGGGAATATGGGCAATTTATCTGTACTTGCAAATTATGTGAAAGGAATTATTACAGATATCATAAGGAATGCAAATACTGATTATAACGGCAGTTTTGTTTTTGCTGGAACCAAAACGAAAGCGTCTTCTTTTGATAAGAATATACCAAATACAAATGATATGCCCTTTGAATTAATTGAAGGAACACCAACATCCGATAATCCTTCCGGGCTTCAAGTTGTATTTAAAGGTAACCAAGAAGCAAAATTGATTAATAAAGACCAAAAAACTTCTGAATTAGTTAATACAACTTCTGAAGAAATATTTGGACAAAATGGGACAGAAGCGTTTAATTACTTAATAAATTTATATAATATATTGGCATTCAAGCAAGATGGTCAACCAAGAATGCCACAAGACGTGCTAACAATTGATGAAGTTAATAAATTAAATATTGAACAATCGAAAATAGCAGAATTTTCTGATAGAATAAATCAAGTAACTGCAAGAAATGGAGGGCGAGCAAATAGATTGCAACTTTTGCACGACCAAATTAACGAAGAAAATACTCGAATATCTGAGTATTTATCGAAAAAGCAAGATACAGATTTTGCTAAAACATCTTTAGAACTATCAAAAGATGAATATGCACTCCAATATGCCTTGCAAGTTGGCGGTCGTACATTACAAAATTCGTTGTTTGATTTTTTAAAGTAATTTCGTAATTTGCATAAATGAAATCAATAACATTAATTGGAATAATTGCTGGAACACTTGCTATTTTTGGTGCTTTTATATGGGAAGGAGGCACTTTTGATGCTCTTTTTATGTTGCCCGCAATGTTAATAGTTTTTGGTGGAACATTTGCTGCGGGTATTGCTGGGACATCATGGGAGATTTTCAAGCGATTTCCTAAATTGATATATATTGCTTTTTTTCCAAAGAAATATGATGTTGAAGAAATAATAAATCAAATTTTCTCTTTTTCGGTCAAATCGAGAAAAGAAGGAATTTTATCACTTGAAGAACAATTGCAATATGCATTACATCCACATATAGCGAAATTTGTTGAAGTTTGTATAGATGGGGCAGACCCGGAAACTTTGCAACAAATTGCCGAGTTGGAAATCAATAGTATTAATGAGCGTCATAATGAAAATATCGGTTTGTTCGTAAAAATGGGTGGCTATTCACCAACAATGGGAATTATTGGTACAGTAATGGGATTGATTTCTACTCTTGCATCAGCCGGTAGTGATCCGAATGTATTAATCCATCATATAGCTTCCGCATTTATAGCAACAATGTGGGGTATTTTTATGGCAAATTTAGTTTGGTTACCAATTGCTGATAAACTAAGACATTTGCATAATCAAGAAATTTCATTGATTAATTTAATTTTAAGTGGTGTAATCGCTTTACAACTTGGTGAAAATCCTTATGTTATTCAATCTCGTTTAGTCGGCGCCTTGCCTATTTCTGAACAAAAACGTATATTGCTCGGCAAAACAATTGTTTATTCTAACTCTTCAAAAGAACAAAATAAAGAACACGTCGCTGTTTCCGTAACACCTTTCTCTGAGGACTTACTCAAATAATCAAATTATTTCTTATTTTATTTATTTACTACTTTTTCTATTTCTTATTTTGAAAGATTTATGATTTCGTTGTATTCCTCATTAGTCAGTGGAATTACGGATAGCCGTGATTGTTTAAGTAATCCAATATTTTTTAGATGCGGGTCATCTTTGATTTGAGCAAGTGTTACAGGTTTTTTAAATTCTTCGACAGGAGCGATATCAACAGCAACCCAATGAGTTTCATCAGTTGTTGGGTCTTGGTAATATTCTTTTGCAATTTGAGCGATGCCCACGATTGCTTTTTCTTTTTGGCTATGGTAAAATAACGCTAAATCGCCAACTTTCATTTCTTTCAAGTTGTTTCTTGCTTGATAATTGCGGACACCAGTCCAATCTGTTTTTTTATCTTTAATTAAATTTTCCCAAGAATAAGTTTCAGGGTCTGATTTTAGTAGCCAATATTTCATAATTATTTAGAAGTAAATTATACAACATAATTCTAAATTACAAAAAAAATTATAAAGATAATGCTTGCTTAATTTTTCCATTTGATTTAGATAATAATTCAATAGCAGTAGTAAAATCTACATTTTTTATTCCCATAACAATTGCAGTTTTTACATTGTAATTAGATTTAATCAAAAGTTCGGATGCAGTTTCATAATTTACATTACAAATTTTCATAATAATATTTTTGGAGCGTTCAGTAAGTTTTGCGTTAGTTTGTTGTAAATCAACCATAATATTTCCATAAGTTTTCCCAAGTTGAATCATCGAAGCGGTAGTTAACATATTGAGAACTAACTTTTGTGCTGTGCCTGATTTCATTCTTGTAGAACCAGCAATAACTTCGGGTCCGACATAAGGACAAATAAAAACATCCGCATTGATGCCTTTTTTCAGTACTTCTTCACGTTTAGATGTTGAGAGCATAATAGTTTTGCAACCAAAAGATTTTGCATAATTTACTGCGGAAATAACGTAAGGAGTACGTCCGGATGCTGCAATACCACACACAATATCTTTTTGAGATAAATTAATATGATTTAAATCATCAATTGCAGTTTCGGGATTATCTTCGGCACCTTCTTGAGCAATGAACATAGCATCTTTGCCACCGGCGATAATTCCAACAACAACATTCGGCGATACACCGAAAGTTGGCGGACATTCTGCTGCATCAATGACACCGAGACGTCCACTCGTGCCAGCACCTACATAAATTAATCTTCCATTATTATGAAAACATTCAACAATGAGATTGACAGCTTGCTCAATATATTGCAATTCTTTTTCGACTGCAAATGGCACAGTCTTATCTTCATCATTAATTAATTTGAGTATATCATAAGTTGAAACTATATCAATATTAGTTGTTTTCGGATTAATTTGTTCCGTCGGTAAATTAATTATTTCATTAAAAAAATCTTGGTTCATTTTGATTTTTTATTAAACATATTGCAAATATTATTCCAAAAATTATGATTGGAATTCTTTGAGTATATCGTACAAAAGCGATAGTGGAAGACCAACAATATTGTAATAACAGCCTTTTATGTTCGATACGAACACCGCACCGAAATCATCTTGAATACCATAAGCACCCGCCTTATCGAATGGGGAACCAGTTTTAATGTAAGCATCAATTTCTTCATCAGTTAAGTAACGAAAAGTAACTTCTGTTCGAGAAACTTTTGATATTATTTTTGTTGCATTTTTATGTAAGACCGTAATTCCCGTGAAAACTTCATGAGTGTTATTACTTAATTTTCTTAGCATCTTAAAAGCCTCATCATAACTTTTCGGTTTTGATAATACTTCATTTTCGAGCCAAACAATCGTATCAGCGGCAATTATAATTGTGTCAGGATGTAAATTTGCAATAACTTGAGCTTTTTCTTTTGATAAAGTTTCCACGAAATCAGATGGAGAAGTCAAAATAAATTGAGATTCATCAATATTCGAAGGAATAATATCAAAATTTAATCCGAGAAGTTTGAGTAAATATTCCCGTCGTGGGGATTTAGATGCAAGTATAATTTTCTTTTTTATTTTTAATAATTCATTGATATTCATAATAGTAGGTTTTAATAATTAGAATAAATATAAAATGATTGATTCAAATGTGTTAATTTCGTCTTTTAAAATAAATACAAATACAAAAATATGAAGAAATTACGACTTGCAGTTTTTGCTTCACACGAAGGCACAAATATGCAATCAATTATCGACGCTATCCTATCTGGCGAACTTGCGGCAGAAGTTGTTTGTGTAATTTCGAATAATTCAAATGCTGGAGCGTTAACTCGAGCAAGTAAAGCAGGGATAAAAACATATCATATTAGTTCTCAAACGCATCCAAATGAAATTGATTTTATTAATGCTATTTTAAATGTGCTGGAAAGCAATAAAGTCGATTTAATAATATTAGCGGGCTATATGAAAATTATGCCAAAAGAAATAATTAAAAAATATCAAAATAATATTTTGAATATTCATCCAGCGTTATTACCTAAATTTGGCGGTAAAGGAATGTATGGAATGAATGTGCATAAAGCAGTTATTGAAAGTGGTGAAACTAAATCAGGCGTAACCGTGCATTTAGTTGATGAATTTTATGATAATGGTAGAATTTTACACCAAGTCGAGGTGCCGGTTTTGCCAGATGATACACCAGAAACATTACAAAAAAGAGTTCTTGCAGTCGAACATAAAGTTTATGTGGAAACATTAAAAAAAATAATTAACGGAACAATTATTTTATAGTCTCAAAATTTAATGAATATTTATCTAAATAAAAAGAAAGAATATAAATTTACAAAGCATTTGATATTTAATTTCTTTATAATTTTCAACATATTAGTTTTTTTATATTCTTGTGAAAAACAAAACGAGAAAAATCATTCACCAGAAAATCAACCCAGAGTGATTGAAATACATACTTTTGATACAACATTATTATCTGACGCCAAAGAATTAAATTCTAATGTTAAAATCAAAATTACAACTGACTTCGATATTGTTTACTTTTCGAACCAAAGTAATAAGATATTCATAAAAATTCCAAAAAGCAAAGAATTGTATTATACAAATTGCATAATTGATAGTTCATTTTATTTTAATTTATTGAAACAATCAAATGATGAAATTATTTTTAGAGGAACATTTTCATTACCATCAATAAATAATATTCAATTTACTTTTTTTGCAATAAACATTTACAATAAAGAAAAGGGAACATATCAAAATTTATTTAATGATTATTTTTTACTGGACAAAAGTTCCATACTTAAATTTGACGTTGTAAATGATTTTGTTTATAATTGGTATAATGCCTTAATATGTAGTTATAAAGAAGGTTCAGGCGATTTTTTGGAATTTAAGATTTATGGTTTTCGAAAAAATAAATTTGACTTATTATATGAGCCAATGGCACCGTTGGAAAATGGCTACTTTTTAAGTGATAGTTCAGGAATATATTTGCTATCAAATTACAAAGCAACAAAGTTAAATTGGCTTGGTGATAGTATTAAAGTAGAAAACTTAAACGAAACACCTCTTTTGAACTTCAAAGAAGGCGACCAAGTTTTACGAATTGAAGAATTAAATGATGGAATTAAAGCTCCCAAATTTTTAATATTATCTGAAAATTCAGTTTTGCATATATCTGTGAAAGATTTCAAAGAAGATATTAAAATAAATTATGATGATACTTTTTGGACAAGAAATTTCAATCAGTTAATTCCAAAAAAGCAAGGACTGACAAGAATTTGGATAACAGATTCATTTAAGCAAATATTAAAACAAATAAAGATAATAATTAATTAGTAATTTAAGTTAAAAAATATGGCATTTACATTTTTTTTCAGAGATAGGCACACGTTAAATCATCTTGCTAATTTATTAGCAGAAAAGATTAAGGAAACAAGTCATTTGCGTATTTGGGATGCTGGATGCGCAAAAGGTCAAGAACCATATACATTATCAATTATACTTGCAGAAATTTTGTCCGAAACCGATTTTAACAAAATTAAAATTGTTGCAACTGATATTGATGAACAAGACACTTATGGCATTACAATCAAAAACGGGATTTATCCATTAGACCAATTATCCCGCTTGCCCGATGGAATTTTGGAAAAGTACTTTATAAAAAATGACGAAGATAACAATTATAAGTTAGTTTCTAAAATCTTAAATTCGTTGGAATATCACAAGCATAATCTATTGGAATTGCAGCCAATTGGGCAAAACTTCGATGCAATTGTTTGTAAAAATGTTCTTTTACATTTTCCATTTCAAAGTCAATTAGCAGTAATAAAAATGTTTTTTGACAGCTTGAAAATTGGTGGATATTTAGTAACAGAACAAACGCAATCTTTACCAGCAGAGTTATCTGCACGTTTTGAAAAAGTTTTGAATGATGCAAATATTTATGTTAAAATTCAATAGATTAAAATTTATTTAAAATTTTATTGAAATAAAATTAATTTAAATTAAATAACAAAGGAATAAAATGCTAATTGGCGAAATAGCAGGACTTGCGACGGCATTATTTTGGTCGTTTTCATCCCTTTTTTTCACTTTTGGAGTTAAAAAAGTTGGAGTAATTCAACTTAATATAGATAGATTATTTTTTGCAGCAGTGTATTTATTTGCTACAATTATTATTTTTGGAATTATTCCACACATTACCTTTTATCAAATCGAATATTTAGTTTTAAGCTCAATAACCGGTTTAGTTTTAGGAGATACTTTTTTATTTAAAGCATTTTCAGAAATAGGACCCCGAATTTCCCTTTTAGTAATGTCATTTGCTCCACCGGTTGCGGCAATATTGGCATATATCTTTTTAGGAGAATCACTTGGGAGTTGGGCAATTATTGGTATTTTAACTACAACACTTGGTGTTTCCATAGTTGTGCTCGAAAGAGATAAAGAATCGAATAAAATAACAATTAAAAATAAAATGGGATTTTTATGGGCATTTTTAGGTATGCTCGGTCAAGCGTCAGGTTTAATTTTTGCAAAAATTGCACTAAATAATGCCGAAATTCATCCATTTGTAGCGAGTTTCACACGCATTTTTTCCGCCTGGATTATGCTAATTCCTATTGGATTACTCACGAAACGCTACAAATTTGGTTATAAAGCATATTCTGAACATAAAAAATCAATTTTAGCACCAACGATAGGAGCTATTTTAGGGCCTTTTTTGGGTATAACATTAAGCCTTGTAGCAATAACTTATGCAAAAGTTGGCATTGCATCGACTTTAATGTCAACCACACCAATTTTAATGCTTCCAATTTCTTATTTTGCATATAAAGAAAAATTGCATTGGACAGCTTATGTTGGTTCTATAATTGCTGTTTTAGGAATAGCAATATTATTTTTGCGATAAAATGTTAAAATGAACTATTTATCGATAAATAAAACCCATTTGTTGCGGGAACACTTCGGCATACTCCACCAATACATAAAACGCCACCTGAGTTTCGTCCATAACTTAAAGATATTCTTGTTGCATCAAATAAATATGCAATATTTGAATTAAAATAAAACAACTTTCGATTTTCGAAGTAATTACCGTAGTTATAATCAAACATAAATGAAAGCATCAGTTTACTTTGTATAGACAGTTCAGCAAGACCCGACAACCAATTACCATTTTCATTATCTTCTTCAACTAACGTGGAATCCTGCTTTTGCCAAAGATGTTCGAGTTTTGTGTGCAAAGATAAATTCTGATTTATTATATAAGATGATTCCAAACCTAAGAAATTACCGTAAACTTTACCAAAATGGGCAGCTCCACTAAAAAATAAAAAGTCCTTGTTATTTGTTATATGAGCAAATCTAATTGTTGCTTCAAAATCATTTGTTAAGTATCGAGTATATTCAAAATTTATATCTTCGAAAAGTAAAGTATCGCCAATTTCAAAAAATGGTGCGTCGTAAGTATATTTGTCAAGAGCATTTTTTTTGATTGTAGAAATCCTTGAATAATTTATTGCAAATTCGGCGCCAAGAGGACCACCCAAAAACGAATTTTCTTCAAGATGATAATTGGCATCCCATTGCAAACCTATTTCACCGTTTAGTTGCGAGCCATAAGGCATAAGAGTATATTTTGAAAATAAATGTTGTTTTGTTAATGATGGAATATAATTCATAGTTAAAACATTACCAAGTGCGTTTGTTTCAGCTCTTTCATCCATATTGTCAACCCTATGAAATGAAATAGTAGAACCAATTCCGTTTCCTAAATATGAAACATTGAGTAAAACAGCATTTCCTTTATTATACGTGAAATTATTAATCATAGATGGGTGATTATCAGTAATTGCAAATTCACCTTCAACAGAAATGATATCGGCATATAACCCAAATCGTCCAGAATATGAAAATTCATTTAAAGGTAATTTTAATGTAGGATTATCATCATTTTCAAACTTACTAACGAAAGAAGCACCAAGATTCAAGTTCCAATCTTTTGGTAAAAATGATGGAAATAATTTTTTGGTATTTAAGTCTAAATTCCCGGCTCTAATGATTGAATTACTAAAATCCCAGAATTTACGCATCTTGCCTATTAGTCCTTTTACTTCGAGCCCAGCAATTGGTTTAAGAACGACACGCATACCCTCGATTGAGTTATCAATTCCTAATTGTGAATCATAGTAAGAACGCAATATTAAGCCGCTTCCGAATTGCTCGTAAAAGTTGCCTGCTGTTGCTTCGATTTTTTCACCACGATAAGTGATGTTTCGGTATCCTATGCCTGTACCTTTGTATCTTGTGTCAATACCTAATATTGGATTTAAAAAAGCTTCAAACCGTACGGCTATTTCAAATTGATGTAAGCGGTAAAACAAATTTAAAGATGAATTACTCAAAACTTTTTCAGGAGTATCTTTTGCTTCAATTAATGAATCAGCTTTATAAGATTGTGCTTCAATTAAAATGTTGCCAGAAATATTTCCAAAATCTTTTTGTGCAAGTGTTAATAATGGAAAAAAGCAAAAAGCATATAAAACAAATAGTAATTTTTTCATATTGTCCAAATTAATTTATTCGAAATTATAAAAAAAGCAAAAATATGCAATTAGAACGAGTCAAATTCGTTAAAACTAAAAATTAATTTAATTAAATTTAATATTAAATAGGAGAAAAGTTATGGCAAATCCAATTCAAGCAAATATCGAATTACTTTCTGAAAATCAAATTCTTTATCCTTTCGAATTACCACCATTACCTTATGCATATGATTTTTTAGAACCAAATATTGATGCATTAACAATGGAAACACATTATGACAAGCACCACAGGGCATATAGAAACAATTTCAAAAACTTTTACGACCAAGAAGTTACATCTGGTACTTCTTTGATGCAAGTTTTCAAAGAAATAAGCAAATATAGCGATGGATTGAAAAACAATGCAGGTGGCTTTTTAAATCATATATTCTTTTGGAATATGATGACTGCAAACAGCACAAAAGCGCCAGTTGGCGAATCAGCACAAGCAATCACAAATAAATTTGGCTCATTCGATAATTTCAAACAACAATTCTCAGCAGCAGCTATGGGACGTTTTGGAAGTGGCTGGGCTTGGTTAAATATGGCTACAGATGGCAACTTATTTATTTCATCAACTCCAAATCAAGTGAATCCTTTGATGGATTATGCTGACCAACAAGGCTTACCACTTTTGACTATCGATGTTTGGGAACATGCTTATTATTTAAAATACAAGAATTTACGTGCTGATTATGTCAATAACTTTTGGAACGTTGTTAATTGGGAAGAAGTCGAAAGACGTTATCAAGAAGCAAAAACAATTTTAGGTTTATAGTTTTATAAAATTATAATTTAATAAAGTTTAAATAAAATTTACCCCTCCAAAGGTACAAGGTTGTCTCGTTAAGGCAGCCTTTTTTATTTTATCTTTATTTGTTAGTACATAGTAAATAAAATTTTTTATTATTTTTTTTCAAAATTTGCTTGTTAAATTATATAAATAAAAAAAGAGGTTGTCAATTAAGACAACCTCTAAAATAAAATAATAAGCTAAATCTTAAGCAATAGTTTGGGAAGTTTGAGGATTGTTGTGTTTCTTTTCTCGAGCGAAAATGTAATAAAGAGCAGGAACAACAAAAATTGTCAAAATAGTCGAAGCAACAATACCACCAATAGTAACGATACCAAGAGGTTGTCTCATTTCGACACCAGCATCACCAATTCCTAAAGCTAAAGGTAACATAGCAAGTGCTAAAGCGGCATTAGCCATAATAATTGGTTTGAGTTTTACAACGGAAGCGTAAATCAGAGCTTCTTTTATATGCTTTCCTTCTTCACGAATTAATTGATTTACCAGGTCTAATACCAAAATTGCATTATTAACTACAATACCAGTTAGCAAGATTATACCCATCAAAGCAGTGATACCAAGAGCAGTATTAGTGAAATAAGCCGATAAAATAACACCAATCAATCCAAGCGGAACGGTAATTAGAATATACAAAGGTTGTATAAAACTTTCGAGCATAGCAGCTAAAAGTAAATAAGTTAAGAAAATACCAACGAAGAATGCGAACATTAAATCCATCATCATTTGCTTGAAAATTTTTGAACTACCGCCCCAAGCAAAGCTATATCCAATTGGCATTTTAATTTGAGCAATTCTTTTTTCAACTTCTGAAGTAATATTTCCGAGTGGAATACCAGGAGCAGGTGCACCGGTGAATTTAACTGTTTTAAATTTATCTCTATGCAAAATCTTTGTAGGACCAGGAGTGAATTTAATTTCAGCAAGGTCGGAGAGTTTGAATACTCCTGCTTTTGTAACAATCGGCAAACTAGATATTTTTTCTGGGGAATCGACTGATTCAGTAGTCATTTTAATTGTTAAATCATATTCTTCATTATTATATTTATATTTTGATGTAGCCATTCCTTCAATAGCAGAACGTAATGAAAAAGCTAACTCATTTACGTTTAATCCAACTTGAGCTAATTTTGTTCTATCTGGATAAATAGTAAGTTCGGGTTTTCCTATACGAGTAGATTGCTCAAAGTTGATTAACCCAGGAATAGTTTTGAAATCGTTATATATTTTATCAGCAATTTTTTGAATTTCATATTCATTTTGACCTAAAATATAAAATTCAATTGGACTTCCGGCTTGATTTGTTTGACCTGCTAAAACGTTTATTTTAACATTTGGGACAACTGCTAATTCCTTTGTAAATTCACTTGTAAGTTGGTCTATTGATTTATTTCTTTCTTTCCTATCCACAGTGTATATTGTCATTACAGCTAAATTTGAGCCCAAATCAACTTGGCTTGATTTGCCTAAATCAGTAACAATATTGACAACTTCGGGATGTTTTTTAATTATGTCTTCAATTTCTTTGATTTTTTCGGAAGTTGTTTCCAAATTAGTTCCAGTTGGCAACTCAATAGTAGCGGTTGCAATACCTTGGTCAAATGTTGGTTGGAATTCGAACCCAAGCTTGCTTCCGAAGCCCATTAATACAATTATAAACAAAATGATTGAAGCCGCAAATGTTGCCAATGCCATTTTTTTATTTTTCAGTACAATTGTTAAAGCTTTTTCGTAGAATTTTATAAAATAATTATCAATTTTATCTTCCATAAACTTCTTGAAAGCACCTTTTTCTTTCTTTTTATCACTTATAAATTTCGATGCGAGCATAGGAGTTAAAATGAAAGAATAAATAAGGGAAAATATTGTTGTAAATGTTGCAGAAAGTGCTAATGCTTTCAAAAACTGTCCGACAATACTGGATAAATTAGCAAGTGGTATAAATACAACAAGATTAGTCAAAGTTGAAGCCAAAACCGCAACCACAACTTCATTTGTTCCTTTAATTGTTGCATCGTAAGTTGAATAACCTAAATCTTTGTATCGGAAAATGTTTTCGAGTATTACAATTGAATTTGCAACCAAAACACCGATAGTAACTGAGATTCCCAAAAGTGTCATTATATTTAAATCTAATCCCCAAAGTTGTAGCAATAAAAATGATGAAATTACCGATGTTGGCATTGTAATAGCTGCAATTAATGTTGATTTAATATCGTGCAAGAAGAAAAATAATACAATCGCAGTAATAATTATGCCGAGATAAATATTGCTTAATGTATCGTTTACACTACTTTCAACGAAGCTTGCTGTTTCACGAACCACTTTTAGTTCCATCCCTGGTGGCAATTTTGCAAGGATTTCTGGCAAAATTTCTTTAGTTTTATTGACAACATCAACAACATTACCGTCTGGACTTTTAATCAATCCCAAACGCACAGCATTGCCATATCTTATTTTATTTTTTACATCATAAAATGATGATTTAACACTAATTTTTTTACCTGTATCAGCAACTTGTGCAAAATCACTTAATTTATGTAAACCAAAGGGAGTTTGAATATCTGTATTCAATATAGTCGAAATTGAATCATATTGACCCTTTAATCTAACAGAATATTCACGACTTCCAATTTCGAATGAACCACCAGGAATATCAATATTTTGGGCGCTTACTGTCCCCATCAATGCTGGTAATGAAATCATATTATTATAAACATCGATAGGGTTCAATTTGATTTGTATTTCACGTTCTTGCCCACCACTAATAGTTACGTTTGCCACACCTTTAATTTGAGATAAGCGGTCTTTGACAACTTTATCGGCAAAATCATATAAATCTCTCGGATTTGCATCACCACTTAATACGATATCCGCAACTGGAGTTGCACGAAGGTCAACTTTAGTAACTATTGGCTTTTTGGCATCCGTTGGTAAATTATTAATAATTTGGTCAATTTTATCTTTTACTTCTTGATTAGCAACATCAACATCTTTTCCTAACTCGAATTGGACAATCATTATAGAAACTCCATCAAGAGAGTAAGAGTCAATGTTATCAATTCCTTCGATTGTTGACACAGCATCTTCAATCTTTTTAGTAACTAACATTTCTATTTCTTTAGGTCCAGCACCTGGATATATGGTTTGAACAGTAACATATGGTATTTTCACATCAGGCATAAGGTTCATACTTAATGAACGTAAAGCTATCCACCCGAAAAAAGCAAATACCAAAACAATTACTGTCATCATCACAGGTCGTTTAACCGACAAATCTGCAATTCCCATTACTTGCTCCTTATTCTAAAATTTTAATTTTAACACCATTGGATAATAAGCTTATACCTTGATAAATAAGTCTATCGTTTGGTTTTAACCCTGATATGATTTCAATTTTATCGCCTTGAGTTTTTCCTAATTTTACTTCTTGCATAATAGCGGTTGTCCCGTCAGTTAAATAAACATAATTTTTGCCTGAACTAACTGCCAAAGCACTTGTTGGGATAACTATTGCTTGTGGATTATGATAATAATCAAACGAAATGTTTACACTCATTCCAACTTTTAATTCGTGTTTTGGATTTGGAATTTCAGCTTGAATTTTAAATGCTCTTCTCATTTGATCTTCTGCAAGTGCGACTTCGGAAATTCTTCCTTTAAAATTTTTGCCATTAACTTCAGCATTAACTTCCATTCCATTTTTAATATATTGTAATTCATCGTAGGAAACCCAAAATATAGCTTTAACTCTATCGATTTGTGCTACTGTGAATAATTTGTCGCCATTTTTTACTTTTTGACCTTCTTCTACATTTTTTTCGACAATAAGTCCGCTGATGGGAGATTCAACAAAAAGCATTTGTTTTAAAGATTCATAATTTCTTTTTGCAACTAAATATTGTGTTTCGATATTATCAAAATTTTGTTGGGAGGTTTCGCCACCAGCCAAAAGAGCGCCCATCCTATCGTACATTTTTTTGAAATTTTCGTAACTTAATTTTGCTTGCTCAAATTGCAATGCTGGATTATTAGTAGGGAATTCGACTACAATTTGTCCTTCCTTTACGGCAGTTCCAACTTTTGCAGTAAATTTTTGAACTTTATCGCCCACCATTGATGTAACAACAGATTGTCTGTAACCTTCCAATGTTGAAAGATAGTTTAACTGTAATCTTAAATCTTCAAATTGAAGTGTCATAACTTTAACGGGCGTACCTTCTTCTTTACGGATTTGTTCCATACTTTTTGTTTCAACTTTTTTGTTGTTACCGCAAGACTGAATTAAAGTACCAGCGATAATAAACAGGAACATTAACTTCGCTACTTTTTTTAATTGATTAATCATTTAATTACTCCATTATTTTATTTATTAATTTTCAACTTTAATTTTTAAATATTTTTGGTCTAAATTGCCAATAAGATTTTCGATTTCAGCAATTGTTGAAATATATTGATAAACAGATTGTAAACGGTTTGTTTTTGCTTGACGTAAGGCTAAATCAGCATTTTCAATTTCTATTTGATTGCCAGTTCCTTCTTTATAACGTAATTCAGAAATGTTATAAGCACGTTGAGCGAGTTCAATATTTCTATTTTGTGCATCGATATTTGCTTGAATCTTTTTAATTTCTACTAATTTTGTTTTGATTTGAGAAATTAATACATCCTTTAATTGATTAATAGATTCGTCAGTTTTCATTACGTTAATTTTGCCTTGTTCTACTTTTTGGGATGTTCTAAATCCATTAAATAAATTAATAGAAAAGTTAATTCCTACAAGGGATTGTCTATAATTTTTAAAATTGAAATCATCACTTGAACCAGCAAGTGTATAATTACCAAATGCTGCAATGTTTGGATAATAAGACGAAATATCCAAATCGATTAATGCTTCATCGAAATTACGTTTCATCTTCATTGTGCGTAAATCGAAATTCTTTTCTACAGCAAGATTTATATACTCATTTTCCGACAATAATTTTTGGTCTTCATATTTAAGTTCGCCTTCTAATGTTATGTCTTCACTTTGGTCAATTCCGAGAACAATTTTCAAATTATTTTTGACCATTTCCAAGTTACTTTCCATTTGATAAACAAGTGGACGGAGGTTTTCAACCTGTACTTCAGCCCTTAACGCATCAAATTCAGCAACCATACCTTGTTTTTGCATAGCTTTTACATTTTCAAAATTCTTTTTCGCATTGTCAAAACTTTCTTGAGTTATTCGTAATACTTCTTGTGCAAGTAAAGCACCATAAAAGGCTTTTTTGGTATTCAAAACTGCTGAAGATATTTTGCTAACTAATGCTTCACGAGCTAAGTCTTTGTATATGCCAGATGAACTTATTCCTTTGAAAACAGTCGAACTAAATAGAACTTGCTGTAATTGTAAAGTAGTATTATAGCTATTTGCTAAAGCAAATGTTTGAAGTGTTGTTGCCATTGGTAAAAATTTGTTTTTATCCTCAGGAAGAACTTTTTCTTTGAATAACACTCCATAAACTGAGTTATTTAGCATAGCTCCAAAATCAGGAAATGCCATTTTTGGTTTTTCAATAAAATGGCTAAATTGTGCTGTTAAATCGAGTGTAGGATATGCATATCCATAAGCTTCTTTGACAGCAGAACGAGCTCTCTCCAATTCTAATGCGGCGATTTTTACATCGGCATTGTTCGAAATTGCAATAGCAATTGCGCTATCTAAATTGAGTTGCCGTGCAAATAATTTCGGCATGCTGAAAATAGTTAACACAGTTACTACTATCAAAATTTGATTAATTCTTTTAAACATCATAAAATCATAATTTAATTTGACATAATTTTCTTTATTTTCTTTATTTATTTGGATTTTGTTTACAAAAAGTTTCATGAGTTTGAACACCTTTTTCGGTTAAAAGTCCCGTCATTAAAATTTTTAAAACACCTTCGATTATATCATTGGCGCTCAATGGAATTTCAGATATTATTTCAGGAGTTAAAATATTATCAATCGTAAAATAATGAATAAAATAGGCTAAATCAGGGGAAATATCTGCACGTATAAAGCCCGCCTTTTGACCAATTTCAAATAAAACACCAAAATAGTTTTTGATTCTTTGTCGGCGATATTCACGTAATTCGTTCCAAATATGTGGATAAAGTTTTTTCAAATCAGAAAGAAATGGAGTAGACATTACGTAGAAGATTTTGTTAATGATAAGCATAAGTTGATGGAACAATTCAATAAAATCAACATCAGGATTGTGGGTGATTTTTGAATGAATTTTTTCCCAATGTAAATCTAACATAGTTTCGGAATATTTAATAATCTCGTTGACCATTTGCTCTTTACTTTCAAAAGTCTCGTATAATGTTTTTTTACTAATTCCACACTCACTTGCAATCATTTCAGTACTGACGTTTTTAATCCCACGAGTTCTAAACAATTCAATTGAATTATTTAAAATCCTGTCCTTAATTTCAGACCCAGTATCGAAATACATTTCATCCATAATAAAACTCATTAAACTATAAATACCAAAAAAACTATTTTTTCAAAAATAGTTTACGAATAAGTTTTCAAAATGTTGCAAAAGTGGGAAAAAAAATTTTATTTGAGTTCATATTTATTAATTTTGGAAAATAAAAATTATAAAATTACTCAAATGAGCATTTTACAAAAGGTTAAAACCGCAATAATAGGCGAAAACAAAAATCCCCTTGATTCCGATACTTTTCATAAAATAACTTTAATTGCTTTTTTTGCTTGGGTTGGATTAGGTGCCGATGGTCTGTCATCTTCGTGTTATGGACCATCTGAGGTGTTCTACGCATTAAGTCAACATACGTATTTAAGCTTTATAATAGCAATTGCAACTGTTATAACTATTTTCATAATTAGTTCAAGCTATACACAAATAATAGAACTTTTCCCTACGGGAGGTGGTGGTTACTTGGTTGCGAGTAAACTGTTATCACCCAAAATTGGTATGATATCGGGTTCAGCGCTATTAATCGATTATGTTTTAACAATTTCAGTATCGATTGCCAGTGGGACAGATGCATTATTTAGTTTTTTACCTATAAAATACCAAAGCTATAAGGTGTTGTTTTCAATCTTCATTCTCGTATTATTAATAACTCTCAATATTCGAGGAGTTAAAGAATCAGTAATGACTTTGCTACCTATATTTTTATTTTTCGTAGCAACACATCTTTTTATTATAATTTATGGGTTAATTGTACAAACACCTAATTTACCAATAATTACAACCAGGACATACACTGAAATAGGCAAGACTTATTCCCAAATCGGAGCCTTCGGTCTATTTTTCCTTATAATGCATGCATATTCAATGGGCGCAGGTTCTTACACAGGTATAGAAGCTGTTAGCAATGGATTGCCAATTCTCCGTGAACCCAAAGTACTGACTGCAAAAAAGGTGATGTTGTTGATGTCCTTTTCCTTGTCTTTTTTTGTTTTTGGTTTGTTAACTTTATATTTATTATTTAATGTGAAATTTGTACAAGGACAAACTTTAAACGCATCTTTATTCAATATTGTAACTAGTTCTTGGTCGCCGACTTTAGCTTCTACTTTTATAATTTTAACTTTAATTTCAGAAGGAGCAATTTTATATATAGCGGCACAAACGGGTTTCATTGATGGTCCTCGTGTTTTATCTAATATGGCTTTGGATAGATGGGTACCAACAAAATTTGCTTCACTTAGTGATAGATTAGTTACTCAAAATGGCGTTTTATTGATGGGTATATCGGCATTTTTACTTATATGGCTAACAAACAACAACGTTACTTATTTAATTGTTTTATATAGTATTAACGTGTTTTTGACTTTTTCTCTTTCTCAAATTGGTATGGTTCGCCACTGGTTAAAAGTGCGACATCAAGAAAAGAAAATATTAGGTAAAATTACTATCAATTTTATTGGTGCCTCTTTAACAATTCTTATTTTGATATCAGTAATTATTGTGAAATTCCACGAAGGTGGATGGATTACTCTTATTATAACATCCGGTGTCGCTTTTCTCTCATATCTGATACATAAACATTACAAAAAAACTGGAGAAATTATAAAAGAACTTGACGCCAAACTTTTAGATTTAAATCAATCAGCAATTGAATTTCAACAAGATGAGACTCCTTTAAAAGCAGTTCCATACGATAAAAATGGTAAAACAGCAGTTCTTTTCGTCAATGGATTCTCAGGCATTGGTATTCACTCTCTTTTAAGCAGTATGAAACTTTTCGACAATACTTTTAAAAATTATGTTTTTGTTGAAATCGGCGTGATAGATGCAGGTGTTTTTAAAGGTGCCGATGAAATTGTTGCTTTACAAAATAAAATTAAATCCGATGTCCAGAAATATGTTTCATTTGCCAATCATTTAGGTTTTTATGCTGAAGGATATACTTCTGTAGGACTTGACATAATTCAAGAAACTTTAAAGATTGTCCCAACTATAGTCGACCAGTTTCCCAACTCCATTTTTTTTGGTGGACAATTAGTTTTCAAAAAGGAAACTTTTTTAACTCGCCAATTGCATAACCATACTGTTTTTGCTATTCAAAAAGAATTATATCATCAAGGTCTGCAATTTGTGATTTTGCCAATAAAATTGTAATTTCATTTGAGTTTATATTTAATAATTTTGGAAAATAAAAATTCAATTTTAATTGGATAATTTATGAAGATTGATAAATTATATAATGAAATAAACAACTGGCTAACCAGTTTTCCTGAATTTACAGTTGATTCGACATTAAGTCTCGATGAGAAAAAAGTTGAAGAAATTTCAGCAGAATTTTTAAGTCGAATGAAAGAAAATTATCCATTTCATCATCCACTTTATGCAGGACAAATGTTGAAACCACCTCATACAGCGGCGATTATGGCTTATCTTGCGGCAATGTTGATAAATCCTAATAATCACGCTTTGGACGGTGGTCCGGCAACTGCTAAAATGGAAAAAGAAGTTATTTCGGAATTTGCAAAACTTTTTGGGTTCAATGAATTTCTTGGTCATATTACAACCAGCGGAACAATTGCAAATTTCGAAGCTTTGCTTATTGCCCGTGAATTGGAACCTCAAAAAGCAATTGCATTTTCAGAGCAAGCCCATTACACTCATTCCCGTGTTTGCAATTGGTTAAAAATTCCCTTTTGCGAAGTCCCAGCTAATCGATTTGGAAAGATGGATTTGAATGAATTAGAGCGAATTCTGCAAGAAAATGAAATTGGAACAGTGGTTGCAACCTTAGCAACAACAAGTTTAGGTGCATTAGATGATTTATCAGGATTGCTTGAATTGCAGAAAAAATATAAATTTAGGATACACCTTGATGCAGCCTATGGAGGTTATTTCAAAATAATTTCGAATTATAATGATAATTTGAAGGTATTCGATTTAATTTCATTTGCTGATAGTATTACTTTTGACCCGCACAAACAAGGATTGCAGCCTTATGGTGCCGGTTGTGTGATATTTTCTGACCCGTCAGTCGGAAAGTTTTACAAACATAATTCCCCGTATACTTATTTTACATCAGACGAATTGCATCTTGGCGAAATAAGCGTCGAATGCTCAAGAGCAGGTGCTGCCGCCGCCGCAATTTGGTTTACAAACAAATTATTCCCATTAAATGGGGAAGAAGGTTTTGGTCCAATTTTGAAAAAAACAATTGATGCTACGAAACTTTTTGCCGAACTTATAACTAATGAAGTTTTCCAACTTTATATAATGCCAGAAACAAATATTGCAACTTATTTCCCGATTGCAAAGACTACAAGCGAAATAAGTGAATTGAGCGAGAAAATTATGAAAAAAGGTATGGAGAAAAATTTACTTTGGGTAGCAACTTTAAAAGTTCAGAGCGATATATTCAAGCAAAATCATCCAGACATAATTGTAGATTCGTATTCGACAACGATATTACGAAGTTGCTTTATGAAGCCTGAACAGAAAGATTGGATCCCAGAAATTATCGGTAAATTAAATTATTTACGGAATAATATTACTTAAATCAAGTTATATTTCATTTCACCTGGAAACTTATAATCATCCGCATCTTCAATTGTTAGCATCTTCTGGTTAATGTCAGTGATAATTTTTTCGACGTGCTTATTTACAAATGTATTCCACTTTAAATGGTCGACATATTCGTACTTTTCACGGATTTTGAAATTCTTGTAATATGCCATTTTTTCAGCAACTTCTTTTGGCACTGTTACTGATTTATCCCAAATGATAGCAATTGTTTTGCTTGTGTCAATTCTTTTGAAAATAAATTTAAACTTACTATTTCCCAAATCCAAATTTTTATCCAAGAACATTTTTGAAACGGCGAAATCATCATCAAAAGGTCGTGGAAAAGCATCTAAAATAAAAGAAATGACTAATGATAAATCGCTATATTTGGATAAAGCGACCATAAAATTTTCTCTCGAAGGAATGCCTTCAGGATATAAGGCTTTTAATGCAGCCTTTGTAATAAAAAAAGCAGATGTTGTGATTGGGCAAATATGACCGGTAATTTTACCTATATCATAAAGAGAAATGTTAATAACATTGTCGTTCGGACGTACTCCAATTTCTAATGCATGAGGATCATATATTTTTATATAACCAGCTTGAAGATATGTATTCTTTAAGTCATCCAAAAAATTGTTCATAATAATCTTCGTTTTTTATTGTCAATGTTAATTTGAAATTATAAGTTTTATCTAATTAAATATATTTGACGATAGTAAAATTAATTTAGTTTAAACTAATAAAATTTGTGTTATAAGTTATGATTAATATTTTTTAATATTAACCCATAAGGATTTTAGCCGTTCTCGGATTTTGGCTTCTTTTCCTTCATTACTGGGGAAATAAAATTGTTGAGGTTGGAAATTAATTGGGAAATAATTTTCCGGAACAAAATGTTCAGGAAAAGTATGCGGATATTTATAATCTTTTGAGTAACCTTCTTGCTTCATAAGTTTTGTGGGAGCATTTCGTAAATGAAGAGGTGGAGATAAATCTGGGCTATTTTTAACAATTTCTCTTGCTTTTTCTAATGCCATATATGAAGCATTTGATTTAGCACAACTTGCTAAAAACGTAACACCATTTGCTAAATTGATACTTGCCTCAGGCATTCCAATCATTTGTACTGCTTGAAAAACAGATACAGCAACAGTTAATGCCATTGGTTCGGCATTACCAATATCTTCACTTGCAAAAATAACCATTCTCCGTGCTATAAATAATGGATCTTCGCCTGCTTCAAGCATTTTCACCATCCACAACATTGCGGCATCAGGGTCGGAACCACGAAGTGATTTAATGAATGCAGAAATATTATCGTAATGATTTTCTCCTTTTTTATCGTAACTTAAAACTTTACGTTGAATTGCGGATTGAATGATTTTTTCTGTAACTTTAATAGTGTTGTCATCTGTTTTTTTAGCTAATTTGAATGAATTTTCAAGGATATTTAGGGCAACTCTTGCATCACCGGCGGATAATTCGTAAAATCTATTAATATTTTCAATTTCAAAATTAAAATTCGAGAGAATTTCATCTTTTTTAATAGCATTTGTAATTAATTTTATAATATCTTCTTCTGAAAGAGGTTGCAGGTGATAAACTTGCATTCTGCTTATGAGTGCGGGATTTACTTCAAAAGATGGATTTTCAGTTGTAGCACCAATTAAAGTTAATGTGCCTGTTTCGACTGAATGGAGCAAAGCATCTTGTTGACCTTTGTTAAATCTATGAATTTCGTCAATGAATAAAATTGTTTTTTTATTTGATTTTAAATTGAATTCAGCTTTTTGTATAACTTCACGAATTTCCTTAACTCCGGATTCAACGGCGGATAATCTTATGAAATCAGCTTTAATTTCATTTGAAATACAATTTGCAAGTGTAGTTTTACCGCAACCAGGTGGACCCCAAAGAATAATTGAAGGAATTGTTCCTTCGTTAATCATTTTTTTGAGTGGGGAATTTATTCCAAGAATATGTTCTTGACCGAGCACATCATCAATAAAACGTGGTCGCATTCTTTCTGGAAGTGGTGGCAAAGAGCCACCACTTTTTTTTGTATTATTGCCGAAAAGTATTTCCACAATCTGAATTTATTTAATTAAGCAATATTTTGCTTTGTTGATATTTCGAAAATAGGTTCGGAGTTATTTACTACACAATCTTTTGTGATAATTACGGACTTTATTTCTTTTTCATCAGGGATTCGGAACATAACAGGAATAAGAATTTGCTCGACAATTCCTCTCAATGCTCTTGCTCCTGTTTTACGTTTTTTTGCTTCTGTTGCAATTGCTCTTAATGCATCTTCTTCCACGATTAGCTTGACGTTATCCATTTGTAAAAGCTTTTCATATTGTTTAATCAAAGCATTTTTTGGAGTAAGTAAAATGTTTATCAAAGCATCTTCATCTAAATCGTGTAAAGAAGTTACTACGGGTAGTCGTCCTACTAATTCAGGAATAAAGCCAAATTTGACTAAATCATCAGGTTCGACTTGTTTAAGGAGCAAATAAGTTTCATCGATTTTTTTGACGGGCTCTGCTGTGAAACCGATTGAAGAGACACGTTGACGAGATGCTACTATTTTTTCCAAGCCTTCAAATGCACCACCGACAATGAATAAAATATCTTTTGTGTTTATATAAACTAAACTTTGTTCCGGGTGTTTACGTCCTCCTTTTGGTGGTACACCTGAACGTGTTCCTTCCAAAATTTTAAGTAAAGCTTGCTGAACACCTTCACCTGAAACGTCTCTTGTGATACTTCTTGATTCGCTTTTTCGGGCAATTTTATCTATTTCATCAATAAATATTATTCCTTTTTCTGCGGCATCGACATTATAATCAGCATTTTGAATTAAATTAAGCAAAACACTTTCGACGTCGTCGCCAACGTAACCTGCTTCGGTAATAGTTGTTGCATCAGCGATTGCAAAAGGTACTTTTAAAATGTTAGCAAGTGTTCGTGCGAGTAAAGTTTTACCAGTACCCGTAGGTCCAATTAAAAGTATATTGCTCTTTTCGATTTCAACATCATCATTTTTTTGTTTATTCAAAATTCTTTTGTAATGATTATAAACGGCAACTGAGAGCATAATTTTTGCATCATCTTGACCGATAACGTATTGGTCTAATTTGCTTTTTATTTCGGATGGCTTAGGTAATTCAAAAGGTTTTAAAGTATGCCCGATATTGTGTTTTTTTGTTCCAAGTAATTCGCTTGCATTTTGAATACAAATGTTGCAAATTAAGACACCATTAGCGCCTTCGACAAAGTTTTCTACATCTTGGGGACCACGTCCACAAAAAGAGCAATGTACATTTTTTGTTGTTTTAGCCATAAATATGTTATTTTAAAAAAATAAAATTATTTTTTTGCTTCAGCAATATCACTCACGTTTGTCAGTATTTTATCAATAATGCCATATTCTAATGCTTCTTGTGCAGTCATATAGTAATCTCTGTCGGCATCTTTACGGATTTGCTCAATCGGTTTTTTTGTATGTTTTGCAATAATTTCGTATAAAGTTTCTCTGGTTCTGATAATTTCTTTTGTATAAATTTCGATATCTACTGATTGACCTTGAGTTCCACCAGATGGTTGATGCATTAAGATTCTTGAATTTGGTAATGCAAATCTTTTGCCATCGGTTCCTGCTGAAAGAAGTAATTGTCCCATCGAGGCGGCTAATCCTATACAAATCGTTGATACATCAGGTTTGATAAATTGTATAGTGTCATAAATTGCGAGTCCAGCAGTTACACTTCCTCCTGGTGAATTTATATATAAATCAATATCTTTATCAGGGTCTTCACTTGCTAAAAACAGCAATTGTGCAATAACAAGGTTTGCAACGTAATCATCTATCGCACTTCCAAGAAAAATAATTCTTTCTTTCAGCAAGCGTGAGTATATATCATAAGAGCGTTCACCTCGATTAGTTTGCTCTACTACCATTGGAATTAATTGACTGTTCATATTTTCCTTTATATTTTCTTGAGTTTGTATTTCATTATTTTATAGACGAAAAAGAATTAATTCAATTTTGAATTACTCTTTTTATCAATTTTTATATTTTTAATCTATTTATAAAAAGTTTCTTTGAAATTATATTCAGCTTTGATGTAAAAAAGTATAAGCTACATTTGATAGTATTGATGCACCATATTTCATTGCTTCTTCATTAGGATTTAAGTGGCAATTATGTAATGGGTAAATTTCACTATCACCGCTATGAACACCGATAAAATAAAAAGTGGAAGGTGCAATCGATGAGTAATAAGCAAAATCTTCAGCCCACATTTTTGGCTCTGCTTTGATTAAAGCATCATTGCCGTAGGATGAACGGATAGTTTCCTCTAAAACCGACGTAGTTTTTTCAGAATTAATTACGGGCGGATATCCTTCAACTATGTTTAAGTCGACTTTGCAGTTATATAGCTTTGCGACTAATTCTGATTTTTCTCTAATTTCATTTTTTAAATTAGTACGTAGTTCTTGGTTATATGTACGCATAGTTCCTAAAAGTTTAGCGGAATCAGGATAAATATTAGTAACTGTTCCTGAATGTATTGAAGTGATGGAAATAATTGATGGTTCTAATGGATTTTTGAATTTTGTAATAATATTTTGATAAAATTGTATAAGTTCAGATGCAGCTAAAATAACATCGCTTCCTAAATGAGGTTGTCCTGCATGAGAACCTTTTCCATTGATTGTGATATGTAATTCATCTGTGGATGCCATTAAATGACCGCTTTTGACAGCAAATTGCCCGACATTCAATTCCGGGTTGATATGTTCCCCGAAAATTGCGATTGGGTTATGCTTTTGGATTAAGCCAGTTTCGAGAATTAATTTTGCACCACCTGGTAAAAATTCTTCGGCAGGTTGGAAAATCAGTAAAACTTTTCCGGGCAACTCTGCTTCAATTTCCTTTAATATTTTTGCAGCACAGAGCAGAATTGCGGTATGAATATCGTGACCACAAGCGTGCATAACTCCTTGATTTACGGAAGAAAAATCTAAACCAGTTTCCTCTAAAATCGGCAGTGCGTCGATATCTGCTCTTAAACCAATGCATTTTTCACCTTTTCCAATAATTCCGAGAACACCAATTTTACCTTTCTTTTCACAATTTATGCTTTCTAAAATAAATTGGTTTTCAATTCCTAATTTATTCAATTCATCTGAAATAAATTCTGAAGTATTAACTTCACAAAAAGAAAGTTCAGGATTTTGATGAATTGTTCTTCGAAAATTTTGCATTTCAGAAAAATATTCTTGTGCTTTATCTATAAAGTAGGAGTTATTTTTCATAGATTATTAATTTACTTAAATTAATTAATGATTTATTAAATTTGAATTAGAGCTTCACCGATTTTTTCAGCATTACCAGTTAACGTGAAACCGATGACTTCATTTTCTTCATTAATTATTATATCCACAAAGAGCGAATTTTTACTTGTAGGTATGACTTCGATATGTGAATTAACTAAGCCTTTTTTGTAAAGATTATAAGCAAGAGAAATTGCACCTGTTCCACAGGCTCCAGTTTCGTGTTCTACACCACGCTCGTAAGTTCTTATGTGAACACGACTTCGATTTTCAATAGAATAAATTGATACATTCACGCCTTCTGGAAATCTCAATTCATTATATCTAATAGGCATTGCAAAGTCATCAATTGGATAAAAGCGAAAAACAAATTTCTTTGAATTTGGAATTTCTTCGTATTTAAATAAAAGGTGGGGAGTGCCAACATCTACGAAATCAGCTAAAATCACGTATTCTTGGAAAGGAATTTTCAAGTTTGGTTTATAGTTTCTTGGACGAGGAAATCTCACGCTAATTAAGTCATTATTTATATAGGCAAGATATTCAGTTCCTGCGAGTTCGAAACGAACAGGTTGTTTTGAATCAGTTTTATTAATCAAATTTAGCATTTCTGCAAATTTCACAGCACACCTCGCACCATTTCCACACATCATACCCGTCGAGCCGTCGGGATTGTAAAATTTAACTAAAAAAGAATTTTGAATATCAGTTGATTCATTATTACTTACAACAATAAAGCCTTCAGTATTCATCGTAAATGGGCTAATTTTTTTGCAAGATTTTTGGGCTACGTCGGCAAGTAATTCATCTTTTATCAGATTATTTCTATTATCGAGAACGCTAAATATATTTCCTGCACCACTAAAATATTCAATTTTTGCTTCCATAATTTATTTCCTTTTATTTAGGAAATTTGAAGATTCTTGATGAATAATTCCATTAGTTGCCAAAATTGATTTTGAATAAATAGAAAATTCACTTAAATCATATTTTGTAACTAATCCACCAGCTTCACGAACCAGTAAAACACCAGCGGCAACATCCCAAGGATTCAATTCTTCTTCCCAAAATCCATCGAAACGTCCTGCGGCAACATAAGCTAAATCCAATGCCGCAGAACCTAATCTTCGTATTGGAATTCCTTTATGTACCACATCAATGAATAATTGTGCCCCGTTATACAAAGAACTACCAATTTTATAAGGAAATCCTGTAACTAAAATAGAATCATCAAGTTTTGTTGTATTGCTAACTTGTAATTTATCTCCGTTTAAAAAAGAACCTTTTCCTCGTTCAGCAGTAAATAATTCATTCAACAATGGGTGGTAAACCACACCGATTGCTAATTCTTCACCAACTAATGCGGCAATACTTACAGAAAAAATTGGGATATTATGAGCGAAATTGACTGTTCCATCCAACGGGTCGATAATCCATTTAATTGCGTCTTTATTTATACTGCATGTATTCCCGCTTTCTTCTGCTTCAAATATTGAATTTGGGACTTCCTTCGATATAAATTCGATTATAGTTTGTTCGGATTTATAATCAAATTCAGTAACCAAATTATGCCGTCCTTCTTTATTTTTTATTGAAAATTTCGTGCCAAATCCTTGTTTAAGTATTTCGCCCGCTCTTTTTGATGCTTCTATTGCTGTTTTTAATAAATCATTATTCATATTTTACAAAATTACAATCTTTTCTTATTTATACTAATTAATTAATAAAAAGTTGTTAATTTGCTTTTATCTTTTTTTTGTAATTATAACAAAAATAAAATTGATGAAAATTCACAAGCTATTTATAGTTGTTTTAACAATAATATTGACAAATTATTTTGCAATCTCGCAAATTGATTATTCAAAATTAACAGGAATATCCAAGACGAAATTAGATACAATTGCAGCTCAAAATGCTTTTATGATTGCAAAAGAAACAAATTTAGTCCCTGAAAAAGAAATAAATCCAAATGAGTATCTTGTTGGTCCTGGAGATGTTTTTGATTTTTCAGTTTTCACTACTCCACCGATTACATTTCAAATTAAAGTTAGCCCCGAAGGGAAGCTTTTAATACCAACAGTTGGATTAATAGAAGTTAAAGGGAAATTGCTTCAAGATGTTTATGATATTGCTAATGACAAAATAAAAAGAGTTTATAAAACGAGTGAAATAGCATTTGTTTTATCTCATGTCAGACAATTTAAAGTAATTGTGTCAGGTTCGGTTGTTAAACCAATTAGCGTTCCTTCGTCGCCTCTTGATAGAGTTTCGGAAGTTATTGAAAGGGCGGGTGGATTCAAATATGATGCATCTTTACGAAATATCAGCTTAATCAGAAATAATCAAGTATTACAAGTAGATTTGCTGAAATTCTTTTTAGTTGGACAAAAATCAGCAAATCCCTTTGTTGAAGGTGGAGACCAAATAATTGTTCCACCAAGTAGCGAAAAGCAACAAGTATCAATTTTTGGTGAAGTTGGCTATCCCGGCGAATTCGAGTTTGTTCGAGGTGATTCATTATCTACTTTAATAAGATTTGCGCAAGGGTTTTTGGCTTCGGCGAATTTAGATTCGGTCGAAGTTGATAGATTTAAAGGTAGTACGAAAGTTTTGGAGCGATGGTTTATTGATTTAACAAGTTGGAAAAATATATTAAATTCCAGAGAAAAATTACCTAATGATTTTCCTCTCGAAATAGGCGATAGAGTTTATGTTCGTATTTTACCAAATTGGAATAAGGAGCAATATGTTGTTGTTAAAGGTGAAGTCTTATATCCTGGGAAATATGCAATCATAGAAAATAAAGATAAAATATACGATATTTTTAAACGGTGCGGTGGATTTACCGAAGATGCATCAATTCAAGATATCGAATTTATTCGTCAACAAGAAGCAGAAAAACGAGATTACGAAATGGACCGACTTTATCGGACACCTTCAACGGAAATGTCGGAATTCGAGCAAAGATATTTTCAATCACGTGTTCGTGAAAAGCGTGGTGCGATGACTTTAGACTTTGTGAAATTATTAAATGACCCAACAAGCGACCAAAATATTACTTTATTTAACAAAGATTCAATAATAGTTCCAACGAAAAAGAATTATATAAATGTGCAAGGTAGAGTTAATAATCCGGGCTACATTGTTTACAAACCAGGATTGACATATTTGGATTATATTAATCAAGCTGGTGGCTTTGGTTATCGTGCTGACATTAAAGAAACATTTATAGCAAAAAGTAAAGGTGAAATTTTTCTGGCAAAAGATATGGATTACACAATCGAACCAGGTGATGTAATACTTGTACCGCCCGAAAAAGAAGTTTCATTTTCAGAATTATTTACTAATATAATTTCAGTTGTGGCTCAATTAACTACTATTGTTGGTGTTGTTTTAACAATTGTAAGGCTTAAATAATGCAATTCAAGGATATTTCGACAGTATCATTTTTAACTTTGTGGCAATCATATAAGCAAAATAAAAAACAATTAAATATTATTTTAATCACAATTCTTGTGGTTGCAATTTTATTTTCTATCATTACTCCATATCAATATGAATCAGACGCTTCTATAATGCCACCAAAACAGCAAAATACTTCGTTTAATTTAAGTTCAATATTGCAATCATCAGGTTTAAGTGGATTGAGTGGTTTAGGTGGTATGCAACAGTCCAATTTATCTTTGCTTTATACAAGTGTTTTAAAAAGTCGAAGTGTAACAAATTTTATTATTGATTCATTAAAATTGACGAAAACTTCATTTTATAAAGATATACCAAGATATAAATTAAATGAAGTAATTTCTGATGCAATAGATGTCATTGTTGATAAAAGTGGTGTGATTTTTTTAACAGCAAGTGTCAGAACAGGTTTGTTCCCATCGAAAGTATTGAAAGATTCGGCAGCTTTATTGTCCTCTCAAATCGCTAATACCGCTGTAATGGGTCTTGATTATGTTCTTCGTCAAAGAAATAATTCCATTTCAACAAAAACGAAAGATTTTATTGGTAAGGAAATTGAAAATTATTCAACGAAATTAGATTCAATTCAATACGAAATGGAAAAATTTCAAGAAAATAATAAAGTCTTGGAAATAGAAGAACAAACAAAAGCAATAGTATTACAAGCCAATCAATTAGCAACAGAACTTGCTAAAGCAGAAGTTGAATTGAATATAACTAAAAATCTATATTCGGATAATGCACAAACAGTTAAGACATTAGAAGAAAGCTACAATATTTTGAAAAATCAGTTTAATAAAATACAAACTGGTGGGCTGACTTCAACAGATAATTTTTCAATTCCTTTAAATAAAGTTCCAAAATTAATCAGGGAATATACAAATTTAATCCGTGAACAAAAACTATATGAACAAATTTTAGTATATTTAAGAACAATTTATTATCAAGAAGCAATTCAAGAAAAGAAAGATGTTCCACAAATAGACATCCTTGATTGGGGATTGGTACCTTATAAACATACATTTCCATCATACAAAATGATTTTTGCATTTACATTATTACTCGAATTGTTTGTTGCATTGATTTATTTACTTTTTAAAACTCAATTGCAAAAACAAGAAACAAGTAATGAATAACTAAGCAAAATAAACAATAAAAATTAAGTTCAGTAGTTTGAATATTTAATAAATACAGACTGTGGTATGATATTAAATAAATTGCTTGAAGTTGAGTTAAAGTATGACGAAGATGATTCTTTTGGGGTATCGCCAAGAGACGACTTTAACTATTTTAAGCAATTATTAAGTAAGTATAATCCAAATGCAGATTTCGACTTTTTATTTAAAGCATTTGCTTTTTTGGTATTTTACCATAGAAAAGATAAAAGGAAATCTGGTAAGCCATATTATACCCACCCACTTTGGGTTGCAATATTTTTAATTGAAAAATTCAATATTTATGATGAATTATATTTAGCCGCCGCTTTTTTACACGATACAATCGAAGATACTGCATTCAGAAACGACAAAGTTACAAAGCAAAGAATTATTGATAAATTCGGGAACGTAAAACTTGCCGAGATTGTTGATGCATTAACCAAAATTTCCACTGAAACATTGCAATCAGAAAATGAACATTTCAAAAATGAACTTTTAAAAAAATATTCGCTTAAATACACTGAAGATATTTTAAAAAACAAAGAAATACAAAAATGTTTTACTCATCGCAAGCTTTTTCAAACCTTTGTCAAAGACCAAAATGTAATTATAATTAAACTCGCAGATAGATTGCACAATATGTACACTTTGCATTATGTTGGCGATGACGAAAAGGCAAGAATCAAGCAAAAAAATACATCAGTCGAAACATTGGAATTTTATGTTGGTTTTGCGTCAAGATTGGGATTTAATAATATTGCTACTGAATTGCAAAATCTTTCGTTTTATTTTGCTGATAAGGAATTGTACAGAAAGATAAGAGAAATAATCGAAAGTAAAGAAACATATATAATTGAAAGATTAAAAATATACCAAAACGACATTGATGAAGCATTTAAAAATTTGAATATAACAGGAATTTCAACGCATATATACCACCGTCGTGAATATGAAATATATAATTTGACAAATAATTTTCAAAATATTGATAATTTAACAGATTACGTTACTTGCATAATTTCTGTTCCTACAAATAATGTTTACGAACTTTCAGAAATTGCTTCATCGTTAATCAATAAGTTTGGGTTAAAACAATTTTCAACATATCAAGAAGGAAAACAAAGAATTGGGGAATACGAATTCGACACATATCAAATCAGAGTTAAAAAACCAGATTTTGATGGGCTTGATATAACACTAATGCGAGAAGAAGACCACGATATATTAGAGGATTTTACAAAAGTGCCAATTAAAGAAAAGCGTGCCAAAAAACGCATTATTGATATTTCTGACAATGAATTGGAACTTTGGTCAAATTGGGTCGAATATATTATCTTAGAAAAAGGCGAAAGAGCTATCAACGATATTTGGGATTCGATTGATAAGAATTTTTTTAACGAAAGAATTCTTTGTTATTCAATTGATAAAAAAGAAGTCTATTTGCCTCGAAACGCCTCGATAATTGATTTTGCTTTTGCTTTGTCAGAAGAAATTGGTTTGAATTTCGGAGGTGCCCGAATCCAAGAAAGGATTTATGATTTTGATTATAGATTATCTGGTAATGAGACAATTCAAATATTAAAATCACCAAATCCGGCAATTAATATTCTTTGGAAAAATTATTTGTCTGATTATCGAGCATTGGGCTATTATTACAAACACATTAGCAATATACAACATCCAAGTGAGAGTGTTTTACCTCAAACAAACCAAGAAATAAAAAATGCTTTAATTAAATCATTAGATTCTGGATTTTATGGCAAATTACTTATTAAAGGTTTGAACAGAGTTAAATTATTGAATGATATTACCTCCGCAATAGGTAATTCTGAAATACGTAAAACATTAATTCAAAAAATTGATAATGATAACTCATTTGAGGGTATTTTCGAGGTATTTTTCAATAATGCAAAAGATTATAATAAAACACTACTAAATTTGCTAAACGTTCGAGGCGTAAAATCTGCCGAATTAGTTAAAGTCTGGTTTTAATAAATTTTGAACACTAAAATTATATAATTTATTGATTTCTCTTCAATTCAAATCATACATTTCCTTACAAAGTTCTACGTCTGCAAAAAGAGTCAAATTTACAATATTTGCATATTGTTGATACTTTCGGAGCCACGGGGAATAAACCTTTGGCAATACGAGCTCGAATTTTGAAAACTTCTTTCAAAGAATTTTGCAATGCTTCATTAATTCCAATACCTTTCAACACCTGTGTGTGTTGTTTGTTTGTAATATTTAGTGTTGGCGGAATTAAATCTAAATTTTCCAGTAAAACGAAGGAGGCAAATTGCTGTTTATTTTTTGATTTATTATTTAAAATATAATAAACTCCAAATGCTGGTAAAATTTCAATATTTTGATTAGCAAAATCTTTGATAACAGAAAGCAAATAAATTGGCATTTGAAAAGAAGTGAAATCGGTAATGATATTTTTATTATATTTTACACTACTTTCGCTCAACTTATAATCACCAATTGCGACATAATAATTACCTGAAAATTCTCCAATTTCAACTCTATCGGGTTTTGACAAAATTTTCATAGGTTGCTTATTTGGGATATCATCATCTTGGATTTCGTCTGGACTTAAGTCATAAGCATCAAATGAACCTGTAAATTCTTTTTCAAAATATAAAGGATAAAATTTCCAACCATCAGAAATCTTTTTTAATTCATTATTGAGCCAACGAAGAATAGGATTTTTTGTATCATCTTTTAATTTAAAGTTTTTAGTAGTTAAGTGAACAAAAGGATGGTCGAATGATGGATTTTCTAATAATTCATCAATTATATCGAATAAAACTTGCTTATAATAATCAAGATTTTGAACTTTTAAAGAGACAACTTCTAATTTCTTTTGAACATTTCCTTGATTGATGCTAAATCCTTCAACTGAGTTCCCAGATTTTAAAAGTTGAGTATAAAAATTAAATAAAATGGAATGGAACAAGCTGCCTTCTTCGACAGGTTCCAATTTTAATTCTTTAGTTTCTTTCGCTCCGATTTTTAGTATTTTTTCTGTATAATACGCAAAAGGGCAATTAGCATATTTTTCGAGTTCACTAATTGAATATGTATGCTCGTAAATTAATTGCAACTGATTTTCACTTAAATTAATAGCATCGCTTGTTTTTTTATTAATAATATTAAAAATCCTGTCTATTTCTTCATCGCTAATGTAATTATTTTCTTGATTTAATTTAACAATTTCAGGATTTAATACTTTGTTTGAAAGTTTAGTTGTTATAATTTTATCAATAATTTCGGCTTTATTAGTAATGGCGGATAACCATGGATATTTTTGCAATAATTGACTTGATTTTCTAGCAGAATCAATCGAAATGACTTTATCATTTAAATCAGATATTTTTATTAAAGTTTCAATAAATGGTGATGGTGATAAATTTTCGCTCGAACCAGTGATAGGGTAAAAAATATAAATTGATTGGGAATCAGTCTTATTAAATAAGTTCGAGTTTGAAAGAAATTGATAAAAATTAATACGTTCTTTTCTTATATGTTGCTCTCGTGCATCAAGAACTTCTTTACCCAAGAAAATTTCGCTTGAATAACTGAGTGGAATTTTTCCGTCATTAGCACCGCATAAAATCTTCACTTTAAAAGGCAACATACGAATTTGTTCAATTGATGTAACAACAACTCCATAATTTATTTTTTCGGGTATTTGAAAACGTTCGTTAGCTATTGCGATATTTAGCCGCTCCAACCATTCAGTCAAATTTGCTTCTAAATCGCCAAATCTACTTTTAAAAGTTGACACAAATTCATGGATTAAATTCAAAAATGTATCGAATGCTTTGGACTCTTTTTCGATATCTTCTAATAAAATATAATAGTCAAAGCGACTTTGAATATTTGTGTTCGCTATCTTATTTTTGGTTTTGTTTCTTAGAGTTTCTTTTATATTAAATTTTTCAATAATTTCAGAAATTACATTTTCCAACTGAGAAATTTTAATTTTTTGATAATTCAAATTGAATAATTGAGTTAAATTTTCGAAATCGTTTTTAAACTTGTTAATTTTGGCTAAAAGTTCATTATTTTTATTTCTTAAATGGTAATCAAGAGGATTTTTTTCAAGTGAATTTTTCAAGTATTTTTCAAAGGCTAATACTTTTTCAAGTATGTATTTTTTTCTAAATGAATAATAATTTTTACTAATTTTTAATTCAAAAAGCACATCAATTATATTGTCGATGTCAATTTCATTCGAAAAAGAAATGTTCCAGCTGGAAAAAACTCTTTGCAACAATTCTAATTTGAAATCACCTGTATATAACTCTAAAATTGACATTATTGTAGTTACAACTGGTGAATTTCTCAAAGGAAACCTATCTGAAATGTTCGAAGGAATTTTTTCTTTTTTAAAGTGCTCCCGAAAAATATCCGAATATTCTTGAGGATTCCGGCTTACTATTGCAATTTGATGTAATGGTATGTTTTCTTTAACATTTAAGTATTTAACTAATTTAATAATTGACTTAACTTCATCTTCGACGTTGATTGCTTTGAAAATAGTTAAATAATCTGCAAAATTCAAATTTATTGAATTTTCGTTGAAATTGAATAGATATTTTCGTAAATTATAAGATCGAATGTCAATTGCGTTTTCATCGAATTCTTCGAAAATTTTATCTTCTGAAAGTGAAATAAAACCTTTTTCCGTTAATTTTTTAACAACATTTTGGAAATTACCAAAAAGTGGTCCATTAATTTCAGAATAGTCTAAAAATAGTGCTGTCGGTATTTTTGAACTGCTTAATGTAGAAATAAAGTCAACTTCTGGATTTTTGAAATCACTAAAACCAATAAATAAAAATGCAGAATTAGAACCAAAATGATTTATTAAACTTTTGTAACAATCTATATTTTCTATATTATCTCTTAATATTTCGTTGACCTTTCGATAAATTATGGGTAAATCTATTAAATTATTTTGCAATAAATTTTCGTATGCAATGATTAAATTTAAAATATCATTATTTTTCCTTCTGTCCAATATTTTATAATTTTCAATTTCATCTTTTTGTAATTCTTCAATTGCTTGTTGAGCGGAATAACCATCTTCACGCAATCCGTAAATGATATCTGAAAGTTTTCTACTAAATTCGAGTTTGATGCGATTTTTCGGAAATTTGTAATATTCTAACTCAGCAATTTGCATCGATTCTTCGGTTAGAACTAAACGCAAAGCATCAGTAACTTCTTGATATTGAGTTTTGTCGAAAAAAATATCAAAAAATTCATTTACTAAGGATTCTAAGTTATATAATTTTAAGTTCCCGAGTGGTTTGCGATGATATTCAAAATACTTTTGAATTATTTCTAATTCTAAATGTCGAACAATTCTATTTGTTGGTACAACAATAACAAAATCCTGAATTGTACTATCTTTAATAACACGGTCAATTAATTTTCGAATATCAAAATAAATTTTTTCATTACTGAATTTTGTTCTATATGCATCATTAAATAAAATATGAGACATTAAAAATCCCTTTGGAAAATCATATCAATAATGTAGTTCATTAATTGAGTATACTCATTTTGCTCGAATTTATTGACAGCTTCTTTTGCTTTTTCAAAATAAGTATTAATTTTTTCTTTCGTAGCATCAATCACACCGAATTCATTCATATAATTAATAAGTAAATTGACCTCTTCGTTATGCAATCCGTTATTTTGATAGAATTTATTAAGTAATTCAATAGATTCGGTCGATTTAAAAAGCTCTTTGGATTTCAAAATCAAGTAAGTTTTTTTGCCTTCTTGGATATCTTTGCCAATTACTTTACCAAACTTTATATTTTCAGCAGTTAAATCGAGTAAATCATCTTGTAATTGGAAACCTATACCGATACTTTTTCCAATTGTAATAAAATCTTCGATTTGTTGTTTATTTGCATTTGCAATATAAGCACCTATAAGTAAAGCATTTTCGATTAATTTTGCTGTTTTCTTTTCAATCATTAATAAATAATCACTAATAGTGATATCATATTTTTTTTCAAAATTTATATCATAACCTTGACCTTCACAAACTTCAATTAAAGCATCAGTAAATGTTAGTAATACTTCTTTGCAATAATCTAAACCGACATCTTCGATAATTTTTCTGAAAGCAATAGCCAAAAGTAAATCGCCTGATAAAATAGCAGTTGATAAATCATATTTTACGTGAACAGTGGGGCGACCACGTCGGATTGGAGAATTGTCCATAATATCATCGTGAACTAAGGTAAAATTATGTAAAAACTCTAAGGAAATAGCGGGTTTTATTGACTTATGAATGTCTCCACCAATCATTGCTGTTGCAACAATTGTTAAAATTGGACGAATTCGCTTTCCTTTTTGTTCCATAAAATACTTAATCGGTTCATATAGATTGCTTGGTTGTTCCCGACAAAATAAACAATCAATATGCGACTCCACTAAATTCAATAATTCTTGATATTTAACTTTTAAATTCATTTTTTACTCTTCAAATAATTATATACTTAATCTATCAAACTCTTAAAAATTGTTTACCTGGTAATTGTCTAATCAATCCTTTGAATTCTAAATTTAATAATGATACTAAAACTTGCGAAACATCAAAATTAGACTTTTCTAATAAATCATCAATTGGAATAGGTTCAAATGTTAATAAATTGTATAAAGTTTCATCAACAATAGAATTAAATTTAATTTCGATGTCCTTTTCTGCTGATTCTTTTAGCGTATCCCAACCTAAATCTTGCAAAACTTGTTCGGGGCTAATGCAAATTTGAGCAATATTTTTTCTAATTAGCTCATTTGCTCCTTTACTTTTTTCGGAAGTAATATTTCCGGGGACAGCGAATACAATTCTATCTTGTTCAAAAGCAAATCTTGCTGTAATCAAAGTGCCGCTTTTGACACCACTTTCGACAACTATTGTTGCCGCACTTATCCCACTTATAATACGATTTCTTACGGGGAAATATTGGGTCATTGCAGTGGTTCCGCATTTATATTCGGAAATGATAGCACCACCATTTTCAACAATTTTATCTGCTAATTTTTTTTGGTTTTCTGAAGAAATTTTATCAATTCCCGATGCAATCACAGCGTAAGTTATACCGTTATTTGTTAAAACTTGCTTATGTGCTATTGAATCAATTCCATTTGCTAAGCCGCTAACAACTATAATCCCTTGATTGGCAAAAAACGAAGCAAACTTCTCTGCCGTTAATTTACCATACACAGTATTTGTTCTTGTGCCAACAATAGAAATCGCCCGATTAGCATTATTTAATTTTCCTTTAACATAAATAACCAAAGGCGGCAACATAATGTTCCGAAGCAAAGGTGGATAATTTTCATCCCAATAAGAAATTATTTGAACATTTTCCTTCTCGCATTGATTTAGCATTTCGCTAATTTCGTCTTCAATCTTTTGTTTATTTTGTAATTCATTGCCAAAATCAATTTCGACAAATTCGGGCAACATATTTTTTGTAAAATCGTGCAAATTATGGTAATGCTCAACTATAAATTTGATTTTATTTGATTTAAGTTTATTAATACTTTGTAATTGAAAAAATTCAACTTCGTTCCATTGATTAGGGAGTTTCATAAAAAGCATCTAAAATAAATTTGAATTTAATAAAAAAAATTGAAATAGCATAAAATTGCTTAATTTTGTATGTGAAATATATTTTAATTTAATAAAATAGGCGTATTCGTCTAGTGGTTAGGACGCTGGCCTCTCACGCCGGTAACAGGGGTTCGAGTCCCCTATACGCTACAGATTTTAAATACACATCATAAACTTCACTTTTCAATTTATTATAATTAATCAATTTTATGGCGAATCAAATTGAAAGAGTTAATATAAGCATCATTGGGAAAGTAAATGCCGGCAAATCAAGTTTAATCAACTTATTAAGCGGGCAAAAAGATTTTGCTATCGTTGACCCAACTCCTGGAACAACTGCTGATAATGTTATAACTTTGATGGAAATTCATTCACTCGGTCCCGTTAAAATTTTCGATACTGCCGGTGTCGATGAAGTCGGCGAATTAGGCGATAAGAAACGAAAAAAAACAATGCAAGCAGTTTACGAATCTGATTTAGTTTTACTCACATTTGATTTTAATAAATTAATTTCTACAAAAGATTATTCAATTGAAAAAGAACTGCTGGACGAAATTTTGGAAATGAACAAACAATGTTTGGCAGTTTTCAATTTGTTTAAAAATAAAAATCAATTATCTGATGAAGAAATTAACAGATTTGTTGAGCAATATGCGAATTTATTGGAAATTCCCGCATTTGTGATTGATTTATCTGATTTCAACGAGCAAAAAAAACTCATTGATTTTATTTTAAACAATTTTAAATTTGAAAGCAAAAACATTGATTTGTTCCCAAAGTTAAAAGAAAAGGGTTTTGTGCTTTTAAATATTCCGATGGATGAAGAAACTCCAGAAATCCGATTATTACGTCCCCAGGAAATGACTGTCGAAAGGCTTTTGAGAAAATTTTGCATCCCAGTTTTGTATAGAATGGATTTAAATTCTGCAAGGAGCAATGAAATTGAAATTTCAAATAAAGAAAAGAAAAGATATTTAGATTTAATTGATGATTTAAGCAAAAGTAATGAAGGTTTGCAATTAATAGTTACTGATTCGCAAGCATTTGATATAATTGGGGAGTGGACACCGGAAAATATACCACTGACTTCTTTTTCAATTGCTATGACTAATTTTATGACTTATGGAAATTTAGATTATTTAATTCAAAGTACTGAAAAAATTCAAGAATTGCAAAACCAAGATTTAATTTTAATTGCTGAATCTTGTAATCACAATCGAAAATGTGATGATATAGGAACGATGCAATTGCCGAGAGTTTTAAGGAATTTCACTCAAAAAGAATTGAAATTCGAATTTTCGTTTGGTCGAACTTTTCCAGATGATTTGACGAAATATAAAATGATTATTCATTGTGGTTCTTGTATGACTGACCGTCAAAAATATTATCATAGAATTGAACTTGCCAAAAAAAATAATATTCCTTTCACAAATTACGGGATGGTGCTTTCTTTTGCTAAAAATAAAAAGTTGCTTGAAAAAGCTCTTGAACCGTTTAAGATAAATTAATTATTCTTTCTCGTTCAGTTTTATTCGATTTTATTATTGAGTCATCTTAAACAGTCATTTTGTTATGCAATTTAAATTGCGACATTAACAGGAGTGCATTGCAATACTCGTGTTAAATCCTTTACAGAAATTTTCACGATGAAACCACGCTTCCCGCCATTTATATAAATTTCATTTAAATCCAAAATAGAACTTTCGACATAAATTGGTAATTTCTTTTTAGTGCCGAAAGGACTTGTTCCGCCAAATTGATAGCCTGTAGCATTCATAGCACTTTTTTGGTCGGCTGGTTCTACTTTTTTCACATTTAAAAATCTTGCTAATTCTTTGGTGGAAACTTCATTGTCGCCGTGCATTAAAACAATTATCATTTTCCCGTCAGCTTCAAAAACCAGTGTTTTGATTACTTGATGTTCATCAACTTGCAATTCTTCGGCTGTTTGTTTTGTACCACCTTTTTCTTGATAATCATAAAAATATGCTTCGAAATCGGCATTATTTGCCTTAAGTTCTCTTATTGCTGTCGTTGCAGGAATTTCTTTTTTAGCCATAATTTATTTCAAATCTTTAACTAATTCAATTTTAGATTTTGTTGTTGGGAAAATTTCTATACTAAATAGTGGTCGTCCAGGTTTTGTTAGTGAAAGCAAAACCATTGAATAACTTTGATAGTGGAATAGTCTTTTAATTGGATCAAAATTTGGCAAATTGTCAAAGTAAATAATTGTTGTAAAATGCTTTGGATTTTTGGGGTGGTCTGTGTTAATCATCATAATACTTTCTTTAATTGGTGCGGATTTACCTGAAAAATCGAAATTATCGCCATTAATTTTAAATTGTTCAGGGAAATTTTCCGAAAGTTGTTTTATTAATGAATTGTCTTTTATAGTTCCTAATAATATTAAAGAATTATTATTTATATCGTTTTCGGTTAATTCAGAGGCTTTTTTCATCGAACATTTGTATTCACTTTGTTGCATTTCTTTGTAAAATTCTTGGGCAAATTTATAATTTGGTGAACTTTCATCAGGCGAAACGATAATAGGTTCAGCTCCTAAAGTTTGATTGAAACTAAAAGGTTTTTCCCAGTTGTAAAGTTTTCTGAGTGACTCATAATTTGGATCAACAACAACTTTGTTAATTTCAACGTTCGAGGAATATTCCAACTTGTTATATTTATTCGATATGGTGTAATAAACTATATCAAATCCATTTGAATTGTAAAATAAAACGGGTATTGTAATAGTTAAATCATCACTTTTTTCGATTACAAAATCTATTTTATTTTTTGACGCTGTTACATTTTTTAGTGAAACTTTCGGTTCTTCTGTCGAACTTATCCAATCATTAATAATATTAGCAAGTTTATTATTATTGATAAGTTCTTTAGGAGCGAATTTGGAAAATTCATTGATTAAATCAGACCAATAAGCATGTTTTCCACGAAAATCTTTTGAAAAACTTTTCAAAGCTTCGAAGAAATTGTTTTCGCCAATAAGTTTCATAACTTCATAAAAAATGAAAGCGCCCTTTTGATAACCGATGACGGCATCATCCATATCTTTTTGATATTGAAAATCTTTTACGGGGTAATTTTTTTCTTGTGGTAAAGCATCAATTGACATCAATGCTTTTTTTCGCCAATCGATTGCTCCGGATTTGTTTCCTGTTGCTATATTGTAATAATAATTTGCAGAAAAAGTAGTCAAAGCTTCGCACCAATTGCCACCATTATAATCAACATATACACTATTTCCCCACCAATTATGGACAAATTCGTGAGCAAGTGATCCAGGGGACAATGTTACCCAAGGCATTGCCAGTAATTTCCCTGAAAGCAATGTATAGCCAGGCATACCGAAACCTGTGGCGAAAAAGTTTTCGACAATACTAAATGAAGAAAATGGATAATCCCCGAAAAGTTTAGTATAAATTTTATAATATTCTATTGAAGAGTTTAAATATGTTTCTGCTTGATTTGTTGAATCGTAAGTATATAAATTAAAAGTTACACCTTCGTATTGTTTGCTATATTCAACATATTTGCCGCCGACAATAGTAATTTCGTCAGTCGGAAATGGAGTTTGATAAACTACAGTTTTGCTTTCATCTTTTTGTGATTTATTGATATTGTTAGAAATGACGTTTCCACTTGTAACCATAATGTAACTTTTCGGTGAATTAATTGTGCATTCGAACAAATTTAAAGAATTATCCAACGAGGGGTAAAAAGAACCACCGGGCAAATATATACCTTCATTATTTTTGGGTGAAATAATCCCAATTGAGTTCGAATGCTTTTGGTTTAAATTTGTTTCGTTTGGTAAATTATACACTTTTCCGGAGTATGTCAAAAATATGATAGGTTTTTTATTTTTTGATTGAGGCTTTTGATAAAAATTCAAAGTATTGTAATATTGGTCAGTTTCATCGATTGAATAATTCAAATCTTCTGTTTTTACATCTAAAATCTGTAAGCTTTTCAACAATTTGAATTTTAGTTCAGCGCCAGTATAATCATTGATTTCAATGATTGATTGTCCTTCTAAAAATGAATTGGCAGGTTCTATTTTTAAATTAATTTTATAATTCAAATTAGTTGGTTTTTTCGACACATCTTCAACTTTTGCAAAAAGATTTGAAAAAAATGTGGGAACAAGCAGGAAAATCATCAAATTAATAGTGATTTTTAGAATTTTCATATTAAGCTCAAAAATTATTATTCAAAATTAATTATAACGAAACGAAATACACATAATTTGAAGACAAAAACAAAAAAATTTGGATAATACAAAAAAAATGATTAAATTGCTTTTTTCTTTGTTCAAATCTGGGGGGATAAATGCAAAGAATCGAAATTATTACAAACGATTCAACAAATGAAAATGATATTCTTCTTCCACTTTATAGTATGAGTGTATCCGCAGGTATACCATTGCCTGTCGAAGAAGATATCGAAGATGAAATCGATTTGAATTCATTTTTAGTTCAACATCCGAATTCTACATTTTTCGCAAAAGTAGTGGGAAACGCACAAAGTTTCGAAGGAATTAGAGATGGGGACTTACTTGTTGTTGATTCATATTATCGTCCCGAAGACGGAAAATTGTTGTTAGTGCAAATTAATCACAATTTAGCAATACGTCGATACAGGATTTTCGATGGAACTGAATATTTGGAAACACCAGCAGGTCAATTTATCCCTATAGATAGTAACTTTTTCGATACATTAGATTTTTTAGGTGTAATCCGACATTTAATTCATTCATATTAAAAGAGTTATAAATAATTCTTTTTTGCAAATGCTTTACGGCATAATATTTGCTTTTCTTTTTTATAAATTCGAGTAAAATTAATGAAAGCAACACGAAAAGGCAAAATCAAACAGAAATACGGATTCGAAGCACCAATATTTCCTGCTAAAGCATCGAAAAATGAGAATTATGAAATTAATGATATTGAAACTAATTTCAATATTTATAGTATGCTAAAAGGTAATATTAGGGATTATTTTTTAGTTAGAGTAAATGGAGAAAGTATGCAAGATATTGGAATTAGCGACGGTGATACATTAGTTGTCAACTCGAAAATAAATGCATTAAGTAACGATATCGTGATTGCATCTTTGAATGGTGAACTTCTTGTTAAAACTTTGAAAATTATTGATGATAAAGTTTATTTAATTTCTCAAAACGAAAAATTCTTGCCAATCGAAATTTTTCCCGAAGAAAACTTCAAAATACACGGAATTGTTGAATTAGTTATTCATAATTTATAAAATCGACAAATTTTTTAAAAAGTTGATTTAAGATAATAAATTTTAAAATAAGCAATTGTGAATTTAAATAAAATTAATTCTCACAGAAGGATTCAATAATATTTACAAATCTTGCATCAGCATCAATTTCGACTTCCAAGCCTTGTGGAATTGGATATTGTATTGATGTATGCCCAATAAGTAATCCATAAAAAGAAGGAATTTTCAAATCTTTTAATTGATAATCCAAGACTTCGCCAAGTGAATAATCCCATATTGGTGGGGAATTTTTTTGTTCACAATCTTGACATTTACCAACAATAATACCTTTTGCTTCATCGAATTTTCCCGCTAATTTTAATTGTGTGAGCATTCTATCAATTTTATATGGTTCTTCGCCAACGTCTTCGATAAATATGATTTTATCTTTTGTATCCATTTCGTATTTAGTCCCCATTAAAGATGAAATTAAAGATAAATTACCACCGATAATTTGTCCGCTTGCTTTACCAGGATATATAGTTCTTGTTGGGAAATCATTTCGTATCGTTCCACTTTGTGGATTTGAAATTTTACCTAAGGGTTGGGTTGTAAATAGCGCTTTTTTATAAAATTCGATTGAATTACCACTTAGATTTGAAAGCAACATTGCTCCATGTAAAGTAGAAAGATTGGAGAATTTGTTGATTGCAAGGTGCATAGCAGTAATATCACTATATCCAATAAAAATTTTTGGGTTATTTTTAATTAAATCATAATCTAAATAATTTAAAATTCCCATACTGCCGTAACCGCCACGAATACAAATTATTGCTTTGACTTCAGAATTTGCAAACATATTATTTATATCATTAGCCCGACTGCGAGTATCTTTGGTTTTATAGCCTTCATTTGAGAAAAAATTATCGGCGAATTTGTAATTTAAACCAAGATAAGCCAATAAAGATTTTGCTGCTTCGATATCATCGGGAGAAGTAACCGAAGTTGCGGGGGCAACAATGCCGACTATGTCGCCTTTTTGTAACACTTTTGGTTTAATCATTTTATTTTTATCTGTCATTTTATTATTACTTATTTGTGAATTAAGAGATTTTGTATTTAACATTGCTGTAATAGTCGAAATTGCTCCGATTTTCAAAAAATTTCTTCTTTTCATTTTATTTTTGTAATATTAAAAAACTTAAAATACGAAAAAAGGAAAAGATAATGATAACTTCAACAGAACTCGCATCAAAAATTGACCATACCCTTCTTAAACCCGATGCAACTTATGAAAATATTAAAAAAATTTGCGAAGAAGCAATAGAATACAATTTTGCTTCAGTTTGTATTTTGCCTAATTATGTGATTTATGCAAAAGATTTGCTATGCGGAACAGCGGTTAAATTATGCACGGTTATAGGCTTTCCTTTGGGAGTAAACGTAACACCTGTGAAATTATATGAAATGGACGAAGCAATCGACAACGGAGCAAATGAAGTCGATATCGTGGTAAATAATTCTTTTTTAAAAAATCAGGACTTTGAAAGGTATTCCGAAGAGATAGTTTTAATCAATAAAATTGCAAAAGAATTAGGTGCAACAACGAAATTTATAATCGAAACTGCACTTTTGACTAATGAAGAAAAAGTTAAAGCAACGGAAATTGTTGTAAACTCCGGCGCTGATTTTGTTAAAACATCAACTGGCTTTGCCGCAAGTGGAGCAACAATCGAAGATGTTACTTTGATGAAGAAAATATGTTCGGGAACTAATACAAAAATAAAAGCATCTGGTGGAATTAGAAACCTGGAATTTACGTTAAATCTAATTCAAGCGGGAGCTGAACGAATTGGAACAAGTTCAGGTATTGTAATTATGAAAGAATTTCATAATTTTGATATTAATCAATAATGTAAATAATTATATAAAAACTTAAGTACATTAAAATTAATATAATTAAAAATAAAATATTAATTCATAATTTTAATGGTATAATTTTTGATTTAATAAAATAATGAAATTTTGCAATAAAAGTTGTATAATATTAGCCATTTATGAAAATAAAAAAAATAATAGCGAGGGATTTAAAAGAAGGCAAGCTCAAAGTTAACCTTGAACTTGGCGAAGATGCTGTAATACTTTCGAACCGCACAATCGTTGACCCTCGAACAAATGAGCAATTAGTTGAAATTGTTGCTGCAATTGATGAAGCTCCAATTCATAAAAAAAATCCATTAGAAAAGATTACATTAAGCGAAAAACAAAAAGATAATGTAGAGGAAAAGTATTTAGAAATGGCAAGTAAGATATTCGATGAAATTGGGTTATTGAGTAATAAAATGTCCAAATTTTACGAAAATATACAATTTAATTATTTGGAAACTTACCCTGATGAATTCAAAAAATTTCATAATTATTTAATTGAATCTGAAATAACGAGTGAAAGTGCCATTTCAATAATTTCTAAAATTTATCACACATATCCTGGTGCCGATATTAACGCCTTAAAAATTGAATTTAAAAAGCACTTGGACGAAGCAATACAATTTGGGAAAACCATAAAAAAAGAAAAAAAACAACAAATAATCGTTTTGACTGGTCCTTCGGGAATGGGGAAAACACTTACGTTAGTGAAATTGGCTGTTCTTGCGAAGTTGATTTTAAATTGTAAAGTAGCAATATTATCCGCTGATAGTTATAAAGTGAGTGGAATAGAGCAAATGCAAACATATTCATCAATAGCGGGGATTCCATTTTTCCCACTTTATGAATTAGCAGATTTGAAGACAATACTTGCAAAAGAGTATGACGAAGATATAATTTTCATAGACACAATTGGCAAAAGTCCCGAAGATGCTGAAAATATGCAATTTACTAAGGATATAATACAATTTAGTAATGCAAGCACAGTTTATTTAGTTTTAGCTGCGAACTTAACTCAAAAAAATTTCGAAGAATACATTAAACATTACAAAGAATTAAATATTGATGCTTTAATTATTTCCAAGATTGATGAAAGCAAGACAATCGGGCAACTTTACGAAGTATTAGCAAAAACAAAATTTACATTGGCATATTTTACGAATGGACAAAAAGTGCCAGAAAGTATCGAACCTGGAAATTCTGATTATTTTTCAGAGGTGTTTTTTAAGAATTTTGAAAATGGTATTTAGATGAGCTTAGAAAACAACTCATATAGCAGTAAATTACCATTTGTGATAAGCTTAGTGAGCGGAAAAGGTGGTGTTGGGAAAAGCGTAATTTCCGCAAATTTATCGAACGTTTTATCGAAAAATGGTTACAAAGTATTAATTTGGGATGGCGACTATCACTTCCCGAACTTACATTTACTTTTTGGCGTCGAACCGCAAGTAAGAGCAAAAGATATTTATAATAAATCAACGAAAATTCAAAATGCAATTTTTCACGTAAATAGTAATTTACATTTAATAGCTGATTTTCCATCGGATAATATTAATGAAGAATTCGAAATAGATGTTCTTATCGATATTTTTAAGTATTTACTTTTGGAAACAGATTATGATGTGATTATTATTGATAATTCTGCTGGATTGAGCGAAATGATGCTGAATTTGGTAAATTTTTCTAATTTAGTGGCATTAGTAATCAATGATGAACCAACAGCATTATTAGATGGATATGCTCTTACGAAAATACTTTTGAATTTTATTCCAGCCGAAAAAATAAAAGTGATTGTAAATAATGTAATTGACAATGAAGATTTTCAAGAAATTTCGGAGAAATTAAATTTAGTAACAGAAAAGTTTTTGAAATTAAACTTTGAAACTATTGGATTTATCCCTTACAGCAGAATAGTAAGGCGTTCAATTTTTAACCATGAACTTTTTACTAATGATAGCGAAAATGAATTAAAAGATAATTTCGAAAAAATTGCTAATTTTCTTAGTAATTTTATTGAAATGAACGTGGCAATTTAAAATTTTCTTATAAAATAGTTTATCATAATATTTATAGTAATTAAATGGCAAAGAAATCAAAAGATGAAGAACCAAAGGAAGAATTGAGCAAGGAAGAACAAGCCGAACAAAAGCAATTAGAAAAGGAAAAGAAAAAACAACAAGAAGAACGGCTTAAGAAAAAGAAACTTCGTGAAAAGAAAGCAAAAGAAAAGCAAAGAAAAGAATTAAAAAGAATAAAATCACTTGTAAATCTTCCTTTTCAATTGTTAGTGAATATTAGTGTTGTTGCGGCATTGCTATCCTTCTTGATTACGTATTTTCTTTTGAACAAAGATCCAATATCCACGATTATGACATCGTTTTTGATTTTTTCTGTTATTTATTTAGGAATAGGAATAATTACTGTTTCAATTTTTTGGTTTTTATCTATAGAAAAAGAGAAAGCTTTTGCGGAAGCTGAAAAAGAAGAAGAGCGGAAAAGACAAGAAGAAGAACGGCTTAAAAAGGAAGAAGAATTAAAAGAATTAGAACAAATAGAAAAAGAGATTGCTGCAAATCGATTTAAAACAGAAAGAGCCAAACCATATTTGGAAAGTGAACCACCATTACCAATTCCAAATTCGACACCTGAAATTCCAAGAGAAGATGAATTGGGAGCAAATATAATAAATAATAATGAAACATTTGACCCATTAAGTTCTTTTTCTACATCAAGTCAAGATGATGATGAATATTTAAAAGAAATGATGAAGTAAAATTATGAAAGTTGCAGAAATAAATATTAATACACTTTGGGAAAAATACGCAAAAACGAAAGATTATGAATTGAGAAATCAACTCATTACACAATACCTATGGGTTGTAAATTTTGCTTTATCACAAATGAATTTGCCAAATAATATTTTAATTACATACGAAGATTTTAAATCATCAGGAATACTTGCATTGGTTGAATCAATCGAAAAATTTGATTACACAAAAGGGTTCAAGTTCGAAACATACGCAACAGTCAAAATTAAGGGAAAAATCAAGGACGAATTACGAAAAATCGATTTACTATCGAGGACAGCTCGCAAAAAAGTAATGGAAATATATCAAACAAAAGACGATTTGGTTCGAGAAAATAATAGAGAAGTTTCCAATGATGAGATAAGAGAAAGATTAAATTTAACAGAGGAGCAATTTCAAACTTATCTTGCGGCACTGGACACGTCAAATGCTTATTATACAATGAGTGACCTTTCGAAAGATTACAACGAAAACGACAATGGCGACTATGATGACCAATTTGAAGATATTCCCGATACAAGCCAAGATGATACTTTAACAGCAATATCCAAGAAGGAAAGGCGAGAATTTATATTAGATTTTTTAACAAAATTACCACGCAAAAAACGCCTTGTTATTACGTTTTACTATTACGAGGAGTTAAATATCAGGCAAATAAGTCAATTACTTGGCATAACAGAAAGTAGAGTAAGTCAAATACATTCTGAAGTTATAAAAGATTTAAAAACAAAATTAACGAAATTAGATTATGTTTGATAATAGAATACAGTTAAAACTTGAAAGCATAAGAAGCTTAACGACGATGCCCGTTGTAGCAGAGCAAGTTCTTGCGGCAATAGACAATCCTGATATGAGCGCTGCAAAAATTTCAGCATTAGTCGAGCAAGACCAATCCCTTGTTGCAAGAATATTACGTGTTGCAAATTCACCATTTTATGGGTTTGCTCGTAAAATATCAACAGTCGAACTTGCGATCGTAGTATTAGGAACAAATTCAATAAAAGAAATATTGTATGGATTATCAATAAAGAAAATTTTTAAAAAAGTACAAACATTAGGTTTTGACATTGAATCATTTTGGGCTTATTCATTATTTTGTGCTGCGGGGTCGAGAGTTATTGCTCGAAAATTGGGATATAAGTTAGCTGGGGAGGCTTTCGTTGCTGGCTTAATGCACGATATTGGCGTCTTGATTATTGTGCAGCATTTTAGTAATGATTATTTGAAAATCAGACATTTAATGGAACATCGTCATATTTCACTAATTGACGCAGAACAAGCTGTGATGAACACTACACATACTGAAATTGGTGCTTGGTTAGCTAAAAAATGGAATTTACCAGATAAACTTGTTTTAAGTATCTTAAACCATCACACTCATTACAGTAAATTTTTAGAAGCTTTTCAAAATAAACGTAGTGCTGACACATCAGAGTTTGGAGCCATTGACCAACAATTAACCGCAATCGTTTCAATTGCAGAATGGTTCGCTCGCAATTATGATTTTTATAGATGGAATTTAGAACGTGAACCTTCATCTTTGTATGTTTCCACCGAGCTTTTTGATGATTTTGAAACCGAAATTTTAGACCCTGATAGTTCCATTAATTTATTAAAAAATGAAATTTATGAAGAATTTTATAAGGCAAGCGTATTTGGAGAATTATAATTATGGCGAAAGATATTAAAATAATTAAACAAAAAAAATTAAACGAAGTCAATAAAAAAGAAGCATCTATAATTTCTACAAAGAAAGTAAAGTATTCTTTTGACAATAATTTAGCGATTACGTTAATAAAACAATTAGTAAAAATACAAGTTGAAACTGATGATGAAAAGTCCTGTTCTTTTGAAATACAATCACTTTTTTCTGAATTTTTAAATTTACTCGAAAATCAATATTTCTTTTATAGCAATAAAATATTAACTTATGAAATCGAAACAAATTCGTCCGAAGTATTTATTAATACGATTAAATCATTAGAAGAAAGTGGAATACTTGAATGGACGTTAGAAAAAGGTGGAGTTAATATTATCCCAAATATGAATATTGATTCTATTTCATTATTTGCGAAATTACTAATTGTGCCAATCCGATTTTCTGATGATTTAATTTCCTTTTTCTGTGCTTCAATCCAAAGCACGGAAATGGAAACAGCATTATTAAATTTTGAATTATTACAAGAAGTTTTAACTTTCGGAGCATTAATCTTAAAAACCAAAGACAAAGAAAAATCTACGGATAATAATATAAATTCAACAATAATTTTAAGAAAGATTATTGAAATTGCGCCACTTTTAATTTCAAGTAAAATCAATAACTATTTCCTTAAAAATATAAATTCAATAAATAAAAGCATCGATGCTCATTTGAAATTTGCTTTAGCTAATGAAATTGCAACAAAACGCAGAATCGAACTTGCACTGGAAAAATTAGAACAAGCTAAACAGATAGTTAACTTGATAGATGATTATTCAATTCCAAAATCATCTTGGTCTAAAAACGAAGTGATTGATGTTGCGGGGATGATAAACTCAATTTTGAATGATTTCAAACCTTTATTTGAACAATATGAAATACAGACAAACATAAGTTTCGAATTGAATCAAGAAAATGAAACAGTCAATATTTATGGCAACAAACGTGTTATGACGATGATTTTCGCTGAAATTATTATCAATGCAATGGAAGCAATGCAAAACGGCGGTGAATTAAATATTAAAGTTACAGAAAATGAACGAAAGAAAATAAGTATTACATTTATTGACAGTGGAGTTGGAATTCAACAAGAATTTTCGGAATTAATTTTTCATCCATTTTTTACAACAAAATTAGGGAATGAAAATATCGGATTAGGGCTTTATTTCGTGAAACATCAATTATCAAAATATAATGGACGTATTGCAATTATTTCAGAAGAAAATAAAGGTACTACTGTTAAATTACTTTTTAATAAATTTGCAAAATGAAATATGTGCAAATGGAAACAATAAAATTATTACAAATAAAAGCTTTAATGTTTTTATTTGCATTTTCCTTTTGCCTTGCACAAAACCAAGTTAACAGACCCACATTGAGTAAAGTCGAAGTCCAAGGTGATTCGCTCGTTCGTCTTTATGTTGATGGGAATGTTCCTTTCCGTTCATCGCTCGATTCCACAAAAACAATAATTAAGCTAAATTTACAAAACACATTTTTAAATAATTCAGTCAATAATATTCAAAATACAAGTATTTTCAAGCAAATTCATTCATACGTTAACAAAACTGATGTAATAGTTGAAGTTCAATTATACGATAAACGTGGTTATACAACGTTCAGTTCGCCAATTAGTCATCAAATTCTTTTAAATATTGTTGATTGGAAGAATTTAACAAAAGCAGAAGATTATTTCCATACAGCGCTTTTAGCAATAGAAGATAGTGTTAATGATGCGGCAAAGAAGTATTTACAAAATTCAATTTTATTAGGAAATTCCAAAGCAGCAGCCGTGGAAGCATTGCTTGCTCTTAAAAATGGAGAAATAAATCGAGCTTTGAAATTTTCTGATTTCGGTGTTTTATCAGCTAATTATTTGCCCGATATTTTGATTTTGAGAGCAAATATTTTTAAAGCAAAAGGTGATACGTTTCATTTTAAGCAAGCAGCAGAAGAATATCAAAAAATTACAGGTAATTCATTTTTTAATATTAAATTACCCAAAATAGTCATACCCACAGACACATTAACTTTAAATGAAATTGCATTAATCGATTCATTAACACAAGTTTATCACAATACGCAAGCAGAAAATTCAGAGCCGGAACTGAAAAAGTTCGAAAAATACTTTGCAAATCAAGATACAATAAAACAAAATAAAAAAGAGATTAGTAAGGATTTTTGGGGACTTTTACCATTTTGGTTGCAAGCAATATTAGTTTCGGTTGCGGCATTTGTAATTTTATTGCTGATTTTTTATTTACGTTGGCGAAATTTACAAGTAAAAGCGAAAATTAGCAAAACTCGACAAAGTGTTATAGAAACAAATCGGCAAAAGCCAACTGCAAAAACAAAATATCCACAAGCCGCTGTTAACAAATACCAAGACGTTGAGAAAAAAGCTGAAACTTCATCCCAAAAGTCAAGTTCTCAGAAAACAAACACACAAAGCCCCAAAGGAACTTCGACGAAAATGACCGAAGAAAGTCCAATAAGTGAAGAAAAAGTTAAGAAAGTTGAAGAAATAATTGAAGCAATAAAATCAGCAAAAAGAGAACAAGCAAATGAAAATATTGCACAAGAAGAAGATAAGCCACAAACAAAAACGATTCCTGCAAAAATCGAAATCGCTCGAAGCATTGCCGAAGAGCAAAAGAAAATTAAAGAAGAAAAACTAAGTGAAATAGATAATACCATTTACAACAAAACAGAAAAATTAAAATCAGTTGCAAAGAAAATTGGGATAGAAGAAAATACAATTGAGATGAAAAATTCTATTTCGAAACTTGCGAAAGATAAAAATTCAATCGACCTTTTATCGTCAAAATTCATCAAAGATTAAACTTGATGAAAAAATCTAGATTTTTACATATAATTATCTTAATTTTCTTGGCTTATTCGCTTAACTTATTTGGTTATAACAAGGCGAATTTTGTTACATTTCGCAATGTGCAAAATGGCACAATCTTTGATAATATAAAAAATAATGGAAATGTGTTCTTTTATAGCCAAGAAGCCGATACAAGTTCATCCGGAAATAAGATTTCGAAAATTTGGAACGATAATCAAAATTTCCGAATAAAATTGTATATAACCCAATATAAAGACCAATCGATACGATTAAGTTTATATAATTTATTGGGTAAAGAAGTAAAAGTAATTTATGAAGGTGTCCCTCTCGATAATGATTATGAGTACACATTCCCATATTTAGATTTACCAAACGGGGTTTATCTCTGTGTATTAAATGGACATTTTTATCGTGATACAAAAAAAATTGTCATATCGAAATAATTATTCAAGCTGCAATGAATTAACAAAACAGCGATTAATTATTTTGCTCATCTTTATTATCACAATAATTTTTTCACCAAGTTCACTAAAATCGCAAAGCACGTTGGGTGGTTATTCTGAAATGTATTTGATGCGAGATTATGGAACTCGACCAATTGCATTGGCCGGTTCTTATACTGCAATTTCTGATGACCCTTTAGCTGTGCTTTACAATCCCGCCGGGCTGACTTTTTACAAAACAGAACCGACAATTACTGCATACGTCGGGACTTTAGGATTGGGCAGAACTTCGAGCTTTTTAGGTTATGGGCAACAAATTAATGAGGAATTTGGTGTAGGATTTGGATTGAATGGAATTTACACTGGTTCATTTATGGGACGTGATGTTAAAGGCAATCCACTTGGCGAAATGGCTAATTTTCAATATACTTTTACAGCGGCTGGTTCATACCGTACAGAATTTGCATCAGTTGGTGCCGGAATGAAATATCTTACAAATAATTTGGTTGGTTCCTACACTGAAGCAACAGGATTTGCATTAGATTTTGGTACGAAATTTAATGTGTTGGATTTGTTTTCATTTGCTATTGCAGTCAAAAATGCGTATGGGCAAATATTTTGGAATACAAAAGATTATAATTCAGAGATTTTACCTTTTGAAGTGCATTCAGGAATTGCAATGGAATTTGCTTTGGAATCAGAATCCCAACAAACTCGCTCGACGGTTACCGGAGAAATTGAAGATGTCAATGTTGCCGCAACAAAATATATTCTTGTAGATTTGGATGCCGCATTTATAGAGCATTCTAAATCACCCAGCATAACTTTAGGTATTGAAGCAATTCCTGATGAATTAATTGCCTTTCGTTTAGGTGCTGAAATTTATGGCGAAAAATTCGGCACACCGCAGTTATTTGCTTTAAATAAATGGGGTGCTGGAGTTTCGTTACGTCCACAGTTAGATGATTTATTCCCTGGTGTGCCTTTTACTTCTCAAATAGATTATTCTGTTTCAAACGAATTTCTTTCTTCAAGTGGTATTGCCCACCATATTGCTATTACTTTTTTCTTTGAGTAATTTTAAAATCTATTTTTCAGAATCAAATTTGATGAAGATCAATTTTTCTGAATTCAATTAATATTTTTAAACTTGATTATTTTGATTTAAATTCTTTCAAAAAATTCTTGGTAAATTCATTTAATAAAAGTTTGGCGCTTTTTTCAGCACGTTGTTCGAAAATACTATGGTCATTGACTTCTTTTTCCCAGAAAATTTCCTTCAACTCTTTTACAGCGGCGGGATTACGTTGTGAAATTTTATTGCAAAGTTCTTGCGCAAAATTATAAGCTGAATTGTTATCATCGAAAAGTCGATGGATTAAGCCCTTTTCTAAAGCCCATTTTGCATCACGATATTCTGTGTCAATTGTCATTTCCATCAAAGCAGAAAGTCCAATTTTATGTTCGATAACAGGAGCAATCACGAAAGGACCAATACCAACCGAATATTCACTTAATCTAAATTCTGCGTTTGCACTTGCAATAACATAATCTGATGCTGAAGCGATGCCCACGGAACCGCCAATTGCCTTGCCAAGAATTAATGTAACGATGAATTTGGGAATGTTAGTCATTGCTCCAATCAATTTGGCAAATCCGAGGAAAAAAGATTTTGCTTTGTCGAAATTATCGATTTCAAGCATTTCGTCAAATGACGCACCGGCAGAAAAAACTTTTTCACCTTTACTTTTCAATAAAATTACTTTGATATTATCATTGAAAGCTGCATTGTTTATCGTCTCGGTTAATTCAATTAACATTTGCGAATTAAATGAATTAGCTTTGCGATTAAAAAATTCTATTTCGAGAATGCCATTGTTCAAATTTGAATGAATATAATAATCCATAATTAAGTAAATCCTAATTGAAAATTCAAAAATTAAATAAAAAAACAAATTTACAAAATTATGGATTATTAAAAGCTAAATATTTTTTTCGATAATTGCTTTATGAATTAACTTACGTAATGTATAAAGTCTTTCTTCTTCGGGAAGACCAGAAATGAAGGTGTTTAAATCTCTATCTTTGACTTTTAATAAATTATTAACAACACCCTCGATTACTTTTTCGGGGAAAGCATTACCGGACAAGTAAAGTTCTTTTTCTCGAATTAAATCTTCCGCCGACTCTTGGCAATTACCAGCAATTTCGGGTAAATTAGCATATTCAGGATTATCATTAATATTTCCTGAAACGTAATGCTTTTTAGCCAATTCAATTGCTTTTTCTTGGTTTTGAAATCCCCATTCAGTTGCTTTTGTAATTCCTGCAAGTAAAAGGTGAATGTTAGCACTGCCGTCGGGAGTACGAATTTCTACAGTTTGCATAGAATTTGTATCACGTTCGATATTTTCAAATTTGGGGTTAATTTTATCTGCCAAAATGCCAACATTTGACCAAGCAAGAGGAACACGAATCATTGCACTGCGATTCATTTCGCTCCAGCAAACTTTGGTTGGTGCTTCTTGATGAGGGACTAATCTTAAATAAGAACCGGATACCATATTACCAAAAGCAGTTAAGCTTGTCGCAAATCTTGTCAGACCACCAATTAAAGTGAGTGCTTCTTGAGAAAGGGCATTATCTTCACCGATCATAATATTTTTCCCATCTTTTTTCAAGGCAAGATGGAAATGAAGACCGTTTCCGGCGTGTCCAACTTCTAACTTAGGATAAAACGTAGCAATTGCATTATGTTTAAAGGCTATATTTCTGATAATCCACATTGCGATAATTGCAATATCGGCCGCTTCTTCAATTGGAGCAAGTAAAAATTCGACTTCGACTTGTTCGGCATTCTTACCATTTAATTGAGGATAATCGCTGACGATATTTTCAATTGCTCCAACTTCGTAATGAGCATATTTTATGTAACCTGTGGTCAACGAAATTGCTTTAACAATTTGATCTAAAATTTCGGCACTTTTTACGAATGGCGAGCTTGCATGATAACCGCTTTGAGGCTGTAATTTGTAAAATGAAGTTTTAGGTTCTTGAATAATATAAAATTCGAGTTCAGCAAGTGCGTATAGTTTATAACCTGTTTTTTCTGTCAATTCATTTGCAAGATTCAATAAAATATTATCAGGAGCGAAAGGTGCTAAATTGCCATCTTTATCTATAAATCTGCAAATAAAATCCAAACTTTTATCATCAAATGGGTTTAAAAAAGCAGTACGATAAGATGGCACAACGTACAAATCTGATTTTCCTGTATCGACGACACCTTTGAAAAGAGAAGAGCCATCTACTCTTTCGCCGTCCAGTAAGATATGTTCAGCTTGAGTTTGATTTGTAATTGGAATTCTTAAATCTTTAATTTTTCCGTCCCAACCAGTGTAATGAAAAGTAATTTTTTCAATTTGTTTGACTTCAACTACTTTTAACAGGTCAGAGACAGTCCACTCGTACTTTGATTTTCCAGTTATTTTTTCAATTGGATTAAATAATGCAAAATTTGTTGAATTTTTCATAATTTTTCATTTTCGTTAAGTTTTATTGATTTCAAAATTAAGGAAATTTAGTTAATTATTATTTAATTTTAAGAAGTTTTAAGAATAATAGTTAAAAAAAATTAATTTATTTGTTTTGATAGAGCAAAAATGATAAATAAAAACAAAAAAATCAATTTTTAATGAGATTTATCGTTTCTAAATTATCCAAAAAAAAAGTAAAAAAAAAGTGGAAAATTCAAATAATTTAAAAATTCAACCGGCTGAAAATGAAGTGAAGAGCAATGTTTTAAATTCAAACGACGAATTTTATTTAACACCTCATCAAATAGTTGAAGAATTAAACAAATACATAATAGGACAAGATGAGGCAAAAAAATCAGTTGCAATTGCTTTAAGAAATAGATGGCGACGTCAACAAGTTCAAGGCACTTTGAAAGATGAAATAATGCCTAATAATATCATTATGATCGGACCTACTGGAGTTGGTAAAACTGAAATTGCTCGCCGACTTTCATCATTAGCGCAAGCGCCATTTGTTAAAGTAGAAGCGACGAAATTTACTGAAGTAGGTTACGTCGGTCGTGATGTTGAATCAATGATTCGGGAACTTGTCGAGAGATCTGTTCACATTATTAAAGAAGAAGAGCGGCAAAAAATGTATTTGAAAGCGGAAAAAGCTGTCGAAGACCGTATTTTAGACGTTTTAATCCCTCCAGTTTTTAAAAAACCTTACTCAGAAGATTCTAATCTTGATGAAATAGAGGAAAACCACTCTACACGTGAAAAGTTACGAGTATTATTGCAAAAAGGTGCAATGGACGAACGTGAAATTGAAATTGAAGTTTTCACCGACCAAGGTCCTTCGATGCAAATTTTGGGACCTCTCGGTATGGACGAAATCGGAATGAATATCCAAGATTTAATGGGTTCGATGCTTCCTAAAAAAACAAAAAAACGAAAAGTGAAAATTTCCGAAGCTAAGAAAATTTTGCAAAAAGAAGAAGTTGATAAACTTATCGATATGGATGCAGTTGTCGAAAAAGCTTTACAACGTGCTGAAAACTCAGGTATAATATTTATTGATGAAATTGATAAAATTGTTTCAAATTCGGAAAAAGCATCGGGACCAGATGTATCACGTGAAGGTGTTCAAAGAGATTTATTGCCAATAGTTGAAGGTTCAACAGTAAACACAAAATATGGGGCTGTCAAAACTGACCATATTTTGTTTATCGCAAGTGGTGCGTTTCACGTTTCGAAGCCGTCTGATTTAATTCCAGAGTTGCAAGGTCGTTTTCCTATCCGTGTTGAATTAAAAAGTTTAAGCGAAGAAGACTTTGTTAAAATATTGACTATTCCTGATAATGCTTTGATTAAGCAATATCAAGCATTGATGAAAACAGAAAATATAGAATTAATATTCGACGAATCGGCAATAAAAGAAATCGCTTCAACAGCCGCTTTAATTAACAATGAAATTACAAATATTGGTGCAAGGCGTTTGCATACTATTATGACTACATTGCTTGAAGAAATTATGTTTGATGTTCCCGAAATTGTTAATGACCAAAAAATAGTAATTGATTCAGAATTTGTTAAGAAAAAACTGTCAAATGTAACAAAGAATATGGATTTATCAAAGTTCATCCTATAAAATTTTGCTTCAACAAATTGAGAATTAATAATAAAATGAAAATTTTTTAATAAATGATTCGTTTATATTATTAAGAAGTTGGAAGGTAATATAATATGAATTTTCAAAAATTTACTCTCAAGTCGCAAGAAGCAGTAAAAACAGCACAAGAAGTCGCTGTGAATTATGGCAATCAATCACTCGAACCTATACATTTACTTGCTGCTTTAGTTCAAGACAGCGAAGGCTTAATTCCGGCTATTTTTACAAAAATCGGGGGAAATATTAACTCTTTGAAGATTAATATTAATGCTCAATTAGAAAAATTGCCAAAAGTAAGTGGAATTAATTCTTCAAATTTATATTTATCAAATCAATTAGCTGAAGTTTTTGACTTATCTTTGAAAGAAATGGAGTTAATGAAGGATGAATTTGTTAGCGTTGAACATCTTTTTATTGCGTTAACTCAAGTTAAATCATCGGCTAAAGAGATTTTAAGTCAATATAAAATTGACAAGAACACAGTTTTATCAGCATTAAAAGATATTCGTGGAACACAAAGAGTAACTTCACCAAATCCTGAAGATAAATATCAAGCTCTAAAAAGATATGGTCGAAATTTAACCGACGATGCCCGTAAAGGGAAATTAGACCCGGTGATTGGTCGAGAAGACGAAATAAGGCGTGTTTTACAAGTTCTTTCACGTCGAACTAAAAATAATCCAATTTTGATAGGTGAACCTGGGGTTGGAAAAACAGCAATAGTAGATGGGATTGCTTTGAGAATAGTTAATGGCGATGTACCCGAACCCTTGAAAAGTAAAGAAATTATTGTTCTTGATACCGGTTCTTTAGTTGCAGGAACGAGTATGCGGGGGCAATTTGAGGAAAGAATAAAAGCGATAGTCAAAGAAGTTATTGAATCAGAAGGACAAATTATTCTTTTCATTGATGAGATTCACACACTCGTCGGGGCAGGGGCAACAGAAGGTAGTTTAGATGCTTCGAATATAATTAAACCTGCGTTAGCCCGTGGCGAATTGCATTTAATTGGTGCAACCACACTTGATGAATATCAAAAATATATTGAAAAAGACGCAGCTTTGGAAAGAAGATTCCAAAAAGTAATAGTTGAACCACCATCTGTCGAAGACACAATTTCTATTTTGCGAGGTTTGAAGGAAAAATATGAAGTACATCACGGCGTAAGAATTACAGATGATGCAATTATTGCTGCTGCTAAAATGTCTGATAGATATATTACTGATAGGTTTTTACCTGATAAAGCAATTGATTTAATTGATGAAGCTGCTTCGAAAATAAGGATGGAAATTGATTCGATGCCTGCTGAACTTGATTCTGTCGTCCGTAGGTTGAAACAATTGGAAATCGAAAGACAAACTTTGCTAAGAGAGCTCAAAGATAATGGTTAAATTAACTAAAATAGATGGAACTGAAATATATGTAAACGCCGATGAAATCGAAAGCATCGAATCGGCGTTTAATTCTACGATTACTTTGCGAAGCTCTCGTAAAATTGTTGTTAAAGAAAGTGCAGAAGAAATTAAAGAAAAAGTAATTGAATATAAAAGACAGATTTTTTTGAAAAACAAAGCAGAATGACTAAACTAACCCATTTTTAACTGCATAATGAGTGATTTCGGCATTGGATTTCATTTTCATTTTTTCAAGGATTCTTATTCGGTAAGTGCTAACGGTATTGACACTTAAATTGAGTTCTTTTGCAATATCAGTAATAGTTTTTCCGGTTGCAATAAAGCACATAACTTGAAATTCTCGGTCAGAAAGAATATCGTGAATTGGGGCTTTATTTTCTGTCGAAATACTTGATGCCAACAAATCAGCCAAAACAGGAGAAATGTACTTTTTGCCGGAAGCTACTCGACGAATCGCCTTTACTATTTCTTCAGGTTCAGATTGTTTATTGATGTAACCTGCTGCACCAGCCTTCAAAACTCGAATCGCATATTGTTCTTCGGGGAAAACAGTAAAAATAATTACAGGTAAATTTGGATTGACTTGTTTAATTTCCTTTAAGGTCATTAAACCATCTTTTCCGGGCATTGAAATATCGAGCAAAACAACATCATATTTATATGTTTGCAATTTGTTTAAAAGTTCATCTCCTGAAGATGCTTCATCAGTTACTATAATATCATCGGTTTCCTCTAATATTTGTGCCAAACCTTTCCTGACGACAACGTGGTCGTCAACAATTATTACCCTTATCAGTCTTTGATTCATATCTATCATCTAATTTATTGAAACATTCAAAATTATTGTTGTTCCGACATTTAAAACTGAGTTGATATACAATTTTCCGTTAATTAAATTTGCTCTTTCTCTCATTCCAATTAAACCTAAAGATTTTGGGCTATCCAAATTTTCTTTTTTGATTCCTATTCCATTATCAGAAACTTTAAGTTCCAAAATATTGTTTTCTAAACTTAAATCTACGTCAACTCTTGTTGCTTGGGAATGTCGAGCGATGTTTGTCAATATTTCTTGAAATATTCTAAAAACAGCAATAGTTTTTGGTTCGCTCAATTCGATGTCTTCTTCTGGTAAATTATATTTACAGCGGACTGATGTTTGCCTTTGGAATTCTTTTGCTTGCCATTCAATTGCTGCAAGTAACCCAAAATGGTCTAAAATAGACGGACGTAATTGAGAAGAAATTCTTTGTAAAGTGCGAATTGTTTCCTCAATTTGTTTCATTATGTCTGTTAATCGGGTTTCTAAGGCATCTTCTCGCAAATATCTTTTCTTAAGTAATAAATTGATATCTAATTTCATCGAGGTCAGTGCGTGTCCAATTTCGTCGTGAATTTCCCTTGCCATTTCTTTTCTTTCCTGTTCCCGAACTTGCTCCAAGTGGTTTGCAAGTTTTGTTAATTTATCATTTTTGGTGACTAATTCATTTTCATTAGTTTTGAGTTTATCAATATCGTAAATTATTCCTTTGATAAATGTTTGATTATTAATATTAAATAACCGATATTCTTCGCTCACCCATCTTTCTGAATTGTCTTTACATTTTACCCTAAAAACATATTCTTCGTTAACCGTAGTTACATTTTTAAAATTATGAAGAATAGAAAAGTTTTCCTTGTCTTCATCAGCAACAAGATTTAATATATTTTTTATATTTTCCATTAACTCATTTTGGGAATAGCCCGTGATTTCAAAAATTGAACCAAATATTTCAACAAAATTTAAGTCTTTATCTAATGTGTAATAAAAGCCTTTAAACAAACTTGCTAAATCACGAATAAATTGAGATTTAGAAACTAATTCATTATTTTTATTTTTTTGTAAATCGGAGTCTTTTCCTATTAAAATTACATATTTATCATTGTCATCAGGAAGTTTAGTAGCGAAAAATGTTGCAATTTCATATTGATGAAGTTCGGTTAAAATTTCGAACTTACCTTCATTTTTCCCATTCCTGTATAAATTTTCAAGAAATATATTAAATTTATCAGTTGCTTCAATCCAAATTAAATCATTTAAATTATTAATATTTTCGGAATTAATATAATTCAAATTTTTTGAAAATTGGAAAATATCACCATTTTCATTAATGATTAAATAACTTTCGATGATATTATTTTGAAGAAAGTCAAGGATTAATTTCATTTTGTAACAATAAAAATTACTACAAATTTATATAAAATTTATAAAATTGAATTTAATCCGACAAAATTAATCAGATAAAATTTTATAAACTGTGGAAATCATAATGTACAAATTATCTGCACCGCTGGATTTAATATTTACATCTGCTTCCATTAAAGCGTTCAATGCATGCGCAATTTTTTCGGGTGGATATTTTTTTATTGCTAATAAATAATCATCAAGAAAAAATGCATTTATACCTAATTTTGAAGCTAATTGATATTTATTTGTGTTCAAATCAAGTTCAGAAAGTTTCCAAAGTACAATGAAAAACTTTTGTAAGATTGTTAAAATTAACATTTCTTGACGGTCGTATCTTAAAAGTTCAATTAAAATTTTAATTGTTGAATCTAATTTTTTCATCGCTATTGATTTTTGTAAATCGAATACTGTATAATCTTTTGAAGAACCAGCAATTTCCATTACATCGTCAAGGGTAACAACAGTACGACCATTTAAATAAACAAATAATTTTTCTAATTCATTTGCTAAATTTCTTAATCCATCACCCGCTTTTGAAATTAATAATTCGATTGCGGCGGGTTGTATCGAAAGTCCCATTTTTTTAGCACGATTGTCAATCCATTTTGGATATTCGTTAGGCCACACTTTCGGAAATTCGAGCCAATTATAATTGTTGATAATTTCATCGAAAGGGAAACCAATTTTTTTTGAGGAACTCGAACTGGTTTTGCCGCTTATTTGCTTTGTTAAACCATTTAACGAGGAATGAGAAGCTTGCAATAGCAATATTGTATTTTCTGAGGGCTTTTCTAAATATTTTGCAAAAGGTGATTTTGTTACTTCTTTTTTCGATGAAGCTTTTTGTAAATATTTCTCTGCGTTTTTTACAAACAAGATTCTACGGTTTGCAAGCAAAGAACTTGTATTTGCAATTTCAGCCAAATTACTTAGTGGCAATTCTTCTGCATTATAACGCTCTAATTCAAATTCCGAAATGCTTTGTTTGAGCAATTGGTCTATTATAATGTGTAAAGCTTCTTCGACTAAAAATTCTTCTTCTCCAAAAACAAGAAGAATTTTTGGTGGTTCCGAGAAATTTATTTTCTTTTTTAATAAATCGAGCATTTTTAGTGTTTTAAGTGATTACAAGAATTTTCATTGGTAATTCTTCATTTTCAACAAATCTCATCATAGCACGGATGCTGTCTTCAGTAAGTATATCACCTCTTGCGGCAATTAACATTCCATAAGAAGTAAAGTAATCATCGGCAACTTGCATTCCTGGTTCTAATCGGTTAATTGGCAACCTGAGAACAGTTTTATCGCCCATTTGGCGCCTTTCTTCTGTTTCAATATCAATCAATAGTTCAACAACTTTCTTTTCGAACTGACTACCTCTTTTGTTATAAAGATAATTTAAAACATTATTAAATCTTTCTTTTGTAGATTCCAAAAAAGTAGATGTATTGATATAATTGAGTAGTGTTTTACCTTGGTTTGCGGTAATTCTTTTTTTGTAAATTGCGTTATGGTATATATTTACAACTGAAATAATTTTTGCAGCAGGATGAATTTTATCAGAATTTAAATTATTTGGAAAACCAGAGCCATCATTTCTTTCGTGGTGTTGTAAAACAATTTTAGCAACTTCATCTAAATGAGGATTAGTTTTTAGTATGTAATAACCGATTTCTGGATGTTTTTGATAAATTACTAACTCGTTGGGCTCCATTTCGGTAACGTTTTTGTAAAGCAAAGAATCATTGAAACTGACTTTTCCTATATCGTGGAGTGCTGCTGCAATCTTTAATTCAGTTAAACTCTCGTCCTTAATTCCTAAGTTTTCCGCAATTAAAGAAGATTTTGCTTCGACAAATCTTGAATGACTTCCATCATAGAACTTTTCAGTTAGCAAAGTAATTTTTTTTAGCATTTCAATTGAATTTAAAAATTGCTCTGCAAGTTCGTTCGTTAATTCATTAATTAAATCTTGTGAATTTGTTAAATCTTGTGAGTTAAAATTTTCTTCCATTTCCCAAGGACTTCTATTTCCCAATAATTATTAAAAATTAGCAATCATATCATCTTGTCCAGATAATTTATTTGATAATCGTGCTGCTGTGAATAAATAATCAGATAATCTATTTACAAATTTAACAATAAATGGACCAATATCATTTTCATTTTGTAAACTTACAATAGCTCTTTCTGCTCTTCTTGCCACAGTTCGTGCTTGTTGGAGGAAAGCTGCAGAATGAGCGCCTCCGGGCAATATGAAATTTCTAAGTGGTGGCAAATCTTCGTTGTAATTGTCAATTAAATTCTCTAAAAATATGATTTCTTCTTCAGTTATTCTTTTAATAGGGAACTTCGGAGCAGGTTCCAAAGGTGTGGCTAAATCTGTTCCCAATTTAAATAATAAATTTGAAATAGTATTTAAATCATCAGCAAGTCGTTCACTTTTTTCGAAAGATATTGCAACTCCGATAATTGAGTTTAATTCATCAATTGTGCCATAAGTGCTTATTCTCAAATTGTCTTTGCGAACTCGCTCACCATTGAATAAACCAGTTGTGCCATCGTCGCCTGTTTTTGTGTAAATTTTCATATATTTGTAAATAAATAATTTTCAAAAAAGAACTAAATTAATAAAAAAATCATTATGGTAACAAAAATTAACTTATTATTCATTGGCGATGTTGTTGGAGAGGATGCTTTAGCTTTTTTAAAAGAAAACCTCGACAAAATCAAAACTAAGTATAAATCAAATTTCATTATAGTTAATGGTGAAAATATTAAAGAAGGCAAAGGAATAACTGAAGTCGAAGCGGAGTTGCTTTTTGGGTTAGGTGTTAACGTAATTACAACAGGTAATCATGTTTGGGATAATTGGAAAGCACGTCCACTTCTTTCGAGGGAGCCACGTGTTTTACGTCCTTTGAATTATCCTCCGAATAATCCAGGCTTTGGCTACACAATTGTAAATATAGATGGCTATTCGTCACTTGCAGTTATGCAATTACAAGGTCGTTCCTTGATGACACCGATTGATTGCCCTTTTCGGACTGCTGACCATTTTTTAAAAGCAATTCGTGAAAAGACTGAAAATATTGTCGTTGATTTTCATGCTGAAACAACCAGCGAAAAGATGGCATTAGCTTGGTATCTTGACGGAAGAGTTAGTGCAATCGTTGGAACTCATACTCATATTCAAACAGCAGATGCTCAAATTCTGCCGAATGGGACAGCCTATATTACTGATGTTGGTATGACGGGTCCTTATAATTCTGTTATTGGTATGAACAAAGATGTTTCAATTAAGCGAATGCTTTTGCAAACTCCCCAAAAATTTGAATTGGCAACAGGTGATTTGAAAATCAGTGGTGTGCATATTGAAATTGATACTCTGACTCATCAATCAATGAATATAAGCTCTTTTACTTATCCCGAATTTCAAAGGGTTGCCTTTACTTGATTTTAGTTCAATTGATTGAAATTTTATACAATCTTTTTAGAATCTGAAGTTTTAAAAAAGATTGTTTTTTTTTGAGAAAAAAGATGCTCGAATTTTCTTGGCAATTAACCTATTTACGAATAAGAGAATAACCAATCGCAATAAATGATATAATTGCAGAAATATATGCTAACCAATCGCCGTAAATTACATAAATTGTTTTATCATTTAAAAGCGGAAGAAGCATTGTTGTGCCAATACTTTTGTATTGTGGCAATACTTTTAAGGTTGATCCAGTAGGGGAAATAAAACCTGAAATCCCAGTATTGGCAACACGAGCTAAATAACGACGATTTTCAATTGCCCTGGCAGCAGCAATAATAAAATGTTGTGTTGGTCCGACAGTGTGGTCATACCAACCATCATTTGTAATCACTGTTAATATTTGAGCACCTTGTAAAGTAAAATGTCTAACATAATTTGGATAAATTGATTCTATGCAAATTATTGGACCAATTTTATATTTTTTATATTCATTATTGACTTGAAGCAATTGAGGACCATCACCTACGTTCCAATTTGATATTCCAACTCCCCACATTAACCATTTGACAGCAAAGGGAATAACATCTTTCAAAGGGAAATTTTCAGCAAAAGGGGTAAGTCGAGTTTTTCGATAAGTAAATGGTCTTGTAGTGTCTGACCGCATAGAATTTGGATTAAGTAAAATTGCTGAATTAAAAGTCAAGTAATATTGAGATGAATCGAAAACAAATTGTTTCGCCCATTTTGGTGGCGTATTTCCTTTTGGCACGAGGTAAAATTCTGCGATACCTGTAAGTAAACTTACGTTTTCTCTTTTTATCCAATTTGTTATCAGACTTAGGTCTTGAAGTGAGTTAAAATCCAAATAAACATAAGGAATAGCCGTTTCGCTCCAAATTAATAAATCAATATTACTACTCGATTTAATTAACGAATCAGAAAGATTAAAATGTTTTTCAATTTGACCAGTAGTGCTTTCAGTCCATTTTGCCCAAGGATTAATATTAGGTTGGACAATTCCGATATTTGTATTTTTTCCTGCTTTTAAGTTTGTATAATAGTCATATTTTTGAATAATCGTAAAAGTATAAAAATATGGTAAAAATATGATTAGAACTAAAATTATAACGTATTGCATTCCTTTTTTGGAATTTAAAATTAATTTGAAAAAATTCGATGTTTGAGTCTCAATTTTTAAATAAATCAATTTTAAAATTATTACATTTGCAATAAGAATTAAAAAACTGCTTCCATAAATGCCAGATATATCAATAAATTGTATCCAAAATAGATTACTCATTTGAGTATAACCAACAGTTAACCAAGGGTAACTCAAATCACCCAAACTATGCAGCCATTCGAATGAAACAAAAATAAATGGGAAAAGAACAAGTGCGAAATTTTTTCCTTTATGTTTTTTAATTATAAAAAATAACCAAAATGGAAAAAGGAAAAATAATGGATGGAAGAAATCTAAAACTAATCCAGAAATCAATAAAAAAGGATCTGTTTCTTTGCTCCAACTCGAAATCCACCAATTGGAACCAGTGTGATAAATAAAAAAAGTTAAATAGACTAATAAATATTTATGCTTGACTTGGTCATCAGAAATCACAAATAAAAGAGGAACAAAGGCAACAAATGCCAACAAATAAAACGGCAATGGTGGAAAAGATAAGGCAAGAAGCGTCCCCGAAATAATTGCTATAAGATAATTGCTTTTTTTACCTAATTTAGCACTTAAATTTTGCATAATTTCAAAAATAAATTTATCATAAAAAACAAATTTAAATTAAGTTTGTGGATAAATAAATAAATCAACTCGAAACCTCATTTGTAAAATTATGGCAAAGAGATTCGACATAAAAGTAAAAAACTAATATTTATTTAACAACGTCTTTAAGTATAAAGATAAAAGAGGTAAACGAATGGAAGGGCAATTTTCCGAAAGAGTAAATGAAGTATTGAGGTATTCAAAGGAAGAAGCAATAAGGTTAGGACATGATTATATTGGGACGGAACATTTATTGCTTGGTTTAATCCGTGATGGCAATAGTTCTGCTGTTAAAATAATGCAAAAATTAGGTGTTGATATAAATGAATTAGTTCGAGAAATTGAAAATACTGTTGGACCTGGACGAGCGGTTACTTTAACTGATATACCATTTACTAAACAAGCAGAAAAAGTATTACGTATTGCTTCATTCGAAGCAAAGTTATATAAATCAAATATAGTTGGTACTGAGCACTTGTTACTATCATTATTAAGAGATGAAGGTAATATTTCTTCGAGAGTGTTGCAAAAATTTAATGTAGATTATGAACAGGCAAGTTCAACGCTCGATATGATACTATCAGGCGATGATGTGGACGAGCCAGAAATGCATAAAGAAATTCCACCAACACGAATTCCTATTAAATCAAGTTCAGGAACAGAAAGAATTAAGACACCAGTTTTGGATAATTTCGGACGAGATTTAACAAAATTAGCCGCAGAAAATAAATTAGACCCGGTAATCGGTAGACAAAAAGAGATTGAGAGATTATCTCAGGTGTTAGCACGACGTAAGAAAAATAATCCCGTTTTAATTGGTGAACCAGGTGTTGGTAAAACGGCGATTGTCGAAGGTTTAGCGTTGAGAATAATCGAAAAGAAAGTATCAAGAGTATTATTTGATAAAAGAATTGTTCAACTTGATTTAGCATCACTTGTTGCAGGCACAAAATATCGAGGACAATTCGAAGAGAGGATGAAGAGTTTGCTTAATGAATTAGAAAAAGCAAAACATGTTATTGTTTTTATCGATGAGTTACACACATTGGTTGGCGCCGGTGGAGCATCTGGTTCACTTGACGCATCAAATATGTTCAAACCTGCTCTCGCAAGAGGTGAAATTCAAGTTATTGGTGCAACAACTTTAGATGAATACAGACAATTTATTGAAAAAGATGGAGCCTTGGAACGTCGATTCCAAAAAATCCTTGTTGACCCACCAACAACTGAAGAAACTTTGTTAATATTGAAAAATATCAAAGATAATTACGAAGCGCATCACAACGTAGCATATTCTCCGGAAGCATTAGAAGCTTGTGTCCGTTACGCTGAAAGATATATTACAGATAGAATGTTCCCAGATAAAGCAATTGATGTTTTAGATGAATCCGGTTCGAGGGTTCATTTAGCTAATATTGATGTACCAATCGAAATTACAAATTTAGAAAAGAAGATTGCAGAATTAAAAAAACAAAAAACTGAAGTTGTACGACAACAAAATTTTGAAGAAGCCGCAAGAATACGTGATATGGAGAAAAAGTACCAAGCAGATTTGGAAATTGCAATACAAGAATGGGAAAATGCATTAGCTCGTAAATCATTTCCAGTAACTGAAAACGATATTGCTGACGTTGTATCGATGATGACCGGTGTTCCAATGAATAAAATTGAACAAACCGAGCAAAACAAATTACTGAAATTAGAAGAAGATTTAAAGAAAATGGTTGTTGGGCAAGATGACGCAATTACAGCCTTATCTAAATCAATTCGTAGAGCACGTTCGGGCTTAAAAGACCCAAAACGTCCAATTGGTTCATTTATGTTCTTAGGACCAACTGGTGTAGGAAAAACCGAATTAGCAAAAGCATTGGCAAGAGTTATGTTTGATTCTGAAGATGCTTTAATACGTATTGATATGAGCGAATATATGGAAAAATTCTCCGTTTCAAGATTAGTCGGTGCTCCTCCAGGCTATGTTGGTTACGAAGAAGGTGGGCAATTAACCGAAAAAGTCCGAAGAAAACCATACAGTATTGTTTTACTTGATGAAATTGAAAAGGCACATCCTGATGTATTCAATATCTTGCTTCAAGTATTTGATGATGGAATTTTAACAGATGGATTAGGTCGCAAAGTTGACTTCAAAAATACTATAATCATTATGACATCTAATGTTGGAACACGGCAAATTCGTTCAGGTGGAAAAATTGGATTCAATCCTGAAAATCAAGCAAGTGATTTTGAAAATATGAAGTCTGGAATTGAAGAATCTGTTAAACAACTTTTCAACCCTGAATTTATTAATAGAATCGATGATATGATTATATTCAAGAAATTAGAAAGAGAAAGCATATATCAAATCATCGACATTCAACTTCTTGATATGATGAAGAGATTGAAAGCAAATCAAATGGAAATAGAATTGACAAAAGAAGCTAAAGATTTTCTTGTCAATAAAGGATTTGATGTCAAATATGGAGCAAGACCTCTAAGACGTGCTTTACAAAAATATGTCGAAGATGAACTTGCTGATGCAATTATCCGTGGAAATTTAAAAAATGGTTATAAAGCAATTGCTTCGGTTGATACAGAAAAGGATTGCTTGATTTTTAATTTCGAGGAAATACCAAATGCAAAAATAAATGCAGATGAATTAGTCGATAATATTGATGAAAAAGAGACAAAATTAACAATTGGTGAGATTAATAAAAATTAAAAACAAAGAATAAAACAAAAAGTACATAAATTGAATATCTGTCTTGAAATTTTTTCCAAGACAGATATTTTTTATTAAATAATTTTTTATTAAATAATAATTAATAAATCTAAGATTAAGCTAAGATTTCAGCTAAATCGATTAGATAACTCCAAATAGGTTTTTGACGGGTCCAGCTTTCTTCAAGTGGAGTGTAAGCAATATCATGACTTTGTCTGCCAACCATAACGTCAGTTTTACCATTTATTAAAGCATCGACAGCCGCAACTCCGAGGTGACTTGCTAAAACACGGTCACGAACAGTAGGTGACCCGCCTCTTTGAATATGTCCGAGAATAGTATACTTTGCTTCGATTTCATATTCTTCTTTTAATTTGGTGGCAATTTTAGCTGCACCACCATATTCATCACCTTCACCAACAATAATAATTGTACGTCGAGTTTTTCCTTGCTTCAAAATTCTTTGGTATAAAATATCTAAATTAGTAACAGTTTCGGGAATAGCAACATATTCAGCGCCACAGGCGATGCCGACATCCATAGCGATAAAACCGGCATGGCGTCCCATAACTTCAACAATGAAAACACGTCCATGGCTATCGGCAGTGTCTCGAATTCTATCAATCGCTTCAGCAGCAGTATTAATTGCCGTGTCGTAACCAATTGTGTAATGAGTTCCGTATAAGTCATTATCAATTGTCCCGGGAGTTCCGACAATAGGAATATGATGTTCGACCCAAAAAGCATGAGCACCTTTGAAAGTTCCATTACCACCACAAGCAATAATACCATCAATACCCGCTTCACGAATTCGTTCGGCAGCTGCAGCACGTCCGCCAGCCATCATAAATTCCTTCGAACGACTTGTTTTAAGAATGGTTCCACCTCGACCTATGATATTTGCTGTTTCTTTTCTGCCTAATTTGATAAAATCGCCTTCAATCATTCCGCTGTAACCACCAACTATCCCAACAACTTCTAACCCTTTCGCAAGTGCTGCTCGAACTACAGCTCTAATGTGTGCATTCATTCCTGGTGCATCACCACCACTTGTTAAAATTCCTATTTTTTTCATTTTCTCATTTTCAATTTATGAAAATTACAAAATATTTATATTTCTTTAGTTTATTAATTACAATTTTCTTATTAATTTATTAAATTACTTTTTCAAAAAAATTAATTTACAAATTTTTCTAAAATAATTATTAATTATGAGCAATATAACAAAATTCCAGAAAATAATTTCCATAGTATTTTTTGTTACTTTTAGCTTTTGGTTAGGAGGAAGTTTAGTCCGTTCGGTAATTGCATATAGTGTTTTTGAACCATCAGCAACCCAAACTTTTGTGCGACAAGCATCGAATGATATTTTAATGCAAAGTGTTTATATATATGCTGCAACGAATGTTTATACATTGCCCGCTTATTTAATAGCATTTGTTTCTGCTTTAATTTTGCTCTTTCAATTTAAGCCTTTATTAAAACGTGAAGGGTGGATGTTTATGGGTTTCGTCTTATTTTTCTTATTTTCCCCAATTCAATTTTATAATGGTTGGATGGATATAAGGCTTTCTATTGAAATTTTTTGGAACCATTTATGGGAATTTTATAGCACACCAATTCAAACATTTTTTTTGAAGCGTATTTTAAGTGTTACCGTGAATTCTTTAAGTGGATTATCGTACTTAGCAAATTTAACAATTTTGGTTTTACTAATTTGGCAACCACTTAAGAAACAAAGTATTAGCAATGAAAATGAAATCGAAAATGAAACAAAAAGTTAAAATTACTATCTTAATTCTGAGTTTATTTGTTTTTTACAATGGTAATGCAAAAAATCTTTTTCCTGTTGTCAATGATGGTTATGTTGCTTATATAGATACGACAGGAAAAATAATAATTGATAAAGAATTTGAAACAGATTATGAAATTTACTTTATTAATTTCGAAGGAAAAGAATATCCCTCAATAAGCTTCCCGCAATATGCTTATTTCAGTGAAGGAAAAGCAACATATAAAAAAAGTTGGGGATTTTGGTTTATTAAATTTGGTGATGAATACGGTGTTGTTGATTCACTTGGCAACATTATAATTAAACCTCAAGAAAAAATTATATGGAAATACAAAAATAATTTTGCAAGAATTTCTATACCTTTAAAAAGTGCTGATTATACTTATGATGAACAGTTTACTTTTTTGAATACGAAAGGCGAATACTCATTTTTAGAAAAAATAAATTCACCAGAAGTTTTGGAAACTATTCCATCATCTTTAATAATCGAACAAGGTGGAGAAAAATATAAGATTTTGACATTTAAATATGCAAGTGATTTTAATGATGGTTGGGCTACTGTTTTGTACAATGATAAATTTAATTTTATAAACACTCAAGGAAATCTTTTTTCAAAAATTGGATTTGACGATGTCCAAACTTTTAGTGAAGGAAAAGCAGTTGTAAAATTAGATTCGAATTGGTATATTTTAGATTCAACTGGGAAAGTAATCTATCCAAAGAAATCTGAGAAAGACGATTCGTATATTTTTAATAATCGAATTAAATATATTTGGAGTTATCATAATGGTGTAGCAAGATATACTGATGGTGAAGTGATGAGCTTTTTGAATACCGAAGGTAAACTTGCCTCTTGTTCTCTTTATAAATTAGCGAATGATTTTTCGGAAGGTTTTGCAACAATTCAACTGGCAAACGGAAAATATAATTTTACTGATTTGCAAGGAAAATTATTATCAAAGGAAAATTTCGATGGTGCCGGAAATTTCAATTCAGGACTTGCACGTGTTTTAACTGATGAAAAATGGGGTTATATCGATAAATCAGCTAAATTAGTTATAGAAAATCAATTCGATTTTGCACAAGATTTTAATGATGGTTTTGCTTATGTTTGGAAAGATAATAAATTAATGATTATTAACACTATCGGTAAAGTGATTTGGGAATATAATATTCTTAATGGAAAAATAAAATGAAAATTGCTTATCCCGCAACCGCACTTGATCACTCACATCCCTTAAAAAACAGAAATTTAATTGGGAATTATTTAATTAAACATTTTGTAAAGCAAGGTGTAGAAGTTGAAGTTTTTGGTGCAGATGAAGATTTAAGAAAATATTACTACAAAGCAAAAAAATTATTTTATCAAATTATTACAGGGAAAAATCATTTACGACATCGGGAACCAAATCTTTTGCGACAATTATCGAAAAAAATTGTCGATGATATTAATAATTCTAATTCAGATTTAGTCTTCGCATTTGGTTCGATGCCACTTGCTTATTTAGAAACAACAAAGCCAATTTATTTTTTAAGTGATGCAACATTTCATAATATTTATAATTTTTACGACGAATATACTAACATAACATCAGCAAGTTTTAAGAATGGAGTTGAAATAGAACGTCAAGCATTCAAACGAGCAAAGAAAATATTTTTATCGTCCGATTGGGCAATTGAAAGTGCAATTAAGGATTATGGGGTTCCCGAAAATAAATTAGAACTTGTTCCACTTGGTGCTAATATTGATTATGCACCAGATGAAAGTGAAATTAATAAAATTTTACAAGAAAAAAAATTCAATGGAATAAATTTGCTGATGATTGCAAAATATTGGCACAGAAAAGGTTGTGACAGAGCAGTCAATTTGGTAAACCAATTGAATAAAAATGGAATGAAAGCAAAATTAACAGTTATTGGCACCAAACCCACAGGAAAAATTTCGCTCGATTTTGTTCATATTATCCCATTTTTAGATAAAAGTAACCCATTTGAATTAAAAAATTTCGAACAAATTTTGAAGGACACACATTTTTTACTTTTTCCATCCAGAGCAGAAACATTTGGTCATGTGATTTGCGAAGCTAACGCATATGCAATTCCTGTTTTAGCTTCCAATATTGGAGGAATTCCCTCTGCAATCAAAGAAAATGTCAATGGTTTTTTAATAGATTTCGAAAATAATCCCCAAAAAGCACTTCAATTAATTATTGACTATTTTAATAATCAAGTTAATTACTTTCAACTTGCTAAATCATCATATAATGAATACCAAACAAGGTTGAATTGGGATTATGTAGTAAAAAAAATATTAGCATCGATTAACTTATAATTTAGCAAAAACTTAATTAAATTATTAATAAAATATTAATAAAAATTTTCGTTTAAGGTAAAAAATTTATAAAAATAAAAATTCATTTTACATTTTATTAATAACGATAATTAATTCTTTTAGAATTTGAATGGTTGATGATAATTTTAATTTATTTAGTAAAGATTTGTTTGAAATAGCAGTACGAACAAACTCAAATGCTATTGCATTTACGGATTCCGCATTTTTAATACATTATGCGAATGATAAATTTTGTGATATTATTGGTTTTAAACAAAATGATATAATAAACAAAAATATTTGGGATTTCGTAATACCGGATATTACCGATGAACAGGCAAAAGAAAGACTTTATGAAGAACAAACAATTTCAACAACGGGGAAATTAAGAAAATTTGACGGCGAAAATATTGAAATAATTATCAATGCTTCATTGATAGGAAAACAAACCGAAAAGCCTTTTTATATTTTCAATTTAGAAGATAAGACAAATGAATTGATGCTCGAAGATATTTTGAGTAATTCAATCGTTAGATATCGTCAATTATTCGAGCATTCCACAAATGGTATTATTATTTTACGACCAATCCAAAATGGGCAAGCTTTTTTATTAAAAGATATAAATCTTGAAGCACAAAAAATTGAAAAAGTTAATAAGCAGAATGTTATAGATAATTTATTTGATGAAAATTTACTAGGAATATATTCAAAAGAATTATTTGATTTAATTAAACGAGTAAATGAAAATGGAATTGCAGAATTAATCCAAATTGCTTGCAATAATTATGAAGATGGAAAAATATGGAAAGAATATTCTGTTTTCAAATTATCGACAGGTGAGATAGTATTAATTGTCAATGACCAGACAGAAAAAATTCAAGCAAAATTGGAATTAATGAAATCCAAGGAAAGGTTGGAAAGTATTTTAAGAATCTATGAATTAAAATCAACATCAAAAAATGAATTAGTACACATATCATTAGACGAAGCAAATCAACTTACTGAAAGTGATTTTGCTTTTTATTTGAATTATCAAGCTCAAGATGAGACTTTTACTCATTTCAATTTATCCAATAAAGGTTATAAGTACTGTAACATCAAAGACATAAAAGTGACATATTCGATAGAGGAAATGGGGGAGTGGGTAGAGGTTGTCAGACAAAGAATGCCAAAAATCTATAATAATTTGGATAATAAGAACTTTTTAAAAGGATTACCACTTTCCAATTTTGAGTGTCGCCGATGTTTGATAATGCCAATAATTAAGGAGGATGAAGTCAAAGGAATTGTTGGTTTAATAAATAAAAAAGATAACTATACTAATTCTGATATTTTGCAGGTTCAATTATTAATCGCATCAGTTTTGCAAATGATTGAATTTCAAGAATATCAGGAAAATTATTACAGAATCAAAATTAAAGCAGAACAAAGCGACGAACTTAAAAAAGCATTTTTAAAAAATATGAGCCACGAAATACGAACACCTTTAAATGGAATTATTGGATTTACGCAGCTTTTAATGAATAAAGAAATTCGTGAAGATGATAGAGAAGAATATGTTAATTTGTTAAAGCAAAGTACAAACAGATTAGTACAAATTATTGACAATGTTTTAGATATGTCGTTAATTGAAAAAGAAGAAGCAAAAATTGAGTTATCCGAAGTTGATGTCAATTTTATATTAGAAGATTTGTGGAATTGTTATAGCGAATTAGCAAAAGCAAAAGGAATAGAATTAGAAGCAACAATTGACGAAAACAATGAAAATAACATGATTTGGTCAGATTATTATAAATTACGTCAATCACTTTATCATTTGATTGATAATGCAATTAAATTTACAAAACAAGGCAAGGTTACATTTGGATATAAAATTGTTGGGGATGAAATATTATTTTTTGTTAAAGATTCTGGAATCGGAATACCAGCTGAATATCAAGGCATAATTTTTGATAGATTTGTTCAAAGCGATTTAAAGCTTTCTCGCAAATTTGAAGGTGCCGGTTTAGGTCTATCGATTAGCAAGGGGTTTATTGAACTTTTAGGAGGTAAAATTTGGGTGGAATCCGAACCAAATATGGGTTCCTTATTTCAAATTTTAATACCATTCAAACCCGTTATTTTAAACGAAACAAAAGGAGAAGAAGAGAAAATGGAAAAAATAAATACAGAAAAAGATATAAATATTTTAATTGCCGAAGATGATGATATAAATTATCTTGTGCTGCATAAATTATTAGAAAAGATGAATTTTCATTTAATACGGGCAAATGATGGATTGGAAGCAATAAATATAGTTAAAGAAAATAAAAACATCGATTTAATTTTGATGGATTTAAAAATGCCGTATATGGACGGTTTTACTGCATCCAAACAAATTAAAGAAATTTATCCAGAAATGCCAATTATTGCAATTTCAGCTTTTACTGCATACGCAGAAAAACAAAAAGCTTCGGAAAGTGGTTGTAATGAATATATTGAGAAGCCAATTAATTTGGTTAATGTAGTAAATACAATAAGAAAATATATTTAACCGAAGTCGTTAATTTATTATTCTATTGTTGATAATTAACATAGTTTTGCAACAAATTTGATTGCATTTCGTGTTTATTATATTAAATATCAAAAAATTTAAAATAAGAAATTAGAATAAAATATTAAAATTGTGGATTTTGAAAAAAATTAGGATTAATAAAATGAAAAACAAAAAATTATCAGTTCTTTTACTTGCAATTGGGCTATTTGTGATTACGACTGTTAGTAATGCTCAATTGAATTTGCTTTTCCCAGAAAATAATTCCACTTGTGTGGAATACTTCACTGCATTCAAATGGAGCAGTGTCAATAACATTAAATTTTATAAGTTTTACTTCTCGACAACTTCTTCATTCAATATCGATAGCACAATAACAATAAACACTGGTACCGATACAACATTGAGTACAGAAAATATTACAAATATAACTTCACAAACGAAATATTATTGGAAAGTAGTAGCAACGTTGAATAATGATCAGATAGTTAATTCAAATGTTTTTAATTTCACAACAAACACCGAACCACTTTTGATGGTTTTCCCCGGGGTTGACGAAAGCTGTTTGGATAAGAAAATTGGCTTTTTTGTTAAAACACCATACACAAAAATTGACTCTTTGCGAATATTAATAGCATCGAACCGAAGCTTTTCGAGTAAAGTAGTAGATACAACAATTGCAAATCCAGTAATTGCACAAGACGGGACTATTAATGTAAATATTACTGTTCCAAATTATAATACAACATATTATTGGGTTGCATTCCAAAATAAAAATGGTTGTTGGGCTGATAGTCTAATTGGACAAGCTACTAAATTTACTACACGTGTCGGACCGACTACTTTAGTTTCACCAGCAAACGGAAGTTTTGGAATACCATTGTTCCAAAACGGTTTACCATTCAGTGTTACATTTAAATGGAGAACTATTCCACAAGCCCTTAATTATGTAATTCAGGTTTCGCCTTCAGCACAATTTAATACATTTACAGAATATCGATCTGCAGACACAACTTTATCAATCACATTACCAAATGATTACAACCAAACATATTATTGGCGAGTATATGCTAAAACACAACCTATAACTATTAATAATGATGAGTCTTTGGATTCTTGCAATACTGAAATTTCAAGCTCTTATAGTTTTAAAACACCATATCAACCAGTAACATTAAGTTTTCCAAATAACGGTGATAAATGTATTCCTATAATTTTAAATTTTGCTTGGAATAGTATTACAAATGCACAGTTTTATAGAATACAAATAGCAAAATCAGACACATTCGCTGATTCAACTATCGTAATCGATGTTGACAGTGTTCAAATTGAATCAGCAACTTTGACATTACCCGAAGGAATTACAAAATATTATTGGCGAGTACGTGTAGATAATCCAATAAATATTGGATTATGGTCTGAAACAAGATATTTCGAAACAACAGCCAAAACACCAGTGGCAGTTTATCCAGTAAATACTCAAACAGGTGTTCCAAAAACCGCAGATATTCAATGGACAGAAGGCATTCCAAATACAAGTTATAATTTGCAAATCAGCACTACTTATGAAATGGAAAATAAATTAGTTGATACTATTATTTATTCCAATACATTCCATTACACCTTCCCGAATTACAATGCAAAGTATTATTGGAAAGTCAAAGCATTTTATAACGATTGCCAAAGTACTTGGTCTGATGTTTATAATATGAAAACGGTTATTGCACCACCTACTTTAACTTATCCAAAAAATGATTCTACCGGAATTGAGCCTGTTCTTGTTTCATTAAGGTGGACGGGTTCTCAAGGAACAGAAAAATATGATTTTGATATTTCTGATGATTCGACATTTACGAATTTAAAAAGATGGGAAAGAAATATTGTTGTAAATTCTGTAATAATGGATAATTTAGCAGAAAACACTCGTTATTGGTGGCGAGTTCGAGGTAAAAATACTGAAGGAACAAGCCAATGGAGCACTGTATATACATTTAAAACGGGTTACATACGTCCAAGTGTGCCCGTATTACTAACTCCAGCAAATGGTACAACTAAATTGCAACTTTCAGTTGATTTGACTTGGCAAGCTTCCTCCAGAGCAGAGAAATATATATTACAAGTTTCAGATGCAGATAATTTTTCCAATTTACTTGTTAACATAGATACACTTTCAACCACAACATATAATGTCAATAACTTAATTAACAACAAAGTATATTTTTGGCGAGTAGCAGCGAAAAATATTGGTGGTGTTTCAGATTGGTCAAGTGTATTTTCTTTCAAGACAATACCGTTGGCTCCAACAGCGAAAGTAACATTGCTTTCACCTCAAAATGGTGTCAAGAATTTATTAACAAAATCTCTTGAATTAACTTGGAATAAAATAGATAGCGCCGATGTTTATGAATTGCAAATTGCACACGATGCAGATTTCAAAGATTTGTATTATTTTAATGATAAAGTTTGGACAACATCGAAAATCTTATTTAACTTAGAACCACTTACAAAATATTATTGGCGTGTTCGTGGGGCAAATGATGGTGGAACAGCACCTTGGTCGGATGTATGGACATTTGAAACAGAAGATCCAGCTTCAGTTCAAACAGATAACTATTTTAAAACTGAAATTAATCCTTTACCTGTTGTAAATTTGATGAAAATGAAGTTCAATTTAGAAAATTCAAACGAAATAAATCTTCAAATTCTTGATTTAAGTGGCAAAATAATATTTTCACGAAATTACTCAAATTTGCAACTTGGAAACAATGAAATTGAAATAAATACTGAAGCTCTTCCTTCAAATACTTATATTTATAAGATTTCAACTGGACAAAAGCAACAAATTGGCAAATTTATAATTAGTAAATAATAAATTAGAAATTAAAAAAAAGCCCTCCGATGTAATACAAAGGAGGGTTTTTTACTAAAATTTAGATTATAAAACTATTGATTAGAGATGTGATTCCAAGCGTTCTTTCAACATTGTTTTGGGAACGGCGCCGACAATAGTATCGACAACTTCACCATTTTTGAAAATTAAAACTGTCGGAATAGAACGAATTCCATAATTCATTGCAACTTGTTGATTGTTATCAACATCTAATTTGCAAACTTTTACTCTGCCTTCGTATTCAGAAGCAAATTGTTCGATTATTGGAGCAATCATACGACAAGGAGCGCACCAAGTTGCCCAAAAATCAATAATTACAGGAATATCTGATTTAAGGACTTCTGAATCAAAAGTATCATCTGTTAAATGAATTGGTTTTCCCATAAAAAAATATTTTTAGTGAATAATAATTTGATTAATAAAAATTTAACGAATTAATTTAATAAATATTGATAAATTTGTAAATTTATAACTTATGATACATACAATAGAAATATATACAGATGGTGCTTGCTTAGGTAATCCAGGAGATGGAGGCTTCGCTTGGGTCTTGATTACAGAAGATAGACGCATTGAGCATTCCGAATATGTTCCCGACACAACTAATAACCGTATGGAATTGATGGCGGTCATAAGTGTTTTGCAATATTTTGAAAAAAATAAGAAAAGCAATAAGAAATACTTGTTAAAAATTTATACTGACTCAAATTTAATTGTTCAATCAATTTCTCAAAATTGGTTGCAAAGCTGGGCAAAAAACAATTGGATTAAAGCGGACAAAAAACCTGTTAAAAACAAAGAACTTTGGGTCGAACTTTATAGGCTTTTAAATCTTTTTGACGTAGAATTTATTTGGGTGAAAGGTCATAATGGCGATAAATACAATGAAATTTGCGATAAATTAGCAAAAACTGCTGCCGAAAGTAAAAATTTAGTTTATCATCAATCATATACTGCGGCACCAAATAATAACTCAATTGAAACAAAAGACTTACAAAATGAAAATAATGAAGCTCAAAAGAAAAATCAATTCAATTTCAAACTATTAAAAGACGGTAATTTGATTATTGAACAAAATACCAAATTTGATTTTATCAAAAAGTCAAATTCAATCGTCATAAATCGTGATAATATTGAAGAATTTAAAAATCAATTAGATAAATTTGTTAAAAATTTATAATTATAATATAATTTAAAAATTGAATTCTGGAAAAATATGAATAAACAAAAATTTCAAATAAATATTTTGGTTATAATATTATTTATTGTAACTACGATTACTCAATCCCTTTATTCGCAACAAAAAGATGTAGTACTTTATTCAGGTACAATTAAAAATGATTTGGGTGAACCAATCGGAACAGAAATTAGGTTTGTAACTGATAATACCGCACCAAATATTGCAAGGTCAAATGCAGATGGAACATATCAGATTGTTGTACCCCAAAATAAAACATATTTGCCAATATTTAAAGGTTATATCGAAGTTAGTGGATTCCAAGAAATTAAAGTTGAAAATTATAACAAATACCAAGAAATAAAAAAGGACTTTATTATTCGACAATTGAAAGAAGGAATTATTATATCTGATTTAAAATTATTTGATGATAATGATACTTTATTAAAAGACGATGCAATCAAGTTTTTTAAGAAATTTAAAGATTTTTATTTATTAAATAAAAATATAAATTTTTTATTAAAATTATCCGCACCAAATTTGAAATTCAAACCTAGTAAGAAATCCCAACAAGTTCAAGTTAAAGGCAAAATTAAAAATAAACAAATAAAAATATCCGCAATAGATGTTGAAAAAGAATTCTTACAAAGCAGAGCAAACCAAATCCAAAAAGTAATAACAGAATTGCAATTACCTTTAAAATTATTTACTTACGAGTTTATTTTTCCACAAAAAATCACAAATAAAAAGCTGGATTTTACTGATACGGAAATTTCAATAAATAAAATTTTAAAATTAAATTAAAAAGTGCATTTTTTAAAAAATATTCGTAATTTTGAAATTATAAAAATTGCTTATGTAAATAAACTTTAAATGATAAAATTTGCCTCGTGGTGTAACTGGCAACACGTCTGACTCTGGATCAGAAGAGTTTAGGTTCGAGCCCTAACGAGGCAGCTTGTAATAAAATAAGGCAGTTATTGAACATTCAGTAACTGCCTTTTTTTATGTTGTATATTTACATCAAAATTATTTTTTCAGTAAAATTTACTTCTAAAATTACATCAAAATTTTATGTAAAAATATTATTTCTTTTTTTTCTTTAATTCATTTCTTAATTTTTCGATTTCTTTTTTAACTTGTGAATAGTCACGTTTGAAGGTTTCGAGCTGGTAGCGGATTGTGCTATGTTGCCAGGAAGGAACTACAGCGCCATCATTGATTGTCAAACTCAACTTTTGTTCTTGAGTAGCGATATATTGAACAGGAATATTATTTTCAAGTGAAATCATTAATTCACCATACATATTAATAACATTATCGACGTGCATATCAATTTCTGCATTGTTCAAATTGTAGATACCTCTTCCTGTTTTAACGAAAGTTACGAGTGCGATTTTTTCAGAATCTAGCAACAAAGTATCCTTCATACGGAAAAGAGATGTTTGATTCAAAATCGCTGGAGGATAAGCGTTTTCATATAAAGTATCAGAAGTTTTAACTAACCAAGAGCGTCCGAGTATTTTGCAAGTTTCGACAATTGGGAAGAATAAATAAGGTTGAAATGCGCCACCCATAGATGTAATAGCAAAGTTGGAATCAATCATATATATTTTTTTTCGATTTCCTAATGTATCAATAACGAGCCGAACTCTTTTACCCAACCAAGGAGAAGATGTATGAGTAACAGTATCGCTCTTTTGAGACCATTCCTTGATATTAGTAGTTAAAGCAGTTAATGTGAGATAAAAATTGTTAAATGAATCGACGGAATCACAGACTACTTGGTATTTATCTTCTCTAACTTTGAAAACTGGAGCATCTAAATTATGCGTTAAACTATCGATGCTATTTACTTTATAAATTAATGTATCTTTTGGAAAAAAGTAATATTTAAAGCAAATAGTGTCGATTTTATTTGGACTTTCTTCTGTTAAAGTTTGAGTAGTTTGCTCTTCTTGAGCAAGCATTTCATTTAAATTAGAGAAAATTATGAAAAATATTATCAAAAGTTTTATGATTTTTACTTGGTATTTCATTTATTCTCCGAGTAGTTCTTTAAATTCTTTAACTATTAAATCGACGTCGCATCTTTCTGTTTTTTCACTTAATTGAACATTTGGATTTATCTTGATTTCTATTCTGTTGGGAAATTTAAATAGTTTCGAAACTTGTGTTTTAAAATTTTCAAAGCGTTGTTTTACTAAAACATTGTAATCATTTTCATAGAAAACAGTATCTATTTTTTTACTTTTCCCTTTAACTTTTGATATTTTAACAAATTTATCGAAAGAATCGAAGGCATTAACTTCAAGAATTAGCGATACATTTCGGTTAAATTGCATATTTTTATTTAATTCATTTATTAAATTGGAGAAATTCGAATTTAATTGTGAAGTGCCACTTTCAAAAATATCCCAGCATTGGACTTTTTTCCCAGGAGTTAACGAAACAACTTTGAAATCTTGGAGTTGTTCCTTATAATTATTTGTTGTGTCTGTTTTCACAATAAATTCAGTTGGGAAAATATTATTGGCGGTAATTTTTATTTTATAAGTTTTATCAGCTTCCAAAATTTGTTCATATTTTCCAGACAAGGAATTTGAAGTTATTTTGAAAGACTTACCATTTTCATCTTCGAACTTGATATTTACCGAAAGAGGGCTATCATCGATTAAATCCTTGACAGTTCCCTTCAATAAAATTTGTTTAGTTGTCTTATTTATTATTTGTGCGTTCGAAAAATTTGTACTTAATGCAAAAAGTAAAATAAAAAGAAAAATTATGTGTTTATTCATATATTCAATAAGTTAAAATAAAAATACAAAATTATGAATTATTTTAATTTATATAAAAGATAAATTAATATTTAATTTAATTGACGTTTGAAATTTAGTTTTAATCAGTTAATTTTGCTAAATTTAAAAAATATGAAATTTAAATCAATTAATATAATTATATTATTTTTTGTTTTATTTGGGCGATTGAGTTCTGCAGAGATTGGCAAAATATATTCGAACGAGCGACCAGATTCAACAGAAATAAATTTTGGACCGTGCTTTATTGGTGATTCGATTAATTCTAAGTTTACACTGGAAAATTATTCAGATTCAAAATATATAATATATGGAGTAAAGCCAACTTATAGTATTTATAATTATTTCCCAAATGACCCATTGAATGAAGAATTCCGTAGTTTTCACGAAATTCAAACGTTTTTCCCTATGCAAATTCTTCCAAAATCAACAAACAACATTTTAATTCAATACAAAGCTGATACTAACATAACTATTTACCCATTAGGTTACTATAATGCTTATTTGCAAATTGGATATGGTGTCGAACCGGACACTTCAATTGCTTTATCTAAGCTTTTTCACATCTATGCCAAAAAGACAAAAAAGTTTATAGATGGATATGAAGATTTAATTGTTTTTGATTCAACATATATCGACCCACCAGTAGGAATCACAAAAAGGTGGCGAGTGAAATCTACTTTCAAAGATAGCGTTTCAATTGATGAGCAATATTTTAACTTAATATCACAAAAATTAACTCAAGACGAATTTTTCCCAGCCTTTTTCCAAATTAATCCAACATTCAGAAAAAAAAGCGAAATAATTGAATGGGCAATAAGTTACGCACCGAAAAATATGGGAAGTGATACTGGTGAAGTAAAGTTGAAGTATCACCCCTTGCCGAAGCAATTCCCTGATTCAATTCAAATTGCGGTTTTGAAAGTTGTTGGAACGGGCGTAAAGCAAGATTTAAGGCTAATATCGTCAAATTATCCAATTAAAGGAGATACGATTTATCTTGGTGATGTCAAAACAGAACAAGCAATTAAAATTAACGGGAAAGTATTAAATTTAGGAAATATTCCATTTAATTCAACGAAAGAAGAAATTATCAATCCCGATTTTTTATTTGATTATTCATTTACCCAAAAATTGATTCAAAACAAAAAATACTTGATGCCCGATTCTTCATCAACATTTAACATCGATTTGACTTTGAAGCAAAGAGGTTCATTTATTTTAAATTATGAAATTACTAGCGATATTGAAAATCGTGGTTTTAACTACGTTCCCGCCGATGTATCGAAAAAAATAATTTATTTAGTTGGTAGAGCAATTGAACCCGCAATTCAGGTAGCAAGCGACACAATCGATTTTGAACGAGTTTATTATTATTTGCCATATTGCCCTTCCTCCAAAGATACAAGCTTAATTATACGGAATTCTGGAAATGATACATTAATTATTGAAAATATTGAATTTACAAATCAAAATCCTACTTTTGCTTTTTCGACAGATATCCAAACTTTAAAAATATTTCCAAATTCAATAGAAAAAATACCCATACATTTCGAACCAATTATCATTCAGGATTATACTGCAGAAATGGTTTTACAAAATAATTCACAAATAAAGAACTATAAGATATTTTTAATGGGAACATCGACTGTTCCTGCTAAAACAAATTTATATATTGATACAATTAAAGGCAAACCTGGAAGTATAATTGAAATGTCAATTAAAGTTGATTCAAATATTGTATTTGCAAATCAATTTAAAGATACTCTTTTTTATAATCGCTCTATATTACATTATGTTGGTTATAAAATTGAAAATACTGCTATTGAACAACCAATATCACAAATATCAATTTCAGAAGAAATAGATGGACACTTAGCAATTGATATTAAAAAGCCACCAAAAACTCGATTCAAAGATAATAATAATTTAATTACACTGCTGTTTAAAGTGTTTTTAGGAAATGCAAAATCAACGGCAGTAAGTTTCATTAATCCTTTATTTGGTAATGAAATTTGCGATTATGCTTTAAATCTGCCAAAGGAAAATATAAAAAATGGGTATTTCATTACAGATTCAATTTGTGGTATTGACTTAAAAGTATTTCCTCAAACGCTAATTTTACAGTCAATACACCCAAATCCTGCAAACAATGTTTTGTACTGTGATTTTTTAATTTATGATAAAACACCAATTCAATTTAAAATATTTAATTCAATAGGTGATATTGTGTTCGAAACTCAGGAAGAAATCTATGAAGCGGGAAGTTACACCAAAAATATTGACTTGACGAATTATAATTCAGGAATTTATAATCTCCGAGTTTTTGTAAATAATTCAATTTTTTCTCAACAATTTGTGATAATAAAATAGAATTTGAAAAGTATTAAATTTATATTGATTTTTTTAATTTTTACGCTTGAACTCCTCAGTCAAGGATTCGATTGGCAGTATTCACCGAGATTACCATACACAATCCCCACAAAGTTTATTGGATTATCTGTTAATTATGGCATTATAGAAAATCGAGGTAATTTTGGTTTTTTGGAAGATTTTATCGAATGTTGCAATTATCAAGCTGGCGCAGGTAAATCCCAAGAAATTAGTCTTAGCGGAGAATATTGGTACAAAGGAGATATGGCACTTATTTCTTCTGTTGGATTTGTTGCATTAAAATCAAATTTTTCGACAACAATTATGGTACCTCGTTCAGATGGCAGGAATGATTATATTTCTGAGTATAAATATACATTAGATGAATCAAGAAATAAATTAATTTTGAAATTTGGTGCAAAATACCGAATATTTAACTCTCATTTTTCGATTGGAGCAACTGGCAATTTACACCTTTATGTAAGTAGCACCGCCACGCACAAGGAAAAAATACTCGCCCCAAGCAACGAAACATTTATTGATGGTAGTAAAGAAAGAATTATTCAAAATGGAATTTTATCAAATTATAATAAATTACTTTTTTCTCCTGAGTTATTTGTAAATTATGATGTGTCAATTATTCGTGGTTATTATTCATCGATTAAAATAGGAATTGATTTTCCTATTTTCAGCATAATAGAGAAAGAAGATTGGAGGGAGTGGAAATTTAATCTCAGTATTGGATTGTTGAAATCAATTTATTAGAGCAAAAATAGAAAAAATGTTCGCAGTTTAATAAGTTTTAATTAAATTATATTTTTTTTCAAAAGTAATTTATAAAATTTAATTTTTACGAAGTGAGAAAAGAAAGTTCAAATTATTTTGAGTTAGCGAGAACGAGTTTTTTACAGAAAATTTTCTTTTTGATATTTTTTTTATTGGGAATGTATTCTGTATTTACACTTTCAGTTAGTTTTATTCAATATTTTGTTGAAAAAAACTTGAATGGCAAAGTTTACAATACTACGGGAGACCGAAGAGCATTATCTATTGATGATGATAAAGGAATTAATAGATTAATTTTAAGCCAAAAGGGAGCCAAAAAGATACGAGAGGTTTCCTATTATTATTCTTGGGCAGTTGATATGTATCTTGACACACCTGCGGAAACACGGGTATGGTTTCAGCCCATTTTTTCCCTTTCGATGATTTCAATTTTGTTTGGGTTTTTCATTGCCACAGTTATTACAACCGTTCTGCCGATAAAGTTCGGTTATATGAGGCAAAAGATAGAACGAGAAATAATAAATTCAATCGATAAAATTCACTGGGCTATTTACGGTACACATATTGAAGTCGAAGATAAAGAAATAAGCGAAAAGATTTTGTCAGCAGATTTGAGGCAAATTTATAATTTATCTGCTGAATGGCAAGTGCAAGTAGATGATTTATTAATTCTTCGGAATGCTTTGCAGTGGAAATATTCAAGTATTTTTTATAAGGTTATGCATATTATATCAGGCTTAAAGATTTATATGAGAAATCATTTTACTGAAAAATATTCTAACACAATATTAGGTTTTGTTTATATTGGTGCAGCATTTTTAATTATCATTATTGGTTTAAGAGGTTTGAAATTTATTCCTGCATCTGAACCTTCACTTGTATTTTTTGCCTTAGGCTTAGAATTTTCCATTTTGATTACTTATGCATTCACTTTGATGTTTTCAAAACCAGAAGAACAAACAGAAAACTTACAAGCAAATGCTGCTGATATTGCCATACATTCCGATAAACAAATGGAACGTTTGCTTCGAATATTTTTAACTTGGAAAAAAAAGTAAATCGATAATTTTTTTTTATTTTTGTTTTTTTATAATAAAAAAAATAAATAAATAATAAAAATTAATAGTTATTTTTAAAAATAAATAATCATATAACAATAGTTTAGAAATAATATATAGTGAAGAATACCACTGGAAATAAGAAAAATGTATTTATCTATTTGACTTTTATATTTGCTAACTTGCTGCAAATAATAAACATTTTCTATATTACAAATCATACAATAGTAAAATTAATAAGCAATTTAATACAATTATCGATTACTGCATTTGCAACTTTTTTAGTTTATCAAACTTATAAGAACTTAAAAAAAGAAAACAGCGAGACCAGAAATGATTGGTTGTTTTTTACTTTTGGAAATCTTTCTTGGACGGTAGGTAATACACTTTATGTTTATTACGAGTCGATTTTAGGTATTTCAGCTATTAACACTTTAACGGATTTATTTTATTTTATATTTTACATTTTTTTCATAATATTTTTATTTAAACTGTCCAACAAAACTGAATTACCAAAATATACAACACTTTATATCATAGAATTAATAATTATTTCACTTGCAATAGTACTCATTCAATGGAATTTTAATTATTCTTATGTTGCAAACGCTCTCATAAATCAATTTGATTTTGATTTGATTAATTTCTTGCTCTTTACATTTTTCGATACTGTAATTATTATCTTGCTTTTTTCAATTATTTTGCGAAAAACATATTTTAGCTATGATTTTATATCAACAATCCTCTTAATTGCAGGTAGTTTCTTTTTAATTTATGGTGATTTCATACAACTTGCAATACAATCATCAAGTATTTTTTCGAGTGGGTATACATCAGATATTGGATGGACTTTAGCTTTTACTTTTTTTGGGTTAACAGCACTTGCCAAGCAAAATGAAGATACAATAATAAAAGTTATATCGAATAATTCCAGATTTAAAAGTATTTATAATTTCTTTTCATTTTCTTATATCTATATTTGGCTTGGTGCCATGTATTTTATGCTTTTATGGGCATTCAACCATTCAAATGAAACTGAGCGAAATTTTTATGTTATTCTTATTTCATTAATAATTGGTTTAATAGTCTTGCGATTGGTCTTTTCTTCCATTGAAAATCATAAACTACAATTAAAATACAAAGCCGCTCTTGAACAATTAAAAGAATCGAATTTGGAACTTCAAGAGTTAAACAATAACTTATCTCGTGAATCCCAAAAATTAATTATTGCTAATAATGACCTAACTAATTCTGAAGCCGAATTGAAAAAAGCAAATGAAACAAAGAATAAACTATTTTCTATTATTTCGCACGATATTCGTTCTCCTTTAAATGCAATGTTAGTATCGACCGAAACTGTAAATTTATATTTTGATAAATTTTCAAAAGAAGAACTTTCAAAATCTATAAAAAGTATATATCTTTCAACACAACAATTAAGTAATTTAATCACTAATTTGTTTGATTGGGCAAAAGCTCAAAGAGATGGAATTCAATTCAATCCCGATTTTCAAAATTTAACAATAGAAACAGAAGAAATTTTGAAGATCTATAATGAAAATATCAAACAAAAACAACTTCAAATAACATTAAATTACAATTTACAAAATGAATTCGCAATAGCATTTTGCGATAAAAATTTATATGAAACAATAATACGTAATTTAATTTCTAATGCAATAAAATTCAGTCACCCCGAATCTGAAATCACAATTACATTTTCCGATTATAACGATAAATTTATGCAAATAAGCGTTACTGATACAGGAATTGGTATTTCCGAAGAAGACATACCTAAGCTATTCAGAGATGACATTGATAGAAAGAAAATTGGCAATTCCCCCGAAAAAGGTTCCGGTTTAGGCTTATTGCTTTGCAAAGAATTCGTAGAAAAACACAAAGGAAAAATTTGGGTTGAAAGTCACATCGGAAAAGGTACCACATTTAATTTTACAATTCCAATCAAGAATATTTTTTAAAATATTTCCAACTTTCCACTTATTATTCTCAAATTGATTACTAAACTTGCTAATATTAGACAAAGTTGATTAGCATTGTTGAAAACTCATCATTTGAAAAAATATTAAAAAACATTAAATTGCAAGTTAAATTATCAATAAATTATTGATTTTATTAATAATAAGTAAAACATCGAGCAGAAAGTTGTTTTAATGGTATATTTTTTATAATTAATGTTCAAAACAATAGAATTTGATTAAGGAAACTAATGGAAGGCGAAATATTTAAGGAATATCACAAAAGAAGAAACGAAGGAAATGAACTTGTTTTGAACCAAAACTTTACTCCGTTTAAACGTTTTTACTCAATTGATACACTTTGTTATCAAGATGGAGAAATACCAGTAAAATATAAAGAAATAATGGGATTAGTTACATCATTAGTTTTACGTTGTAAAGATTGTATTTTGTATCATATCGAGCGCTCCATATTAGAAGGTGCAACACGTAATGAATTAAATGAGGCAATGAATATATCTTTAGTAGTTGGTGGTTCAATAATTATTCCAGAATTAAGGTTTGCATTAAAAGCTATTGACGAGAAATTTAATTCTCTCATTCAAAATGAAAACATCAATGGAGGACAACTATGAAACCTCTAATTCCAACTCCACAAATTCGTGCTCTCAGGAAAAAGTTATCCGAAACAAAAGAAAAATTATGGAATTTATTGGATGAATATTATTATTTAACAAATATTGAATACTCTCGAATAATGTATGAATATGAAATGCTTTTCGGTGAATTAGAAGAAGAAATAAATGAAAAAAATACATTGTTTAAAGAATTAGAGCAAGAAATTGGAAAGCTTTCATCTCGAAGAAAAATGACTTATTCATACTTAAATGACGAAAAAAGTAAGTATGATAAAAATATTAATCAAGAAAAAGTTAACAATCATTACGATAGTAAAATTCCAAGTTGCCCTGTAAACGAGAAATATGAGATTCAACAAATATATCGCCAAATTGTAAAAAAATTACATCCCGATATTTCTGGCAATAGTAACGAATATAAAAGATTTTGGAATAATGTCCAGGATTCATATAAAAATGCAGATTTGCTGAGATTGCGTTTATTTTATCAAACATTAGTGCTCGATAGTCAAAATAAGAATATCTCAAATCCATATTATGAAGAAGAAGCACTGGAAACTGAAATCAAAGATTTAGAAAATAATATACAAAAACTAACGAAAAGAATTGAGTCTTTAAAGCAACAAGAACCTTACGTGTTCGAAAAAAAGATGAAGGACAAATTTTGGATTTCCATACAAAAGAAAAAATTGCAGCTAAAAATTAACCAAATAGACAAAAAAATATCATATCATAAAAAAATATTAATGCAATTCAATTCGTTTGAATTAACAAATGAAATTGATGTTGTAAATTGAGTATATTATGAATAATAATTCAATATGGATTGCATTTGATATTGAAACAAGTGCAGTCCCATACGAAAGTCTTTCGCCTTCTCAACAAGAATATTTAATTAGAAACGCAAAATCACCAGAAGAAGAGCAAAAGAAAAAAGAAGAAATGGCTCTTTACCCGTACACTTCTCAAGTTGTTACAATTGGAATGAAATTAATTGAAAAGCAAGATGAGGAGTTTATAGATAAAAGTGTTGTTGCCTTAATGAATAATGCTGAAATGGATGAAGACGCAGAACCAATAATTACAGAAGAAAATAATATAATTTACATTCAAGCAAGTGAAAAAAAGATTCTCGAAATATTTTGGAAAACAATAGATAAATATAAAAAGTGCACATTAATTTCATTTAACGGACGTAATTTTGATGCACCATTTTTAATGCTTCGTTCTGCTGTTTTGGAAATAATGCCTACAAGAAATTTGATGGAAGGAACAAAATTTAATTACTCCAATCATATTGATTTAATAGATGAATTAACATTTTACTCGAATTCAACTTATGGACCTACTCGAAAATTTAATTTTGATTTTTTTACAAGGGCTTTTGGGTTAACTTCTCCAAAAAGTGAAGGTGTTGATGGTTCCCACGTTGGTGAGCTATTTCGAAATAAGGAATATAAAACAATTGCTGATTATTGCTTGCGTGATGTGGAAGCTACTTGGGCACTTTATTTAAGAGTTAAAGATTATTTATTCATAAGATAACATTCTTTATAATATTAAATTTTAAGTAACGTTTGAAGCTCAAAAATTTTAATTTTTGGAGTTAAAATGAAAAAATATATACTACTTTTATTTGTTTTTTTCGTATTCATAAACATCTCACAAGCCCAATTGTATAAAAGTATAACTGCACGAGAAGCTTATGATACATTAGTAGCCCAAAAAAAACTTGAGGGCAAAGAAATAATGACAATTTATACCTCGAAAGATACTTCGGCTGGAAATGAAAATCAAATTGATTTAAAAAAAGGAACTGCGTATTATTGGTTTTTTATTACAAAAGCAACAGATCCAAACGACACGAAAGCATATTTTTATATTGTGCAAGTTTTTCTAAATATTGGAATAGTAACAGATTTCGACGATGATTCGGATGATTACAGCGTTTACCCCGTTTTAGGTAATGATTGGTTAAATAGCGATAAAATTTGCCAAAGTATTCCCCTTGATGGAGATTTTTATGCTTTTTATATACCAAATAAAGATAAAATTACAAATGTTGCTCTTTCTTTAATGCCAACAAATATGGGAACACCCGAAAATCCAGATTTGATGTTAGATACTTGGACAGTTAGTGCTGCGGTTTCTGATGTAAACTACGTAACTTGCATATATAATGCAAATACAGGAGAATCGCTATATTGTGAAGAACATAATGAGACATCAGTTCCAACACAGACAACAAAGCCAACAATGTTCCTTTATCCGAATCCGACAACGGGCTTGATTAAATTAAATGCACCAATTTATGGAAGTGCAATAATCCAAATCATCAATAATTTAGGCGAAATTATTTTTAATGAAAACGTAGATTTGAATGGAAATTATCAGTTAAATTTATCAAATTTTTCGAATGGTTTGTATACTGTAAAAATTACAACAAAAGATAATATATATTTGAAAAAAGTAATATTATATAAGTAATCAAGATAGTGTAAAAAAAGAGCAGTAAAAACTACTGCTCTTTTTTGAATTTATAAATAAAATAAAAATTAAAGTTTTTCGGCAACGGCATTTCCCATATCAATAGTAGAGGAATTTCCTCCCATATCATAAGTGCGTACTTTTCCTTCTTTAATAACTTCAGCGATAGCATTTTCCAATCTTGTCGCTTTTTCAGTTTCACCAAGCCAATCAAGCATCATTTTTGCACTTAAAAAGGTTGCAATTGGGTTGACTTTATATAATCCAGCGTATTTCGGTGCTGAACCGTGACTTGGTTCGAACACAGCTAATTTTTCGCCAATATTGCCGGAACAAGCAAAACCAAGCCCACCGACCATTTGAGCAGCAAGGTCAGAAATTATATCGCCATATAAGTTAGGTGCTATTAACACATCGTAATTATAAGGATTCTTCAACAACCACATAGTCATAGCATCTACGTTTGCCTCGTCGAAAATAATTTCAGGATATTCTTTAGCAATTTCTTTTGCTTTTTCTAAAAATAAACCATCGGTTGCACGGACAACATTAGCTTTATGTACGATTGTTACTTTCTTTCTATTATTTTTTCTTGCAAATTCAAACCCAGCTCTAATAATTTTTTCTGTTCCACTCTTAGTATTTATTTTACAAGAAATAGCAAATTCATCGCCTGATAAATTTGCGAATGGTTTGAAACTTGGTTGTAATTTAGTCAAAACTGCTTTTAATTCATCGGGAACTTGATTGAATTCGACACCGGCGTATAAATCTTCAGTGTTTTCACGGAAGATTACAAGGTCAATGTTATCTTTATAATTCAATGGATTACCTTCGTAAGCTTTGCAAGGACGCATACAATTATAAAGGTTGAAAGTTTGCCTCATTCTTACAATTGGTGAACGATAAACTAAGCCTTTGCCTTTTAATTCAGGAATAAGTTCTTCTTCCGCTTGCTTTACAGGTTTCGAAGTAATTGCTCCGAACATAGCGGCATCGACACTATTCAAAAGTTCAATTGTTCGCTTCGGAAGAGCATCGCCTTCATTGCACCAAAATTCCCAACCAATATCACCGTGAATGTATTCGGCATCCAAATTAATTTTTTCCAGGACTATTTTTGTTGCATCGAGTACGTCGACACCAACACCATCACCTGGTAACCAGCCAATTTTGTATTTTGCCATTTAAACCTCAAAAAAGATATTTAGAAAATTAATTTTATAAAAAAATTGACGTTAATAAATTTATTAACAAATTGCATTTTATTAAATTGCAAATTACTTAAAATAAAAATAATAGTATTTTATGAAAAAAAATATTTGAAAAATGTATTTTATTTCAATATTTTTTTTTAATTTATACTGATGAAAATTATCTTGCAAATAAAACAGAAAAAATAAAATGAGTGAAAAACAAATTGATAAAGAAACGCAAGAAATGTTGCAATCTTTCGTATCGGAAGCGGTCGATTCGTTGGATAGTAGCGAACCATTAGTGGAAAATTTAAAAAATCCCGAAGACACAGAATCGGTTAATGCCATATTCCGTGTTTTCCATACTTTGAAAGGATTGTCGGGATTTTTCGGAATGATGGTTATTAATGAAGTAACTCACGAAGCTGAAACTTTATTGGATATTTTAAGAAAAGAAAAATTTAAGCCAAATGAAGACTTAATAACGTTAATTTATACTTCATTCGACTTATTGCGAGATTTACTCCACCTTGTTGCAAATGAATTTTCAGATTTATCAGGTAAAGATGAAGCTGAAAATATGAAGCTCATTTTAAAAGATACTATTCAAAAAATAAAATCTGGAGAATACTTTAATCAAAGTTCCAATCAAGATTTTAGCGAATTTATAGTGCCACCTGAACAAGGTGTGGGAACTTCACCGGAAGACGAGTTTATGACTGCTTCATCTTCCGAATCTGCTGTCGAGATACAAGAAGAATTACAAAATTCACCCCAAGTCGAAGAAAAACAGACTGCACAGGCATCAACTGAGGATTTGGATTTAGGTGGATTAATTTCCGAAGATATGGTTTCACAATTTGTTTCAGATACACTCGACCTTTTGGATACAATAGAAAATAATTTATTAATGCTGGAAAAAGAACCAAATGATTTCGATACAATTTCAGCAATATTTGGTGCAGTTCATAGTATAAAAGGTAACTCAGGTTTTATGGGGTTCGAAGAGATTCAAGAAATTGCTATGGAAACAGAAACAATACTCGATTCAATGAGAAAAAAGGAACTCGAAGCCGATGCGACAATTATATCAATCCTATTAAGTAATATCGAAACAATTAGGAAGAGAGTTGAAAATATTGGCAATAGCGGGAATGTAACTGCAACCATATCAGTACTCGATGAACAAATAACGGTTGAGCCACCGCTATCTGCAACTCAAGCTAAGGAAGAAGTAAAACATACTCCTAAAATAGAAGAAAAGCCCCGAGAAATTAAACCACAAGAAAAGGTTGTTTCTCCGCCTAAAGTTGTAAAAGAAGAGACCAAGCAAGATGCTGTAGCGGCAGTTTCAAAGAATTTCCAACAACAACAAAAGCAAGATATTCGTGTTGAAACAAGCAAAATTGATAAATTGTTCGATTTAGTTGGAGAGTTGATAACTATTGAAACAATGGTTACTAAAAATCCCGACCTTGCGGGGATGACACTTCCAAGTTTTGCAAAAGCGGCAAATCAATTAAATAAAATCACTCGAGAATTGCAAGAAGTTACAATGAGCGTTCGGATGATGCCGCTTGAAGGATTATTTAATAAAATGAAACGGCTTGTTCGTGACGTTTCAATCAAATTAGGCAAGAAAATTGATTTTTCAATTTCTGGTCAAGAAACAGAAATGGATAAAAACGTGATTGATGAGATTTCTGATCCATTAGTGCACATTTTACGAAATTCATTAGACCATGGAATTGAGGATACAGATGAAAGGATAAATGCAGGAAAGCCAGAAGTTGGGAAAATTTCACTTTCAGCAAGGTATGAAGGAAATGAAATATTAATTTCTGTCAAAGATGATGGTGCAGGAATTAATAAAGAAAAAGTATTGAAAAAAGCAGAGGAAAAAGGGTTATTGACAATACCTCCTGAGAAAATGACTGATAAGGAGATATTCGCACTTCTTTTTGAACCTGGGTTTTCTACTGCAAAACAAGTAACTGATATTTCCGGTCGTGGCGTAGGAATGGATGTCGTACGTAAAAATATCGAAAAATTACGAGGGGCAATTGATGTAGAAAGTGAATACGGAAAAGGAACAACTGTAACTTTGCGAATACCATTAACATTAGCAATAATGGAAGCTTTACTTGTTAAAGTTGGTGATGATACTTATGCTTTACCAATTATGAATGTAAATGAGACGTTTCGAGTATCAAATGAAGAAATTAGCAAAACAATGGATGGATTAGAAATGATAAAAATTAGAAACGAAGTCCTTCCTGTCTTTAGAATACACGAACTTTTCAAAAGAAAACCAAAATACTATGATTTAGACAAAGGAATCATACTAATTATAGAATCAAGAAGTAAAAAATTCTGCTTGTTTGCTGATGAATTGATTGGTCAACAGCAAGCAGTAATCAAAGGTTTATCAGATTACATTGGTAAAGTCCCGGGAATTACTGGTTGTATGGTGTTAGGAGATAGTAGCATCGGACTTATCCTTGATATCGAAGGGACACTGCAGATTGCCGAAAATCCGCAATATTTTAATAATCAAAATCTTATACTTGTGTAGGAGAAAGTTATGGATGAAAAATTAATTGAAAACATTGATATGAGCGAATTTTCACAAGAAGATGAAGAGACGCTGCTTAATAGGTATTTAACTTTTAGAATTGGTGGAGAAATTTACGGTTTTGAAATATATTATGTAACTGAAATAATTGGAATTCAGAAAGTAACAGAAGTCCCAAACACACCTAATTACATAAATGGAATTACTAATTTACGTGGTATTATTTATCCCGTGGTTGAAGTCAGGACAAGATTTGGATTGGAAAAAATTCCATACACAGATAAAACTTGCATAATTTTAGTCAGAGTACGAGGTATGGGCGTGGGTCTTGTTGTTGATAATGTGTCAGAAGTAATTAGAATTGAGCCAAATACTATATTCCCACCGCCACAGACTTACAAAGGGTCGAAAAGTAAATATATCCGAGCAATAGCAAAAATCGATAAAGATGTAAAAATACTCTTGGATTTGGAAAAATTATTATTCGACGATTATAACAACTTCAATAATTTTGAATCTAACTGATAACTTGTTCCAATATTTAAGGTGTGAAAATGGATATTAATTTAGCTGAATTAAATTCGGATAATATAAAACTTATTAGCGATGAAGAATTCATTTTAATTAGAGATTTAATTTATGAAAAAGTTGGAATCAACTTAACAGGACAAAAAAAAGCATTAGTTACTGGCAGATTACAAAAAATTCTTCGAGATAGAAAATTTAAAACATTCAAAGATTATTACGATTTCGTTGTAACCGATAAAACAGGCGAAGCATTAAGCGAACTTGTCGATAAAATTTCAACGAACCATACATTTTTTGGTCGTGAATATGACCATTTCAATTTCTTCAGTACAAAAGTATTACCAGAAATTGTTGAACGGAAACGAGCTGAACGCTCAAATGATATTCGAATTTGGAGTGCAGGTTGCAGCACCGGCGAAGAACCATACACTTTAGTAATGCTAATGAAAGAATTTTTCGGTACTGATTATGTAAAATGGGATGCTGGAGTGTTAGCAACTGATATATCAACCGTTGCCTTAGGTAAAGCAATTACAGGAATTTATGAAGAAAATAGATTACATAATTTTGATACAAATTTGAAATCAAAATATTTCAAGAAAACTCCTGATGGGAAATGGCAAGTTGTTGATGAAATTAAGCGAGAAGTAACATATCGCCGATTTAATTTAATGAATGACTTTTTCCCATTTAAAAAGGAATTTGACGTTATTTTTTGCAGAAATGTAATGATTTATTTTGACCCTCAAACTCGTGCAAATTTGGTAAACAAATTTTACGAGAATACTGTTAAAAGTGGTTATTTATTTATTGGCCATAGCGAATCAATTGATAGGAAATTAACAGATTATAAATATATTGCTCCCGCAATTTACAAGAAAATTTAGTAATTTTACAAAAAAGAAGTTTTATTGTTTTTAATAAGAAACAAGGAATTAATAATAGAAATTTAATAACATATGAATATAAAAAAAGTAAAAGTTTTAATAGTTGATGATTCAGCATTAGTTCGAGATATTCTTTCAAAAGGATTAGGTGCTGACCCAGGAATTGAAGTTGTAGGTACAGCTCCCGACGTATATGTAGCAAGAGATATGATAGTCAAATTGCGACCTGACGTTTTAACTCTTGATGTGGAAATGCCAAAAATGGATGGAATTGAATTTTTAAGGAAATTAATGCCTCAGTATCCAATTCCAGTAGTCGTAGTAAGTTCTCTGACACAAAAAGGTAAAGACATAACATTACAAGCCTTGGATTCCGGAGCAGTTGATTATGTAGCCAAACCAATGGCAAATTTAGCCGAGGGTTTAAATGCAATGATGATGGAATTGCGAACGAAAGTCAAAATTGCATCTACAGCAAATGTAGCTCATTGGAAAAATAAAAAAATTGAAGAAGTTGAAACAAAAATTACAGGTTCAAGCGCACTTTCCGAATCAACCGATAAATTAATTGCAATCGGGGCGTCCACAGGTGGAACCGAAGCAATTAGAAAAGTTATAAGTGTGTTACCGCCAAATACTCCTGGAATTGTTATCGTTCAACATATGCCAAAAGGTTTTACCAAAACTTTTGCTGATAGAATGAACGAAGTTTCATTAATGAAAGTTAAAGAAGCCGAAGAAGGCGATAGGGTAATAAATGGTCGTATACTTATTGCGCCAGGTGACTATCATATGTTTGTAGAACGTTCTGGTGGTCAGTATATAGTTAAACTTAACCAAGAAGAAAAAGTCAATGGACACCGACCAAGCGTCGATGTGTTGTTCTTTTCCGTTGCAAAAAGTGTTGGTAAAAATGCTTATGGCATCATTTTAACTGGTATGGGTAATGACGGTGCGAAAGGCTTAAAAGCAATGAAAGATGCCGGTGCAAAGACTTTCGGACAAGACCAAGCCACATCTGTTGTTTATGGTATGCCAAAAGTTGCTTATGATTTAGGTGGTGTCGATATTCAATTACCATTAGATGAAATAAGTAAACGATTGATTCATAGAATAGAAGAAGATAGAAAAGAGTTTGAAAGACAAAAATAGGATAATATTTATTTTATCTTATTAATTTTTCTTTTATTAATAAAATATCTAATTACAAAAAGTAAGATAATTAATCCTATAGTAATGAATAACAAATTACCATAGGATTCTACTTTTGCATAAATTTCTTTCCAATTTGAAGAAAATTCCATTCCAAGAAATATTAAAATACTATTCCAAAGCAAAGCACTAACACCAGATAATAAAGTAGTTTTGCGAACTTTTAAACCCGACATACCAGCAAAAAAAGATACGACTGCCCGAGTACCGGATAAAAATCGATTAACAACAATTATCCAATAACCCCACTTTTGAAACCAACTTTCAACTTTGAATATTGCATCCTTTGGTATATATTTCAATTTCCCTGTTTCTACTACACTACGTTCGAATTTTTGTCCAATGGTGAACATTATTAAAAAACCAACAACAGAACCAAGTGTAGAAAAAATTAATAAGCTTATGAAATCGACTTTGCTAATTGGAATTAAAGTACCAGCAAATAAGATTACAATATCACTTGGTGAAGGTGGAAAAAGATTTTCAACTAATGCTAATCCGAAAACTATGAGTAACAAATAAATAGCAGGAACGCTTTGTAAGAAAGTGAGAATTTGCTCAACCATTAAGAATTCTAATTTTTGATAATTTACAAAATTAATTTATTATTTGTTAAGTATATTAAAAGATTTAGTTTATTTTTTTAATTTAATAATTATTCTTAATTTGTAACTTTTTCTTAAACAAAAACGTTTTAATAATTACTAAGTTTACAAAAACACAAATTAATATTTAACAAAAGGAGTTTATTAATGAAAAAATTAATTTTACTTATTGCCATAGCTTTTTTAATTACATCTGTTAGCTATGCACAGAAAATGACAGTTGAAAATCTTCCTGTCGTCATTGGTTCCGGATTGCCCGTCAATGCAAAATTGTTAGACAAATCAAAGTTACAAAACACTCAAAATTTGCAATTACCAATTATTAATCCAACAAAAAGTAATCCTTTAAATAATTTATTATTTTTAGCTGATGTTTTAGAAAATGAACCTGTTGCTTTTAGTACAAGATTGCAACCTTTCCCAGAAAATCAAAATGATATTGATACAGGTCGAATAATTTACAATATTTATGACCCAACAAATAATGATGATTGGCAATATATTGGTGATACTTATATGCCAACAAATGTTGTTGACCAAAATGGAAATAGCGTATTCAAATTAAATGGATATATCCAAACTCTTCCCTCATTAAGTTGGTATATTCCTTCATTAACAAATGGTAATTTTACAATTGATTCAGTTGCATTTTGGTTATATTCATTCCCAAATTCACCTGTAAATTCTGGATTTTTATTTACTTTGTATAATGCAAATAGTTTATCTTTACCTAATTTTGGTGCAAGCAATTTCAATCCTGGTGTCTTTGAATTTGATTATAATTCAGAAATTTATCAAAATTTGCAAGCTGCTGCAAGTTTATCATCTGATTATGTAAATTCAAGAATTGAAAAACAAGGAACAGGATATATTATTCAACCTTCATCAGTTAATTTCGATACTCCGGACTTAGAAGCAGTTAGAACATGGAAAAATTCAGATCGTATAATGATTATTTTAGCAAAAGATAATTTAAACGATTTATCTGATACAACTGCATTAATAGGTGCTTGGGAATGGGTAGTTCCATATCAACAAACTTTCGCAGCTGCTATTAGACACCACGGACAAGGAAAAGATACAGTAAGTTTGCTTTCAGCAACTATAGCACCACGCAAACCTGCTCAGGGAACAACTCTTTATAATGAATGGTTACAAAAATATCCATACTTTATGAACGAACAAGTTGTTCGTAAAGATTATAGATTCATAATTTATGGACGTTATTCAGGCGAATATAATCCAAACAGTGTTCGTGAACTTGATAATTCTGCTGAAACATTTGATTTAGCTCAAAATTCACCAAATCCTGTTAGCGACCAAACTCGAATCACATTTTCACTTAAAGAAAGTGGTAATGTAACTTTGAAAGTTTATAATCAATTAGGCGAAGAAGTTGTTACATTAGTTAACCAATTTATGAATGTTGGAACTTATGAAAGTACTTTTAATACTCAAAACTTACCATCAGGAACTTATTTTTATACTTTGTCTGACGGCAAACATAACAAAACTTTACGTATGAATGTAATTCGATAATTAATTACTAAAATAAAAAAATAAGAATGGCTGTCTCAAAGGCAGCCATTTTCTATTTTAATTAAATGAAATTTTTCTCAAATGAAACTATCTTAATTTTTTACTTAACCTTAAAGCAGGATTAAGCAAATCATAGTAAAATTGGTTAGCATCAATATCTTCGTCACTTACGATTGCAATATCTAAAATATGATCAAGTTGGAAACCAGTTCTATTATAATTAATTGATTTTAGTGCCGAATCCCAGCCGTTAGCCCATTTTAAGAAATCTTCTTTAATAGATTGCTCAGCGTTGCTATGGATAATCAAATTAATATCTGATTCAGGTGTTGCGTCGCCTTTAAAGACAGAACCAGCAAGATAAACAGCGTAAATATTATATTTTTTCATATCAATAGATTGAGCAAATGCCTCTGCCATTCGTGTTCTCCAATTTTGTGCTTCGGAAGTATTAACTGCATTAGTTTTGATTGATTTAATTCCACTTTGCGGGTCAATTTCAGTAAAATATGCAATTGCTCTTTCTTCAGTAGAATTCATCAAAACACGTAAAATTTTACCAAATTTCATTTCTCGAATATTAATAACTTTCACAATATGAGAAATATGTTGGAAGTTTTTGGTAAATCTATCAAGAGTATTTTCTGCATTTTCAAAAAATTCATTATTAAAAATAATATCATTATCGTCGGGGTAAAGTGGTAGGTAAAAGATATTTGATTCAACTAAATCTTGGAAAAAATGAGTACCAAAGGATAATTCTGGGACATAACCATCGTGAGATTTAGCAATTTCAATCAATAGTGCAGTATTGTTGATATCAGAATATGAAATTTTAACACCTAAGCGAATATCATCTCTTGTGCCCCATCTTCCTGGTCCCATTAAAGCAAAACTACGTTTAGGCAAAATTTCATTTAAGATGCCGATTAGACGGGCGACATCTTCGAGGTCAGATAATTTATCAGCCTTAGCATATTGGACGGGGTCGACATAAACTAAATATGCAATATCCGGAACACGAGCATTTGCTATGTGTTTATTTGCTGTGAACAGAATGTCTTCTTTGGGAACATTGTTGGGAATTTTGGACGGCATAACATCATCATCAAAAAATGATTGTTGGCGACATTGTAATAAATATAAGTTCTTGCCGTCGCAAGCAAATTCAATATCTACTGGTAATTTAAAATTTTCTCGTAAAACTTCGAGCAGTTCATTAATTTGTTTTATATATTTAGTTCGTTTAATTAAATTATCAGCAGTTACTACAATTTCATCTCGTTTAGTATCAATTCCAAGACCTACAGGTGGTTTCAAGTTATTATGTTCGACAATTGAAAAGAGTTCATTCAATAAAGGGAATTGCTCACCAATATCCGCTATAACTTCATTAATATCAACTGTTTCGAATGTATTCTTTTCTAAATTAATTACATCTATAAATCTTGGAGAATAAGCAATTGCATCTTTAATAGTAAGATTCACTCTTAAATCCGGTTTTCCGGGTGCAATTAAAATAGGGAAATCATTGCCAATTCTATCGACAGCACGAGTTCCTAATCCGGGGACTATTCTTAAAAGACCATCTTCACGCTTAATTCTTGAACTCCAACGAAACTCATTATTACTAAATCCCACACCAGCGAAAGCCGGAAAATAATATTTTCCAATTTTAGTCCCGACAACTTCTTGGATGATTATTCCCATTCCCTCGTTGAAATCCAACAGCCCTTTTTCTTTACGGTAACTAATTGGGTCAGGTGAAAAAACGGAAGCATAAACTTCTGCAATAGCATCTAAAACTGCATCTAAATTTTCTTGTTTAGTTCCTTGATTTGCTAAAAATAAGCTTTTATATTTTCCTGCAAATGCAGTTCCCATACGGTCTTCTAAAATACTTGAACTACGAACAACAATTGGTTTATTTCCAATTTCATCAAGTGCACGAGACAAACCATTTATCATTTCTTGTGGAAATTGGGAATTTTTGAAAACTTGCATTGTATAAGGATATTCCTTCCTGATTTCGTCAAGTGAGCGGTACTTTTGTTCAATAATATCTTCTAAATTATTATAATAAATAAAATTGGTTTCACCATCAGTTGGAATATACCACGTTTTTGGGAGTTTAATATCATTTAAAATTGGGTGCTTAGTTTTTTCTTTTTCAATAATTTTTCCAGCGAGCAACAATCCAGAACTTTTGCCACCGAGAGTTCCGTAACTTTCCGAAGAAAATATGATGCTTGGTAATAGATTATAGAAATCTTTGATATCAAAAATATTTTTGGCGATATTAATGAATTCTAATTGTTCAGTGAAAAATCTACGGATAAGAGAAACAATCATCCCGAGAATCTGTGCAGACCTTTCGTCTGTATTTTCCGGTGTCATTTTAATAAATTTCCGAATAGCTTCGCCAACATCGAATAAAGATGCATTTGGGTCATTTAATGTCTTGGTTACAATTTTACTATTTTCGTCATTTATCCATCTTTGAGTTTGAGCTAAAATAAAGTCTTCGCTCAGATATTTCGATGCAAGCGAAAAAATTTCATAAGATAAATGGAAAATTTGTTCGAGAACTTGTTTTTTGGTTGGGCGATTGATTTCGCTTGTATATTGAGTTGTCGAATCAATTCGTGAACCTAACTTTTCGAATATTTTTGAAGACTCGTCGATACCTTTAATCAATAAAAAATTCAGCATTTTTCTTGCGATTATGCTATATAAATTTCGGTCAGTGTTTTTGAGCAACTCTAAGACTATGTCATATTTTGTTCGGTGAGTTCTTTCTAAATTATATTTTTCTTTTTCGATTTCGTGTAAGGCAGTTTCTAATTTATTTATAAACAAATGAGTAGAAATTTTTTCAGAAACTAACTCAATAAATAAATCTACAGGAATCAAAACATTATTATTAATTGTATCAATGCTTGTTTCAAAATAAAAAGAAATACTACCAAGTAAAATATTTGAAGCAACGAGTTGAGACGATATTTGGTGCACAGTTTTAGCAAAGTTCGATGAACGAAAAGTAAATTTGGAAAAAGAAATTTCCACGCCTTGAATAGATTTATCAAACTCGTATATTAAATTACATACATTGTTGAATTTTACTTCTTGAGTAATCTCAGAATTTTGTAGGATTTTGTCAATATCTTTAAAAATAGAAATAATTTTTTTTGTCATAAATCTTTTTTTATAAAAGATAAACGGAATAATCAAATAAAAATTTGAAAAGAATATAAATTAATATTTATTAATAAATAAATAATTTTTTTTAAATAAATCAATAGGTTTTGAAAACTTTTGATTAATTTTGTAATTGTATTTGATGCAAAATAAAAATAAAAAATCAAATACAAAACAATTTTTTAAATTTAAAAAAGTAAATTAGAGGAAAAAATGGCAGACGCATCATTTAATCCGTTCAAAATGGCACAGCAACAATTTGACGCCGTTGCTGAACAATTGAATTTAGACCAAGCAACACGAGATTTGCTTCGAAATCCAGACAGAGAATTTTCATTCAACATTCCAATAAGAATGGATGACGGTTCTTATCGAGTATTTAGAGGTTTCCGAGTACAACATAACGATGCTCGTGGTCCAGCAAAAGGTGGTATTCGTTTCCATCCACAAGAAACAATCGATACAGTTAGAGCATTAGCAATGTGGATGACTTGGAAAACTGCTGTTGTGGATATTCCACTTGGTGGCGGTAAAGGCGGGATTATTTGTGACCCACATAATCTTTCAATGAGAGAACAAGAAGCATTAGCTCGTGGTTGGGTCCGTCAAATTGCAAAAAACATTGGTCCAAATCAAGACGTTCCTGCTCCAGATGTTATGACAACAGGTCAACATATGATTTGGATGCTTGATGAATATGAAAAAATCACAGGAGCAAAAGCACCTGGCTTAATTACTGGTAAACCTCTTGGCGTTGGTGGATCTCTCGGTAGAACTGAAGCTACTGGTTATGGTGTTATGTATACTGTTCGTGAAGCTTGCAAAAATCTTGGTATTGATATTTCCAAAACAACTGCTTCTTTCCAAGGTTTTGGTAATGTTAGTCAATTCGCAGTTGATCAATACACTAAATTAGGCGGAAAAGCAATTGCCGTTTCTTGCTGGAGTAATGAAGATAAAAAATCATACACTTACCGCAAATTATCTGGTATTACTTATCCAGAATTAATCAAAATCACTAATAAATTTGGTGAAATTGATAAAGAAAAAGCTCAAGAAATGGGATTTGAAATTCTTGATGGCAATGCTTGGATTCAACAAGACGTTGATATTCTTGTTCCTGCTGCAATTGAAAATCAAATTACAAAAGATACTGTGAATTTAATCAAACCATCAGTAAAAATTATTGCTGAAGGCGCTAATGGACCAACAACACCAGAAGCTGACGAAGTAATCAAAGCTCGTGGTATTTTAGTTATTCCAGACTTTTTAGCAAATGCTGGTGGTGTTACTTGCTCTTATTTCGAACAAGTTCAATGCAATATGAACTATTTCTGGACTAAAGAAGAAGTTCTCGAAAAATTAGACCAAAAGATGACTGCAGCTTTCCATGCAGTTTATGATTTAGCAAAATCACGAAATGTTTATATGAGAGACGCAGCTTATATGATTTCAATTTCGAGAGTTGCTGAAGCAGTTAAATTACGTGGCTGGGTATAATCTTTTTCTTATCTTTATTATGCAAAAAAGGGGCAATTTTAGCCCCTTTTTTATTTCTATTTATTTGTGATTAATCTTAATAAACAATTTGTAATCCAACATTCCACCTTAAAGGTAACCCAACCCAAACACGTGTTGCATTTGCATCGTGAGTTGGTGGATCATATGCATCGGCAACATATTTACTATCCAATAAATTATAACCATGAGCCGAAAGAACTAAATCAAATGGTAAGTCAACAGGTAAAGTCATATTAAAATGAAAATTCAAATTACCGTATGAAGGCAATTTCCAAGGTTGTGTTCTATCATTTGGGTCATTTCTATTTTCTGGGCTAAAATTCGCATAATAATCAGCAAAATAAGTATATGTTAACGATAAACTAGTTTTGCTAATAGGATAGTAGTTTATAGTAATAGAGCCGGTTGTTTGTGCGGCATCACCTACTTTTAAATCTTTTGCATAAACATATTTAACGAATGTTGTGTCCAAATTTTCTGGAGTGTAAGTAGCAGTTACATCGTTTGTCCAGCGCCAATCACCAATTGAGATCATCCCGTTTATTCTAATTTGTTTAATTATTCTCCAACTAAAATCTAATTCTACACCTTTATGATTTGCACCAAGACCTGGTAAATTGTAATAATAAGTTGTTGAAGCGTGAGTGACAGGGTCAGTGTAATTAGTACTTGTGTACCAAGAACGGTCTTTCCATATAGTCCAGTAAAGATTTAAGTTGGCTCTGAAAGATCTATCAAAATAACTATAGCCTACTTCCATCGAAGTAACTTTTTCGTTATTGATATTTGAATATAATGAGTTATCATTATTAAAAACATTTCTATAAAGAGGAGCACGATTGTAATAACCGAAATTAGCGAAAACGTTCATTGAGCGATTTAAATTATAATTTGCTCCAACTTTTGCAGTATAACCTAAAAAGTTTTGCACTGCAGTTTCACGACCATTTGGCATCGTATCTGTTCTGAAGTAGTCTAAACGTTTGTAGCCAGTATTTGAAATTGATGTATTTAAGTATGCGGTTAATTCATCTTTTTTATATTCTGTTTGGAAAAATCCACCATACCAAATTACATTTGCATCGTAATGATAGTTAATTTTATCACCCAATTTCTTTAGAGCAAGAGATGGATTATTTTTATAATCAAGTGTTTTGTCTGAAGTATTATAAACATAATCGGCACCTAAAAGATTTCGAACTTCTTGCCAATGTTCACCAGTATAAGAACGTAAATCTAAGCCTGTTTGAATTGTTAATTCTTTTGATGATTTTATATCAACTGTGCCTAAATAACCATACCAATTATGCTGATTAATAGAATTCATAAGATATCCTTTGGCTTTATGTAAATTTGGGTCATTTTTTGGATCTATTGAAATGGGGTCAATATTGAAATTATAAGCGCCTTGAATATCGCTACGTCCTAAAGAGTCCCAAGCTATACCAGAAGGTGCAGAACCACCACCACGACCAATTGAATAGTAAAATACACTCGTTAAACTTGTAACATCGCTAAATTTCCAAAACCAGTTTAAGTTCATTTGAGGTTTATGGAAATAATTTGTGCGAGTATTAATATAGGAATTATCATGTAAATCGTGTTCGCTTCCATAATAATATTCTTTAACTGGGTGAGCTGGGTCAATCTTAATTGCTCCCCAGTCTTTGTTTGCAGTGTAACCTAACTCAATTGTTGAATCGATTAAACCTTGGCGAACACCATAATCCTTTGCGAGTTGCTTATCAAACGTTGCAATTCCAGGTTGATAATAACGTTGTCCGTGCATTTGAGGAGCACCGATTACGTAAAAATCTAATTTGTGATTTTTATTAATATCATAGCTTAAGCCAAGATAATATGCCCAAGCATCATCCCAAGCTTTTTCGACGACACCGTCAGCAGTTTTCCTAACAGCTGCAATTGTAGCAGCAAAATCACCAATTTTCCCGGTATTTCCAATAAGTGTAGTTTTTAAGAAATTGCCTGATGCAAATTCTTGCTTTAATTTGATTCCTGCTCTTTGATAAGCAGCGTCAGTGATTATATTCATAGTTCCACCGACAGATGGATTGATTATTCTACTTGCTCCCAAACCTCGTTGAACTTGGATAGAAGAAGTAACATCGCCGAGTCCGTCCCAATTTGACCAATACACCCAACCATTTTCCATATCATTAACAGGAACACCATTAATCATTACGGATATATTACGTTGGTCGAATCCACGTATATTAATTCTACTATCACCGTAGCCACCTCCCAAATCTGTAGCATAAACGCCTGGTGTAGTATTTAAAATTAAAGGAATATCTCTGGATCCTAATTGGTTTTCAAGTTCCATTTTGCTTATATTGGAAAAAGCAACTGGTGTTTCACGAGTTTGTGCACGACTTGCGACAACAGAAATAGCTTCACTTTCTATTAAAATTGCCCCTAATGAAAAATTAACAGTTACTGTTTCATTTTCTTTGAGTGAAATGGTTTTATCCATAGGGGAATATCCAATGTAACTTGCTCTCAAAGTATATTTGCCCGGTTTTAATGAAGTAATTTCAAAAACACCATTAGAATTTGTTTTTGCACCTAATTTTGTACCGACAATCGAAACACTTGCACCAGGAAGAACTTCATCACCATCTGCTGATTTAACTGTCCCTTTTATTGTCCCTTCTGCAAGCAAAGAAGTAGTAAAAAGAACTACTGCTAAAACTAAAGTCGTAAATTTTTTTAACATAATTCCTCAATTTTATTATTAAAATTTATTAAAATCAAAAAAAAATTATCGTAAGCAACAAAATTAATTTAAAAATGTGAATATACAAAAAATAAGTTATTAACATTAATAAATTATTATGAAACGATTTATTTAGTCAATGTAATAATTCAAATGAAATAGTTAATTTTGCTTTTTTATATGTATTTACAAATAATTAAAAAAGGAATTCAATGTTTTTACAAAAAGCCATTAGTTTCTTGGGAATTTTTCTTATTATGTTCCTTTTATGGTTAATCTCAGAAAATCGAAAAAAATTCCCATTTCGCATAGTTATTTGGGGCTTAATCTTACAATTTGCAATTGGAGGTTTAATACTCAATTTCCCTGCTGGTGTATGGTTTTTCAAATGGTTTGGGGACCAAGTTTCAGCATTTTTGAATTTTTCACTCAAAGGAGCAAGTTTTTTATTTGGCAATTTACCGGATAATCAACATCAAAATGTATTTGGTTATCAATTTGCAATAATTATAACAGCTACAGTAGTATTTTTCTCGGCATTTGTTTCTGTTTTGTATCATTACAAGATAATGCAAAAGATTGTATATGGTATGGCTTGGGTTATGCAAAAAACAATGGGAACGTCAGGTGTTGAATCACTTTCAGCAGCATCAAATATATTTTTAGGGCAAACCGAAGCCCCACTGATGATTCGATATTATTTGCCTACTGCGACACGTTCAGAGATTAACACAATTATGGTTGGTGGGTTCGCAACAATTGCCGGTGGTGTTATGGCTGCATATATTCAAATGGGAATTCCCGCCGAACAATTAATAACGGCAAGCTTGATTTCTGTGCCAGGTGGATTAATGTTATCTAAAATTTTAATTCCTCCAGAAGGACGTGGTTTAAAACTATCTGAAATCCAAAATATTGAAACAACAAAAGCTGATAATGCTTTGATTGCATTGACTGATGGAGCAGGAGATGGTTTAAAGTTAGCTTTGAATATAATGGCAATGTTAATTGCTTTTGTATCGATGATTGCAATAATTGACCAATTATTTTTATTTGCTCACCAAGGATTTCAATATTTTGGTTGGAATGGCTTTCCAGAAACATTAAAAGGTTTTTTTGGAGTGATTTTCTCTCCATTTGCATATTTAGTTGGAATTCCCCAAAATGAGGTTCAATCGTTTTCTGCACTTCTTGGCACAAAAATAAGTTTAAACGAATTTATTGCATATGCTGATTTATCCCAAATGATACATTCAGGGGCAATTAGCCCAAGGACTGCAAAACTTGCTGCATTTGCTTTGTGTGGTTTTGCGAATTTTTCTTCAATTGCTATACAAATTGGCGGGTTAGGTTCGTTGGCTCCAAATCAAAAGACAACTATCGCAAAATTAGGTTTTAAGGCGATGTTTACAGGTGCATTGGTTAATATTTTAACAGCAACAGTTGCTGGTATTTTAATTTAATTAATTTTACTTTTATAAAACAAATATAAAACAAAGCAAGAATGAAAAACCTATTTTTTATTGCGGGACCGTGTTTAGCAGAATCGAAAGAAATGCTTTTCGAAGTTGCCGAAGAACTTAAATCAATTTCATTGTCAACAGGTGTGGATATAATTTTTAAAGCATCATACCGAAAAGCAAATCGCACGAGTATTTCGTCTTTTTCAGGTGTCGGAGATGAAATTGCACTTTCTTGGTTAGCAGAAGTCAAAAGAAAATTTGATATGAAAATATTAACCGATATTCACTCAACTGACGAAGCAAAGTTAGCTGCAGAATTTGTTGATATACTTCAAATTCCCGCATTTTTATGCCGTCAAACAGATTTGCTACTTGCGGCAGGTGAATCGGGAAAAATTGTAAATATAAAAAAAGGTCAATTTGTTTCTGCTGAAACAATAATAAAAGCTGCACAAAAAGTAGCATCGACAGGTAATAAAAATATAATGCTTACTGAAAGAGGAACTTTTTTTGGTTATAATGATTTAGTTGTTGATTTCCGTTCATTACCGATAATGAGAAAAAGTGGTTATCCGGTAATTTATGATGCCACTCATTCATTACAAAAACCTTCAATCGGTGAGCAATCGGGTGGTTATCCCGAATTAGTTCCATATCTTGCAAGAGCAGCAGTTGCGGTTGGAGTTGATGGAGTATTTTTCGAAACACATCCAAATCCCCAAATTGCAATGAGCGACAAGGAAACTCAATTGCCATTAGCTTTAGCAAATAAATTTATTAATGATTTATTATTATTAAATAAAATTGTTCAACAATTAAATTAAAATCTTAAATTTGAAAATAATTTTTAAAATATTACTCTTTCTAACATTTACAATTATTCTTTTTGGTTGCTTTCGAGATGATTCAGAGTATCAAAAAGCTTTACAAGAAGAATCGAAAGTTATACCCGACCAAATTGCAAATAATATTGAAGTAGTTTTTTTCGATTCAGCATATACCAAAGCAATATTAACAGCAATACAAGCAGAAGTTTATTATAGCAATTCGACTACAATTTTAAAAGGAGGAGTGAAACTTGAATATTTTTCGAAAATGACTGGGAAAAGGCTTTCTATTTTAACTGCGGAAAACGCAACAATAGATGACAAGTCAAAAGATATGTTTGCAAAAGGGAATGTTGTGGTAGTTTCGGATAGTGCCAATGTAACTATGACAACAAATTCATTAGCTTGGAGTAACGAAAGACAAATAATTTATACAAAAGATTATGTTACAATCAAAACACCAACCGAAACGATTAATGGATATGGATTTGAGTCAAATTTAGATTTAAGTAATTATAAAATTTATAAAGTAAGCGGGATAAAACAATGAAAAAATACTTAATAGCAGGAAATTGGAAAATGAATTTGCTTCAAGCAGAAACAGCAAATTTAATTAGTCAAATAAAAGAAGGAATCCAAAATAAAAAGATTGACGATGTTGATATATTGATTTGTCCACCATTTACAAATTTAAGTATAGCAAATAAAGCAATTGAAAATTCACCAATTATACTTGGTGCTCAAAATATGCATTTTATGCCAAAAGGTGCTTTTACTGGTGAAATTTCACCAGAGATGCTATTAGATTCCGGTTGTCGATATGTTATTTTAGGACATAGTGAAAGACGACAGTATTTCAAAGAAGATAACGAACTTTTAATAAAAAAGCTTCAAGCTGCATTTGACAATAATTTAATCCCAATTTTATGTATTGGAGAAACACTTGAAGAGCGCCAAAACAATAAAACATTTGAAGTTTTATATAATCAAATTACGATAATTCATAATTTTTCCAGAGAACAATTAACAAAATTGGTAATTGCTTACGAACCCGTATGGGCAATAGGCACAGGATTAACAGCTTCTACTGAACAAATTAAAGAAGTTCATCAATGGATTGCTGACCACATATATGCACATTTTGCACTGCAAATACCAATATTATACGGCGGGAGTATGAATGACAAAAATGCAAAAGAAATACTTTCTACGGAAAATGTAAATGGTGGTTTGATTGGTGGTGCATCTTTGAAAAGTGAACAGTTTTTAAAAATAATAGATGCTGCAATAGAAATTGTTGGAAATTAAATATTAAATATGAAGAAAACAATACCAAATATTTTGAGCCTCTCAAGATTATTATTTGCTCCGATTTTTTTTGTGTTATTTTTATTGGAAAATAAAATTTTGCAACAAACTTCGATTGTAATTTTTTTGGTAGCATCGTTAACAGATTATTATGATGGCTATTTCGCCAGAAAATATGGTATAGTTTCTTCAACTGGAAAATTTTTAGACCCACTTGCTGATAAATTTTTAACAACTGCGGCATTTTTAGTTTTTTATATGATTAATTTAATTCCATTATGGATGGTCATTATTATTATTTTTCGGGATATACTTACTACATTACTACGTATTTACCAAAAAGCGGAATTTAACACTTCATATATAGCAAAAGTTAAAACGACACTGCAAATGCTAATTATTTCAATTGTTCTTCTTGCAATTTTCATTTCAAACTTAATGAATGATGAGAAATTGAAATTTGTAATAAATGATTTTTTATATTCTAAGATTACATACACTTTATTTTTAATATTGACCATTGTTACAGTTTATACATTTTTTGAATATCTTTATAAAATCTTAACAACAGCAAAAAATAATTATAATAGATAATTTGGAAAATAAAATGAAAACACAAGGCTTTAAAAAGAAAATAAAAATTCTTTATTTAATTGCATTTGTATACTTTTCCTATGCAACAATTGGTTTTTCGCAATATACGGAAATACATTGCAAGCATTTTATTTATGGATATCCAAAAGGTTGCCCGGCAACTAATGATTTAATTATAAGAGATATCTATGCTTTGAGTAGTAACGATAGCACAAAATTTGCTGATTGGGTTGCATATAGATTAGATTTGAAAACAATTACAGGACCATCGCAAAAAGAACGAGATTGGCAAGCAGATCCATGGCTTGATGAATGGGAAACTTTAGAACCAGAAGATTACAAAGATGCCTCCAAAGCTATTGGTATTGATAGGGGACACCAGGCACCATTAGCTGATTTTAAAGGTAGTGAATATGCTTACGAGACAAATTATTTATCAAATATTACTCCACAGAATTCTAATTTAAATCGTGGAATATGGAAGAATTTAGAAGATTATGAGCGGAAGTTAACAGAAAAGTATGGATTGATTTATGTTATGACGGGACCTTTATATGAAAAAGAAATGCCAAAACTTCCAAAAGCCGATGAGTATCATAAAGTACCAAGCGGTTATTGGAAAATAATTATAATTCCGTATGAACAAGACATACGAAACAAATCAAATCTTGAAATATTCGGTTTTATCTTTAACCAAAATATTCCAAAAAATAGTGCTTTGAAGGACTATTTAGTAAGTATAGATGAAATTCAGCGTCGAAGTCATCTTGATTTTTTTTGGGCATTGGATGATAAATTAGAAAAATCCTTAGAATCCAAAGTAAATCCACACTTCGACATTTATTTTACTCCTTAACCTTTAATTAATTGTAAAAATGAACTCGGATTTTGATTTGCTTGAGCCAATGAAGTAAGTGATGCTTGTTGTAAAAACTGCGATTTTATCAACGAAAGTTGTTCTTTAGCAACGTCTGCATCTTCAATTCTTGAAATGGCAGCTTTATAGTTTGTAATTTGATTTTTCAACAAGTCTTCTTGCGAATCAAGCCTGTTTGAAATACCACCGATAAAAGATGCAACTTTATTAGCATTATTTAAAGCTATTGCCAAGCTAGTCAAAGTTGCGCCAATTTGAGTCATCGAAAAAATTCCCAAATTTGTTTGGCTAACATTATTCAGTTGAGTTAGGTCTAAATTTGTTACGCCAGCGAAATTTGTAGTACTTAAGGCACTTACATTAAAATTATTGGAATCAACATTAAAATCAGGATTATTGAACCTCAAATCTACTGCTAATGTAAGTAAAGTATTTCTCGAGTCTAATCCTATAACAAAATTCGAGCTAAAAGTTCCATCCAAGAGCTGTGCACCGCCAAAAACAGTAGAATCCACAACAGTTTGAATTTGTTGAGCCATACGGTAAGCAGCTTTAGCAAGTGCAACTTTTTCGTCTGTGCCCATTGCACCCGAAGCAGCTTGAGCTGTTGCATCTTTAATTTTAGTAATTAAGCTATTGATGTTATCTAATCCATCCATTGCGATGTTAGTAACATTTTTAGCATCTCCAACAGTATTAATAGCTGATTGCAAGGACCCATTTCGAGCAATTAATGCACGTGAAGTTATATATCCGGCAACATCATCAGAGGCGCTATTAATACGCAAGCCTGTTGACATTCTTAATTGCCTCAATGATATATCTCTGCTCGAAATTTCTAAAGCATTATAAGCATTTTCTGCAGGAATATTTGTTCTAATTCTTGAACTTCCACCTACTGCAAATGGCATAATTTACCTCTTAATATTTATTATCCTTGTATCAATTTCAAGAACGCTTGCGGATTAGCATTTGCTTGTGCTAAAGATGCCAGCGATGCTTGTTGCAAGAATTGCGATTTAACTAATTGCAATTGTTCTTTTGCAACGTCTGCGTCTTCTATTCTTGAAATTGCTGCGTTATAATTCACAGTTTGATTCTTAAGAATATCTTCCTGTGAATTTAACCGATTTACAATTCCACCGACAAATGAAGCAACCTTGTTGACATTATTAATAGCATTTGCTAAACTTGTCAAAGTTGTTTGTATGTTGGCAAAATCAAATACACCAAGATTGGTATTCGAAACGTTGTTTAAATCTCGCAAATCAAGACCAGTGATACCACCAAAGAAATTAGTGTTCATTGCATTGGAGTTGAAGTAATTACTCTCAATGTTAAATTCTTGATTTGTCATAGTTAAATCAACATTTAATGTAAGTAAGTTATTGGCAGCATTACTACCAATTACAAAAGCTGCGGAGAAAGTACCATCTAACAATTGTCGACCACCGAAAACAGTTGAATCAACCACTGTTTGAATTTGTTGAGCGAAACGATATGCTGCTTTAGCCAAAGCAACTTTTTCGTCTGTTCCTGTAGCTCCTGATGCTGCTTGTGCAGTTGCATCTTTGATTTTAATCAATAAATCATTGATATTTTCCAATGAATCCATTGTAATATTTGCAACGTTTTGAGCATCTCCCACTGCAAGTAAAGCCGCTTTTAAGGCACCATTTCTTGCCATTAATGCCCTTGACGTAATATAGCCTGCAACATCATCTCCCGCATTATTTATTCTTTTACCTGTCGATAATCGTAACTGTCTCAAAGCAATATCACGATTCGACAAATCTAAAGCGTTATATGCATTTTCCGCAGGCGTATTCGTCCTTATTCTTGCGTTTCCTCCTATTGCGAAAGGCATTGTTCACCTCCATGTGTTTTGTTATAATTTTCATTTTCAGGGGGCTGAAAATTATTGTTAATTATCATCATTTTTTTTATTTTACAATCAATATGCCAATATTCAATTTTCATTGCTTTTTTACTTTTTTTGCAATTTTTATTTCGAATATTTTTTAGTAAAAATCAATCACAAAAAAAGTAAGCCATTTTTCATTTTATGTCTTGCAATCTAAATTTTATCTTAACGTAAATATCTTAAAATCAATATCTTAGAATAATTTTTATAAATTTATTCGATTAATTTTAATCTTGTCATTTTGTTTATTTATAAACTGAATTTTATTTGTTATGTAGAATATTATCCAAAATAATTTTTCAAAAAATTGAGTAATTTTATCAAAAATTCAATTTGAATTTCTTAGGTTTATTTATAATTTTTGTCTGTTATTATTCAATATAAATTTCGTTGGTTATATTTAAACAAGAAAAAATTAATGAAAATATTGTTTATTAAAATATTATTCTTAATTTATTTTAAAATATTATAAAAAAATGGAGGTTTTATGAAAAGAATTTTTGCATTTTTTCTTTTACCATTACTTTTATTGTCGTGTTCTAAAGATTCTTCTACGAATCCCACCGACAATAACACAGGATATCAGTTTTCCTGTGTAATCAATGGCGGTACTTTTTCGAACAAAACGTATTCCTTTGATGTTGATGGTGGTTCTATTTATGTACCTGGTAGTGATTAAACTGCATGTTCTTTTACAGACCCACAAGGTAATTTTGCACAAGTTATTTTCAAAGGAAATAAGACTGGTACATTTAATGCGAATGAGGAAGAAAATGCTGTAATGATTCATTTGATTAGTACAAATGAATTGTTTTATTTAAAGCAAGGTGAAAATATCAAAGTAACTACTTATGGTAGTGTTGGTGGTAATGTCGAAGGAACTTTTTCTGGAAAAGCAATCTACGTTAACGCATCTACAGGTGCTCAATTCGAAGTTACTTTTTCAAACGGAAAATTTAAAGCAAAGAGAATTGTATAATGTTTTTCTAATTGCTCTATTATTTGAAGAAAAAACTCGCATATAAAACTACTTTATATAGTAAATGTGCGAGTTTAATTTTTAATAAAAGGAAACTTCAAATTAATCTGCGATTTCTATTAATTCATCTAAATTATCAGTGACATTAAATTTATCACAGAAAGCACATCCTTCTGTATCCTTCGGTTCTAATACTTTATTTTGTGCGGCATAAGCTTTTATTTCTTCTAAAGTAAATGTTCTGAAATTATGATGCTCTTCATTGACAAAAGTTAAGGAATTTTTGAATATATCAAATTTTATAAGTAAATAAGAGCCGTCCTCTAATTCCAATTTTGAACCAAGTTTGGGAAAACGTTTGGATTCTTCGACATAAAAGTCATATTCAAACATTAAGCAACATTTAAGTCTTCCGCAATAACCGCTAAGTTTTGTAACATTTGCAGAAAGTTGTTGAGCTTTTGAATGTTCAATAGATACAGGTTTGACCTGTTGCAAAAAGCATCCACAGCAAATAGGTCGCCCGCAAACTCCCACCCAATTAGATATACGCTTTGCTCTTTCACGATGGGTAATTTGCCTTAATTCAATGCGAGTTTTGTATTGTTTGGCTAAGTCTTTGACAAGCTCTCGGAAATCAACTCTTTGTGGAGCAAGAAAATAAATTGTAAGCCGGTGTTTATCGAATTGCCATTCGGCTTCGGTGATACGCATATCTAAATTGTGTGTTTTCGCAAGTTGTTTAGCTTGTTCAACAATTAATTCCTGCTCTTTCAAATTCGAGTGATATTTGTCTATATCTTTTGAACTAGCTTTATATTTTATTGAATACACTGGTGAATTATTTTCTGTTGAAAAAGTGTGCTTCCACCAAGAGAATAAATTTTCCCCAATTTTTGAAATTTTTCCTAAGTCAAAACCGTTGTCAGTTTCGACAACAACCCAATCACCAATTTTAACACGCCCAACTAATGAATTGAAATAAATTTCTTTGCGACTACCTTGGAATTCAACTTCAGCGATATTTTTCTCGTTTAGTTCATTTGCTTTATTTTCGAGTTGTTGAACTATGCGATGATTTTCGTGACGTTCACCACTTTCTGAATTTAGCGGTAAGTTATTTTGATGAATCCCATTTTCAATTGCTATTCCGTTATTTTCCTTCGTTTCAAAATTTTTTCCATTGTTGTTTTTGCTTGTTATTTCAGTTTGTTGTTTATTTAATTCTATATAATTATTATTGATTACCATAAAAAAAATACAAATTGTTAGTTTCGTCTAAAAAAACTTATATACTTTTTGTCTAATTCCTAAAAATAAATTTACTAAAATTAATTGAATATTCACACTTTTTTTTATCAAATTGATAGATTTTTCTAAAATATCAAAAGTATATAAATAGTCGAAATTATTAAAATTTGCTGTAAATTTTTCTATAACATCGAGTTGGTCTAAATTAACAATTATTAATTTATTTTTAAATAGTGAAAATGAATAAGCATCTCGAAGCCACATTTCGAATAAAGTTAATCCATTTGTCAAACCTTTTGTATCGGTTGTTTTAATCAATTCATCTATTTTTTCTAAAAACTCTATTCTATAATTTTTCTTTTTCAATACTGTTCTAAAAATATCTACAAATTTTGATCTTACATCAATAAATTCAGTACTTGCTTGTTCCAAAGCTTTCGAAAAAGAGCCATTTGCGAGGATAGATATTAAATTTGCTGTTTCTTCCTTGCAATTATAAAATTTTATTAATCCTTGTTTTATTTCTTCATTCGAAAGTTGGGCAAAGAAAAGTTGTTGAGTCCTTGATAAAATTGTTTGCAAGAGCAATTCTTTTCTTGAAGTTGTTAAAATTATAACTGTATTTTCGCTTGGCTCTTCTAATGTTTTCAAAAATGCATTAGCGGCTTCGTTGGTCATTTCCTCGGCGTTCATAATTATAATAACATTTTTTCCGTGCGAGGTTGAGGAATAATTTATTTTCTTTTTTACTTCTCTGATTTGGTCAATTTTAATTGTATTGGCACCTGATATATTTATATTATAATAAGGATTTTGGGCGAAAAGCAACATTTGATTTTGAATTTCTTCAACTTGTGCATCAGTTAATTTAGCAAGTGGATTATCTGATTTTGAATCTGTTCCTTTCCCGGTGGGATACGAAAAAATTAAATGTAAATTTGGATGAGTTAGATTTGACATTTGTTTGCAACTTAAACATTCGTCACACGCTTCGTATTTATTGTTTTTTTCGTCAATAATTGGGTTAAGGCAATTCAAAGCTTTTGCAAATTCATAGGCAACTGCTCTTTTTCCGATACCATTCATACCATAAAATAAATAAGAATTATGAATTCTATTATTTAATACAGATTTTTGCAAAATAGCTTTTTCCCGCTCTAAACCTATTATTTTATTCCAACTCATAAACTTGTAAATTTATTTTATGTTAAGTGAATAAAAATTTTAATAAAAACTAATAAAATTCGTTCTACAAATCTTAAAAAAACATATTTTATTTAATTCAAAAATAAAGATAAGAAATATTATGACAAAACAAAATAACAAATTAAAAAAAGATGAAAAAAATACCGACATATTAGAAAACGTTGAAAATTCACTTGATTCCAATAAATTTGAAGAAAAAATCGGTCCCGGCTGTGCCGCCGAAACAATTGAAATTATAAATGATTTAAATCAAAAACCAATTCATCAACAATTAAATTTAACAAAAGAAGATTTAATTAAAGCATTGAAATTAATGATGCAAGCTCGTTATACTGACGAGAAACATTTAAATTTAGTAAAGCAAGGTAAATCGTTTTTTCATATTGGTGGAAGCGGTCACGAAGGTGCACAAGTTGCAATTGCACTCAATTTAGTTCCCAAAAAAGATTGGGGCTGGACATATTATCGTGATTTAGCTTTTTCGTATACAATGGGTTACACACCCCAAGATTATTTTTTGCTTGCATTTGGTAAACCTGAAGACCCATCAACTGGTGGTCGGCAAATGCCAGGTCATTATGGACGAAAAGACTTAAATTTACCGACACAATCTTCACCGACGGGCACTCAATATTTAAATGCCGTTGGAACTGCTTTGGCTGCAAAAAAAGATCATACTGATGAAATTACTTACGTTTCCTCCGGAGAAGGTACAACATCGGAAGGTGAATTTTATGAAGCAGTTAATTGGGCATCACGAGAAAAGCTTGCTGTTTTGTTTCACATTCAAGATAATGGTTATGCAATTTCAGTGCCTCGTGAAACTCAATCGAGCGGGACAAATGTTACTCACTCTTTTTGTGCTTATTCTAATTTAAAAATGTTCACCTTTGATGGCTCAAATTTTTTCGAATCGTATTTAGCAGCAAAAAAAGCAGTTGATTATATGCGATCCGGAAAAGGTCCAGCATTATTACATTCATTAGTCGAAAGACTTTTGCCACATTCTTCAAGCGATGACCAAAAAAAATATCGTCCACTCGAAGAACTTGAAGCAGCGAAAAGCAAAAAAGACCCGATTAAAAATTTGTCAAGTTATTTGCTTAACAATAAGTTGGCAACTCAAGAAGAAATTGACAATTTATACGACCAAGTTGTACGAGAAGTTAATGAGGCTGCTGATTGGGCATTTTCAAGACCTTCTCCTGTGCCTGAAGATTCGACAAATCATATATTCGCACCATTAGAAACACGCAATTTAAATTATTCAGAATTTGAAAATGTTGATTCAGAAAATAAAATCGTGATGGTTGATGCAATTAACCATGCTTTACACGAAGAAATGCAATATAATCCTAAAATGGTTATTTATGGCGAAGATGTTGCAGACCCCAAAGGTGGCGTTTTTACTGCAACAAAAGGACTTTCCACAGCCTTTGGGAAAGAACGGGTTTTCAATTCACCACTTGCCGAAGCCTCAATTATTGGAACTGCAATAGGAATGGCGGTTAAAGGTTATAAACCTGTTGTAGAAATACAATTTGGTGATTATATTTGGCCCGCATTTATGCAACTTCGTGATGAATTAGCAACTTTGAGATACCGCTCTAATGGTAATTTTGCTGCACCTGTTGTTGTTCGTGTTGCTGTAGGTGGCTACATTCATGGTGGTTTATACCATTCGCAAAATATTGAAGCATTTTTTGCACATATCCCAGGGCTTATGATTGCATATCCCAGCTCTGCCGCAGATGCAAAAGGATTGTTGAAAACAGCTTGCAGGTTACAAGACCCAGTGATTTTTTTAGAACACAAAGGTTTATATAGATTGCCTTTTTCTTCGACACCTGAACCAAATGAGAACTTTTTATTGCCTTTTGGAAAAGCGAAAATTTTGAAAGAAGGAAATGATGCAACTATTGTTTCATATGGATTAACAGCAAAGGATTCGTTGAATGCGGCGAAAAAAATTGAAAAAGATACTGGTAAAACAATCGAAGTAATTGATTTAAGAACTTTAATTCCTTGGGATAAAGAATTAGTTCTAAAATCTATTAAAAAAACAAATCGCTTGTTAATTGCTCACGAAGATACGTTGACATTAGGATTTGGTGCAGAAATTTCTGCTGTAATTAATTATGAAGCATTTAACTATCTTGATGCACCTGTGATGAGACATGCAGCAAAAGATTCGCACATTCCTTATGCTCCTGAATATGAATACGATGTACTTCCTACTGAGGAAAAAATTTATGCAGATATTATGAAACTTTTGAACTATTAATTAATTTTGTCTTGTCTAATAAAATTTATTTCTTTATTTTTATTTAAATAAAATGCCTGACACTTTCTATGTCAGGTATTATTTTTTTATAAAGTCTCGTTCGTTAAATTTACATTCTTTCGGGAGCAGAAATACCGAGTATTGTCAAACCATTTTTAAGGACTATTTTTGTTGAATTAGCAAGCAATAAGCGTGCTGATAAAATTTCTTCTTGTTCACCAATAATTCTACATTGATGATAAAAATTATGAAAAATAGACGCCAAATCTCTTAAATAATCTGATAAAATATGTGGTTCACTTTTTTTGGATGCATCGAAAATTGCTGTAGGAAAATCTGCTAATTTTTTAATTAAATCTAACTCAATTTTTTCTTGTAGGGAGTTCAAATCTGGTTCAGTTTTGATTGTAATATTTTGTTCCTTAATTTTTTCTAAAATCGAGCATATTCTTGCGTGAGCATATTGCAAATAATAAACAGGATTTTTATCGCTTTGCTCTTTTGCTAAACTTAAATCGAATTCTAAATGTGTATTGACACCTCTCATAAGAAGGAAAAATCGGACAACTTCGGCTCCTACTTCGTCAATTAATTCATCTAAAGTATAACTTTTCCCGGAGCGTTTCGACATTTTTACTTGCTGTCCATTTTCAGTTAAAGTTACAAATTGGTGAATTACTACTTTAATATTATTTGTGTCGAAACCTAACGCTTTAACTGTGGCAATGACATCAGGCACTGTGGCAATATGGTCAGCTCCGAATATATCAACAATTTCATCGTATCCTCTAAGAAATTTTTCACGATGGTAAGCGATATCCGGTAAACGATAAGTTGGCTCACCAGTTGATTTGACAGCGACTCTATCATCTTCTAAGCCAAGCGCTGTAAGTTTTAACCACAGAGCTCCATCTTTTTCATAAATTAAATCTAAGGACTTTAAATCTGCAATTAGTTTGTCTATTTTTCCCGATTCATAAAGCGAATTTTCGTTATAATATGAATTTTGAATTACATTCAGCTTTTTCAATGTTTTTTTGATATTGATGAAATTCCATTCTTCACCAAATTTTTGGAATTTAGCAATGTTTTCATCAGTAGGTTCTAATATTTCAGTTCCGTTCAATTTAATAAACTCTTTTGCAATTTCGAAAATGTAATCACCAAAATAACCATCTTCAGGGAACGGGTAATCTTTATTATCGAGCAATTGGCGATATCTTGCATATATAGATTTAGCCAAATTCCGCATTTGGTTACCGGCGTTGTTGAAATAATATTCACGAGTTACTTCATATCCAAGCCATTCATATAAATTAGATAAGGTGTCGCCAATCACTGCATTCCGTCCATGCCCAAGATGCAATAATCCAGTAGGGTTTGCGCTAACATATTCTACTAATACTTTTTTATTTTGACCTATTTCTTGTTTGCCAAAATTTTCATCATACGAAATGATGTTTTTCAAAATATTATGATAATAACTTGGTGAAAGGAAGAAATTTATAAATCCATTTCCGGCAATTTCGATTTTTTCAATCAATTCATTTGAATAGTCTAAATTAGCAATAATGTCTTGAGCAATAATTTTTGGTGCTTTTTTCAAAGGTTTTGCTAAAAGCATTGCAATATTTGTTGATAAATCACCATTTTCGGGATTTTTGGGATAATCTAAAATGATATTTGGATTTTCAACTTCAAGTTTTCTTAGAGCATTATTTAAAATTTCAAAAATATAGGATTTAATCATATATACTGTGATTTTATTATAAAATTATAAAAGAAAATGGTTAAAGAAATTAAACAGAAGGAGCGAGGAACATCTGTTTAACTTTTTCTTTCGAAAAACTTACAATTTTCGAATTATCGTCTAACGTATAAAATTTAGCATCAGACCATAATTTTTCTATTTTATAGTAATTTCTTGTAATTTCGGTCATAATATGCACAACGACATCGAAATAATCGAGCAAAATCCATTCCATCGAATCCAGCCCTTCTGTTTTCGGTAAAGGAATATCAAGAGATTTTATCTGGTAATAAATTTCGTCAAAAATTGCTTTTGTTTGAGGCAATGAATTTGCGGTGCAAATGACAAAAAAATCACTTGGTGCGGATTCAACTTTTGTCAAATCTAAAATTAATATATTGCTTGCTAATTTTTCTGCTGCGATTTTTGCAATTGTTGCAGCTAAGGATTTTGCTGAACGAGGTTTGATTAATTTTATCAATTTTTCTCTTAAAATGTTTAACTTAAATACGAACTATATAAATAACTATTTTTTAATTAACAAAATTACGGAATTTTTCTTGAAAAATTTTTTATTCTAACAAATTACTTTAATTTTGAATATTATTATTTTGTTAATTAAAATGTAAAAAAATATGCCAACAAATAAGAAAAATTCAATTGAACAAAAGAAAACACCTTCAAAAAAATTACAACCTGCTTTTTCAGACAATGCAATACCAAAATTTTTCCAAAAAAATTGGGTCATAATATTAATTTTATTTGTTTTAATATTTATTTTTTTCGGACCAGGAATATTTGGTAATGGATTTAATGCTTCCGATTCTGTTGCATCAATAAGTTTCAGAGAATATTTAAAACAAGCAAAACAAGATGGGAGTTTTCCGCTATGGATACCGTATATTTTCAGCGGCATGCCAAGTTTTGCAGCACTTTTAGTAACAGGTGAAAGGATTTGGGATTTTACTTCTAAAATATATTTTGGATTTATTGAACAATTTCAGAATTTATTCGGTAATGATGAAGCTCGTGTTGCTATACATTATGTAATTTTTGCTATTGGTATGTATTTTTTAATGAGAGAGAAAAAACACAATGAACTCGTTTCGTTATTTACTTCTCTTGCTGCAGTATTTTCGACCGGTGCTGTTGTTTGGATAATGATTGGACATAATACAAAACCAGTAGTTTTTTCGATGTATCCATGGATTTTCTTCTTTATGGAAAAGCTTATCAAGAAATTCTCGTTGCTTTATGCTGTTTTAACTGTGATTGCTGTTCATATTATGCTCGAAGCAACTCACGTTCAGATGATATTTTATGGTGTTTTAGCTTTCGGAATTTATCTCATTTATGAATTAATTTCAAGATTTATAAGTAAAAATGAACCTTTGTCAGTTTTAAGACCAGGTATAATTTTAGCTCTTGCTTTTGGTTTTTCTTTTTTACTTTCTGCAGACAGATATTTTAGTATTCAAGAATATACTCCTTATTCAACACGTGGTTCTGGTGCTTTAGAAAAAACTGAATCAAGCAAACAAACAAAAGATGGAGGAAATGATTACGATTATGCAACTCAATGGTCTTTTTCTCCTGGTGAGACTTTTACTTTCCTTGTCCCAAATTATTATGGCTTCGGAAAATTAAGTTATTCAGGACCTGAAACAGGCGGTAAAGAAATGAAAATCCCAACTTATTGGGGACAAAAACCTTTCGAAGATGCCGCTCCATATATGGGTATTTTTATCTTTTTCTTTGCTATTCTTGGTGCAATAGCAAACCGAAAGGATGTGTTTGTGCAAGCTTTAATTTTTATTTCAATATTTGCGTGGATATTATCCTTTGGATATACATTACCAGTTTTATACAATTTCTTTTATTACAATGTTCCAATGTTTAATAAATTCCGAGCACCGAGTATGGCTCTTGTTTTAGTGAATTTCGCCTTTCCCATCCTTGCCGGATATGGTTTAAATTCACTTATTAATTGGAATAAAGAACAAAGCCAACAAGGGAAGAAGACAACTCAATTATTTCTATATATTTCATTAGCATTTCTTGTTTTAGGATTTGCTTTTACGACAATGTTTAAAGATGCGTATTATCAAGCAATGGCATCAAGTCAAAGTTTAAGATTGCCTGAAAACTTCCGAGATTTTATTTGGTCAAATATGATTAATGATTGGTATATCAATGGATTTATTTTAGTCATTGCATTTTATTTATCGTATTTATTTGTTAGCAGAAAAATTAAATTTGCATATTTTATCTATCCACTTTTTATACTTTTAATTTTTGATTTATGGCGAGTAGGTTATCGTCCAATGGATATTCCAGAAGAAAAGTTGTCATTGCAAGTATTCCCAAAAGATGATGCGTTCGATTATGTAAAAAAAGATAAAGAAATATTTCGGGTTGCTGATTTTGCGTCCGCTTCACCAAATGTCTCTGCTCATTATTTACTTCAAAACGTCAATGGTTACCATTCCGCAAAACTAAGAATTTACCAAGATATGCTCGATTTTACTTCACAAGGTAACACAAGCAATGTTATGAGCCCATTTATGTGGAATTTATTGAATGTGAAATATATTCTTGCAAAAGAAGATATGAAAGTTCCACCTATTTACACTTCTCAACGCACAGGAACGAGAGTTTATTATAATGCTTCATATTTACCTCGTGCTTTTTTTGTAGATTCTTCTGAAATAAAAACACCAAAAGAAATCTTGACAAGTTTGAAAAATGCAGATTTTGACCCTAAAAAAGTTGTATTTTTCGAAAAAGACGAAAAATTAAAATTTGAAAAACCTAATGAAAATAACTTTGTCAACATAAGACAATATAAAAATGAATATATCTCGATGGATGTCAATGCAACAGGAAGTAATTTATTAGTACTATCAGAAATATATTATCCCGATTGGAAAGCTTATTTAGATGGCAAAGAAATTGAAATTTACAAAGCAGACTATATTCTCAGAGCAGTGTTGATACCGAATGGTAAACATAAATTAGAACTTAAATTTGAGTCTAAACCTTTTAATACAGGAAAAAATTTGAGTTTAGCGGCGAATATATTACTCACGGTTCTTTTAGTTTTATCCCTATTCTATCAGTGGAAAAATAGAAAGAATGATAAAGATGAAGTATAAGTATTTTAAAATAATGGGCATAATTAATGCTACCCCCGATTCATTTTCTGATGGGGGTAGCAATTTAAACCCAGAAGCAGCTTTAAAAAATGCAACACAAATGATAAGCGAAGGTGCTGATATCATCGATGTTGGTGGAGAAAGTTCACGTCCGAATTCTTCTCCAGTTCCATTAGAAGAAGAGCTTCGTCGAGTAATTCCAATAATCCAAGTTTTACGAAAAGAGTTCCCCGAAATACCTATTTCAATAGATACTACAAAATATGAAGTTGCTAAAACAGCAATAGAAGAAGGTGCAAATATAATCAATGATATTTCTGGTTTGCAATTCGAGCCAAGATTTGCAGAATTAGCTGCTGAAAACCAAGTGGGATTGATTATTATGCATATACAAGGCAACCCAAAAACAATGCAAAATAATCCATTTTACGACAATGTAATTGAAGAAGTTTACAACTTTTTAGATGAAAAAATAAATTATGCAAAAGGTTTTGGTGTAAAAAAAATATGGGCTGATGTCGGCATTGGATTCGGAAAAAATTACTCACATAATTTAGAATTACTAAAGAATTTAGAAAAATTCCATAATCTAAATGTCCCGTTGTTGCTTGGTATATCACGAAAATCATTTATTGGAAAAATGCTTGGAATAGAAAATCCAGCCGAGCGTGATTTTGCAACTGCTTTGATTCATTCTTTATTATTATCCAAAGGGATTGATATCGTGAGAGTTCATAATGTTAAATATTTGCAAACCTTACGCAGGATAATAACTGAATTATGTTAAAAGTTAATAATTTACGAGTTTAAAATTCACGTTAAATTAATTAAATTAAACTTGTTAATTCAAAAACAATTAGTAATTTTGTAATTAATAAAACTACAAGTCCAAAAATTGACACATACATACAAAAATATTGCTGCAAATACTAATCATAAAGCACAAAAATGTTATGTGTTATTTTTACCTAAAAACCGCTCCCAAAAAATAATCAATTTCAAGCATTATACCACAGATGCACCAATATAATTTTACCTTTAAAATTAGCAAATAATTTTTTAAATATTTTATAATTAAATTAAAGGAAAAAAATGAAAAGAGATTTTCTCTCAGTTCGTGATTTTACACGAGAAGAAATTTTAGAGTCCTTCGAATTAGCAATTGATATGAAAAAGGACCGCTCCAAATATGCAGAATCACTGAAAGGGCAAACACTTGCGTTGATATTCGAAAAACCATCATTAAGGACGAGAACATCGTTCGATGTTGGTATACAACAATTAGGTGGATACTCTCTTTATTTATCACCAAATGAAATAAATCTTGGTAAAAGAGAATCAGTTTATGATGTAGCTAAGAATTTAGAAAGAATGGTTCAAGGAATAATGATACGAACTTTTGCACATCAAATCGTCGAAGATATGGCTAAATATGCAAGGATACCAATAATTAATGGGCTAACAGATTTATTGCATCCTTGCCAAGCGATGGCAGACTTTTTGACAATTCTTGAACATAAAGGAAAATTGGATAATTCAATTAAGTTAGTATATGTTGGTGATGGAAATAACGTTGCACATTCATTGATGTACGCAGGAGCAAGATTAGGCGTAAATGTTACAATTTCAACACCAAGAGGATTTGAACCAAATTTAATAGTTTGGCAAAATGCTAATGAGGATGCCAAAAAAACAGGTGCTAAAATCGAAGTTGTTCACGATCCAAAAGAAGCAGTTAAAAACGCCGATGCAATTTATACCGATGTTTGGGCATCAATGGGACAAGAAGCAGAAACAGAAAAACGTAAACAGATTTTCAGACCTTATCAAGTCAATGCTGAATTAATGAGCTATGCAAAAGAAGATACTTTATTTATGCATTGTTTACCCGCACACCGTGGTGATGAAGTAACAGATGAAGTTATTGATTCAAAAAATTCTGTTGTTTTTGATGAAGCAGAAAATCGTTTACACGCACAAAAAGCTATAATGTATAAATTAATGAAATAACGGAGAAAAACCGTGTCGAAAAAAGCTTTAATAGCAATTGGTGGGAATTCTTTAATACGTGCAGGACAAAGGGGCACAATTGATGAGCAATATGAGAATGCTTATCAAACAGCCGTTGCTATTGCCAAAATGTTGAAAGATGGTTGGGAAATTATAGTCACACATGGTAATGGACCACAAGCAGGAGCGGCTCTTATTCGTTCAGAGCGTGCTTCAAATGAAGTTTATACACATCCACTTGATATGTGTGTTGCTACTACTCAAAGCGAAATTGGTTATATTTTGCAACGTGCTTTTATTGATGCTTTTCGAGTTATCGGAATTAAAGGTGAAACTGTAACTATTCCAACGTTAGTAGCTGTAGATGAAAATGACCCAGCGTTTTTTAAACCATCAAAGCCAATAGGTCCTTTTTATACTCGTGAAGTAGCTATTCAAAAACAAAAGCAATTGGGTTGGCAAGTTGTCGAAGATGCTGCACGTGGTTGGAGAAGAGTTGTTCCGTCGCCTGAACCAGTCGAAATTTTAGGTGTTGATATTATTGAAAAAATTATTGATATGGGTGTTTTGACTATAGCTTTAGGTGGTGGTGGTATTCCGGTAATAAAAAAAGAAAACGGCTCCATAATAGGAAGTGAAGCTGTGATTGATAAAGATAGGTCTTCTGCTTTACTTGCCGCTACATTAAATGTCGATGTGTTTATCATTAGCACCGACGCTGACAAAGTATATCTCAATTACAAGAAAAATAATCAAAAAGGGTTGGATACTGTAACTCTTTCTGAAATAGAAAAATACTATAACGAAGGACATTTCCCACCGGGAAATATGGGACCAAAAATTGAAGCAGTAATGCGGTTTCTCAGACAAGGAGGCAAAAAAGCAATAATCACAACCTTTGAATTTATTACAGATGCTTTAGATGGAAACGCTGGAACAACTATAATTCCAGATTAATAAATCTAATTTAATATAAGAAAAATTATGAATTTACAACATATTATTGAATCCCAACAATTTAAAGTTCCAAGATTAATGGAACTATTTGAACGAACTAACCAAATGAGGAAAATTGTTCAAAGAGGTGGAACTTTAGATTATCAAGACAAAATTTTAGCATCTTTATATTACACTCCATCTACACGAACAAGATTTTCGTTCGAATCAGCAATGTATAGATTGGGTGGAAAAGTGCTTTCAACCGAACAAGCACGTGAGTTTTCATCAGAAATAAAAGATGAACGGCTCGAAGACACCATAAGAATTATTGGTAATTATTGCGATGTCATTGTTTTGCGACATCACGAAATCGGTGGAGCAAAAAGAGCAGCGGCGGTTTCAAGCGTGCCCATTATTAATGCCGGAGACGGTAGTGGTGGTCAACATCCAACACAAGCATTATTAGATTTATATACAATTCATAATGAATGCCATTCCATAGATGGTCTTTCTGTCGCATTTATAGGTGCATTGGATAATGGACGTACAGTTCGTTCGCTTGCTTATTTGCTCAGTAAATTCGATAGAGTAAAGCTTTATTTTATTGCACCTGATGAGATGCAAATGAAACCTGATATTTTAGAGCATTTAAATGAACATAACATAAGTTATGAATTACTGAACTCAACCAAAGGTATATTAAAACACTTGGATGTGCTTTACGTTACCCGAATTGATAGAGAAAGATTGAAAGAAAGCAACATCGATTTAGATAATTTCAATATAGGAAGTTCAGTTTTGAAAAAGCTTAAAAATGATGCATTAATTATGCATCCATTGCCTCGTTCCATAGAAATATCACCAGAAGTTGATTTAGACTCAAGAGCAGCATATTTTCGGCAAGCAGAAAATGGATTATACGTAAGGATGGCACTCCTTACTATGTTATTTGATAAAGAATAATTATTAAACATTAAAAAAATTAATAATATGAATACACAAGAATATATTAAAATCGAAAACGAATTAGGAGCTCACAATTATCATCCATTAGATGTTGTAATTGAAAGAGCTGAAGGCGTTTGGGTTTGGGATATCGAAGGGAAAAAATATTTAGATTTCCTTTCAGCATATTCCGCTGTAAATCAAGGTCACAGACATCCCAAGATATTCAATGCATTGGTAGAACAAGCAAAAAAACTTACTTTAACAAGTAGAGCATTTAGAAATAATGTATTACCAATTTTGTACAAAAAATTAAATGCAATGACAGGATATGACAAATTCTTACCTATGAACACCGGGGCTGAAGCTGTTGAAACAGCAATAAAAACAGCAAGAAAATGGGCATATCAAGTCAAAGGTCTTCCAGAAAACCAAGCCGTAATAATCGTTGCAACAGAAAATTTCCACGGTCGTACGACAACAATTGTAAGTTTTTCGACAGATCCCGATGCATACGAAAATTATGGACCATTTACACCAGGCTTCAAAATTGCGAAATACGGAGATATCAATGATTTTAAAGCAAAAATAACAAATAACACCGCAGCAATTTTAATTGAACCAATACAAGGTGAAGCAGGCATCATAGTTCCTCCAAAAGGATTTTTAAAAGAAATCCAACAAATTTGCAAAGAAAATAATATACTCTTTATTTGCGATGAAATTCAATCTGGCTTAGGACGTAGCGGAAAATTATTCGCACATTACTATGAAGAAGTTCGGCCTGATATTGTGATTGTTGGAAAAGCCTTAGGTGGAGGTTTTTATCCCGTTTCCGGTATTTTAGCAGATAGCGAAATATTAGATGTTTTTAAACCTGGAACACACGGTTCAACTTTCGGTGGAAACCCACTTGCCGCCGCAGTTGCAATTGCTTCACTTGAAGTCATCGAAGAAGAAAATTTACCTGAAAAATCTTATGAAAATGGTAAATATTTTGTTGAAAAGCTAAAAGCCATTGGTAGTCCTTTATTTAAAGAAGTGAGAGGTGCAGGATTATGGATCGGCTTAGAACTCAACACAACAGCCAGACCATTTACTGAAGCTCTTAAAGATGCCGGTTTACTTTGCAAAGAAACGCACGTTCACACTATACGATTTGCCCCACCTCTTGTAATTACAAAAGAAGAAATTGATTGGGCAATAGAAAGAATTAAAAATGTTTTTGAAACAGTAAAACCAATAAATTAAAATTTTTTTAAACAAAACAAGGTGATTTATGTCAAAAGTAAAAGTTATTATAATCGGTGCTGCAGGTCGTGATTTCCACAACTTCAACACAATTTATAGAAACAATCCAAATTACGAAGTAGTAGCATTTACAGCTGCTCAAATTCCAGATATTGCAGGTAGAAAATATCCTGCAGAATTAGCAGGTGAGTTATATCCAGCAGGAATTCCAATATACGATGAAAAAGACTTAGAAAAATTAATTGTTGAACATAAAGTTGATGAGTGCGTCCTTTCATATAGTGATTTGCCATATGATACTGTGATGCATATTGGTTCACGAGTAATGGCAGCTGGTGCAAAGTTTTCTATGATGGGAGCTGCCCCTACAATGATTAAATCAACAAAACCAGTCATTTCAATAACTGCTGTGAGAACAGGTTGCGGTAAAAGTCAAACAACACGTGCAGTTGTCCGTGCTTTAGTTGATGCAGGCAAAAAAGTCGTTTCAATTAGGCACCCGATGCCTTATGGCGATTTAGTAGCTCAAAAAGTACAACGCTTCGCTACTATCGAAGATTTGCACAAACACAAGTGCACAATCGAAGAAATGGAAGAGTATGAACCACATATTGCAATGGGTAGCATAATATATGCCGGTGTTGATTATGAAGCAATAGTTCGTGAAGCAGAAAAAGAAGCCGACATTATCATTTGGGATGGCGGAAACAACGATATGTCATTCTATAAATCCGATTTATCGATTGTGGTTGTTGACCCATTACGCCCAGGACACGAAATCAGTTATTATCCAGGTGAAGTTAACTTGCGATTAGCAGATGTCGTAGTTGTAAATAAAGTTGACTCAGCATATCCAGAAGATGTTGACGAAGTATTGCAGAATATTCGTACTTATAATCCAAAAGCGAAAATTGTTCTTGCTGCTTCAGCATTGATGGTTGATAATCCCGAATTAATACTTGGCAAAAACGTTCTTGCAATTGAAGACGGACCTACATTAACTCACGGAGAAATGACAATAGGTGCTGGTGTTGTTGCTGCTCAACGTTTTGGAGCCGCTTCACTTGTTGACCCAAGACCTTGGACGGTTGGTAAAATTGCAGAAACTTACGAAAAATACCCATACATTGGAACTTTACTACCAGCAATGGGTTATGGTGAACAACAAATGAAAGATTTAGAAAAGACAATCAATGCCGTCGAATGCGATAGCGTAGTTATTGGTACACCTATAAATCTTGCTCGATTTATCAAAATAGATAAACCTGCAACACGAGTTTATTACGAACTTTCCGAAATAGGAAAACCAGACGTAAAAGATTTCGTAAATGAATTTTTAAAGAAAATATAATATTTTTAATAATCCTTCATAAAAGAGGCACTTTAATGCCTCTTTTTTTTTGACTATATTTCAGAATGAATACGAATAATCCAGATTAGTTGCACCATTAAAGATGAAAAGCACTTACCTCTGTCATTGCCAGTAAACGAAAGTCGACGAAGCAATCCCCAAGGATGCAATAGATTGCTTCGCTACGCTCGCAATGACGAAAAAAAATTTTTTTATCAAAAGTGTAATTTTTTTGTTTTTCACTTGTTATATATAAATAGAATTTGTTAAATTAGAAAAAAGTGTAATAGGCAATTGCGGGAGGTGTGGTAGTTCCGCTTTGCTTTGTAGCATATTTGTATTTAC
>CAZCNL010000007.1:0-144990 GCA_964500435.1 uncultured Chloroherpeton sp. | reverse complement strand
CAAAATGAAGATTTAGCATATTTTATTTATCTAATCGGTGTAAGTGTCGATATGCAATACGGAGTTAGTTCCAGTGGTGCATATGTTTTTTCCGACACAAACAATTCATATTACTGTGCACAGTCTTCATTGAATAAGATATGGAAATATGATAAGTCAATCAAGGGAATATTTAGAGAAGGTAAAGCAGATTCTGAATGGATTAATTTAATAAAAAAAGAAATATTAGCAGGAAGACCCGTGATATATGCCGGTTACGGAAAGGATGGTGGTCATGCTTGGGTTTGTGATGGATTTGATGAAAACAACTTATTTTCTATGAATTGGGGATGGGGAGGATTATATAATGGTTTTTACAATATAAATAGCTTAAATCCTGGTTCAAGTGGAATTGGAAGTGGGTCTGGTTCTTTTAATTCTGGACAAGGTATTTTAATCAATATTAAACCTTCAATGGATAATTCGTCTATCATTACAATTACTGGAAATTTAGATTTTGGAAAAGTTAATATTGGTCAGAGTAAAGAACAAATTTTTTATATTAATAACATTGGTTCTAAATCATTTTTTGTTAATACTATTACTTCAGATTCGCAATACTTTATTTGTGATTCAATTGTAAATACAACAGTCAATCCTGGTGCACAAATTCAAATAAAATTAAAATTCCAGCCACAAAATATTTTTTATCAAACGGGTCATATCAATATTAATGCTGATGCAAATTTTGGAGTAAGCAAAATTAAAGTGACTGGTAAAGGTTCCAATCCTAATAGTATTGATGAAAGTTACGACAATAATATTTCAGCTATTCTGTTTCCAAATCCAACTTCCGAATATCTTTCAATCAATACTCAAAATATTAACAAAAATAGCTATTTAGAAATATTTGACATTTATGGCAATTGTTTTATGAAGCAAATTATACAACCTAATGAAACACTTCAAAAAATATCTTTAAATGAATTAAAATCTGGCGTTTATTTTGTGAAAATTGGAAATAATAAATTAATCAAGTTTATAAAGATATAAAGATATATTTAAATTATTCAAAATTAGAGAATTAGAGTGTTTATTTTTTCCATTCGATATGCCCATTAATATTGTTCTTTTCAAATACTTCTAAAATTTGTGAGCAAAATTTTAGAAGTTTTTCATCATTGTACTTTTTAGCTAATTCATAAAGTCTGATGAACATTTTTTTTCCAGTTTCTGTTTGTTTATAATTCTTTTTTAAAAAATTATGTTGAGCACAAAGTGTTTGTCCATTTTCTATTGATGCCTCACCTCCTAAATCTTTTGGTTTGATATGATCAATATGTAATTCAACACCATCTTTTATACCTTTACCACAAATAACACACTTATAACCGTCTCTTTCAAGTATTTGTTTTTTCTGGGCTGGTGTAAAATCTTCAAGTTCTCTTTCATTTATATAATCAGGGTCGTATTTATAAATTCCTTTTGCAATTTTGATTAAAATTCCACTTTGTGCGAGTTTTCTTATTTGTCTATCAGGGTCTCGGAATACTTTCCCGGTCAGTTTTAAATATTCTTTAGTTACCCAATCAACAATTTCAGGATGACTTATATTTCTTCTAGGATTATTCCTAAAGTATTCATGTATTATCTCATTTTGAGTAATTTTATTCATTTTCAAATATTATTGATTTTGTTTCTTGAATAATTCGATTTTTTGCTAACTCACAATATTTGGGGTCGATTTCTAGACCAATACCAATTCGATTTAAATTAGCAGCAACAAGTAAGGTGGTTCCGCTACCAGCAAATGGGTCAAAAACGATATCTTTTTCATAACTAAAAAGTTTAATTGCTCGTAATGGTAATTCTTTTGGGAAAGGTGCAGGATGTCCTATTTTCTTTTTGCTTTCACCATTAAAAGTCCATAGTCCATTAGTCCATTCCATAAATTCTTCTTTTGTAATATCTGATTTTTTTGTCCCATTTGTTTTTTTCCATTCATCTTTGTAAAGAACTAATATTAATTCGACTGGGGCTATAATAAATGGTGCAGATGCAGAAAGCCAGGAACCCCAAGCTGTTCTCCTTGAAATGTTCCCTTCATTCCATATTATGGTTGAATGATATTTCCAGCCTTCAGATTTTACTATTTGCGTAATGTCAGCACCAACGCTTTTTTGACCTCCTTTATTCTTGTCAAGTGGTATATTTAGTAAAAACCGTGCTTGTGGTTTACTCCAAAAATAACAATTTCTAACCCAAATCCTTGTAAATTCTAAATATTCTTCATATGTTAACTCATCATTGTTAGAATTATAATCGATACCGACATTATAAGGTGGTGAAGTTACGATTAAATCAATAAATTCTTTATCAAATGTATCTTTAACTCTTGAATCGCCTTTGAATAAAATTATTCGTTCATCCCGATATATTTCAGTTCTATATGCTAAATGATTGTCTTCAATTAAATGATTTAATATACTTGTATTATTTGACTTTTGATAAATTTGTTTATTATAAGGTTTCATTTTTTAATTTCACAGTTTATTTTTTATTCAATTTTTATTTCTTTAGTAATTTACAAAAATAAGTAAAAAAGAACAAGTTAATATTTTCTACATACAAAAAAAGGCTCGAATTTATAGTTCGAGCCCTTTTTGTTATGATATTTCTATTTGTCTTATCGCCAATCTACGAGCATTGAAAATCTCATTGTATTAGCAAGTGGGTGATTTGCTTGAACTGTGTTAATAAAGCTAAAATCGAGTTTGAAAATATTGTATTTAATGCCGGCACCGAAATTCCAATATTTTCTATCTCCTAATGTTGAAGGTTCTGTGAAGTATCCAGCACGTAGTGCGATTATGTCTTGGTACCAATATTCCGCTCCGAATGCTAAATCGGCACCTGGGTTGTTCCAACCTGTGATTAAGGATTTTGGCAGTGGGTCGCTATCGACGGAATCCCTTTTAACTAATAATTTGCTAAAATCTGCAGCAAATTTTAAGCTATGGAATTCATCTTTATAAAGGTTAACAGCTGCACCTAAATTTAGCGTTGTTGGAAGCGGAACTGATTCTTTGATGTATGTTATTTTTGGTCCTACATTTTTTAAATTCAATCCAAGTGATAATTTATCTTCAATATATGGTAAATCTTGTGGTTTCCAAAGTACACCTAAATCGAAACCTGCGCTTATGCCTGTTCCTGCGTCTTGTTGTCCTGCTGATGTTGGAGTAAGATTAGATTGGATGTAACGTAATTGGAAGCCAACCCCTAAATCAGGTGCTACAATTGTTCCGTAGGATAATCCCAATGAAAATTCGTTTGATATAAACTTTCCTAATACATCACCATTTTCAGCTGTTCTTGTAAATTCACCTAAATTCATAAATACGAAATTAAAAGCTGCCGCACCTTGTAATGATTCGAAATATTGTCCGATTGTTCCATAACTATAAAATAAGTCAGCATTAAATTGGGGTAACCAAGGTGAAAATGAAAGGGCAACTTGTCTGAATGGTGCAGGTTTTTCGTATTCGTCATATTGATTAACTTTTGGAAAATATTCAAGGAAAGCTAAGCCTCCGGTATTCCAATAAACTGCATTTATATCATCTGCTATTGCAGTGCCTGCTTCTCCCATTCCACTTGTTCGAGCGTCAGGTGATATTAGCAAAAATGGAACAGCAGAACCGCCTGCTTGTGCATAGATTTTTTCTGTTGTTATTAGCGTAAAACTAACTAATACTGTGCTTAAAGCAAGTATCAATTGTAATTTTCTCATTATTTTCTCCATAAATTTTTACTTTTGCGAAAAGTAGAAATATACTATATCGTTTCTCTTGTTTATTCTAAAATATCTTATTTCTTTAATTTATAAAATCTACAATAAAAAATTATACCAAAATTGTTCTTATTTCAAAATTATTGCTTTCAACGTATTTGAATATGTGCTTCTTCCACTTGAATTACTTAACTCTATTCGAATAAAATAATTACCTATTGGTAATTGATTTCCAAATTCATCATTTCCATCCCAAAAAACTTCACCAAAACTGTAATTGGTGATTTGTGTTATTAACGTTCTAACTACCTTTCCTATTGCATTGTATATGTAAATTTTTGCTTGTAACGGTGGTTCAATATTATGTGAAAATTGAATTTTTGTTCCATTTATGCTAAAAGGATTTGGAACGCACAACTCGTTTCTTATTATTCCGCCTGCATTTTCAGGTAATGTAACGAAATTAACACTATCGAGAGCGAAATTATTAAAAATGTCCCACGCACGAATTACTATTTTATGTTCGCCTGCTTTTAATCCGTTTAATATTGTTTGTAAGGTTGAATAATTTGGTTTCTCGAAAGAAGAAGTAACTAAATCTGTTAAATTCAAAGAATTTGGGTTATCGTCGAGCCATGCTTCAATTAAATGACCAATTCCCAGTCCAGTTGTATTAATTCCGCTATCGTCATATAAATCAACAATCAGCAAGGGATTGTTTGATACGATATCTCCACTTTTGAATTTTCGAGAATCAAGGTATATATTTATTTTTGGTGGATTGTTATCCGAAACATCTGTTACAGCAACACCATCTAGAATATATTGACGGTTTACGCCGTGAGCATATAAATTATCATCTGAAATAGCATAAACATAAAGTCGACCATTGTTTGGCGAGAAACTAATATCTTTTGGTATCATAAAGGTTGCTTCGAATTTCCCGTTAACAACTTTTGCAGAAGTGCGATTTAAGGCTCCGCCTAATTTCTGGAAAACAAATTTACTACTCGAAGGTACATTGTCGTATGCTACTTTAATATAATCGCCGTCATACATAGTGATATATGCAGTTCCATTGAAGTTGTCTGCAATTTTGTTTGTTAATGGATTGTTTATTGTTCCAGTAATTGTAACATCGTTTAAGCCCTTTAAATGTAAAACGGTATCTGAGGCGACGACATCGACATCATTAATTGTGTTTATTTGTGCAGTATAATTAGGCATTAACAAGGTCAGTGTTGGGTCACCTAATAACAAGAACTTTTTATCATTTACATTATTAAAATTTTGTTTGACAGTGCGGACAACTTCCCCTAAGGTGTAATAATTATTGGTGTTTGGATTTATTTCGAAGAGTTTATCAAAAAGATAATTATTTAAATCTGCATTCCATCTGCCATAAACAACACGACTTGCAGAAAAAACTCCAATCGTTCCACCTGTTTTGCTTAAAAAGAGCTCTTCGCTACCAGATTTTGTGTCGGGGTCATCAAATCTTCCGAAATCGCAGGTTGCGGCTGTCATAAATGGAAGTTTATCGATATTTGTCATTTGTGCAACATTAACATCACGGTTGAATAATTCTTCGTGTGCTAATACTCTGGGGTTACCATGCCCAATCCAATTCCAAATTATGGCGCTTGTTGTGTTAATTGTACTAATCATTTTTTGAGTTGCCAGTGGTTTTCGTTTTCCACCTGGAACATTTTCATAAGGAAATTCTACTAAGTATAATTTATCAACAACATAATTTTGTGGAATATGTTCATTAAATAATTCTTCTGAATAATTCACATGGATATTACCATCATATGAATTATCCCCAGATGGACCATCGTCCGCCATAAGAAAAATTTTCATTCTCCAATCATCATTAGAAGAGTTGTTTTCGTAATGCTTAATTTTTTCTAAAATACTTTCACCTTCGGCATCGGTATTAATGGGAATTCGACCGAAAGGCAAGTCACAAACGTCATCGTTTCCAACTATACAAGAGTAAAAGTCGTCGGTTGCATAAGATTCCGATATTTCGTCAAAAGTCATAACATCTTCGTCGGGTGCTTCGTATGCTGGTACAATGTTGAGATTTTTATATTGAATTCCTTTATAATCAAAATGTCCATCACCCCATAGAATAAGTGATTTCACGGAATTTTTCCATACTTGATATGCATAACTCGCATAATCTCTAATTGCAGTAATGTCGGGTGTTCCTGCATTTAATTCGTTATATATTTCATCAGTAGTAACAATTTTAATTTTTAAATCGCTTTTTGATTCACGATAATCGACGAATTTTTTCGCAGAATTCAATAAAGTTTTATCGGTAACTAAGATTGCATTATAATTATTATCATCTTCAATTCCAGAGAGTGAGATTTTTTCTAATCTTGACGGGGTTTTAAATTTGGATGAAATGTAAAATCGGGATAATGAAGAATCAATTAAATTTTTGCGGAAAACATAGATGCCATTTGTTTTAGAAATATTTTGTAATAACTTTGGTCTTGAAATATCGGAAATATCAAATCCTAAAATATCCCCAGAAAAGCCATTAATTGAATATTCAGTAATTCCTCTTGAACTTGTATCGGAATAAAAAGTTAATTCGTTTTCAATTGCGTAAAAGCTACGTAGAAAATGTATTTCGTAGTAATCAATAAATGGTGTTGAAGAAGTTGGACTTTCGGGGTTGTTATATTGGAATTTCAAAACACTTCTAAAATCCGAAGGAATAAATGATGATGGAACTGTAACTTCTTTGATGTTTCTTTCAGCATGTTTATAGCCTTCTAAATAAACAGCAGGTAAATCCATTTTGAGGATTTGGTTATTATTTTCAAAAATTGTAAATGAACCGACAGTAGGTGAGCGATGAGCCAGGGCAAAGCGGAACAATATAGGCTGATTCACATCTAAATTTGGTAATAAATCAATAAAGGGAGATGATAAATTAGTACGTCCAAACCAAGTTCTACCGCATGCTTTGATATAAGGATTATTAATTTCTTCTTCAAAGAAAATTTTGTGAAAATAAGTTGATGGTTTATTCTGAACTTCACCATCGGGAGTTTGCAGTGCGTTTGCACGTTTACCGGGTTCACCGCCCCAAGTTAATAAATAGTAATTTTTATCTGAATATGGGTTGTGATATCTTTGAATTTTATTATTTCTTATTTCAAAACCTTTGGTTGGAGCACCATAAAATACGATTGATTCAAGAGTTCCATCTTGTTTTGTGTTTACAATAATTTCTTGCTCTTTCATAAAATTCGAAAGTGAGGACATAGGATTTTCGTCCAACGGCTTTCCACCATTACCATATATTTTGATTGTAGGAATATCAGTAGAATTCAAAGAAATTCCAAGCGAATTTAAAGTAGAAGCATCAATTTTATAAATGCCTTCCTCGCTAATTTCAATTTTAACTGCTTTATTATTAGCACTTTGAAGATGATTTAATTGTGTTTTCTTTAATTTCAGATATGATGCTAATCGAGGAATTTCAAATAACGCAGTCTCTTTAAAATTTATTGCCGAAGAATTGCCGAAATCATTGTTTTGCAATCTTGTATTATTATTTTGGGTAATATTACTATCATCAAAAGAAATTTTAATTAAAATGTCAGTCGGACACTGTATTTTTTTAAGTTCAGCATTCCATTGAGCTGCCAAAATAGTTAAAGTTGCAAGGTGACGGTTACCTCCAATTCCGATATATTTTAATTGCACAAAGTTTTCGAGATTTTGGGAATTAAACAGTTCATTATTTGCATCATAAGTCCAAGTGTCTTGAGCATTTATATTGCGTAATGTTGGAACAGGAGAAATTTTCAAATTATAGTCGAATTTAGATTTAATTTTGGCATACTCTAATTTAAACGCATCAGGTGAGGGAACAGAAATATTTGCAGTATAAATTAATTTGGTTGGTTCGCCAGCTTTTCCATTTTCTGGATAAGTATTTTTAATTTCAGGTAAATAAAAAACATCACCAGATGGACTCTTTAAGGTATCAAATGATTGAATATTTGCTTTGTATTCTAAAATTAATTGTTTTGTGTTTGATTCAATAATTCTTAAATTTGCTTGAGAAAAGGTTTTGCTGGGGTTGATCGAAATTAAGGAAATAAGAAATAAAACTATGAAATATAAATCTTTATTGCTTAGCATAACTGACCCTCACTAATTTTATTATTATAACACTTTAAAAGTAAAAATATTACAATTAGTATAAAAATAGTCCTGCTAAGCAACCTTTTAGTGTTTAATATTATTCAAAAAAACAAATTACAAAAAAAATATAAAATAACAAATTTTTTTAAAAAAATTTTAAGTTTTCAAATGAAAAAAATAGATAGATTTAATAATTAACAATTATTTATTATATTTGAAAATATTTATTTTGTAAATTATAAAGATTAAAAGGAGTATATATGTATACTAAAATTCAAGAATTATTAGGCGAAAAAGCAGAATATTTGTTGGGATTTAACGAACCGAAAATAAGTAAAGAAATGTTGCATCTTCCATCGCCCACTTTTGTGGATGATATCTTTATTAATTCAGATCGAAATAATAGAGTAATTGGGAATTTGCAATGGATTTTCAATACAGGGCGATTAGCTGGAACGGGCTATATGTCTGTATTGCCAGTTGACCAAGGAATTGAGCACTCTGGCGGAGCAAGCTTTGCAAAAAATCCGATTTACTTTGACCCCGAAAATATTGTCAAATTAGCTATTGAAGGTGGTTGCAATGCTGTTGCATCAACATTTGGAGTTCTGGGAATTGTTTCGAGAAAATATGCCCATAAAATACCTTTCATTGTAAAAGTAAACCATAATGAACTTTTAACTTATCCAAATAAATTTGACCAAATACTTTTCGGCAAAGTTGAGCAAGCATATGATATGGGTGCGGCAGCAATTGGAGCAACTATTTATTTTGGCTCCGAAGAAAGTTCAAGGCAAATAGTTGAAATCGCTGAAGCATTCCAACTTGCACACGAATTAGGTATGGGAACAGTCCTTTGGTGCTATTTACGCAATAATGCATTTGTTAAAGATAAAGATTACCATACATCGGCTGATTTGACAGGTCAAGCAAATCATTTGGGTGTAACTATTGAAGCAGATATAATCAAGCAAAAATTACCTGAAAATAACGGTGGTTATATTGCGATAAATAATGATGGAGTAAAATATGGCAAATATAGTGATTTAATGTACAATAAATTGTGCTCAAATCATCCTATAGATTTAACCCGTTATCAAGTTGCTAACACTTATATGGGGCGCATTGGATTGATTAATAGTGGTGGAGCATCCGGAGCAAATGATTTTAGCGAAGCTGTTGCAACGGCAGTTATTAACAAACGTGCTGGTGGAATGGGTCTGATTTCCGGTCGAAAAGCTTTCCAACGTCCAATGAGCGAAGGTGTTGAATTGCTAAATCTTATTCAAGATGTTTATTTAGCAAAAGAAATCGAAATTGCATAACATTTACCATGATTATAGATGTTAATTATTTTTTAGTTTGCATAAATAGTAATTAAAAAAAGAAAGGCTGCTTAATTTAAGAGCAGCCTTCTTTTAGGTATCAAAATGAATAAAAAAATAAATTATTCAAATTTGAATGATTGTATTGATTTTTCAAAGATTGGCAAATAATCTTTTTCTTCGCCTTTGTACCAGTTTACAGTAATTCTATAAAGTTTATTACCATTAATTACAAAATACACTTTTGAAAGTACATCTCGACCAAATGAGTAGTTCATTACGTATGCTTCTTTTCCGCCAATTGTTGTTTTTTGAGGAGTTGCATTTTTGTATTTTACTCTATTTTCATCGACAATTTTATCTAATTTCTTATTTTTTGAAGCGTCGATAACATCAACAACAATGTTGCAATCAGCACGACGAGCACCAATAAAGTTTTTGGATTCAATTACATCTTTGAAAGGTCCACGTTCAGCAGTGAAATTATCTGGAATTTTAATTGAATATCCATTTCCTGATTTAGTAACTAAATTTGAGGAGGGTGGAGGTGCTTCTTCAGTTTTTGTTACAGTGTCAACTTTAGCAGTTGGGAATGTACCTGGTTTGTATGATTTCAAGAATTTATCGAATGCCTCTTTGTATTTATCATAAGTTCCATCAAATGCTTCAATTTGAATAACGTTAGCACTTGAATTGTCAACTTGTAAAACGTAAGTTTCGCCATAAAATACGCCTGTGTTCAATTGGAAAGTATAAGTTAATTTTTTTGCAGGTAATCCAGCTATAGTAGCATTTGAAACTTCGTAAGTGTCATCGGTGAATTTTTTTGATTTTTTCATAATAGTATCAATATTATGAAGTGAATCGATTTGGAAAATATTAACATCAATTTTTGCTGCGGGGAAACCATCAGTTTCATAACGAGCAAATCTCATTTTTCCTTGATTATCGTTAAAAACAACAAATCTGATTGGGTTTACAGTTTTTACCCAATTTTTTGGATATTCGAATGATAATCCCGTATTAGTATTAGTGTAAGTTTCGTAACCTGTCACTTCAGGTGCTTTTGGTCCTTTATCGCAGCTTGTTAGTACAAATACTAACGTAAATGCCAACATTAAAGAAGTCAAAACTTTTTTCATTATTACCTCTTAAAAATTTTCATTAAAATTTGTTTTTAAATGAAAACAAATTTAGCAAAAATTTATAAATTACTTATTAAATTTTTAATAATTACGCTTTGTTTTATAATTTAAAGTTGGAAATTGAATTTAAATTAAGAAAGCAAATATAATCAAGTTTGATACTTTTTTTGATATATTTAATGATTAATTGCAAGATGATATTAGTTTATTATTTTTTTGGAATTAGCAATGCACCTTCAGCAACCCAAATACGCATACCTTGAATTTGGTTATACGTTATATTTCCTCTATAAAAATAAGTAATATGAGGTATTTTATTTTCAAGAATTTGATTGAGCAAACTTGCATCAGGGTTTTGAGGAATGACAAGCCCAGGATAAGCCATAATAGCAAAATAATCTTCCAAAGATAATCCTGCAGCTTTAGAATAATTGCTATGACAACCAGAATAAGCACAATTAAATTTCAAAAATGGCTGCACTTGAGTTGTGAAATCAACTTTTTCGTTTGGGAAAACAATATTTTCACTAATTGTATTTGTTGAATTATCGCAAGAAGTTAAAGAAGAAAATATTAATGCAACAATTATAAAAATGAATAATATTCCGTTTATTTTAAAGTTTTTATTTTCCATAAATACTAAATATGAAGATTAAAAAATATAAACTAAATTACGAAAAAAACGTTTTATAAGTGTAAAAACTATAAAAATAAAAAAGTCAATGAAAATTGACATAATTTTTAAAAAATTAAAAAATTATTTGTGAAATTCATAATATTTTCATAATTTTAAATAATTAATAAATCAATTAATTAATAATTAATAATATTTATCATTTACAAGGGGTTGTTAATGAAAAGATATATACCTAAAGGAACAATAACTGCAATAGTAACACCATTCAAGCAAGATTTATCAATTGATTTCGATGCATTCGAAAGATTAGTGAATTTCCAAATTGAAAATAATGTTGATGGAATTGTCGTATGTGGTTCCACAGGAGAAAGTGCAACATTATCTCATAAAGAAAGATTAGCATTAATAATAAAAGCAGTAGAAATTTCGAATGGAAGAGTACCGATTATTGCAGGAACTGGTACGAATGACACAAAAGCTACAATCGAACTATCTTTAATTGCAAAAGAAGAAGGGGCAGATGCTCTTTTATTGGTTGCACCATATTATAATAAACCAACTCAATTAGGTATTTTGCAACATTTTTTGACAATCAGTGAACAAGTTGATATACCCCAAATAATTTATAATGTACCTGGTAGAACAGGTGTGAATATTTCAGCAGAAACACAAATTGAGATTGCAAAACAATGCGAAAATGTTGTTGCTACAAAAGAAGCATCGGGAAATATTGAACAAATTATGCAAGTTATAAAACACTCTCCACGAAATTTTGTGGTACTTTCCGGTGATGATGCGACAACTTTACCTTTAATTGCAGCAGGAGCAAAAGGTGTTGTTTCAGTTTTTTCAAATTATGCTCCAGCACAGTTAGTTGAATTAGTGCAATTAGCATTAAAAGGTAATTTCAAAGCAGCCCGAAATATTCATTATAAATATTTAAAATTAATGAATTTATCATTTATTGAATCAAACCCCGTCCCCGCAAAGGCTATTTTGAGCTTAATGGGATTGATTGATGGACATGTTCGCTTACCACTCGTTCCTTTGTCTAAAAGTAGCTTTGTGATTATTCAAAAGGAACTTAAAAAGTTAAACTTAATATAATCCATTATGTATAATCCAAGTGCAAGTCAAAAACGAATATATAATTTAGTCGAAAAGATATCAAAAGGTCAATTTTCTGATGATGATTCTTTTTTAAAAAAATTAGTAGAAGATATAGTTAACAACCCCGAATTTCAAATCAAAGGTGGCCGTATATGGCGGTTCTTGCCGCTCGAACGTTCATATGAACTTATCTTTCAGTATGGCGATATTCGAGAAATTCCTAAAAATTATAAATTAACCGTTGACGAACAGCCTGTTTTAAAAGAATTGTATAAGAAAAATACAATGTTGCGTAAAGAAACAGACCAAATTTTGAAAGAAAGTGGAATTTTCATTTATTCAGTAACTGGCGTTGGTTCGATTGTACGTACTGAATATGGTCGTTTTTATGAGTATGTGCTTGGATTTAATGCGGATGAAATTCTACAATCATTTTATGATACTTTATCAATCATTAGTACAGTTGCAAGTTCCCGACTAAAAGAAATTGAAGTTTTAAAAGAACGTAAAAAAATACAAAAAGATATTTCAAAGGCTGCTGAAATTCAAAGAAATCTTTTTCCAGAGCATCAAGTAGAATTTTCAGATTTTGAAATTTATGGACTTTGCATACCAGATAATGAAATAGGTGGTGATTATTTTGATTATTTTCCGAATTTGGAATCAGAAGAAAACCGTATAGGAGTTTTGGTTGCAGATGCCGCAAGTAAGGGCTTATCTGCAGCGATTCAATCCCTTTTTGTTTCTGGTGCAGTTAAGATGGCACATAAATTTTCACCAAAAATTTCAGCGCTTTTTTATTACCTAAATAATCTAATTTATGAGACTTTTCCACTTGAAAGATTTGTAACTCTCTTTTACTGTGAAATAACTGAATCTTCAAATAGATTGGTGCTTTATGCAAATGCCGGTCATACAGAACCAATTCATTTCCGCCGTGAAGATAATAGTTTTAGATTTCTTACCTCAACAGGTGGTATTTTAGGTATTGTTCCAAATCAAAAATTTAATGTAGAAAACATCAGGATGAAACCTGGCGATATTTTACTAATTGTTACCGATGGTATTACCGAAGCGACAAATTCAGAAGATATACCATTTGGGCATGAGCAATTAGTTGATTTAATATTGCAATACAAAGACTTATCGGCAAAAGACATAGCTTTAAATATTATTGAAAAAGTACAACATTTTTATGCAACTTCGCAATATAATGACGATAAAACTTTAATTGTTATCAAAAGAAAATTAAATTGAAATGATATTAACAAATTGAATTTATTGCAATAAAAAAAATTTAAAACTATGTTAGAAGGAAAAATTCCTACTTTACGAAAAGATTTAGATTTATCATTGATTAAGCAAGAAAATGAAGAGTTTGTTCTATTAATAGATAGAAAAAAAATAGCAGAAAATCCAATTGCTATTACAAAAGATTTCTTGACATTTCTTTTATTTTTAGATTCTCAATTTACGGTCGACAGTTTAAAAGAATATTTAAAAAAGGAATTTAACTTTGAAAATATCGATAATTTGCTTTCACAAATCGAAGAGCTTGATAATTATGGATTTATGGAAAGCCCTTCATTTGAAGCAAAATTAAATGCAAATATTGAACTGTATAAAAAACAACCTTACCGTCCAATGATAACCGCAAACAGGTCATTTCCAGCTGATGCACCTGATTTTCTCTTATTTATGGATGAACTTTTTACAAAAGCAGAAAACCAAAGTGAAATAAAAAATTTCGATGGAATTATAGTTCCACACCTTGATTTATCGTTAGAAAAATATTCCCATCGAGTTTATGCTGCAGGATATAATGCAATTCGAGAAAGTGAACCAGATTTGGTTGTGATTTTTGGGACTTCCCATTTTGTTTCATCGGATTATTTTATGCTTTCACGTAAAAATTACGAGACACCACTTGGCTCTATTGAAATTGCACAAGAAATTATTGATGACTTACAAAAAGAATTGAAAGAAGATTTAACAATTGACGAAGAAGCACATAGATACGAACATTCCACAGAATATCCTGCAGTAATTTTACAATATTTGTTTAAAGGACAAACAAAAATATTGCCCATTTTAGTCGGTTCGTTTTATGATTGTATGGTAAATAAGACATTGCCGAGTGAACAAGAAAAAATCAATAAATTTATTCGAACTCTTCAAAAAGTTTTAAAAAATAGTAATAAAAAAGTTGTTTACCTTGCAAGTGTTGATTTTTCACACATTGGGATGAAGTTCGGAAATGAATTTGATGCACTCGAAAAGTTAGAAGAATGCAAAAAAGAAGATTTAGAATCTATTAGATTAATCGAAAATTTGGATGTTGATGGATTTTTCCAAAAAAATGCTGAAACATTGAATAAATGGAATATCTGCGGATTATTTCCAATTTATGCTTTTATGAAAACTATGGAACCACGTTTTGGCAAATTCCTTGACTACAATCAATGGTATGAAAAAGAAACACAATCTGCTGTTACTTTTGCAAGTTTAGGATTTAAAGTTTAAATCAAAGTAAATAAAATTGGAATTAATTTTTTTCTTCAAATTGAATATCGTAAAGTTTGCGGTATAGACTTTCGTTTTTAATTAACTCATTATGTGTACCAATTTCAACGATTTCGCCATCTTTTAAAGCAATTATTTGGTCGGCATCCAAAATTGTTGAAAGGCGATGAGCCACAATAATTGCAGTTTTATCTTTCAGAACTTGATTAATCGCATTTTGCACAATTTTTTCGGATTCAGTATCCAGAGAAGAAGTTGCTTCATCAAAAATTAGAATTTCCGGATTCGAAAGTAAAGCACGAGCAATGGCAATTCTTTGTCTCTCGCCACCTGATAGTGTTATTCCACGGTCACCAATTTGTGTTGCAAATTTATCTGGTAATTTATCAATAAAATCGAATGCATTTGCTAATTTGGCAACTTCCACGACTTTTTCAAAAGGAATATCAGTCCGACCGAATCTTATATTATTTTCCAATGTATCATTAAAAAGAACTGTTTCTTGCGAAACAATTCCGAAAAGAGAGCGATAGGACTTAATATCAAAATTCTTGATATCTTCATTGTCAATAGTAATCATACCTGAGTTTGGGTCATAAAATCTGATGATTAAATCTAATAATGTAGATTTACCAGAGCCACTCGGTCCGACTATGGCAGTTTTTTTACTTTTTGGAATTGTAAAAGAAATATTTTTTAAATTAGGTTCATTTACATAACTAAAACTAACATTTTTGAACTCAATTTGGGATTGGAAAGAATGTACTTGCTTAGAACCAGAAACTATATTATCATTAGTTTCTAAAATTTCGAAAATTCTTTGTGCTGCTACGTAACCTCGTGGAATTTGTGCAAAACTTGAGATTACAGTTGTTACTGGTGACATTATCGAAAACAAAGAAAAGAGGAAAAGCATTAAATCATCACTTGAAAGTTGTTTATTTATGACTTGTTGTCCACCAAAAAAGAGGACAAATGTCAATGCAATAATAGCAAATACTTCATTAAATGCAGGAATTAACGTAATAATTTTTCGATGTTTTATTGCAGCATTAACGTATTTTAAAGTATCGCTGAAAAACTTGCGATTAACGTGCTCTTCTGCATTGTATGCTTTTATTACTCTTATTCCATAAAATGATTCTTGCATTGAAGAAGTATAATCCGACATTGCTGACTGCATTCTGTTTGCATAGCGTGTTAAAAATTTCCTTGAAAATCGAAGTATAACAATACTAATTACAGAAGTAGCGAGTGAAATTAAAGTTAAATTAATGGAAATCGATAACAACAAAAGAGCGAATAAAATTACTTGTATTCCTTCCCGCACAATTGTAGAAAAGGCAGATATTGAAGCTGAACTAAGAGCTGTTGTCTCGTTTGCTATGATTGAAATTAAATTCCCTTGTTTTTGTTGCGAAAAGAACGATACCGACAAATTCGTCAGTTTTTCAAAAACAGTATCACGAATATTTTTAACAATGCCTTCTTCGAATTTTACAGAAGCAACGGATGCAATGTATTTGATTATATTTTTTAAAATAAAAGCAATTATAATTAAGATGCTTAAATTTATTAGACTTTTTAAGACTCCATCAGGCGAAACGATTATAGATGAAATACTTTGGTAAAAATAGTTCTTCCAAGTATCAAGTAATTGCGGATTGCCTATTGGTGTGGAAGAACTAGCGGAATCAACATTAAAAATAATTTGAAAAACAGGTTTAATCATCGCCACCGTAAACGTGTTCAATGCAGAAAAAAGCACGTTCATAAGTATTGCAAAAGCAATTAAACCAAAAAAGGGACGTATAAAGGTCAAAGTCCTTCGATATAAATCCCTTTTAGCTTGTTTTTCAGTACTATTCATTAAACTGCTGAAAATTGTTCAAATTACTTTTTTCTTCGTGAATTTTTTATATTTTGATTTTGACCAAAAGATTGGTCTTTAGAATATCTTTTACGAGGTTTTTCGAGAGAATCTTTATCAGAAAATCTTTTTCGTGGCTTAGCATCAGTATTATTATCAGAATATCGCTTACGTTGTTTATCATCGTAACTATTATCAGAATATTTTTTACGTGGAGCGCTATTTCGGTTGAAATCATTTCGATTGTGTTCTCTGAAACTAAATTTTGATGTCTTATGTCTATCGTCATAGTTTTGATAATTAGATCCCTCGAAAACAATAACGTATTCAGCTTTGAATTTTTCACCTTTCAATTTCATATATAATTCTTGGAAAGTGCCATAATGGTGTGTTTCTGAAGGCATCGTCAAATTCATACCAATGTATGCTTTACGGTCTGGGATAATTTTAGCAAATGCTTCAAGAATTACTTTCAATCTGTATGGAGTATCCATCAATACTACAGTTTTACGTACTTTCGAAAGTTGCAAAATTTCATCTTCACGTTCTTCTGAAGTTCGGTTTAAAAAACCGGCAAAAAGAAATTGTTTTAACGAAAATCCAGACCTCACGAGAGCAGTCATAATACTTGTCACACCAGGAATTACAGAAATGTTGATTTTTTTCTCTAAGCAAGCTCGGACGAGATGATAGCCCGGGTCTGCGAAAACAGGTGTTCCACAATCTGATACAAGTGCTAAAGTTTTGCCTTGCATCAGTAAATTCATAAGCTCAGGAACTTTGTCTATTTCATTATGTTCGTTTAATAATTCAATAGGCTTAGAAAGTGTTAAGTTCATTAGTAGACGGGAAGTCTCTTTGATTTCTTCACCAACGACAATATCAACATTTTGTAAAACTTCAGCAGCTCGATATGTAATATCTTTTTTGTTGCCAATTGGTGTAGAGACTATAAAAAGAGTTCCTTTGCTTTTTGGTTCGTTATTGTTCTTTTCCAAATTCTTCTTCTAAAAATTGTTTAAAATTAATTGCTTCATCAAAATCGGGTTGTAATTCCACCGCCCAATCAATCATTATCATCGCTTTATCAGGAAAACCTAAGTTATATAAACATAATGATGCTCCATAGCAAGCTTGTGCATTTTCTTGATTTTCTTTTAAAGCAAGTTCGTAAACGTCTAAAGCCTCAAAATAGTTTTCTTTCGTTGAAAGTAAAAAATCGCCCGTTAAAGTAAGTAAAGTATCAAGTGAATAACCGAGTGTGGCATTATATTTATGATGTTTCCAAGCATCCATTAATTTTGAAAGAGTTTCCAATCCTTCAGTTGAATTTTTTTCAAGAGTAAAAATTAACGCTTTTAAAAACAGAACATCATTATCTTCTTCAAATAATTTTTCAAAATTATTTAACTCTTGTTTTGCTTCTTCAATTTTGTTTGAATAAATTAGTGATTGAACAATTCTTTTTTGCAGATGAGCAATATCTTTTGAATTTAAATTGCCGTCGGTTAATAATTTTTTTCCATTTATAATTACATCATCAAATTTTGCGTTGATAAAAGCTAATTCAATTTCACCTAATTTTAAAGGCTCCTCTTCGATATCAGACAACTTTTCAGCAGCTATTGAGCTCATAGAAGTACCATAAATACTATCGAGTAAAGATAGCATTTTCAGAGAAGAGCGTCGCCAAGTCCAATATTTTCTTGCATAAGCAGAAGCAATAAGTCCTTTAGAATATAAAACCGATGGATTTTTATAGATAAATTTAAATATTGCCGTTAAATCTTCAACCGAAGGTTCAAGTAAGTATGCTTCACCAGTTAATTCAATATCACCAATTTTATTGCCGATTGATTTTGCATCAGCTTCAATTTTCCAAGAAAAATCATCTAAAACAAAATCTTCGGTCGCTCCACCTTCTGTTACAATAACTGGCAAGCCGCATGCCATTGCTTCTAAAGTTGGCAAAGAGAAACCTTCTCCACGGTAAGGCGATACAAAAACATTGCAATCACGATAAAGAGCAGCCATTTGATTTTCAGTTAACATCTCTTTTATATAAATAATTTCCGGTGAATTAGCTTTGGATTGTATTTCAAGAATTTGTTCCTCAAAGGTTTGCCCTTTATAAAATGAATCGCCGCCCATATCTTTTATGACAAGGCAAATATCATCTTCAGAATTGAAATTGTTAATATATGATTCAAGTAAAACGTCAATTCCTTTTCGGTAAATTGTACCACCGCAATAAAGTATTTTTAATTTCTTATTTGTTTTAAGATTAAATTTATCACCGTAAGGTTTAAATAGTTCAGGATTAATTCCGTTCGGAACGATTTGTACTTTGTTGAAGTCAATTCCAGAATCAATAAAAGATTGTCTTGTGAAATTTGAAGGTGCCCAAATATAATCAGCTTTTTGAAATATTTCGAACATATCTTTTCTGATTTGTGTAAATTCCCAAGGTTGCATAATAATCCATTTTGCTCCCTGAGGAATTTCATCTTTTGGTGGCCATTGATGACGTATCCAAACATAAGGTAATTTCTCAATTTCTTCCGGAACTTGTTCCTTGAATCTTATGTCATTTTGTAATAATTTATTGAATTCAGGTTTTTCGGCAGGGGAAAATTTATCTGTTCCGTATGGAATTATTGTCAAATTAGCAACATTAGAATTGATGATGTTTAGACAGTGTTCCCGATTAACTAAAGCCAAAGAGTGGTAAACAAACTGTGTTCCTTCCCAAACTATATTTAATTGAGGTTTATTTTTTGACTTATCGGAATTTATTAATTCTTTTAATAAATTAATATTTTCTTCATTATCATTTTCGTCAATATTTACAACCTTTTTAGCCCGAGCAATGAAATTTAAATTTATAAATCCTTTATCTTGAGGAATATCTTGCTCTTCATAAGAATACATTTTCAAACCCGCCTTTTGTAAATGTAGACTGATTGATTGGTGGTCAAAAGCAACGCAATGATAATCTCCGGGATTAGTTTGACCTCCAAAAATCATATAAGAAGCTATATCTGCATTCCAAGCACCAGTTAAGTACGCTTTAGTTTGTAATTTCAAAGAAGGGGAACGGATAATTAATTCACCATTTGGTTTTAAAACTCTTGCCCATTCGTATAAAATTGAATCAATTTCACGATGTGAAAAATGTTCTAAAATATCACTTGCTAAAATTAAATCAACAGAATTATCCTCGAATTCCAATTTTCGGATATCCATATAAACAACTCGCTGGTCATCACTGAATAAATCTATATTAATAAACCCCTCTCTGACATCTTTTCCGCAACCTAAATTCAAAAGTAGTGGCGAGGGCAATGGTTCAGGTAGTTTACCGATTGCTTTATTATTCGAAAAACCGAAATTATTATCACTTTGAACATTATGTCTATTTGGAAAATTATTATCCATTTTTTTCCTTTTTTTAAGAAAATAACAATAATTGTGCCAAGAATTAGTAAAATAATATATTTATTAAGGTATTGAATTTTTATGTAACTACTTATTCAATGAAAATGTAAATATTCGAAATAAAAAAAATCCCAAAACATTTGTTTTAGTTTTGGGATTTGTAGTAGCAGAGGCAGGACTCGAACCTGCAACCTTCGGGTTATGAGCCCGACGAGCTGCCAATTGCTCCTCTCTGCGATTTTATGTATTACAAAATTAATAAAAAAAAATGAATTGACAAAAAAATTGATGATTAATTCTCAATCTTAGTCAGAATTGTTTATATGATTTTTCAATGAATTATAAATTATAAATATTAATGAATTATAAATTAAAATTAATCATTAATTTGTAAAAATCTTTTAATTGTTTGTTTTGACTCGAAACACCACTATCGAAATAATCAACTAAATCTATTCCAGCCGAGAACCACAAGTATGCTTGAGGAATGCTTATTCGATAAGATAATCCTGTCCAAAAAAATTGGGTAAAAGTAGCAGAAGATGCCCAATATTTTTTGTGTAAAATATACTGTGAGAGGAAAATACCAATTTTATGCTCATTGTAGAAGTTATATTCTGGGTTTATTTGCCATTGAAATTCATTAATTTTTGGACGTATATATGCTGCATTGCGTATATAAAAACGTCCATTAAATTCAGAATTAATTGATAATTTATTAAAATTAAATAAATTCGCATAAAGTCCGATTGATAAATAATCTAAGAAAACACTATTGCCACCACCTGAATGATAATTGCCATTTCCGATTCCGAGATATGGTGTAAGTTGCAATTTCTTTTCGAAAAATGGCAAAACAATGCCAACGCCAAATTCAGGTGAAGCTACTATGTTCCCAAGTGTATCGGTTACTTCTTTGCTTTCCCATATTTTTCCGTAAAACAATAATTGCGAGTCGTTATTTATTGGTAAGCAGATTTTTGCAGTTGGAATCAATCCAAAAACTGGGTCTTGAGATAAATTAAATGAAAATTTTGCACCTTGAGTTTGTGATTGCATTTCTTGAATAGAGAGCAGCAAAAATATTATTAGTAGGAATTTTTTCATATTTCATTTTTTTCAAAATTAAGAAAATGTAGTTAAAACAAAAAATAAATTAAAATTGCAACATATTATAATTTTTTATCGTAATAAAATTAAAAAGGAAATTTGAAATGAATACATTATATAGAAAAAGAGACAAGAAAGTTATTGCAGGTGTTGCAAGAGGAATAGGCGAATACTTTGACATCGATCCAGTCTTTATTCGTTTATTATTTGTAATAACTTTATTTACAGGTGGTATCGGCATAATCGCTTATCTAATTTTATGGATAATCACACCACTTGAACCATACGAAATGTATTTCAATAACTTTGCTACAAGCACTGGACAAGCAACATCTGCTCAAAGTGCAATTTTCAACGAAAATGATAATTCAAAAGAAGACCTTGTTACATCACGAACAAAAGTATTCGGTGGTTTTGTTTTGATTTTCATTGGAATAGTAATTCTGCTTGATAATTTAATCCCATATTTTGATTTTGATTATGTCTGGAGTATTGTTTTGATATCAATTGGCGTCTTTTTAATTATATCAAATCTCAAAAATAAGGTGCAAAATGAATAGTAGGGTTGTCTTTTGGGGTTTGTTCTTAATTTCAATTGGAATAATAAGCCTGCTTTATAAATTTGATTTATTTGTATTTAATAATATAGATTACGTTTATTTCATTAGTTTGACATTGATATTATTTGGTATCAAAATATTATTAAAAAAAGATAACATAAAAATTATTATAACAATTTTAATTTCCTTAACTTTGTCTTTTGGAATAATGAAATTTTTCGGAGAAATAGTAAATGGATGTGAAAAAACGAAAATTGTTAAAATCCAAACGAATAAATACTTTTGAAATCAATGTAATAAAAATAATTAAAAATATAAAAACATTTTTACCATAAAAGTTTAAAAGGAGAAAAGATGAATAAATTTCAACGCATCATCTCCTTTTTTGTTTTATTAGGACTTATTGTAAGCCCAGTAATAGCAAAGAAGGAAAATCCGGACGAAAAAACCAAAAAAGACAAAGAATTGCTTACAAGCTCCGTAGTTTCAGGCTTAAAGTTACGTTTGATAGGACCTGGAGCAATTTCGGGACGTATCGTAGATATAGTTGTTCATCCACAAAATAAAGCAATATGGTACATTGCCGTTGCTTCTGGTGGAGTTTGGAAAACAACAAACGCAGGAATCACCTTTGAACCAATTTTCGAAGGTCAAGGTTCTTTTTCTATTGGATGTATTTCAATTGACCCAAGTAACCCGCATATTGTTTGGGTTGGTACAGGAGAAAATAATAGTCAGCGAAGTGTAGCTTATGGAGATGGCGTTTATAAGTCTATTGATGACGGCAAAACATGGCAAAATATGGGATTGAAAAATTCCGAGCATATTGGTAAAATATTAGTTGACCCAAGAAATTCAAATGTAGTTTATGTAGCTGCTCAAGGACCTCTTTGGGCACCTGGTGGCGACCGAGGCTTATATAAAACAACTGATGGTGGGAAAACGTGGGAAGCCGTATTGAAAATTAGCGATTATACAGGTGTTTCTGATATAGCTTTTGACCCACGAAATCCAGATGAAATATATGCAACAACTTATCAAAGAGCACGAACTGTATGGACTTTAATTGATGGTGGACCAGAAGGGAGTTTACAAAAAACAACTGATGGTGGAAAGACGTGGCAAAAGCTGACAAATGGACTCCCCAGCGGCGATATTGGTAGAATAGGAATAGCAGTATCACCTGCAAATCCCGATATTGTTTATGCTCTTGTCGAAACTTCAGGTGAAAGTGGTGGATTATTCCGTTCAACAGATAGAGGCGGCAGCTGGGAAAAGCGAAATCCTTGGAAATCTGTGTCTGCTCAATATTATCAAGAAATATTTTGCGATCCATTCAATCCCGATAAAATTTATATGCCTGATACATATACAGTTTATTCTTTTGATGGTGGAGCAACATTCAATAGAATGGGCTTGAAATATAGACATGTCGATGACCATGCTTTTTGGGTTGATAAAGATTTGTTAGACCATTTTCTAATCGGAGGTGATGGTGGTATTTATGAAACTTATGATGGTGGACAAAATTGGAGATGGTTTGGGCATTTACCAGTTGGACAATTTTACAGGATTCAAGCAGATAATTCTGAACCATTTTATTATGTTTATGGTGGAACACAAGATAATAATTCTTGGGGTGGACCATCACAAACAAATAATAACGGTGGAATTTTAAATGATGATTGGTTCCAAACAATTGGTGGAGATGGATACGAAAGCCAAATCGACCCTGTCGACCCTAACATTGTTTATTCCGAATTCCAATATGGTGGAATTGGTCGATTTGACAGAAGAAATGGCGAGTTGAAATTCATACAACCTCAACCAAAAGAAGGCGAAATGGTTCGTTGGAATTGGGATTGCCCATTCATTATCAGCCCACACGATAATAAAACTTTATATATTGCCGCTAACGTTGTTTTCAAATCTACTGATAGAGGTGATACTTGGGAGCAAATTAGTCCTGATTTAACGAGACAAAAGGACAGAAATTTACTAAAAGTTATGGGAAAACTGTGGAATGCAGATGCTGTTGCAAAAAATGCATCAACTTCACTTTATGGCAATATTGTTTCCTTGGCAGAGTCACCAGTGAAAAAGGGAATGATTTACGTTGGAACCGACGATGGATTAATTCAAGTAACTGAGGACGATGGAAAAACTTGGAGCAAATACGAAAAAATCAATGGTTTGCCCGAATTAATTTATGTTAGCGATATTTTCCCATCACAATTCAACGAGAATGTTGTTTATGCAACTTATGATAATCATAAAACAGGCGATTTCAAACCATATGTTTTTAAAAGCAATGATAAAGGTAAAACTTGGGTATCGATTTCTTCAAATTTACCTGAAAGAGGGACAGTATATACTATAGCTGAAGATTTTGTTGATTCAAACTTGCTTTTTGTTGGTACTGAATTTGGATTATATTTTTCAAATAACGGTGGTGAAAAATGGATTCAATTAACTGGAAATTTCCCAACAATCAATGTCCGTGATTTAGACATTCAAAAGCGTGAAAATGATTTAATTGTAGGTACATTTGGTCGTGGCATTTACATTTTAGATAATTACTCACCTCTTAGAAATTTAACAAAAGAAAATTTAGAAAAAGAAGCATATCTTTTCCCCGTGAAAGATGCAAGAATGTATGTAATGGACGATTCACGAAGCAAAGATGCATATGGTTCTTCATTTTATCGTGCTGATAATCCACCGTTCGGTGCAATTTTCACATATTATATAAAAGAAGGTTATAAAACAAAAAGAGATAATAGATTAAAAACAGAGAAAGAATATGCAGATAAAAACGAGCCTTCGCCTTATCCATCATTGGATGAGCTTTGGAAAGAAGATATCGAACAAAAACCTGAACTAATTTTCAATGTATATGATTCTAATAATAATTTAGTTCGTACATTAACAGCACCAGCACGCCCTGGTATCAACCGAATAAATTGGGATTTGAGATATCCAAACTTAAACCCAGTAAAAGAAAATACAAATCCAAATAAAAATTCAGGATTTCCAGTTTTACCTGGAAAATATAAAGTTACATTAAGTAAAAATATTGATGGGGTGATAACTCAAATATCAGGACCAGTTGAATTTGAAGTTAAACATCTTAAAAATTCAACTTTACCTGTTGCTAATCGCAAAGATTTAGTTGATTTCCAAACAAAAGTTGGTAAACTGATGCAAGCTGTTTCTGCGTCAAATGAGTATTTCAACGATGTATATAAGAAAGTTCAATTAATGAAATCCGCTGTGAAAAATACTCCAAACGTCGATATTAAACTGCTTGAAAAAATAAGAACAATTGAATATAAGCTCGAAACTTTGCGAATAACTTTATTTGGAAACTCGACAATCGAAAAACGCAATGAAAACCAAACTCCATCAATTAATGATAGAATGGGCTATATTACTTGGGTTGTGTGGGATATCGATTCAGCACCAACCAACACAGCAAAAATGAATTACGATATTGTTAGCAAGCAGCTTAAAGGCTTCTTGAATGATTTCAAGACAATGATTAATAATGAAATAATACCAATTCAAAACGAATTACAAAAAATTGGAGCACCTTGGACGCCAGGTCGTGAACCAATTTGGGATTGATAATTATTAAATTAATTCGTTATAATTAAATATTTTAAAAAATGAAAGGTTTAAAATGGATTCAAAAGAATTAATTTTGGATGCAATGAAAAAGGCAGGCAAGCCAATGAGCAACGGGGAAATTGCCCAAGCAACTCAACTTGATAAAAAAGAAGTCGAAAAAGTAATGAAAAAACTTAAAACAGAAGGACTAATCGAATCGCCAGTTCGTTGCTATTGGCAACCAAAAAGTTAATGAAATACTTCAAATTCTTAATTTGAATAAAATTCCACCCCAAAAGCAAAAATTACTTTTGGGGTGTTTTTATTTTAGAAAAATTACTCAATAAAATATTATTTTAAAAGATTTTTTATGTAAAAAATGAGATATTTATTGAAACTATACTTTTTTAATATGAAAATCGTTTAAAAGTTATAAATTTTCACACATCGCATATAATGAAAACAACTGAAGTATTAGTAATAGGAAGTGGATTAGCAGGAATAATAGCAGCACTTACTGCTGCCGACGCTGGTCGCAAAGTTATTGTTGTAACAAAAACAAATGAAATAATGAGCGGTAGCACTCCTTGGGCTCAAGGTGGTATTATTTTCCGAGGTGATGATGATTCACCCGAAAAGCTTAAAAGCGATATTTTACTTGCCGGAGATGGTGCTTCTTGGGAGCCTGCAGTTGACCAATTGGTTAAATTAGGACCTCAATTAGTTCAAGAAATTTTAATTGATAAATATAATGTCTCGTTTGATTATGACAAAGAACATTTGGATTTCACAGAAGAAGGGGCACATTCAGTTAGAAGAATAATACATTCGAAAGATAAGACCGGAAAAGCAATCCATGAAGCAATTATTCCATATTTATTAAACAATAAAAATATCGAAATATTAACAAACCATACCGCAATAGACTTATTAACTTTATCGCATCACTCCTTAAATCCATTAGATATATACAAAAAGCCAGCTTGTTTCGGAGCTTTTATTTTGAATAATCTTAGTGGAGAAGTATTTCCAATTTTTGCAAATAATACAATTCTAGCAACTGGTGGATTAGGTCAAATTTATATAAACACAACAAACCCCGAAGAATCGACAGGCGATGGCTTTGCTTTAGCATACAGAGCAGGTGCAAGAATGTTAAATATGCACTATATTCAATTCCATCCAACAACAATATATACCGAACACGATAGATTTTTAGTATCAGAATCACTTCGAGGTGAAGGAGCAATATTAATTGATAAAAATGGACGTCGTTTTATGCAAAACTACGAACAAAAAGAGCTTGCACCAAGAGATATTGTGGCACGTGAAATATATGAAGTAATGCTTGAAACAAATCATCCTTGTGTTTATTTAGACGTTCGGCATTTAGATAGCGATTGGATTGTTAACAGATTTCCAACTATTAATGAATATCTATTGAAATACGGAATAGATATGACAAAAGAACCCATTCCAGTTGTCCCTGCTGCACATTACTCCTGCGGTGGAATTGGAGTGAGTTTAAGAGGGCGAACTTCATTGCAAAGACTATATGCAGTTGGAGAAGTTTCTTGCACAGGAGTTCACGGAGCAAATCGGTTAGCATCAACCTCACTTTTGGAAGCATTGACTTGGGGATATGTCGCTGGGAAAGAAGTGTCGAAACTCTCAAAAGAAGATGAATATTCCCCTGAAATTAACGATTGGCAAGATGAAACAGAAGAAATAGATAACGCTTTAATTGCACAAGATTGGCTTACAATAAAAAATACAATGTGGAATTATGTTGGATTAATTCGCACACGACAAAGGATGCACAGAGCGCAACAAACTTTACGACATTTACAAAACGAAATCGAAGATTTTTACAGAAAAGCAAAGATGAGCCGTGAAATTATTCAATTGAGAAATGGAGTAACAACAGCATATGCCGTTACAAATTTTGCAATAGAAGACCGAGTAAACCGTGGCTCACATTATGTAAAAAAATAAGTCGAAATAAACAAACAAATGTTAAGTTATTTGAATTAATTTCGAGAAATATTTGAATAATTGTAATTTTTTTTTTAATTTTACTAATTCAAAAATGGTAAATATGAAACATAATTTAATCAAATTGACAGCAGTTCTATTTTTTGTATTCACAGCTTTTTCATTTTCGCAAGATAAAATAGTAACAGAATATTTACAACAATACGCACAAGGGAAAATGAATGAAGTAAGAGGTGCGTTGCCAGATTTAATTGTGGAATACCCAAATGACCCAGGAGTAAAGTTATTACTCGCTGTTGTTCTTGAAGATGCAGACCGAGCAGTTGATATTTATAAAGAAATTATACAAAAATATCCAGAAAGCCAATGGGCTGATGATGCATATTGGAGATTGCTTGAATATTATGCAGTAAAAGGTGACGTAGAAAAAGCTGAATATGAATTAAACAATTTCAGGAAACGATATCCAACAAGTGAATTTTTATCACCTGCTACGGATGTTGTTCGCACCGCCAAAAGTATTGCTGCTGCTAAGAATAAGAAAGAAAAGGAAGTAGAACAAGTCGACCAAACGAGCAAAGCAACTAAAAATGATGAAAAGAAAGAACAAGTTGCAGACGAAAATCCCAAATCAACAAACAAAACATATGGGTTGCAGGTTGGAATTTATACAACACTCGAAGCAGCAGAAGCTGAAAAAGAAAAGTTTTTGAAACAAAGATTACGCACTACAATCGAAGAAAAAGTTGTCGATGGAACAAAAAAATATGCAGTTGTAATTGGCAATTATTCTTCGATGGAATCTGCAGAAGCCGCAAAACAAATTATACAGCAACAATGCGGATGTAAACCTTTAATTTATCAAAAATAAAAAAGTAAATAAATCGATTAAATAAAAATAGTTATTTGAAAATTTACCGGAAATGCAGGTAATGGCGGGTTTATAAAAAATAAACCTGAGGAAAGTCCGAACTTCGCAGAGCAACGTGCTTCCTAACGGGAAGGTGGAGCAATCCACGGAAAGTGCCACAGAAAAAATACAGCCGAACTATTTCCATAAATGGAAATGAGTGGCAATGGTGAAAAGGCGAGTTAAGAGCTCACCGATCTAACGGTGACGTTAGATGCAAGGTAAACCCCACGTGAAGCAAAGGTAAGTATGGTTGCATTCCATTTATGGGCTTCTCTGCTCGAGAAGTAAATTGGCGGGTTGATTATTTATCCCATCAATTTGTGCAATCGGGTAGCCTGCTCGAATGTAATGGCAACATTACATCAAGATAAATCATTACCAAAGGAGCAATCCTGAACAGAATTCGGCTTATAGCATTTCCGGTGTTTTATTTATAAAAAATAGAGGAATTATGAAAATACCTGATGATCCTTTTGTTCAAGAGCTTTTACCAGAATTTGTAGATACTTGGTTAGATGATATTGAACATCGTTTGCCAGAGTATATTGAAAAGAAAAACTCACAAGAATTATATCGACTTGCTCATACTTTAAAAGGCTCTTGTTTTCAATTTGGAATTGATGAAATTGCTAATAAAGGAATTGAGTTGATGGGCAAAGCAAAAGAAGAAGATTGGGATGCAGCTCAAATTTTAGGAGATGAAATTAAAAGATTATTCAAAGAAGCAAAAGATTTCCTTATAGAAAATGGATTATACCAACAATAGATAATTCATATTTTAAGGATAGATTGTTATGAAAAAGTTCTTCGTAGTATTGTTATTTAGCTTATTTATTATAGGTTTCGTATATCAAAATTCAAATGCAGTTGTACCTGGACAAGTTCGAGTGGCAATTTTACCTTTCGAAAATGCTGATGGCAGAATGGATTATAATATTTGGAGTTACCAACTGCAAGATTCATTAGCCAAGTTTTTACGTGAAAAAGACCCCGAAGAATACAATTACAGAATAGTTCCAATTGATTCTATCGAAGCTTTACTCGCTGAAATGAATATTGACCCGGCGAATCCTCAATATCCATCTGATATGTGGAAAGTAGTTGATAAACTGCAGTGCAATAAAGTTATTACAGGTAATTTTAACATTCAAGGTGGCAAGTTCCTTTTAAATGCTTATATTTATATACCAGAACTAAAATTACCCGACCCTCGATACCAAGTTAAAGATATTTTCAAAGATTTAGATAAAGTTTATGATGCAGTGCCAATTATCGGTAAGAAATTGCGTCCTGCAATTTTATCACCAAATTAGTTTTTGCATTACTTCGCCTTTGTTCAAATAATTTCCCTTTCTACAATATTTTTTAATAATTTTGCAAATCTATTAATTCTTTAATAATTCTTTACAAAAGATATGGATAGTTCAACTAAAACAATTATTACATTAATTTTTATAATAATCATATTTTGGTTATTAAATTTAATGTCCACAATACTTATACCATTGATTTTAGCATTCTTTGCCGCTGCTTTATTTCAACCATTAGTTCAATTTTTGAAGAAATTCAAAATACCAAATTGGATAATCATCCCATTTATTTTACTTATATCTATTGTAATTCTTTTCGGAATTTTTATGATTATTCAATCAACAATGGTTGATATAATTGCGGATTCAAATTATTTATCTCAAAGAATTTCACAAAGAATAAATGAAATATTCATATGGGCAAATCATACCTTTGGTTCAAGACTTTCATTAAATAGAATATATAGACAATTAATTACACAAGCTGATACAATTTGGATAAGTCAAAAGGCAACTCAAATTCTATCGACAATTTCAGATTTTACAAGTTCTTTTGTGATGTTTTTACTTTATTATATTGTTTTTCTTTCCGGAATGGCAAATTATAAACAATATTTTGCATATGTAGAAAATAATAATCCAGACTCAAAAATTACCAAATCATACGAAAGAATACAAAAATCTATCAATAATTATTTGATTCTTAAAACATTAATTTCTATATTTACGGGTTTTGCAGCTTATTTAGTTTGCATAATTTTTGGGGTTCAATTTGCATTGTTGTGGGGTTTTATAACTTTTGTTTTAAGCTATATCCCAAATATTGGAGCAATAATATCCTCTGCTTTTCCTGTATTAATGGCTTTTATCAATATTGATTCGTTAGGTTCGATTTTATTATTTGCGGGAATTCTTACTGTTTTGCATTTTTTTATTGGTTCGGTTATCGAGCCCATAATAATGGGTTCGAATATGAGTATTAACACGTTGACTGTAATTTTTGGATTGGTCTTCTGGGGATTTATTTGGGGAATACCTGGGATGATGTTGTCTGTTCCACTGCTTGTTGTTATTAAAATAATATTCGAGCAATTTCCATCCTTGCAACTATTTGCACGGATTATGGGGGTTCCTGAAAAAGGTGCATCTACGCACAGTTAGTTTTTAGACAAATAATTTTATACAACTTAAAATATAATTCAAATTGATTTTTTTTAACAATCATTTGATAAAAAATTAAAAAAAAGGTTGACTCGGAAAGAGCCAACCTTTTTAATTATCAAATCTATGTTAAGAATTTATTTTATAGATGGATAGAAAGGCATAGTCAATAATATATTTTCATTTTTACTGATTTCCATAAGAGAAATATTATACTTAACTTGCTGTTTTAATCCTTCTGGTAATGCATTTAAGACTTTGGAAAATGTTGCCAAATCAGAATTATTCCATCCTGAAGTGGTCAACAAAGAAGAACTCATAACGGAAACACCTGAATTTCCAAGATTTTTTAGGAATTTCACAAATTCTTCTATTTTATCGCCAGGTTTAGGATAAATATCAACCAAAACTTTTTTATCAGTTGGAATACCTATACGTTTTTTCGCTATATTGATTGCGTCTTGGTAATTTCCAAGCACATCGATGAGTCCGACTTTTAAAGCATCTTGTCCGGTCCAAACACGTCCTTTAGCAACAGAGCGAAGCTCTTCAAATGTTTTTTTACGGCTTTTTGCTGCTTTACTTACAAAATCAAAGTAAATAGTTTGCATTGCATCACGGAACTTTTTCTTATCATATTCAGTAAAAGGATAAGCTCCGTTGAGAAATTGAGAGTTATTTCCAACGTTTATGGTATCGCTTGTTAAGCCAATTTTATTAAGCAAGCCACTTGCATTAGGAATCATAGAAATTACGCCAATAGAACCAGTTATTGTTTGCGGATAAGCGACAATTGTATCGCAAGCCATAGAAATATAATAACCACCTGAGGCGGCAACATCGCTCATCGATGCATAAACTGGTTTTTCTTTACGAACTTTCATTATTTCTTGCCAAATATTATCACTTGCAAGGGCACTTCCACCTGGGCTGTCAATTCTTATGATTATTGCTTTAACATCCTTATCTTTACGTGCTTCTTCTAAATAATTTACCATACGTCCATCTGTAATTCCTTCATTATTTGACGCAATATTGATATCTTGCGATTCAGAAGAAATTGCTCCCGAAGCTTGTATTATTGCGATTTTAGTAGATTTATCGTAAATATCACCTTTAACTTTTGGCGAAGTCCCCGCATATTCAGCTATATCCAAATAATTAACTCTTTCTTTGCAATTACCTTTTGAATTATCACTTTCATCGCATTCTTTGCCGGTTGGTTCTTTCCCAAAAACTTTGAAAAATACTTTATCTTCGAAATCTTTAGGTGTTGCAATACCATCAACTAAACCAAGTTTCATTAAAGAGTCAATAGTATATTGACCACGATTAATAGCATCGAGAAGTATTTTTTTATCAATATTTCTATTCTTTGATAATTGGCTAATTAACTCGTCAAATCTTTCTTCAATTAATAGACGTAATTGTTTTTTCGAAGAATCACTATAATTAGCACGACTGAACTGCTCGCCAGCAGATTTATAATCTTCGAAATGCTCGACATAAAAATTAACACCAATTTTGTCGAAAAAGTTTTTGAAAAATATAGTAGACAAACCATAACCATTCATTTCAACAAAGCCCATACTTGGTGCGAAAATACTATCAGCAACGCTTGCAATATAAAAAGTATTCTCGTTTCCCCAAGGTAAGTAAGCATAGATAAATTTTCCGGATTTTTTAAAATTAATTAAAGCATCGGAAATTTCCTTCGCTTTCCCGAAACCATACATACCTAACCCAGGTTTTAAAACAATGCCTTTGATATTTTTGTCTTCTGCTGCGGCTTTAATTGAGTTAACGATATCAAACAAGGTGTTACGAACTTCATTTTCAGAAAAAAGTTGAAATGGATTATTTGTTGGAGCTTCGCTGAATGAGTTTAAATTAATCGTTAATACAGTGTTAGAATTGATTTCAATAGGTTTTGATTCGAAAGTTGAAAATTTACCAACAATACCACCAATTATAATAAATGGTAAAGAAATTAAAAAAAGTATTATAGCAATTAAAATGGTTGGAAGAATCCAACTGCGTTTTCTTTTTGCCATCGGAATATAAGGTGGTGGTGCTTGAAATTGATTAGGATATTCTGACATTTTATTTTCCTTAATTTTAGTGAATTAATAATACAAATTTAATAAAATAGAACTCGAATTATTAATACGATTATTTTAATAAAATGTTTCTTTAAGAAAAGGTAATAAACAAGAATAATTATTAAAGAATAAATAATTTTTTTTAAAAAACGTTTTATAAGTTTTAGAGAAATTTCTTAAATTTGCAATTTATTTAAAGATAAAGTATTATAAATAAAAAATGAGGAAGATTGAAAACATATAACAGACCAACTCCATCAAATCAAGATGCAAAAACTAAGCACAGATTAAATAATCAAATACGAGCAAAAGAAATAAGATTAATAGACGATACCGGCAAAATGCTTGGTATTGTTACTGTTGCAGAAGCACTGAGATTAGCAGAACAAAAGGAATTAGATTTAGTTGAAATATCACCCGCAGCAAATCCACCAGTTTGCAAAATATTGGATTATTCAAAATTTATTTACGAACAACAAAAACGGGAAAAAATCCAAAAGAAACAGCAGGCATCTCAACAAATGAAAGAATTGAGATTTACTTGGAGAACTGCAACACATGATTTCAATTTTAAAGTAAGGCATGCACGAGAATTTCTCGAAGATGGAAATAAAGTAAAAGCTACTGTAATGTTTCGTGGACGAGAAATCACACACCAAGAAGTAGGTCAAGAGCTACTAAATAAGTTTGTAGAAGCAGTTGCCGATATTTCAAAAATCGATTCACCAGTTCGATTAGAAGGGAAAAAGCTTAGTGTTGTACTATCACCGGACAAAATAAAAGCAAAAAAACAAACCAAAGAGAAAGAAGTACAAAAAATCGATTAGAATTAGTAATACTAAAATTTTTAAAAATTCGATTGAAAAAAATCGAGATTTAATTTTTTTTTCGTAAATTGCAAATCTTTAAAATTTCAATTTGCAAAAAGTAACAAAAATCAAATTGAAAATTAAAAAAAATTATTTAATTAACCAACTTTTTGGGTGAAAAAATGCCAAAGATGAAACGCAAAGGCGCAGCCAAGAAGAGATTCAAAGTAACTGGAAGCGGGCGGATAATGAGAGAAAAAGCTTTCATTAGCCATATTTTAACAAAGAAATCTCGCAAAAGAAAAAGGAATCTACGCCAATCCACGCTAGTTCATCCAACGAACGAAGCTGGAATCAAAAGAATGTTGGCAATGAAATAAACAAGATTTATTTCACAAAGTTCTTTAAAAATCAAATATGTTTTGAGGTCAGATGCTCTCCTCAATCATAATGTTAAACAAATTTTAGGAGTAAAAATGCCACGTGCAACCAATAAAGTAGCATCGCATCGCAAACGTGTACGCTTTCTCAAATTAGCGAAAGGCTTTTGGGGAAGGAGAAAGAACGTTTGGACGATTGCGAAAAATCACATCGAAAAAGGTCTTTCACATGCCTATGTCGGCAGAAAGTTAAAGAAACGCAGTTTCCGCAGCTTATGGATTGTTCGTATTAATGCTGCTGCAAGACTAAACGGAACAACATATTCCAAATTAATGAACGATTTAAAAAAGCATAACATTTTAATAAATCGCAAGGTGCTTGCATATTTTGCTATGCAACGTCCTGAAGTATTTAAATCAATCGTTGATAAGGTTTCAAACTAATTTAATGCTTGAATTAGTACCCATATTACGCAAAGAAATTGAGGAAAAATTAACCTCAATTAAAGATATGAAAAGTTTAGAAGCTTTTCGGCTTGAATATCTTGTAAAAAAAGGCAAGGTTCAAGTCCTTTTTGATAAAATGAAAGAAGCACCAGTTGAGCAAAAACCAATTTTAGGAAAAGAGCTAAACGTTCTCAAAAAATTCGTTGAAAATGCTTATAATGAATTAAAAGAAAAGATCGAAGCCGCAAGCGAAAGTAAGTCAAATATTGATTTAACGTTACCTGGACGATATAATACAGTTGGTTCATATCACCCTGTGATGCAAACGATGAGCCAAATGATTAATATTTTCGTCGAAATGGGATTTGCAGTCGCTGAAGGTCCGGACATTGAAGATGGATTTCATAATTTTGATGCATTGAATTTTCCGCCAGACCATCCAGCACGAGATATGCAAGATACTTTCTTCATTAAAAATGGGAAAGATTTGTTATTACGTACGCATACTTCGCCCGTGCAAATTCGTGTAATGAATGGAATGAAGCCACCGATACGAAGTATTATGCCAGGGAGAGTTTATAGAAACGAATCAATAAACGCACGTTCTTTAGCAGAATTCCACCAAATAGAAGGACTTTATATCGATAAAAATGTTTCCTTCGCAGAATTAAAAGCAACGATGATGGTTTTCGCAAAAAAAATGTACGGAGAACATAGCAAATTTAGATTTCGACCATCATTTTTCCCATTCACAGAACCAAGCGCCGAAATGGATATAACTTGCTTTTTGTGTGGTGGAAAAGGATGCCGAGTATGTAAAAATTCAGGTTGGTTGGAAATAGTTGGATGCGGAATGGTACACCCAAATGTGCTCAGAAATGGTGGAATTGACCCAGAAATATATTCAGGATATGCATTCGGCTTTGGAATCGAACGAGTGACATTACTTAAAACTGGTGTCGATGACATAAGGTTGCTTTATGAAAATGATAAAAGATTTTTAAATCAATTTTAGTTTCTTATATTAGTAGAAATATTAATAATTAAAGAAACTTTCGTAAATTTGTATTCTATATTTGAAAAAATATCCGGATGGAGATTAAATGAGTGAACGTCGATTATATGAAACTACATTCATAGTAAATGCAGCTCTCGAAGATAACGATATCGAAGCTGTGATAACAAAAGTGTTAAACCAAGTTACCAATAATGGTGGTAATATTCAAGAAATCAACAAGTGGGGAAGAAGAAGACTTGCATACCCAATCAACAAAAAGCATAATGGATTTTATGTCCACGCTTTATTTGAGGTATTGCCTGAATTCGTTCCACAATTAGAACGTTATTTAACTTTGGATGACACAATTTTAAGACACTTAACTTTACAAGTAGATAAAAAATTATTAGAGTTAAGAGCTAAAAGAGCAATGGAAGAAGGTCAAGAATCATTTGTTCCTCCTGTACTCGATAAAGATGATAAAAAAGAAGATACTGTTATCGTAGAGGATGAAGCAGTTGAAATTGATGCTGACAAAGAATAAATTTTTGTTACTAGAAAAATTTTGAGTTAAAATGAAAATAATTTTAAGAAAAAATGTACAAAATCTTGGGATGATTGGTGATGTTGTTAACGTCAAAGATGGTTACGCACGCAATTATTTATTCCCAAGAGAATTAGCTTATTTAGCTACTGATTCTTCTTTAAAAAGGATTGAAATAGAAAAGCGCAAAACACTTTCAAAGATGGCTCAAGAAAAAGAAAATGCTGAAAAACTTGCTGCTACAATTTCAGAATTGCAACTTTCAATTCCAATGAAAGTCAGCGAAGAAGGAAATTTGTATGGGTCAGTTACAAATCAGCTAATTTCTGAAATGCTTGCCAAAGAAAACTTTGAAATTGATAAACGCAATATCTTGTTGGATGAACCAATCAAAACTCTCGGGATTTATGATGTAAAAATCAAATTCCATCCTGAAGTCTTCACAACAATTAAAGTTTGGGTTATTGACGAGAACGAAGCGTAAAACTATTTCCTTTGAACTTTATTATAAATCGAGTTCATTAAACTTAATTAATGAATTCGATTTATTTTATTGTTTATAATAATAAATATAAACATCTAAGTCATTAACTTAATCCTCAATCCAATAAACATAAAATTTACTATCTCCAAAAATTAACAAATAGAATTAATTCACATTTAAATAGATAAATATTAAATTGCTTAATAATTAAGCGTAAACTTTTTTTCCAAGAAAAATTAATGAAAAAACAAACATTTGACAAATTTGGTTTGTCAGACACAACACTGCAAGCTATTGCAGATATGGGCTTCGAGGAAGCCTCAATGATTCAATCAGAATCAATACCAATTTTATTACAAGGTAATGATGTTATAGGTCATGCACAAACTGGGACGGGTAAAACAGCAGCTTTTGCAATTCCAATAATCGAAAAAATCGATGTTAATTCAAGAAATGTGCAATCCATTGTTTTGTGTCCAACACGAGAACTTGTAATTCAAGTTACGGATGAATTTCGAAAACTTGCGAAATTAAAAGAATCTTTTTCTGTTGTACCAATTTATGGAGGGCAAGAAATTGACCGACAATTCAAATCATTAAAAAAATATCCACAAGTTGTTATCGGTACACCTGGTAGAGTAATGGATCATTTAAGCAGAGGTACTTTACATTTGAGCAATGTTAGATTTGTAGTATTAGATGAAGCCGATGAAATGCTCGATATGGGTTTCCGTGACGATATTGAATATATTTTGCGAGATACACCAGAAGAACGGCAAACAATTATGTTTTCGGCAACTTTACCCGAGGCTATAATTAAATTAATGAAAACTTATCAAAAAAATCCAGTACGAATTGACGTTACTCATCAACAATCAAATACACCAAAAATCGAACAATACTATTTCGAAATCAAAGAATCGGGCAAAACAGAAGCATTAGCACGCTTGTTAGATTTGCATAGTATAAAATTAGCACTTGTGTTTTGCAATACAAAGTCCGGAGTCGACACATTAGTTGAAAATTTGAAGACCAGAGGATATTTTGCAGAGGGCTTGCATGGCGATATGAACCAAAGACAAAGAGAAAAGATTATGAATGGCTTTAAAACTGGAGTTATTGAAGTACTCGTTGCAACTGATGTAGCTGGACGAGGAATAGATGTCAATAATATTGAAGCAGTATTCAACTTCGATTTACCACAAGATGAAGAAGATTATATCCATCGTATAGGAAGGACTGGGCGTGCAGGTAAAACTGGTATCGCATTTTCTTTTGTTACCGCTCGTCAAATTCAAAAATTGAAAAGTATTGAAAGAATCAACAATATTAAATTAGTGCGCCATCAAATTCCGACAATTGATGATTTGGATGCAACAAGATTTAACCAATTAAGCCAACAGTTAGTCCAAATTATTGAAAAAGAAAATTTAAAGAAATTCATTGCTTTAGTTGAAGAAATTACAGGAGATTATTATTCTTCCATTGATGTTGCCGCTGCTTTGCTAAAAATGACAATTGATAAGAAAAACGACAGCTTCGACAGCAACATTATAATTGAAGAAAATGTGCAAATAGCACCAAAAGATAATTTCCGAAATAAAACACGTAAAAATTCATATACAAGAGATAACAAGCAATCAAGAAATGATGTTTATAAAAAACATAAATCAAGTTCTCTACATTCAAAATCGAATTCAGCAAGTAGTTTTCCTAAAAAGAAACGTAAGAAAATGTAAAAAGCGAGAAATTTAAAAGGGGTTTTATAACCTCTTTTTTTTATGAAAATTTTAAGAACAATTAATCAAAGTAAAAGGATGAAAATTCCTTTTATAATAAAATGTTAGATACTTGAAAAATTAATTCGTAATTTTGTAATCTTAATTAAAATAAAGAATTAAATTAAAAATAAATCACTAAAACACAAAAAATTAAATTCATTTGTAACTTTTTAATACGTTCAATTGTATTTATATTTAAGACAAATGTTAAAAATGGAAAATAACAAAAAAAATATCACAAATGCGGACATTGAAAATGCTGTTATTGAATTCAAAAATGGCAGTGTCGAGGCATTTACTTTGTTATATTCCGTTTTTAGCAAACCAATTTATAGATTTTGTTTTAGAATTTTGAATGATGAAGAAAGTGCACAAGATGCTTACCAAGAAACATTCATTCGAGTATACGAACGAAGACAAACATTTAATGGAACAAATTTCGGGAGTTGGGTTTATGCAATAGCCCATAATACTTGTATAAATTATATACGCAAACGTAAGCATACTCAATCTATTGGTGAAAATGACTACGGATTTCATCCAAAGCATTATCTAAAAATTGGTTTAAGAGAACACATTGCAGAACAAATTAGTAAATTACCTTTATCGCTACAAGAAGCAGTAGTTTTAAAAGATATGGAAGGATTGCCATACAAAGATGTTGCTGAAATTTTGGGTATTGATTTATCACTTGCAAAAGTTCGTGTTCTCAGAGCTCGTCTTAGATTAAAAGAATTACTTGAACCGATTATGAAGGAATTAAATGAAACAGCATAAGTTAATATTTGATTATCTTGACGGGGAAATTACTCCTGAAGACAACAAAATTTTAAGAGAAATCTTAAATGAAGACGAAGAACTTCAACAAGATTTTCAAAATTTTGTTGATATAAATTTCGAAATGAAAAATGATAATGAAAACTTCAATTTCCCTGAAGAATTTTTGGATTCTGTAGGGAATACAATTATAGAAAAAATGCAAGCAGATAATTATTTATCTGAAAAAAAGAAAAAAAGAAAAAAAATATATTTCCAATATTCACTGGTCGCTACTTTCTTAATTATTTCCGGAATCTTACTGAATTTGTACCAGATAAAATCGCCCTCTTTTTTAATTGAAAGAAATATGAAAAATCAAGGTTCCGAAACCCAACCTTTGATTTTACGAAGTGAAAAATTGACAGCAGGAAATATTATTCATTCATCTCAAAAATCAGTTAACGAAAAAAAAATAATATCTAAAGAAAATAATTCCAATTCCTCAATTGCAAACAACTCACTTTCTTTGAATCATAGCAATAATAATCAAATAGACAATTCAAATCATCAAATAATGGCAAAATCGAATATTGCCAATAATTCAGTCTTGGAAAATAATAATTTTACAAGTTCGAGTACAGAATTGTCTGCTAATAAAGTTACAAATGAAGGAACTGACATTGGAAAAGAAAATCGAATAATTGAAACAAATTTGGGCAAAAATAATTCAAACTCGTTTAATTTCAAAAAAGATAATTCCAGCATAGCATTAAACAATATAAGCCTAAATAATTTTAAAAATAATAATTTAAATGATTTATCAGAAAACGCAAATTTGAATTTTGATTCGAACCCCTTTTCCAATCGAATATTTCCAAAATATCATTCAAATACAATTGTATCTTCGAATATCTTGCTTGATTTGAACTCATTTTTTGGTTATGATTTATTTACTTTTGGAGTAACAAAGAAAAAACAAATAATTAATTCATTTACGCAAAGTGTCGGAGCAGAAATTGATAATTATTCAAAAGTGGGCTTGGAAACAGGGTATATGCAGTTTGTGACGTCCGAAGATAAATATATTATGATTAATAAAGGAATAGAAGGCGGAACTTTGGTTAAAATTGAGAATTTCGATGAAAACAATGTGTTAGTACGAGTAGAAGGAACTTCTTTGACCAATAAAGATTTATTTTGGGCTGGAATTTATTACGAAAGAAGTATGTTCAATTTTGATAACTTTATTTTATCATCGAGAATAAGCATCGGAGCAAGTGATTACGGATTTTTAAGTTCATTGAAAATATTAGCAAAATATAAATTGACAAAATCAATAGATTTAACACTTGGAAGTGATGCTAAATTATTCTCGGGAAGTGGAACGAATTCTACTACAAAAAATAATATAAATTCTACAATTTCGCTAATTTATGGACTAAGATTTGCATTTTAATTGCAAAAAGATTTTTTTTTGTTAAAAAATCTTATTAATTTACAAGTTTATATTAATGAAAAAACAAAAATTAAATTTTTTTTATTAAAAAATCAGAGGTTATGATGATTAATTTAAAACACATTTCAATAACCGTAATAGCACTTCTCTTCGCAATCGTAAGTGCATATTCACACACAAAAAATTACGAACCAATTTTGGCAAAAACATCTTTAGAAAAAATGCCAGAATGTGTTGGTTACTCAGATTTTAATTACGAAAAACTCTATGGAAAAGTTTCAAAAAACAAATTGCAAGCGGTAGAATTTTTTGTATTTGATTCATTAGCAAATTCTCTTTCGTACCATACAAGAAGCACAACACCATTTATTTGGGACCCAGAATTCGATATTTTAGCTACGATAAAAAGAGGCTCGTTTAATCCCGATGAAATTGGTGTAGATGCAAGTAATACAAAAAATAATATCTTTTTGAGAATGTCATCAGATATGGGAAATACTTGGGATCCAAATGCATATATACTTTATAACGAATTGCAAGACCAATATGGTGGAGCACGTTATCCTTCATTATCATCATTTAAATATAACAATGAAATTGCATTTGGTTATACTTCATCATTAGTTTTCGAAGCTGCAGGAACTTGGAATGGTTATTTAACTGGATTTTTCTCAACAAAAGATGGTTCCGCAAATATTATCGATAATAAGGCAATTGTAAATGGAACATCATATGATTGGGGAGTTTCGGATGCTGGTGTTACATCTGGTACACTTGGTAATGGTAATTTATACATATTTGCTGTTGATGCATTAACTCCAACAGCTGGAGGTAGCTTAACTGATAATGGCAATATTGGATACAGAAAAACAATTGAATTAGACCCAGCAAAAATAGATATACCAAGTGCTTGGAGAAGTAGCAAATTTTATCCAGTAGATTCTGTTGTTTATCGTCCAAATGAATTAATTGGATTGAGGAAAAGAGAAGATGGTGTATTATATTTAGGAGTTACAGGCAACTTTGTTGTTACACCAGAACACAAATCAGTAAAAATTGGATTTTCAACATCAACAGATAATGGGGATACTTGGAGCGATTTTGAAATTATGCCACCACAATTATTAAGGGATTACGCAACAAGTCTTGGCTTGGATCCAGATAGTTGTTCAATGGGATATTATTCAAAAGATTTCACAGTATTGAAAAATGGAGATGTATACTTTGCAACATATTTCTTTGAAACAAATGCTGCAAAAGATTACGCATATAATATGCACCAAATAATAGTTATTAAATTTGAAGCTGAAACAAAGAATTGGTCAGTAACAAAAATAGCAGATGTAAATGGTCTTTGGGTTAATTATTTAGATGATACAGGAGCAAGCGTTGCAAGTGGTGTTGATGTCGAAGTTGAATTAGCTAAAACATTAGATGAAAAAAATATAGTTTTGAAATATATTGATTTAGTTGGAGTAAATTGGACAGATCCTGATCATTACACTTATACTACAAGCGATATTTTTATCTCTACTTATAGCGTAGGCTCTTCATCTTGGGCAGCACCAGTAAATATAACTGAAAGTGCAATATTAGAACGTGATACACATATGCCAGAAATAATTCCGAATACATTGCAAAATATTCCAATACTAATGTTACATACAATACTTCTACCTGGTGAAGAATCAGGCTCGGCATACTTTACTGCGGCAAGAAGTTATTTAAGAAAACAACACGTTGCAATTGGTCACTTCAATCCAGTTGTTAGTGTTGAGGATAATAATACATCCAACATTACAAAATTTAATAGAGTATTTCCTAATCCCGCAAACGATAATACAACAATAGATTTCAATACCGTAGGTGATGGTAATTTACAAATATTTGTAACTGATTTATTAGGAAATGTTGTAAGTAATGTTTATAATGGATTTGTAAATGGAGGAACGCACTCATTTAATATTAATACAGCAAAGTTCCAAAATGGCACATATTACATTGTTTTGAAAGATGCAAATAAAACTATGACTGAAGTGTTGAACATAATACGTTAATTTAATAAATTTACAGTGTTTCTAATTTTTATGAATAAAACAGAGGTTCTTAAAATGTTAAGACGGATACTTAATTTAAGTTTAATTATCATTTTACTACTTGTACCTTTATCAACATTTGCCAGTGTTTATGGGATATTGAAAGGTAAAGTAGTAGATCAAGATGGAAAACCTGTAATCGGTGCTACAGTTCGAGTACAAGGTACAACTTTAGGTGCAGCTGTAAGAAATAAAGACGGCTCATTTACAGTTGTAAATATTACTGCTGGAAGCTACGATGTATTGGTTCGTGCCGTTGGTAAAAAAGAAGTTGTAAAAAAAGTACGAATTTCAGCCGACGAAACAACAGAAATCAATATAGTATTGCAAGATGAAAGCGTTATGGGTGAAACAATCACCGTAACTGCAGACAGAAAAGCAATGGTCTCGAAAGATGCTGTCGGCAAACAAACCACATATAGTGGAAGTGAAGTAACAGGAACTTCTGCCGAAGGCGTAACAGCAATAGTTGGATTAAGTGCGGGCGTAAGAAATGCCGGTGATGGTTTCAACATTCGTGGTATGCGCTCATCTGAAACTCAAATCCGGGTTGATGGACTTGATGTCGGTAATCAATTTACTGGTGGAATGGGTTTTGGTGGAACAGGATATTATCCTATGGTTTCAGCTTTCGGAACAGAAGAAGTTCAAGTATTGACTGGTGGCTTTTCTGCAGAATACGGACAAGCACAAGGTGGCGTTGTAAATAACGTTGTAAAAACAGGAAGAACAGACAGGTACGAAGGTTTATTACGTTACAGAACAGACGTTCCAGCTTTATACGGTAGGCAAGCATTTGGGCTTGATTTAGTGCGTCAAGATACTAAATTTGTTCCCGTTCAAGCAGGTGAAGGTGCTAAATTACAAGGTGGTCAAGAAAATACCATAGATTTTGGTATTGGTGGACCGATGCAATTACCTTTCTTAAAAAATTCGACTTTCTATTTATCAACATATTTATTTAATGAAAAATATCGTGGAAATAGTTACGAAATATATGACCCAGCAGGAAATAATTTAGGACTTATTGACCATCAAGGTACTTGGGTTAAAAATATAACATTTAGAATGAGATTTGCAATAACTGACAATATTGGTTTAATATTAGGAACACAATATGGCGTAACCTCCGCAGAATTTGGAAGTTGGTCTTGGTTATATGCAACAAATCCTGGTATATTAAATGGTCAATCAAATGGAGTACCTGAAAATCTTGCTAAATTGCCAGTTGGTAACCAAATCGTTAATAACTTTATTGCAAGAATCAATCATACATTAAGTTCTTCGAGCTTCTATGAATTTACATTATCAAAAAATACTAATAATGATATTACAGGAAGAAGAGATATTGACCAAACAACACATCAAATAAATACAAATGGACCAGATTTCTTCACCGGCTTTAAGATTTTGGAACCACACGACCAATACATAATCGATGGCGATTCATTAATCAAAGCGCCAGTATCGGGTGGAAGAGTAGTAGGTGATAAAATCCTTGACGAGTTTACAGGACTTTCAAGTGTAGGTAAAACATCTGATGGATATTTACTCAGTGATATTCCGAAACGAAATCCTTTAACAGGATATTATGAAGGTCAAGGATATAGTGGTGGAACTAATAATCCATATGGACTTTCGGGTATATTTGCAACTTCCGGAACAGCAACCGGAGTAAGCTTCCGCTACGGTTCTTATTGGCAAGCAGATGGGCACTATACTGACGCTTTTAGCACTGGTGAATTTTCACATATTTTTAAAACTGGTTTCCAATTAAGACTTTACACATTAGAATATCATTATAATGGAGCACCGTACGACGGAAATCCATTCTATGATATCTACACTGATAGATTTGGCGGCAATATTTATGCAGAAAATCAAAAAGTTTGGGATAAAACAAGCAAACCAAATGAACCAAGAGAATTAGGTTATTATATTCAAGACCAAATTTCATATAAAGGAATAATAATTAGTCCAGGTTTGAGATTAGACCTTGTTGACCCAAATCAAGATTACAGAGTTGCATCAAATACCTTCATACCAATTACTTCTGATACAGGATTTACAAAAGCATCAGTGAAATACCAAATTTCACCAAGAATTAATATTGCTTATCCAATAACAGATAGGTCTATTTTATCTATTGCTTATGGTTTATATTTCAAAACTCCACAATATCAATATATGTATGACAATTTTGCACAAGATATCTTACGTGGAGGAAGCCCAATCGGAAATCCAAATTTGGATGCACAAAGAACAAATGCTTATCAAGTTGCATATAATCAACAATTTAACGATGTATTCGCTTTAGGTGTAACTGCTTATTACAATGACTTATATAGCCAATTAGGTGCAACATACATACCAGCAAGCCCAACTCCATTTTATATATATTCCACATCAGAGTATGGAAATACACGTGGCGTTGAATTTGAATTGCGGAAACAACCGGCAGGCGACCATTTACTTCTTGTTTTGAATTATACATATTCGAAAGTAGACGGAACTGCACCTAATCCAGAATCTAACTTTAGTGCACCAAGAGATATTTATACAGATAAATTTGCATTTCCATTAGCAACTTATCCACAACCATGGGACTTGAGACATTCCTTGAAAGGATATGTAAACTTCATTTGGGGACGTGATGAAGGACCTTCAATATTCGGAATGAAAATATTACAAAATGCAAATATTAATTTCACAGGTTCCTACCGTAGCGGTTTCCCATATACAAAAACTGACAAAGATGGTAAATTACTGGGTGAATATAACGCTGAACGTCAACCATCATTTTGGACTGTAAGTTCACGTATTTCAAAATTATTCTATTTGAAAGATATCGTGGGCGAATCATTAGGCAACACAGCAATTGAATTTTTTGTTGATATTTATAATTTATTTAATAGAACAGTACCCACAGCCGTTTATTCTGCGACTGGTGACCCGATTGATAATGGCGTAACGTTAAATAGAAGAATAGGTGATTTTAGTTCTACACCTTGGTATAAAGAAGCAAGCTATAACAATCCTGAAACATTTATGTCAGACCAATATGATAAATTTGGAAATCGCTATTACAATGTAAATTCCGATTTTGACAAAAATGGAGTAGTAACACAGGCTGAAAAGTTCGAATCATATATGAAATATGTTAAAACAGCACTTTCGTTTTTGGGCAATTATTCAGCACCACGAACAATTTATGCTGGTTTTATGATTCGATTTAATTAATTAACGAATAAGAGGAATAAAGATGAAAAAATTAAAAATTATAATGATGTTGGCGATTTTTATCGCAAATAGTTTTATATTATCTGCTGCTATTGCTCCTGAGAATATGAAAAGCAAGAAGGATAAGGAGCAAGAAAAAAATCAAATGCAGAAAGATTATAAATATGTGTTTGATGTTCAAAAAAATACTGTAAGTAACATACAGTTTTATACCACGAATTACGGTATTTTTGGTTTGGATGTTCAAAATAACATTGGAGGTGGATTTTGGCCTCGTGGTTCTGCGAATCAATATATTTTTGGTGGTGGAATTTGGTTTGCTGCTAAGAAACAAAGACCAGGTTCTTCAGATCCAAATGATTTGAAAAAATTAGTTGAAGTATCATATAATCCAAATTCTGGTAGGTCTTGGATGGTACCAGGTCGAATTGAAGATGGTGATTTACTCGACCAAAGTGACATTTACAAATATCGTACTGTATTTTCAATTGATTTCAAATCAGATGGAACACCTTTGCTATCAGCCGATAAATATAATTGGCCTATTTGGGATGCTTCGCAAACTGATACATTAAAATCAAATAGATATTTTGGATATTTTATTTATAACAATGACGAGAGAACAAAACAAAGTTATCCAAAAGGTCCTGCGTTTATTTCAGGCGAAGATATTTTTGCAACATTTAAAGATACGGATCTAAATTATTATGAAGGTGGTGTTGGAAGAATGAAGTCTGAAGGGTTTCCATTAAGAATTCAATATGAACAAACAATTTATTCATGGGGTTTTGGAGATTATAAAGATTTTATATACATAGTTTATAAAATGATGAACAAGAGTGATAATGAATTAAAAGAATGTTGGTTAGCACCAGTAATGGACATTGACATTGCATTATCACCAAATACTGCACAAGGTGCAGCAAATGATAGAGTAAAATTTTATGAAACAGATCCTTCATTAAATTTAGCTATTCAATGGTCACAAGGCGACCGTGGCGAAACAAATAAGGGCTTTGGTTATTTAGGATTTGACTTCCTTGAATCACCAGCAGTAGATGCAAAAGGTTATCCAAGAAATGATAAAAAAGTTTATAGTAATTCAGAACAATTAGGACTTGTTACATTTCGTAATTGGAATATAAATGAAGATTTGCAAGAATCAGAAGCAAGATATAATTTTATGTCTTCAGGTTTACGTGATGGTGATAATGGAGCAGGAGACAAAAGAATTTTAATGGCAACTGGTCCATTTAATATGCGTCCAAACGATACAGCACGTGTTGTTGTAGGTATTATTGTAGCAAATACTGCTAAAGGAAAAGACGCAGATGGAACTGAAGAAGATCTTGCTGAATTAATTAGAAAAGATAAATTTGCTCAAGAAGTATATGATAATAACTTTAGAGCACCGACTCCACCGGATAGAAGTGTTATTACATCAATCAAACCTATTAACAATGGAGTAATAATTCAATGGGATTCTACTGCGGAAATGTCTTATGATGCATATGAGAAAGGTCTTGCTTTTTTAGGATTTAAAATTTATCGGGCGAGAAGAGACAACTTAGATACTTTTAATGTCAATCAAATGATTGGAGATAATTTATATCCACGAGGAAAAGGTCCATTTGGTTGGAAACAAGTTGCTTCATTTGAACTTCCAAAACCATTTTGGAAATCTACAAAAAGAGCAGGAACAGACCCAAATAATACAAGTATGCCATTTATTGATGAAATGAGAATTCTTGGACCATATACAGATGCATCTGGTAAAGTGATAGATTCAATGGCTATTCGTGTAATGAGATTAGCAAATGGTGTTCAACTTGCATCCAGAGCAAGTGTTATGGCACAAACCAACACCGCATACCCATATATTGCTCAAATTGATACATCCCAATTTACTCAACCTTGGTCCGGTGTTTATACAAAAATGTTAAAAGAAGACGGTGTTGATTTAAGTCAAGGTGCAATTACTTGGACACAAAATTCTCATTTAAAACTTTTTGATAGCGTAATGGTTGGAGTTGCTTATTTAAATAAAGCATTAGTTCCATATAATCCATTATTTTACCGTCATAATACAATTGAAATATCGAAGAAATATTTGCAAGATAGTATTTTATCGAAATTCCCTGATGGAATCGTTGGTAAAACATACATCGATAGTGTTTCCAATCCTCCTAATAAATATACTGTAAGAACAACTATAGACACTGTATATTTAACTAAGACATTGCGTACTTCTGTAATTAACGGGAAATCTGGTTATGTGATTGATATTTTGACAAATCGTTCAATATTACAACAAATGACAGATACAAATCACGTAGATGAAGTATTAGATTCGCTTTATACATTTATTCAAAGGGGACAAGTAACAGTTGAATTCCCAGAATGGGAACAATCTCAACGAGCAATTAATGAGGCAATTATTCCTTATATGACTAAAATAACGAATAACAGAACATTTGTTGATATTGGTGATGATAATAATGATGGCAAAATTGATAAAAACGAAGACCCCACAAAAACTGAGCAATTAATAAACAATGTGCCTTATTACTATAAAGTATTAGCTTATGATGAGGGCGATTATACTCAACCGACACCTACAAAAATGAATGATGGTGGTGCTGGTCTTCCAAATTTTGCTTCTACTCGACCATCAGCAAACACCGTTTCTGATGACCCAGAATTCAAAGTGGTAATAACACCAGAAGATTCCTTGAAATTAGGTGGTTTATTTAATTTCAAAATGTATGCAATTGACAGAGACCGATTACTTAAGAATTTTGCAGGTCATATTTTACAACTGAATTTCTCCCCATATTGGAATGAATCATCAATTACATTTGCAGGTCGTAGTTCATCTCAAGATTTTAAATTCGGACTTTATAGACAAAGAGCGACACTTACTGATTTAGAAACAAAACAAGTTTTATTTGATGCCTTATTAAGTTTCGAAGACCAACCATGCGTTGTTCCATATCGTGGTGCATTTACTGAAGATGGAGCAAGTTTCGTTCTTTCTGATACAGTCGTAGTTGATTCAATATCTGGAAAAGAAGTTACTTTTGGTTTAATTAATAACCGAGAAGTAATTACCAGAACTGGTAACTTTAGCACTGGAAGTTTCCGAGATAAAGATCCAGCATATTGTTATACATTGTCAACATTGCCCCCAGCATACGGAACTTTGGGATTTGGATTTGATTTCACAATTCAACAATACGGCGGACGATACAGACCAGATTCATTAACAATATTAGACAATAGTCAAAATAAAACACAAGCAAAAACACCAATAAACTTTATTGACGACCAGGGAAGTGTGAAAATATATGATAGGGTTATGGTAACTCAACCTGTTGGCGTAGATTACACTGTAAGTCCTACTTATCTTGCCTATGGTTCATTTAATAATGGACCTGGAATTTACGAAGTTGAATTCCTGCCTGGCGGCAAAGATACATTAAAAGTAAATTGGGGAGGCGCACCACCAAACAATACAAATAAAAATACATTTATCGTAGATTATTTAAATGTTAAAGTTAAAAATGTAATTTCCTATAAACGACCAACACTTGTAGGCTTTGATTCTGTAGAAGTTAAAAATACAACAGAAATGCCTGCAATGTATTTGCCAATGGCTGGAAAAACTCCATATTTAGATAAACAATTCCCAGAAAGACTTTACCCGGACCCAAGGAATTTAGGTTATGGTGGAGTTGACAGATTAAATCCAAAAACAAACGAATTTATTGGGAAATTCAATATTGGTGTATACGGTTGGGTAAATGCAAGAACTGGAAACTATAACAAACCATTGCAAATACCAAAACAAATGGCACGACCAGATTACGAGCCATATTCAAGTGCATCTATTACATATATGGACAGACAAAACCGTTATTATTTATCTGGTACATCAATCGATGGAAAAGACATTATAGATTTCACACATAATTTAAACATTGCTGGTGTTCAATTTGCATTAGACTATGCAAATAAAGGAAGATTCAATACTACTTCTTCTCAATGGACACCACTACCAACTTCAGAATATCAATTCGGCGAAGATTTCAAAGCTGGAGATAAAATCGTTTTACGTACAATCGGTGGAGCATTAGGTTTACCATTACCAGGAGCAAAAGTGTTATTTATGGTCAATAATCCAAAAGGAAATGATGGCCATTATACTGATGAATTACTTGATAATGTTAAAATAGTTCCAAATCCATACTTCATTTCAACACAGATACAAAAATCACCATACGATGATAATAAGATATTCTTTGACAAATTACCAAAAGAATGCACAATTGATATTTATACAATAAGCGGTGATAAAATACGCACATTACACCATAAAGATGAGACAAGTAATTTGTTATCACAAGAATACATTGAACCATGGGATTTAATTTCTTCAAATGGTATGCGTGTTCAAAGTCAAGCATTTATCGCAGTAATTACAACACCGGACGGAGCAAAAACAATAAAGAATTTCTCAGTCGTAGTTGGTGGATTTAGAGTTATCCAAAATTAATTAATGAAATGAAGAGGAAAAAATGAAACAAATACTTAAAATATCAATATTATTGATTGCAATTTTTGCAATTATTAATGAAGCATATTCATTTAATGAAAACATACAAGCTTCTTCAAGTGGAGGAGCTAACAAAATCGGAACTGCCGGTGGACAATTTCTCAAAATTGCAACAGGAGCAAGAGGAGTTGGCATGGGTGGAGCATATAGTTCAGTAACAAATGATTTGAGTTCCATTTATTGGAATCCTGCAGGAATAGCCGATATAAAGACAATATCAGCAGAATTTTCATACACACAATGGTTCGCTACATATAGCCATAGTTTTGCTGCGGCTTCGATGCCTTTGGGACCAGATTTTACTCTGGCAGCGCATTTAATTTCTTTATCAAGTGGTGATATTCAAGTTACTACATTAGAAGGTTTCGAAGGGAACAGAACATATTATCAAGTTAATGATATGAGCTTAGGGTTCACTTTTGCAGGCTATTTAACAGAACAATTTTCATTTGGTGTTACAGCAAAATACATCAACAATTCACTTTATAATGTTTCAAGTAATGGATTTGCATTTGATATCGGAACAATGTACAATACAAACATTTATGGTATCAAAATCGGCTTTTCTATCCACAACTTAGGAACAGAAACAGCTTACGAAGGACAAGGCTTACGTTCATTAAAGAAATACAATGATGCAAGCGAACAAGCACCACTTGATGTTGCTTATATAGCTTATCCTTATTCATATCCATTGATATTTAGAGCTGGATTATCTTCAGAAGTTTACAAACAAGATGACCATAAAATCATCGCAGCATTTGATTTTTCAACATTTTCAGATGTGCCCGAACAATACGCAATTGGTGCAGAATATACTTATAAAGATTTCGTCGCACTTAGATTGGGCTATCAGATATCACAAGACGAATTCGGCTTTTCGGCAGGTGTTGGAATTAAATACGAAGGTGATGGGTTCGGTGGTAAATTCGATTATTCAATTAACCCAACTGCAAATTTAGGATTGGTTAATAGATTTACTGTCGGTGTAAACTTCTAATTAGTTCTTTGTTATTATATTTCGAGGCTGTCTTGACAAAAGACAGCCTCAATTATTTTAAATTTCAATTATTTTTGACTGATTTTTTTAATGCAAAACAAAAAATTTATAATATTTCTTTTTATTTTCTTCGATGCACTTTTATTAAGGGCAACGGAATTCGAAATTTATTATGATTTTGTTCAATTTAAATATTCTGAAGACACTACCTTATTAGAAATACATTATTCTTACCTTGATACTTCACTAACTTATTCACATACAAATTCAGGAAAATTAAATTCCATAGTCGATTTCAAAGCTACTTTTACTCAGCAGCAAAAAGAGACGGATGAAGTTTTTACTTGGCAACATTCAAATTATAAAAAAACTGAAGACACAAATACAATATACTCTTTATTTGGTGTTAAAAAAATCCTATTACCAGTTGGAGATTATAAGTTAAATTTAATTTGTTATGATAAGAATAATATTTCATTGAATAATAAATTAGAAAGTTCAATCAAGATTTTAAAATTTGACTCCAAGGATTTTTCTCTTTCGCAAATTTTACTCGCTAATATTATAGAACAAGAAAATGAAAAAAGTCAAAGTTGGGATGAAATGTTCAAGAAAGGTAAATATTATATTATCCCGAATCCGACTTATGAATATACTTATGAAAATCCAACATTGCGTTTTTATTTCGAAATATATACCCCGAAAAATAATGATGTTGACGAAGGAAAAATAGAAAAAGAAACTACATTAGATTTGTTCGTAACAATTTTAGATGGTGCAAAACGAGAATTAATTAAAACACCAATAAAAACATTGGTTACAGGACAGGATGTAAGTAGAATTTTGAGTGTACCTCTCGATTTATTGCCGACGGGTGTTTATTATTTGAGATTATCCTTAGTTCGAAAACAAGAAAAAATCAAAGTTTTAGATGAAGTTTTCAAAAAATTTTATTACATTAATCAAAATATTCCACCAAGTTTAACCACAAATTTCACTGAAGACCAGCTATTCGAGATGAGTGAATACCCAACGATGGATGAGGAAACTGTTGATAAAGAATTTAAGAAAGCAAAAATTATTGCACAAAATGTGGAAATTGACCAATGGAATAAATTAACAACTTTACAAGGAAAACAAAGATATTTATATAGATTTTGGAAAATTCGTGACACTGATACTTCTACTATTTTAAACGAGAAAAAAATGGAATTCGATGATTTAGTCTCGTTTGCAAATACATATTTTAATTACGGATTTTACAAAGATGGATGGAATACAGATCGAGGTAAAATACTATTGAAATATGGTTTTCCGACACAAAGAGATAGATTTATTGCAGATGGGACAGACAGAGCCTACGAAGATTGGTTCTATGCTGAAATCCAAGGTGGTGTCCATTTTTATTTTGTCGATGTAATGGGTTTCGGCAATTATATTTTAGTTAATTCAACAGCATCAAATGAAATACAAAATCCTCATTGGTACGATGATTACGTAAAAAATAAAAAAGTAACCGATGATGACCAAAACCAAAATGTCAACTCTCCGCTCAATCCAATCAAATAAAAATCATTAATTTGCAATTTTTACTTAGGAAATTATGAAAAAGTTGTTAAATCTTTTTCTAACTTTTATTCTATTAATATTAACTTCGATTTCCACAATTTTAACAGTCAAAACGAGAGCAAAGTTTGGTATTTTATTAGGACGAACGATTTATTTTCTTAGCAAATCAAGAAGAAATATTACAAAAGAAAATTTAATGAAAGCTTTTCCCGAAAAAGATGATGAATGGATTAAAACAATTTGCAAAAAATCATTCGAAAATCTAGGAATAACGTTTGCAGAACTTTTTGGAATGTACAAACAACCTATCGAAAAAATTTTAAAAAATGCTGTTTTTAAAAATCTTGATGATTTAAAGGAAGTGATTAACAGAAATAAGGGATTAATAATATTAACAGGACATTTCGGTAATTGGGAATTAGCTGCATTCGCTTTAGGTAAAAGTATTAGCTTGCCGGTTACGATAATCGTTAAACCTCAAAGTAACTCCTATGCCGATATTTTTTTAAATCGAATTAGGACACGAGGCGGTAATCGCATTGTTTCAATGTATAAATCTGCATTTGAAATAATAAAAGTTATGCAAAAGAAAGAAGCATTAGCATTAATTGCGGACCAAAGTGCCACATCCGATAAAGATATTTTTATTGATTTTTTCGGTAGACCAGCAGCAACATATAAAGCACCAGCACAATTAGCTTTAAAATTTGATGTTCCAATGGTAATTGGATTTGCTATTCGCCAGAAGGATTTTTCATATATAATTGAATTGCATGAAATTGACCATTCCGATTTAACCGACGACGAAAATGGTATACGTGAACTCACTACTCGACACGTGAAATTGCTTGAAGAATTTATACGTAAGTACCCCGACCATTGGGTTTGGCAACATAAAAGATGGAAGCATCAACCTAAAAAAAATAATGAAGTGATAGAGAATTGATGCCTAAAAAACATTTAAATATTGAAGATTTCGACAATTTTATAATTATTCAAACTGCTTTTTTGGGTGATATAGCTCTGTCTTTGTACTTAATCCAAGCAATAAAAGATGTTCATCCAAATTCAACAATAACATTTATCACAACAAAAGAAGGCGCCGAAATTGCAAAAATTGCAAACTGTATTGATAATACCATTGTATTTGACAAAAAAGGTGAACATAGAACTAATAAAGCAATGAAATTGTTTGCTCAACAATTTAATTCACTTAAAAAAAACTGTGTTATATCACTTCATAAATCTTTTCGGACATCAAAATTAGTATCGAACATTAAATCAAAAGTAAAAATTGGTTTTAATATTTCTTCATTATCTTGGCTTGTCTATAATCATATCCAAAAATATCATAATTCATTAAATGAAGTCCAAAGAAATTTGTCGATTTTAAATCTTTTTGGATTAAAATTAAATGATTCTGAAATAAAACTTAATATCTCATTTTCAATAAATACGAAGGAAAAAATTGCAGAGAGTCTTGCAAAAAATTCTTTCAATGATGATTTCATAGTTCTAGCACCTGGTTCTGTGTGGGCAACAAAAAGGTGGTTGCCCGAGTATTTTTCTGAATTGATAAATATGCTTAATGAAGTCGGGAAAAATTGCATAATAATTGGTGCAAAAAACGATATGGAAGTTAATCTAAAAATTTATGAAAAAGTAAAAAATAAAAATAAAACACTTGATTTGACAGGATTGACGAACATCGAAGAATCAATTTACATAATTTCCAAAGCAGAATTTGTGGTAAGTAATGATTCTTCGCCAACTCATTTTAGCGAATTAGTCGAAACACCAGTTGTAACAATTTTTGGACCAACATCACCAATTTTTGGCTTTGCACCAAGGTTATCTAAATCGTTTGTAATTGAAAATAATGATCTAACTTGCCGTCCTTGTCAAATTCACGGCGGTAATAAATGTCCATTAAATACTTTGGAGTGTATGACATCTATAACTCCACAAAAAGTTTTCGAAATAATTGAGAAAAATCTTTTAATTTAATAAATAGTATTCAAAATAATTCGTATTTATATAACTAAACAAAGGGAAAATATGAAAAAAATTAGTTCCATTATATTCAGACTAATAATTTTAACTTCAATAATTAGCTTTACAGCATATTCGCAAAAAACAAATGAAAATATCAAAATAAAATTTACAACTGCAAATATTACAGAAACGTCTGCAAAAATTTTGATTGAAAGTAATAAAGAAAATGTTGTGTTAATTCTTTCTTTTGTGGATAAAGAGCAGAAGATATCTGACCAACAAATTTCCGTAGCCCCCAGTATACTTGATTATTCTAAACTCAAGAAGTTAAATGATAATTCATTTATTATTGGGAAAATCGAAGGTAATAAACTCAATTTGAACATTAATAATTTACCATCTAAAAGTAAGTTTTATTTGCAGGGATATAATTTTGATAAAAATACATATAATTTAATTGCAAGAGTTGAGATACAAACTTTAGTAACTAAACCCACCAAAGCAGCCTCAAATTTAGCTTTTTCTAATGTGACAGATAAATCTATGAAATTGACATGGGTTAATGGGAATGGCGAAGGTCGAATTGTGATTGCCTCGAAAGGAGATAAAATCGATTTACCAAATTCGAGTGATTCTTATATTGCAAGTAACAAAATGGGTGACGAAAAAGCAAAATTGGGAAATTCTTACGTAATTTTTGATAGTAAAGGGAAATTAAGTAATTGCGAAGTTACTAACTTAACTCCTGGGAAATATACTTTTTTTGTGGTTGAATATAATGGCAATGGACCTCAAAGAAATTATTTAACCGAAAAAAATCAAACAAATCCAAGAATGAAATCTACTGCTATTCCAGCACCAAAAGCTTTACCTGCCAGTGAAATAACAGAATCGAGTTTTATCGCAAACTGGTCATCCGTTGAAGGAGCACAATCTTATATTCTTCAAGTTGCAACCGACGATAATTTCAAAAATATACTCGAAATGTACAACTCTTTGGATATTGGTCAAATTACAAATATGGAAGTTATTGAATTAGAGAAAGGCAATACATATTATTATCGTGTTCAAGCAAAAGGTAGCGAAGGAGTAAGTGGCTTTTCAAATACTGTAAAAGTGAATTTGTAATTGAATAAAATTGAACTGTTTCTTTATTTTATTTTTTTAATTAAAATAACTTTTTGGAGTATTTATGAATTTACAAGAATGGACAAATAAGCTTAATAGCACAATAGATTCGATGGATGCTGATAAATTTGCAGAATTTTTGACAGATGATGCTAAATTTATTTTTGGTAATATTCCTGCAGTCGAAGGCAAACAAAACGTTCGAAACTTTGTCGACAACTTCTATAAAAGTATTAAAGCATTAGAACATCAAGGGCTTGGAGTAATTTCCCAAGGAAATAACATTGTCGCTTGGGGAATAGTTACATATACACGCCATAATGGAACAAAACTATCTGTAAAGTTTTGTAATGTGTTCACAATGAAGGAAAATCTAATACAAAATTATGATATATATGTAGATACTTCATTACTTTATGCAGAGTGACATAGAAAAATTATGAGATTAATCAAACTGAAAAAGCCAACTAATACCTATTCTTCGAATGTATATTACATAATGGGAGATTGGAGCACTTTAGATGATATCAACACATTAATTGATGTTGGCACAGATGGATTTATTCTCAAAGAATTAGATGAAATATACAGCGGAGTTGGAAAACGCAAGGTTGATCAAGTTATCATAACACATGATCACTTCGACCACTCCGCTGGTATTAAATTCATAGTCGAAAAGTATCACCCACAAAAAATCTATGCTTTTTCAAATCGAGTTCCAAATTCAATTAAAATCACTGATGGGATGTCCGTTCAGATTGGCAACGAAGAAGCCCAAATTTTTCACACTCCCGGACATTCTTATGATTCAATTTCAGTCTTTATCCCCAAAGTTGGGGCACTATTTTCTGGAGATAATTTAATTGCTGTTAATAATACGGGCGGAACTTATACAAAAGATTATTATAATACTATTTTAAAATATATTTATTTACAGCCAAAAATCATTTATCCAGGGCATGGAGATCCATATTCTGAAAATGTTGAGCTAATTTTAAAGACAACTTTAAAAATGATTGAAAATAGCAAAATTATTGATTAGATTTTATTGAGTTAATTTGTTAAATCATTTATAAATTTTTGCTTTATAAATTCCAAGTCTTGCAAAAAAGTGAAGAAACGACACCGATAAAACTCCAAAACCATATTTTGCACTCCGAATGAAATTAATCGAAGAAGCTTCTTTGAAATATTTTGTAGGACAAGTGATTTCTGCAATTTCGTATCCTTTCATAAAAATTTGAGAAATAACTTGATTGTCAAAAATAAAATCATTTGAATTAATATCGAAGTTAATATTTCGAAGAACCTCAGAAGAATATGCCCGAAACCCAGTATGGAATTCTGACAATTTTTGACCCATCAATAAATTTTCGAACAGAGTTAAAAATCGGTTAGCAATGTATTTATAAAGTGGCATACCACCACGTAAAGCGCCTTTACCTAAAATTCTTGAACCAAAAACAACAGGATAAACTTCGTTAGCAATTAAATAAGCCATTGAATGGATTAGTTTAGGAGTATATTGATAATCAGGATGTAGCATAATAATAATATCTGCACCAATTTCAAGGGCTTTATTATAACATGTTTTTTGGTTGCCGCCATAACCTAAATTTTCATTATGTCGCTCGATATGCTTTATTCCCAAATTTTTTGCAACCTGGGAAGTATCGTCCTTGCTGAAATCATCGACTAAGATAACATCATCAACTATGTCAAATGGAATTTCTCTATAAGTTTGTTCTAAAGTTTTTGCAGCATTATATGCAGGCAAAACTACAACAATTTTCTTTCCAAAAATCATTTATGTCCTCGAATAGTTTTGAAATTGAATGTATTATTTTCGATGAAGTATTTTTGAACGGAAAAAGGTGTTTCATCGGGTTTGGGTACAATTTTTTCATATTTTCCATTATTATTGAGAATCCATGATTTAGTATTATCTTTCCAATATAAATTTAATGTTTCAAATAAATTTTTACGTATAACAGGGTCATAAATAGGGAACATCAATTCAACACGATTATGCAAATTACGGCTCATCCAATCAGCAGAAGATAAATAAATTTCTTCATTATTACCACCACCATTTTTGAAATAAAAAATTCGACTATGTTCCAAAAATCTACCTAAAATGCTACGAACTTCGATATTTTCGCTAACATCTGGAATGCCGGGTTTCAAACAACATACACCACGCACGAGAAGCTTGATTTGGACACCTTTTTGAGATGCTTCATAAAGTTTAGGGATGAGTTCACGATGAGCAAGTTGATTCATTTTTGCGATTATTAATCCAGGATTTTCGGGTGTTGATTGTTCTATTTCTCGGTCAATTAATTCCATTAATTTTGGATATAAAGTTAATGGAGCAACTATAAATTCATTCCAATCTTTCGGATGAGAATAACTTGTCAGAAAGTTAAAAAGTTGAGCAGAATCTTTTGCGAAGCGATTGTTCGATGTGAAAAGTCCAATATCTGTATATAGTCTTGCAGTTACTTGATTGTAATTTCCAGTTGAAAGATGCATATATGCTTTTAATCCACCACTTTCACGGCGCACAACGTAAGCGATTTTACAATGTGTTTTTAGGTGAGGAACACCATAGACAACGTGTACACCAGCTTGTTCTAATTTACGTGCCCAAACAATATTATTTTCTTCATCAAAGCGAGCTTTTAACTCAACGAATGCAGTTACACTTTTGCCATTTTCAGCGGCACGCATTAAAGACTCAGTGACTGGTGAGCTTTTATCTGTTCGATATAAGGTTATTTTTATTAAAACAACGTCAGGGTCGGATGCTGCTTCGTTTAAAAACCGCAAAACTGAATTCGAAAATGAATCATAAGGAAGATGAACTATATAATCATTTTGCTTGATTGCAGAAAAAATTCCAAATTTTTGTGATTGAAAATCTTTGATAATTCTCGGCGAAAAAGGTTTATCTTTAAGTTCTGGAATATCTAATTTATACAGTTCCATAAAGTCAGGTAAGCTCATTGGGCGATTATGGACATAGACATCTTCTTTTGTTAAATCTAAATATTCCATAATAAAATTTAACAAATCAGAGGGCATTTTTGCACCTACTTCTAATCTTACAGGAGCCAACCCCCACCGACGAAGTCGAACTTGTTCGGAAATTTCCGAAAGTAAATCCTCTGCTTCATCTTCGGCGATTTCTATATCGGCATCTCTTGTAACTCTAAAATTGTAAGCTGAATCTATTTCTAATCCAGGAAAAATCAAATCAGCATTTGCTTTGATGACTTCTTCACTTAATATAAAATGATAGCCATGTTTATTATGGAGTTGTATAAATCTTGGCAAAAAGTTTGGTAATTGAACAAACGAATATCTTGTTTCGACTTTTCCTTTATTTTTATCTTTTAAAATAAAAGCGATATTCAACCCTCGATTAAGAAGTTGTGGAAATGGATTTGTTGGTCCGAAACTCAGTGGAGTCAGTATGGGCAAAATATTTTCTTCGAAGTAATTGTGCAAGTATTTCTTTTCAGAATCAGATAATGTATTATACTTATGAATTTCAATATTATGCTTTTTTAATTCGGGCAAAACATCTTCTATTAAAGTTTTTGTGTGTAATTCAAAAAGTGGCAGCAATCTTTTTCTAATTTCTTTAAGTTGTTCGATTGCTGTTTTCCCATCGTAAGAAAGTTCATTTACATTAGAGGCAATTTGACTTTTCAATCCCGCCACACGTATCATAAAAAACTCATCAATATTTGAAGTAAATATTGAAAGAAATTTTAATCTTTCTAACAAAGGATGATTTTTATCCATCGCTTCATAAAGCACTCTTTCATTAAAATCTATTAAACTAATTTCTCGATTTAAAAAATACTTACTGTCTTTTAAATTTATATTTTCTTTATTCATCAATCATTCCTTTATTTTTATTATTAATAGCAAAAATTATGCACAAATTTATATATTTTAAACTAATTTCCAATATTTTGATAATTTTGTTAATAACCAAAACTCAAATTTTTAAAAATGAAAAAGTATTTTTTAATTTTTGTTTTATTACTATTTGTTTATTTCCGAGCATTAGCAATCGTATCTGGACATTATGAAACTGATGGTAAAAGTTGCTATATTTCAAAGTCAGTAATGAATGAATCAAAAAATATTTGTAATTGTCCCGAAAATAGCTATGTAACTATTTTTGGCGGAATAATCAACTGCATAGCAGATTGTAGCCCTTTTCCTACAAATGAAAATAATATACAACTTTTATCTTTGCCAAAAAATCTTTCAAAGGAATTTATTAGTTATTTAAGCAAATATCGTTCATTTTTGGAATCTTATAATACCAAAAATTCAAATGAATTAGCAAAGCAAATTACTTTATTTTTTGAATCTTACTACGAGCAAGATAAAGAAAAATACCGTCAAGCGGAATTAAATTATGCGAAAATTATTGATTCAACAACCAAAGAAGAAAAAGAAAAAATCAATAAGTGGCTGAAATTAAATATATATCAGCCACTTAATCATTAGATATTAATTTTCAGAATCAATAAAATTTAAATTTAAATTCTTTGCTAATTTTTCTTTTAATTGCTGTTTTACAATTTCGAAATTTAGCTCGTAGCCTAATTCTTTTGCAAGAGAAGTTACACCTTTATCAGTGAAACCACACGGATTGATATAATCGAAATATTTCAAATCAGTATTGACATTGAAGGCAAAGCCATGCATTGTGATACTTCGGGAAACTCTTACACCAATCGCACAAATTTTTCTTGTCATTCCCTGCTTTTGCGTATCCAACCAAACGCCAGTTGCTCCTTCCAACCTTTCTGCTTGGATATCATAGTCTTTTAATAAATCGATTATACTTTCTTCAAGTTGAAAAATATATTTTTTTACGCCTAATTTATGTTTATCTAAATCAATTATTGGGTAACCAACAATTTGACCAGGACCGTGATAAGTAATATCGCCGCCACGATTTGTGTGGAAAAATTCAGCATTTTTTGCTTGTAGTTGAATATAATCAATAAGCAAATTTTGGTCATTTCCACTTTTTCCCAAAGTATAAACATTTGGGTGTTCACAAAAAAGCAAATATTCAGGCATATTGTTATAATTTGGGAGATTACTAATTTTTGCGGATACCAACGAGGAATGGATTTCCTCTTGATATTCCCAAGCTTTTTTGTATTGGATTACACCTAAATCTTTGAAAATAGCGTTTGCCATATATATCCCTACTTTAAGCTAACATTAATATGGCGTTCAGCAAAATATGAAGAGCGAACTAATGGTCCGCTTTCTAAATACTGAAAGCCTTTTTCCAATCCTACTTTTTTATATTCAGCAAATTTATCGGGGTGAACATATTCAATAACAGGATAATGCTTAAAAGTTGGTTGCAAATACTGTCCGATGGTCATTACACGACATCCAACAGCAAGTAAATCGTCCATAGTTTGATACACTTCTTCATCGGTTTCACCAACTCCGACCATAATACCCGATTTTGCAACTAAACCTGATTTTGCTATATATGAAAGAACTGCTAAACTTGTATCATATTGTGCTTTTGAACGTAATTTTGGGGTTAATCTTCGAACAGTTTCTAAATTATGAGAAATTACATTTGGTGCTGCATCAATTACCACTTGAACAAGTTCTAAATTCCCATTAAAATCGGGAATTAGAGTTTCCATAGTAATTTCGGGATTTCTATTTTTAATTTCAGTAATAGTTCTTGCCCAATGATTTGCACCATAATCTGGCAAATCATCACGGTCAACTGAAGTTAAAACACAGTGCTTGAGTCCTAAAGCATGAATTGAATTCGCAACTTTGACAGGTTCGTTTTCATCAGGTGGGAGAGGTCGACCTGGAGTTACATTGCAAAACTTGCAATGACGTGTGCAAATATCACCTAAAATCATTATAGTTGCAGTACCACGGCTCCAACATTCATGCTTGTTTGGGCAATTTCCACTTGAACAAATTGTATTTAATTCATGTGTTTCGAGCTGCTCTTTGACTAAAGAATAGTCATTTCCGTTTTGAATCTTTATTTTTAACCATTCGGGCTTTCTTAAAATTTGCGTTTTATCTATAACTTGCATAATTTTTCCAAATTTAAAATTAAAACAAGTTCAAAATTAAGTTTATTTTTTGAAATAACCGAAAATCACATTTCAGAATGTTATTTTTTATTAAATTGCAATTTTAATTTATAAATTAAGATAATAGGTTTGAACGGCAATTCAATAATTGAAGTACGTAAAATTAGAAAAACCTTTAATCAAGTTGAAGTATTAAAAGGTATTGATTTAACAATAGAAAAGGGTGATACTTTTTCAATTGTTGGAAAATCAGGTTGTGGGAAAACTACGCTATTGCGGTGTTTGAACTTTCTCGAAATTTTTGATGAAGGTTATTTAAATATCGATGGTGTGGAAGTTTCTTCATCTGATTTCCCTAAAAATATGAATGAAATAAAAATGAAAAAGGTGAAAGAAAGCAATAATCCTTTTAAATCTTTTTCATATCAAAGTGAAATTATCAAAGAGATAAAAACAAAAATTGCAAAGATTCGCTCTGTTACAGGTTTTTTGTTTCAAGATTTACAGTTGTTTCCGCACTATACTGTAATTGAAAATGTCTTCAAGCCTCTTGTCATAATTAAAAAAATGAATATTGAAGAGGCAAGAGAGATTGCCCGTAAAATATTAGAAAAAGTATACTTAAGTTCGCATCAGAACAAATTTCCGCATCAACTTTCTGGCGGTCAAAAACAACGTGTGGCGATTGCACGAGCGTTAGCAATGTCACCTAAGATTATGCTTTATGATGAGCCAACGTCAGCACTCGATCCTGAAATAATCCGAGAAGTAATAGAAATGTTAAAATTACTACAAAATGATGGGATGACGCAAGTCATTGTAACTCATGATATTATCTTTTTGAAAGAAATTTCAAAAAAAGTTGCATATTTACACGAAGGTGAAATAATCGAGTCTGGATACCTTACCGACCTTTTAAATCATCCAAAAGATTTGAGAACAAAAATGTATTTTGATATTTTCAAGTTATAATTAAAATACAGGTAAGAATAAATGAAACTAATTTACTCGATAATATTTATAATATTTTTTCTAATTTCGTCACTCTATTCACAAAACGAATTCAGATGGGCAGCAGATGCAGAAGGAAATGCACCTTATATTTTTCAAGATCCAGATAATCCTTCTAACTTAAAAGGCTTTGAAGTTGATTTTGCCGAAGCAATTGCAAAAAAGTTGGGAATGAAAGCAATACATATTCAAAATCAATGGGATGGACTTATTCCTGGGTTATATCGTGGTGATTATGATATCGCAATCAATGGTATTGAAATTACTGCGGACAGAAAGAAGGAAGTCTTGTTTTCTGTTCCATACTATTATACTTCCGAAAATCTTGTCGTACGAAGCGAAGAACAAAAAATTAATTCTTTATCAGATTTATACGGTAAAAGAGTAGGTGCTTTGAAAAATTCACTTGCTGAAAGAATACTTTTAGCACAAGGTGGTTTCAATGTTTTATCTTATGAAGGTGAAGTAAATGCGTTTGAAGATTTGAAAAATGGCAGATTAGATGCAGCATTAGTTGATTATCCAATTGCTTTGTATTACACTGCATGTAATTTAGATACAAAAATGGTTGGACCACCAATCGGAGAAGTTGTTTATGGTGCAGCATTGCGTTTAAAGGACACTGCTTTACTCGCAAAAGTAAATCAAGCAATAATTTCAATTACAAGAAGTGGGCAACTTCGGGAAATATTAGAAAGATGGAATCTTTGGAACGAGGTAATGGCTATTCGATTGCACGATATGAGTGAATCTAAAACCAAACATATCGAGTTCGAACTGTATTTAAAATCTCAAGGACAAGAAAGAAATCTAATTACGATGCTTGATAGATATATTAGCTTTATGCCACTTTTTGCCCAGGCAGCACTTATTACATTAGGACTTTCAATTATTTCGATGTTTCTTGCTGTTATTTTAGGATTATTTTTGGCATTAGCAAGGATATTTGGACCGAAATTAATATCACGACTTGCAACATTGTTTATTGAAATAATTCGTGGAACACCTTTATTAATTCAATTATTCATTATATTTTATGCGATGCCATCAATTGGAATCAAACTCTCACCTTTTTTAGCGGCAGTTATAGGATTAGGTGTTAATTATAGTGCCTATGAAGCAGAAAATTATAGAGCGGGACTTTTTGCAATTGCAAAAGGTCAAATGGAAGCTGCAATGTCTTTGGGAATGAGGCGTCGTGATGCTTTGCGACATATTATTTTACCACAAGCATTTAGAATCGTAATACCACCGATGACAAATGATTTTATCTCTCTTTTAAAAGATTCTTCGCTTGTTTCTGTAATAACAATGGTCGAACTTACAAAAGTATATAATCAAGTTGCTTCGACTTATTTTGATTTTTTAGGAACAGGCATAATTGTTGCAATTATTTATTTGCTTTTAGGTTTGCCGTTCATCAAATTATCTAAATTTGCAGAAAATCATTTAGGATTGTATAAAACTAAATAGTTTAGTAAATAATTATTCTTTTGTCCAAATTCTTGTATTCAAGTTCAAATCATCTACGATATTGGTTGTTAAACTTATTATTTCGAAGTATGCAGCGACATTTTCGAAACTAACTATTTTCCCAAAAAGTCTTGGTTCAAAAAGATATTGTCTAAATGGAATTGCGATGTACACATTTGAATTTGCAAAGCCCAATCTAATATCTTTCATTGTTTTTAACTTAAATTGTAAAATTCTTTGCATCAACGAAGTAGAAAGAATATATCTTGCTTCAATTTGGTCATCGGAAAAAACCGCAAAATTCTTTTCGAATTCGACATCTTCGAGTTTTACGAGTTCGCCAAATCTATTTTTCTTTTGCTCGCCGAAAATTAAAAAATTAGAATAAGTTTTATCATTTTTATCGGGTAAGACATAAGTTTTTCCTTTGAAGTTTTTGTTGAAATCTGCAACAACAAAAATTCCGTCAAAAATTTTCTCGACACGGTCTTTATTATCTTTATCTTTTGTAACATAATGAGCATGGATTTCGGAAAATTTAATAAATGTTTTGTCTATTTTTCCACTGATTAAATCATCTCCGAAATATTTATTGACAGGTTTCGCAAAGAGGTTAATTTTATTGAATTCTTCGTAAGAAATATAATCATTTGGTGAATATGAAAGACCTTCATCAATGAATTTTACAATTTTTAGAATTACTTCATCTTTGAAATATGCCGTAAATTTGTTTTTCACACTTTTTATTGAAGCGAAAAAAATAAATATAGCAGAAACTCCTATGATATAAACGGAAATAAGAACAGATTGAACAATAAAACTTAAATGCTTCCATTCATACTTATCGAAACTTAACAGCACAGAAATTGAGACTAAAACCAAAATAATCAAGATGTTAATTAAAATTTTAACCAATACAGCTTTGCGAGCTTTTGCTTGCTGTAAATAAACATTTTTAGCTATTTCTGTGAAAGAATTGTCGTAGTAAAGTCTGAATTCATCTATTGTTTTCATAATATTTGAGATTTTAAAAACTATGATTTAAACAGTGATTTTACGTCAACGTTTTGACGTTCGCTTTCAGTAATTTCGAACAAGGTTCTTCTTTTCAAATTCATAAATTTAGCCATAATGTTAGAAGGGAACATCTCAATCGCATTGTTCAGCTCAGTTACAGCTGCATTGAAAGCCCGACGTCCAGCCGAAATTTGCTCTTCGATTTCATTTAATGCACTTTGAAGATTCATAAAATTATTACTTGCCTTTAATTCAGGATAATTTTCAACTGCTATTTTAATAGAACCGAGCATTTTCGAAATTTGATTGTTTAAATCAACTTTTTCCTCAGAAGTTATATCGGGTGATAGTGCCTTAGTTCTCAATTCAGTAATTTTGGTCAAAGTATCCTTTTCGTATTCCATATAATTTTGAACAGTAGCAATTAAATTAGGAATCAAATCATATCGTTTTTTTAGCAAGGCATCTAAGCTCGCAAAGATATTTTCGACTTGATTTTTCTTGCGTATTAATGCATTATACATCATTAACGGAATGATTAAAGCAAAAACAATAACAATAATTAATACAATTGTTGTAATATCCATAAATACCTCAATAAGATTATATAAATTAAGAAAAAAAAAGGGAAAAAATGCAAAAAAATTGTAAATAATATTTGAAGTTTATAGAATTTAAACTTTCTTTCGTTTATTTAAATAAGCAACCAAAGCTTTATCGAAAGGAGTGCTTGTTGTGATTAAATTATAATCGATATTTTGGAAATGGCATTGCTGTTTAATTTTTAATAGAAAGTCTTGCATTGCAGTATGGTAAGCTTTTTGGATTTGATAAGGGTGAGTAATCATTTGTTCTTTTGTTTCCATATCAGTAAAATTAGCGCTCGAACCAAATTTGAAGTCAATTTCTCTTTCATCGAGGACTTGGAAAACGATTACTTCATTTTGGTCATGGCGGAAATGTTGAAGCGATTTCATTACTAAATCTGGTTCATCAAAAAAATCGCTTATTACAACAACTAAACTACGTTTTTTTATTCTTTCTGCAATTAAATTTAAACAAGTTGCAGTTCCTGTCTTATTTTCTGGTTTAGTAAGTTCAAGAGCTTTTAAAATTTCACGAATATACGACGGACGTGAATTTGGGGACAAGAACTTTCTTATTTCTGTATCGAAAAGAGCAAGACCGGCGGAATCCCTTTGTTGAATCATCAGCAATGCCAGCGAAGCTGCAAGATAAGCACCATAATCGTATTTTGAAATATTATCACCGCTTGCAAAATTCATCGAAGCGCTCGAATCTAAAACAATCATTATGCGGGTATTTGTTTCTTCTTCGAATTGTTTAACAAAATACTTTTCGCTTCGTGCTAATACTTTCCAATCTAAATACTTAATTTCATCGCCTGGTCGATATTGACGATGCTCTGCAAATTCAACACTAAACCCATGAAATGGGGAACGATGTAATCCAGTAATAAACCCTTCGACGACTAATTTTGCTATTAGTTCGATATTCTTGAGCTTTGCTACAACTTTCGGGTTTAAATATTTTCGATAATCGTTCATTAATTGTACAAATTATTATGTTATTGACGAAAATTATTTGAATTATTTATAATTTTTGAAATTAAAAAGAATTTTAACAAAATTAAATCCTAACACCGATGCTTAAATAATTTACAAATTCACCCCAAATTATGTGATTTTTATTATTTATAAAAAAAGCTTTACTTGTGCCTAAATTAAATGGTCCCAAAGGAGTATCGATTGAATATTGTAATCCGATACCTTGTCTAAACCCGGATAATTTTATTGTTTCAGTAGTTAACCAAGTTCGACCAGAATTTAAATGTAACGAAAAATACATATCAAAAAAACTTTTAACGGGCACTCGATATCGATAGCTTAAAAATGAGTTAAAAATTTGTCGTCCTCGTGATTGGTCTTCTTTCATTCCCCAAAAGCTATTTTCTCCACCAAGAGAAAAATATTCCGGCTCAGGCATTGTTTGGTCGCCTGCTCCGACTGTTAAGCCTATGCTTATTGTATTCCTATCTAAAAACGAGAAAGATTGTTTGAATGAAAAAAAGAGTTTTGAATAAGATATAAAATCAGTTTTAGGTATTAAATTCGATTCGATATAAGTTTGGATTTTAGTTCCTTCGTTGGTAAAATATGAATTATCTTCTGAATCATATTGAAAATTAAATTTGAATGTAGCCAATTTATAAAAGTTAGGTAAAGGTTGTCCAATTTGGTAATACCTCTGAAATTCGTATTTTAAATCAAATGAAAACTTACCACTTCGCTCTATTTGTGAACCCAACGAAAATGTTGCACCAATTTTATCAAATTGATATTCACCAATAGAAGTAACTTTAAATAAATTTTGCTTTGGTATAATATTTTCTTGATAGGTGAATACTTTCTTCATATCATAATAAATTTGGAATTTATTTGTTAGTTGGGTCGTCAATATTCTCGGATTTAAAAGTGTTATGCTTGTATTAAAATTTCTTGCACCACCAGAAAGATTAATCGAGCCAAGCGAACCTTTATTTAAAATATTTTGATGAATAAAATCGAAGGAAGCCTGCAAATATCTTTCGTTATCGGCACGAATTCCTAATTGAGCTTCTTCATTTCCACCTTCAACAACATCAATTGTAATGTCGTAATTTAAGTTTTTGTTTTTTATTGCGTAAACATCAACGAATGAAAAATAACCTGTTGCCATTAAATTGTTTAAACTTGTTTGAAAGTCGGCAGCAGATAAAATGTCTCCGGGTATAAATGTAATTTCTCGCTTAATTAAATAATCATTTATGCTTGAATTACCTTTAATGATAATATTATCAATCTTACCAGGATTTAAGAAAAATTCTAATTCTCCATTGTTTGAGTTTACAGAAATTGTGTCAATTCTTAAATAAGAATAACCAGTTTTTCGTGAATAAATTAATGTTTCATATACTAATTTTTCAATTAAATCCTGAGTTAATAATTCGGAATAATACTTATAGTTCAAAGAATCGATAAAATTAATTAAATTTGATGGAATTTCATTTTTAAGAAGAATTCTTTTAAACAGTGGAGGTTGGCTTGCGATTATTTGATTTATTAATCCGTTATTATTTAAACTAAATTTGATGAAATTATATGTGTTAACAAATTTTATGGAGTTGATAATATTTATTAGTTTGATTATGTCTAAATCAATTGAATTTTTATTTAATAAATTTTTCAGAGTTAAACTATCAGTCATCGAAAAGCCAACAAGATCTATATTTGATGCTAAATTCCAAATTAAAGTATCGTTTTGAAAATAATTTGCGTGCAAGTAACTTGCAAATGATGAATCTTGATAATTATTGATATATTCTTTAATAGTTGAAGCCGCTTTGAATCCCGCAATTTCTCCGGCAATCAAAAGTGAATCGATATTTGTAAAATCGTTGTTTAGGTGATTGTTTAAGTCTGGTTTGATTAAAAAATTCGCTTTTTGTTCTTCCTTTTGAGAGAATTTTTTAATTTCCACTGTTACAATTTGGTCTGCAACATTCCAAGGATTATTCAAATCAGATTCTTTAAAAAGAGGTGAAGTGACATCAACAGCAATTACACAATTAGGATGAAATTCCTCGATAGCAGAAGTAACTGGAATATTTGCCATTAATCCACCATCAACCAGAAGCATCGTATCTAATTTTACCGGTGAATGCCGCAGAGGAATTGTCGAGCTGGCACGTACCGCTGTTGCAAGATTTCCATTTTTTAAATTGACTGTATTACCGTGAATAATATCAGTTGCGACGGCACGAAATGGAATTTTTAATTCATCGAAATTCCCGCTCGAAGGATAAATTGCATTTGTAAAGTATTGGTTTAAAATGCTATTAAATTTATTTGCAAATGAAAGTCCTTGTGGTAAAATTACTTCCAAATTTTTAAATTGTAATTTAATTAAGCTTTTATCATTTAAACTTTTTTTATCAATAATCAAATCTTTTCGGTCAGTATTTTCGATAAGGGCGAAAATTTCGTCCCAATCATTTTTTAAGAAAATATCTTCTAAATCTTGTGTAGTGTAACCTGATGAATAAAGACCTCCAACAATTGCACCCATACTTGTTCCAGCAATATAATCGAAATTAATACTGCTTTGCTCTAATGCTTTAATTACACCTATATGAGCAATACCACGAGCACCACCACCGCTTAATGATAATGCAATTTTTGGTTTAAAGAATTTTTTATTTGGAATATATAATTTAAATTGATTGGGATTTCGCAGTTCTATCTTTTTCCAATCTGATTTACTTAAAAATGGAGAATCATTTCCTATAATTACATTTGTTTGGGAAAAAATAAAAGATGAATTTGTAATAATACAAATGGTTATGAAAAATATAATTTTATATTTAATTTTACTTATTAATATGCTCTTTCTTTTTTGCAAATCTAGTTCTTTATATAAAATTCACAATATTAAGAATCAATAAATGAAAAATTCGTCAAAATTACCAGTATATTTAAGTTCTTCGGTAATAATGTTTTTTACTATTGAACGGGAGGGACCTTGAAGAAGTAAAAGACGTAATTGTTCAATTTTTTCTTCTGGACCTTCGACAACAACTTCTACGTCGCCATCATACAAATTTTTTACATAGCCTTTTAAATTTAATTTTATTGCGTTTGTATATGTAAAAAATCTGTAACCAACACCTTGGACAAATCCTTTCACGATAAATTTAACTCTTGTTTCCATAAAAGTATATTTATTTATAAACTATTGAATCTTTAATTTTTTGAGCAGTTTCTTGACCCAGCAACTGTTCGATGATGTAAAATGACAAATCGAACACAGTCCCAGCTCCACGGCTTGAAATTATATTATGACTTTCGACAACTTTATTTTCGGAATAATTATATTTTTGTAAAATATTTGCTACACTTGGATGAGATGTAATTTTTGCGTCTTTTTCAAATATGTTAAAAAAATCTAATATTGTAGGTGCGGCACAAATTGCTGCAATTTTTTTATTATTTTCTTTGTGGTTCTTTAAAATTAATTCAACTTTTGGAATATTCATTAAATTTTCAACACCTTTCGAACCACCAGGAAGATAAATTAAATCATACAATTTGTTTTCATTAAGTTTATGTAATGGCAAGTCAGGAATGATTTTAACATCTCTCGAACAATGCACAATGTCTGTTTCGCCAACGACAGTTACATTCATTCCTGCTCTTCGCATAATATCAATGAATACGACCGCCTCGATTTCTTCTGTGCCATTTGCAATAAAGACTAAAACATTTTTTATCATTTTTACCTACTAAATTAATTTTAAGACTTGTTTTATAATCAAAAATGATTATTTTTCGTTTGTAAAATTTTTAAAACGAAAGATTGCAATAATTATGATTAAATTACATAAATCATTATTTGATGGAGAAATAATTATAGAACCATCGAAAAGTTTTATGCAACGATTGTTAGCACTTGCATATTTATCTGATGATACAACGGAGATCATAAATCCATCGTATTGTCAAGATTCCGTTGCTCTTTTAAATTTAATTGAGCAACTTGGTTCCCCGATAATAAAAAATCCAAGGTATATTACAATTTATCCTGTGCAAAGCAAGGAAAAAAATGAATTACCAGTTTCACTAAATTGTCATGAATCTGCACTATGTTTAAGAATGATGCTCCCAGTTTTAGCGTTATCTCCAAATAAGTTTATCTTAAATGGTGAAAAAAGTTTGCAAAATAGAAAAGTTTTCGAACTTGATACTTTGCAAAAGCTTGGGGCAAGTATAATTTCTAACGAAAATAAAGTTCCAATAGAAATTGAAGGACCAATCACAAATGGACAAATTAAGTTAAAAGCTGATGCTTCATCACAACTTTTGACTGGTTTATTAATCGCATTACCAAAACTTGCAAACAAATCTGAAATAATCGTGGAAGAGTTGAGAAGTCGACCATACATTGATTTAACTCTCGATTTAGTCAACAAATTTGGTGGGCAAGTAAAAAATTATTATTATACAAAATTTGAAATCATACCATCGAAATATAAAGGTGGTAAATATGCTGTGGAAGGTGATTGGAGTTCCGGAGCAGTCTATTTAGCTGCGGGAGCAATTGCTGGTTCGTGTTCTATTTTCGGATTGAATCCATCTTCAAAACAAGCTGATAAAGCAATTATTGATATTCTTACGGAGATTGGAGCAAAAATCATAATAAACGACCAATTTATTGAAGTTAAAAAAAATGAATTAAAGCCGTTTGAATTTGATGCAGTGGATACTCCTGATTTGATTCCTGTTCTTGCAGCAATTGCAGCAAATTGCAATGGGTTATCGAAAATTACAAATGTAAAAAAGTTAAAATTCAAAGAAAGTGATAGGCTTTCGATGATTTATAACAATTTCAAAAAAATGGGAATATCTCTCGAAATTGAGAATGAAACATTAAAAATATGGGGTGGAAAATATTCTGGTGGAGTGTTTGAAACTTCTTCGGACCATAGAATGGCAATGTGTGGAGCTTTACTTTCCTTAAATTCTGAGAGCGAAGTAATAATAGAAAACCCCGAATGTGTAGCAAAATCTGCACCTAGCTTTTGGTTAAATTTTAATAAGGGAATACAAGATTAATAATTTATGGTAATGAATTAATATGAAAATATATAAAAATAAAAAAGTTGCCATTTTATTAATCAAAATGACAACTTAAATTATCACAAATCTATGGTTTTCTATTTTTTAATAAAAATTAAATTAAGAATTTAATGAGTTTAAAAATTCTTTATTTGAGCGAGTTCCTTTCATTCTATCAAGGAGGAATTGCATAGCATCGGTTGATTGCATTTCGCTTAAAACTTTTCTTAAAATCCAAACACGATTCAATTCATCAGGAGGCATAAGCTTTTCTTCACGTCGTGTTCCAGAGCGATTGACGTCAATTGCAGGATAAATTCTACGTTCTGCAAGTCTTCTATCCAAAACGAGTTCCATATTACCAGTTCCTTTAAATTCTTCGAAAATCACCTCGTCCATTCTACTACCTGTTTCAACCAACGAAGTGGCAATAATTGAAAGTGAACCACCTTCTTCGACTTTACGTGCAGCGCCAAAAAATCTTTTCGGCTTATGCAAAGCGTTAGCATCAACACCGCCAGATAAAATTTTGCCTGAATGTGGAACTACAGTGTTATGGGCACGAGCTAATCGTGTGATTGAATCTAAAAGGATTACAACATCTTGTTTTGCTTCAACTAATCTTTTAGCTTTTTCTAACACCATCTCGGCGACTTGAACGTGTCTTTCTGGTGGTTCGTCGAATGTCGAAGATATAACTTCAGCTTGAACGGAGCGCTTCATATCGGTAACTTCTTCTGGTCTTTCATCAATTAAAAGAATTATTAATTTTACTTCAGGATGATTTTTAGTAATACTATTTGCGAATTGTTGCAAAAGCACAGTCTTTCCAGATTTAGGTGGAGAAACAATTAACCCACGTTGACCTTTGCCAATTGGTGCAAGTAAATCCACTATTCTTGTGGAATATAAGGAAGGACTTGTTTCCAATTTAAGTTTTTCTTCAGGAAAAAGTGGAGTAAGATTATCGAAAATAGTACGTTCTCGAATCAATTCCGGAGGACCATAATTAACGTGCTCAATTTTTAAAAGGGCAAAAAATCGCTCGCTTTCTTTTGGTGACCGAACTTTTCCATATATAGTATCACCTGTTCTTAAACCAAATTTTTTTATTTGAGATGGAGAGACATAAATATCATCTGGTGAAGAGAGATAACTATAATCTGGTGAGCGCAAAAAACCATAACCTTCATTCATCACTTCCAAAACGCCGCCACTACTAATAAGTTCGTCTGGTTCAATTTCTTTTTCTTTACTTGTTTGTTTTGCTTGTATTTCGACTATTTGCAAGATTAGTTCTTGTTTGCGCAAATTATTGAGGTCTTGGATGCCAAGATTTTTTGCGATTTGAACCAATTCAGCAATTTTTTTCGCTTTTAACTCATTGATGTCAATGACAGCGGGTTGTTGACTAATTGATTGTTGTTGGCTTTGTTGATAGTTTTGCTGTTGGTTTTGCTGCTGATTTTGTTGCTGAGAACTTCTTCTTTGCGTATAATGGTGATTATTTGAAGTTTGTTGTCTATGGTTCATATAATAAATCCTAATATGTTGGGTTATTACAAATTTTTAAATTCAATTTTAATTTTTTTAATTTACATTTAATTCAAATTGCACAGCAATAAACATATTTGAATGGTTGAAATTTTTTGATAAATTGGAGTTTCCGCTTTATAATTCCCCGAATATTAATTTTAATGGGAATTTTTGAGAAAATTAGTAATGTATCTTATTTTTACTATTTTTGTGATATCTCAATAGACAAATTTACGAATAATTTTTAATTATGCAAATATTTCAAAATTTTTCTTTGTTGAATTTTAATACGTTAAAAATAGATGCTTCTGCAAGATTTTTTATTTTTATAAATAACTATGACGATTTAAATGCGATTTTTAGTGATAAAAACTTAAATAAATTTGATAAATTTTTTTTAGGAGCTGGTTCCAATATTTTATTTACTAAAAATTTTGATGGAATTGTTTTAAAAAATAATTTGAAAGATATAACAATAATCGATGAAAATATAGATGAAATTATATTGGAATGCGATAGCGGATTACTTTGGGATGATTTTGTGCGATTTTGTGTAAATAATAATTTTTCAGGAGTTGAAAATTTGGCATATATTCCTGGAACAATTGGTGCCGCCCCTGTCCAAAATATTGGTGCTTATGGCGTCGAGCAATCAAGTTCATTTATTTCATTAGATGCTTTTTCTTTTGATAATTCAAAAGAATTGAAATTTAATAATAATGACTGCAATTTCAACTATCGTTATTCTATTTTCAAAAATGATAAATTTAAAAATATTTTCATCAAAAAAGTTCGATATAAATTAAACAAGAATTTTAAGGCGAATATAAATTATAATGATTTAAAAAAATATTTTGAAAAATCTGATGCGGGAAAATTAAAATTAGTTGATGTTTACAATGCTGTTTGCGAGATTCGACAAAATAAATTACCTGAGCCTTCGAAAATTCCGAATGCTGGCAGTTTTTTTAAAAATCCATTAATCACAATTGAAGAATTTGATAAAATATCTCATCACTTTCAAGGTAGTGGCTATTATAAATTAAATGAGAAACAAATTAAAATTTCAGCTGCATATTTAATTGAAAAAGCTGGTTTTAAGGGTTATTGCAAAGGAGATGTTTGCGTTTATGATAAACATTCATTAATAATATGCAATAAAGGCAATGCAAAAGGTGAAGAAATAGTAAATTTTGCAAATGAAATTATTGAAACAATTAAGGAAAAATTTTATATAACATTGGAACCAGAAGTTATTTATATTTGAGTTATGTTTAAAAAGTTATGAAATTATTTTAAAGAGTAAAATTTTCATACCAAATAAAAGTTGTTTAAAAAACAGAAAATAAATTAAAAAAAGTTGCAAACAAATGTAACTTTTTACCTTAATAAATGTCTTTATTAGAATAAGAAATTATATATTGAAAATTAAACAAAGGAGTTAAAAATGAAGTTTTTTAAAACGTTGATAATTACAATAGCAAGTGTTGTACTCTTTTCCTCTTGTGGAGATAAAACTACAGGACCTACGGACGATGGAACTTCACCAAAACTTATAGCAATAAACCCTTCGAAAGTATTGCCAGGGGACAATACAACAATTACAGGTAATAATTTTGGAGCCGAAAGAGGTGAATCAAAAATTTATTTTAACGATTTGCAAGTTGAAACTTATGTTTCTTGGAACAATACTGAGATTAAAGTAATTGTGCCAAATATAACTTCAAGTGGAGTTATTAAATTAGTTTCAGGAGCAAAAACATCTAATACTTTGGAATTTTATTATGATGATGGACCAAGAATTTTAAGTGCAGGTGCTGGCAAAGCATATGTAGATCAAGAAATTGAGATAAAGGGCATTAATTTTGGTGATTCAAAAGGCTCTGTGGAATTTAATGGGACACCTGCCACGAACATTACAACGTGGACAAATACTTCAATCAAAGTTGTTGTTCCTCAAAACGCAACTACTGGAAATTTAATTGTTAAAACAAGTAATGGGAAAGCAAGTAATCCATTTTATTTTACGATTTCAACGAAAGATGATCCATTTATTAATATGATTTATCCTTCCACAGTTTCACCAGGAGATGAAATAAAAATTTCAGGCAGAAATTTTGGTAGCACACAAGGCTCGAGTTATGTTGATTTTAATGGTGTGAAAGGTACTCAATATACACTATGGACTAGTGATTCTATAAGAGTAAAAGTTCCCGCAACTGCAACAACGGGTTTTGTTCGTGTTTTTGTTGGCACTCAAGCAAGCAACACCATAAATTTGACAATTGTAACAAGTCAGCCGGATCCAATAATTAACTCATTGAATAAAACTTCCTTTGAGACTGGAGAAACAATAACAATTTTGGGTAAATATTTTGGTCTTGATAAAAGTGATTCGAGCTACGTTTATTTTAATGATATAAAAGCAACAGATTATTTATATTGGGATGCAACAATGATCAAAGTTACAGTTCCCAAAAATGCAGTTTCAGGGAAATTGAAAGTTGTCATTGGAAAACAAACAAGTAATTTAGTCGATTATACTATTACCGTTGCACCAAAAGCACCAAAAATTACTTCATTAAACCAAACTATTGCACAATCGGGACAAATCATACAAATTAATGGGACTGACTTTGGGGCTATAAAAGGTAACAGTTATGTAATGTTTGGAACAGTACAAGCAACAAATTATGTAACTTGGACTGATACCGAAATTGATGTAGAAGTTCCCGATATGCCTTCAGGTCAAGTTGACATTTACGTTTTGGTTAATAATTTGCAATCCAACAAAGTTTCATTTACAATTCAACAAAAAGCAAAGCCAATTGTCGAAACTGCCGAAGTTCCAGCAGGATCTTTTATGATGGGTTCCAGTAATCCAAATGCTGGCGATAGTTACCCGCAACATAAAGTTACTCTAACAAAACCAATTTTAGTGGGAAAAACGGAAGTAACTCAAGCACAATATAAAAAAGTAATGAATCAATTAAATCCAAGCAGAATTAAAGACGATAATAACCCTGTTGAACAGCTTACTTGGTTAGCTGCAATTGATTTTTGCAATAGATTATCGAAGCTTGAAGGTTTAACTGAAGCATACACAGTCAATGGAAATAAAGTTACTTGGAATAAAGATGCGAATGGATGGCGATTGTTGACAGAGGCAGAATGGGAATACGCATGCCGTGCTGGTTCAGCAGGTAATTTTGGTAATTTAGACGGTAATGAAGGGGCAATTTCTAAATTGGGTTGGACAAATATAAACACTAAGGATGTTCAACACGTAGGATTACTTCAAGCAAATGATTTTGGTTTGTACGATATGCACGGAAATGTTGCTGAATGGGTCTGGGATTTATACGATTTTTATGAAGATGCTGAGCAAGTCGATCCAATTGGTGCAACTGACGGAATTGAAAGAGTTTTCAGAGGGGGCTCTTATATTGATGGACCAAATAACTGCTCTAACTATATTCGTAATTCAATGGATCCAACAAATGTTCAATATTATGTTGGTTTTCGTGTCTGTAGAAATAAATAATTTTTATAATAAAATAGGGCTGTTGTTCTTCGACAGCCTTTTTTTATGATATTTTTGTTAATAAATTAAAAATAAGTAAATTGCATAACTTAGATTATTATTTAAGTTTTAAATTATAGTAATTTTAATTGGAATAAGGTTATGAAAAGATTTTTCTACTTTTTGATTATGGCAAATCTATTTTTTGTTGATTTACTCTTATTTGCAAATGCAAATGATGATAACTACGTTTCAAAAACTAAGTTTTTAATTCGATTCAAAGAAGATATAAGAAATTCTAAGTCCATTCTACAAAAAATCAATAATAAAATACAAGGTCAAATCAAGCCAATACTTGACGCAAGTTATTCTTTGAAATATAACCCAAGTAAATTGTTCATCTTACAATCTAAAAACTTAGATTTAAATAAAATTCAAGAAGCAGAAGAACCAATTTTAAGAACATATATTCTCGAATTAAAAAAAGAAGTTTCTCCTCAAAGTTTTTGTAAGCAATTAAAGAATTTATTTCCCGAAATTGAATTAGTAGAACCTTATTATAATTATACAATTCAAGCATTTACACCAAATGATAGTTATTTTTATAAACAAGTAACTTTTGATAAAATTAAAGCAAAAGAAGCATGGGAAGTTTGGAAAGGAGACTCTAATTATGTTATAGGAGTAAGTGATAACGGAGTGTATCAAGAACATGAAGATATCATAAATTCACTTTTTATCAACAAAGGAGAAATCCCAAATAACGGGTTAGACGATGATGGAAATGGATTTATCGATGATTATAATGGTTATAACTTTTTAGGTGACGAAGAAGCACAAGGATGGGGAAATACATTCAATTCAAGTGTTGACCACGGAACCTTAGTAGCTGGTATTGCAGCAGCAACTTTTAACAATAATAAAGGTATTGCGGGAGTTGGTGCTTATTGCAAATTATTTCCAATAAAGGCTGCTGGAAGTGGGAGTTCACTTGCATTTGGAAATGAATCAATAATATTTGCCGCTGTTCATCATTTCTCTGTATTGAATTTAAGTTGGGGTGGACCAAGGGAATTTTCTGAATTAGAGCAAAGTATTATAAATTACGCAGTTGCAAATGGAGTTGCAATTGTCGCAGCCGGTGGAAATATAGGAACAAATGGTGGGACACGATACGACACATATTATCCCGCAGGTTACGATGGTGTTTTGGCAGTTGGTGAAGTCGATTTATATGACCAAGTTACAGAAATGACAACTTGTTTAAGCGTCCCAGTAAATATTATGGCACCAGGCGAAGGTAACTATGCTCCATCTAATAGTGGTTCTTATTTGTCTGTAGAAGGTGGTACATCATTTTCTGCCCCCGTTGTTGCAGGTGCTGTTGCATTAGCTCGATCGAAGCATCCAGAACTAAACCCAATTCAAGCTATTCAATTTGTTCGTCAATGCACTGATGATATATCAAATGAAAATTTTACATTTAGCGATAAGCGATTAATTCCGGGAAGATTAAATTTATTAAAAGTTGTAACCATTGACCCATATTCTATTCCTGGTATAGTGCCAGTTTCTTATTTGTGGTCGAATTCCTCGGGAAGTAACTTTAATCGCTTTGCTGTTGGTGATACGGCTTATTTGCAAGTGAAAATAAAAAATGTTTTAGGAAATGCTTCAAATTTGCGTTTTTTGTTGTCAGCAGTATACGACCCAGCTGGTTCAGTTCAAGTGATTAATAATGAAGCAAATTTGAACTTTATAAACACTTCAGATGAAGCAATTATTGGTACATTTCCAGTTGTTATTACTAAGCAAAATACGAATAGAGTTATATTTCGGATGGATATTACTGGCGATAATAATTTTCACGATATGTTCAAATTTGATTTTATTCCTACAGCCAACTTTGCAACCTTTGAAACTGATAAAATTGCATTTTCATTAAGTGATAAAGGTGATTTTGGTTATGTTGAAATAGGTAATAAAAAAGAAGGTGTAGGATTTTTATTAAAAGGAAAAAGCAATCAACTCTATGGAAATTCTGGTTTAATTATTTCCGAAAATGATAAGAAAGTTGTTACAATTTTCGATGACCCTTTTAAGACAATAAAAAAATTCATAGCACCAAATTACACCGAAGGCATAATTAGCGATGATTATGCCGGAACAACAGATAAAATTGGACTTGAAATTACTCAAAGAGTAAGTTTTCCAAATCCAAATATTGCACAAATTGATTTGACAACAAAAAACACATCTGAAAATACATTAAAAAAATTATCCTTAGGATATTATTATGATTGGGACATCGACGAAGAACCAGATAGCAATGTAGCTATTTTATACGATGAAATCAATAAAGCAGATGTAAATTCACAAATAAAAGCATTTGGTGCTGAGCTTGTTTATAAACCTAATACAAATATATTTGTTGGTTGCGTTTCATATTCCAAAGAACCAAATACTGAAGCACAAATTGCAGGATTAGACTATGATTATACAGATTTGTTTACAAAAGAAAAACAAATCCAAGTTTTGAAGTCTGGAACAACAATGCAAAATGATAAAATATACGATAGAAGTGTATTAACAGGAATTCGGTTTAATGACGATTTGCCTCCTCAAGCAGAAAAAAAGATGACTTTATTAATTGGTTGTTCGACGGATAAAGATGAACTAACGAATAATATAATTTCACTTTTAAAAACCGTTGGTATTGAAGAGCAGCCGCAAACACCGCAAATAAACATCTTAGCAGAACCACAAGAAGGAATTATTACAATTAATAATAACAACGCATACGAAGAAATAAAAAATGTAGAGTTATTCGACTTATTTGGTAATCAAATTTATTATACGATGGATAATCGAAATATCTATTCAAGTAATCCAATCATAATCAATGTTCACAATATAAATTCACAAGTATTCTTGTTAAGAATTACTACAAGTTTACATAAAATAACACAAAAAGTGGTGTGGGTAAAGTAAGAATTTATAAATTAATATGAAATAACAATTTACGATAAATTTAAAAAAGTATTGTTATTTGATATAATCTCATTAATTTTGAATTTACAAAAAAAGCAATTTATAAAAAATTGTTAAAAATTACTCATATTAAAATAGTGATTTGTTCCTTGACATTTCTTTTACTCTATGGGTGCTACTCATTTGTAGGTGGTAATGTTCCAGATTACATAAAAACAATAGTCATACCAACTGTAAATGACCAAAGCAATTATGGTGTTCCCGATTTTAAAGATTATTTGACACAGGAAATCTTGAAAAATTTTAGAAGCGATGGAACATTGACAGTTGAAGAGAACCAGGGAGATGCTCAATTAAATGTTGCAATAATTGCAATCACAGAAAGTATTTCGCAAGTCAACCCAGGAGAATTAGAAAAAGAAAGAAAAGTGCAAGTTACTTGTAAAGTTGAGTATTTTGATAATGTGAAAAAAAAGATGTTTTGGGAAAAAGAATTTACAAATTATTCATTTTATAATTTGTCCGAAGGACTTAACGGGCGGAATGAAGCAATCAGGACTATATTAAAAAATAGCGCCGAAGACATCTTATTATCTGTAATTTCAAATTGGTAAATATTATATCGTATAAAAGGGGATAGATATCCGCTTATGGAAACATTTATACTTATTTTTTATTTCTTGTCCTTGCTTGTTCTATTCAGCTTTGGTATACACGGGTTATTTTTACTTTATTATTATCACAAATATAATAAAATGAAACCCGTAACCCCACCAATGCCTGATGAACTACCAAAAGTTACAATCCAAATCCCATTATTCAATGAACCAGTAGTAGCCGAAAGGTTAGTTCGCAAAATTTGTGAAATAAAGTATCCAATCGACAAGCTTGAAATTCAAGTCTTAGACGATTCGACCGACAACACACAAGAAATATTAAAATCTGTTGTGGCAGAATATGCCGCAAAGAATTTTAATATCAAATATATTCATCGTGTAGACCGGTCAGGATACAAAGCTGGAGCATTAAAAGCAGGATTAGAAGTAGCAGAAGGTGAATTTGTGGCTATTTTCGATGCCGACTTTTTGCCGAATCCAGATTTCCTTATGAAAACTGTTCCTCATTTCAATAATCCTGAAATTGGTATGGTTCAAACACGCTGGGAACATTTGAACGAAGAGTATTCTTACTTAACAAAAGCTCAAGCATTAGCTCTCGATGGTCATTTTGCTTTAGAGCAAGAAGTACGCTTTAAATCTGGATTTTTCATTAATTTCAATGGAACTGCAGGAATTTGGAGAAAAAGTTGCATTTACGATGCTGGTAATTGGCAACCAGATACATTGACAGAAGACCTTGACTTATCTTACAGAGCTCAACTCAAGGGTTGGAAGTTCGTTTATCTTAATGAAGTTACTTCGCCAGCAGAGTTACCCGCCGATATAAATGCTTTAAAAACTCAACAATTTCGATGGACAAAAGGTGCTGTTGAAACTGCTAAAAAACTTCTCCCAGCAGTTATAAGAAGTAATTTCCCTTTGAAAGTTAAAATTGAAAGCTTCATACATTTAACAAGCAACATTGTTTTCCCCTTCATTATTATTGTTGCTTTGTTGAATGTTCCAATTGTTGTGTTGAAAAATATTACTACAAGCTACGATAATTTTTATTCCTTAATGTCAATTTTTGTCCTTGCTTCAATTTCAACTTTCTTATTTTACACTTTTGCACAAAAAACGATACACCTTGATTGGCGTAAGAGATTACTATTCTTCCCATTATTTCTTGCCGGAAGTATGGGTTTTGCCGTGAATAATACAAAAGCAGTAGTAGAAGCATTAATTGGGAAAAAATCGGGCTTTGTTCGCACTCCAAAAGCTGGTATAATTGGAAAAACTGCTAATGCTAATAACGTAATGAAGCAAAAGAAAAAAATACATGCAACTGCAATATTTGAACTTTTCTTAGCTTTATACTTTATTGTTGGAATGGGAATATCGCTTTATTACTTGGAAATTGCTGCTCTTCCATTTCAATTTATGTTTTTCTTAGGTTTTGGCTCTGTTGGTTATTTGTCTTTGAAAGAAGCTTACCAAAACTAATTTTACTTAATTATTAAATTTTAATAGGTTATCTCATAAAGTGAGATAACCTATTTTATTAATTTAAAAAAATATTGAATTGTAAAAATGAATCTAAAATTTGTATGAAATCATTAGAATGGAATGAAAGATTTTTAACATTGAAATATATAAACAAGAATGGATATTAAAAAGAAAAAAAACTGCCCAAAAAATTAGAGCAGTTTTTATAAAAAATATAATGAAGAAATTATTTTCTTAGAGATAAATCTTTAATAATTTGACGATAAGCATTTATGTCACGTGATACTAAATAATCCAAAAGCTTACGTCTTTTTGCAACAAGCATAATCATTCCACGACGAGTATGAAAATCTTTTGGATGTTTTTCTAAATGCTTTGTTAAATCAGCTATTCTATCAGTTAAGATTGCAATTTGAACTTCTGGCTTACCGGTATCTTGAGGAGTTTTCCCAAACTTCTCTACTAATGATGATTTTCTTTGTTTACTTATCATTTAAAAAACCTAACTTAAAATAATTTACAAAATTACAAAATTTTCTTTAAATATCGACAATAAAAATAAAAGATTCGAACAAATTATCTAGAAAGTTATTTTCTAAATAATTGAAAATAAAATATTATTTTAAAATCTCTGATTCTTCAAAATTTTCTTTACATTCGGGACATTTGATAAATTTAATCCATTCTTCGCCATGTTTTTTGTAATGGTATTCGAGATAATAATTATGGCAATTTGGACATTCTTTATCGATTGGTTCGTAATTAGTTAAATAATCACACTTTGGATAATTTGAACAAGACCAAAACTTTTTCTTACGTTTAGGTGAATATCTTTCCACCAAATGACCTTCTTTACATTTTGGGCATATTACTTGAGTTGGCAATGGCAATATACCTTTGCAAGATGGATAATCAACACATCCTAGGAAACGTCCAAATTTTCCTTCACGCACTAACATTTCTTTACCACAAATTGGGCATTTTGCATCCGGGTATACTTCAGCAGCCGGTTTTGGAGTAGGTTCGGGATTATTTAATTTTGGCAAAGGTTGAGTATAAGTACATTCAGGATAGTTGGAACAGCCTAAAAATCTACCACGCCTGCTTACTCGAATTACTAATGGAGCGCCGCATTGTGGGCATTTGGTTTCTGAATTCAAATTATGTTCTTTTTCGGCATTTTGCAAAGTACTTGAAAAAGGACCATAAAATTCTTTCATTACAGTTAAATACGTTTTATCGCCTGTTGCAACAAGGTCGAGTTCATCTTCCATCTGTGCGGTGAAAGAAACATTAAACACATTATCGAAGTGATGTATCAATACTTTATTTACTTCAAAACCTAAATCAGTTGGGCGAAAAGCTTTATTATCAAGCATCACATATTCACGGTCTAAAAGAGTTGAAACAATTGTAGCATAAGTACTTGGGCGACCGATTCCTAATTCATCAAGTTCTTTGATTAAACTTGCTTGATTATATCTTGGAGGGGCTTTTGTGAAAGCTTGTTTTTTTGTTGCATTATCTAAATTGAACGTATCACCTTCATTAATTCCAACCGGTAAAACGGCTGTACCATTTTCTTCATCTCCGTTTTCGTCGTCTTTGCTTTCTTCATAAATTTTCATATAGCCATCAAAAATAATTACAGAACCCGTGGCACGGAAAGTTAAATCTTCGGCAGAAATATCGATTGAAGTTTGTTCGACATCGGCATTAGTCATTTGTGAAGCTACAAACCGTTGAAATATTAGTTTATATAATGCGAATTCTTCAGGTGATAAATATAATTTCAATTCATCCAAGCTATAAGATAAATTAGTTGGGCGAATTGCTTCGTGTGCGTCTTGTACGTTACTTGATTTGGATTTAAATTCATTTGGATTATCGGGTAAATAATTCTTGCCAAAATTAGAATTAATATAACCTCTTGCGGAATCAATTGCTTCGGGACTTATTCTTACTGAATCTGTTCTCATATAAGTGATTAAACCGACTTCGCCTTCTTTACCAATTGAAACACCTTCATACAACCTTTGTGCAATTTGCATTGTTCGTTTATTTTGGAAGCCGAGTTTTCGTGCGGCTTCTTGTTGTAACGTTGATGTTGTAAATGGTGGTTCTGGTTTTCTTTGAATTTTCTTTATTGTCTTCTTCGAAACTGTAAATTTTTCTATTTTATTAATTTGTGCTAAAATAGCATCAGCTTCGACTTCATTTTTAATATAATTCAAAGAGTTGATTTTTGCCAAAATTTCTTTTGTTTCTTCTTCACTTTTTCCTTTTTTCGAACCTTCGGGCTTTTTAATAATTTTGTTATTGAAAGCAACCAATTGCGTTTTAAGTTTATTCACTTGATTATTATAAAAATCAGCATAAATATTCCAATACTCAATAGGTTCAAAATCCATTATTAATTGTTCTCTTTCGCAAATTAATCTTAAAGCAACCGATTGTACACGACCAGCTGACAAAGTGGCTGTAGTTTTTCCAATCATTGCATTCGAAAGAAAGGGAGAAACCTTGAAACCAATAATCCTATCCATTACTCTGCGAGCTTGCTGACTCATAAACAAGTCTTCATCAATTTCCCGAGGTTCATCCAATCCTTTTTTAATGCCTGTTTTTGTAATTTCGTTGAAAATCACACGTTTTATTTGATTATTGACTTTTTTTATTTCTTCAGCGATATGATAAGCAATAGCCTCGCCTTCTCGGTCAGGGTCGGTCGCAATCAATACAGATTTGCTGGACTTTGCCTTTTCTTTCAAATTTTTGACAATTGGAGCTTTGCCTTTGATTGTTTGATAAGTAGGAGTGAAATTATTTTCGATATCAACTCCTAATTTATAGTTAGACAAATCTTTGATATGTCCTACCGATGCTTCAACGTGATATTTGTTTCCTAAGTACTTATTTATAGTTTTGGCTTTGGAAGGAGATTCAACCACAACAAGTGTTTTCTCTGATTTTGTTTTTGTTGCATTTTCTTCTGTAGCTTTTGCTTTGGTTTTCTTTATCATTTTAGTTTTAAGTTTAATTAAGATTTCAAAATTAATATTATTTTTTTATTTCCGTTTATTTATTACAAAAAAATTTGGATTTTTGGCAAATCCAAATTTTCGACGATTGTCAATTTATATATATTTTAAATTCTTAAAAAGGTAAAAGTTTCGGGTAATCTTGACCAATAACTATTGTAGTTCTAACGAATAAAGTGGAATCGATTTGAGTTGTAACGAGCGAATCTGGTACTCCAATTGCTTTGGCAACTTTTACAGCAGATGCATAATCTCCCACTCTGTCGATGACTTTTGTCACAGGTAAAGGAGTTGAATAATTACCTACTTCGACAACATCAAAATTACGTAATTGAAGAAATGTTTTTGCTTTATTTGCCAATCCATTAATTGAAGTAGAGTTCAAAATACTTACTTGAATTACCTCTTGATTCGTTAATTTTTCGACATTTTCTTCAAGATTAGAATCAACGGGTGGTGAAATAAAAATACGATTAGTAAAAGCTAAAAACATTGAACCAACCAATAAAATTAGCACCACAAGTGTTCCGTTTAATCCGAATTTTATAATTTTTTCCTTGTTATGTTTAAATTTTTGGTAAATTTCTAAAAATGAAAATTTCATTTTGTTACCCCGAATTTAATGACGAATTTGAATAATCTGTTATTATTACAATCAAAAAATATGCCGAATCGTTAAATTCGTAAAACGAAATAATAATTATAAGTTAACATTCAAATAAGTGAATAAAGTGAGAATGTAGGTTGAAAGATTTTTGCCATCGTTTTCCAATCAGTTTGCAATGCTATATCTTCAATTTTAGAAAGAGGAATTCCGAGAGAATACGGTGCACCAATTAAAGCCCCAATACTCGCTTTTGAAATGTAATGCAATTTAATTCCTCTTTCTTCGATTGCTTTTGTACTCCGATATGTGTAATTCCTCTTTCACCTCCGCTTCCGAGAGCGATTCCAATTCGAATTTCGTGTGATTTTGCTTTTTTTATTAAGTAATTTTTTTGACCCACAGGTTTATGATTTTGTTTTTACAAAAGTGAATTTTTTTTAGTGAATAAAGTGAATATATTCAAAATTAAACATTTCAATATAATTTCTTCGAAAAAGTTATTTCATACAATAATAATAATGAAACAAAACGTTAATATAATCGTATAAAAAAAGTTGTCTAAGAATTATTAATCAACATTTTTAAGGAGAATTAAGTGAAAAAATTACTTATTGTTTTATTTTCTATCGTAGCCAGCATTAACTTAATGGCACAAGCAAAAGAAGAAGCACGCTTATTAAGTTATCCCAATACTTCTGCTACTGAAATTACATTTTCGTATGCAGGAGATATATTTACAGTTCCAATTACAGGTGGTTTAGCTCGAAGAATTACTACAAGTCCAGGTGTAGAATTATTCCCGAGATTTTCACCAGACGGAAAGCAAATTGCATTTATTGGTAATTATGACGGAAACAGTGATATTTATGTGATTTCAAATACTGGTGGCGAACCACAAAGAGTTACTTATGGTGTAGATTTGCCTAATTTACCAGAAAGAATGGGTCCAGACAAAATAATTATGCAATGGACTAATGATGGGCAAAAAATTTTATATCGTGGGCGGCAAGATAGTTGGAATTCATTAGTTGGCAAATTATATTATGTTAATAAAAATGGTTCACTACCTGAAGAATTGCCTTTACCTCGTTCTGGTTTTGCGTCGTTATCACCCGATGGAACTAAATTAGCATTTAATAGAATTTTCCGTGAATTCAGAACCTGGAAACGCTATCGTGGCGGTCAAGCAGATGATGTTTGGATTTATGATTTTAATACAAAGAATACTGAAAATATTACAAATAATCCTGCACAAGATATTATCCCTATGTGGTCTGGAAATAAAGTATATTTCTTATCTGACAGGGATAAAATAATGAACATTTTTGTGTATGATTTAAATACAAAAGAAACAAAAAAAGTTACAAACTTCACTGAATATGACGTAAAATTCCCGTCTCTTGGAGGAAAATATATTAGTTTTTCTAATGGTGGCTATATCTACGTTTTAAATACAGAAAATGACAAATACGAAAAAGTTCCAATTTACATTACAGAAGATTTTCCATCAACAAGAAATGAAATTATTAATGTCTCCGATTATATTGAAAATAGAGAAATCGCTCCTGACGGAAGTGCTGCCGTATTTGCTGCTCGTGGAGATATATTTATCGTTCCTGCTGAAAAGGGGAATATCGTTAACTTGACAAAGTCAAATGGTGTTCACGATAGAAATCCGAAATGGTCACCAGATGGTAAGTGGATTGCATTTATTTCCGACAAAAGTGGGGAAGATGAAGTTTACATAATTAAACCAGATGGAACAAATTTAACACAATTAACAAATGATGCAAAATCATATCGCTGGGAATTAGAATGGTCACCAGATAGCAAATATCTTCTAAATTCAGACAAAGCAATGAATTTATATTTAATTGATATTTTATCTAAGAAATCTCAAATAATTGCTCATTCACCATCTTGGGAAATACGAGATTTTTCATTTTCTCCAGATTCAAAATGGGTTACTTATAGCGATAATAGTAAAAACGAATTTAGTGTTATAAATTTATATAATATCGCTACAGGAAAGAAATATCAATTAACGAGTGAATATTTCAATTCAAATCAACCAGTTTGGGACCCTCAAGGGAAATATATTTTCTTCGTTTCCGACAGGTATTTTGATGCCACAGGTGGAAACTTCGAATATAATTATATATTTCAAGATATGGCTAATATTTATGGTATAACTTTAAGCGGAAATGATTTAAATCCATTTTCAATTTATGAAACAGATATTAAAGTACCTAAAGATACCTTAAAAGATGAAGAAACAAGCAAAGATAAAAAAGTAAAAAAGAAAGCCAATAATGAAGAAAAGGAAATAATTATTGATTTAGATAAAATTGCAGATAGAATTTTCGAATTACCAACACCAAATGGTAATTATTATGGACTATATGCTTTCGATGGTAAATTGTATTATACTCGCTCGTCTTCTTCATCTAAACCTTCTTTATATTCATACGATTTGAAAACAAAAGAAGAAACAGATTTGGGAAATGCAGGACGTTATGTTATTTCAAGTGATGGAAAAAAGATTTTAGCATCTAAAGGCAAAGATTATTACATTTTAAAATTGGGAACTAAACTTGATTTTAAAGAAGGTAAGTTAGATTTAAGTAAATTAGAATTATATTTGGATAGAAAAGCAGAATGGAAACAAATTTTCACAGAAGCTTGGCGGCAATTTAAATACTTTTTCTATGACCCAAATATGCATGGTAATGATTGGGATGCAATTTACAAGAAATATGCACAAATGTTACCTTATGTTTCTCACCGAGCAGATTTGACCTTCTTAATTGGAGAAATGATTGGTGAGTTAAACGTTGGTCATGCATACGTTGGCGGGGGTGATATGCCAAAAGTTACGCCAGTAAAAATTGGTTTGCTCGGTGCTCGATTTAAATTGGATAAACAATCTGGTTTTTATCAGATTACTAAAATTTTAGAAGGAAGAAATTGGGAAGAAGAAACTCGCTCTCCTCTTACTGAACCAGGATTAAAGGTCAAAGAAGGTGATTTTATAATTGCAATAGATGATGAACCATTGACTGCAGAAAATCATCCATATAAAGCTTTGAACAATAAAGCAAATACATACGTTAAATTAACAATAAATAATAAACCATCAAAGGATGGGGCTTGGGACATTTATGTTAAAACAATAAATTCCGAAGAAAAGTTAGTTTATTTAAATTGGGTAGAGAATAATCGTCGTTATGTAGAAAAAGCAACAAATGGGCGAATCGGTTATATTCATATACCTGATATGGGATTTGATAATGGTCTTCGTGAATTCGCTAAATATTTTTATCCACAATTAGATAAAGAAGGTTTAATCATTGACGATAGATATAACGGAGGTGGAAACGTATCACCACTTGTAATTGAACGTTTACGCCGAGAAATTGGTGTTGTCGAAAGTGCAAGAAATCAAGAGATTATTACAACAACACCAGGGGCAGTAATGCCAGGACCATTCGTTTGTTTAATTAATCAATTGTCAATGTCCGATGGCGACTTATTCCCTTATCAATTTAAAAAGTACAAATTAGGTAAATTAATTGGAATGCGTTCTTGGGGTGGAGTTATTGGTATCAGAGGTTCTCTGCCATTTACAGATGGTTCTAATTTATATAAACCTGAATTCGCTAATTTTGGAGCCGATGGAACTTGGATATTAGAAGGAACTGGAATGACGCCTGATATTGAAGTTGAAAACGACCCGGCAAAAGAGTATCAAGGTATTGACCAGCAATTAGACAAAGCAATACAAGTAATTTTGGAAGATATAAAAACAAATCCAAAACAACAAAAACCAAAATCATTACCACCTTATCCTAAGAAATAAGAAAGTTAAGCATAAACAAATAGAGGTTGTTCTTAAATGGACAACCTCTATTTTTTTGGAATAATTAAAGAAATTAATTAAACTTCTAATGCTTTAACACCTGGTAATTCTTTTCCTTCGATAAATTCTAAAGAAGCTCCTCCGCCAGTTGAAACGTGAGAAATATACTTTTCATAGCCAAGAGAGTTTATCGCAGAAGCTGAATCACCACCACCAACAACAGTAATTGCTCCATTTTCAGTTGCAGATTTGAGTGCATCAGCAATTGCAAATGTTCCTTTTGCAAAATTAGGCATTTCGAAAACTCCCATCGGACCATTCCAAAATACAGTTTTTGCTTTAAGTATTTCATTTTTAAATAATTCGACTGTATCAGTTCCAATGTCCATTCCGATTGCATCTTCAGGAATATTATCAACACTTACTGTTGATGTGTCTGCTTCATTATTGAATTCATTTGCAATGACAACATCGACAGGCAAAATCAATCTAACATTAGCATCTTTTGCGGCTTGGATGAGATCTTTTGCAATTTCGATTTTATCTTCTTCAAGTAATGATTTGCCGATTTTTTTGTCTTGAGATTTTAAAAAAGTGAACATCATACCGCCACCAATCAAAATGGAGTCGCACTTATTAAGCAAATTGTTCAAAACATCGATTTTACCTGAAATTTTTGCACCACCAATTATTGCAACAAATGGCTTTTTAGGACTATTCAAGGCTTCACCAAGATATTTTAATTCTTTTTGCATCAACAGTCCGGCATATTTCTCAGTGAAATAATGTGTAACACCTTCGGTGCTTGCATGAGCACGGTGAGCGGTACCGAAGGCATCATTGACATAAACGTCGGCTAATTCTGCTAATTGTTTTGCAAAATCAGGAGAATTTTCTTCTTCTCCAGCATAGAATCTCAAGTTTTCCAATAAAACAATATCGCCAGTTTTGGCAGAGTTGACTGCGTTGAGGGCTAAATCGCCAATACAATCTTCAGCAAAAATCACATTATATCTATATTTTTCTTTTAATAAATTGGCGACGGGTTTTAATGAATACTTAAGATTCGGTTTACCTTTTGGTCGTCCAAGGTGCGAAATTAAAATAGGAATACCGCCATCTTTGATGATTTTATCAATTGTTGGCAAACTTGCAACAACCCGCATATCATCAGTTACATTTAAATTATCGTCTAATGGGACATTAAAATCCACTCTGACTAAGACTTTTTTGTATTTGAACGATGTGTCATTAATTGATTTAATCATTTCAATTACTCATTTTAAATTTGTTCTTTAACTTTTAAAACTAAATCAACAATGCGGTTAGAATATCCGAATTCATTATCATACCAACCAACGACTTTAACGAAGTTATCTTGAACATCAGTTAAAGCAGAATCGAAAATGACAGAATGAGGATTACCAACAATGTCAGTTGAAACAAGAGGTTCTTCTGAATATTGCATTATACCTTTCAAATAAGATTCGGCTGCATTTTTCATAGCAGCATTAATTTCTTCTTTTGTTACTTTTTTCTTTAAGATTGCAGTAAAATCAGTAATCGAACCATCTTGCACAGGAACTCGAAGTGAGTAACCTTTCAGTTTTCCAGATAATTCAGGAATAACTAATCCCACAGCCTTTGCAGCACCCGTTGTTGTTGGGATAATATTTACAGCAGCAGCTCTTGCTCGACGGAGGTCTTTATGCGGTAAATCTAATATTCTTTGATCATTTGTATATGCGTGAACAGTTACCATAAAACCACTTTCAACACTAAAATTATCGTTCAATACTTTAACCATAGGAGCAAGGCAATTAGTTGTGCATGAAGCATTGGAAAGAGTTTTTTCGTTTCCAGTTAAAATATTATCATTAACACCTAAAACAACTGTTGCGTCCAATGTATCTTTTGCAGGTGCAGTAAGAATTACTTTTTTGGCACCAAATAAAGTTAAATGTTTTTCAAGGTCAACTTTTTTAGTATAAACACCAGTAGATTCAATTACTATATCAAGGTCTTTCCAAGGAATATCTTCGATAGTTTTTGAGGCTGAAATTGGTATTTTAACTCCATTTACAACTAAATTATTGTCTTCAGCATAAACTTCACCATCAAATTTTCCGTGAGTTGAGTCATATTTAAACAAATGTGCAAGTGTTACAGCATCTGTTAAATCATTAATTCCAACGAATTCAATATCTGCTTTTCTTTTAAAAAGCTCACGAAAGACAAGCCGTCCGATTCTTCCAAATCCATTAATTGCTATTTTTGTGCTCATTTAAAACTCCTTTTAGTTTAAAATAATTGAAAAAAATATAAATTCAAATATAAAAAATCAATTGTAATAAAACAAGTAATTTAATTGACGATTTTATTTCGTAATTTTGTTTTTCTTATATTTATTTTTTTTAAAATTATGGAAATTAATTATTCTGATTTCGATTTTAAACCATTTAATGAGATGACGCCTGAAGATTACGCAAAAGTTGGGTTTAAATCAGGCTTGGAAGTACATCAGCAATTGTTAACAGAAAAAAAACTTTTTTGTCGATGCCCAGCAGGACATTATTCCGAAAAATATAATGCTGAAATATTAAGGCATATGAGACCCACTTTGTCCGAACTTGGTGAATACGACGGTACGGCTTTGATGGAGTTTAAGACAAAAAAGGAAATTATTTATCGAATTAATTATGATACAGTTTGCACTTATGAAATGGATGACACACCGCCATTTATGATGAATGAGCAAGCATTAGATATTGCCATTGAAATTGCTATGCTTTATAATTCTCATATAGTGGACGAAGTTCATATTGCCCGTAAACAATATTTGGACGGAAGTATTCCAACAGGTTTTCAACGCACTGCAATAGTATCTGTCGGCGGTTCTTTACCTTACAAAAATAAAAGAATTAATTTAATTCAAATGTCTATTGAAGAGGATTCCTGTCGAGAGTATAGCGATGTGGGACATAAGCGAATTTATATCACAGACAGATTAGGTATGCCATTGATAGAAACTGTTACAGAACCTGAGATGCGCACACCCCAAGAAGTTGCCGATGTTAATCGTATTATAAGCAAAATCGTCCGTAGTACTGGTAAAGTAAGAGTTGGAATTGGTGCAGCTCGTCAAGATGTTAATGTCTCAGTTACAGGTGGAACAAGAATTGAAATAAAAGGTGTTCCTCGCATTGACTTAATTCCTTTGCTAACTTATAATGAGGCAATGCGTCAATGGAATTTGTTGAAATTGAGAGAGGAACTACATCGCCGTGGTATTACAGAACAAAGTTTCGAAGCAAAATATGATGATGTGACTAAATTAATGCGAAAATCTAGATACCATCCAATAAATGAAGCAGTTGCAAATGGATTAAAAGTAAAATGTGTAGTTTTAAGAGGATTTAAAGGAATTTTACGTTGGCAAACACAGACTGATACCTATTTTTCAAGAGAATTTTCAGACAGAGTGCGTGTTATTGCATGTTTAACTAAACTACCAAATATAGTACATTCAGATTCAATGAGTGAATCAATGCCTTCATCAGAATGGAGTGCAATACGCAAATTTGTAGGTGCCAACGAAAATGATACAATGGTTCTCGTTTGGGGTGACGATGGCGACTCTGAAACAGGTGCAAAAGAAATAATTATTCGTGCAAAAGAAGCAACGGTAGGTATTCCCTCCGAAACACGCCAAGCACTTGCAGATGGAACAACAGGTTTCGAGAGAATTTTGCCTGGTCCTGAGCGTATGTACCCCGATACTGATTTGCCTCCAATTGTTATTTCACAAGAGCGATTTGATAGAATAAAAAAGAATATGACGCAACCTATTTGGGATAAATTAGAGTATTACAATAAATTGGGTGTTGAGCCGCATATTGCCGATCAATTAGCTATTTCAAGATATTCAACACTTTTCCAAACATTAGTTCAAAACTTAGAAATAGAACCAAAATTCGCTGCTTATGTATTAATCGAGTTTCCTAAACGATTAAAGAAACTGAATTTTAATTTTGATTTACTTACAGATGCGGATTTAATAGAAATTTTCCGTAATTATAAAGAAGGGAAATTAATAAAAGAAGGTCTTTTCGAAACAATTAAGGCATCTCTTGCAAATGGCAAATTTGTTGAGGAATTGATGCCGGACTTTTGTAGTGAATCAGAATTAAAAGTAAGAATTAAAGAAGCTAAATCACAATTAGAGTCAATGAAATTGCTTAATCCCGAAGCAAGCAAGAAAATATTAATGGGTTTACTTATGAAAAATTTGCGTGGACGAATATCGGGTAAAACATTATATGAAATAATAAATAATCAAACTAAGTAATATTATTAGTTTTACGAGAAAAAAATGGACGAAAAAGAACTTTATAAGGGTTATCGAGGTGTAGGACTCGAAGTATTAAAAAAATATAATGCTTATATTTGGAGTGATGTCGAATTAAAAACAAGTACATCAACATTTATTGGATTAATTTTGCCTCGCTCAGAGCAAGCTGATCCAAATCATATTGTATTAAAAATGAGAACGGGTTATAATATAGGAATCCGTGCAGAAAAAATTATTGATATAAAAATCAATGGACGTAAAGAAGCACATTATAAAATACCTGAAAAAGAATTTCCATATTCACCAAAGATGCCACGTGTTGTCCTTTTCGGGACTGGTGGAACAATTGCAAGTCGTTTAGACTATCGCACTGGCGCAGTTATACCAGCCTTTTCACCCGGCGAATTATACGGTTCTGTACCAGAATTAGCTGATATTTGTAATCTTGAAACCGAGAAACTTTATGGCGTATTTAGTGAAAATATGGGACCAGATCAATGGATAGGAACAGCTAAAGCAATTGCCAGGGAAATCGAACGAGGTGTAGACGGTATTGTTATAGGACATGGAACTGACACAATGCATCATACAGCAGCAATATTGTCGTTTATGATACAAAATTCCCCAGTACCTATTGTGATGGTAGGTTCTCAAAGGTCAAGTGATAGACCAAGTTCAGATGCGGCATTAAATTTAATACATTCCGTAAAAGCCGCTGCTGAAAGTGATATTGCAGAAGTGATGGTTTGTATGTTTGGTCCAACATCTGATGTTTATGGTCTGCTTCATAGAGGTACAAGAGTGAGAAAAATGCACTCTAGTTACCGTTCAACTTTTAGAACAATTGGCGACATACCAATAGCAATGATTAATAATAATATGATTAAACCATTGAGAACTGACTACAAACGTCGAAGGAATGATAAATCATTTCAATTAATGCCATATTTTGACGACAGAGTAACAATCGTTTATTATTATCCGAATATGAAAGCTGATATGATTGATTCTTTGATTGATAACGGTTATAAAGGCATTGTTATTGCTGGAACAGGTCTTGGGCACGTCAACAAACCACTTTACCCTGCATTGAAACGAGCTAAAGAAGCGGGAGTTGCTGTTTATATGACTGTTCAAACTCTTTGGGGTTATGCACAGATGTATGTTTATGATACTGGTCGAGATTTAATGGAACTTGGTGTCATTCCACTTGCCAATATGCTACCAGAAGTTGCTTACGTAAAACTGGGTTGGGCTCTTGGTCAAACTCAAGATTTGGAAAAAGTAAAAGAAATTATGCTGACGACGTATGCTGGCGAAATGACTTTACGTGAGCCAAGTAATGGTTATTTAATTTTCCAAGGTGGAATTCCTGAAGTTGAAGAATTTATATCTACTATTAAAAAGTAGAGGATTCTATAAATTACAATTTTATGTAAAATTTAGGTGTAAAAATGTTAAGCGATTTAATTGCAAAAGTTTTACCAATATTTCCTAAGTCACTCGTTTATGTTTTCGCAAAAAAATATATAGCAGGTCCGACGTTAGATGATGCCATAAGAGTTACTAAGGAATTAATGAAGTTAAATGGAATGTCAACAATTGACGTTCTTGGTGAATTTGTTGAAACTAAAGATGCAGCATTGCATGAAGTAAAGCAATGTCATCAAGTTATTGAAGCAATACACACTAATAATTTGAATTCATACCTATCTATTAAACCAACTTCTGTTGGTCTTGGAATTGATTATGATTTCGGTTACGAAAATATCAAAAATCTTGTAGCAAAAGCTAAAAGTTATGGGTTAAGAGCAAGATTAGATATGGAAAATTCTCCTTATACTGATATTACTTTAAAAGTTTATAAGCAATTACGTCAAGAAGGTTTCGATAATGTTGGAATTGTTTTGCAAGCATATATGAAGCGTTCGGAAAGTGATGTTAAATCTTTAATTGAATATAAACCGAATGTGCGTTTATGTAAAGGCATTTATAATGAATCTCCTTCCATCGCATTTAAAGGTAAAGATGAAATCCGAGACAATTATAAAAAACTACTTCGCCTTATGTTTGATAATAATTTTTATATTGGTATTGCAACTCACGATGAACCTCTTATTCAAGATGCTGAAAATGAAATAAAACGACGTAATTTATCTGTAAATGATTATGAATTCCAAATGCTTTTAGGTGTTAGAGAAGAAAAAAGAAATGAATTGCTTCAAAAAGGACATCATTTACGAGTTTATGTACCTTTTGGCGAAGATTGGTTTGGGTATTCCACACGAAGATTAAAGGAAAATCCTCAAATGGTATCCCATATCGTTAAATCAATATTTGGCATTAATAAATAAATAAATCATTATGAATATGAAATATATAAAATTATTGCATTTTCTGCTCATTGTAGTTCTTTTTGGTGGCTGTCAGGCAAATAAATATATAATTGAACCTGATTCTAAAACCATTACGATTGCAACTTTTAACACGGAATGGCTCGGTGATGGAATTGATGATACAAAGGAACGTTTTTCGTATGATTATGAGAAAATTGCAAAGATTTTGTATATGACTAATGCTGATATTATTGCACTTCAGGAAGTGGAGAATGAAAAAGCGATTGAAAAGGTAACCGAATACCTTCAGGGATACAACTTTTTTGTTGCAAATGGTACGGGAAAGCAAAACGTTGCCTTCCTTTACAATCCGAAGCTGGAAATTCGAATTGTCGGTGATTACCAGCCAATTAATGTTGAACCCGGAAGAACACGTCCGGGTTTAATTGCAAATGTAAAGAAGGGCAATTTCGATTTCATTTTAATGAATGTGCACTTAAAATCAACCTCCAGATATGATAGTACAGATGAATTACGTGAGAAAAGCTATAAATTACGTCAAGAGCAAGCCACGGCAATTAGTAATTGGGTCGATTCGTTACAAAAGTATTCAAAGGAAAAGGATATTATAATACTTGGGGACTTTAATGATAACCCTTTAAGGAAATCTCATCCCACATTAACTCCTTTGCTTATAAATAAGAAGCTTTCGTTCCTCACGGCGGAGTTAAAAAGCTGTCAAAATCCTAAATGGGACAATATTGATAATATCGTTGTTACCACATCGGTTCTCGGGCGTGTAATTTTCAATTCATTGCATCAAATTAACTTCTATCAGCTCTTAAATAAGAAAGAGGCTAAAACGATTTCAGATCATTGTCCCGTAATTATATCATTCGATATTATAGAACCAGATAATGATTAAGTCAATATAATCTATTTTAATATTATTTATAATTATTTTCAAATCATAATAATATTTAAAGAACTATTATATTGCTAGATTCAGTTACAGTACTACCTTTTTGAGCTTTAACTCTAAAATAATTACGTCCAGATGCTTCAGTTAATGGTGTTTCATAACTAGTTTTGGTTGTAGTACCTATGATTCTCCATCCTGTATCATAATTATTACTCCATTCTATTAAAAAAGTAGTTCCGTGTGTATTATTATTTCTGTTCCATTTAATATTTGCAAGACCTCCAACACCAATATTACCTGATAAATCAACAGGAGGATATATCTGTCCTGGTGAAGGAGTTGGATCTGGTACAGTAAGCCCTAATTGTTCTTTCAAATTATCTGGAACTCCTGGTTTTGCTTGTATTTGTCTTGCCAACACACGTATATTTGATATTAATGCATCTTTAGATGTATTTTTCGCTTCTGTTGCTGCCTTTGCTTCAGCTTGTTTTGCAATTGAAGTATTTAATTTCGTTGAGTAGTCAGTCTTTTTTGTAGTCATTGCAGTTATATCTGCAGTAGCAAGACCTAAAGTTGCAAGATTTGCATTTGCGACAGTAATAAAATTTTCTGTCCATGGAATTAAATCACCTTCTTTTGAAGGAATATAATCTCTTGATGGCATAATAACACCTATTTTTAATTAATAATAAGTTATTTATAATATATAAACATATAAAATATATTTATATTCACAATAAGAAATATATTAATTAAATACTATTAATAAAATAATATAATATTATAATATATTAACACGTTCTAATAATATATATGCATATACTGATAATTAATAAATAAATAATTATATAGTATAAGTATATACTATAATAATAAAAGTATGTACTAATAAATAATAATTACATACATTGTTAAAATAAATACATACTTATAAATCAAAAGTACGTACTTACAATATAAAAGTATATACTATCAATATAAAAGTACGTACTATTATATTTGAAATACGTACAAATTAATTATAAATACAATATATTATATAATAATTAATTATTAATAATATATAAACAAATAATTATATTATAAAGAACAATACTATTATAATTCAAGTAAATTATTATTATTATTAATCATCTTTAAAATATTGGGAAGGATATTATTGTATTTTGTGGTGAGATATATTCTTATTCTTAGCATACATTGCATTATAATAAATATTTTAAAGATTAAAAATATATTTTAAAGAACAATCATTATGCCTTGAACAAAAATAATAAAAAGAAATTAAATAACCAAATATTTTTGAAAATAAATTTAAAATAAATTAAATTTGATTGATGGTATATGATAAAAATGAAGAAATAAAGGTAATTATAAAGGATTAATTCTTTTTTGCAATAATTGCAAGTTTAATCTTTTCGAAATCATTATCATCTAAATAATAATGACGGTTGCAATATTGACAAACAAGTTCATTTTGACCTTCTTTTTGCATTTGCTCAATTTCATTATATGATAATGTATGTAAAGCATCTATAAATTTATCTTTAGTACATCTACAAAGGAAATCAACAGGTTTATTTGACATAATATCATAATCAAACGGAAGAATTTTATGTAAAGCATCATTTGAATCATCTGAATTATTGATTATATCGCTCAAATCTTTGATATTAGTTAATGAATCTAAAACTGATTTAAGTTCATCTAATGTAAAACCAGGCATTGCTTGAACGATAAGAGCCGAAGAATGATCAATTATATCTTTTTCCGAAAGACTAACATCCATAATTATAGCAGTAGGAATTTGTTCCGATTGATTAAAATAATAAATTAAATCATTTGCAATGTCGCCATTTTGAATTTCGAGGATTCCCACAACGGGATGAGATTTATCATAAAGAATTCGAGTTACTTTCAAAATGCCATCACCTAAAATATCTTTCTCATCATTTATTTCAACTTTCGAAGCATTCGCAACCAAATGTAAATAACCTCTTATTTCGCCGTGGTGACTTGATTCTGCATAAATTTTAGATATAACTCCGTTCCCTTGAAATTCAACAATTGCTCTTTCTTCTCCTTTCAAGAAAGAAGCAATTAACGATGCACCAGAAAGTGCCCTGGCTAAATAGGATGCGGGAATTCCTGTTAAATTATGCTTCTCTTGAGCTATTTTTGCCGTATTTGTATTTCGTAATAATGCGGCACGAAAATGTCCGTTTTTGCTTAAAACTAATAAGATTCTATCACGATTTTTAAATTGTTTCTTTAATTCTTCATTTGACATAAAATTATAGCGTATTTAATTTAAAATAAAATAAAAATATAAACTTATAATTGAATTGAATTTATTATTTCAAGAGCTTGATTTACAATTGCTTTATCAATAGACGAAGAAGATTGTAAAATAGGGTTTTCATAAAGTTCTTTAGCTTTTTCGAAATTATGAGTAATCATATTTACAGCAGCAAGAATGAAAATCCGAAGAGCTTGGTTTTCTTTTAATTCAAAATTATATGATAATAGATTATTTACATCTTCAAATAGATTATTATTAAGAGCGATTTGCGCCAAATGAATCCTAACAAGTTCATTTTGCTCCAAAGAAAGAAGTGGTGAGTCCAAAATATCTTGAAAATGTTTCTTTGCATTAAGAAAATCGCCCATACTAAATTCGGTTGAAGCCAAATGATATTTTATGAATATGTTATTATCATCATTTTGCAACTCTTCATTTAATAAATACAAATTTCTTTGTTGTTTTTCAGGATTATTATTTAAATAACCAAAATGTTCGATATAAATTTCCGTATTTATAATTTCCAAGCCCTTATTTTCAATTGAATCTCGTATCTGTTCGTGTATCTTTCCCGTAAAACGAATTGAAGAATCCTTACGGAAAATACGTGTGTACTTGTGAATGGTATAATTTGATAAATCAGAAGGATTAATGTAATTCTTAATATTTACGGTTAATCCACCAACGGATTGATTTTGTATAAAATTACTATAATTTGATAAATTATCACCAATAAAAACCTCATCAGAATCAATGCTTAACACCCAATCAGTTCGAATGAATGTCAAACCAAAGTTTCTTGCCTCCGAAAAGTTATTATTCCATTTAAAAAAATACAATTCTGCCCCTAATTTGGCAGCTAATTCAGGAGTTCCATCATCGCTTCCCGTATCGACATAAACAATTTGTGTACAATAGGGACGAACTGACTCGATTGTGTTTTGCAATGTGTCAATTACATTCTTTCCGATAATTAAAGCGGCAAAATAATTTTTAATATCATTCATTTGTGACATATAATTAAATTTAAAAGTCATAACCTAAAGAGAACATATAATTTGGTTGCGACCAAGAGTAGTATAAATTACTCCAAGCTATATCTAATTTAATTGGTAAACCGAAAAGATATGTTCTTACACCAATTCCTGTAGACATAAGTAAATCACGTGGATGTACTGTACCGAAAACATCCTTTTCCGCAGCCACAAAATCTTTGTTGAAAGCGCCGCCAATGTCGAAGAAAAATGAACCCATTATACCTTGAAGCAAAATAGGAACGGGACCAGCAACTAAAGCAGTAAACAAAGGAAATCGAAGTTCCGAATTTAGCAAGAAAAACTTATTACCTTTAATTTGACCGACAGGCCATCCACGTAAAGGCATTTTAAATTGCATAAAACCAAAATCAACAGGGTCATCAAAAGGTATTAAACCATTGAAAAATTGGCTATTTATCCAATTTTCGGTTCCACCAAGAAAATAATTTTGGGGATTTGCACCAAAACTTCCACCAGCAGTTCCACGAAGTGCTAATGTCAAATAATTACTAATAATTGGCTGATAATAGCGGATGTCAGTATCAAAATTTATAAAACTAATACCGTCGTTTCCAAGTTTTGGTGTTCCTGTGAATCCGAAAAAGTATCTTGAACCAGTTGCCGGACCGAAAATACCCCACAAAGTATTGTCAAACACATACCGGATGGAAGGAACGAGTAGCATTCTATTAATTGAAGGTTCTTGGGGCACTTCTACATTTTCTTTTGATAGATTCATCCAATTTAAATTTGCTTCAATGCGTCGAAACAAATCAAATGGTAATGAAGCATCGAGTGATAAACCAAAATTTCTAAATCTATAAATGTAATAATTTGTTCCATAAACAAAAGCAGAACTTAAATATATTGAAGCTCCGTAGTCAATTAAATCAGGTAAGTAACTATAATTAACTAAGAATGAACTATTTCTCAAGTCTTGCAGTAGATTAGCTTGAATATAGATTTGATGGTCTCCCATAATATCACTGAATAGCATTTGTGTAAGTCCTTGAAAGCCATAAAATGTGTTATAACTTGGATTTCCAACTATTGCATCTGTAGAAAATGATATTTTATATGGTTTTTCAACGAAATTTTCTTCATTATTAATTTTTTCACCTGATAAAGTTTTATTATCAGCGTCATTTTTTGTGATTGCATCAGGATTAGGATTTACAAAATCTTGTCTTGAAAAGTCAATAACAAATTTGCCATAAGTTTGTGACACATTATTTTTTAAAGTATCTTTTAATGTGTCAATCGACTCAACAGCAATATTTGTTATAAGTGATTTTCTTTCGTTTATACTTTTTCGATATTCTGTTAAAGGTAAACTATCAAGTTCAAGTTTTTTTTCAAAAGGAAAACTCATATAATAAATATCATAACCACCATCAATTTGACCCGAAAAGAGCAATTTAGAAGCATCAGGAGAAAGAGATATTTGAGTTATTCCAATTATCGAGTTAGTTATAGGTTTAGAAATTTTTGTATTTAAATCCAAAATATAAACATTGTTTATTCCATTTTTATCTGATGAATAAAGCAATTTATTTTTTATTGATGAAACAGCGATAGATGTTATATTATAGTCGACATCGTAAGTTAGTCTTTGGACATCTTTTGTTTTAATGTTAATTGAGTATATATCTTTACAGTTAATTTTGTTATTCCACATTTTATAATCATTGCCCGAAATGTTTGTCTTTAAATTATCTCCTCTGTCGGAAACAAAATAAAGTGTATTATTATCGGTATTCCATTCAGGGAGTTCATCAGAAAAAATATCATTAGTAATGTTAGTTAAAGTCTTGGATTTAAAGTCATAAACGAAAATGTCGCTTTGATAAGGCAAAGTGGCAGTAAAAGCTAATTTCGATCCGTCTGGTGACCAAGTAACAGAAGTAATTGATTTTAAACCAAAAGTTAATTTTTCGTAATCTCCCGTATTGACATCAACAAGAAAAACGGCATTTTCCCCACCAGCTTTAGCAGAAATTGCTAATTTATCGCCTTTTGGATTCCAAGAAATACCAGGTGTTAAAATGTTAAGTTCTTCGAAATCTTGCTGTCTGAAACTGCTTACTAATTTTTCAGGTTTGCTTTTTTTATCAATTTCTTTGATGAAAATTGCGAAAACTCCGTTATCAACAGAGATGTATGCAAATTTCTTGCCGTTTGGAGATATCGAAGGGGAGGAATTCCAATAACTTAAATCTTTTTTATGATTTGTAAGTTTTTCTGAAAATTCATCTGGATCTTGAAATGTTTTAACATCTGGTAGATAAAGCTTTTTCAAATCTTTCATCCATTTTTCAGAAAAATCGTCCAAAGATAGATTGAAAGTAGCTTTGAAAGCTAAATCAACATTTCTATAAGAATTGAGCTTATTTATAAGATCGCCAATTTTTTCTTGTCCGAAATTTTGTGCGATATACCAATAAAAAATTTGTCCACCACGATATGCTAAGTACCCATCTAAATTTTTCAAATCTGGTAAAAGATTGTTTATTACAAGGTCACGAATGAACATATCTGTAAGTGGAGTTAAAGTTTTTAAACTTTCCCACTCAGAGAGACCTTCGCTCATCCAAATAGGAATTTCAAACATTCCACCAGAAGAAAGAGCAGTTTGAAATGTGCCACCATAAAACATATCATTCATTACGGCGTGTGTTAATTCATGAGCAATTACGTGACGGAAGCTTTCGTAGTTGCCATCAAAAGGCAACACAACTCGGTTTTTAAACAATTCTGTAACACCACCGACACCTTCTGGCATATAACTGCTGACAGCATTTGTTTGTTGAAATTGAACGTGGGAATTATATAAAATAATTGGGATTCTTCTGTTAATTGAATAAAACAAATCACTTTGTAGAGACGTCAAAGCTTTTTCTGCTTCAATTGCAGTGAACTCAGCTAAATATTTCGAGCCTTGATTGTAATAAATATCGAAATGTTCACTTTGAATATACATCCAATTGAACACTTCGTATTGAACTTTATTTTGACCAAATTGAGCTAAAACTGTATTTGTATTTATAAATTGCAATGCTAAGATTGCAATTATAAATACTTTTATGCCAAATAGTTTTATTTTCATAGCAATTCATTTAATTCAAATTATAATATTTTGACGATTTTAAGTCATTACAAGTTTAATTATAATTATGAAATTTTCGAATTAAATAAAAATGCAATTCCTTAAGTAAAATCTTATGTCCACACTAATTTATAATTTTCATTTTAATATTAATTGTTATAAATTTGATAATTTGCATTTTTAATAAAAGAAAAAAAGAATTGTTTACAAAAAGAAAAATACCGAAAAAAACAAACTTTTTAGAATTAACACCAATTTCAAAAATTCAATATGAAAAATTGGATGAAGATAAAGTGTTATTGCTAATTCCACGCTTCAAAAGTAAATTCGCACAAAAATATTTAATTCCAAAATTTCAAAATAAATATATAAAAGCAAATTTAGATGAATTTGGTTCGTCCACTTATTTATTAATTGACGGGAATAAAAATGTTTATGAAATATCGAATTTACTTCGAGAAAAATATGGAGAGAAAGTAGAACCCGTCTATGAAAGAGTTACAAAGTTTTTTGGATACTTGTATCAATATGGACTAATAACTTTTAAAGAAATAGAACATTAATTAATTATTTTTGAGGTTAAATATGGCAAAGAACTCTGGTTTATCAAGTTTAGAACCAAAATTAGTATGGCAATCATTCGAAGAATTAACAAAAATACCACGACCTTCAAAGAAAGAAGAAAAGGTTTTGGAATTTTTGAAAAACTGGGCGAAGAAGAATAATCTTCAGTTCAAACAAGATGAAGCAGGTAATCTTGTAATCAAAAAGCCAGCAACAAAAGGAATGGAAAATCGCATACCTGTTGCTTTACAAGGGCACGTGGATATGGTTTGCGAAAAAAATAGTGATGTTGAATTCGATTTCGATAATGATCCAATCCAAGCATACGTCGATGGCGATTTTGTAAAAGCAAAAGGAACAACACTCGGTGCAGACAACGGGATTGGTGTTGCAATGGGAATGGCAGTAATGTTATCTGATAATGTTGCTCATCCTCCACTTGAATTACTTTTGACTGTGGACGAAGAAACAGGCTTAACCGGAGCAAACAGATTAGCTACAGATATGTTGGATGCAAAAATCTTAATGAATATTGATAGCGAAGAAGAAGATGCATTTACTATTGGTTGCGCAGGTGGTGTAAATACCATTGGTAAATACCTTTATGTAGCTGATAAAGTACCTGATGAAAGTGCAACTTACAAAATTAATGTAAAAGGTTTAATGGGAGGGCATTCTGGGATTAACATTCACGAAGGACGAGGCAATGCAATCGCTTTGCTTACTCGTATAGTTTGGAAATTAGTTAACAAAATGAATGCAAGAATCGTTTCAATTGATGCTCCAGGCAAACATAATGCTATTCCACGTGAGGCTTTTGCAGTTGTTATGGTTAAAAATGCAGCATTAAAAGATTTCAAGGAATACGTTGATGAATGCATCGAGAGAATGGGACGTGAATACAAAACGAAAGAACCCGATTTGAAAATTGAATATAAAGAGGTAGAAAAACCATCAAGAGTAATGGAAATTAATGCTGCTAAAAAATTTATTAACTCATTATTAGTAATTCCGCATGGTGTATTTAGAATGAGTCCCGATATTCCTGGTCTTGTTCAAACATCAACTAATTTAGCTGTAGTTATTACTTCAGAAAAGGAAATTACTGTTTTAACATCTCAAAGAAGTTCGTTAGAATCAGAAAAACAACATTTAGCAAATAAAGTCAGAGCATCGATGGAATTAGGTGGTGCAGAAGTTGAAAGTTCAGATGGATATCCTTCTTGGGAACCAAATGTTAATTCACAAATTTTGCACGTTTCCGAAGAAGTATATAAAAAAGTATTTGGTAAAGCACCTCAAATAGTTGCTATTCACGCAGGTTTAGAGTGCGGGCTTGTTGGTGAAAAATATCCTGGAATGGATATGATCTCTTTCGGACCAAATCTTTTCGATGTACATACACCAAGTGAAAAAGTACAGATTTCGTCTGTTCAAAAAATTTGGAACTTTTTAATTGAATTATTAAAGAATGTCCCTGTTAAAAAATAGTTTATAAGCAGGAAAATATAAGATTTAGTATCACAAAGGGCGGACTAAACTTCGCCCTTTTAATTTTAAATTAACTGAAAATATCGTAATAACTTTATTGTAAATAATGAAATTTACGTTATTTTTGTATAAGAAAGAAATATAAAGTAAAATTTAAAAGGTAAAAAAATGTCCAAAGCAATTGTCGGAATAATAATGGGCAGTGATTCTGATTATTCAACAATGAAAGCTGCCGCTGATGTTTTACGTGAATTTGGTGTTCCTTTTGAAATTAAAGTTGTTTCAGCTCATCGGACACCTGATGATATGGCGGATTATGCAAAAACAGCCGTTGCAAGAGGGTTGAAAGTAATAATAGCAGGAGCTGGTGGTGCCGCACATTTGCCAGGAATGACTGCTTCCCATACTATTCTTCCAGTTATTGGTGTGCCTGTTCAATCAAAAGCTTTGAGCGGGGTTGATTCCTTGCATTCAATAGTGCAGATGCCTCCTGGAGTTCCGGTTGCTACTGTGGCAATTGGTGGAGCAAAAAATGCTGGTTTGCTTGCTATTCAGATTCTTGCTTTATTTAATGATAATTTAAAACTCAAACTTGAAGAATATAAAATTAAAATTGCTGAAGAAAGTAGAGCGAAGAACCGTCAAGATGAGTTTGGTACATTCGCTTAATTTATTTTACAAATAAATCATATTCTGAAGCTGAAGTAATTTTGAACTTATAAAATTTTCCTATTTCCAAATTTCTTGTATAAATAATTACTGTGTTGTCAATTTCAGGTGCATCCTTTTCGGTTCGACCAATATATTTTGTGCCTCTTTTTTCGTCAATTACAACTTCAACTTCTTTTCCAATTAACTCGAGATTTTTCTTTTTTGAAATTTTTTGTTGTGCGAGCATAATTTCATTGAAACGCTCATTTTTTACTTTTTGAGGAATTGGATCGCCGAACTTAAATCCTGGAGTACCTTTTTCGAGCGAGTATTCGAAAACTCCGAGCCTATCAAATTGAAATTCCTTGACAAAATTCAATAACTCTTCGAAATTTTTATCTGTTTCCCCGGGGAAGCCAACAATTAATGTAGTTCGAATTGCAACATTATCAACCTTAGAACGAATTGTTTCAAGTAGTTTTATTGTTTGTTTTGTAGTAATTCCTCGTCCCATTTTTTTTAATACTTCATCCGAAATGTGTTGGATTGGGATATCAATATATTTTGCTATATTTTTTCTTTCATTCATTAAGTCGAGAATTTTCAAAGGGAAATTTCTCGGATAGGCATACATTAGTCTTATCCATTTGAGTTTTTCGTTTTGTGAAATCTTGTCCAAAAGTTCTGGCAGAAGCTTCTTTTTACCTTCAAAATCAACACCATATGCCGTTGTGTCTTGCGCTATGACTATTAATTCTTTAACACCATTTTGAGCTAATGCGTTTGTTTCCGAAACGAGTAAATCAATAGGTTCCGATTTAAATCCACCTTTGAAAGAAGGAATTGAGCAAAAAGCACATTTATGTTCACAACCATCTTGAATTTTTAGGTACGCATAGTGTTTGGGAGTAAGTAAATGCCGCTCACCAATTAATTCAGTTTTTTTTGAGGTTAAATCGTTAATCAATTGCTGATGATATATTGTCCCATAGAAGTTATCAACAATTGGAAATTTTTCTTGAAATTCATCTTTATATCTTTCAGAAAAGCAGCCTACAACAAAAAGTTTTTTTATTTTTCCAGCAAGTTTTAATTTCGAGGCAAGTTTAATATAGTCTGTGTTTTCGTCTATTGCAGATTGGATAAAGCCGCAAGTATTTATAATTAAAACATCAGTATCGTTTGGTTCTTCGGTGATTGAAAAGCCTTGACTTTCGAGGTTACCAATTAATTTTTCACTATCAACAACGTTTTTGACGCAACCTAATGTTACTACACAAACTTTTTCTTTTTGGGTCATTTAAATTTTAAATAATTAAATTAATTAGATTTTATTGATTTTTCGATTTCGAGAACGTTCGCAATAAATTTGCCAGAAGGGAAAGTAGATTTATAAATTGGAATCAAAGATTTTATTTGTTCGTACTTTCCTATTTCGAAAAGTGTTTGAATTTTTCCGAAAAAAGCAGGTTCGAAGAATTTTGTATCAGAATAATTTTTAATCACTTCGTCATAATAAATTATTGAAGAAATTGGACTATCAAGTTTTTTGTATAATTCAGCAGTAAAAAATTCTCGATTAGCAAGTTTTTCACGTAATTGCATAATTTTATTTGATGCTTCGATTGATAATGAATCGTTTGGATAAGTCATTTGAAAATCACGAAAAGCTTTAATTGCTTCACGAGTATAACGTTGGTCTCGGTCGTAAGATGGAGATAATTCGAAATATGATAAAGCTGCTTTATACATTGCAGATTTAGCATATTCTGAAGCGCTAAAATTTTTCAACAGTCTGTTATAATTGAATGCTGCTAAAATATATTCTTCATTTGCAAAATTAATTTCTGCCAAATAATATTGAGCATCGTCAGCGTATTTACTTGCGGGATATTGAATTGATAACAAGTCCAGTAAAGATTGCGATTCTTTATATTCTTTTTCTTCAAATAATTTCTTTGCATTTAAAAAGATTTCTTCATCACTTGAATAATCTACTTTTTGGGTGGCTGATTTGCATCCGAATAAATAAAATGATGAGCTAATAATTGCTATTATAATTAATATTTTTTTCAATTCATTCAAATTTTAAAAGTACAACAAAATAATTAATATAAGAAGTTTAAGTGTTAATTTTATTTATATGAATCCTAGTCTTTTACTTTAATTATTTTTAATAATAAAAAAGCAAGTGCAACAACTGTAAAAAGTAAGACGAAGAGCCCGCTCCATAAAAATATCTGCAAATGAGATAGTGAATATGCTACGAGAAATAAAGTAGCACCAATACCATTGAAAATGCCAATTATAGTAATTGATTTAATGAATTTAGATTTAGTTTGATTGTCCATAATTACTCCGGAAAAGTTAAATCTTTCCACCAAGAAAGTTGAAGTTCAGGGAAAATAAAATCCCTTTCTTCAATTTCTTCTAAATATAATAATTCATCATCAGTCAACGAATTTGATTCTAAATATTTTTTAGTGAGTTCACATAATCGATTAAAATCAGAATGATGGAAGAAAAATCTTTGCTCGGCGTAATCTTTAGCAGATTTTGTATAAATTAAAAATTGCCAATCAGAAGAATGGAGCAACATCAATTCTCGAAGTGTTTGTGTCATCAGACGTTTTGCAAGTGCATCAAGGTTATCAAGATTGACATTTGAAATTAATTGATTAAAGCAATTTTCGTCATTATAAATATTCTCCCACGTCCATTTGTTTTCTTCATTCATCCAAACATCGTGATTATTATTTTCCCCCCAAGAACCTTCTGGTAAAGAAATTACTTCTTGCGGATTAATAATTTCCAACTGGTCTGAAGCTTTTACCATATTTACCCAAGGAGAATGGTGGATTCCACGAATTAAAGCTCGTAAAAACTCGGGACCTTCGAACCACCAATGTCCAAAAAGTTCTGTATCAAAAGGAGTGACAAGAGTAGCGAACTTATTGGTCAAATTATGATAATAATTTATTGAATTTTCGAGATTATGAATAAAGTGATTTGTCTGTAGGTCAATTTTTTTCCAAGTCCAATCAGGATGATATAAGGATTTATACATCATATCAGCTTTTGTATCTGTTACTCGCCAATAACGTAACATAGAATTTAGGTGCTTTTTATGGAAATCTAAATAATCAGGTTCTCCTGGATAGCCGACTTCACCACTCCATACAAGCATTGACAAATCACGATGACGTGTAAAAGCCGCCGCATAGCCATATTTAACTTGGTCACCGGATGAAACTAAATATAATCTTAACGGATTTTTATCAAAATTCCAAGGTGTATGTTGAAAATAAGGTGAGAGAATACTATTAAAAAACTTTTTTTCTTTATCAAAAGCACCAACAGCACGTGAATTATTGAGTAATTGCTCGTCGGTTACAAAATAGTTTAAATTGTGATGATATAAAAATTGTTCGATTCCAGGACGAAGATGTTCCTCGTTAAAAGGTTTAATTGGAATAAGTGATTTCCAAAAATATGCTGGTCGATAAGCACACTCGGGCAACCATATTCCTTTTGGTTCTTTTCGAAAATGTTTTTTATAGTTTTCTTTTGCAGCTATTATTTGTAAATTTATGCTTTTGTCGTATCCGAGCAAAGGCATATAACCATGGGTTGCACCGCAAGTCATAATTTCTATTACATCTTTATCTTGTAATTCACGTAATGCTTGAACAATGGAGCTATTATATTTAGATAGAAAATCTTCTTTCCGTGCTTTATACCAATTTTCCCAAAATTCTGTTAACCAAATGTGGTGTGGGTCATAGCCCCAACGAATGAAATCTTTGCGGTCTTTTTGAGCTGCATCTAGTTTTGCATCACAATAATTAATGAAAATTCGCTTGAAATCAGGATGTTCCATTTGTTCAGTTAAGACGGGAGAAATATCTAAAGTTACATTTGCTTTTATTCCTTCATTTAATAAATCATTAAACACATTTAACAGTGGAATATAGCATTCAGCGACTGCTTCGTTTAACCAATCAACACCGTGTGGAGTAGTTCCATGATGGAGAACAAAAGGTAAGTGAGTATGAAGAATTAAAACAAAATTTCCATTATGCATATTATTCACGTTTTTTATTTGTAAAATTACAATAATAAAATGTAAAATTATAAAATTATTTTGAAAAAAATTTTGAAAAAATTATTTTTAAGAAAACAACAGATTAAATTTTCATTACTAAAAAGGAAAAAAAATTCAATTGAATATAATCAATTAATAGATTTTTCTTTTCTTGAGACATTAAAAAAAAGACTATTCATTACTGAATAGTCTTTCCAGGTTTGTGGAGAACCTTAAAATTAAGTTTATTTTTATGCCCTTAACTTAATTCTTTTTTAGTTTAGCGGTTTCCATCAAAGTATTACATTCAACAAATTTCATTTCGATTGTTCTTGTTTGGTAACCATCATAAGTAAATGTTGCTACGTAAGTATTTGGTGCTGTAAGACCAGTTTTGGTGAAATATCCTTCATTATTGGTATATCCTTCTGCTACTACTTCTCCATTTAAAGTGATTACTACTTTGACATTTGTAAGTATAGCTCCAGAATCATAATCTTTTGTTTGGAATTTCAAAATTGCAGTATTGCAAGGCAAATTTTTTACCAATACTTTTGTTAATTCTTTAGTTTGGTGGCACCCAACTTCTTGTTGGAATTCAAGAGTTGTGTAACCTTCTTTGATAATATTAAAACCATAAGTTCCAGTGCAAAGTTGTTCAAAAGCAACACGACCATATTCATTTGTTAATAAATATTTAATGACTTGACCATTTTTATATAAGATTACTTTGGCATTAACAATAGCTTGACCAGTCGAGTCTTTTGCATAAATAATTATTTTATTATCGCAGCAAGGACTATTACTTACCAATACTTTTGTTAATTCTTTAGTTTGGTGGCAACCAACTTCTTGTTGAAATTCAAGAGTTGTGTAACCTTCTTTGATAATATTAAAACCATAAGTTCCAGTGCAAAGTTGTTCAAAAGCAACACGACCATATTCATTTGTTAATAAATATTTAATGACTTGACCATTTTTATATAAGATTACTTTGGCATTAACAATAGCTTGACCAGTCGAGTCTTTTGCATAAATAATTATTTTATTATCGCAGCAAGAATCAGATTGCTTTTTAGAAAGATAAAGAATTTCTGTTTTTGCTTCATTGCAACCAAAGGTGTATGTTGCTTCTTTGCCATTATAATTTTCTTGATTTACAGAAACACCATAAGTTCCTTCGCACAATTCATAAAAAGTCGCAGGTTGATTATTGCTAATTGTAATTGTTTTAATTAGTTGACCATTTTTCCATAATTTTACAACGGCACCATTAATTATTTCTTTAGTGTCCGAATCTTTAGGATATATAACCAAAACACTTTTGCAGCAAGTATCTTGCTCCATTTTTTTGAGACCAAAAGATTTGTTTAAAGTATCACAGTCTTCGAAACTAATGCCATCTTCTTCCAAAACTTTATAACCATCTTTAGCAATTCTTATCCAATATTTCCCCGTACATAAATCATTAAATGAAACAAACCCATCATCATTTGTAGTTTTAATGATTTTATCTTCAGTTCCTACTTTTGTTAATTTTACTTCAGCTCCAGCAAGTGGTGCGTTAGTTTCATTATCTTTTACAAGAATATTAAGTTGAGAACAGCATTTTATTTCGGGATTTTTCACCAATAAAATGACATTATTTACTGTGTCGTTTTCGCCAACAAGCATATTTTTTTCAATTACTTTATATCCATCTTTCGAAACCCTAAGTCCGTATTCTCCAGCACAGAAATTTCCAAAGCTGATTTTGCCAAATTCATTAGTTTTACCCATTGCAATTATGTCTTGTCCAATTCTAATTTTAATGTATACATTTCCAAGTGGATTGCCTGTTACGCTATCTTTGACAAAGAATGAAACGTAACTTTTGCATGAATCACCACGCATCATTTTTATTTTTTTGTCTTCTCCGAATTTTTTGTCTTGGAAAAATTTGGAAAGTTCTTGCTCGAAATCATTAAATCCTTTTGCTTTAATTCTAATAATGACTTTTTCAGGTGTAGGTGGAAGGTCATGTAAAGAAAAAGTACCATTTTCATCTGTAGAATCAGATATTATAAATGTATTTCCTAAAAATGCTTCCACAACTGCATCGGGAACAGGATTATTTGTTGCGTCTGTTACTACTGCGTCAAGAGTTGTTGCATCGGTCGGATTAGTAGATGAATCCTTACACGAGTTTATACTCATCAAGAGTACAAAACTTAATGCAACACCAACAAAAATCTTTAAATACTTTATCATTGTTAAAAACTCCTTTTTATATAAAATTCATTTTGTTTGTTTAAAATATATATAACACAAATTTCAACAAAAAATTACAAAAAAAATAAAAAAAATTTTTATATTTATTAAAGAAATTTCATTAAACTTTATAATTACTTTAATTATAGATATTTATAAAAATAACATTTTCAATAAAATTTTTATAATTTTAATCAAATACTTTATTAAAATTTATTCTTGACTGAGAAACCACTTTTAATAAATTGAAAATACACTTTTTTTTAATAATTTTGAATAAATATTTACAACTATGGTTTTATAAAAATTCTTTATGCAAAAAGTTATAGGTGTTTCATTAGGTGCGGTTAATATAACATTTGTCAAAGCGGAAATCACAGCACAAAATAAAATAAATTTCGAACATTTGGGGACTTATACACATAATGGTAACCCAAAGGAAATATTTAAAAATAAATTAATTGAATTAAACAAAGAAAATTATCCGGTTGTTGCGACTGGACGTAAATTTCGAAATTTCATTTCTTTACAAAATATTTCGGAAGCAGAAGCAACGGAAGCAGCTTATTCTTATTTAAAACATAAATATCCAGCAATAAATTCAATCGCATCACTTGGTGGCGAATCATTTATTGTTTATAAATTAGATGAAAATGGGTTTATCAGCAATGTACTTACTAAAAATCAATGTGCATCGGGAACAGGTGATTTTTATTTGCAACAAATTAGGAGGATGAATTTATCAATTGATGAAGCAATTGAAATTTCGTCATTGTGTGAACCATATCGAGTTTCTGGTCGCTGTTCTGTATTCGCAAAATCTGATTGTACTCATGCTTTAAACAAAGGTGTGCCAAAGGGCGAAGTCGCCGCTGGTCTTTCGTTAATGATTGCCGATAAGGTTAAAGAACTTTTAAATAAAGAACAATCAAAAAGAATTTTAGCAATTGGTGGCGTCACAAAAAATTCTGTTGTAATTGATTTTTTACGGAAAGAATATGAAGTATTTGTCCCTGAAGAAGCTACATATTTCGAAGCATTAGGCTCGGCAATTTGGGGTTTAAAAAATCAAATTCAGAATGAAATAAATTATAATTCATTATTTAAGGAAAATATATACTCCTTTGCTTTTCATCGTCCTTTGAAAGAATTTACATCCAAAGTTCATTTTTCTACAATTGAAAAAGGAACAGCAAAAGATGGGGATGAACTAATTTTAGGATTGGATGTTGGTTCAACGACCACAAAAGCAGTTTTGATTAATGCAAAAACACAACAAATCGTAGCAAGTGTTTATCTTTACACACACGGGGATCCAATTGCAGCCTCCAAGAAATGTTACCAAGAACTTAAGAAGCAAATTCCTAAAAATGTTAAAATCATTGGACTTGGTACTACCGGCTCTGGTCGTCATATTGCTGGATTGCATTCCCAAACTCCTGCAATTTATAACGAAATAATAGCTCACGCAACTGCTGCTGTTCATTTTGATTCCCAAGTCGACACAATTTTTGAGATTGGAGGTCAAGATGCAAAATATACATATTTGGTCAATAAAGTACCAGCAGATTATGCAATGAACGAGGCATGCTCTGCAGGAACAGGCTCTTTTATCGAAGAATCTGCCTATGAAACATTGGGTGTTAAAGTCCAAGAAATCGAAAATATTGCAATGAATTCGGACAATCCACCAAATTTTTCAGACCAATGTGCAGCATTCATAAGTAGCGACATCAAAACTGCACTTCAAGAAGGCATTTCAAAAGAAAACGTTATTGCCGGTTTAGTTTATTCTATTTGCTTAAATTATGTGAATAGAGTCAAAGGAAACCGTCAAATTGGTAATAAAATTTTTATGCAAGGTGGAGTTTGTTACAACAAAGCAATTCCAATTGCAATGGCAGCCCTTACAGGAAAAGAAATTATTGTGCCACCTGAACCAGGTTTGATGGGTGCTTTTGGTGTTGCTTTGGAAGTTCTTGAAAAACAAAAGCTTGGATTATTACAAAAATCTAATTTTGTCCTTGATGAATTAATTTCACGTGAGGTATCTTACCTTAAACCATTTATATGTAAAGGTGGAAAAGAACATTGCGATATAGGTTGTGAAATCAATTTAATTCAAGTTGAAGGGAAAAAATATCCCTTTGGTGGTGCTTGCAATAAATATTATAGTTTATTGCAAAATATGAAAGTTGATTCAACAAATTATGATTATGTTAAAATTAGAGAAAAAATAATTTTTGAAGATTTTGCTCAAAAAACAAATCTTAATCCAAATGCAAAAACAATTGGAATTAATTATTCTTTTCATACTCATACTTTATATCCTCTTTATTTTAATTTCTTCGACCAATTAGGTTTTAATGTCGTTTTATCTGACGAATTCGATGAACGTGGTTATTCAAGGGAATTGACTTCATTTTGTTATCCTGCGCAACTCTCTTTAGGACTATTTCAAAATTTATTAAATAAAAATACTGATTATATTTTTATTCCGAATATTTACGAGATGTATGTTCATGGTTCTGAGTATGAAAGATTAGATTTTAATTCAACTTGTGTTTTTGTTCAAGGTGAGCCCTTTTTCTTAAAACAAGCTTTTAAAGATTATAAACTGGAAAATAAATTAATTACCCCAAAATTAAATTTTGCAAAAGGATGGCATACTCAGGAGAAAGAATTTCTTGAAGTTGCAAATCAACTTGGTGTTTATAACGAAGTACAAATAAAAAATGCTTATAAATATGCTGTTGAGCAACTTTTAAAAGCTCAAGAAAAATTACGAGAAATTGGTTATGATTTATTGAAGAAAATAGAAAAAGAAAAGGGGATTGGAATAATTCTTATTGGGCGACCTTATAATTCTTTTAATGAGATTGCAAATAAAGGAATCCCGCAAAAATTTGCTTCTCGTGGTATTTATATTATTCCTTATGATATGTTAGATTATCGCTTTGAAGAAATTGATGATGCGATGTATTGGGAAGGTGGGAAAAAAATCTTAAAATCAGCTAAGATAGTTAAAGCAAATCCACATTTATTTGCAACTTATATCTCTAATTTTTCTTGCGGACCCGATTCTTTGATAATAACTACTTTTCGAGAAATAATGGGAACAAAACCAAATTTAACATTAGAACTCGATAGCCACTCAGCAGATGCAGGAATTAACACAAGAATTGATGCATTTTTAGATATTGTTCAAAATTATATAGCCATAAAAGGTAACGTAAATGAAGATTCAAAGCAGAACAAAATCGCAGAACTTATTTCAATCGATGGTCGTGGATATTTTTTAACCCCCGATGGGCAAAAAATTCCACTAACGAGCCCGAAAGTCAAGATATTGATTCCATCAATGGGTGATATTGCCGCAAACTTATTTGCCTCTGCACTTCGAAGTATAGGATTTGATGCGGAAGCATTACCAGAAGCAGATGTCGAAACTTTAAAATACGGACGTTCAATAGCTACAGGAAAAGAGTGCTTGCCTTTGTTAATTTTAGCTGGTAGTTTAATTAAATGGGTCGAGAATAATTGGGACGGCAAACAATACGTTGCTTTCTTCAATGTTCAAGGTGCTGGAAATTGTAGATTGGGTCAATATCCCGTTTTCTTGAGATATTTAATTCGTAAAAAAGGATGGACAAAAGTCGCACAAATGACTTTAATGAACGAAGATGGTTTCGCTGGTTTTGGCGAAGAATTCGCTGTTCGAGGAATACAAGCTATTTTAGCAAGTGATATTCTTGATGATGTACGGAACGGGATATTGGCAAATGCAAAAAAACCTGAACAAGGCTTGGAAATCTTCAATAAACAACTCGATGAATTAAATCAAGTTATGGAAACAAATCCCAAGAGATTTTTAGAAGCTTTGAAAATAGTTGCAAATTATATCAATGAAAATATTCCAGCAAGAATCAATATAAAAGATTCAAAATATATTGGATTGATGGGCGAAATCTTTGTAAGGCGGGATGGTTTTTCTCATAAATGGCTCAATAAAACTTTAGCTAAAAAAGGTTTTATAGTTAAAGATTCATATATTTCTGAGTGGATTTTTTATGTTGATTATTTATTGGAAAAGCAATTATTGGAACCTGAGCAATCATTGCGAAATAAAATAGAACGGAAAATCAGAAATACATATATGCGACGAGTGGAAAAGAAGATTAAGAAAATATTAGCAAAATCTGGTTATTACGAATACAAAGGCAACCATATAGTAGAAATAATTGAAAATTCAACTCATATTTTACCATTAGATTATAAAGGCGAACCAGGTATTGTTTTGGGTGCTACATTGACTCATGGTTTATCTGATTATGCTGGTATAATAAACGTTGGACCATTTGGATGTATGCCTACAAGAATTACAGAGGCTATAACGTTACCAGAGTTAACAATCGAAGGGAAAAGGCAAGCAATGAATAATAATACAAAAAACAAATCATTCGATTTGAACAAATCAACTGTTCTCGGAAAATCATCAGATTTTGATATACCGGAAATCTTTAATGGTGCAACAAAAATACCTTTTTTAACAATTGAAACTGATGGAAATGTTTATCCACAAATAATTGAGGCTAAACTCGAATCATTTATTTTGCAGGCGGAACGTTCAGCAAAGTTGATGAAAATAGCCAGAATGGCTAAATTGAAAAATAATTTACAAAATAAATCTGATAATATTTTAGAATCTGTTAATAAATTAAATTAAATTACGGTTAATTTAATTCAATTAAATTCAACTATTTCTTTAATTTTGTATTTCATTTAAATCAAGAATAGAATTATGGACTATAAAAATGCGGGCGTTGATATTCGGAAAGGGGAAGAAACAGTAGATAGAATCAAACCATTAATCAAAAGAACACTTACAAAAAATGTACTTTCTGATATTGGACTTTTCGGAGGTTTTTTTGATGCAAAATTTCCCGAATACGAACATCCTGTTTTAGTAGCAAGCACCGATGGTGTTGGGACAAAATTGAAAATAGCCTTTCAAGCAAACAAACATAATACAGTTGGTCATTGTTTAGTGAATCATTGTGTGAATGATATTTTAACTTCAGGTGCAAAGCCTTTATTTTTTTTGGATTATTTTGCAACGGGAAAGTTAGTACCCGATGTAGCTGTAAGCGTAATTGAAGGATTTACAGAGGGTTGTCTTGAAAATGGCTGTTCGTTGATTGGTGGTGAAACCGCAGAAATGCCATCAATGTATAATGAAGGAGAGTATGATATTTCGGGTACAATAATTGGAATTGTCGAAAAAAATAAAATCATAGATGGTAAAAGCATTCGCTCGGGTGACATTTTAATTGGTCTCCCGTCAAATGGATTACATACAAATGGATATTCACTTGCCCGAAACGTTTTGCTGCCAAAGTATACGATAAATGAATATATTCCTGAAATAAATTCAACTCTTGCCGATGAACTTTTAAAAATTCATAAATCTTATTTAAAAATAATCGAACCATTATTATCAACAAATACTATAGTTGGGATTTCCCATATAACTGGCGGTGGAATTATTGGCAATACAAAAAGAATAATTCCAAATGGTTTGAAATTAAAAATTTATTGGGATGCTTGGGAATTACCGCCAATTTTCCGCTTGATTCAAACTACGGGAAATATTAATGATGACGAAATGCGAGAAGTATTTAATTTAGGAATTGGATTGATTTTAGTTGCTCATCCTTCTGATGCTGAATATTTATTAGATGCATTGAACAATCATAATCCAATTATTCTTGGTAAAGTTGAATAGTTTTGAAGATTGTTTATTAATTTCCTAAAATCATATTTAGTAAAAGAAAATGGCTGTTTTTTTGAAGACAGCCATTTTTATTTATTATTATTTCTTTCGAAAGAAATAGATATATTCTATAATTCGAGAGTTTCCATAGCTGTTTTGCCACCAGCCATAGCTATAATTTCATTATCGTAATAGTCTGCTATTATAGCAACGGAATTTAATGCTGTTACAAATTCATTTTCATCAAGATTTTTCCCAGCGATAGAATATGTAAAAACGATAGTTCCGTCGAATAAAAGACCAAAAGCACCAAAATGCAATTCTGCATTTTTACGAAGTAAAAAGTTCATTAGTTCGGGTGAAATGTTGGCACCAAATACCATATTTGAGACAAATTCAACAATAGTGTCACCTTCTGTATAAGGGCGAATAAGTATCATAACTGCAGTTGAACCACGAGTTATCGTGTATCTATTGTCATCAAATTTAATATAACTTGGATATTTTTCTTTTAGAAAATTTTCAACTTTTTGAATAGTTGAGAGTAAAACTTCATTATTTGTTTCCATTATAACTCCATTATCATTTTTAATATTTCCCATACTTTTACCTATTCTTCGTTATTGCTTGAAGGCAACATCCCCATTTTAGCTTTAAGGGCGAGCAATTCTTGGTCTACGCTGCTGGAAGTTCCAAGTTTTTTGAATTCATCGTCGAGGCTTGAGTTTTCGCCTGCAAGTTGTTCAAAAGCAACAGCTTCGGATTCCAATTTTTCAATTTTTTGTTCAAATTTATCGAATTTAGAAAAAGCATCAGAACCAACGCCGCTAAGTTGTTGTGCAATTTGTTTTTGTGCTTTTGCAGCTTGTGAACGTGCTATTAAAGTGCTTTGTCGTGTTCGGGCTTCGTCTAATTTTGATTTAAGTTTATCGAGTTGAATACGTAAATTATTAGTTGTTTCTTTTGCTTGAGTGTGGATTGGTTCCAAGTCAGCAATGTTTTTATCAATGATGTTCTTCTTTTCGAGGGCAGCTCTCGCCAAATCTTCACGTCCAGCAGACAAGGCTTGCATAGCTTTTTGCTCCCAATCTGATTTGTCTTTGCGAGCTTTTTCCAATTTTTTTTGCAAACTTACTTCATTTGCAATTGCTTGTGCAACTGCCATTGTTGTTTTATTAACGGATTCCTCCATTTCGATAACCATTTGCTTAAGCATTTTTTCGGGGTCTTCAGCTTTATCAAGCATATCATTGACATTAGCTTTAAAAATGTCAGAAATTCTTGCGAATATACTCATTTTTTCTCCTAAATTTTATTCAATTAATTTTTTATTAGTTTTTGGTTTTAATTCGTTTTATAAAATTACATAATTTCGTTAATCGAATTTGTTTAATTTTTATTTATAAATTAAGAAAATTTTATGAAAAATTTATTAGAAGACCTGTTAAAAGATATGAACAAATACTTCAATGAGTTCAAAGAAGTTCAAGATGATTTATCAAAACAAGTTTTTAAAGTTTCTGGTGCTGGTGGAATGGTCGAAGTTGAAGTTTCAGGTGAAAGGAAAATTTTAAACATAAAAATATCAGATGAACTTTTTGCTATGCAAGATAAAAAAATGCTTGAAGATTTGATTGTATCAGCTGTTAATCAAGCTTATCGTACTGCTGAATCAAATTTCGAAGATATTGCTAAAAGTAAGTTCTCAACTCAATTTATGGATAAATTTTCTGATTTTTCGAAATTCCAAGACAGAGAATAAAAAAAACTATGATGTACACTTCCGATTCAATCGAAAAAATGGTAACTATTCTTTCAAGTTTACCGACTATTGGTAAAAAGACTGCCCAAAGGTTAACGTATCATTTGATTAAAACTGATGATAATTACATTGAAGCCTTTTCGCAAGCTTTGTTGGATATTAAAAAGAAAGTCAAACTTTGTTCGCAATGTTTTAATTATACAGAGATTGACCCATGTCCAATTTGCTCATCGGAAAAAAGAAAAAAGGGAATTGTTTGCGTTGTCGAAGACCCAACCGATGTTATTGCAATTGAAAAGACCAATGAATTTTTTGGAACTTACCACGTTTTGCATGGAGTTATAAGTCCCTTGGACGGAGTTTCACCTGAAGACCTGAAAATCAAAGAATTAGTAGCACGTGTAAATAATCTCGAAGAGGTAATTTTAGCATTAAATCCGAGTATTGAAGGTGAAGCCACGTCACAATATATTGCTAAATTGCTTCATCCATTCGGCATAAAAGTTACACGGATTGCTACTGGCGTTCCGATTGGTTCATCTCTGGAATTCACTGATGAACTTACTATTTCAAAGGCTTTAAATAGTAGAATTGAAATTTAAATAAGCTTTTTAATCGATTAATTTTAATTTTTCTTATTTATTATTGCAAAAATTATCGGACTTTTTTCATTTTTGCCATAAAAAAGCCATCAGAGTTAGAATTGCGAAAATCAATAGAAAACATAAAATTTTCTTCGAGTCGACCAGCGAGAATTTGATATTTTTGTAAAGTTTCAGAAATATCTTCGGGGATAAATTCCGGGTGAAGTTTTAAAAATTTATATACAACTTCTTTGTTTTCTTCGGGCAAGATTGAACAAGTTGAATATTGTAAAATACCATTTTCACGGACATAATTTGAGTAAAATTCTAAAATTTTAAGTTGATTTTCTGCTAATTTTAAAATTAATTTTTCGTTTATTTTGTATTTTTTTAATGGATCACGGCGAATTGTACCCGCACCTGAGCAAGGTGCATCAACCAAAACCTTATCAAAAAGTTTTCCTTTATTTAAATTCAAAATTGTGTTGCGTTTATTTCTTAAATCCAAAAAATGTGTTTGGATGGATGTTATGCCGCATCTGTTCGCTCTTTTGGGAATTTCTTTCAAACGTTTAAATTCAATATCATTTGCAATTATTAACCCTTTATTTTTCATTAAATTTGCAATATGTAATGATTTCCCACCTGCACCAGCACATGCATCCAAAATCGATTCATTTTCCTGAGGGTCTAATACATAAGAAATAATTTGGCTGCCTTCATCTTGAACTTCAACATCGCCTGATTTAAAAATCTCTAGTTCTGAAAGTTGAATGCGTTGCTTTAAAATTAAAGCATTTTTTGTAGATGTTGATATGTTTGCATCAATTTGTTCTTTTTTTAAGGTCTCTAAAACTTTGTCAGCCGTGCTTTTTAAAGTATTGACTCTTAAAAAAATTGGTGCTTGCATTTTTGAATTTTCCAAAAATGCGAGAAGTTCTTCTTTACTTGTAAAAGAGGAATAAATTTTTCCAAGGAAAAATTTAGGGAAACTATAGCGCTGTTCGATAATTGTGGTTAATTCTTCTGTTAATTCGAATGTTAAATTATTTGTTTCTTCATTTAATTTCTGTAGAAAATTTTTTAATTCTTCAAAAACAATTTCAGCCGAAGTACCAAAGTGATTTTTTAGTAAAAAATTTATGTCGAGAGATGATTCAATTTTAGATATCAGACTGACAGTATCGTAATCCGAAAAGAACTCATGAAAATTGTAAGCATAAAAAATACCAATATATATAAAATTTTCAAAATCATTACTTAAATCAATTTTTAGCTTATTATTAAGGTAATTCGATGCACTCTTAAGAAATAAGTAGTTGCGAAATACAAAGTAAATGGTATTACTTGCAAATTTTCGCTCCTTACTTCCTATTTGTTTTTTTTGGCGAAAAAAGTCAGATAAAATTTTGTCGCTTGGATATGATGAATTAAAGACAACTCGTCCAATTTCAGCAGTGATTTTTATTAAATTATCAACCCTCATTATTCAAACTCATCAAATATTTTTCTAATTTATTAAAGTTCCACTCTTTGGTATAATGCAAAGGAATAATACCTAATTTTGATGCTGCTTCAACATTTTCAATTGAATCATCAATAAAAATGGTTTCTTCAGCTTTGAAATTGCTATTTCTCAAAACATATTCGAAAGAATCTAAATTAGGTTTTTTCAAGCCAATTTTATGCGAATAATAACAAAAATTGAAAGTTTCGAGCAAATTCTTGCAAATTGGAGCAAATTCTTGAAAATGTAACTCGTTCGTATTTGTGAAAAGAGCGGTTTTGAAATATTTATTTAATTTTTTTACCAAATCAACACTTTCAGGAATATAGCCTAAAAGCATTTCATTCCAAGCTTCTTGAATTTGAACATTTGTGGCTTCCAAAAAATAAGTATTTCGAATATAGTTATAAAATTCATCAATAGTTTGTTTACCAGTTTCGAAATCGCTGGCGATATGTTTAAAATCAATTACTTTAATATTTTCGAACAATTGAGGTTTAGAAGAAAGTTGTTTAAATGCTTGCAATGATTTATTATAATCAACACCAAAAACAACACCACCACAATCAAAAATTAAATTCTTTACCATAATTCTTTTTTATAATATTTTCAAAATTATTTAATTTTTTTGATTAAATATGAATTAAATGCAATGTGTAAACTAAATGAATAAGATAGACTTCTTATTTTTGTAAATCTTAAAAATGAAAATTAACAAAAATTATGTCAAGAAATGAAAAATACGAAGCAATAATTGGATTAGAAGTTCATGCACAATTATTAACCGATACAAAAGCATTTTGCGGGTGCTCAACAAAATTTGGAGATTTACCAAACACTAATACTTGCCCAGTTTGTTTGGGACATCCTGGAACTTTGCCCGTTTTGAATAAGAAGATGGTTGAATATGCTATCAAAATGGGATTAGCAACAAATTGCAAGATTCGTCAATCCTCAATTTTTGCACGTAAGAATTACTTTTATGAAGACTTACCAAAAGGTTATCAAATATCTCAATACGACCAACCGATTTGCTATGACGGATTTATCGAAATAGAACTTTCAGAAAATACGACAAAGCGAATAGGAATAACACGAATTCATATGGAAGAAGATACCGGGAAATCAATTCATGATTTAGATATAGATACATTGTTGGATTTCAACAGATGTGGTGTTCCATTGATTGAAATTGTTAGTGAACCTGATATTCGAAGTGCTGAAGAAGCATATAAATATCTTGAGCAATTACGACAAATAGTTTTGTATTTAGGTATTTCCACTGGAAATATGGAAGAAGGTGCTTTGCGATGCGATGCTAATATTTCGGTAAGATTGAAGGGCTCGGATAAGTTTGGGACTAAAACTGAAGTGAAAAATTTAAATAGTTTTCGCAATGTTCAAAAAGCAATTGATTACGAAATTAAAAGGCAAATAGATGTACTGGAAAATGGAGGGAAAATCAACCAAGAAACACGTTTGTGGGATGCTGCTAAACATGAAACAAAAATTATGCGAACAAAAGAAATGGCACACGATTACCGGTATTTCCCCGAACCAGATTTAGTTGAAGTTTTTGTGGATGATTCTTGGAAAAACGATGTTTTGAGTTCAATTCCAGAATTACCAATGGCGAAGAAAAAAAGGTTAATGCAACATTACCAAATTCCAAATTATGATGCTACAATTTTGATTAATGATGTTAATTTAGCTGAATTTTACGAAGCAACAGTAAATGAATTAAATGAAAAAACGGAACAGAATTTTAAATTAACAAGCAATTGGATCCAAACCGAAGTTTTGCGAGTACTTTCGGAGCAAAATATTGAGATTAAACAACTTAATTTATCCCCCAAAAATTTAGCAGAGTTAGTTGAACTTTTTTCATCTGAAAAAATTTCAAGTCGCATTGCCAAGGACATATTTCCAGTAATCTTGCAAACTGGAAAATCTCCGAATGAAATAGTTAAAGAAAAAAATTTAATTCAAGTTTCAGATGAAAGTTTAATCGAAGAAATTGTTAAAAAGATTATTGCCGATAATCCTGAAAATGTTGAAAAATACAAAAATGGAAAATCAAATCTTTTTGGCTTTTTCGTTGGGCAAACTATGAAAGCTACTCAAGGAAAAGCAAATCCAAAGATAATAAATAAATATGTCGAAAAGTATTTAAATTCCTAATTTATTTATTTGTTGAAATCAATAATTTATAAATTTAATTAATTACTCTTTTCATTTTTATAAATAAATAGCAATACAATTGCTAAAAGTATTGATGAGAGTGAAATTATAGCACCATAAGTAAATCTATTAGTTGAATACTTCATAATAACATTGTGATTACCAGCGGGCAACTCAATCGCACGGAAAGAGTGATTTGCTTGTAAAATGGGAACTTCTTTCCCATCAATTTCAGCTTTCCAATCTGGATAATAAATTTCAGAAAATACCATTATTGAAGGTTTGTCAGCCTTTACGTTATATTTTTGTTCATTAGATGTATACTCTATTAATTTAACAGAATTATTATTCAATGAATCTATATTTTGGTATTTTGTTAAATAAATATCTGGAGTGTTAATAAGCACTTCCTTTGCAAAATCATTATGATGTTCATAAAAAAATAAACTTGTACTGTCTTCGGGCACATAAATTGCTTTCGATACAATCCAAGCGGGACCAAGTTGGTTCGTCCGTTCATAAAATGACACATTGCCTCTTAAAGAATCGATTTTTAAATCATATTTTACATTTTCTAATTGCAGACTTTGTTCCCAAGGAAAAGGAACTGTTGCTAATTTTAAAACTAATGGATTATAACCTTCGAGCATAAATAACTCGTCGACCATACCTTGATTTCGTTTAACAGCCATATAAGATGGACTATATATTCGAGTTTTTACTCTAAAAATTGAAGAAGGTGGTTGCGCTTTAAGAAATTTTTTCATTTGAGGATTAATTTCATATTGCTTTTCAATATTTACTTTACTTTGGGTAAAACTTGCACCCGAAACATAAAGGTCAATAAAAATTATAATTGAAAAAAGTGCTCCTACTATGATTGGTTTGAAAAAGTTTTGAATATATAAATAGCCAATCAATAAAGATGCAATTGCAATTATCAGATATGGTGTTGTTAATTTCGCCGAAATTGATGAAAATTCAGTTGGTACTGCCAGAATAGATTGCAAAACTCCTGATTGTGATAATATTAAAAGAAATACAACAATTCCAGATATTAATAAAAAGGCATTTAATAATTTTTTGTTTTTAAGATTTTCAGCGATATAATCAAATGCAAAGCCAGAAAATAAGCTCAAACCAAACATTGAAAAAGTGAACATTCTTACAGGATTTCTGAAGGTGCCAAAAAAAGGCAAATAGTAAAATATTCTGTGTAATAAGAAATATTTTCCTAAAGCATATAAAACACCAAAAATAATAATTGTGATTAAAAACCACTTAAAGTTATCTTTTTTTACAACGAGCATACCCAAAATTCCAAGTATTAAAGGTAGTATGCCAAAATATAAAGCTGTTTCCCAATAATAATAATTTTTTACCGGTTGTTCTTTGCCGTCATACGTGTCAAAATATGAAATTGCAAATTCTGTTTGATTATCAGCATCGTAATAGCCAAATATTTTGGGTTGTACTAATGTTGCAATTTGTTTGATTTGAAGCGAATTCTCGCTTGATTTTTCGTAAGAAGTCACAGAACGAACCGAATGTTTCGCAAGTTCATTGGTGGGTAAAAATTGCACCATAAAAATACCGACAGCAATGACGAAAGTTAAAACACCGGCTATTGAAGCTTTCCAATTGAATTCCGATGATTTGCTTTTTAATAATTTTGGTATAATGTCCCATACAAAATAAATCCCGAGAATAAAGGCAAAATAAAGTGTAACTTGCGGATGACCGGAAAGCATAGTAAAACCAAATATTAACCCAGCAATAGCGCCATTTTTAATTGAATTATTATCTAAAGATTTTTTAAAGAAATAAAATATTAGGGGGAACCAGGTGAGATGATATACAATCATTGGATGAATTATATGCAAAACGATTGGAAAAGCGAATGAATAAGTGATTGCTCCAATAATCGCTCCCCACGAACTTATTTTCAAATATCGGGCTAATGTATAAAAGTTAAATTGTGCAAAGAAAAAATGAATAATTGCCACAAATTGGACTAACCAAATTGGCAACATTCCATTTGAATTAAGGAAGAGACCCATAAGTCTATGAAATGGATAGAAAAAACCTACTTGTATATCCGCTAAAAATGGCATTCCTGCTAAACTGTATGGGTTCCAAAAAGGGATTGTTCCTTTTGCAAATTCTTTTGCTGCTAAAGTTTGAACAGGGTAAAAATATTCTAAAAAATCTTCCCAAAAGAAGGCATTACCGAGAAGTTGTGGGGCAAAAAATATAAATGTTGTAATAACGAAAAGTATTATATGAATATAAGTAGGGAAAATTGGGTTTTTGACCTTAATTTCTTTCGACGAAACTTCTTTTGAAGAAGTTGTTTGATTAATTTTCTTATAATCTTTATTTTTAGCCATAAGTATTAAATTTTTTTAAAATACAAATTTAATTTATATACATTATTTTTTTGTTGCTACTACAATTATTGAAATACCAAATGGAAATCGTATTTTAGGGATAAAATGCCTTTCAAATTCAAAAATTTTTGTGAATAATTTATTGATGAATTTGGGAACAATTTCAATGGCATATTCTTCACTTTTTAAAGGCACTGTGTATTTATCCAGCAATCGTTTGAATATTCCTGGTAAAAAAAGCAAAGTATTAAAATAAGATGCATAGTCAATTTCGAAACCAACAGATTTTAAAAGAGCAACGAAGCGTTTTTTCGTATATCGACGGTAATGTTTATGGACTTCGTCGTGAAAACTCCAAAGGAATTGATAAGCAGGAACAGTTGCGACTATTTTCCCATTTTTTGGTAATAAATTATAAATATTACGTACCGCATTAAAATCATTTTCAATATGTTCAATAACATCTAAAGCAGTAACTGCCTTCACATTCCTTTGTTCCTTTGGGAAATCAGCAATTAAAGATAAATATAAGTCATTTAAACCACGTTTTTTGCAATATTCCAATGCAATATCGGAAGTATCTAAACCAATGACTTTGTGATTATGGGAAAGTAATTTGGCGAATCCACAAGTTCCACAGCCTACGTCTAAAATCTCATCATCTTTCGACAAATTCAACATTTTATCTATGACATTGAGAATTATCCTATTCCGTGCCAAAAACCACCAGTAAGATTCTTCTAATTCATAGTTTGTATGGTATACAATTTCTTTCATTTCGTTTTAAAAAAGAATGCAATTTATAATCTTTTTAGAAATTAATAAGTAGATTTGTAAAATTCAATTGTTGATTTTTTAGTTAAGATGAAAATTGGAACGATTTTTGTAAATTTTTATAAAATAGAAAGAGCGTTAATTTGTCTTAATATTTTCAAAATAAAACATTTTTAAAAAAAATTTTGGTGAACTAAATAAATGATTAGTCTAAACGAAGCATTCGAAAATGAATTATATTATGAATATTTAAAAGACCCAAATTCGGTTTCTCAATCTTGGCGTGAATATTTTGCCCAAAAAACAGGGAAAGAGTTAGAATTTGATAGAATTCAAAAAGAACAAATTCAGTCAGATAATAAAATAGAAAGAATACCCAGCCGAAATGATAAAGAAGAAATTCGCAAAAGTATAAAGGATTATGCTGTAAAACAATACGAAATAGCAGATCCATTGCCATCCGTTTTAGCAAAAGTAGCTGAAAATATGGAAGAAAGTCTCAATGTTCCGACGGCAACATCTTATCGTTCTATTCCTGTCATTGCTTTGGAAGAAAATCGTCGAATAATAAATAATTATCTTTCTAAAAATTTCAAACGAAAAGTATCATTTACTCATATAATTGCGTGGGCAGTTGTTAAAGCTTTGATTCGATATCCAAATATGAACTCAGCATATGCAATGTTAAATCAAAAGCCTCATAGATTAATTCGGAAATCTATTAATTTCGGTGTTGCAATTGACATAACACGTCGAGATGGGACGAGAATGTTGATGGTACCTAATATAAAAGATGCGGATAAAATAAATTTTTCGCAATTTATCGAAGAATATGAGACATTAGTATACAAAGCAAGAAACAACAAATTAGAAGTAAACGATTTAATAGATACCACTGTATCTTTGACTAATCCAGGGATGATTGGGACAACTTATTCTGCTCCAAGATTAATGCAGGGACAAGGTTTAATAGTTGGAATTGGAGCAATTGAATATCCTCCTGAATTGCAAGCAATAAAACCAAATTCATTAAGCGAACTTGCAATTTCTAAAGTTGTAACTCTTTCATCCACATATGACCATCGAATTATTCAAGGTGCTGAGTCCGCAGAATTTTTAGCTTATTTACATAAAATACTTTTAGGTGGTGATAGATTTTACGAACAAATTTTTTATTCATTGGAAGTGCCTTTTGAACCATTTAAGTGGGAAGTGGATAAATTGATAAATCATTCCGAAAAAGAAGATTATACAGAAAAGACTTCTCATGTTATGCAAATGATAAATGCATATCGAGTTCGAGGCCATCTTTTAGCATCAACAAATCCGCTTGGACGAGAAGTTTATTATTATCCCGAGTTGGACCCTTCTCATTATGGTTTTACAATTTGGGATTTAAATAGAGTTTTTCATGTAGATGATGCTTGGGAAAAAAATAATATGCCATTGCGTGATGTGATTGAATTACTTCGTGATTCATATTGCAGTCAATCAAGCATTGAATTTATGCATATACAAAATTTTGAACGAAAAGAATGGATTAAGAAATATTTTGAAAATGCTCGTTCCAATTATAATATTCCAAAAGAAAAACAGATAACTATATTAAAAAAACTCGCACAGGCTGAATTATTCGAAAATTTTATGCATACAAAATTCGTCGGAACAAAACGATTTTCACTCGAAGGTGGCGAAACCTTAGTAACGTTAATGGATGAACTGTTAAGCAATTCAGCCGAAGATGAAATTAATTCAGTAGTTATCGGTATGGCTCATCGTGGGCGATTAAATGTTGTTGCAAACAATTTGGGTAAAGATTTACAGAAAATTTTCAGAGAATTCGAAGGTGATTTAGATGATGAGTCATATGCTGGTTCTGGCGATGTGAAATATCATCTGGGATACACAGGAAAATATTCAAATAATGAAAAAGAAATAGATGTTATTTTAGCCGCAAATCCAAGCCATTTAGAAATTGTAAATCCTGTAGTTGAAGGAATTGCCCGAGCTCTTTCAAATCAAATACAGGACGCTGAATATCATAAAGTAATGCCAATTCTTATTCATGGAGATTCCTCTTTTGCAGGTCAAGGAATTGTAATGGAAACGCTCAATTTGTCGGAACTGGAAGGTTATAAGACTGGTGGGACAATTCATATAATTGTGAATAATCAAATCGGTTTTACTACAACATCCGAAGAGTCACGTTCGACTTATTACACTACTGATATTGCAAAAATGATACAAGCTCCAATATTGCACGTTAATGGAAGTAATCCCGAAGCAGTTGCGTGGGTTGCAAATTTTGCTTTTAAATATCGCCAAAAGTTCCACAGTGATATTGTTATTGATTTGCTTTGTTACCGGAAATACGGGCATAATGAAGCAGATGAGCCATCTTACACTCAACCTCTGCTTTATAAAAAAATACGTGCAATGGAACCAATAAGCAAGGTTTATGCTAAAAGATTAACTCAAGCAAAAATCATATCCCAAGCAGACGCTGATAAAGTTTACTCTGAAATTACGAATTATTTAGAAAATGAATTTACAAAACATAAAGAAAATCAACGAGAATTTATATTTCAAGGTTTTTCAATTGAAAATAAACCTAAATTACTATTATCGCAAGTAAAAACTTCTATCAATGAAGGTTTAATAAAAGAAATTACAGAAAAAATTACTAAATATCCACCTAAGTTTAATATAAATCCAAAAGTAAAATCATTGCTTGAGCGACGTTACAAAATGGTTTTTGGGGACAAGACCTCAATTGATTGGGCTATGGCTGAAGCAATTGCTTTTGGTTCAATTCTCAGCGAGATGAAGGATGTAAGACTTTCGGGACAAGATTCTCGGAGAGGTACATTTAGTCAAAGACATTCTGTTTTAATCGATTTTTTAAATGAAGATATATATATTCCATTAAATCATATTCAAGAAAAACAAGGAAAGTTCAGAGTATTCGACAGCCCATTGTCAGAATATGCAGTTTTGGGATTTGAGTATGGATATAGTTTAATTGAAAAACAAGGACTAACACTTTGGGAAGCACAATTTGGTGATTTTGCAAATAATGCAATTCCTGTCGTTGACCAATATTTATCTTGTGGTGAATCAAAATGGGGGCAATTTTCCAATTTAGTTATGCTTTTACCACATAGTTACGATGGACAAGGTCCGGAACATTCAAGTGCAAGACCTGAACGATACTTACAACTTTGTTCAGATGAAAATATGTTTGTAGCTAATCTGTCGACTCCAGCTAATTATTTTCATAGTTTGAGAAGACAAACAATGCTACAAAAACGTGTCCCATTAATTATTATGACTCCAAAAGGCTTGCTTAGACATCCGCTTGCAGTCTCAAGTATAAATGAATTTACCGAAAAAGAATTCCATACAGTTTTTGACGACTCGACAATTCAAGAACCCAAAAGTGTTAAGAAAATCATTTTCCATACAGGAAAGATTTATTATGAATTACTCGCAGAGAAGAATAAAAGAAATGTCAATGATATCGCTTTAATAAGAATTGAACAACTGTATCCATTAGATTACGATAAAATTAACTTAATTTTCGAGAAATATTCAAATGCAGAAAAATTTATTTGGTTCCAAGAAGAACCACGAAATCAAGGTTATTGGAATTATATTGCTTTAGAATTTGAAAATATATTAAATAATTCAAAGAAAATACAATATGTGGGAAGACCATCGAGTCCAGCAACAGCTACTGGTTCTGCAAAAGTTCATTTAGCTGAGCAAGCAACAATAATCAATAATGTGTTTGATATTTAGTTTTTCTTTGAAAAAAATTATGTTATTCAGTAATTTCGTCTTTTGAAACTGGCGGTTTTGTTAAATTAAAAATATAATTGAAGCCAATTCCAAGAGATGCTGGTTTTGTATTGAATGAATTATTTGGTCTTTCGGGATATTCATAAGGAGCATGAAACATCATTGGGTCATCTTTTGCAAAATCGTTGAAAACACCTGAAAATGAGTAATTCCCTTCAATTATTAAATTAATGCGCCCAGTTTCGCTTGAATAAAGCTCGATAGAGCCACCCACTTTTACACCCACTAAAGTAGATAGTTTGCTACTTGGTATGTCTGCACCTTCAATATCACCAGAAAGTGGGAAGTCGAAATTGAAACCTAATAAAAAGCTTGAAAAACTAAAAGAAGGATTAAATTCAAAATAATGGAAATGATGATTCCACTCTTTGCCTGTATAGTAATTTTTTTGAATATAAGAATAGGTTACATATGCTAAATCCACGGATAAACCAACATTACTTGTTTTACTAAAGGGTAAATAATAAGTAATACCAAAATCAGGAATATTATTTAATGCCAAGCCATTTTGACGACCTTTGGGGACGTCATTTGCATTAACTCCGATAGAATAATTAAAAAAAGGACCAATTCCCATTGCATTAAGTTCTTGTGCAAATGATTTGTTTGCAAATAAAAATATTATTAATATTGCAATAGAAAGTATTGTTTTTTTCATAATAAACCTTAGAATTTATAAATGACAAATTACGAAAAAAAATTAAAACAAATATTTATTTTTTCAGATTTTGACGCAACTATTTCGCAAAATGATTTGACCGATGTGCTTTTCGAAAAATACGGTGATTTTCGAGGTAATTTGACAAAACTAATTAATGGGAAAATAAATATTTTCGAATATTGGAAAGAATTTATTCGAAGTTTGCCAACAAGTTTTTTTGATAATGAATTAAGAGAATTTATCAAAGAAGAACAAATAGACCCTTATTTTTTGCAATTTTATACATTTTGTAAAAATGAAAATCTCCCAATTTCTATCGTTACAGATAATTTTGATAAAATTACAGAGCCCTATTTGAATTATAACAAGATAGAGGATTTTATTTTATATTCCAATAAAATTAAGTTCGAAGCAAACATTCCAATTCCAATTTTTCCATTTGCAAGCGAAGGATGCGAAGAATGTATGTCTGCGGTTTGTAAACGCAATGTGATTATTTCAAATGTTCCGGATGAAGCAATAGTTGTTTATATTGGGGATGGATTTTCAGACCATTGCGCTGCAAATTATTCAGACATAATTTTTGCTAAAAAAAGCCTTGCTAAATATTGCAGCGAAAGCCGTATTCCTCATTATAATTTTTCTACCTTTTTTGATATTAAAATGATTTTTGAAAAGTTGTTAAAACAAAATAAAATTCGCCCACGTTATCAAGCTCATTTAAATAGAAAAAAAGCATTCGAAGCTGAATAATTTAAATTTTTTTTTACAACAGAATTAAAATAACATTACTAATTGAAATTATAAGAAAATCCAATTCCGATTGTTTGTTTGATTTGCAATCTTGGACCAATACCAACTTGAACTTTTTGCCCATTATTTGTGTCATAAATAGGAATTGGAATATCTTGGTCATAAATAAGATGTAAGAATATATTTGCAGAAATATAGTTATTAACTTTTAAATTAACACTTGTTTCAGAGTTTATATCGATATTTTTTCGATTTGCAATGTTCGGGTCTGTGTAGTTGTTATATAAATCTAATTTTGTAGCAACATTTACATTTTGCATTGGCGAAAAGTTATAATTTAATGAAGCAGAAATACCGAAATCAAAGCGTGAATTTTCACCTTTTGTGACAATATTTCCCAATGAATCATAAGTTGCGGCTCGGACACCGTATGAGCCTAAATTAGCGAGGTATTCATCTTCAACTAAAATCAACCTTCCTGAAACTGGCGAAATACTAACTGATAAATTTTGCAATGGCTTGAAATCCAATCCAGCAGATAATATAAAATAGGCAGGTGCAAAGAATTTCGAGACAATATCGCTATCGTTTGGATATTTGTATCCTTTATCAAATTGAGTATTGAATGCGAAACTTATTGAGTAGTAAAATTGATTGATTGCACGGTAGCCTATTTTCGAATCGAATCTTATTTTATCTTCATTTTTTCTAAAGGGATATTGGTCTGAAGTTTGGAAACCATAACCTGTTGAAAAAATATTCTCCCAAATTAAATTGGAATCTGCGGAATAATAGTTCATTAAATAGCCAAAAAGCCCTGTTAAAGCAATTTGAGACTCACCACCTTTTGCCCAATTCGATAAAGCAACTTCATTAAGCAAAACAGAAAAATTCCCTTTTGTTGTCCATCCACTTGAATATGAATTTTGTGAAGATAGAAATAAAATAAAAACAAAGACAATAATTAATTTAATCTTCATAGAATTTGTTAATTTAAATTTGAAAATAGAATTGAATAAGAAAAAAGAAAAAGCTTATTTTTTCGTATTACAAGTACAAAATTATTTAAAATATGAAAATCTACAATTATTTCTTACTTTTTTGCTTTGTTTTATTAATAAATATGTTAGGACAAAACAATAATTTATTTTCACAAAGTATTGAAAGAAAGCCGCTTGTTGCATATTTACAAGATAGTCTTTGGCATATTCTTGACGAAAACGGCAAGGATATGTTTAAACCTATGAAACTTACATATTTGGCGGGATATAGTGAAGGATATTTTGTTATCCGTAAATTAGTTGGCAAGGATACAATTTGGGGCTATATGAATTTACAAGGCAAGATGGCAGTTCCACCAAAAGCTAAATTTTTGGGTTTATTTCATAATGGATATGCTCGATATGCAACTTGGGAAATTGGGTTAGAGGATATTAAATACTGGGGATATATACGAAACGATGGTGTTGGAATAACGCCTCCAATGTATTTAGATGCAACAGATTTTAACGAGGGATATGCCTTTGTGATGAATTACGATGAGCGTGGTTATATAGATACAACTGGAAAAATTGTCAAGCATTTTAAATTTGGTTTTGGTGAACCATTTTACGAGGGATTATCTGTAATTCAAGATACTGCGGCTCATTTCGGTTATATTGACAAATCTTTTAAAGCAAAAATACCACTTGAATTTGATGAAGCCCATAATTTTTCACAAGGATTAGCACGAGTAAATAAAAATGGTTATTTCGGTTATATTGATACTAATGGATTAATGGCAATTCCTGCTTTTTTTGTTATGGCAACTGACTTCAAAGAAAACAGAGCATTCGTAGCACATTCAGCAATGCTCGATAGCATCAAATGGGCACCAATTACTTCGAGTGGTAAAATTTTAACTGATTTTATCTTTGATGACATTCGAGATTTTTCACAAGGAATTTCAGCAGTTAAACAAAATGATTCTTGGTTTTATATCAATCTTATGGGTGATAAATACTTGAATATGGAATTTGAATTCGCTGAATCTTTTATTGATGGCTTAGCTTTTGTCAAAGAAAAAAAAGGTAAAAAGCGACAAGGTTATATCGATGTTACAGGAAAATTTCAAGTCATTATTCCAAAAGATGCTAAATACATTTTTGATTTAAGATTAAATCGACTTTGTGAATAAGAAATATATTCATTGATTGAAAAATAAGAAATATATTCATTGATTGAAATATATTAATAAAAAATAAAAAAATTTGAACAAACAAATTATCTTAATTTGATATCTTATTTCAATAAGTTATCCTTTAATTTCAAAAGATTGCTTAATTTTGAATTTTTATAAGAAGTTACAAATGATACCCAAGTGGGAAACAATTAAAAAAACAGAAATCATTGATTTACATATATTTAAAGCTGAAAAAGTAATCAGACGACATCCAAAATGGGAACGTTCTGCTGAATTTACAATTTTAAATTCGAAAAATTGGGCAAATATAATACCGATTACCGAGAATAATGAAATATTATTGATAGAACAATATAGACAAGGAATAGACAAAATCACAATTGAAATTCCTGGCGGATTAATAGAAAGCGACGAATTGCCAATTGAAGCTGCCCGACGAGAATGCATCGAAGAAACTGGATATTCATCGGATGCTAAGCTTATTCCTATTGGGATGAATTACCCCAATCCTGCTTTTTTAAATAATCAATGTTTTTCTTTTGCTTGGTTTAATGTTAAGAAAAATTATGAACAAAATTTCGATTTAAACGAAGAAGTGAATGTTCTTCCTACACCAATAGACAAAGTAAAACAAATGATAAAAGATGGAACAATAAACCACTCAATTATATTAACAGCATTTTTTCAATTTTTTCTTAAATATGGCTTTTAAAATATGGGTAAAATAATAACAATTGCTAATCAAAAAGGCGGAGTCGGAAAAACAACAACTGCAATTAATTTGTCTGCATCACTCGGAGTAATGGAAATACCGATTCTTTTAGTAGATATAGACCCACAGGCAAATTCATCATCAGGACTTGGAATTGAAATCAAAAGTTTAGATAATACAATTTATGACCTGCTCGTTGAACAGGCTGATTTTAAAGATGTGGTTTTGCAAACGAAATATCCTAATTTATCAATTTTACCATCATCAATTAATTTAGTTGGCGCAGAAATTGAATTAGTGAATCAAGAAAGAAGAGAATCACGATTGAGCAGTGTGTTAAATCAAGTAAAAGACGATTTTGCTTTTATTATAATAGATTCGCCACCATCTTTGGGCTTATTAACTGTCAATGGACTTTGTGCGGCAGATTCAGTGTTAATTCCTGTACAGTGCGAATATTATGCATTAGAAGGATTGGGGCAATTACTTAATACTATTTCCCTTGTAAAATATAATTTTAACCCAAATTTAGATATAGAAGGCGTTTTAATGACAATGTATGATAGTCGTTTACGTATTTCAAATTCGGTGATTGATGAAGTCCGAAAGCATTTTAACGATAAAGTTTTTAAAACTGTAATTTCACGAAATGTAAGGCTTGCGGAAGCTCCAAGTTTCAATATGCCAGTTATAGAATACGATGCTACGTCCACTGGTGCACAAAATTATTTAGCACTTGCAAACGAAATTTATCAAAAAAATAAAGTAAATTTGAAATTTAATAGATAAAAAAATCAAGTTTGATGGGAACAGTTAAAAATAAGTTAGCATTGGGAAAAGGATTAGGGGCATTACTTCCACAAGAAGGTCGCACCCAAACAGGTGAAAGTTTAGTTAATAATTCAGAGTTTTTTGATTTTATTGAAATAGCGAGCATTATAATTAATCCTTATCAGCCAAGAACGGATTTTGATGCAACAGCATTGCAAGAGTTAAGCGATTCTATTAAAAAACATGGATTATTACAACCAATTACTGTCAGAAGAGTAAATGATGCGTTTGAGCTAATTTCGGGCGAAAGAAGATTAAGAGCGTCCAAACTTGCAGGCTTGCATAAAATCCCTGCATATATTATTAAATTAGACCAAGATGTGAAATTGCTCGAAATGGCTCTTATTGAAAATGTTCAAAGAGTTGATCTAAATCCTATCGAACTTGCAAGCGGTTATCAGCGGCTAATTGAGGAATGCAATTACACACAAGAGCAAGTTGCTGACCGTGTTGGAAAGGAACGTTCAACAATCACAAATTTAATCCGCTTACTCAAATTACCCGAAAAAGTTCAAGAAGATTTAAGAGTAGGCCTCATAACTATTGGTCATGCCCGTAGTTTACTTGGATTAAGCAATAAAAGTGATATTATTGCTCTCGAAAAAGAAATACTTACGAAAGGACTGTCTGTTCGTCAAGTTGAAAGAATTGTCAAAGATTTTCAATTGGGGAAAGTGAAATTTGAAAACAATAAAATTGTCCCAATTGAAAATAAAGAAAAAAATGAATTGCAAGAAAATTTAAAAATCTTTTTGCGAGAAAAAGAAACAAATTTGCAGTATAAATTGGGAACGAAAGTTACAATTAAAGCTAAAACTGAAGATAGTGGCGTGATTGAAATAGAATTTTACTCAAAAGATGAATTTGAGCGAATCACAGAATTAATGGAACAAATGCAATCTTCTGTCAAACAATAAAATTAATCAAATGGAAGAAGAAAAAAATTATGTAATAACACATCGTTATCCTATTCGCATAAGATATGCCGATACAGATATGATGGGTTTTGTTTATAATGGCAATTATTTGAAATTTTTTGAAATTGGAAGAACTGAATTGATGCGACATTACAATTTAGTTTACTCTGAATTAGAAAAATCTGGTTATCAGTTACCTTTAACCGAAGCTTACGTAAAATATCATAATGCAGCTGTTTACGATGATTTACTCGAAATTGAAACGTTATTGGAATTAAATTCAATAACTTCAAAATTAAAATTCAAATATAACGTTTTAAGAGATAATGAATTAATTGCTTCGGGATATACTGTTCATATATTTATGAAAATAGAAACAAAAAAGGCAGTTCGTCCACCAATGTTTTTTATGGAAGGGATTAATCAAATTAAAATTAATCATTTTAGTTAATGAAAAAGATAATATTTATATTTTTAATTTCAATAGTTATATCGGGCAAGATTTATTCAACGCCAGTGTTTAATTTTCTTCAAGATGTGTCGAACGCACGAGCTGCAGGTTTAGCAGGTACTTACCTGTGCGTTGAAAATGATTTGCAAGGCGTTTTCTTTAATCCAGCTACTTTGTCAACTGTTGTAAAAAATAATTTCTCTTTTACTTTTTTTAAGCATGCTTTAGACATTAATTCGGGAAATGTATCTTATATATTGCCATACAAATTAGAAGATGGCACAATTTCAGTTAATGCAATTTATACTAATTACGGTACATTTGATTATTTAGATAAATCAGGTACAAATTTTGGTAATTTTTCGGCAAATGATTTAGCACTTTCGGCAAATTATTCCAATATTTTAGATAGTAATTTTTATTACGGTATAGGATTAAAATATATTTATTCCAATATCGAAAAATATTCGTCTACGGCCTTGGCAATGGATTTCGGATTATTCTATAAATTACAAGATAATAGAACAAATTTAGGTTTGTCGATTTTAAATGCTGGGTTCCAGCTTTCATCATTTGATGGAAAATCAGAAGATCTACCGCTCGATGTTCGAATTGGTTTTAATCATCATTTAAAAGGACTACCTTTATTGTTCAATGCATCTTTCAATCATCTTGCGGATAAAACGAACACTTTCGGCGAAAAATTCAAAAATATCTCAATCGGTGGTGAAATTTATATCGGGCAATATGTTGATTTAAGAGTTGGATTTGATAATCATATCCGAACTGTTTTGACTAATGACATAGATAAAGGTTTATCAGGTTTTTCGGCTGGATTAGGTATAAAAACCGAATCTTTTAATTTTGATTACGGTGTTTCAATATATAATGATGCCGTTAATTTACATCGATTTTCTGTTTTATTAAACTTATAAATTAAAAGGATTTATTATGATGAAAAAATCATTATTTTTATTCGCACTAATCTTTGTTCCTTTTCTTGCTTTTTCTCAGCAAAATTTACAAAATCAACAAAAAGATGTTCCTATACTTTCACCCAAAGTGGTTATCGGAGATTTAGTTTTTGTTAGTCAAACTCTAAAAACAGTTGAAATTAAAGGAAGTGAAGTTGATGCTTTCTTGCAAGTTGACCAAGCAATTACAAAAATTTTGCAAGATTTGAATTCACAAGGCAAAAAGGCATCTGATAGCGTCGAAATCAAGTTACCTTTAAATATTGCACAAAATACTCTTGCTTTTATGGATAGAGCTGTTCTTTCAGGACAAAATGCAATAATTTATAAAAGATTTGTTGATGCCGTTGTAGAATCATCAAAGAAAAAATAATTTTTTATTAAGCATAAGCAAAAACAGCATTTAAAAAAAAAGCAGCCTTGTGGGCTGCTTTTTTACTTAATTGAATTAATTGATTAGAATTTTAAAACTTCTTCATTCATTGCTTCAAGTGCGTTGCAAATAGCTGCCAAGCACTGTCCTGCAAGCATACCATCAATAACACGGTGGTCATATGTTAACGACACGTATGCCATATGACGTGGTAATATCAAGTCATTGCCCATAATTTCTTTAACCACGGGACGTTTTTGAATAGCGCCAATTCCCATAATTGCTGTTTGAGGTTGATTTATGACCGGAGTTCCGAACAATGTTCCAAAAGTTCCCACATTTGTAACTGAAAAAGTGCCACCTTGAATATCATCAGGGTTTAATTTTTTGTTTCTTGCTCTTGTTGATAAATCATAAATTTGACTTGCTATACCAACCAAATTTAATTGTTCAGCATTTTTAATTACAGGAACTATTAAATTACCGTCATCAAGAGCTGTGGCAATACTTAAATTAATATGTTTAAATTTAATAATTCTATTTCCATCAACACCTACATTTACATTTGGGAATTGTCTAATTCCTTCTACAGCAGCAACAGCAAAAAATGGTGTATAAGTTAATTTAAAACCATATTTTTTGAAAAATTCATCTTTATATTTTTCTCTAAATTTAACTATTTCAGTTACATCAGCCTCGGCAACACTTGTAACATGAGCTGAAGTCATTTTACTTCTCGTCATATGTTCAGAAATAAGTTGCCTTACTCTGTCCATTTTAATAACTTCAAATTCGCCTGCTGCTTTGAATATTGGATTGACATCCTCGCTTGAAGCATATTCAACAGGTGCAGATATAGAAGGAGTTGGTGTTTGTGGTTGAGAATATGGTACTGTCGCTTTGCTTTCCTGTACTGGAACTTGTTGGACAATTGTTTGTTGAATATTGCTTCCTCTGGAAGAAATATATTTTAAAATGTCCTCTTTCGTAACTCGTCCATCAGTGCCAGTTCCTGGAATAATTCTCAATTCTTCGAGTGAAACTTTATTTTGATTGGCGATTTCACGTACTAACGGTGAGTAAAATCTTTCTCCATCACGAACTGGAATATCATAAGTTTTCCCAACGACATTGGTAACTGTACTTGAAGTTGATTGGGTAACAAAAGGCTTGCTATCTTCAACAGGTTTATTTGTTGATGCAGCAACAGATATTGATTCTGTTTGTGTAGGTTGTGGAGCAAAGACTGCACCACCTTCGGTTGCAATACGAGCTATAACTTTACCAACTTCGACAGTATCTTGCTCTTGATAAAGGATTTCAGCCATAATTCCACTAACTGGTGAGGGGACTTCAGTGTCCACTTTATCAGTTGAAATTTCAAGAATCGTTTCATCACGTTCAACTTTATCGCCAACTTTCTTTGTCCATCGAATTATTGTACCTTCTTGAAGCGATTCTCCCATTTTTGGCATAACTACATCCGTGAGCGACCCTGAAACGGCGACAGTGTTTGGTTGTGGTGTAGTTTCAATTTTAGAAGATTCAGCAATTATTTTAGGTTCTTCATTTTTTAATTCGACATTTTCAGCTTTGTTAGTTGCTGGTGTTGTTGAAGATGTAATTGTTGCATCGAGGTCAGTTTCTATTTCAGCTATTTTTTTTCCAACTTCAACAGTATCGTTTTCATTGTATAAAATGGATTTTAAAATACCTGCTGCTGGAGCTGGAACTTCAGTATCAACTTTATCAGTTGAAATTTCAAGAATCGTTTCATCTCGCTCAATTCGATCGCCAATTTTCTTTGTCCAACGAATGATTGTGCCTTCTTGGAGTGATTCTCCCATTTTGGGCATAACGACATCAATTATCATATTGTACCTCTAATTTTTTTCAATTTTTAAACACTAATTAAATTTATTGGTCTGCTACAACCTTGTTATCAGGTGAATCAACAATAAAAAATGAATTAGGAAAATCTAAATTCAATTTTATTGAGTAAATCCTTGTAATAACAGGGAATTGTTCATTTTCAATTTGAGTTCGTCTCGGGAAAGAAAAACCATCAACTTGCGTGTAATCGTCAAAGCGTATAGCGCCAATGTCCGCTAAAACAAAAGGATTTCCATTTGAATATCTTATGTCAAAAGTTTTTTGGTCAAGGTATAATTTAAAAGTTTTTTCTGTTGGAGTAGTAATTTTTAAAATATAAACTGGAATATCTCTGTATTTGTCTATTCCATCATATTCAACTTTGAAATTATTAGTTTTATAGTTTGCTAAAAAGCCTTCCATATAATTAATCACATTTCGAATAATATCTTGCTCAAATTGTCCTAAATCGACAATTTTTTCGATATTTCGGACTTTAGTGTCAGTTCCGTTAATAATTTTATACACAGTTTGAGTTCGGTATCTTTCTTTCCAACGATAAAAATTAGGAGCTTTATATTGCAATCTAAAGGGGTAAACATCACCAAAAATTTGAGTTTCGCCTTCTATTTCAAAAGATTTTATAGTGTTGTATTTATCTAATCCGGTATGTTCGAAGTATTTCTTTAAAATTTCATCTGCTGTAATTTCTTGAGAAAAAGAAAAGCTAAACAAAGCAAACAAGGCAACAATACTTAATGTGATGTGTTTCATTTTAAAACTCCTTTAAATTTGAAATAAATTGTAATTTTTTTTGTAATTCTATAACTTCACTTTTTGATAAAGAAGAACTTTCGATATTGGCAAAATCAAAATTTAACTTTGCAAATTGTTCTTTCATTAAAGATAACTCAGGATATGAAAATGTTACAGAATTAAGAATATAATCTTCGAATGCTTCGTATGAAATTGGTAAAATTTGTTTCAAAATCGAAGCAATAGTTTCTGCATAGACTCTGATTTCGTATTGTGCGTGTGGGTCTAATCGTAATTTCAAAAATCTAAATAAATTATGCAAATCAATTTTCCAATACCATTCTGTGTAAGATGATAAAGGTAAATTAATTCTTGCAATTTCTCGAGCGACACCTAATTCAATATAATTTTTATATTCATTATAACTTTCTTCTTGAAATTTTTCCATTGAATGTAAAACCTGATTAGCAGTTGCTTCATCAATTTTTTCGTCGCTGCGACCTTGTTTATTAACTTCGCTTTGAGTTCTAATTTGTGATTTTTCTGGAATATAAAAATCGTCAGGCATTTCAGAGTAACGACCACTATATTCGTTCACATTGGCAGTTCTATGGCGTATCCATTGCCTTGCAACAAAAATTGGCAAGCGAACGTGGAACTTTAACTCAACCATTTCAAAAGGCGAAGTATGCGAATGTCTCATCAAATATCTGATTAATGCTCTGTCCTCTCGAATTGATTTAGTTCCTTTTCCGTAACTGACACGTGCTGCTTGAACAATTGAACTGTCATCACCCATTATATCAATTAATCTAACGAAGCCTTTATCGAGGCAATGGTATTCTTTACCAAGGATTTCATTCTTATCTTGTTGTTCCATTATAAAATTTAATAATTTTTATGTATTTAAGTTTACCTTTTAGTAATTTTGTTTTCTATAAATTTTTATTTTTGATATTTTCAAAATATTATAAACAAATTAGGCTTAAATAAATTGTAAATTAGTTAAAATTTGCTATTCGAAAACCAAATTAAAGAAAATATGGAATTCAAAGAACAACCAATTATATTAAGTGGGATTCAACCATCTGGAGTGCTGACAATAGGTCATTTAGCGGGAGCTTTAAAAAATTGGGTAGATTTGCAACATACTTTTCGCTCATTTTATATGATCGCAAATATGCATGCAATAACGGTTAAACAAGTTGCAGCTGATTTAAGATTGCGTACACTTCAAACAGCAGCTTTATTTCTTGCTGCTGGTGTCGATCCAGATAAAAGCATATTATTTATTCAATCACAGGTTCCCGAACACGCTCAATTAGCTTGGGTTTTGAATACATTAACTGGATTTGGCGAATTAAGTAGAATGACTCAATTTAAAGATAAAAGCGAACGAAATCCCGATAATATAAATGCTGGTTTATTTACTTATCCGGTTTTGATGGCAGCAGATATTTTACTATATCAAGCGGATGCAGTACCAGTTGGAGAAGACCAAAAGCAACATCTGGAATTGGCTCGCAATCTTGCACAACGTTTCAATTTTCATTATTCCGAAACATTTAAAATTCCCGAACCATACATACCAAAAGTAGGAGCGAGGATAATGAGTTTGCAGGTACCAACGAGCAAAATGAGCAAATCGGACGTAAATCAAAATGCCTGTATATTTTTAAATGAGTCAGACGAAACAATCATCAATAAAATTAAACGAGCTGTTACAGATAGTGGCAATGAAGTTAGATTCGATGAACAATTAAAACCAGGCGTTTCGAATTTGATGACACTTTATCATCTTGCAACAAATTTATCTTTCGAAGACATTGAAAAAGAGTTTGAAGGCAAAGGGTACGGTGATTTCAAACTTGCAGTTGGCAAGGCTGTTGCAGAATGGGTTGCTCCTGTTAGAGAAAAATATAATACAATAATGAATGATAAAAAACGTCTTGAAGAAATATTAAAATTCGGAGCTGAAGAAGCTCATAAAGTTGCGTATCGAACACTCGATAAGGTTTATAAAAAAGTAGGTTTTATTAGATTTTAGGTTGGAATTATGCCAATATACACATATAAATGCCAAGTTTGTGGCAAAGAATTTGACTACAAGCAAAGTATCAATGATGAACCTCTCAAAGAATGTCCCGACGAAATTTGTGAACAGCACGGACATCAAAAAGGTTTAGTAACACGAATCATTAGCAAAAATATAGGACTTGTATTTAAAGGCTCTGGCTTTTATTTAACTGATTATGCAAAAAATAAATCTGTATCTTCTGCCCCTTCAACTAATGGGCATTCTAATGGAAATTCAAACTCAGAAGCATTAAATACAACTAAAAATTCAAATAATAATTCAAAAAATGATAGTACAGCATCAAAAGCAACTAATACAAAAGTAGAGACAAGTAAGTAAAAAACAATCTGAGAAGGAAATTAAAAGTGCCAAATACACAGATGTATTTGGCATTTTTTTATTTTCAAGACGATAGAAAAATTTTTTTTTTCAAAAGTGTAATTTTTTTGCTGTTTACTTGTTATATATATAAAGAATTTGTTAA
>CAZCNL010000006.1:81859-161753 GCA_964500435.1 uncultured Chloroherpeton sp. | reverse complement strand
TAAAGCGGTACGTGAGCTGGGTTCAGAACGTCGTGAGACAGTTCGGTCCCTATCTAGTGTGGGCGTAAGATACTTGAGGGAACCCGCCATTAGTACGAGAGGACCGTGGCGCCCGGACCTACGGTGAATCTGTTGTCACGCCAGTGGCATTGCAGAGTAGCCATGTCCGGAAAGGATAAGTGCTGAAAGCATCTCAAGCACGAAACCTATCCCAAGATGAGGTATCTCTTAAGGATCCAGGTAGACGACCTGGTTGATAGGCTTCAGGTGTAAGTATAGTGATATATTTAGCCGAGAAGTACTAATAATCCGTCGGCTTGCCTTACTAAGTTGTTATACAACATACTTTGTAAGTAGTTGACTTTGCTCTTGCAATTCAATCTCTTTTTTTATTTCGTTCTTTAATTTATAATATAGAAAGCTTTGCTTGGTGGTTGTAGAGCGGTGGGTACACCTCTTCCCATTCCGAACAGAGAAGTTAAGCACCGCATCTCCGATGGTACTGCATGGGCAGCTATGTGGGAGAGTAGGTCACTGCCAAGCTATTTTAAGACTCCGAATAAATTCGTTTATTCGGAGTTTTTTTTTGATTTTTATATAATTATTTTTCCGTAAATTGCAAAAAAAAACGGATAGTATTATGACAAAATATTTAATTAAAGTTTTGATAATTCTTTCAAATATTTTTGTTATTTCGTGTGGAGGCAGTTCACCGACTCAGCCAACTGATAGTATATCTGAAACAAAAGAGTTGAAAGAATTTATGGTTAATTTGAATACTGCATTGAAAAATAGTGATTCAGATGCTTTTATTTCTTATTTTTCTAAGAAAAGTTCAAATTATTATTCAAAAGCAATTTCAGCAAATAAGTCTAAACTTCCTTACTTTGCGAAAATTCTGGAAAATCGAAAATTAATAGCTTATGACAGCTTATATGCAGTGTATGAGATTACTTATCAAGGGATGACATTCGAGATATCGATGTTCTTGGACGATGATGGTAAATGGAAAATCAAAGATATGTGAGGAGGGAATGATTATGAAAAAGTATTTATTTGTATTTGGAATGATCATATTTAGTTCTATTATTACTTATTCTTATGATAATAAAAGTGCCCATAGAGAGTTTAATCGATATATTCTTAAAAAATTTCTAGAAGATTATAAAAATTGGACCGAGTTCAAAAATTATAGTTTTCTTTTAAATTTTACAAATCTTAAAGGTGAAGCAATAACTAAATCTGGTTGGTGGTCGCCAACAACAACAACCGAGAATTTTACCGCAGATAAGTGGATAACCGAAGGAGGTTATTCTGCAGATGAACCTGAGGTGCCAGCAGCTTACCGACATTTCTACGATCCATTAGCTAACGACGGGAAAATATTTTTGACAGATTTAAATAAAGCTTTGGCTCTATTTAATCCACAAATCGATGCAATTGAGTGGCATTTTATCGGAAACGACCCTACAAATGCTAATGATTGGACATGGATTTTAGGTAAAGATTATATGGTCAAAGCTATGCAATCTTCGGTTGAGTCCGAAAGAAACGAATACCTTGCTAAAGCATTTCGTTGTTTGGGAGAAGTTCTTCATAATACTGCTGATATGGGATGTCCTCCTCATGTGAGGAATGATGCACACGGTGGTATGGGGTTGGGAGGGCCAGATCCATACGAAAGTACTTTTAATCCAGGATTAATATCGACACATTATAAAGATCAAATTGCCCAGAGTTATAAAACTGCGTTTGAAGATGCCAAAACTGCAATGGATATTAATATGGAACTTGCAAAATTTACTAATAAATATTTTTTCTCAGACGAAACTATTTCTGGAAATGGAGTTGAAAGTTATTCGTCGAGAAATGGAAAGAAAGATTATCCATCACCAAAATTAGAGAAATTAATATACGAAGCAGATAATTTTAATTATTTTTCCACAATGCCTTCGGGTCGAAAAATTGAAATGTGCAACGATCAATCTCTTTTACTTGGCTACTTAACTCAAGATTTCCGTTCCTATCCTCGGGTTACAAAAAAGAATGCATCATCTCAAGCAACTGAATTAATTCCAATGATTGTTAATGCTGGTTCGCAAGTTATGCGGAAGTTTTTCCCGATTTTTAAAATTGAAATATCAATTAATTCAAAGGAAAAGAAAATAACTGGTTCTGTTAAACATATAGCAACTAATGAATATCCAAGCAGTATATCATACAACGGAAAAGTGGGCTTCAAAATAGATGGTGTAATATCTAGTTATTATACAAGTTGTTCAAATGGAAATTTTGAATTAAACGAAATAGATACCAAAATACCTTCTAAAAGTAAAGTACAAGCATTTATAAATTTTGCCGATATTATGATTGTTTCTGATGAAATCGTTAACGAAATTGTAGATCCACCATCTATATCAGGTGTTCAGAATCTTACAGATAAGTGGCAGCGATGGGGGATGGGGTTTACTGGTGACACGATTAAGATAGCTGGTAAATTCCCTGGAGTAAATGCAAACAATTTGAAAGTAAAATTTATTAATTTTAATGGGCTAGTTGAAGCAAATGTTATAAGCATTGGTACTACCGAGATTCGTGCAATCGTTCCGTTTGCAAAGTCGAATGATGAAATTCATCCGTCCTTGGTTAAGATGTTTGTTGAAATCAATTCAGTAAAGTCGGAGGAAGCATATTTTAATATCCAGAATTGGTGGTTTCCAGAATTTTGTAAATTCAAAATATTTTCGTCTGAGATTTCTGGTAAGTTTAACTTTGATAACGGAAGTTCATACAATCAAAATATTTTTGAGATAGAATCAACAAAACCATTAATGCATTGGCCAATAACAAATTTAAAATGCAATGGCACAAGTTTTAGCTTTGATGTTAATTATACAGATCCAATTGGACGAAAATTTGTTGCTAAAATAAATGGAAGTATTTCATCCCAAACAAGTGGAAAACAAGTAACAGTAAACTTTGACATTGAAACATCTAAGGTAATAGAAGATAATTATAACCGCAAAGTAGAAGTTAAAACTTATAAACAATTTAGTATTGAAAATTTGAATTATCATGGAATATGGAGTACAGAAGTAGGAGAAAGTTCCTATAATGAGAATCCAAATTATGAAGAAAATGGCCAAGATAATCCTGAATTGATAAATAAGATTAAAATTACTAAATTAGAAATAGAAACAATTGAGACAGATAAAAAAGCAAGTCCACCCACTCAGAAAGTAACAAAAACTGGATTTACAAAGTTAGATAAAATAACTTTTTTTCAAATCCAATTTGGAGCATTTGTAGATTAGAGAAAAATATTGGAAAGCCTAAATCGTAAATTAGATTAATCAAAATTTAGGTATTTTTATGTTCAAATCTATACTTTTTTCAATTTTAGTTTCAATTTTACTAACATTATCTGCATATTCGCAATGGAGAGTAATTAACTCAAATATAGGAGTTGATATTAAAGCGATTGTAAAGGTTAATGATGGTTTGATGGTTGCTACAAACGGAAATGGGCTCTATTATTCTTCAAATAACGAGAATAATTGGGTGCAGAAAAATGCAGGTTTAACCAACCTAAAAGTATATTGTTTGGATGTTGATGGCAACAAGGTTGTTGCAGGTACCCGAGGTAATGGAGTTTATATTTCCAAAGATGGTGGCAACTCATGGAGTGCTACTGCTGGTGGGATAACGGTACCTCACATTTATTCAATAGGTCTTTTTGGTTCTACAATAATTGCAGGAACAGGTGGCGGTGGAATATTTAGGTCATCTGATGAAGGAAAAAGTTGGAAATTTGACGGAGGAAATAATTATATAGTTTCAGTTATTAAACGATTTAATGATCATGCATATATTGGGCAAGGGACATATGCATACAGATCTACAGATAATGGGCAGACATGGCAAAATTATATTCAACATGCTCCATCATCAGTAATGGCTTTTGCAGAATCTTACACACAAAATGGTAACAAGAATGTAATTTTGGGTACCTTAGATGGTATTTATGTTTCAACTGACGATGGCAAGTCTTGGAAGTTAGTACAAAATGGACAATGCAATGGACTAACCTCAATTGAAAATATTGTCTTTGTAGGTTTTGAGAACACATTTACTGGGATGGCCACCGCATATTCTGTAGATAATGGAATGACTTGGAAAGCATGTGATGAAGGGCTTCCTGTACAAATCAATGTTAGAGCAATAACCAGTGACAAAGAATATGTTTATATTGGTACAGGGGATGGAGTTGTATGGAAGCGAAAATTAAGCGATTTTGGGATTTCATCTGTAAGTAATTTGCAAGAGGTAAATAATTTGGAAATTTATCCTAATCCAGCGAATGATAATGTTAGACTTTCGTGGCAGATGGATATAGACGACAATGTTGAAATTATTCTTTACAACCATTTAGGTCAACGGATTTTGACTTTATTAAATGAGTTTAGGAACCAAGGTAAAAACGAAATCTATTTTGACACTAAAATATTAAACAGTGGAACATATTTTGTAAAACTAATAACTGGATCGAAGTTTAAAGTTGAAAAAATAAATATAATTAAATAGCAGGCTTTAATTTGATTTGAATAGTATAAATTTATTTGAATTTAAATAATTTTAATTACTTTTGGAACTCATAGGAACTAATTCGGTAGTTTATTTGCCGAATTAGTTCTTTGTTTTATAGGATATCACTTTTGTTGTGATGGTGTCCGTGATTATGATGTCCACGATCATGATGTTCATGATTATGATGTTCGTGATCACTATGTCCTATGCTTTTTTTGGCAGTTGGTTCGGTTAATTGTTTGAGTTCGCTATTTTCGAATTTTTCGATTGCTTCTTTTACTGTTAATTTATTTGCGTGATAAATTTTAATATTTGGTTTATTGATTATATCAAATGCGTGGGGACCAATGTTACCTACAATAAACGCTTCAACACCGTTTTTCAGAAAATTATTTAAATTATCGTGATTATGTCCTTCATCGATGTTTTCAAATGCTTCAATATTTTTATTTATTGTGTTATAAATTAAAAAATATGGGGCATGACCGAATCTTTTAGAGATTGAAGATTCAATATTATTTCCATCAGAGCCTAACAATATTAACATTTTTTGCCTTTTTAAATAATTCAAAATTAGACGTGGATATTGTTTTCAAATTATTTTATGATTATATAATTATTTATATTTCGAAATTAATGTTAATATTCTTAACTATTCACTATTTTATAAATTAAGTGCTAAAATTGTGTTAAATATTGTTAATTTTGAAATTTATAAATTTTTAAAAATTATTTTAATGGAAAAGAAATCACAAAAGAAGTTGTTATATTCTTTAATCGGACTTCTTTTATTAATCATCATAGGTTATTTTCTTTATTCTAAGAAAACAAATAATACAAATGAAGTTGTAAAACAAGTTTCGACAAAAACTGAACAATCAACAGAAAGTATAGACAGTAATTTTCTAAAAGCAGTAATTGAAGATACTTCTAAAAATGATAAAACATCTGCAACACAGACGGATTCATCGCTTCAAATTGAGGAAGATAGAAGAGCTGGATTTTCAATTCAAACATTTCCACCAAATGCAAAGCGAATAAATATTGCATTGATTGGTACCGATGGGAGGATTGGTCATCCCGGTGGTCATGCTGATGCTAACCACATTATTTCTATTTTGCCGGATTATGGAAAAATAGAAATAATTTCGATTCCTCGTGACACATATGTTGATTGCGGATATGATGATAGTACGGGATTAAATAAATTAACAGTTTATTATTTAGGTGCTGGAAGACAGGCTTATTTGAAAAAAATTGCAGAAATTGCAAGTTTAAATTCAATACCGTATTATGTAGAATTTGGATTTTCGCAGGCATTAGGAATTTTGCGATGGTTGGGATTTAATTCTTCTGAAACATTACAACTTTTGAGGTCAAGAAAAAGCTTTGCAATTGGAGATTACCAACGGGTTTATAATCAAGCACAATTTATTCGACAGAATTTGATTAGTCATTTCGACTTATTTAATGGTCCACTGAAAAGCGTCATTATTCATGGTTTACTTTCGCTTGTCAACACTAATCTTACTTATGATCAAATATCTTCATTTATGGATAAATTGGATAAAAAGAATTTTAAATCAAGTGCTGATAATGTAGTAATTAAAGTGAGACCGAGTTTGAAAGTAAATTTCAAAGTACTTGATTTTTCCGATCCCAAAAGTGTAGAAATGTTGCGAAATAAATTAAATTTGGACCAAATTGCTAAACAAGATACATCTGCTTTTCAACCAAAAGACTTTCAATTATATTTAACAAATAAGTTGAATAAATTATTAGATGAAGCCAGTTTGGATACTGCAAAAAGCCCAGCAAAAGTAATTTCGAAATTATCTAATTACTATGACCAAAAAATTTGGCTTCAAATTTCTGATGATGAATTAAGCTTAAAATACAGTAAACGATTTGCTGAATTACTTATAAATGCATATTCTAAGAAAAATAACATTCAAAAAGCTCGAGCTATTAAAAATGCTTATATAGCTGAAGAAGAATTCTTTTTTGCCAAACACAAAAAATAATATAAAAAATTGAATTGAAAAAATGAAACGATTAATAATTGCAAGGCATGCAAAATCTTCGTGGGATAATCCAGAGATAAGTGATTTTGAACGACCTTTGAATAAACGTGGTAAGCGGGATGCTGAATTTATGTCTAATTTGATTAATAGCAAGGTGAATGTTCCTGATTTAATTATTGCATCGCCTGCCTTACGTGCGGCAACAACAGCTAAATACTTTGCCGAAGCTTTAAATTATGATTATGATAAAATAGAATTTTCTGAAAGTTTTTATTTTAATGGTAGCAAATACATTGTTGAGAAGCTGAAAACACTGGACTCATCAATTAATTCCGTTATGATATTTGGTCATAATCCAGATATAACATCACTTGCTTCATACTTTTCAGGGGAATTTTTTGATAATATTCCTACTTGCGGTGTTGTTTGCCTTGATTTTAATATAGATAATTGGTCAAAAATTGAAGAAGAAAACGCAAAAATCGTTTTCTTCGAATATCCAAAAAAGTATTTAAAAAATAATAATGATGATTAATTAATCACAATCTTAAAGCACTAACATTTTATTTTCCAAAAAGTGCATCAATATCATCTTGTGAAAATGATTCAAAATCATCAGCGTCCGGTTCAGGTTCGGGTGTACTTGTCTCTTCTTCTGCATTAGGTAGATTTATATTTTCGGTTAACTGCGGTTCTTCAATAGTTTGGTTGGAATTGTCTTCAACTAATTCTTCAATGTCAATTTCACCAGAAAACATTTTATCGATATCATCTTGTAAATGATGAGTATCGCTAACTTCTTGATTTAATTCTATTTTGTGTTGTTTTATTAATTCATCGACGGAAGATTGAGCGGCATCTTTTTCTGAAGTAGATTTAACAGCGTCGGGGTCGAATGCAATTGTGCGATGTAAAGTAGATGTTTTTATATTTGTGTTTACATTATCATCTTCCATCATTGTTGCAACATCAGCTTTATTGAAATGGTCAATCACAGCCATTAATTTTTGTTGAACTGTTTCTATTAAATGATTTACTGCGGCTAATTGTTGGCTTGTTATATCTTGAACTTGCAAACTCATCATTATTGAACTCGAATCGAAATTAATACTTTGCAAAATGTTGTCTGTTTCAGTAATAACAGATGAAAATTGAGTGTCTTCCTTATTTTCGATTAAGTCAATTAGAGTAGAAATTTCTGGTAAAACATCATCCAAATTTTCATGGGATTGAATCCCTTTTCTAATTATTTTTAATAATCTAATTGCAATTTGATTTTGTTCATCCTTAATGCTTTGTAATTTTTTTAAATTATTGCTAATTACTTCAGTTTTGAAAGTAAGGTTATCCAAAATATCCATAATTTCGGTTGTAGCCAGCTCAGTTGCTTCAGTAACTTTGGATAATTGTTTTGAAGCATTTGGCATTTTCTTTAAATTTTCTGCAATAGAAATATTGATTTCTTCGAGTAAAGGTTCTATTTCGCTTACGAAAATGAATATTTCTTCTAAAAAAGGAATTACTCTTTGACCAAAAATAAATAAAGCCCGGAGTTCATCAGCTTTTTGTAACAATTCTTTTAAATTTTGTTTCATCACTTTCTCCTTAGGCTTGTTTAACTGTGTTTAAAACGGCTTCGATTTTCTCTTTAAGTACCTGTGGCGTGAATGGCTTAACAACATAATTATTAACCCTTGCTTTCAAAGCTTCGATAATATCAGTTTTAAGACCACGAGTAGTAACCATTAAAATGGGTAAATGGTTTAATTTTGGATTTGCTCGAATAGCTTTTGTTAGTTCAAGACCGCTCATAATTGGCATATTCCAATCTGTAATCACGAAATCGATTTGCTCTACTTCTAATTTGTCTAATGCTTCTTGTCCATCGCCAGCTTCGACTGTTTCGGTCCATCCGAAACTTTTCAAGGCGTTTATTACAATTCGTCTCATTGTTGGAGAGTCGTCAACAACTAAGTATTTCATATTTATCCTTTTTTATAATTTTCTTTTTTTTATTTATAATTAAAGTATAGCAAATTAATAAATTCTTTCTAAATTTCAAATTCTAATTTAAATATTTTGAAACTTCGAATAATAATTTTTTATCATTAAATGGTTTAATTAAATAAGAACTTGCTCCGGCTTCCATAGCTTCTTTAATATCATTTTCATCAGATAAAGAAGTTAATACTATTATCGGCAAGTTTTCATATTTTTTATCTTTTTTTAATGTTTTTATTAAATTTAATCCATCGATATTTGGTAAATTCAAATCAGTAATGACCATATCAACTTCAATATTACTAATTTTTTCAAGAGCATCCATTCCATCAGTTGCAATTAAAGTATTATATCCTGCAATTTTCAATGATAATGAAATAAATTTTCTAATGGATGCGGATGATTCTACTATTAATATTATTTTTGTCATTTTCAACTCATACTTTTTTATATGCTAAAGCCTTCGGTAAATGCACAAGTGAAAAGGCTTTAGAAATTCCGTGTAATGATTCAGAATACCCTATAAATAAATAACCATTTGTATTTAAAATATCATATAAATTTGAAACGACTTTCTTTTTGGAATCTAAATCGAAATAAATCAAGACGTTTGCACAAATGATTAAATCTACGCCCTTTAGTGAACGAACAACATCAGTATCGTATAGGTTAATTTGTGCGAATTTAACCATTTTTTTCACATTTTCTTTCAAAATATAGTTTGAACCTGATATATCAAAATACTTTGAAATATATTGCGTGTCCATATTTTTAATGGAGTATTCTTTATAAATACCCTTTTTAGCTACTTCCAATACATTTGTATTTATATCTGAAGCCAAAATTTGAAAAGTGTAATCGGGATATTTGGCTTGCAAATGTTCAAGAATTAATATGGCAAGAGTATACGCTTCTTCGCCAGTTGACGAAGCAGCACTCCAAATCCTAACAACTTTTTGCAAATCTAATTTATTTTTAATAATATCTGGAATAACTAATTTATAAATTGCATCGAATTGTTGATTTGCTCGGAAGAAGTAAGTCTCATTTATAGTAACAGCATCAAGCAAAGCTATTATTTCTTCTTGATTTTCTTCTTTTTGAATATATATTGCGTATTCTTCAAAATTTGAGACCGGCAATTCTTCTAATCTTTTAGATACACGGGTTTCTAGAAGTGCTTTTTTGGATTCGGGGAAATACATACCACTTCGATGGTATATTAAATTTCTAAGCAAATAAAAGGTTTCGTCTGACAAAGTAATCTCCTTTTGAATTTTCTCAGATGTTGGCTGAGCCGTTTCTATTTCTTTTTTAGGGGAAAAGTTAAATTTAAATAATGCTGACATATTATTCATTCCCCATTAACTCAGGATTAATATCGAATTTTTCAAATATTTGTTCGAGAAAGTTCCTATCCGTCGTATCTGATATATCATAGTGTTTTAGTAATTCACCCACTGTATATTTGTATGATATTTCCAAGCAATATTGAATTAAAGTATTCCAATAAACTGGTTTTTGTATGATAATATTTTTAATTAATGCTTTGATTAGTGATTGGACTTTGTTCAAAGGCGTAGTTTCTGAAACTGGTATTATGTAACTTAAGAAATCTAAATTTTCAGTGTCAGTTAAATCATATTTCAAGAAAAATTGGCGAACGAATTCTTCTATTGCTTCAATTTCGGAATTGATTAATAAAGTTTGTAAAATATATTGTTGGATTTGAGGTTCATTTCTGAAAACAATGTTAATGATGAAAGGAATATCGGCTTTGTAGAATGAATTTCCTAAAGCTAATAATCCAGCACTGTAAACATCCGGGTTGTTGTCAGTAATTGCTAAGTGGGCAACATATCTTAAGTCTGTCGGTAATTCTATGTTATAACTAATTCTTTGAGCAATTGCATATATTGTTTTTAGAAAAATGATTTTAAGTTCATCGTTAACATTGTAAATCATTTCCATAATTAAATCACATACTTTGCTATTACTTCCGCAGTTTGCGAGAGAATCAATTGCTGCTACTCGTAAGAAAAAGTCAGTTTCGTTTTGCAAAATATTAAACAAAAAGTTTTCTGCAAGATTTCCACCAATTTTACCAATTGTTTCGATTATATGAGGTCTTGCGCTATCTTCATATTCGTATAATAATATTAACCGCTGTATTAAATTATCTTTATCAAAATAATAATTTTGATTTGCTTCAACAATGTTACCAATTGCATCAATAACGGAAATTCGGACGTTGATATCGATATGATTTAATTTTTCAAGTAATATATCAATATAATCTGGAGTTGCTATTTGACCAAAAACATCGATTGCAAATTTAACACTTTCTGGATTAATTCCGTAAAAGAATTGAATTAATGGGTTTAAATCTTTTGGTTTTAATTTAATTATAATTTCTGCGGCTAAATTTCTAATTTCAATATTTGGATTATAAAAATAAGAAACAATAAAAGCGGCGGCGATATCATTCCAAGGTTCTGTTAATTTAGAAAGTCCATTAGCTACAACATCTCTAATACCTTTATCTTTATCAATAAGAAGTTTTGATGCTTCATCGATAATTATTTCTGAGGGCTCGCAATTATTAAACAAAAAATCAATTGCTTGCCTACGTTCAGTAGGAGATAAACTATTCCTTAAAACCTCTAACATATCTTGGCAATTCATAGTTATATTTATTTATGTATTTGGTTTTGTTATAACGTTTATTCCTAATTGTTCGATTCGATAACGTAGTTTTGCCCTTGAAATACCTAAAACTTTCGCAGCTTTTATTTGATTGCCGTTTGTTATTTTCAAAACTTGAATAATCAAATCCTTTGTCACATCATTGTATTTTGCACCCGTAGATGAAATCTTTAAATAATGTTTACCTGGTTCTAAAAAGATTTCACTTGGTGGCGTTTTTGTTGAACTTAAGTTTGTAAATCCTTTTAAGAAAGAGAAAGAGTCAACATCGAGCACCTCTTTTTGTTCCAAAAGCATTATCCTTTCAATAGCATTTCGGAGCTCTCTAATATTTCCTTTCCAAGGATAGCTCAAAAGCAAATTTACAGCATCTTGAGTAAATCCTTTGGTTTCTTTCGAAAACTTTTTGTTAAATTCTTTAATCAACGAGGTGGCAATTAAAATAATATCTTCACCACGTTCCCGTAGGGGTGGCAAGATTATTTTAGCAACATTCAAACGGTAGTAAAGGTCTTCTCTGAATTTTCCTTCTTCTACTAATTTTTCAAGCTCTTTATTAGAAGAAGCGATAACACGGACATCGACGGAGACTTCCTTGGTTCCACCTAAACGATAAAATTTACGTTCTTGCAATACACGTAAAAGCTTAACTTGCAAATCCATACTCAATTCACTAATTTCATCGAGTAAAATAGTGCCATGTTGTGCTTGTTCGAATTTACCTGGACGCATTTTTTCCGTAGCACCGGTGAAGGCGCCTTTTTCGTACCCAAAAAATTCATTTTCAGCAAGTTCACGAGGAATAGCGCCGCAATTGACACTCACAAAAGGACCTGACGCACGAGGAGAATTATCGTGAATAAATCGAGCCATCAATTCTTTTCCTGTTCCTGTCTCTCCATAAATCAATACAGTAGTATCGTCTGTTTTACCGACGAGTTTGCCAAGTTCGAGTGCGTTTTTAATACCTTCGCTATTACCGATTATTTCACTTGGTTGCTCTTTTTTAATTTGTTCGCTTAATAAATCGACTCGACGGCGTAAATCGAAATTCTTCAATGAGCGTTCAATTGTAACTTCGAGCTGTTCCAAATCTAATGGTTTCACTATAAAATCATCCGCTCCTAATTTCATTGCCCGAACTGCCATTTTTATGTCTGAAAAAGCAGTCATAATAATTACGGGCATTGAGTATCCTTGTTTTCGGAGTTGCTCAAGTATATCTAATCCATTGGCATAACCAAGAAAAATATCAAGCAATAATAAATCGGGGGCAATTTTATGCAATTGATTTATTCCTTCATTCGGGTCAGTAAAGGTTTCAACCCGTGAATACTTGCTTTGTAATATTTCTTTTATTGTTTCATTGACCAATGGGTCATCTTCTATCACTACTATTGTATAATTCTTAGCCACTACTCCTCATTTTTTTTTCTTTGAACAAAAAAAATTGATGATTTTTTTACAATTTTATGTTATTAACAATATAAATATATTTTATATAATTAATTGTTTAATATTATGCAAAATACTTATTTATTAATTAATATCAAAACATTTTTTTTAATTTTTTTACTTTTTTTTAATTTATTTTAATTTTATCTTTTAAGCAAAAAAAAAGCAAAGCAAACAAAAATATTTTAAATTTAAATTTACGTAATTTGCAATTAATTTAATATTACTAATTAATTTTGTAAATTAAATCTTCAAGTAAAAATAATAAGGTATTTTAATGAAAATCAAAATTTTAACATTTGCTTTACTTTCAATGCTAATAGTAGCTTGTGGTGGCAAAGACGCTTCAGGACCAATTTCGTCGGCAAAAGGAATAAAGTTTTCTTCGTTTGACGATTCATTAAGTTATGCATTGGGTCTTCAATTAGGGGAAAATGCAAAGCATGACTCGTTTAAAATCAATTTAGATCTTTACCAAAGAGGTTTTAAAGATGGGTATGATAGTTTAAACAAAGCATTTCCTGATTCAGTAGTAAAAAAGATTTATGCTGTTTTACAAGGGAAATTGCAAAGCAAACAAATGGCGGAACAAGCCGCAGCAGAGAAAAAACTTCAAGAAAAAGCAAAAGAACTTGCAAACGTTAACGCTACGTTTTTAGAAACAAATAAAACAAAACCAGGCGTTAAAGTTACTAAAAGTGGCTTGCAATATGAAGTTTTACGTGAAGGAAAAGGTAAAGCAGTAGGAGATAATGACCTTTTAAAAATTAAATTTTATGCCTCTTTCGCTAATGGTGAAATTTTCGATAGTTTGGCAAAAGACAAAGCCGTAGATTTCCCTTCAAAAGGTCTTTTCAAAGGCTGGGACGAAGCTGTTAAATATATGAAAGTTGGTGGAAAATATAAATTTGTATTCCCTCCAAACCTTGCTTTTGGCGATAAAGGAACTGGACCAATTCCTCCAAATTCAGTTATTATTTTCACTGTCGAGCTATTAGATGCAAAACCTATGCCGATGCCTCAAGGAATGCAAATTCAACCGGCACCTCAAGGTCAACCACAACCTCAACCTCAACCAAGATAATTTGTTGAATTATAATTTTGAGTTTTTAAGAATATAATTAAGTCAAAATAAATATTTAATTACCTTCGCAATGAGTAAAGTTTCGTTGCGAAGGATTTTTTTAAGAAAGATATTTTCAAAATAAAAAGAAGAAGAAAATGACAAAAGTTGAATTTGTGGCAAAATTGGATAAATATTTTCGTCCATTTATCGCAACATTGCCTCCAAATATCCCAATTCAATTATATTCAAAAGGTCGAAGGTGGTTTTTAAATAATTTTTTTAGCGATATACCTAAACAAATTATTACTATTCCGAAAGAATATGAAAGAAAGTTATGGGATTTAACATTTCAATCACCTTTATTTAACGCTGCTGGTATTTTCAAAGATGCATTTGGGTATGAAGTCGTGCGTAGACAAGGTGCGGGCGCTTTTTTAATTGGAACGGTTACTCCAAAACCACGCAAAGGAAATTTAAAACATAATTATTATTTACCGTTTTTACCTTTGCCGAAATCAAAATCAGCATTAAATTGGCTCGGACTGCCAAATTTAGGGTTCGATGAAATTGCCAAAAGAGTACAAAAAATTGAGAAAAAGGAAAATTGTCCGATAGGTGTGAGCCTTTCAAGTGATCCGCTTGATAGCGAAATTGCGGCAATTAGTAATTTAATCGATGGGTTTAAGATTTTTGAAAAAACACAAGTGGATTTTATCGAATTGAACGAAAGTTGCCCAAATGTTCCTCATATTTCAAGTGAAAATTATGCTGGAATATTAGACCCCAAATTGATTTTGCGGCTCGAACAAATATCAAAAAATTATTTAAAAAACAGAACTCGTCGATTACCAATAATTGTTAAATTTTCAGTCGACATAACTCCAGAGCAAGTGCAAGCGTTGATACCTTTGCTTGTGGATTTAGGATATGATGGAATCAATTTAGGTAATACTTCCACTAATTATAATTTTTATAAAAATATGTTGGATTCTTCGGAATACAATAATTTCGAATTTTTTACAAAAACATTTGGTGGTGGTTTTAGTGGTTCACTTCTTAAAAATAAATCATTAGATATTTCAAGGACAGCTGTCAATACATTGAATAAAATTAATGTATCAACAGAATTTGCAGTAATTCGTACAGGTGGAATTGATAATTTCAACGATGTAAAAGAATCAAATTATTATGGAATTAATCTAAATCAATGGTTTACTGGTTATTTCGAAAATTTTGCCGAGTATGGACACAAAGTTTATAAAAATTTTTTTCAGTAATTCCTAAAAATTTTAAATATTATTAAAATAAAATTTAATTCTAATTATTATTTTTGCAGCTAATAAAGTATAATCAAAAAAAGAAAAGGGGAAATTATGAAATCAGTAATAGTTTTGGGATGTGGATTAGTTGGACGAGCAATGGCAATTGACTTATCTAAGAAATTTAATGTGGCAGTTGCAGATCTAGACGAAAATAGATTAAATGAAATTCGCAAATTTGGTATTGAAGCACTGAAGGTTGACTTAAACGATTTACAAGCAATTCCAAAACTCGTTGAACCATATGATATTGTTGTCGGAGCTGTTCCCGGTTTTATGGGGTTCAAAGTTGTCGAAAGCGTAATAAAAGCAAAAAAAGATATAGTTGATATTTCATTTTTCCCTGAAGATTCCCTTTTGTTAGATAATTTGGCAAAAGAAAACAACGTGACGGCAGTAGTTGATTGTGGTGTTGCACCCGGAATGTGCAATATTTTGCTTGGTTATCATTATAAACAATTACCCAAGGTTACTGATTATCTGTGTTATGTGGGAGGTTTACCTTTCGAAAGAAAATTCCCATTTCAATATAAAGCACCATTCTCGCCGGTTGATGTTATCGAAGAATACACACGCCCCGCACGATATCGTGAAAATTCGGTTATTAAGCAAGTCGAGGCACTTTCTGACCCCGAACTTATTAATTTCGAGCAAGTTGGAACATTGGAAGCTTTCAACACAGATGGATTACGCAGCTTACTAAAAACTCTTGATGTTCCCAATATGAAGGAAAAAACAATGCGATATCCTACCCATATTGAATATATCAAAGTTTTGAAAGAAACTGGATTTTTCTCAAATGAGGAAATTGAAATTGGAAATGTTAAAATAACACCAATTGATTTTACGAATAAATTACTTTTTAAACAATGGAAATTAAATCCAGGAGAGCGAGAATTCACAATTATGCGGGTTATAATTTCAGGATATGAAGAAAACGGCAACAAAATAACATTTACTTATGATTTATTTGATGAATATGACCAAGAAACGGGAATCTCTTCGATGTCCAGAACAACTGGATACACCGCAACAGCCGCAGTAAATTTGTTAAGCGAAGGTGTTTACACCAAAAAAGGTATAATCCCACCAGAGTATTTAGGGTTCGAATCTGATGCATTTAATTTTATTTTAAAGTATTTAAAGGAAAGAAAAATCTATTACAAAAAAACAATTTCTTAAGTTTAAAAAAGTATAAGAAAAAATAATAATTTATTTAAATATTCGTAATTTTGTATTATGAAGAATGCAATTAAAAATATTGTCCCAATAATTTTAATTATGTCGATTCTTTTATCGACATTTAGCATTACTTTATACACTCACCATTGCAATTACGAAGGAAAAACAACATTTTCAATAAATAAAGTTGCAAAGTGCGACCACCAAAAACAAAATATAAAATGTAGTTGCAATTCTTCAGAATGTTCCTTAAATACTGTTAGTACACAAAATAATTCAAACCATCAAAATCAATTATCATTAAAAGATGAGTGCTGTAGCTTTTCTGCACAAGACACAACTCTGCCTCAAGCAAGTTTATGGAACGATATTCAAAAATCAATATATAACTCAAAAATTTATAGAAATACAGTTGAATATATTTCAAATACTTCAATTTATAATTATTTTGAAAGCCAAGTTAAAGAAATAGATAATAAAATAATCCAACCAATTAATAAATTCATTTTATTAATACACAAAATAACTTCTTATAAGAATTCCGACAAAGAAGACAGCAATTCTTAATTTCACTCTTTAATATTAAAATTCTAATTCATTTGAATTTAAATTAAATTAAATTCAAATATTTTTTGGTATTCCAAATACTTTAATAAAAATATTTAAAATAATAAATTGAGAAAAAAAATGAAAATAAAAATGAAAATAAAAATAGTAATATTGATATTGCTTATATTAACTTCATTAACAAGTTTAAAAGCAACAGAAATTAAAGGTAATGTTTTTGGTAAAGATGAAAAAGGAAAATTAACACCTTTACCAAATGCAAATATTCAAATCTTTGGCTCAAATAAAGGAACATTAACTAATCACGACGGAGCTTTCGAGTTGACAATCGATAAAACTACAAAAATCATTATTAGTTATGTTGGTTATAAAAAAGATACAGTTGAGATTAATCCAAACAAAAATAATTATGAAATAGTTTTGAGCCAAGAACTAACATTAAACACAATTGAAGTGACCGAGCAAAAACCAGAAGGGATGATAGACCACTCTGCAACCGCAAAAACGGAAATTATTACTTCGAAAGGCTTGTTAAAAGCCGCTTGCTGTAATCTTTCCGAAAGCTTTCAAACAAATCCTTCTGTTGATGTTACATATACAGACGCTGTTACTGGTGCAAAACAAATTCAATTACTTGGTTTGGCACAAAGATATACTCAATTACTTGTTGAAAAAGTACCCAGCTTGCAAGGTTTTGCATCAGCATATGGATTGAGTTATATACCTGGACCTTGGATGAATTCTATATCAATATCCAAAGGTGCTGCTTCAGTTTCCACTGGTTACGAATCCATTTCTGGTCAAATAAATGTCGATTATCGTGAACCTCAACTTGTCGATAATTTTTATCTAAATGTATATGGAAATGATATGCAAAGATTTGAAAGCAGCATAATATCAAAATATGCTTTATCCCAACATTTTTATGCAGCTACATTTTTGCACGGCAATACATTCAACAAGAATCTTGATTTAAATAAAGACAGTTTCGCAGATGTTCCAAAAGGTGACCAATTTTCTATTTTGCAAAGATTTAATTATGACGGTGAAACTTTTGAAAGTAAAACAATTTTTCAAGCTTTATATGATAATCGCAAAGCAGGACAAATTCCATATTTGGATGGTTCGAATCCTGCAGATTGGGGAACAAATATTAAAGTTAATAGATATTTCTTTTCAACGAAAAATGGATTTGTTTTTCCTTCAGATAAATACAAAAGTTTAGGCACTATAGTTTCATTTACAAATCACAGCCAAGTTTCGAAGTTTGGAAATCGAATTTACAATGCCGAACAAAATAATTTATTTATGAACTTGATTTGGCAATCGAGTTTCGACACTCCAGCAACTCACCATGAAACTGAAAGTGGTTACGAATCACCCGAAGATATAGAAGCAGAAAAGTCCAAACATAATTATGTGCTTGGGCTCAGCTACAATTACAATAATTATTTGCAAACAATTTCAAGCATAATAATGAATAGTTTTGAATCTGTTCCCGGAGCATTCTTTGAATATACTTATGCTGGAATACATAATTTGACTGCAACAGCGGGATTACGGGCGGATTTCCATAATTTATATGGCACTTTTATAACTCCACGCTTACATTTGATGTATAAATTAGGCGAATACAATACCTTACGTGCATCAGTTGGAAAAGGCTATCACAACCCACTACCAGTTGCAGAAAACCAAAATATATTATCATCGTCAAGACAAATCTTTTTTGATGAAAAATTACGTGCCGAAGAAGCTTGGAATTATGGCTTTAACACTACTTCGGAACTTGATTTATTTGGATTATATACAACATTAAATATAGAATATTATCGGACAGATTTTTTAAATCAAACTATCGTCGATATGGATTCTCAGCCCGGAGAAGTACATTTTTATAATTTAAAAGGGAAATCGTACTCGAACAGTTTTCAAGTTGATTTAAATATTGAAATAACCAAGAATTTAAAAATCGTTACAGCATATCGTTGGAATGATGTTTGGTATACAATTGCCGATAAATTACAACAAAAACCATTAATTAGTCCTTCAAAATATTTTTTAAATATTGCATATTCGACAGAAAACAGTGGATGGAGCTTTGATTTTACAACAGATTACAATGGAAGCGGTCGAATTCCTAATACAGACAATAATCCAGTAGAATACAGGTTAGGCAAAACCTTCCCGTCATTTGTTTTGTTCCACGGGCAAATAACAAAAAAGATTTCAAATATCGAAATTTACTTAGGAGCAGAAAATATAACAGATTATAAACAGACTAACCCGATTATTGCACCAAATGACCCATTTGGGAAGTACTTCGATAGTTCGATGATTTGGGGACCTATTGATGGCAGAAAAATTTATTTAGGTGCTCGTTTTGCAATAAATTAATTTTTGATTACCTAAAATATTTATTAATATTAATACGTTTATAAATTAAAACAAAGGGATAAAAAATGAAAAAATATTTTGGATTTGTGATTCTCGTTTTGTTTGCCAATATATTGCTATTTTCAAATAGCTTTGCAAAAAACAAAAACGAAGTAACAGAAAAAATAACTACATCTGCAGTTTGCACAATGTGTAAAGACAGAATCGAAAGCAATTTGAAAAAAATAGATGGTATACTCGAATCTTCACTTGACGTAAATTCAAAGGTGTTAACTGTAAAATTTGATAAAACAAAGCTTACTTTAGATGATATACGTAAAAAATTAAGTGATATCGGATACGACGCAGATAATGTAAAACGAGATGTAAGAGCTTACAAAAAACTACCACCTTGCTGCAAAGATGGTAAATATTAATTATTAATAAAGATTATTTGAGTTGAATTTTCGATGGTTGCCCCATAAAGGCAACCATTTTTTATTATTACTAAAAATTTTTATTAGCGTATATGAAAATGGCTGCCTAATTTGACAGCCATTTGCGTTTTATATCGTAATTGATAAAATTGCATATTATGGAAATATACTAATTTTATCGTTTCAAGCTATTAATTTCTTGCAAAAGTGTATCTGAAACAGTAATTGTTCGTGAAGCTGCCTCAAAAGCTCGCTGAGTAGATATCATTTCTGTAAATTGTGTAGCAATATCAACATTTGATTGCTCTAAGGAATTTGAAATAATATTTGTTGCTTTGAAAATTTCACCGGCAGTTCCGACAATTGCTTCACCACTATTAGGGGCAGGAACAAACATATTATCACCAACCCGGACTAATGCCTCTTGGTTAGGAAATTTTGCTATTATTACTTGTCCTAAAATTTCAGATTTACCATTTGTAAATGCACCCCAAATTTTTCCTTCTTTATCAACTGTCAAATCCTGTAAATTGCCCATTTTGTAGCCGTCTTGGGTTCCAAACGAAGCAGTACTGGGCATCGAGTATTGCGTTAAGCCTGAGGTCAATTGATTTGCGGGAGCAAGCTGAATTGTCAAATTTTTTGGAGTGGTTGCATCAAAAACTTGAGTGCCTAATAATGTATTCAAATTCGATGCTAAGATATTGATTGACATAGGACTTTTTAATGTGCCATCAGCATTGAAAGTGACAGTTGTCGTGGGTAAAGTTAAAGCAGTACCATCTAATGAACCACTTAAAGTAAACTCATTCGGATTTGCGGACTTTGTGAAAATAAACTCTAAAGTATGAACACCGCCGATATTATCAAAGATATTAATACTTGTACGGCGAGTATCTCCAGTTGTCATACTCGAATTTAAATTCCCATTTAATGTAATATTTTGTGATTGTTTAGGTTGAGAAATAACATCATTGGTAATTTGTATATCACTCATCTTGCCTGTTAATAAATTAGCCCCAGTTGAATCTTTAACTATTTTGCCATTTGCATCGACTTGCACATTATAGCCTTGCAAGAATGCTCCAGTATTATTATCAACAAAATAGCCATCTTTATCACGACTTATAGCTCCTGCTCGAGAATATTTGGAAATACCATTATCTTGATAAATAAAAAATCCATCACCTTGCAAAGCTAAATCTAATGGTCTATCTGTAGTTTCGATTACGCCTTGCTGCATATTTTGTTGGATACTGCCAACTTTAACACCTAAACCGTATTGCATTGGATTAATTCCACCGGTTCCAATACCACCACTTTGATTAGGGGAGTGCCCACGTGTGTAAACTTGGCTTAATTGGTCTTCGAAATTAGCACGAGTAGATTTAAATCCGACAGTATTAGTGTTTGCAAGATTATTAGAAATTACGTCGAATTTTTGCTGATTTGCTCTCAATGAGCTTGTTCCTATTGATAGGGATCTGCTAAGTCCCATTTTAATCCTCCTTGATTATAATTTCATCCTGTTTTAGATTTCTCAGTCGTTCGAAATCTTGAAGGGTCCCCCAAAACTAATCTTGCTTTGAGTCCAACCCGTTTGTAATCATATTGTTATGCAAAAACAGCAGAATCAATATTTGTTACTACATCTTCTTGTAACTGTTCTTTTGTAAATAATGTTACTACTGTTCGGTTAGGTATATTCACAATAAACGCTTTATCATCCAACATTACAAGAGATTCTCGTCCATTTTTTGAATCTACTTTATTTATTGCACTTTCCAAGCGATTTAACTCGTTTTTATCTAAAGAAATTTCTCTACTAACCATTCTTGTTTGGGCATGGTTCGAAAACTTTAGCTTATTTAATTCTTGAGTAAAAATTGAGTTGAAATCAACCGGGTTAGTTTTATTTGAGATTCTCGCCGGATTTTGCTTTAAATCCTTTGTTCCTCCAATTGGAATAAAAGGTACGTTAACACCATTGATTTCAGGCATTTTCCCTCCTAATTCTCGCTTGTAATTTCAATAATTCTATCAAATGGAACTTCAGTATTATTAACAACTAAATAAGTCCCGTCATTTTTAAATTTAACGGACGATATTTTGCCGTAAGTGTAAAGTTCCGCACTTGTGGACGTGCCATTATTACTAGTTAAAACTACATCAAATTTGTAATTTCCACTCGGCAAACTATCACCTTGCGAATTTTCACCGTTCCATTCAATAGTGTGATTACCTTTTTTCAAGTTTGTGTTATCGATATTCATTGTACGTACGAGATTACCATTGTCGTCATAAATTCGAACTTCTCCGCTTTGTACTTCGTAAGGAACAACAAATCCAAGTTTAGCGTTATCAGTTCCATTATAATTGATTTCGTCTGAAGAAACTCGAGCATATTTTCCAAGCATTCCTGGAATTGCTGTGTTACTTATGCTTTGAGAAAATTGATTATTGGATTTTGATTGTTCCTCCAACAAGCTGTGAATGCTCGTTAGTTGTTCTAATTGAGAAAATTGAGCTAATTGTGATGCAAATTCCTGACTATCATAAGGCTTCAATGGGTTTTGTGCTTTAAGTTGGTAAGTCAGCAATTTTAAAAACTCATCCTTTCCCATTTGAGAACTCCCGACTGCCTTGCTTGTATAGCTGGTGTCTGTTTGGTTGCTCATAGAATTTACATCCTGTATCATTTTACAACTCCTGCAGTGTTGTTTTCCATTTCTATTGATTTTGCAAACTCATCCATTTTACCTAAAAATTTCGAATATTCCCTTGTAAAATTCTGATTATTTTGCTTCTTATTGAAATTCCCTTGATCGTTCAGTGAATATTTTTGCTCAGTTGTTTGATTATATTCAAACTTCAGGTTAATATTCTCATTTTTAAAACCTTGTGATACAAGTGCTTCCTTTAAACTTTGTGCAGTTCCTTGTATCTTTTCAAGTGTTTCGATCTTTTCAGCTCTTAACGTTATATTTACAAAATCTTTCTTAATTTCTAAATTTACAAATATCATACCAAGATTATTAGGTTGCAGCGAGATACTTGCCTTCGAACCACCATTTTGGGTATTCATTACAAGCATTTTATTAATTACATTTGGAACATCTTCCATTTTTACATTTGGGAAAAATGAAAATTTCGGCGCATCACCTGTTTTGAAAAAGTTAGGCAGTTGTAAACTTTGGTTATTAGTAAAATTTGTATATTCTTTTTGATTTTTAATTTGTTCGTTGCTTCGTTTATTTGTATTAACTTCATTAATTTCACTACTTTTATGGGAAAATGAGGATGCATTATTATTTACTGCTTCATCTTCTTTACTTACTTTAGTTATGTTAGACATAACATCTTTCATAATATTTGTTCGTGGAAGTTGTTCCGCTGATTCTATGCTGATATTTGTTTTTTCAACGGGTTTACTTTGGGATTCAAGAATATCTGAAAATTTTTGTTCAATTACATTTTGTTCTTTTGTTAAAAAATTCGCAAGTGTTTCGACATTTGTCTGGGTGGTCGAAATTTTTTCGATTTTCATTTCTGCTTTCTTTTCAAAAAGTAATGCAATTTGATACAGTTCTTTTTGAATGTTGTAATTATTACTATTCAAATCTTTTTCGAAAAATTTCAATATTTCTTTTGGCAAATACGATTCCAGCTTTTCTTTGACGTCCGAAGTAAAACCAGAATTTAAATTTATTAAATTACTAAGTTGCAAAGTTTGGTCTTTATTGACAAGCTCGGTTAAAATACTTTTGACATTTACAAAATTATCATCAGTTAATTTACTTGCTTTTACTAAATTTGTTAATTCAAAATCTGAATAATTATTTAAAATTGTATCGGGAAATATTGTTTTTAAGTAATCTTCGAGTTTTGTTGATTTTTGAACATTTTGGTTTTCTTCATTCACAAAATTTGGTGTTATTTCGCTACTTGCATTCGATGCGTCGTTCGAAATTGTTGAATTGTTATTATTTTGAGTAATAGTTGGGCTTAAAAAAGCAGGATTAGCTTTACCAAAAGCAAAAAGTTCCAGCAAGAAATCCAAAAACTGTGGATTGGCAATTTCCTCGTTTCCTTTGTTAAGAGGAGGATTAGACGATTTATTTAATGGATTTTGTCCATTAATTTTAATTGAACTGATTTTCATTTGTGCATCCTTGCATTTATTGTCCAGCTCCAAGCAGCAAAATCAACGCTGCTTTTCCTGGTGCAAGAGCATCAATAATCTTGCCAGCTTGTTTTTTAGGCATTAATTTTAATATTGTAGCGGCATCTTTTTCATCTATTTGCGACAATATTTTGGCTACTTCTGCGGGTTGAGCATTCTTGTAAATACTTGCAAATTGTTTGAAATTGAGCATTTCCAATGAATCTACTTTTCGATTGAAATACTTTTCTTGTTGAGCTAAACGCTCGTCTCGTAATTGTATTTCTTTTTGTGCTTTTTCGAGCTTTTTCACGTAGTTGTCAATTGTATCTTTCAAAGAGGAATTGTCTTTATGTGCTGTTTCCAAAGCTTTTTTAAATTGAGATAAACTATCAACAAGCTCTTGTCTTTTGGCTAAAAATGTATCTTTTTGTCGTATAATATTGTACAACGAGTCAATTTTAGAAGTGCTTTTGTTCCATTCTGCACTTTTTTGATATATCTCTTTATTTTTGTCTTCAATTTGCTTCATTAAATTTTCGAACTGTTCTTTGGTTATAATGTATTTATTGAAAGTCCCTAACGATGCCTTTTCTCGAGCTATTTTTTCTTTCATTTTTTTATCATTTTTGTTTGGGGCAAATCCTAATAATTCAGAATCCATCGAATAAATCAACATAAATGCTATTAATAAAGCAGATATGAACCCTACTAAAATTAAGAAAAATATAGTTACGGACTTATAATTCATTTTTAATTTCTTGTATCTTTGTTATTTTATTATCGTTTATTTTATATTTTATTTTAGTCAGATAATTTGTTGGAAATACGTAACCCAATTTCGTCTAAGTTCTTTTGTTCTTCTTTTTCGGCAATTTCTTTATGAATTATTTTTTGTTTTTCTTTTAATTTTAACATTATTTTTTCCTCTTGCAAAGCAGAATTGTAATGTCTCTGTTTAACTTTCTCTTTTTCAGTTAAAATTTCTTTTCGTTCTTCAAATTTTTGAATGTCTGCCTTTAAATATAATTTGTGATAATATAAATTACGTAATTCATCAATTTTTAAATCTTCTTTTTGAATTGTATTAAGTTTTGCAATATATTCTTTTTGTTTTTGAATGTACAGTTCAGTTTCAATTCTTTCATTAATGGCAATCATAAGCTCAGCTTGAGCAATTTTTTTATTTTGCTCTCTAATTTTTAAAACAGGTTCTAATCTAAATGAGAATTTTTTTGCCATTAAAAAATCACATATTTTGTTTTGAAATATTTATTAAATTAGCAATTGTTTCTGACATATTTGCATTTTCATAAATATCTTGTTTTAAGAAATTATTAATAGATGGTAACAAAGCTATTGCTCTATCCGTCATTGGATTCGAACCTTTGCGGTAAGCTCCAACACTTATTAAATCTTCACTAATTCTATAACTTGCAAGTAATTCCAATATATGATTAGCTGCGGTTTTATGTTCTGCGGAAATAATGTCGTTCCTTACTCGAGAAACGCTTTCTAATAAGTCAATTGCCGGATAGTGACCAAGAGAAGCTAATTTGCGAGATAGTACAATATGCCCATCAAGGATACCTCTTGCCGCATCAGCAATGGGTTCATTCATATCATCGCCTTCAACAAGCACAGTATAAAGTCCGGTAATTGAGCCTACATCGGAAGTGCCTGCTCTTTCCATTGTCTTTTGCAAAAAGCTAAATACTGATGGTGTATAACCTTTTGAAGTTGGTGGCTCGCCAATAGTTAGCCCAACTTCTCTTTGCGCCATTGCCAAGCGTGTTGCCGAATCTAGCATTAACATCACGTCTAAACCTAAATCTCGAAAATACTCTGCAATTGTAGTGGCTATTAATGGTGCTTTGACTCTGACAAGAGGTGCAGTGTCGCTTGTTGAAATCACAACAACGGAACGGCGTAAACCTTCTTCGCCTAAATCACGCTCAATAAATTCTCGAACCTCACGACCACGTTCTCCAACAAGACAAATTACATTGACATCTGCGGAAGTATTTCTTGCAATCATTCCAAGCAATGTAGATTTACCAACACCAGAGCCTGCAAAAATTCCAATTCTTTGCCCTTTTCCTAAGGTCAAAACTCCGTCAATTGCTCGTATACCCGTTGAAATTGGTTCTGTTATTCTTTTTCTTGTTAATGGATTTGGAGGTGTGGCATAAATTGTTCTGAGTTCCTTTGTTTGCAACTTGTTTCCACCATCTATTGGGTTGCCAATTCCGTCAATGATTCTACCAAGCAGCCCTTCGCCAACACCAATTTGTAACGTTTTCCCGGTTGCTTCGATTTCCATTCCAGGTGATATTTCATTTAATTCACCCAAAACCATTGATAGAATCTTATTTTCATTTTTAAAACCAACTATTTCAGATTGGCATATAACATTTCCGTTATTGTCCAAAATATTGCAAACTTCACCAATCGAAGCCTTTGGACCTTCACTTTCTATGACTAATCCAATTACTTGCGTAATATGACCGCTTCTACGAAGTGGTTTTGTTGTAGCAATTCTATGCTCTAATCTATTTATCAATGATTTAGTGAGCATCTCATTCATCTACATTTTGGTTTGCATCAGGTGGATTTTCGTAATATTCTCTGTTAAATAGATCTTCGTTGGACTTTCCTTCTGTGGAATTATTTGAATCAGTATATTGTGTTGAGTGATCTTCGCTTTCGAATTCCACTTTATTGCTTTCGGTAATTTCTTGAATTTCCTCTTCAATGGTTATGTTTGAAATTTCTTCGAGCATATTTTTACGAATAAGCTCTAATTGAGTTCTCAATCTGCCGTCAAATTCACCAATTGACGTTTCAAGTTTGCAAAAACCTGATTCTACACTTTCGTCAGGAATTAATTTAGTGTTTTCTATTATTGATGGATTGAGCAAATTGCTTTTGGAAGTTTGAAAAACTTCGATATCTTTTGGATTGATATAGATTTTAAAAATCAATTCTTTGTCGAGTTCAGACAAAATTTTATTAGTTTGAGAAATTAAGAAATTATCATTTTTTTCAACTTCATATTTAATAATTTGTTCAGAAATAACAAGAGCAAGGTTTACAACAGAAGTTTTCAACTCATTAATTTGCTTCAAATATTCAGTTTTGAATGAATCGACCATAGAATCAATGATTCTATTCATCTTTCTTAATTTTTCTAATTCTCTTTCTGCTAATGTTTTTGCAACCTCATTACCTTCTCGAAAACCACGATCATAAGCAGATTGAATTTCTTGTTCGAGCATTTCCCAATCGATTTGTGGCTCGACTGGCGAAAAAAACTCTATTTGTGTAGGTTGATTGGATTTCGAAATTGTAAATATTTCTGTAAAATAAGGCTTATCTTCAACTTTTTCCGATTCATCGACGGTTTCTTTTGCTTTACGTTCTTCTTCTTTCTTTTTACGACGAAGCTCCAAAAGCGAGTTTAAAAGTTCGCTTCTTTTTTCAATTTCTTTTTCAATTTCTTCTTTAGAACGAATAATAGTAAGTTTTTTCTTATTTCTCGGGACTTTTATAATAACTTGATTCATTGCATTATGATTAAAATTGAAAAAAAGAAATAAAAAACAGATTAAACGAATACGTCTTCTTTACCACGTCCTCCAATTGAAATTTCACCGTCTGATTCGAGTTGCTTGACTATATCAACAATACGCATTTGAGCTTGTTCAACTTCTTTCAATTTAACAGGACCCATAAATTCGAGTTCTTCTTTGACAACAGCTGCGGCACGTTCACTCATATTCTTGAATATCTTATTCTTAATCTTTTCATCGGCAACTTTGAGAGCAAGAGCCAAATCACGTTTGTCGACATCTCTGAGAATTCGTTGAATTCCACGGTCGTCAATTTGAATAATATCTTCGAACAAGAACATAAGTCTTTTGATTTCGCCCGCCATATCGTAATTTTTCTCTTCGATGCTTTCCAATAATTGTTTTGCGAGAGCATTATTACTTTTGTTTAATATGTTTGCAACGATTTGAGCGCCACCAGTTGCTGCAAGATTTTGAGAAAGTGTAGATTCTGCGATCTGGTCAACAACTTGTTCTATTTCAGAAACAAGAGTAGGGGAAACCTTGCCAATTGTTGCAATTCTAATAATTGTATCCGAACGTAATTCATCAGGAAATTCTTGCAAAACATCGGCTGCTTGCGCTGGCGGTAAATGTGATAATATCAAAGCAATAGTTTGTGGATGTTCTTTCGACAAAAAATTTGCTAATTGTGCTGGGTCAGCTTGTTTTAATATGTTAAATCCTCGTATTGTTGTTAAAACTTTGATTTTCTCAACAATTTCTCTTGCTTTATCGCTTCCGTACGTTCTTTCCAACAATACTTGTGCATATTCAATACCTCCCTCCAGCATTAACGAGGAGGCTTGCATTAATTCATAAAATTCTTCGATTACATCTTCAACTACATTTGCAGGCACATCTTTTAAATTCGATATTTCGAGAGCAATTTGTTCCACTTCGTTCATATCGAGTTCTTTGAATACTTTTGAGGCTACTTCGACATCCATCGACATCAAAAGTATTGCTGCTTTTTGCTTTCCCGTTAAATTTTTTACATCGTAATTTGGCATCTATTTCTTTCTATTTTTTCTTTTTTATAATTTACTTTTTTTTAACAAATTTACGAAAATTATATAGACATTATTGTTTTTATTTAACATAAAAAATTTGTTATGGATTACCCGATTTCATCATATTTATCAAATCTTGGGAGAGAACTATTCTGACTAATTTAACTGCATCATCGGGCTTTTCATCGACAAATTCTTGGATTTTTTTCTTCATTTCCATTTTAATTAATCTTTCTTCCGTTAAATCTTGTGTATCAGCTTTATCTAATTCTGCTCTTGCTTTTGCGGCGAGGGATTTTTCATCTAATTCACCTTCGGGCGAAAATGCATAACTTGATTCCTCTTCGGTTGGGGTTGCTTCTAACATTAATTGTTCGGGTAGTTCACCTGGTAATAAAAGTAATTCATCTTCATTCATATGAAAGTCTGATAAGTCTTCTTCGGGTTCCTCTTCTTCTTCAATTTCTTCTTTTGCTAATGCCACACTTTCGGGTAATGATAAAGCAATTCTTATCCTATCTTTAATATATTTCGATTGTAACAGTCGGAACATAAAGATAATTGTTAAAATTATTATAGCAACGAGCAAGATTAACTTGCGATTTTCAGGCACATTATACCATTCTACAGGCTGACTATCTTTAATTATGTCCTCGTAATAAGAATTATCAAAAGGCACGTTTAAAACAGATATTTGGTCATTTCTATTTGGGTCGTATCCAACTGCATTTTTCACTGCAAGCTCAAGTTGTTGGAGTTCTTCTTTCGTTCTTGGTGTATATTGGATAACTTTTTTCCCGTTTTTGTCAACTATTTTAGTAGTACCATTAATCAATACAGAAGTTGTAAGCCTTTTAATGTTTCCAACCTCGTTTATAATTTTTTCAATCGATTGAGAAATTTCATAATTGGAAATAACATTGGATTGATCTTTTGCCATATTCACAGCAGGATAACTTAAAGAATCAGTCGATTGACTTTTTTCTGTAATATTTTGCTCGCTTCGAACAACTTGTTTTTCGGGGTCGTAATCTGTTATTGTTTTTTCAATTTGAGTAAAATTCAAATCTGCTGTAACTTTAACACTTGCATTATCAGCTCCTAAAACATTATCGAGCATTGATTGGACTTTTTGAGCCAAATATTGTTCAACTTCAATTTGTTGTTGATGTTGAGCAGCGGTCATACCAGCAATACTTGTTTTATCAATCGGTTCGGTTGAAATTACACGCCCTTTATGGTCAACAACTGTAACTGCGTCTGGTTGCATACCTTCTACACTTTTTGCAACTAAATTTTGAATGCCCGCAACTGTTGCTTGACTTATTGTCTTATTAGGTTTTAATTGCAATGTTACGCTTGCAGTTGGTTGTTTTTGGTCTTCTTTAAATAATGCTTTTTCAGGTAAAACAATATGGACTCTTGTATTCTTAACTTCTTCTAATGAATTGATAGTTCGGGCTAATTCACCTTCTAATGCTCGTTTATAATTTAGTTTTTGAACATATTCGCTCATTCCTAAATTTGATTTATCGAATATTTCATAGCCAACTGTGGAAGAACTTGGCAAACCTTGACCAGCTAATTCTACTCGCATCTCATAAACTTGTTCTTTTGGCACTAAAATCGTTCCGCCACCATCTTTTAAATCATAATCAATTTTCTTCTCTTTCAAACTTTCTACTATTTTTGCCGCATCTTCCGGGTTTAAATCACTATATAAAACAGAATAATCAGCTGTTGATTTCACCGAGTTCATCAAAACTACAACTAGAACTGTTAATACTGCGACAATAGCAGTAACAATGATTACTTTTTGCGTTACGTTTAGCTTTTGTGTAAATGCTTTTACTTGGTCTAAAATATTCGCCATTTTTCTTTCGTTTTAAAAGTTATGAAATCTGTTTAAATTTGCATCCTCAAAACTTCTCTATATAAATCAAGCCCTTTGTTCCTCAATTCCATCAATAATTGAAATGATGTTTTCGCCTTTTCAGCAGAAATCATCACATCATGAATATCAACAGGTTCACCTTTGATTAATTTTTCTGTGGCATCCGCCGCTTCCACTTGCTGTGAATTAACATCATTTACAAGCGTTTTTAAAGTATCAACAAAAGTAACATCTTTTGTATTTATAGGATTATTTTGCAATTTTTGTTGCACTTTTGGCAAAAATTGCTTTGAAGCATCCATCTCGTTTACTATCATACCGACTCCTTCGGTTTATTTTACTTCCTATTTAAATCATTACTAAAATTTATAATGATAATAATTTATCTTCTTAAATATATATATAATTATGCTTTTCCATCAAGTATAATACCTTTGCTAACATTTAATGTATTTAATTTCCCATTGCGATTAAATACTGTATGCTTTTGGATAGAATTATAATTTTCAGGAAAAAGTTGAATAAAATATTCTCGCTCTTTTTGCGAAATTAAATCCTCTGTTTTGGGTGTCAATTGTTGAACTTGGCTTTTTGATAATTTCTGAATCAAATTATTGTTTAATTTTTGCTCGTTGTGTTCAGTTTTATTATTTTCAGAAATATTTTCATTTGTTTTGATATATGGATTATAAGAATTCAATATAGAAATAGCCATTCTACCTCCTTTGAAAAGATTGATTATTATTAACCACGCATTTACAAAATGCTCAATATTCTTCAAGCACTTTGCAAGATTTCATCAACTATTATGCCAAATTTAATTTTACTACATCAAAGTAGAAAATTAAATTTCTAAAGAGTATCGAGCAATATTTTTAGCCGATTCGAAAGCTCCAGTATTTGCTTCAAAAGCACGTTGTGCCGTAATCATTTCCACCATTTCAGTAACAACATTAATATTTGGATAGTGAACATAACCATTTTCATCAGCATCTGGATGACTTGGGTCATATACTAATCTCGGTTCAGTGTTATCACGAGCAGTTTTTGCTTGCAATACATTGTAATTAGGAGGATATTCGCCGGGAGTTGCATTCGGAGCGTGAGCGTCCGAAGTCCTTTTCATTGCAATTTGATCCTCAAGTTCGTTCTCGAACGGACTCCCGGGAATAGCTCTCACTACAACAACTTCTCTTTGATACGGCAATCCATTGGGTCCTTTTGTCGTGTTCACATTTGCAATATTTTTAGCAGTCGAAGACAACCTCATCCTTTGGACTGTCATTCCTTGACCGCTTATATTAAATGATGAAAATACATTTTCAGCCATTGCAATATTACCATTTTTTTTAATATTAAATTTCCGTAAAAACACTTAAGTATTTCTACTGATTTTGATTTCCTGTGATAGAAGAGTTCAACCCTGTGAAAAACCTTTTAACCATTTGCGATGCAAACCGAAAACGAATTTGTGTTTCTGCTAAACTTGCCATTTCTCTGTCGATATCCACATGTGTTTCCCCTGAAAAATATATTTGGGGTTCGGGGATATTTTGAGGTTCAACTTCGCCTTCCACAGAATTTGCATCCGGTGCACCTATCGGAATATGTTTACTATCGTCTTTTACGCCTTTTATTGAAACTTCGGGGTTATGGAAAAACTCTTCAAATTTCACACTTTCTGGTCGATAATGAGGGGAATTTATGTTTGCAATATTTTTAGCAATAGTCCTCGAACGCAGTGCATAAGCATCCAATGCTTTATTCATTAACGGTAATCGCTTGCTAAATAAGTAATCCTGATATTGCATATTCCTCTCATGACAATTTTCTCCGTTTTCCATACAAAGTCAATGCCAAAAAAATAATATGTTTTGAAATAGGTTGATATTATTTATGTTCCATCCATTTCTCACCAGAGTTTATCTATTTTCGGTGGCTAATATTGTTCTTCTTAATCTACGTAGTTTTACTTAAAAATATAATTTTATCAAATCGTCAATTATAATAATTAAAAATGAATTATTATGTCTGATAAAAATACCGTACTTATAACTGGTGGCAATAAAGGATTAGGTTTCGAACTTGCAAAAAAATTGGCATCATTAAATTACGAAGTTTTTCTAACAGCAAGAAACGAAAAAGCAGGACAAGACGCTGTAGATAAATTAGCTGAAATGGGACTCAATTGCCATTTTATTCAATTAGATGTCGACTCGCCTGAAAGTATTGGCTATGCCTTTAACGAATTTAAAGAAATAGCCTCGAAACTTGACATTTTAGTTAATAACGCCGGGGTGATGTATAACGAAGGTGGCATTTTAAATATAGATATCAATATTTTTCAAAAAACTCTCCAAACAAACACAATCGGTCCATTAATGATGATTCAAAAGTTCGCACCAATCATTCCTAAAGGTGGCAAAATTATTAATTATTCCAGCATATTGGGTTCGATTGCTAATATGAAAAATTATAAACCATCTTACAGTATTTCAAAAGCAGCACTGAATGCAATCACAAAAATTACAGCTGAAGCATTGAAACGTAATGGTATTGCCGTAAATTCTGTCCATCCAGGTTGGGTCAAAACAGATATGGGTGGGAAAGATGCTCAACTCGAAATTAGCGAAGGTATTGAAACTGCACTTTGGCTTATTACTGAAGCATCGGTCGAAGTTACAGGAAAATTCTTTTTCAAAAAACAAGAAATTCCTTGGTAACTATTTTTTTTAATTAAATTTTTAAAATATTTAATATTAATAACAATAAATATTTAACTTATACTTTAAAGTAAAGGATTAATATATTTTTTATAGAAATAAAACAGTTTGTTTAACTTTTAAAGGTACAATATTATGAAAAAATTCACAGTTTTAGCAGTAGCATTAATTTTCACAGCATTATTTTTTAATGCTTGTGATAATACTTCAACAAATCCAATAGACAACAATCAACCTACTCCAAATGCTCCAACAAATTTGCAAGCATCATCAAAAGATGGCTCAGTAATGTTAAAGTGGACAGCTTCCACATCAGAATCAAATAGTTTGTTTGCAGGTTATGTATTGAAAATAACTGGCGGCACACCGATGGCACCAATAGCTTTGACTTCAGCTCAAAATCCATACGAAGTAAAAGGCTTGGAAAATGGCGTTGAATATACATTTTCCTTGCAAGCAAAATATACTAATGATTCACTTTCAACTCCTGTAACTATTAAATGGTCTCCTGCAACAAGATTCACACTTAACGAAAATGATGCTCCAATTAGAATTTATGAAACAGCATCATCATTTGGAAGCGGACTTGTGATTTTCAATCCATCAACTGAAGCTCCAAAAACAGCAAAAGTAGCTGATGGTGCTAATTGGACACTTGGTCTTTACACAAAAAATGGCGATTTAAAAATCGGCTCACCAAAATTACTAGATTATAGCTATGGTTCAACACCAGGAACCGTTGAAATTGCTGATGTTATTAGCGGTGTTAATTCTATCGAAGATGTATATGATAGTCAAGCACTTAATGCAAAGAATTTCTCCGAAAAAGTTATTGACTTGAAACAATATAGCTCAAATATCGTGTTAATTCTTCGTCATCACCAAACTGGTAAAACTGACTGGAACTACGCAAAAGTTTTAGTTAAATATACTGGTGGTGCTTTCTTGCAAGGAACTGCAGACAATCGTTATGTCGAATTGATTATTTCTTACCAAAAAGTGACTGGTATGCCATACGCAAAAGTAAAAGGTTCACAAAAATCAGATAATAATAGTAAATAATAACAAAACAAGGATTAAACTATGAAAAAGATAACATCAATTTTGCTTGCAGTATTTATGATTTTTGTTGCTGCTAACTTTGCTTCAGCAGCACCCAAAAAAGCAACTCCAAAAGCTCCTAAACCAATTGAAGGTAAAGTTGTCAGCTTGAATGAAGTTGTAACAGGTTCCTTTACTCAATGGAAAAAAGCAGATGCCGAAGCTGCTGCAAATCAAGGAACTCCTTTCGTATTAATGGTTGGACAAGGAGTAAAAGCAAAAATTTATTTTGTTTACAACGAAGATGGTTCATTTGCTGGTAAAAAACTTGCTAAGTATTCATTTAACAAAAAAGTAGGAATAGTTGGCAAAACTAAAACAGTAAATGGTGTACAAATTATCATTGCAGAAACAATAGAAGCAATGGATTAAATTTATTAGTACAAAAGAAAATGGCTGCCTTGCATAAACAAGACAGCCATTTTTTTATTATTTCAACGGAAAGTTTATAGACCGAAAAGATGTTTTGTTTTAAATTCGATACCCGAATAAATTGCCGCATCGTCAAGCATTTCTTCGATTCTCATCAATTGGTTATATTTTGCAACTCTATCAACACGTGCTGGAGCACCAGTTTTAATTTGACGAGCATTTAAAGCAACAGCCAAATCAGCAATAGTAGTATCATCCGTCTCGCCGGAACGATGCGAAATAACAGTTGAGTATCCATTGCTTTTTGCCATTTCTACAGTTTCAATTGTTTCAGTAACTGTTCCAATTTGATTTAATTTAATCAATATTGAGTTTGCAACACCCATTTCAATTCCCTTAGCAAGGAAAGCGGGATTTGTAACAAAATTATCATCACCAACAAGTTGAATCTGAGAACCAAGTTCTTTCGTTAATTTTTGCCAGCCCTCCCAGTCATTTTCGCCGAGACCATCTTCGATAGAATAAATCGGATATTTAGAAACTAAATATTTATACCATTCAATCATTTCTTCAGATGTTTTTAATTCATTTGTAGATTTGAACATCTTGTATTTACCATTTTCCCACATTTCTGAGGCAGCTACATCAATAGCAATGGCAATATCGTCTTTTGGTTTATAACCAGCTTTTTCAATTGCTTCAATAATAATTTCCAAAGCTTCCTCATTTGATTTCAAAGAAGGAGCAAATCCACCCTCATCGCCAATGGAAGTATTGTAGCCCTTTGATTTCAAGACTTTTTTTAGTGAATGGTAAACTTCAGCGCCCCAACGGACAGATTCAGTAAAAGTAGGTGCGCCAACAGGTGCAATCATAAATTCTTGAATATCGACTGTATTATCGGCATGTTTACCACCATTTAATATGTTCATCATCGGAATTGGTAAATATCTTGCTTGAATACCACCAAGATAGCGATAGAGTGGCATTCCAAGGTACTCTGCTGAGGCTTTTGCAACTGCAATCGAAACACCTAAAATAGCATTTGCTCCGAGTTTTGACTTATTCTCTGTTCCGTCTAATTCGAGCATTACACTATCGATTTGGTATTGGTCCATTGCGTCCAATCCTTCGATTTGCTCTGCTATTTCTTCATTGACATTATCAACCGCTTTAAGAACGCCATTACCATTATAACGATTTAAATCGCCATCTCGAAGCTCTACTGCTTCATTTTCACCTGTACTTGCTCCTGATGGTGCTGCTGCTATTCCATAAGAACCATCTTCAAGAACAACTTCGACTTCCAATGTCGGATTTCCACGTGAATCTAATATTTCACGTGCCCATACATCATAAATTGCTGTTTCCATAATTACTCTCTTTTTGAATAATTCACAAATTTGTTAATTTCAAAAATATTTTAAACAATTTTAGACGAAATAAAACTTATTAATTATAAAATTAAATATTTATAATTAATTTTCAGTGAATATAAATAGATTTATTTTCTTGAGATTAAGTTAGTTAACAAAATAATTGTAAATACAGGTTAAAAATTTTTACATTCAAACTTATTTTATTTTTACAAATTTTAACTGTCTTGAAGGTTTCTGATTGTTTGTTAATAACAAGAAATAAGTTCCAGGATGCAATTGAGAAACATCAATTGTTTCGGTTAATTTACCAGTTATTTGTGTTCTGCCAAAAATATCAATTATATTAAATTGAGAGTAATTTTCGGGAATATTGATTAATTGCAAAGTGGATTCAACAGGATTTGGCGAGCAAATTAATTCATCATCACTTGAAAAATCATCAACTGATAATGGGTCGACACCAGTACCTGAAACGCTAATTACATTAGTACCATCAGTAAAATTACAATCGATAACTATACTCCCTGCATAATGTTTAAATTTTGTTGGAGCAAACTCGACAATAACATCTTGCTTTTTGTTTGGTCCCAGTGAAGAACCGTTCCAATTTCCCGAAAATCCCATTGGGTAAATTATTGAATTGATTTTTAAGGTGGAATTGCCATAATTGTGCAAAGTCATTGTCAAAAGTTTTATTTTTCCAACACCTACATTGCCAAAATCTAAATTTCCTTCAATGTTCAAAATTGCAGTGTTAGCCGATTTTTTATATCCAATACCAGATACCTCGAGAATTTTATGTGAATCTCGAGCATTAGAAAAAATAATGATATTTCCGAAGTATTCATCTTCGTCAGTTGGGGCGAAAGTAACTTTTACAGTTGTATCTTTATTTGGCTCTAAATCGAAGCTTGAAGGATCAACAATAAACCCATCGGGACAATAAATCTTAGATACTGATAAAAGATAACTACTGGAATTATGTATTTTCATAGTTTTAACGGCAAATGAATCAATTGGAACTTTATTAAAATTTAAATCTGCATCGACATTCATAATTGCCACGCTATCTTCGTTCCGCTCGATATTTAAATTTAATTTGTATGTGCCTATCAAACCATCAAAAAATGGTAATACTTTAAAGTAAACGTAATTATTTCCCGACAAATCTATTTCCTTTTTTGGGCTATTATTGTAATCATCTTTCCAATTCATCCCGTCAAAAGAATATAAAAGCGAAGCTTTTAATGTATAATAATTTGTTTCTTGGTCCTCTTCGAAATCATCAACTTTCATTTTGATATTATAATTATAACCAACAGGCAAAAAAACTTTGTAAATATCAATATCTGTTTGTATATGAATATTTGCTGAGTCGGTTGAAACGAAACATTTATTATCTGTAAATTCAAGAGGTAGTTCGGTTGCTTCCAAAATTAAATTATTAGGTTCGTATTTGTCGGGTGTAAGTGGGCGAGGAAGAACTACAACTGTAATTGGATTTATGGATTTATCATTCGAATTTATTAATAAATTACTATTGGAATTTTCTAATTTGTAAAATGCGGCTAAAAAATAATTACCTGGCATAACTGCCAGACTATCTATTGAAAATTCTAAATTCTTCGTATAACTTGCGTTTGGTGCTAATCCTTGAACTTCGTCATAAGTTGCAATTAATGAATTGATTTGACTATTTTCAGTATTTATTAATTTTAAGTAAATTGTCCCTTTGAAATTTTCATCATATTTATTAATAACATTCAAATTAATTTGTATTGTATCGCCTTGCATCAATTTTTCTGTTTTGTTTAATTCAATAGGTTTGGATAACACTAATTTGCTATTATTAAATACTTGAATGTTAATGTAGTCAATGAATTGTGAGCGATTTGCACTTTGAGCTTGTCTCCATTGCGAATATTTTTCTTTAAACAAAATGTAAACTTTGTAATTACCTGGAGTCATTTTTACAATTCCATCAGTTGAAAAAGTAAAAGTATCTAATTGGTTATTTTTCAAATCTACATTATGAATAACAGAAATATAATCGATAAAATCGTTGTTTTCAGATAAAATTGCAGCAGCAACATCACCGGTGAATTCATCTAAAGCATTATTAAGCAAAACAGCAGACACGGAAAATCCGGAACCATAAGGAATTGACGAGTTATTTATTTTCAATTCTTCCGCAATTTGAAGATTAACTTCCATTTGGTCTGGTGGTGGTTGAATACCAATAACAACAGATTGACCATTGTTAAAGGTCATAGAACCGGGGTTAAGCTCATCAATAAGAAAATAACCATCGGAGGCACCGCCCCAACCCCAATTAAAATGGAAGAAATTGCCATCATTGAATCCATCGCAAACAAATGCATGACCGCCAACATTACCATAACCCTGATAATAAATTGGGCGTCCAAAGAGCAATTCTTCTTTCAACAAATTAGTCCAATCTGTGTATGAATATGAATTTCTATCTTTAATTGATAAAGAAGATGAATAGTTAAAGTATTGAATTAAAGCAGGAGCCACAACAATACTTCCAGCTGCACCACTTCCACCAACACCATAACCCATATCAACGCTAACACCACAATGGTACATAAGAGTTGCAACAGGCAAATTCGGACCGCTCAATGCATCGGGCATATTATTCCAATCATAGTATGTTGCGGCAAAATTTGCAGAAAGTGTGCCATATAATGGATGTGTATAACTATGGAATCCAGAACCCATTGTAGGATAGCCCCAGTAACGCATTATTTGAGCCATTGCTGTTGCAACGCAACCTGTAACAGCTCTCGTTTTTGCTCGTTCATCATAAGGACATAAATCATTATAGTAAGGGCTTTGGCTCCATTTAGATTTTACCAAAGGTGTTACACCTGCTTGGATTTTATATTTGTAACTATTTTTACTGTTTATCTCATCCCATTCTTCTTTGATCTTTGGTGTTTGGGTAATACCATTATTTACTATATAGTTTATTTCTTGTTTATAATTATTTAACCAATAAATTGCACTTTCGGGAATATTTGTTGCATCGAATTTATTTTCGAAAGAATAACCTAAAATTGGCTTTGAAGCATCATCGCCTGCAATAATTACAAATGATGAATTGGAATAATTAAATACATAATAACCAGCAATTGTTTTGTTGTTGCTTTCATTTCGAATATTTTCTTTATATGCTAAAATTACTAAATTTGTATCTTGAAGTGCTATATTTTGCTTTAAAAATTTAATAGCGATTGTTTTTGCAAAACCTTCTTCGATTGGAGCAGAATTAAGTAATGAGAACGAATTTATAATAATTAATAATATCAAATACTTTTTCATATTTCCTTCCGTATTTTTTGAAATTAAATAATTAACAAATTAATATAATTAATTAGTCAAAATTAATAAATAATTAGTATTATTTTATTTAATTTTTACTTTTTTAATAACAAAAAAAATGTATAAATTAATCTTTCCAAATAAAATCGAAAAGAAGATAAGAAATTGTTGTAATCAAACCAATATAAGCAATAATAAGTTGAAGGTCAGAAAGGATTGCATTAAATGTAGTGCCAATAAATGCAGAAACCGTTAAATCAATTCCAAGTTTTATAATTGGTAATAATATCGGGAAAGAGAGAACTGGAAATAAAGCATTTTTTGAGCTTGCTTTTGAAATAATTGCTGAAATTATGGTTGTTGAAGTTGCTACAGCGAGCGAGCTGATTAAAATAATTATTATTAATTCGTTGGGACTTGCAACAGTCTTTGCATTTGCGAAAAGAAAAAAAAGTACAAGGGAAAAGAAATTAATAAAAATACTTAGTAAAACATTGAATATTAATTTACCAAAATAAATTGCTGTAGAACTTGAAAAAACTTGTAATAGAAAAGCGGTTCCTCTTTCTTCTTCACTGACAAAAGATTTTGAAAGTCCAATCATAGAAGCAAAGAAAATAACAATCCACAACAAGCCTGCCGACAACTCTGCACCCATTCTTTCGGATACTAAAGCAAGTGCAATCATTGTGATTGTTGTTAAAATGAATAATAAAATAGTAGAAATTGAATATCTGGTGCGGAATTCACTTAATATTTCTTTATATAAAATTGCGTATATTTCTTGTCCTAATTTATTCTTCATACGATGATTATTTAATAACGAGCTTTAAATTCGATATTTTGCACCAAAAAGTATAGATATTTTCGAAAGCGACCATTCGCCATCATCAATTATATTCCCTAAATATTTTGTGTATGTTGCTTCTAAAAATAAGTTCAAATTAAATTGAATAGGATAAAAGAAGCCTAAACCAGCAAGAGCCCCAAAATTCAATTTATTTAAAGAAGTAAGTTCTTTCGGATATTTAGCTTGCATTTTAGCAATGTCATCAGAGCTTTGTTCGAGTATAGAAGGAGTCAATATTTTGTTGTTGTAATTTATTGAATTACTTGTATTTAAATATGACGTAAAGCCCACTAAACCATATACTTTATTATGGAAAAAATAATCAATATGCACGTCAAGGCAAATATTAGAACCAGTTAAAGAAATTTGACGTCCTTCTTGTACAGGTAATAATTCACCTGTAGATGGATTTCTCCAATGTGAAGAATAAGTTTTGTCTGGAGCGTCTAAAGTGCCCGAAAATGTTTCAAGAGTTAAATTGCCAGAAAGATATGTCTTTTCAGCAATTTTATGACTTGCTACTAATCCTAAAAACAAAGTAGAACTTGTTGCATCTTTAAAATTCCCCAATTCCCTTGGCAGTATCGGGACATCATTATTAACATTACCAGAAACGGAAAAAGAAGAATGGTGGGAAATAAAGGTTGGCTTTAAATATGCTCCAATCATCCAACCTTCTTCAATTTTGCATTCGGTCGTAATATCATTTGATAAAGAAAACTCATAATTGCCATTGCGTAAATTAATTTGGTAACAAATAGTTAAATATGATTCATTTAAGGCATTATCTGTGGCTTTAATAACAATATGAGCAGGATTATTTAAAATAGGATTAAAGTATGCTTCTATTTGCGGCACACCTTCCGAAAATTTAGGTATTTTGTCGAAAAAGCCGTTGCTTTCGACTATTTCGATAGTTTTAATTCCAACATCGTCTTCACGGTCATCTCTAAAAATAACTTTAATTGAATTATTAGAAATTATTGGCTCAATCATAGGTGCAAGTGTGTCTTTTGCAGGTTCATATTCTACAAAAGATTGACCGCCCATATTTCCGTAAGCATCAAAAGAATCAGTGTCGTACCCAAACCCGTATGAATACATTCCAAAGGGCAAAGCAGCTTGAATTGAATGTGTGCCATAAGGTATTTCGATTGCGCCAATAGCGTATCGAGTAATACCTATTACCGTAAATAAATTTGAATCAACTTTTTTGCCATCTAAGAGCAAAGTGTTTATAGCTTGAACGGGAATTACGATATTTACAAAATGGTTCCAAGAGCCATTGACGGGAGTAGCAAATCTATATGATTTTAAAAATTGCTGTGTAGGACTAATTAAAATCATACAAGGGTCGCCAATGGAATCGCCATTTTTGAAACCTTGTGAATATTGAGCAACTAAAATTGGTTTATCTGATTTGATTTGTATATTTTGGGACGAAGTATCTTCTATGAATTGTCCGGCATTTAAATTTGCGATAACTTTTTGATTTAAAAATACTTTTGTAGAATCTGAATTAGCAAGGGCACGCCATGTATATTTTGACCTTTTTTTCAATTTTCCGACGAAAAAATGTTTTCCCCAAGACGCAAGTGGAGGAATAGATTCGACAAGATGGTTGCAAGCAGTAATTACAGGAGGAGGAGAAGGCACGTATGCGCACTGATGACCACCGAAAACTGCAATTGGCTTATTTGATGTTACAAGTGAACCTGTGAAATCAATTTTTTTCCCGGCTCTGTATTCAATTTTTGCAATAACTTGATAAGCATCACCTTTATTTAATTTAACACTAAAAGGGATATTTGCTTGATTCCCACCAAGAGTTTCAACAGTTGGTAAAATTTGAACAACAGTATTATCTTCGGTTGCAACAATTGCAAATTCGGGCATCAATGGGCTGGACATTGTATAGGACATAATTCGATACGAGCTACCAAGCACTTTCGTAGGTAAACCTAAGTAAGTATCAGTTGTTTGAAACCTTCTATTTAAACCATAAACAGAAATAGGCACGTCGGCAACGATATGCACGGACATTCCAGGTTCGATGATTTCACTGCTTTTTAATTCAGCGGCTGCTGGCAGTTTGACGTTTTGAACAGTTCTGCTCGGTACTTTTACTCTTTTTTTATAATTTAAAGCTTTAATTTCGATATCGACAACGGCATCCTTTTCAGAAGTTATGAATAAATCTAATATCAAAGAATTGCTTTCGCCATCTTGTGATTTATAATTTTGCATAAAACAAAGCCAAAACTCTTGCCCTTCTGGGTTCATCATATTTAACTTCATTCTTTGATTTGAATTGTCATAAGTTATGCTATCGAGTGCCTCAGTCTGAGCAAATAATTTGAGCGATGCTATGAATAATACGAATAATAATAATATTTTTTTTGTTTTCAAATCCATTTTATTTACTTAATGTGAATAAAGTTTGAGTGATATGTGCCAAGTTTAGTTTGCATTACAATGTAATAATTCCCTGCTGAAAACAACCAATCAACAGCATTGAATTTCATCTTATAAAGACCACGTGTAAAAATATGGTCAGTAATATCGTTAATTTTTTCTCCGCTTGTATCGTAAAATTGGTATTCAATTGCTTTTTCCCCAGGTATTGAAGTTACCAATCTTCCTGACATCGAATAAATTTTAAAATTGATTTTTGTATCTTCTTTAACAATAAATGAAATTGTAGCATCATTAGTAAAAGGATTTGGAAATATTTCTCCAATTCCTTCGGTAATTCTTTCGTAAAGCGGAGTTCCAATAAAGATTTTTCCGGGTTTTAAATTTATATTTGAGTCTGGGTTTCCATTTATTGATAACCCAACTGGGTTAAGACCTGCAATTGAATCTGGACCGGCAAGAGTTTCCAAAATGATATTGCATAATTTACCGGTGTAATTCGAGTTTAGCTGTTTTCCGTATATTGTTAATTTAGTTTTTGTAAATGTAGAGTTATCAATTTCAAAAGTTGGGCTAATTTCATTAATACCAAAATCCGAACCACCTTCGATTCCTTTAATATCCAAAAGTAAGCTATTAAGTTCAAATGAGACAATAATATTGCTTATGTTTGATAAATCAATATTCGAATAAACAGGTACTTTGCTAATCTTGCCATTTCTTAGTAATGTTGTGTCTTTGATTTCAATAAAAGATTCCGAATGAGCAGTGGAATTTATTAATATTAAAATAGTTATGATATAGACAAATTTTATTATTTTCATTAAATTTAATTAAATATTAATGTGATTATTATTTCAAAAATTTTTTAGTAATTTTGACGAAATTAACAAAATAAAATTTATAAAGCAACTTTTTTATTTTTCTTCTTCACTAATCAAGCAAAATTATGCAAACAGATATACAGCAAATTAATAAAATAATGTCATTAGAACAAAAAGTTAGCGGTGAATTCAAGTTTGACGAATTGCATCGCTTGATTTATTCAACAGATGCTTCTGATTATTCAGAAAAACCTTTGGCGGTATTTTATCCAAAAACAATTGATGATATAAAAAAAATAATTGAATTTGCAAATAAAGAAAATTTGCCCTTAATTCCACGTGGTGGAGGGACTTCTCTCGCAGGGCAAGTCGTAGGAAAAGGACTCGTTGTCGATGTTTCCAAGCATTTAAATAAAATTATTGAAATAAATGAAGAAGAAAAATGGGTGCGAGTTGAACCTGGTGTAATTCCTGATGTTTTGAACATTGAATTGAAAAATTACGGATTATTTTGGGGTCCCGAAACTTCAACATCAAATCGAAACACACTCGGCGGAATGGTTGGAAATAATTCCTGTGGTTCACATTTCCCACTTTACGGTAATACACGTAAAAATTTACTTGAAGTTAAAGGTTTTCTTGCCGATGGAACTTTTGTGCATTTCAAACCTTTAAATTCAAATGAAGTAATGCAAATTATTCAAAGTAATTCTGCTGAATCTAAAATTTATCGTTTTTTCTATGATACATTATCTATTGAATCTTTTCAAAATGAAATTTTTTCTAATTTTCCTAAGCCCTCGATTAGACGTAGGAACTCTGGTTATGCTATTGATGCTTTGCTCAATACTTCACTTTTTATGAAATCTAATGAGCCATTTAATATTTCAAAATTAATTGCTGGTAGCGAAGGGACATTAATATTTATCACAGAAATTAAATTAAATTTAGTGGATTTACCTCCCAAAAATGTAGGAGTAATTGTTGCCCACTTTAACGATTTGATTGAAGCGATGAGAGCAAATATAGTCGCAATGCAGTTTTCACCTGGTGCAGTTGAACTGATTGATAATAATATTTTGGAATTAACAAAGGAAAATCCAACACAAAGCAAAAATAGAGATTCGATTAAAGGCGAACCAGCGGCAATTCTTGTAATTGAGTTTGCACGTGAAAATGAAGTTGAATTAGATAAAAGGTTGGAAGAAGTAATTGATGCTTTGAAATCTCGAAATTTAGGTTATTATTACCCTATTATTAAGGGGAATGAAATAAATAAAATTTGGGAACTACGAAAAGCGGGATTAGGTTTACTTTCAAACATTAAAAGCGATGAACGAAGTGTAACAGTGATAGAAGACACAGCTGTGGATATAAATGATTTACCGGATTTTACTATTGAGTTACAAGCTAAAATGAAAGAATTAGGCACTCGGCTCATTTCTTATGCTCATATCGCAACAGGTGAAATACACTTTCATCCTATTTTGAACCTAAAAACACCAGAAGGTGTTAAAAAGTACCGAGAAGTTTTGGTTGAAACAGCCAAAATTGTTAAAAAATATCGTGGTTCGCTTTGTGGGGAACATGGTGATGGAAGATTACGAGGCGAGATGATTCCTTATATGTTTGGCGACAAAATCTATAATTATTTTAAACAAGTTAAATCGCTTTTTGACCCAAAGGGAATATTTAATCCCGGCAAAATTATTGATGCTCCACCAATGAATACAATGCTACGATGGGATAACACAAAAATTTTTCCTGAAATACAAACTTATTTTTCTTATGATAAAGATGCAGGTTTTCATCATTCTGTGGAAAGATGTAATGGCTCAGGTGATTGTCGTCGTCCCCAATTAGTTGGCGGGACGATGTGCCCAAGTTATCGTGCCACTTTAAACGAAAAAGATACAACTCGAGCAAGAGCAAATGCATTGAGGGAGGTGCTTTTAAATACCAAAAAAGGTAATCCGTTCGATTCACCTGAGTTATTCGAAGTATTCAAACTTTGTCTTTCTTGTAAAGCATGTAAAAGTGAATGTCCATCGGGAGTGGATGTAACAAAATTGAAAGCTGAATTTTTACAACATTATTATGATTTGAATGGGACGCCATTTTCCGCTCTTTTGATTGGATTTTTACCAAAATTGAACAAAATTGCCGCTCCCATTGCTGAGATATCCAACTTTGCTTTAAAAAATAAAATTATTTCGAAAATAATTAAATCAATTTTACATTTCGACGAAAGACGTGATTTTCCTCTTTATTCCACGACTACGTTAGAAAATTGGATAAATAAAAAGCAAATAAATCCGGAAAAACATATCAAGACAATTTATCTTTTTGCTGATGAATTTACAAATTATAATGATACTAATATTGGAATTAAAACTGTTTTACTTCTTACAAAATTGGGTTATAAAGTAATAATCCCAAAACTTGAAGAAAGTGGGCGAACATATTTATCGAAAGGTCTTGTCAAACAAGCAAAGAAAATAGCCACTCGAAATATTAAGCGACTTTCCAAATTAATCACAGATGAACTTCCATTAGTTGGTATCGAACCATCGGCGATTCTTACTTTTAGAGATGAATATCCAGAATTAGTGGGCAATGATTTAACAGATAAAGCAAATTTTATTGCCAAAAATACTTTTTTAATTGATGAATTTCTTGCAAGTGAAATTTCTTGTGGCAATATAACTAACGCTCAATTTTCAGTTGAAAGTGTTGATATAAAATTCCATACACATTGCCACCAAAAAGCTTTAGCATCAAGTGATAGTACACTCAAAATCTTGAAATTACTTAAAAATGCAACGGTTACAGAAATACCTTCAGGTTGCTGCGGAATGGCGGGAGCTTTTGGATTCGAAAAAGACAAGTATGATATTTCTATGAAAATTGGCGAATTGGTGTTATTTCCCGAAATAAGAAAAACTAATGAAGATACGATAATTGTTGCTGCGGGAACAAGTTGCCGTCACCAAATTAAAGATGGAACACAAAGGAATGCTTTGCATCCCATTGAGGTATTATTTGATTTTCTGAAATAATTAATTTAAAAAATAATAAGTTGAGTTGAGGAGAAAGCAAAAAAAAACCGCTACATAGCGGCTTTTAAAACTGTTGTTTCTTCTTTGTTAACTTTCAGATGTTGTATATCTTTTTCAGTTAAACGTCGACCGCCGATAAAACGCTTTGTATAATATTCAGAAGTTAAAGAGGCAACAGCCACACCGTAACGAGTTCCGGCGTGTACAAATAAGCCGTCATTTAAATATATTCCGACGTGGGAAGCGAATTTTTTTGAATATGTATGAAAGAAAATCAAGTCACCAAATTGCAGGTCTGATATTTTTTTGATAGGTTTTCCGTAACTTATTTGCTCTCTGGCAGTACGTGGGAGAACAATACCTGCAACTCTATAATAAATTAATCTTGTAAAAGCTGAACAATCAAGTCCTCTTGTAGTGACACCACCGAATCTATATGGTGTACCAAATAATGTCATAGCTTCGTTTAATAATACAGATTTGCTAATTCCGGCGACAGTATATTCATCGTCAGCCATCGAAAGTAAGAGCATTTGGAAGTTTTCTGCATCATAAACGAAATTATCTTCTTTTTCCAATTCTTGTATATCTTCACCGTATTCACCTATGATTTGGTTATTTTGGTCGAGTGTTACATCAAGAGTATCGGGGTCGAGAGGATTTAAATTTGCAATTTCAGCAAGTTCTTGATTTTGACGTAAAATATCAAGTGACATCTTCTTTGTTGAAGATGGGTTATAATGTCTTGATTTATGTGATAATGATTTTGTTTTATGTGATTTTTTTGAAGTTTTTTTCTTTGCAGCAGATAAATCTGTTGAATTAAATATTAACAAACTTATTATTAATAGTAGTATTATTGTGTATTTATTGCTTGTATTTTGCGTTCTAATCATAGTTCCTCTCTTTTTAATGTAAGCAAAAATTCTACATTTTTTGTTTTCGCATTTTTATTTTTTGTAATATAACAATAAAATTTGGAATAGTTGCAAATTTTTTTTGACAGTGTAATTAAAAATTTACAGAAATATGAAAATCGTTTCATAAATAATTGCATCGTGACATATTGTTGCGTATATTATTTGGGAGCTGCCAATTTATCGTATTGTGAATAACTTATTTTTTTCTAAATAATAACACTTATCGGTAAGAACAAGTTATATTGGGCATTAAAATGGAAATGTAATTTATAAAGATGGAATTCAAAACTATTGATTATTGTTTTGGGAAAATTTTCCAAAAATTGCAGCACCAATTATGCCTGATTTGCTTGTGAATTGTGCATTACAGATTTTAATTTTTTCAGATAAATGAGGTAGGACTCTATTTTTAGCAACTTCGAGTGCAGAATTATAAAAAATTTTGGAGGATTTTGAAATTCCACCACCAATAACAAAGTTTGGTATATCCAATAAATTCGCTGCTGATACAATGGCGATTCCTAAATAATAACCAGCGAGCTTCATAGTTTCGATTGAAAGATGGTCGCCTTTATCAGCAAAATGTGAAATTGAAGCAACATCATATTTATTATTAACAACAATTGGTGAACTGGCAAATTTACGAGATAAATTTACTGCTATTTTAATTATTGCTTCCTTACCTAAATATTCCTCTAAAACACCGGTTCGATAAGGGCGATTTGTATCAACTTCGTCAAATGGATTTAAAATAATATGACCAATTTCGCCTGCAGCACCGCTTGAACCTCGATATATGTTTCGATTTATAATTATTGCCCCACCAACTCCAGTTCCTAAGGTAATATAAACAAAGTTCGTTAAAGACTTTGCTACACCTGCTTCCATTTCGGCGATTGCCGCAACATTTGCGTCGTTATCGATTGCAACTGGTAAATTAAATTTCTGAGTGAAATATTCAATTATTTTCAAACCATTCAATTGTGGAATATTCGGAGAAATAACTATTTCGCCTTTTTCGTTAATTACTCCGGGTAGACCTATTCCAATTGATTGAATCCCTGAAAATTTATTTAAAATTTCATCTATTTTCTGTTTAATAAATTCTAAAATAAATAGCCCATCAGTATTGACGGGCAATTTTAGTAAATTTTCGTATATTAATTCATAATTTGAGTTTATTAAACCAAATTTTAAATTTGTACCACCAACGTCAACACCTAAATAAAGACTCTCAGTATTCATCGAGTGAATCGTTATTTATTATTAGTTAGTGATTTGTAAAACTCTACTGTCTTTGGTAATCCTTCTTCCAAAAAGACGGTTGGTTTCCATCCTGTTAATTTTTCGAATTTAGTATAAGAACATACACTGCGTAATTGTTCACCAATTTTTGCGGTAGTGTAATTTTTAGGTTTAGTATAATTTGTCAATTTAGCTACATTATCAAAAATGCTGTTTAAATCTGTTTCAATGCCTGTTGAAATGTTAAAAACACCTTTTATTTCAGGTGATAATGCTAATACATTTGCATTTACAACATCATCGATATAGACATAATCCCTTGTGATTTTCCCATAATTAGTGATATAAGTATCTTCGTTTTTAAGCATTTTTAAGGCAAAAATAGCAATCACACCTGCTTCACCAAAAGGATTTTGTCGTGGTCCATAAACATTTGTATATCTAAAAATTGTATAATCTAAACCATGCACATTATTATAATATTGGATATATTTTTCCAATGAATATTTTGAAACACCATATGGACAAACGGGATTATTAGGGTGTGTCTCGTCGCAAGGGAATTGTTCTTGCTCGCCATAAACTGTTCCTGCTGATGATGCGAAAATTACTTTTTTTACTCCAGTTTGAACTGCTGCATCAAGTATATTAATTCCACCTAAGATATTTGTTTGAGCATCTTCCAGTGGTGATGCAACAGAATGCCTAACACTCATTTGAGCGGCAAAATGAGTTACCAAATCAAATTTCTCTTCTGCGAATATTTTTGAAATTTTAGGGTCATTTATATCAATTTCATAAAATTTTGCTGTTGAAGGAATATTATTCTTAAAACCAAGAGATAAGTTATCGATAACAACAATTTCGTGTCCGAGTTCAATATATTTATCTGCTACGTTTGAACCAATGAAGCCCGCACCACCTGTTATGCAAATTTTCATTTTCTAATTATTTTTTTACCAAAATTACGAATTTATAAGCAATAATTCAATAATTTTGCTTTTGAGGAATGTGTTAGATTAAAATATTGGGGGTCAAATGAAACAAAAAGTATTAACAAAAAATGCTCCTGCTCCTATTGGACCATATTCTCAAGGTGTTATTGCTGAAGGTAAATTTTTATTTATTTCAGGTCAAATTCCTTTAACACCTGAAGGTAACTTTGCAGGTAATACTATCGAGGAGCAAACTCATCAATCTATTAAAAATATTGAAGCAATTTTAAAAGAAGTTGGCTTGTCTTTAAAAAATGTTGTTAAAACGACTGTTTTAATGCAAGATTTAGCTGATTTTGGCAAAATGAATCAAGTTTATGAAAGTTATTTTAGTGAAAGCAAGCCGGCTCGTGCTGCTTTCCAAGTTGCTCGCCTACCAAAGGATGCTTTAATAGAAATTGAAGCAATAGCTGTATTTTAAAATATTTTAAATTTAGAGAAAAGGCTGCCTTGTTATTAGACAGCCTTTTTTTCTTTTGATATTTAAAAATAATTAAATTAAGATTCTTTGGGATAATCAAAATTGAACATCCAAGGAATGCCGTATTTATCGGTTAACACACCGAATTTAGCACCCCAAAATGTTTTTTGAAGCGGCATAGTAACTTTTCCTTCTTTTGCTAAAAAATCGAAGTAAGAATCTATTTCTTCCTCTGATTTGCAATCTACGGAAAGAGAAATTTGGTCGCCTGCATTAACTTCTTGCCCGGGCATAACATCAGATGCATATAATATGAAATCGCCGATGATTAAATTTGAATGCATAACTTTGTCCAAATAATTTGGTGGTGTTTGCGATGCCATAGGCGATTCGGCAAAGGTCATAATATTTGCTTCGCCTTGGAAGCATTGAGCGTAATAATTCATTGCTTCTCTACAATTCCCGTTAAAAGTTAGATAATTAATTATTTTTGCCATAATTACTCATTATTTAAGAAATTAAATTCCGTCAATTACAAAATAATTAGTTCCTACGTATCGTTTCCCTTTTGAAGCTTTACCAGTTGGAGGTGGGAAACTTGGGTCTGTTGATGCAGAGCCATCGACTAATATTCTTTTGCTGTCGATACCATTATTTTCTAAAAATGCTTTAATTGATTGTGCTCGTGCTTTGGTTAGTTCCATATTTTTTGTTTGGTCGCCGTTTGCATCAGGGAAGGATACGATTTTTACCGTTACTGTGGGATTTAATTTCAAAAGTTCAACATAATCTTTTAAAAATAAGTCTGCTCCATATTTTAAGTTGCTTTTATTTGCTTCAAATAGTTTAACGGGGATTTGTATTTTTGTACCGATTTTTTTTGGGATTAATGTTATATCCTTTGAATATTCCAAATACTTATCTGTTGAAGGTAAAATTAAAGGAATGCTTTGTCGCATATAATCCAATTCAGCTACTCGAATTTCAAAAGTTTTACCGGGAGTTAAACCAGTAACGAAGTATTTTCCATCGAGTGAATTGCTTTTTGCTTTGGTAATTCTTGTACCATCACCACCTAATATTTCAACATTTGTGCTTATTGGTTTGTTGTTTGTTACATTCGTTACTTCACCGGTAACAGAAACAACAGTCTTGACTAATTGAGCATTTGATTTATAAAAGCAAAATGCAACTATAATTATAACTATTATTGTTGATATTTTTTTCATATTAGTTCTCCTTATTTTTTACCTTTTTTAGTTTTTTGGGTATCGCTTCTTTTTAGTAAGCGAACGGTACCATCATCGCAAGCAACAGTAATAATACTTGCGTCACTAACTAAATCTACACTCCATACACCAGCACCAACGTTTGTATCCATAAGCAAAGTTGGTCCATCGGTATCCCATAATTTTACGTGTTTATCCAAACTGCCTGTTACAAGTGTTTTATTATCTGCAGCGAAGGCAACATCTTGAGTAATATCATCGTGAGCTTTGAATTTACGTAATATTTCGCCGGTATGTGCATCCCAAATAATTACCATACCTTCTGCATCGCTTGAAGCAAGTTTTTGAGAGTCGAAACTATATAAAACTGTCAAGACTGGTGCTTTATGTCCACGCAATACCATTAATGGTGCAGTAGTAGTTAAATCTGTTGACCAAATTCGTATTGTGCTGTCATCGCTTGCAGAGGCAATTGTTTTGCCATCGTAACTATAAGCAACGTTATTTGTTGCCTCTGTGTGACCTCGCAAAGTTTTAATTTCAGCACCAGATGCAACATCCCAAAGTTTTACTGTTTTATCAAAACTTGTTGATGCAATCATTGAATTATTATCATCTTGGCTGAAGTAAACGCCGATAACGGGTCCTGTGTGTCCTCTTAAAACTTTTAACTCTTTACCTGTTGCAACATCCCAAATTCTAACGGTCATATCTTCGGAACCACTTGCTAATAATTGGTCGTTCCCCGAAAAAGATATGTTGTAAACTGCTCCTAAATGACCTTTCAAGGTGTTTAATTCTTTTCCGTCAGGTAAACTCCAAATTTTTATGGTCTCGTCAAGGGAGCTCGTCGCAAATTTAGTATTTTCTTCGTTGACATAAACTGCCAATACTTCGTCGTTGTGTTTTCCTACTGTAGTCATTGTGTAATTTAATATTTGTGTGTACACTAAACTTGTAGAATATAAGAAAAACACTAACGAAATTAATGAAATGCGTTTAGAACTGTTCATATTTCCACCATCTTTACATTTTTTAGTTATGTAATTTAAGAAAAAAAAGTAAATTATAAGCAAAAAAAAGTAAATTATTAAACTATTTGAAACCTTTAATTTTTTTTTTCGTATAAACACTTAAATTAGTTCACATTATTTTAAGAGGTTAATATGTTTAAGTATAACAAAAATCAAGTTACTATATTTGCATTATTATTTGCATTTTTAGGAACATTTTTTGCAGTATCAACTACAGCAAAGGCTGCTGATAATAAAGACAAACAAATTGTCAGCTGCAAAATTCACACCGAAGTTCAAAGCTTTTATGACAAGGATATGATTGAAAAAGAGTTAAAGAACCACGATGGAGTTACATCTGCTTTTCTCGATTTGGATGACCATATTCTTTATGTTGATTTTAACAAAGATAAAACAAATTCTGAAAAGATTTGCAAATTAATCAAGGATTTGGGTTTCGAGGCAAAAGTTATGACAGAAGAGAACAAGAACTTAGGAGTTAATAATTAATTATTTACGAAAGTCTCTTAAAAAAATTAAAAAGGCTGTCATTTTTATGGCAGCCTTTTTTTCTTATTCATTATTTTGTTGAATATTTGACGTAATATTTTTAATTAATCTTTCTTTTCGGCAGCAGCAGCTTCAGCTTTTTTCTTTGCTATACGTCTTTTTGCTCTTAAAGCTTTTCGTCTTTCGTAACGAGCAATTGCAATTTGTTTGTGTTTTGTAACTAATTCTTCGATTTCTTCCGCTGGTTTACCTTTGAAAGTTAGTGCTCTTCTGAGTAAAACACCATCATAACTCATTAAATTATTTACAACAAGCGTTGGTTGTGCACCGACGTTTAACCAGTAAATTGCTCTTTCGTGGTTAATTTTAAATGTGCTTGGTGTTGTATTTGGGTCGTAGTAACCTAAACGTTCCAAAAATGCACCATCTCTTTTTGCTCTACCATCGACAGCAACTATATCATAAACTGGATGATGTTTTGAGCCTTTTCTTCTTAATCTTAATTTTACCATTTCAAATCCTTTTATTTATAATAAATTAATTAAATTCTTTTTAAGTTAATTTTATTTTTTATTAATTCAAACCTGGAATTTTTGGGAAAAATCTATTTTTCTTTCCGTGTACGTAATTTTTCATTAGTTTTTGCATTTGCTCGAATTGCTTTAATAAATTATTCACATCTTGTACAGTTGTTCCACTTCCTTTGGAAATACGGATTCGCCTTGAACCATTTATTAATCTTGGGTTTTCACGTTCTGCCTTGGTCATTGAATGGATTATTGCTTCAACTTTTGAAAATGCTTTATCGTCGATATTTACATTTTTTAGTTGCTTATCCATTCCGGGCAACATTCCAAGTAAATCTTTCAGTGGTCCCATTTTTTTTATCATTGCTATTTGTTCGAGGAAATCATCGAAAGTAAATTTATTCTTTCGTAATTTTTCTTCCATTGCTTGAGCTTCTTTTTCATCAAATTGCTGCTCTGCTTTTTCGACAAGAGATAAAATATCGCCCATGCCAAGAATACGTGAAGCAATTCGGTCGGGGTGGAATGGTTCTAATGCGTCGAGTTTTTCGCCAGTTGATATAAATTTAATTGGTTTGCCGACAACATCAAGGACGGAAATTGCGGCACCACCTCGTGTATCGCCGTCTAGTTTTGTTAATACGATTCCTGTAAGTGGCAGTGCTTCATTAAAAGCTTTTGCAGTTGTAACAGCATCTTGACCAATCATTGAATCAACGACAAAGTAAGTTTCGGTTGGGGATATAAGTTTAGCAATATCGGCAACTTCAGTCATCATTACTTCATCAATTGTTGTGCGACCAGCCGTGTCGACTATAACCACATCTCGTCCGAATTTGCGGGCATAATCCAGTGCATTTTTGGATACAGACCTTGCGTCTTTGCCTTCTTCACTATAAACGGGGATTTTGATTTGCTCTGCTAATTGCTTTAATTGTAAAATTGCGGCAGGTCGATGAACGTCGGCGGCAACAAGTAATGGATGACGTCCTCTCTTTCGCAAATTTTTGGCTAATTTCCCGCAAAAAGTAGTTTTTCCAGAACCTTGCAACCCCGCCACAAGAATTATTGTTGGTGGTTTTGGTGCAAAGGTGATGTCACTCATCTTTTTACCCATTAGCTCCACTAATTCATCATTAACGATTTTAACGATTACTTGCTCGGGCAAAAGAGTGCCTTTGACTTCTGCTCCTATTGCTTTCGATTTTACTTGTTCAATGAATTTATTGACAACTTGAAGATTAACATCTGCTTCCAGCAATGCTTTCCTAATTTCTTTCATCGCTTCGGCAATATTTTCTTCGGTTATTTTATGTTGACCTCTGAATCGTTTTAATGCTATTTCTAATTTTTCTTGTAAGTTCTCAAACATTTGTTTGTTTATTTTATTATTTTCAAAATTACGAATTTTTTTTCAAATAAACGTTTTTTTCTGAAATTTATTTATTTGTTTTTCAATGCTTTAAGTTCGAAAAATGTTGTTTGAAAAATTTTGCTGTTTAAACAAATAATTTCGTTTTTATGCACTTTAAAATTGGAAAATTATTGATTTAATTACTTTATTAATTATTTTGAATTTAAAATAGATAATTATTGTTAGAATTACATAAAGCGAACATTTTTTTGTAATTTTGTAGTTAATAAAAAATTATTTTATAATTTCATCTTGAAATTATAAAAGATGCACCCGTAGCTCAATGGATAGAGCATTTGACTTCGGATCAAAGGGTTGGGGGTTCGACTCCCTCCGGGTGTGCAAAATCTCTCGATTTTATATTTTTGGTTTTTTATATTTTGAATATTATTTCCTTCCAATGTTAAAATAAGATTTTATTTTATATTTCTTTTCGAGTGATGCAGTCGACAAGTCCGCTTTCCTTCTTTCGATAAACTTTTTCAAGTTGTTAGAAATGTTACATTTATTTTCATTTTTCTTTGTAATTTGCTTTTTTATCATTTTGTGTAGATTATGAATTTTATTAATAAGAAAATTAACTCGTTCATCAATCCATTATATTCAAAATTTCCTGTTGAGAAGAAACCTTTTGTTCATTTTGTTAATCATTTAATTGAATTTAATCAAAAAATTAATTTTAACGAAACGGAAGAGCATAATAAAAATTTGCTCCGTGATTTTCTTAAATCAACATTGAATTCGCAAGATGGACATAATTTTTATATCAATACATCCGAGCAAATCGACCTTGCTATTCATTCTGATAATTCCTCCGATTCGCCTATTGCTGTCATAATCGAAGTGAAAAAGCCTGATAATAACTACGAAATGGTTACTGCTGATAATTTTTACAAAAAATCTTTTTATGAACTGATGCTTTATTATTTGCGTGAAAAAATAATAAAAAATAATCATTCTGTTAAATTTTTGATTATTACTAATTTAATTGATTGGTTCATTTTCAATTCTCACGATTTTGAACGTTTGTTTGCTCGAAATAGAACATTATTAGATGACTTCAAAAATTGGCATAGTGGTGGTTTTGATTCAACTTCAACCAATCATTTTTATAGTAAGATTGCTCCTGATTTCCTTAAAAATACAAACGAAAATATCGATTTTGTACACTTTTCGCTAAAAGATTTTTTGCTTAATGAACTTAAAGAAACAGACATTTCTCAAATTGATTTGCCTGAAATTCAAAGGGATAAACTTATTGAACTTTATAAGCTTTTATCGCCGGTTACTTTGTTGGGTGTTAAGTTTGCTAATGACAGCAATTCTTTAAATAAAGATTTTTATAATGAATTGCTTTATATTCTTGGTTTGGAAGAACAAACTGAAAATGGTAAAAAAATTATAAATCGTTTACCGCCTTCGAAAAGAATTAATGGCACAATAATCGAAAATACGATTGAAATGATTTTAAGCGAACGTGAAGAAGAAATAGATGAATATCTAAAACAAAATAATTTGACCGAAAAAGACAAAGATGAAGCTGTTTTTAGTATTGCTCTTGAACTTGTTATTACTTGGTTAAATAGAATTTTATTTTTGAAATTGCTCGAAGGTCAATTAGTCGGATATCATAACGGCAACACAGAATATAAATTTTTAACAAAAGACAATATTGAAGATTATGGCGTGCTCAATGAGCTTTTCTTTGATGTGCTGGCTGTCCCAATTGATAGTAGAAAGGATGATATTAAAACAAAATTTGCGAATATTCCTTATTTGAATAGTTCACTATTCGAAAAAACTAAATTTGAAAACGATTTTATTGGTATAAATCAACTCAAAAATAGATATACAATTCCGGTTTATGCGGGTACTGTTCTTAAAGATGAATTTGGGAATAATATTGTCGGAAAACAAAATACTTTGAATTATCTTTTTGACTTTTTAGATGCTTATGATTTTTCCAATGTAAGTAACGAAAAAATACTTGAAAAGAATAAAACTTTGATTAATGCATCTGTTTTGGGTTTAATTTTCGAAAAAATTAATGGTTATAAAGATGGTTCATACTTTACTCCTGGTTTTATTTCGATGTATACTGCAAGAGAAACGATCCGGCGTATTGTTTTACAAAAATTTAACGATAAATACAACTGGAATTGCAATGATTTCGATGATATTTCTAATTTTATTATTTCGAATAAAAATAAACAACAAATTTTAGAATATAATTCAATAATTAATTCCATAACAATTTGTGACCCAGCTGTTGGTTCGGGGCATTTTTTAGTTTCTTGCTTGAATGAATTAATAGCTTGCAAATCGGATTTAGGAATTTTAGCGGATGCAAATGGCAAAATTCTCCAAATTAAAGTGCATATCGAAAATGATGAGCTTATTTTTACTGATTTCGAAGGCAATTTATTTGAATATAATCCCAAAAATCAGGATTCGACTTACATTCAAAAATCTATTTTTTTTGAAAAGCAAAACTTGATCGAAAATTGCATATTCGGAGTGGATATTAATTCTAAATCGACCCAAATTTCGAGGTTGAGGCTTTGGATTGAACTTTTGAAAAATACTTATTACAATGAAAACAATCAACTCGAAACATTGCCAAATATCGATATTAATATTAAAACCGGGAATTCGCTTATTAGCAATTACTCTCTCAATTCTTTTACTTCCGTAAGTGTGAAAGATAGTTATATAGTAAGTCAATACAAAGAGCACGTTAAGGAATATAAAAATACAATTAATAGTAAAAAGAAAAAACAATTATTAAAAGATATTGAAAATGATAAAAATAACTTAAAAGGGTTTATTATTTCCAAATCCGAACTTGAACTTAAATTAAAGGCATTGAATGAGGAATATCATCAAAAATATGAAAGCCAAACATTAGACATAGAATTAAGCCCCGAGCAAAAAATAGTTCATAAAGAAAAACAACTTAAACTACTAAATGAAATTGGAAAAATCGCCATTGAAATTAATAAGATTAAAGATTTATTAGAAGACAAAAACAAATTAGAATGGCGATTCGAGTTTCCGGAAGTTTTAGACGACTTAGGCAATTTTCTTGGTTTTGACATTGTTATTGGTAATCCGCCGTATATTTCGACCAAGGGTGTAGACGAAAAAATGAAAACTTTACTAAAAAGTAAATATGGTTTTGCCGATGATACTTATAACCATTTTTTCTTTAAATCTATGCAAATATTAAAACAAAATGGAATACTTTCGTTTATTACTTCAAAAACCTTCTGGACAATTCAAACAAAAAAGAATTTAAGAGAATTACTTCTAAAAAATACAATTCTACAATTCTTTGATACTGCAAATCCTTTTGAAAATGCAATGGTTGATACTTGTATTACAATTGTTAAAAAAGAACCTCCTCAATCAGATCATTTCGTATTATTTTTCGATGGTAAAAAAAGTTTTACCGATCCTCAAAAGTATACCTTTCCCCAAAACGACTATGCTAACGTACCTAACAAAGTTTTTTTCATACCAACTGATCACAACAAAAAAATATACGATAAGCTCGGAAGAAAAGTAAATGAACTTCTTACCAAATGGTGGGATAAAATTTCAACAAGCAAGAATATTGAAAAAAATAAAATAGAACTTGAAACATACCGTAACTCTTTACAACCTGGTGATATTACTTTATTGGGGCTCATTACTGAAGGTGGTCAAGGTTTAGCCACAGCTAACAATGGAAAATACATAGGTGTATTAGATGGTACTAAGTGGGCAGAAAATGTAAGAATACAAAGACCTGAAAAACTGTTGTTAGCCACTGAATTTTGCAAAAAAGAAAATATAAAAACCAAAGTCGATGCTCAACAATTTTTAGACGCACTTAGTGAACAAGAAATACGACAACTTTTTGATAATTTGAAAGAAAAGCAGGGACGTGATATATTTGGTCAGGGCTGGCTATATCGTATTGTCCACGAGAATGAAATAGCCAATGTAGATTTGCTTACCGACGATGAAAAACTGAATGGCATTCAGAGCAAAAGAACTTTTGTACCTTACGATAAAGGTGATAAAGACGGTAACCGCTGGTATGCCCCAACACCTTATTATATCGATTGGAGTAGAGAGAATGTGAAATTTCTAAAAGAAAACTCAGGCAAAAAAGGGGAAGGAATGCCGGTAGTTCGCAATCCACAATTCTATTTCCGTGAAGGGTTTTGCTGGACTGATGTAAATTCAACTTATCTTAAAGCAAGAGTTAAAGAAAATGGCATCTATGACGTTCTAACCATGTCCTTATTTAGTATTACAACTTTGCCTGATTGGTATTTTGTTTGTTTAATTAATTCTAAATTTATAAGTGAGTATGTGGATCATTTTGTAAATTCAACATCTCATTTCCAAATCAACGATGCTCGTCAATTACCCATCATTATTCCATCAGCAGACCAATTGAAACAATTTGAAGGAATTTTTAACCGTGCATATAATATTCAAAAATCAAAGTTTGAGGGTAAAATAATTGAAGTCGAAGCAGAAGCTCAACTGAATATGGTACAGAAAGAAATGGACGAAATGGTGGAGGGGATGTATATATAAAAACAAAATTTAAGAGGAAAAAATTATGAAAAACTCTAAAGTTCTTCTTGATACAAACATAATTATACATCGGGAAACCGAAAAAATCATTAACCCTGATATAGGGAAATTATTTAATTGGCTTGATAAAATAAACGCTCAAAAATACATCCATCCAGTAACAAAACAAGAAATCAATAAATTAAAAAATAAGGATAAGAAAATTACATTTAATATCAAGTTATATGCTTATAATGAATTAATAACATTAAATAAAGTTGAACTAGAAGTTGAAAGTATATCAAAAATACATGATAAAAACGAAAATGATAAAAATGATACATTGTTATTAAATGAAGTTTTTAGAGGTACTGTTGATATCCTTATAACAGAAGATAAAAAAATACACCAAAAAGCTAATTTGTTAAATATTTCGGAAAAAGTTTTTACAATCGAAAGTTTTTTAGAGCTTGTAAACAGAGAGTTTCCGGATCTTACAGATTATAAAGTATTAAGTGTAGAAAAGTCTTATTTTGGAAAAATTGATTTAAAGGATACTTTTTTTAATACATTCAAAGAAGATTATAGAAGCTTTGAAACTTGGTTCAGTAAAAAGTCAAATGAACCTGTATATATCTCAATGGCTGATGGTAAAGTATGCGCTTTTTTGTATCTCAAAATCGAAGGAAAAGACGAAAACTATAATGACATAGAACCAATTTTTTCTCAAAAGGAAAAGAGATTAAAAATTGGAACATTTAAAGTAGCATTAAATGGTTACAGATTGGGAGAAAGATTTTTAAAGATTGTTTTTGATAATGCCATTAGGCAAAAGGTAAATGAAATTTATGTTACCATATTTGACAAAAGAGATGAACAAAAAAGATTAATTAATTTACTAGAGGAATGGGGGTTTAATAAATGGGGGATCAAAAAAAGCACAGGTGAGCTTGTTTATGTAAGAGACTTTACTCCAATGGTTGATATAAATTATCCAAGAAAAACTTATCCATTTATATCACTTAATAATAACAACAGGATCTTCATTGTTCCAATATGGCCAGACTATCATACAGAGTTACTTCCCGACTCTATTTTGAGAACTGAATCACCAGATAATTTTAAGGAAGACAAACCACATCGTAATGCTATATCAAAAACCTATATTTCTCGCTCATTAAATCGAGATATAAAAAAAGGAAATATTCTCCTTTTTTATCGAACAGCAGAAAAAGATAAATCAGCTTATTATTCAGCGCTAATAACGACGATAGCTCTTGTTGAAGAGAAATTTGATAATATTAGAAGTGAACTAGAATTTATTCAAAAAGCAAGGAAAAGAAGTATTTTTTCTGATGAAAAATTAAAAGAATGGTGGAATTATAATAAAGATTTTCGTCCTTTTTTGATTAACTTTCTTCATATTTATTCACTTACACCAGAACAAAGAAGCAAGTTGATAAGAAAAAGACTGTTAGAGCTTAATATTTTAACTGGTGAAAAAAATGAGTTAAGAGGGTTAAAAGAAATAACGAAAAAGGATTTAATAACTATAATTAAGGAGGCAAATATCGATGAAAGTTTTATTATCAATTAAGCCAGAATTTGTTGAGAAAATTATAAACGGAGAAAAGAAATTTGAATTTAGGAGAAAAATTTTTAAAAAAGATGTTGACAAAGTAGTAATTTATGCAACGTCCCCTTTGAAATTAGTTGTGGGTGAATTCGTTATTGAAGAGATTATTAAAAAAGACTTGGACTTATTATGGCAAATAACCAATAAATATGCTGGAATAAATGAAGATTATTTCTGGCAATATTTTAAAGGTGTATATTTTGGTTATGCACTAAAAATTGGAGAAGTAAAATTATATGACAATTATTTAAAGATTCAAGATATTGGATTGACTCCCCCCCAATCTTATGTATATCTTTAGATGCTTTAATTTTTTTCTATAATTGATTGTTTAATTTTTGTTCGAAATGATCGGCTCCGCAGTCCGATACCCAGGAGCTTGAGCGTGAGATAGATAAATTGGTATATCAGCTGTACGATTTAACAGAGGAGGAGATAAGGATAGTGGAGGGGTCAAAATAATCAACCTCTGTGCCCCTTCGTGCCTCTGTGGTTAAAAAAAACTATTCACCACGGAGAACGCAGAGTAACACAGAGAACAACCTCTGTGCCCCTCCGTGCCTCTGTGGTTAAAAAAAACTATTCACCACGGAGCACACAGAGGAACACAGAGAAAAAGACTCCGTGCCTTCTGTGGTTAAAAAAAAATTTACCACGGAGAACGCAGAGGAACACAGAGAAAAAAATACTCCGTGCACCTCTGTGTCTCTGTGGTTAAAAAAAACTATTCACCACGGAGAACGCAGAGGAACACAGAGAAAAAAATACTCCGTGCACCTCTGTGTCTCTGTGGTTAAAAAAAAATACCACGGAGGACACAGAGGAACACAGAGAAAAAGACTCCGTGCCTTCTGTGGTTAAAAAAAAATTTACCACGGAGAACGCAGAGGAACACAGAGAAAAAAATACTCCGTGCACCTCCGTGTCTCTGTGGTTAAAAAAAATACCACGGAGGACACAGAGGAACACAGAGAAAAAGACTCCGTGCCTTCTGTGGTTAAAAAAAAATTTACCACGGAGAACGCAGAGGAACACAGAGAAAAAAATACTCCGTGCACCTCCGTGAACCTTGGTTAAACTTATTTATAATATTGACGGAAAGTTTGCATTACTAAATGGTTATGCAACATTTACCGTTAGCGAATCAAATTGAAAAGGTATTTGAATATATTAAAAATCAGAAACAACATCATCAGAAGCGTTCTTTTCAAACAGAATATGAGGAATTCATTAAATTATACAAAAGCATTGCCCAAGAGCAATAATTTTTCAATATGTTTTTGTCATATCATCGGGAATTACGATAATATAATCGGCTTTATTTTTAAATTCAGTTGACAAAGAATCAGGATTTTCAGCTTCAACAGTAGTAATTGTAACAATTTTTAAATCAGGTTTATATTGCTTCAAATACCAAACAATTCCCTGGAAATCGTCGGAGTGATAAGCACCATTGTAGTGCAAGAATTTTTTCCCTGGTTGAAAATATTGCAAAATGAAATAAGCCATCGTAGCATCTTTCACAGCTTGGGCTTCGGCTAAAAATTTCACATCTTTACTATGAGAGGGCATTTCAGCCATTTGTTTATACGCAGATAAATTTGGGTCATATTTAATTGGGATTGGGGCAATATATTTTTTTGCGGCATCTGGCAACTCAGCAAGTTTATCTAATCCGTTTCGGGCAACGAAAGCAGCATAGCGGCGTGGGATATTTGTTGCAACGTATTGTAATTTGTTTTGTCGTGCAAATTCTAATATAGGTTTATAATCTGTTGAATAGTTTTTCCAAAGTTTAGCTTCATCTTCGAAATTTTTTGTAGGATAAAGTCCTTTGAAATATTCATCAATCATAATTTGAGTATCGGATTCGAACATTTCAGAACCAAGAATTAAATTGTTGCCAAATTCTTTGAACATTTCTTTTGCGAGTCTGAGTTCGAGCCAATGAGCAAGTGAATTATTATGTAATTCGCCAAATAATACTATGTCCGCATCTTTGATTTTATCAGCGACGGCTTTTGTATCGATGTCGCCACCACCTTTTTCATAAACTTTGAAAACAGAAATACCAGAGGACGAACAACTAAACAAAAAACTAATTGCAGTAAAAAGGACTATTATTTTTTTCATAACTTTAATATTTTTGTATGTTTAAAAAAAATTGTTTAAAAATTATTTATAAAATTAAAAAAAAATTCTTAAATTCGTAAAATTTGGCACGGAATTTATTAAGATGTTCGAAAATTACTCAATAGATAAAAATATAGCACAAGTACATTATTCTTGCGATTTAGCGAAATGTAAGGGTGGATGTTGCACAGTTTACGGGGGAAGCGGCGCACCTTTATTAGGCGAAGAACTCGAATTAATCGAACGCAATCTCGAAGCAGCTAAGGAATATTTAAGTGAACGAAATATTAATTACATCAATAAGAAAGGTTTTTGGGAAGTCGATATCGAAGGTTCTTTAACAACAGTTTGTATAAATAGTCGAGATTGTGTTTTTGTTTACTACGATGGAGACATTGCAAAATGCGCCCTTGAACGTGCTTATTTCGAAGGTAAATCTGATTTTCGTAAACCAATTTCTTGCCACTTATTTCCAATAAGAATTCGTGGAAATAATTTAGTTTACGAAGAATTCGAAATTTGCCGTCCCGCCTTAGAAAAAGGCAAATCAGAAAATATTATAATGGGGAATTTTTTGAAAGAAGCTATAATTCGAAGATTTTCGGAGGATTTTTATAATAAATTACAAGAATTAATTAACTTAGTTCAACAGCAAAAAATTAAAAAGGAAGAAGAGTAATTAAATGGCAATGAATGTTTCAGTTGGATTAAAAACAAGTTTGCAGCAGACTTTAACACCCCAACAAATTCAATATTTGAAATTGTTGCAAATGCCTCTTATACAATTTGAACAAGAGTTAAAAAGGGAAATGGAAGAAAATCCTTTGCTCGAGTTAGCAGAGGATGAAAATGGTATTGTAACTAATGAAGAAATTTATGAACCAGAACCTGAAAGTTCATTGGAAGAGATTTATGCAAATGATAAAGATGATTACTTGGATTATATACCAAAGTCGAATACTTTGGACGATGATGGAATAGATGATTCAAATAATTTTATTCAAGATGATGATGAATATTATTTTGACAAAATAAAAGTAGAAAACGAAATCCCACTTTCGAACTATAACCCAGTTGAAGATGATGACCCATACGAATTTTACTCAATGGTTTTGCAAGAAGATGCAGAAGTTATAAGAAATAATAAAAATACAACTTACGATGACGACGAAGAAAATTCTGATTTTCAAATCAAAGATAATCCGTATTTCTTGGAGGAGTTAGAAAAACAACTCCTTTTAAATTTAGAAACAGAAGAAGAGCAATTACTTGGGAAACATATACTGTGGAACGTAGATGACGATGGTTATTTACGTCGTGAATTAGTTGATATTGTAAAAGAATCAAATTCACATATTGCCGAATTGAATTTCGAACGGCAAAAAGAAGAATTCATAAATCACAATAATATGAAGGAATATCAATCGAAGGTAAACCCGGCATATAATTATACGGTTGACCCATCGAGCAAGCGAATTTTAGGGGATATTTTAGCCGATAATCCTGATTTAATTTCGAACGAATCATTCCAATATATTAGTGAAAATTTCAAAAACTCGAATAAATTATTAAAACCAGTAAAATTAGAACAAGCCGAAAGAATTTTGGAATTAATACAACAACTCGACCCACCGGGAATAGCATCAAGAAATATTCAAGAATGCCTTGTAGCACAAGCGAAGGCGATTTCTAATCCAACACGGGCTCAATCTAATGCTTTGCGTGTTTTGTCAGAAACGTTCGATGAATTTTCCAAGAAGCATTTCAAAGATGTAATGAAAAAGTTGAATATTTCCGAAGATGAGTTGAAAGATGCAATAGAAGTTATTAAAAAATTTAATCCGAAACCTGGTGATGGTTATTCACATTCTGAAATGAACACAATTATTCCTGATTTTATCATCGAAAAAAATGAAGAAACAAATGAACCACAAGTAATTTTGAATGATAGCACAATACCACCGGTTAAAATCAATCAATTATATGAAATAATGAAAAAAGAAGCCAAAGATAAAAAATTCAATAAAGAAACAAAACAATGGCTTCGACAAAAATATGATGATGCAAAATTCATAATACAAGCAATTCAACAAAGAAAATTGACAATGTTAAAAGTAATGAGTGCAATTGCTGGTATTCAAAAAGAATTTTTCTTAAAAGGTCCGGAATATATAAAACCGATGATTTACAAAGATATTTCCGACATAACAGGATTAGATATTTCCACTGTTTGCCGAATTGTAAACAATAAATTTGTCCAAACGGAATTTGGTACATTTGAATTGAAATACTTTTTCAGCGAAGCTTTGCCAAATGATGAAGGTGAAGAAGTATCAACTACATTGATAAAGCAAAAAATCAAAGAAATGGTCGACAATGAACCCAAAAATAAACCTTTGAGCGATGATTTAATTAGTAGTAAATTAAAAGAATTAGGTTTCAACGTCGCTCGTCGTACTATTGCAAAATATCGAGAACAACTAAAAATACCAGTCGCTCGTTTGCGAAAAGAGTTATAAATCAAGTTAAACAATACTTAATATTATACATAAAACAATCATAATTTTACTATATTCGTCTAATTTATTCAATAGTTAGAGAATTAAATTTATTCTTATGAAAAATAAACTTGCTTTCATAGTCATTATAACTTTTTTCGTGCTCATTTCAAAATCCGAAAGCGAACTCAATTTGTTCAGTTGGAAAGTTTATACATCGCTGTCAAATATGAACGACTTTGCCCTTTCCAAAGATGGAAGTATTTATGCAATTTCAACAGGCGGATTATTCATTTATAATATCGAACAAAAAAATAGTCAAAATATAAATAATTTAAATGGATTATGGGATAATAATTTAACTGCATTATATTTAGATGAAAGTAATGGTGAAATATATGTAGGTTCGAATTCTGGTGCGATTAATAAAATTAATCAAAATAAAGAAGTTACATTAATTTTAGATGTTTATAAGAGTTCATTTTTAGATAAACAAATCAATTCATTTCTAGAAAATGGCAATTTGCTATATATTTGCACTAATTTCGGATTAACAGTTTTCGATAAAACAAAAAAAGTATTTATTGAAACTGTGATGAAATTTGGCGATTTTTCAACTAATGCGGCAGCAATCAAAGCAATACTTTACAACAATAAAATTTATGTTATAACAAGTGAAGGGCTTGCAATTTCTTCAACTAACTCACAGTTGACGGACCCAAAAAGTTGGAAAACATATCCAATTAATGCAATGACAGGCGGTTCCCAATTAAACGATATAGTTCAATTAAAAGGTGTTATTTATTTTGCTTCAAAAAATAATATCTACAAATTTGAAAGTGACAGTGTTTCTAATATTTTGAATGAAAGTACAGAAATTCGTAACTTAACAATTTATGAGAATAAAGTATATTATACAACGGATTATAAAGTACTTGATTTAAATAAGTATGATTTTCCATTGCAACTGAAAAATCCTGCCACAAAAATTAAGTTTTTTTATCCTGTCGATAAATTAAGACCGTTGATTGATTTTAATTTGCCTTTTATAATTTATCAAAACTCAGGAATTGCTTTTGCTGATAGAACAAATTCAAAATATAATTTAGTAACGCCAAATTCACCTTCGAGCAACATATTTTATAAATTATCAACAGACAAAAATGGAAATCTTTGGGCGGCAACAGGCAAAAGTCCATCACGTGGATTAATGAAATTTGATGGCAATAATTGGGAAAATTATTTCGTGGAAAAAAATCCCGAAATCAAAACAAATGGCTACATCTTCGTTTCACCTCTCGATGATGGCTCAATTATGGGAAGTTCTTGGGGAGTTGGTGCTTTGAAAATTGATAAAAACAATAACTTTTCAATTTATGATAATACAAATTCACCATTGACTGGTATTGCAACTGACCCAAATTTCGTAGTAATTGGCAATATTAAGCAATCAAAAGACGGTACAATTTGGATTGTAAATTATGGCGAGACATCAGCAGGTCCACTGTTGGTTGCATTAGATAAGAATAATAATTTCTACAAGTTTCAAAATTGTGTCAATGATAGTTATCGGTGGTTTTTGGATATGGTAATTGATGGTAATAATACAAAATGGGTTGCTTCATCATTATCCGGTGGCCTTTTTTATTTTAATGAGAATAACACATTGGAAAATACGCAAGATGACGTATGTGGGAATATTACAACAGCATCATATCCAAATTTATCTTCGAATCAACAAAATTGCTTAGCAATCGATAAAAATGATATTTTATGGATTGGAACAAGCTACGGGCTTTCTTCTATTTTTAATACTTCTGCTGTTTTATTAAATCAAAAACCAATAGTAAGAAATATTAAATTGCTTTCCAGTCAAGTCGTTAACGGCATTTATGTTGACCCAGTTGATAATAAATGGATAGCAACAAATGATGGCATTTGGGTGTTAAATCCTGATGCAACAGAAGTGTTAACAATCATAAATAACACGAATTCGCCATTACAAGATAATGTTATTTTATCTATTGCCGGAGATGATGTAAATGGGAAAATATACATAGGCACAAATAATGGGCTATACGAAGTTTCCACTTTAAATGTTCAACCAGTTGCTAATTATAATATTCAATGTTATCCTCAACCATATAATTTGAAAAAAGATGAAGGATTAATAATAGATGGATTAGCCGCCAATAGTGATGTTATGATTACGACAATTTCGGGTAAATTAATAAAACGATTTTCAACAAATTCACGGAAAATCATCTGGGATGGAACTGATGAATTAGGCTCGCTTGTATCAACGGGCATTTATTTAGTATATTCACAATCTCGCACAGGCTCTTTATCAAGTGTTCAAAAGATTGCAATAATTAACGATTAAACGGTTTTTCGGGGAAATTTCGCCTTTTGGGTAAATCTTCTCTTTTTCTAAATTTTGGCAAAAATAAATCTTTAGGGTTTGTGATAATATTATCGGGATAAAAATCGATAAAAGCAGCACTACGCCACACAATATCGCTAACTTCATTATTTTGCATATAAATTTTAATTGTATCAGCACCGCTTGTTTGAGCACCGCTTTCACCATCGTCAGTTGTAATAAAATACAAACTATGGGCATCGTTTTTGCTTATTATTGCCCTTATAGAATCTCGCTCAAAATTGATATCTATGTCTTTGCCTGTTATTTGGTTAATTCGTCCCAAACCTAACGAATCGCTAGTTGAAATTACTAATGAATTATTCACAAGTTTAATTTGTTTTATATTTCGTCCAGGGAATATTACAGAAATTGAATCTGAAAAAAGCTGTAAACTATCGTACCAAACGACAGGTTCACCTGTTAATAAAATACTATCGCCCGTTTTAAAGTAATCTGCTTTGTTGCATTTTGATTTTATTAATCCTTTGATTATTTCGACGCTATCTAAGAACTGGTAAAATTCTTGTCCTTTAGCTTGATTTCCGAATATTGTATTTGCAAAAACAGATAATGTATCGAATTCAACTTTATGCGTTTTTTGTGTAGAATCATAATTTTTTTTGACGGAATCAATATAAAAAAAACCGGCATTGCTATACGCTAATAAAAAGTCTTGTTTTGGTTTGTAAACTAATGTATCACAAATAGTTGCTGTACGAATTTTTTTTCCATAAACACGCACATTTCCTGTTGCAAAAGATTCATCGTTCGAAGTATTATTAACAAGTTCGTCAGTAAAAATTAATATTGAATCATTTTCGATGGAAACATTTTGTTTGAAGTGAGCGATTTTTGTGTCTAAATTGTACGTTCCTGTCTTAGCCTTCAAGGTGTTTGCCGTATCTTGTATTTCAACATAATCTTCTGCATTGGCAATTTTATTGTTACCTGTATAATTAATTCTGTTCGATTTTATTAATGTTAAATCTTGTTTAATATTCACCCTTCCAATTAATTGGACTCTATTTTGATCAATATATTGAATTGCAGTATCGCAAGTTAGTATTATATTTCCTTGCTCAAAAATCACATTACCGATAAAATTTCTAACCTGCGAATTTTCTAATGTAATTCCGACCAAACTATCTGCATTTTTTAGTAAAATTGGTTGTCTGTTTTGAGATAGTGAATTTATCTGAAATGTAAAAAATAATATTATTGAATAAATAATAAAGTTAAGAGCAACAATGTATTTTTTATTTTTTTTACTTTTTAACATTTTGAAATTAATAAGCTTTGCCATTGATATATACTTTTTCGACGTGATTATGTCCGAAATGGTAAAACAATTCTTTATATGAATTAATATTCAAGATTAAAAACGAAGCATCTTTCCCTGGTTCAATACTGCCGATTTTATCGGAAAGTTGTAACGAAAAAGCAGAGTTCAAAGTAGCCGCAGTCAATGCTTCCTCGGCGGTCATTTTTAAATTAATTGCGGCGAGCCACAAAATCATTTGCATATTTTCTGTAAATGAAGAACCGGGGTTGCAATCAGTTGCTAATGCTGTAATTACACCCATTTCGATTATTTTCCGAGCATTGGCATAAGGCATCCGAATAAAAAATGAAGTACCCGGTAATAAAGTTGCGACTGTGCCTTTTTGTTGCATTAACACTAAACTTTCATCGTTTACAAAAAGCAAATGATCCGCAGAAATCGCACCAAGTTCAGCAGCAAGTTTAGCTGCATTAACATCCGCAAGTTCATCGCAATGCATCCTTATTTTCATACCAAGTTGTTTTGCTTTCATAAAGATTTTTTCGCCTTGTTCCAATGTGTAATATCCTTTATCAACAAAGGCATCGCAATATTCTGCTAAATTCTTTTCAGCAACTTTTGGTAACATTTCTTCGCAAAGTAAATCTACATATTCGTCACGATTATTTTTATATTCCGGCGGAAAATCGTGTGCTCCTAAAAATGTAGATTTAATATAAATAGGATATTTTCTTTTTAAAATCTCAATTGCCTCGAGCATTTTTATTTCAGTTTCTGTATTTAATCCATAACCACTTTTAATTTCCAATGCAATAGTACCATTTTTGATGGCATTTTCAATTAATTTGGATGCTGACATTACTAATTCATCGAGAGTTGCTTCCCTTGTTGCCCTTACAGTAGAAAGTATTCCACCGCCTTCTTGTGCGATTTCAATATATGTGGCTCCTTCTAATCTGCGAGCAAATTCATTACTACGATTTCCACCAAATATAATATGCGTATGAGGGTCTGTAAAACCAGGTATTAAAGTTTTCCCACTCAAATCGACACTTTGACTAATTTCCAATTTATTTTTATTGATAAAATCAGCAACTTCTTCACTTTTTCCAACCCATAATATTTTTTCATCAAACAAAATTGCGCCATTATTAATTTCATTTATATTTCGCATATCCTCGCCAACCTTGAATTGTTGCTGGCTATTGCTTATTTGAACTAATGAGCTAATGTTGTAAAATAGATTAATCATTTTTCTTTAAAAATTAAAAGTAAAAGATAAATACAAATCGTTATAATTAAAAAGAAATTCGCTTAAATTTGATTCATTTTTGAAATATGTATATGCTAATTCTATTGAAATAGAATTAAATAAAAAATCACGTATTTCGAAGTCTTTGGTTAAAGAAATGTTTGAAAAATAAACTTTATCTTTTCTTTGCAATTTAGATGAATCACTTTGTAAAATATAAGTATTATAATTTTTATCCAAATATGAAAAAGTCATTTTACCAAAAATATCATAAGGCAAAATTTGATTTAAAGTTAACGAAATTGAAGTGTTTTCAAAGCTATAAGGGTCATCGAAAAGTTCGGCTTCTCCAATAAAAGCGAAAGCACCATCAATATTTACGGGCGTCATTTTACTTAAATAGCGGCTCGCAAAAAGCGAAAGCTCCAATCCCGTGCTCTCGAAGATATTTTGCGCAAGATGTAAATTACCTGTTAATTGAGTTATGCTTTTTGCAGAATTTTGCATTGAATTCAAGTTATTTGCAGTATTTTGTGCGTCGCCTGGATTCGTATTCCACTTAGGACCTTTCTTTTGAATAAAATTTGTAGTTTTCGGCTTCTCATTAATTTGCATTGTCATCATTGAACTGTGCTGACTCGAAGTAATATAATTTTTATTAAGCAATGTTGCAGTAAAATTCAAGTTTGTTTTAGTTTCAAAATAATCGGAATAACTGGCACTTAAAGCATTTTCGTAATAATTTATATTTGAATAATTCAAATAGCTTCTGTATCTCGGAAAATAAGAAATATCGAAACTTGTAGTTTCCGAATAGTTATGAATATAACTGAAATTTAATAAGAATTGCAAATAATCAAAAATTGTATAAGTTGAAGCATCAAATCTGCTCGAAAATGATGCCGAAGTATTGAATAAATCCTTGAGTTCGTTGGAAAAATCATAAGTATACATAAATCCGAGATTAGAATTAAAGAAATTTCGGTCAGTGTAATTTATATAATTTAAATAAGATAAATCCGCAAAATATCCGAATTTTGAACTATCCGGATAATAATTAATCCCATAACCGAACGAGTTCGAAACAACATTTTTAATCGAATCAATATAAAAAGCATTAGTGGAACCACCTGTCGAAATATTCAAATACGATTCAGTGATTGCTTTTGAAGAATTAGTATTTACAACAAAAAGCAAAAGAGCAATATATAAAAAAGAAGAAATTTTGTAGTCGAAAAATAGCATAAAAATTTTCATAAAATGATAGTTAAATTAAAATTAGAATAACGAATAAAAGTTCAAAATTACTTAAAGCTAACATATAATAAATAAATGAGAGATAAATTTAATAAAATTGAAAATAATATTTTGATAATTCATAAAAAGTTTGTAATTTTGAAGTTCTATAAAAAACAAATGTTAAAAATATTTGACGACTCGGTAGCTCAGATGGTAGAGCATTAGACTTTTAATCTAAGGGTCGTGGGTTCGATCCCCGCCCGAGTCACAAAACACACAATGAGCAAATCCTCTAAAATAACATCTAATCAAGTATCACAGAGGAATTAAACAAAAATTAAAACATCTTGTTTGTCTTTATTGGGACTTAAACATCTAAAAATTTTCAATTCTAATATAGTGCGATTGTAACGTGCAGTTACAAGTGCATTTTGGAAAAACCAAGACTATTTCAATTCTAATATAGTGCGATTGTAACATTATGAGCAATTACATAAATTTGTGAACAATAGTTAATTTCAATTCTAATATAGTGCGATTGTAACGTGTTCGGCTTCAGTAATTAAAATGCCTTCAAACTCATTTCAATTCTAATATAGTGCGATTGTAACCAAATTTGTTTTACTTAATTATTCATAACGCTGGCATTTCAATTCTAATATAGTGCGATTGTAACGCTCTTCAAACGGCTTACTTGCGTTAAGCAAATTTCATTTCAATTCTAATATAGTGCGATTGTAACTTTGCACGGAAAAATGCAACCTTGTTTTTTGCTGGATTTCAATTCTAATATAGTGCGATTGTAACATTCCAGTGCATTTAAGTTTAGCAGAAGTATTTGTATTTCAATTCTAATATAGTGCGATTGTAACAGTTAAGCAAATTGCCAACCGTAAAATCATATAAATATTTCAATTCTAATATAGTGCGATTGTAACTCTAACATCTTCGCAAAATTTTTTGCTCTCGTCTTATTTCAATTCTAATATAGTGCGATTGTAACTCTGTCTCAATATTATATCAACCTTTCAATGTTGATTTCAATTCTAATATAGTGCGATTGTAACTAAATACATCTGTTTCCAACAGCACCGCACGTAACATTTCAATTCTAATATAGTGCGATTGTAACAGGAACCCCTTGGAATGCTGGGTCTGTCCAAATTGCATTTCAATTCTAATATAGTGCGATTGTAACTTATTTATTAGTGCATCTAATTCTTCATTTAGAACATTTCAATTCTAATATAGTGCGATTGTAACGCATATGAAACATTTAGAAATAATGATTTTATTGATAATTTCAATTCTAATATAGTGCGATTGTAACCGAAAACGACGTTTAGAAAAACGGAATTCTGAAAATTTCAATTCTAATATAGTGCGATTGTAACGCAACCGCATTGACAGAAGAACAAAGAAAAGAATTAAAATTTCAATTCTAATATAGTGCGATTGTAACTTCCAGTAGCTTATCCGGCATCCGTTGTGAACCGCATTTCAATTCTAATATATTGCGATTGTAACCAATTCTCAATTACAATTATTTAATATTTAATAATAATTTCAATTCTAATATAGTGCGATTGTAACTCATCCCCCAAAGTTTAGAACACAGTTCTGATAAAAATTTCAATTCTAATATAGTGCGATTGTAACCCCAAACAAAAATACATCAAATTTTTTCAGGCACAGATTTCAATTCTAATATAGTGCGATTGTAACTCTTTTCTGCCTCAATATGTTAACCTTTTAGCGTTGATTTCAATTCTAATATAGTGCGATTGTAACATAATAAAAATTTTTATGCTGAAAGGGTGTATGTTTATTTCAATTCTAATATAGTGCGATTGTAACTGCAGCTCAACCAGTGTTTCGTCTTGCATATTTTTTCATTTCAATTCTAATATAGTGCGATTGTAACTTGTAATTGGTAAATAATGCATCAATGCTATCTAAATATTTCAATTCTAATATAGTGCGATTGTAACGGGGCTCGAGTTATAGAGCCGACCCCTTTTTTGATATTTCAATTCTAATATAGTGCGATTGTAACGCTCTATACTTATTTAAAACCGGGGTAGAAATTAAATTTCAATTCTAATATAGTGCGATTGTAACCTACGGAGCATCGGCGCAAGAAGCAGGTAAATACAGATTTCAATTCTAATATAGTTCGATTGTAACCTAACCCCCAAATTTTTGAACACAGTTTTGATAAAAATTTCAATTCTAATATAGTGCGATTGTAACATAATAAAATAATATTTTCAAATAAAGAGCAAGAATTTCAATTCTAATATAGTGCGATTGTAACACAACGTCCATTTTGCAAACGCAATTGATATGGTTATATTTCAATTCTAATATAGTGCGATTGTAACGCCATAAAGCTTTATTACAATGCGACTGACAAGTATTTCAATTCTAATATAGTGCGATTGTAACTTTTATATAATTTTCTTTTATAGTAATGTTTTAGTCATTTCAATTCTAATATAGTGCGATTGTAACGAAAGTGCAAACAAAGGAGCGTGGATTATGAAATATTTCAATTCTAATATAGTACGATTGTAACCGGATTTGTCTTAGGGATCAACTCTGCCGCCTCTTGTATTTCAATTCTAATATAGTGCGATTGTAACGGTGTGCATTCGTTGGAATTTAAACTTGTGTTTGAATTTCAATTCTAATATAGTGCGATTGTAACCGCGGAGGACGATCTATGAAAATGTTCCAAATTCTATTTCAATTCTAATATAGTGCGATTGTAACTCAAATATTCATAATTGATAATAAAATAAAATATTTAAATTTCAATTCTAATATAGTGCGATTGTAACTTTTATGCAGTAATGTGCTTGTAGGTTTGTAGTAAAATTTCAATTCTAATATAGTGCGATTGTAACACAGGTTCACACGGTCTATGTTTTTTTGTTGTTTTAATTTCAATTCTAATATAGTGCGATTGTAACCCCCGTGTTCACGCAAGAACTTGAACAGTATAAGGTATTTCAATTCTAATATAGTGCGATTGTAACTGAGGTAACAGTATTAAAAGATAGAAAAGAAACGTATTTCAATTCTAATATAGTGCGATTGTAACAAAGGGACAAAGGATGGAAACAAAGCACAGGTGGGATTTCAATTCTAATATAGTGCGATTGTAACACAAAGCCAATTAAAACAGCAAACAATCGCTTATACATTTCAATTCTAATATAGTGCGATTGTAACCGTCACCGATTCCACCTTTGGAACTAACCGTGCCCGCATTTCAATTCTAATATAGTGCGATTGTAACAAGTGAACCCGTGCATTATGACAATAAGTGGATATTATTTCAATTCAAATATAGTGCGATTGTAACATTTTCTACTATTTGCTCTACTTCTTCCTCGGGGCTATTTCAATTCTAATATAGTGCGATTGTAACAAATTAAAGTTTCCGATGTTCAAAAAGATAGAATAATTTCAATTCTAATATAGTGCGATTGTAACTGGAGTAAATGTATTGGAATTATACAAATATAACTGATTTCAATTCTAATATAGTGAGATTGTAACGGGCCAAGGTTTAATGAAAAATATTATTTTTTTTCTATTTCAATTCTAATATAGTGCGATTGTAACGTCGTCGTGTGCAGCAAAAGGAAAATCTTGTAGTTCATTTCAATTCTAATATAGTGCGATTGTAACGAACTAAAAAAATGTTACCAAAACCAGATTATTTGTATTTCAATTCTAATATAGTGCGATTGTAACTGCAGAAGGTTTTGCAATTCCTTCTATTTCAAGTGTATTTCAATTCTAATATAGTGCGATTGTAACTTAATAAAAAAAAATGGAGGTGTAATGGAAATTTAATTTCAATTCTAATATAGTGCGATTGTAACAAGTTTTTCAGCGAGCAACAGCCAATAAGTAAATCCGTTTCAATTCTAATATAGTGCGATTGTAACAATCATTGAGTTTATTAAAGTTGAGTTTATTAAAGTGTTTCAATTCTAATATAGTGCGATTGTAACTTCGTACCACGCACAGGTTGGGTCTTTCAATCCAATGTTTCAATTCTAATATAGTGCGATTGTAACTTAAAAGAAACTTAAAAGTAACTTAAATTTTTTTATCGTTTCAATTCTAATATAGTGCGATTGTAACCTACAAATTGCTGCATCAATGAATAAAGTTGCTCAATTTCAATTCTAATATAGTGCGATTGTAACTGCAACCGGTAACGATGATTTTATGTTCGTTTTTGTATTTCAATTCTAATATAGTGCGATTGTAACACACCTGCACAGAAAGACGCTTTTAAAGAATTATAATTTCAATTCTAATATAGTGCGATTGTAACTGTATGAAAAGAAAGCAAAACTATGGTAAATTATTTATTTCAATTCTAATATAGTGCGATTGTAACTTCTGCCTCAATATTATATTAACCTTCTAGCGTTGATTTCAATTCTAATATAGTGCGATTGTAACTGCAGGGTCTTGAATTACTTTGCTGGATGCATTTAAATTTCAATTCTAATATAGTGCGATTGTAACTTTCGACCACAATTAAAACAATAAGGCAATGAACATATTTCAATTCTAATATAGTGCGATTGTAACCAAAATTATTACAATGAAGCCGCTCGGCTGGGTCTCATTTCAATTCTAATATAGTGCGATTGTAACTCTTTTATCCCCTTGCACTGCAACTAATCCGTGTATATTTCAATTCTAATATAGTGCGATTGTAACGCCTCAATTCAATATTATATTAACCTTCTAGCGTTGATTTCAATTCTAATATAGTGCGATTGTAACTCAACCGCATCATTGTCTTCTGCAGCCCTTCTGCTTATTTCAATTCTAATATAGTGCGATTGTAACGTTACTACGTTTTGCGTTCTTGTTACTATGTCTATTTATTTCAATTCTAATATAGTGCGATTGTAACGCGTTTCGGAAAAGAATAACCTAATCTTTGGCAAAATTTCAATTCTAATATAGTGCGATTGTAACCCGTGGCATTTGATGTGGAGGTTGCACAAGTTAAGATATTTCAATTCTAATATAGTGCGATTGTAACGTGTACTCGCCATCATCGCCAGTTAGTATTTTTTGCGATTTCAATTATAATATAGTGCGATTGTAACTGGATAAAGGTGATATGAATTGTATATTATTCATAATTTCAATTCTAATATAGTGCGATTGTAACAAAAACGGCCGAGTTTAAAGGTAGCCAAGAGATTTTATTTCAATTCTAATATAGTGCGATTGTAACCTGCCTCAATTCAATATTATATCAACCTTTCAATGTTGATTTCAATTCTAATATAGTGCGATTGTAACCATTCTTGCTAAAATATTCCCATAGTCTTTCTGGATATTTCAATTCTAATATAGTGCGATTGTAACTATATTATATTATTTAAAAAAAAATCTTGCTTTATAAATTTCAATTCTAATATAGTGCGATTGTAACATAATCGAAACAAAAAATATACCAAAATTAACAAAATTTCAATTCTAATATAGTGCGATTGTAACTTTACAGACAAATTGCTAATTACCCTTCAAACTTTATTTCAATTCTAATATAGTGCGATTGTAACGGACATAGTAGGAAAAGACCCGTCGCAGTTTTATTAATTTCAATTCTAATATAGTGCGATTGTAACGAGATGATTTTTATAAAAATCAGGACGAAATAATTGAATTTCAATTCTAATATAGTGCGATTGTAACCAATTATGATAATTCAGTATTAAATGATGATTTATAATTTCAATTCTAATATAGTGCGATTGTAACAACAAGTACCAAAAAAGGGCAAAAAATGATGTTCGCATTTCAATTCTAATATAGTGCGATTGTAACGTTGTGCGAAAAGAACGACGACGAAAAAACAGGTGGATTTCAATTCTAATATAGTGCGATTGTAACTGGTTCAAAGCATAACGAAAAAGAACTACATTTTGCATTTCAATTCTAATATAGTGCGATTGTAACTTGTTTCTTGCTCTGTTTTATACTGCTCTAATTCTTGTGATTTCAATTCTAATATAGTGCGATTGTAACTCTTTATTTACCATCGTTCGTTTGCTCCCGATGTTCATTTCAATTCTAATATAGTGCGATTGTAACGGAAGCATAGGTGATTTAATACAAGTAGTATTGATTGGATTTCAATTCTAATATAGTGCGATTGTAACAAACGAATTAGAAGAAGAATGTTTTATTTTAAACAAATTTCAATTCTAATATAGTGCGATTGTAACCCAGTAATAACTGAAACATTTAATGATAACATTTATTAATTTCAATTCTAATATAGTGCGATTGTAACATGTATATTTTATATTAAATACAATAGACAATTACATTTAAATTCTAATATAGTGCGATTGTAACACTCAACCTATCCTTGATGGTTTTAATAGCGTTTGGATTTCAATTCTAATATAGTGCGATTGTAACCGAACTTCTTCGATAATTTCACCAATGCTTCGGCATTTCAATTCTAATATAGTGCGATTGTAACCTTTTTCAGCAATGTAAGCTACTAATCGCACCTCGATTTCAATTCTAATATAGTGCGATTGTAACACGATACCTCGCGTAATTCCCTAATATCATCGATAATTTCAATTCTAATATAGTGCGATTGTAACACCGTAAATGCTGTTACTGCTTGCAGAAGAGCCGATATTTCAATTCTAATATAGTGCGATTGTAACTCTTTTCAACTTTATCAATGTCGTTATTAATATCTTTATTTCAATTCTAATATAGTGCGATTGTAACGCAATTCGGCATTTAAAGATTGTAGTTTATTTTTTATTTCAATTCTAATATAGTGCGATTGTAACGAGGTTAATAATATAATTAGAAGAGACTAAATAAATTTCAATTCTAATATAGTGCGATTGTAACCAATAATAATAATGCTCCTAAACCTCCACTAAATAAATTTCAATTCTAATATAGTGCGATTGTAACGCAAAAAACCGAAAAACTTCTACAAAAGATTTTAGAATTTCAATTCTAATATAGTGCGATTGTAACTCAGCACTTGCCATAATGTTTTTAGTTTAATAAAATTTCAATTCTAATATAGTGCGATTGTAACACAAAGGTTGTAGATTTTTGGAATAATTTCGTATATTTCAATTCTAATATAGTGCGATTGTAACGAGGTGACGTCGTCCATATATCTTTTAAGTCCAGCATTTCAATTCTAATATAGTGCGATTGTAACATTATTTCGGTGCCTTGTTTTAAAGTGATATAATAATTTCAATTCTAATATAGTGCGATTGTAACACGTGATTACTTCGATGAATACAATGATTTGCCTTCATTTCAATTCTAATATAGTGCGATTGTAACTCAAATTGCACAAGACTTTTGGGAGCAATATGTTAATTTCAATTCTAATATAGTGCGATTGTAACTAAGATTTTTACCTATTAAACAAATAAATATTGCAAATTTCAATTCTAATATAGTGCGATTGTAACAGTTCCGTGCGTTATGGACGACACGACAAAAACGCATTTCAATTCTAATATAGTGCGATTGTAACAAATGTATATGATAAAAAAATATCTGAATGTTCAAATTTCAATTCTAATATAGTGCGATTGTAACGTTGCACACCGGGATTTATATTTCGACAAATCCGATATTTCAATTCTAATATAGTGCGATTGTAACGATGCAGTGATGATTGTTGGGGATGGAGTAATAGGGATTTCAATTCTAATATAGTGCGATTGTAACAAGCATGAAAGAAATAGCATTAAGATATAGCGATAATTTCAATTCTAATATAGTGCGATTGTAACCTATAAATTTCCCCGTCTTTAATCTCAATTGATTTAATTTCAATTCTAATATAGTGCGATTGTAACTCAATATAAAGTGCATTCCTTATTGCTTCGTATTTTGATTTCAATTCTAATATAGTGCGATTGTAACTTGCACCGTATTAAATTCGCTTATACTTAAATTTTTAAAATTTCAATTCTAATATAGTGCGATTGTAACCGATGTTGTAATTGGCGATTTACTGTATTTAGATTAATTTCAATTCTAATATAGTGCGATTGTAAC
>CAZCNL010000006.1:79291-81759 GCA_964500435.1 uncultured Chloroherpeton sp. | reverse complement strand
TAATTTCAATTCTAATATAGTGCGATTGTAACTTGGATAGGAAAAAACTCAGCAAATTTTGACACTAATTTCAATTCTAATATAGTGCGATTGTAACGCTGTCGCTCCTGCAAGTCCCGGCACTAACTTTATCATTTCAATTCTAATATAGTGCGATTGTAACTCAGTCTGTATGTTCTTCGCTCTTTCTTATAAAAGTCATTTCAATTCTAATATAGTGCGATTGTAACTAGATGATATCGAATTTTTACAGCTAATAGCAATATTTCAATTCTAATATAGTGCGATTGTAACTTAAGAAGGACAATGAAATTAGTTTTACAAGAAATATTTCAATTCTAATATAGTGCGATTGTAACACAAATATACTTACAAAAAGTTATTGATTTTATTTTGATTTCAATTCTAATATAGTGCGATTGTAACATTTTCCAACACCCTCCATTGCTATTCCTAATTTTCATTTCAATTCTAATATAGTGCGATTGTAACTCATAACCATAATGGTCATATCTTTCATCATTATATATTTCAATTCTAATATAGTGCGATTGTAACGGAACTAATTGACTACTACAAAAACATAAAAATGTAATTTCAATTCTAATATAGTGCGATTGTAACTACTATTTGCTCAACTTCCTCTTCTACTGTCAAAACATTTCAATTCTAATATAGTGCGATTGTAACGTATCGCTTTTTCAGAAGCATAACTGTCAATGGCATTTCAATTCTAATATAGTGCGATTGTAACAAATATTGTTTGCGGTGAAGGTTGCAAAAATGCATATTTCAATTCTAATATAGTGCGATTGTAACCGTCATATCCTTTCTGCATCAGGTGTAATGCAAATTTATTTCAATTCTAATATAGTGCGATTGTAACCTTGTTGTTTTCGTTTAAATTTGACCCGTTTCTGTGATTTCAATTCTAATATAGTGCGATTGTAACGAAGTATAATAGTAAAAAACAAAGGAGAAAAAAAAGATTTCAATTCTAATATAGTGCGATTGTAACGTTTAAATTAAACATTATTATTTTAATCTTTTATCTATTTCAATTCTAATATAGTGCGATTGTAACAATTGGAGACTTCGTCGTCGTTATAGTTGAGTAATTATTTCAATTCTAATATAGTGCGATTGTAACGCAAATGGAGTTGCAACAAATAAACGCTCAAATGCGATTTCAATTCTAATATAGTGCGATTGTAACATCACCAAATAATGTATTTAATGCCGTTGCATCCATATTTCAATTCTAATATAGTGCGATTGTAACTTACACAACCGATAAAAACACGCCTGTGTTGTCCATATTTCAATTCTAATATAGTGCGATTGTAACGTGCTTTCATATTCTTTTTCGACGCTCTCTAAATAAATTTCAATTCTAATATAGTGCGATTGTAACTCAAGAAATGATTTTCATTCCATTAAAAGCAATTTAAAATTTCAATTCTAATATAGTGCGATTGTAACTAAAAGGGTTACGGGTGGAAATACGAGACGAAATCATTTCAATTCTAATATAGTGCGATTGTAACTTGGAAAATCGCCAACAACCGGTACAGCGGCTGCATAATTTCAATTCTAATATAGTGCGATTGTAACTGTTTTTAGTGGTAGGGATAACGACGGTTTACTCGCATTTCAATTCTAATATAGTGCGATTGTAACTGTAGAAATATGGGAGATGACATTAGGGGAAGCGATATTTCAATTCTAATATAGTGCGATTGTAACGTCTATTGTCTCTTTATAGTAGCCAGGTCTATCTTATTTCAATTCTAATATAGTGCGATTGTAACCGGCACTGCAAGAACTATTACAGCAATTACAACAACATTTCAATTCTAATATAGTGCGATTGTAACAATGTCGGGGCTTGCATTATTTGCTTATACTAAAATATTTCAATTCTAATATAGTGCGATTGTAACCAATTTGAAAAGCGGGGCTGGGAGGCGATATTAAATTTCAATTCTAATATAGTGCGATTGTAACTTATGCTGGTGAAATAACACGAGCAAAAAAGATGGAATTTCAATTCTAATATAGTGCGATTGTAACGGAAAATCGCCAACAACCGGTACAGCGGCTGCATAATTTCAATTCTAATATAGTGCGATTGTAACACTTTTAGATACTGATGTAAATAATGTAACAAATATATTTCAATTCTAATATAGTGCGATTGTAACCGGCACTGCAAGAACTATTACAGCAATTACAACAACATTTCAATTCTAATATAGTGCGATTGTAACGGGGCTTAGTTGGTTTTAAACCGCAGGTGTTTTAAAATTTCAATTCTAATATAGTGCGATTGTAACAGGGCGAGGTTGAAGTTCCAAATAGTTTTTATCCACATTTCAATTCTAATATAGTGCGATTGTAACATCACCAAATAATGTATTTAATGCCGTTGCATCCATATTTCAATTCTAATATAGTGCGATTGTAAC
>CAZCNL010000006.1:0-79191 GCA_964500435.1 uncultured Chloroherpeton sp. | reverse complement strand
ATTTCAATTCTAATATAGTGCGATTGTAACCAAAATGTTTTAAAGCTTCTAATATTTACATAACAAAATTTCAATTCTAATATAGTGCGATTGTAACCCACCCGACCCACCGTCGGCAGCAATTTCTAATAATTTCAATTCTAATATAGTGCGATTGTAACGCAGCAATTTCTAATATGATAAAGGTAAGTACAGGCATTTCAATTCTAATATAGTGCGATTGTAACCGCCAGTTGGTATAACAATCATGGCCAGTTATCCAAATTTCAATTCTAATATAGTGCGATTGTAACCCCGACAAAATTAAGCATTTTTCTTCGATTTTATCAATGCTTTATTTCTTTTTTGACAAAAATTTTTTCGTCGTCCTATAATTATGTTTTTTTATTAGTTACTTGACAAATATCGCTCTATTCGATATTTCAATATTATTTTCAAGGAACTTTTAATTTTTTTTTATTTAATTTCTTTATACTTTTTAAGTGGTTGACGATTTTTCAACTTTTATAATCTTATAAAAAGTTTGATGTCAACTTGCTTTTATCCAATCCAATCATTTGTCTCGTCAAGTATTTATTTGTGCTCATTTTATAAATTATAATTGAATCCTCATCTTTATTGATTATTTTTTTTGATTTATGTAAAAATTCTTCCAATCTTGCTTCTGTTGTTTCACCCTCGAAAACGGAATTTTGGATCCAGCTAAAATATTGTCTTGTTAATTTTAACATTTTACCTACTCTTTTTTCTCCGATATCATAAACAACAATACAATACATTTACCACCAAATTTTAAATGGTTCATACTCAACTTCATCCAATATGTGTTTAATTATTTTATAGCATTCTAATCTGATAATACGCCTATAACTGATTTCTCGATTTATTTTTTTATGTTTGATAACGGTTTTTAATTTATCGTCAAATTCTTTTACTATTGTTTTTCTTGCTGATTCTTTAATATAAATTCCATTTAATTTTTTATCGAAATCATTGTTTTGTATTTGTTTATTATTAATAATTTTAAAAATAATTCTATCTGCAAAAATTGGTTTGAATATTTCGGCTATGTCTAAAGCCAGAGAAAATCTTCTTTCTCCAGGCTCATGTAGATAAGAAATTGTGGGGTTTAATTGTGTCCGATATATTTCAGAAATGACTGATGTGTAAACAAGTGAATTCATATAGGAAATTAAAGCATTTATTGGGTTTGTTGGTGGATGATATTGTCGAGTTAAAATTGAAAATTCTTTACCGATTATTTTCTCAAATGTTGAATAATAAATCTTTCGTATGTTCCCTTCTGTTCCCATTAAGTCAGCAATTTCATTTATGTTATTAATATCGTAAGTTAAATTTTCTATTAATCTTATTTCTTCTTCTAAATTTACTTGTCGATTATTGTAATATTTTAAATTTTTTAAGATATTATAAGTTGCTCCTTCAACAAATTTACGAGCGAGTATAATTCGTTTCTTTTTATTCGTATAATTTTGAACTTGGTTTACTAATAATTTGCCGCTTATTAAATAATCTCGAGGGTAAAATGTCCCTGAATAATAACCAAAATAATTGTAGAAGTGGATTATTATTTTATTTTGTGTGCAAAAATCAATAAATTTGTTATTAAAACTAACTTCGGTCATTATTGAAAATGCATCGATTTCTTGTATTGGTATGACGATCTTATCTCTTGGATAGGATTCTTCATTTTCAATGTTTGTTGTTAATAAAATTGAATCCTGGTAATTTTCATCTTCTTGATATTCGTAATCTTTGTATGGAATAAAAAAAATAGTGTTATCTTTCCTTCTTAACTGACCTGGTGTAAATATATAAAATACTCTTTTCATAAATATTTTAATTTATATATAGCAAAATTCATAATAACTACAACTTTTGCAAAAAGGCATATTTATGATTTTCGGAGGTTCGGCGGCAATAATTATTTCTTTAATTTTTTCAATGTATTCAATTAATTTGATTTTGTCTTTTTCATTTAGTTTTACAATGACTTTTTGCTTTAATAATGGATAATCTATTTCTCCGCTAACATTATTAAAGCCGATTTTATCAAGCACATAGATGTAAAATCTTACTTGCCATAAATGAGTTTCTTCCATTTTGTTGGATTTTTTTACTTCGTGAATAATATTATTCTTATTATCGAAAAAATCAATTGAAATTTCAAAGTTTTCGTCTTCGTAATGAATTTCATGTTTTTGGCGTTCGTAAGTTGATTCTGAAATGAATCGTCCTATCTCAACCGTGTCTGAGTTTTGTTCCATATTTATTGAATTTGCAAAAAGCCAAAGGTGCCTTTCACAATGAAAAAAATAACTTATATGTGTCCCCGTTATTTTCATTTTAAAGTTTTGGTATTATATTAAATAAAATTCCAGTCATCATCTTGATCTAGTTGTAATCCATTTCGATAGGAATATATTTTTCTCCAATTTGATAAGTATAGATAACCAAAAGTTTCTTCACAATTATGCCATAAAGAGTTGTTTCCTTTGGGATTGAAATAGGTATTAAATATAAATTTTGACATTATTGAAGATAAAATTTTTGACTCTGCTTTAAATTTCAAAAAATCTTTATTTTCTTTTTTTGTTATTATTAAATTTTTATAAAAATCAAAGACATTTTCACCATTAATTTCTAAATCTAATTCATTTGTTATTTTCGCTTCAATCATATACTGCATTTCATTTTTGGTAAAATGTTCTTTGTTAATTGAAAGTGGGACAAATACTGAAATTGTATTGCTATCGATTAATTTAAATTTTGCTTTTACTTCATTATAATTCAACAACTTCATATAATTGATGAAACTATGGATATTTTCTGCAAAAATATCGTTGGAGTATGTATTAATATTGTTAAATACCATAGAATAATATTTGTCAAAATCTTTGGTTTCAAGAATTTCATTCAACAGATTTCTATCTATTTTCTTTTGCTCATCAAAACGCAAATCATTTTTATAAACATATCTTGCATTGCTTGTATTGAAAAGATAAACTACTGAATTACTTTTCGACGCATTTCTATTTATTCTACCTGCAAATTGTTCGTCTGAATCTAAAATTGAAATATCTTTGAAGCCTAAATCCATATCAATATCCAGTCCAGCTTCAATAACTTGAGTAGCAACTATTATAATTTTATTTGATTTTTCGGTTGATTTTAAATAGTTGATTATTTCAAGTCGACGTGGTTCCAAGACAGTCCCATCCATAAAAACGAGTTCATATTCTTGAAAATAATTTTCTTTTTCAAGAAATTCATAGAAAGATTTTGCGGCTTTTTTTGTCGTAAATTCTACTAATGTATGAACTTTATGTTTTTCATTAAAATAATCTTCGGAATGTTTAAAAACAATTTCTGTAAGATTTTCATTTGAAAAATTGAATGAATTTTTGTCCAAATAATCAAAATTGAAAGTTACTCTTTGGGCAAAATTTGGATTGTTGAAATACTTTTCTTTATTTTTAACCAAATAGACAAAATTATCAGAACTACTTTTTGTAATTAGTTTACTAATTTTAGGTAAAGTTGCTGACATTAAAACAAAAGTAATATTCAAGGATTCAGAATATTCATTGATTAAATAACTAATTTTATCCCATTCTGATGGGTTATAAGATTGTAGCTCATCAATAATAACAATTGAATTTGCAATACGGTGCAACAAATAATTATCTTCTTTATCATTCGAAGTTAATGCATTAAAAAATTTGATATGACTTAATAAAACAAATGGGAAATTCACAAATAATGCATCAATATAATTTTTCTTTAAATCACCATAATAATCATCAGATGATGAACGTTGAAATGAAGCTTTTGAGTGGATTTGAATAATTTCATTATTATTTAACTGTAAATTTTCTTTGAAATGTGAAATATTTTGAGTTATCAATGAAATGAATGGAAAAACATAGAAAATTTTAGTTATATCATTTCTTTTTTTCAATATTTCAGAAATCAACAGCATCGATAAATTTGTTTTACCGCTACCAGTTGGTGCTTCAATGTAAAAGAGCTTTTTATCTATGTTAAAATTATAATTAGTGGTTACTTCTGTTGATAATTTTTGCCTTAATTTATTAAGTGTTTCGTTCGAAAATGTTTGAAGTTCGTCAAATTCGAGGTTCTTGAAGTATTCTAAATTCTTATTTAAATTTTTATTATAAGAAATTGCTTCAGTTCCTTTTATAATTTTTGTTTTCAAATCCGAATCAAGTATACCCAAATCAATTATTTCAACGCCTAACATAAATTCATTTGTAGCTAAATAATCAGCTGCAGTAAGTAAAGAGAAACATAATTTTAGGAGTATAAATAATGCTGAGGAATCGGTATAATTTGATTTAAAGTTAATAAAGCCATCTTTTTTATTAAGTATTTTCTCAAAATAGTCTATTTCTAAAAAATTAACCTCAAAAAATCTGTTATAATAATGATTTAATTTAGAATATAAATTTTGATTTAACTCATAGTCAAATACATCATATAATTTGCTATGATGTTTCAAAATCGAGTGTGAAAGTGAAAGAGTAAAAGTAATTAAATAGTAATTCTCTTTATCTGAAAAATTACTTCCAAATATTTTCTTAAAAAAATATGACAAAAACAAATAAGCACTTAAAATAGAATGATCGCTTCCTATTCCATTATTAACGTTGGGAAAAGATGAGTTCATCATCTTTTCCCTTTGAAAGTTTTCGTTGATTTTACCAAAATCGTGAAAATAAATGGTGCCCACAAATATCAACTTGATTAAATCGAATAATGTTTCATCAGAATTTGGAGTAACTTTCGTTGCGTCTTTTCTTATTAAATTATCGATTAAAGTTTCAAGTTGGTTTTCTTCTATAATTTTATAGAAGTATTTCATAACAGTATTGGTATGTTCTAACAGAGTCTCTTTTCGACTATCTTTTAAATGAGCATAATATTTATCACTGTCTTTCAGCGACTCGAATAATGAAAGATAGTTGTTTTTTTGTATCTCTTTGAACGATTTCATTAAAATAATTGGATTATTTTTTGAACACCATTTTCGTCTTCAATTTGATAAAGATTTTTCAATCTGAATTCCTTTTTAAATTCAGCGTTTGTATAAACAAATTCTGCCAACTCATAATTCTTTGTAATTTGATTAAACCCAATTGGGAGTCTTTCGAAATACATAAAAAAGGGTTGTATGTTATCATTATTGAAACTAAAAGAAAAACTTTCTTGAATATTTGATTTAACAATTTCTTCTTTTAAAAAAATTGAATTAATTGAATATGTAGAATTTGGGTTATGTTCTAATGTTTTGTATTCCTTTACTTCATCCCAATTAAGTTGAAAATCATTTTTCCCAAGATAAGGAATATAAATTGCTTCTTTATTTTTCAGGTGATTATAAAGATTTAAGGCAGATTCATTTTCTAACAAAATATAAATTCGATATCTTGGAGAAATTAGAGTTTGCTCTTTAATAATCAAATTTCCACCTTCTTCTTTGCTTGCGTAACCGACACTATTATTATATATAATTACAGTTTTAGCAAAATTTCCATTAGTCGAATTTAGTGGTTCAATACCAATATTGATATTGAATAATTTTTCAAAATATTCAGGCAAACCTTTCTTATCGATAAAGGCTTGGTAATAACCACCAAGACCTAAAATCGCACCAAAAATTCCAAATAATGCCGGTTTATGCAAACAATTATAAGTTAGATAAATATCTTCGTTTATATCAAATTTTTTAAGGAATCCAAAAGAAGCAAAAAAATCAACTGAAATAATTTTAGCTTCATCTATGCTCATATTATAACTCATTATTATTTAAGATATGATAATGTTTAATTTTATCACTTTTATCTAATCCAACAATTTTTGTTGTAGTAGGATTATAATAAACTTCAACTTTTTCAATTTCCGCTGCAACTGAGTTTAAATTCTCTGAAACTTTTGTACAATCGATAATTGAAATATCATTTTCTTTTGTTACTGAAATTAATTCAGTAAAACTTGGCAATACTTTTTTTGAATTTTCTATCAATTGCACCCATATCGTGGCTTCATTTTCAGTTCCTATCTTTCTTGATGAATCCAAAGCAGTAACAGAATTATTTATTGCTTCTTTCAGTTTATTGATATCGTCATTAGATAAACAAAGTTTTTCATCATCATTTTTTCCGTTATTTACCATTTGATAAAATTCTTCAGTGTTCTTAGGATTAATTGAAAAATGGAAAACATAATGACCTTCTTTTAGGTTAGTTTGGTTGCCAATGGTGGACATACCCTTTTCATCAGAACCTTCTTCACCCGGATTTCTAAATGGAGATAGAATATCTTCAGTATAAATCTCATTTTCAAAATACTTATTAATACCATGGTTTATTTGTACTGGACCGTGTATGGAAATATTAGCTTTCCCTGCGAAAGTAGCACCAAACAATCTAATATCTAAACAATTTAATAGATGATTTAAAACAACTTTTCTTTTAACTTCATCTTTATCTTTGGGAAATTCACCGAAAAGTAATTCATATGTTTCATCTAATGTATATGGATTCAAATTGTCATTTAGTCTCTTGACATAAAATAATGGGGCAATGCCTGTCAATTTTCTGAAATAATCTTTAATTGCAAATTTCAATGCTTTATCAGTAGAATAAACAACTCCATCTGGTAAAGTTCTTGGATGGTGCGTAAAGTCTGCATTGAAATTGGAATTGATTGACTTTAAAATTACTGAACCAAATACTCGGTTTTTGAATTCTGTTAACATTTTTTACTCCTTTTTTTAATGTGTTGATTCAAATAAAAGTGAATTTGAAAAATAACCGGCAAGCAAAATTGGCAGAAGTTCCTTAATTTTAGTTTTAGAATCATAACCTAAAACTTCACTTGCTAACTTTTGAAATCTTTTTGTTCCATATGGTAGCTTATGCTTGTATTGATCTATACCTCGAGTAATTGCAAGTTTGAATAACGTTAGTTCGTTCTTAGTAATGTAAGGTTCGAGCAAAGAGTGAGTTTTGTTTGCTGCTTCGCTTTGATATAAAATGTAGTAAATTAATTGTCCCGCATTGAAAGCAAATTCTTCATCTGTTTCAACGTGTGTTTCTGGTTCTTCGAGTAATTTTTTTAATTTTTCTCGAAGGAATGGAATTTTTGAAGCCATGTCTTCACCTCCAAAGTTTTTATTTAATGAAAAATAAATATTTAGTTTTTCTCTAATATTGTAGTCTGTGGTATTGTAACCACTTTTATTGTTATGATGTTTTATGTCATCAATAATTGTTGACAACATCAGTTGATTAAACATTAAAGGAGTAATAGCGTTCGTCTTCGACTTATAAATAAAATCATAGAAACTTTTTCGATATTTTAATACATTAATATGAGTAGTCTTGGTCATATATTTTGAATTGTACTCAATTTCATCAAAGTACCTGAAATTAATTCCTACATCTTTAGTTTTCTGAATAAGCACATTGTTAAATATTTTTTGAACAATTTCTGTTTCAAATTGAAAGACATTTTTTATTCTGCCATCGAACGAATTCTTAATTTCAAAAAGATTTTCAATTAAGAAATTGTCCAAAGTAAATCTAAATCTTGATACGAAATCCAAATCGTGAATTGTCAAACCATCTTTTTTACTCCAGAAGATCAAATAATAATTTGTTAAATCTTTTTGATGTTCTTCAAATAGTTTATGAAAAATATCATGAAAACTTAAAACACCATCTCTGTTATATAACTCAACTACTCTAGAATTGAGTTCATCTTGATCAATAAAAATAGGAAGTGGATTTGGTAGCTTTGCTTTTGGTTTGTTTTTTATTAGCCTTTCGAACAAATAAAGTTTATAGGCTTCACTTTTACTTATATGATTATTAACATTATAAAAAGAGGTCTTATGCATTAAAAATAATTTTTTGACATTATCACCATTTAAAAATCCACTTAATCCATATTCATCATTATTTATGTTATAGTCTTCTTTATTAAAAAGTTTACTTCCTAAATAATTTTTATATCCTTTTTTTATAATTTCTAAATCAACATCAAAGTATATTTTAATATAATCCTTAATTTTTATATCCTTAAAATGTTCGAATGCCTCTGTTAATAGATTATTTAAATTATTTTGTAAAAAGGATTCCGTTTTGTTTATTAAATCATAATATTTTTCTTCATAATATTTTTTAGTGTTTTTAAAATATCCCTCAAGCAAACTTTGAATTTCTGTCACATTTTGTTTTTTGAACCAAATGACAAAAGGACTTGATGAATGAATTTTTTTTGCTGGATCTAATACCTTATTCATAGTAATATAACCAGAATAATACTCTCTCAGTACTAAGTCATTTGGGAAATCTGTCGGAACTAATTTACTAGAAATTAGTTCAAAAAATTCTTTTTTCTTTTTAGAAGTTTTTACCATATAACTTTTCATTTCAACAAGATTTTCATTATCATCTAACTTAATCCAAATATGCAACCCTTCAGAAGGTTCTAATCCCTCTGTAAAATAATATTCAGGTATTTTTTCAATAAAATTTGAAATTTCTTTTATCATTTTTTCCTCTTTTATTTTAATTCAATCATACCAAATCCAAGACTATTTTTTTCACCAATACCGCAGTAATATGCAATTTTCTGTATCTCGTATGGTGCTTTAATTTCTAACTCGTGTAAATAACCCTTTACTTTTGTTTCTTCGATTGTACCTTCTTTAATTGTAATTAATTTACTTTTAATATTTTGAGTAGAATTAATTATAATTTCAATGTTGGAATCTAAATTATCGCTGTAAATTAAATTGAATTTTTTTAACAAATTATTTTTTATTTGTGTAACATAACGCTTGTCAGATGGATTTAGATATTCAATTTTCCGTTTTCCATTTTCTATTCTTTGTGTGGAAACATTAATTGGAGTAATAGATTTATAGTAATTGTTTTCTTCGAATTTTGGCTCGGGTAGTATTTCAATGTTTGAAATATGAAATTTTACAGATAGGTTTTGAGAAACTATTTCAAAGTTTGGATTTAAAAGGATACCACTCACAAATGTTTTAATTAAATTTGTCTTTACTGGTGAAGAAAAAATGAAAGATGCCATCCCTGAACAATAAATTATATCTTCTCGAACTTTATGTTTTTCGAAATCTAATCCTGAAAAATTAAATAGTTTTAAACTTCGTCCCTTTTCGTCTTTAAATCCATTGTCGTGAAGCCATTTTGCTATGCTTTGTGAACCATTTTGAAATATTTTATAAACAACAGAACTTAATAAATACTGATAATTTATTGGAATAGAATATTCATTCTTTTGCGGTTCGAGATAAATTTTTAATCTCATAATTTGTACTTTTTATATGCAAAAATAATAAATTATCTTATTAATCATTCATCAAAAATTGAACTATTTATTGAAGTTAATATTTTATTTATTGAAATGAATAAAATAATTATCGTAGCGAATTTTATGACAACCTTTATTTGTGAAATATATTAAAAAAGATGAAAAATAATTGTTTAATCATTCAAAATCCCAAAAAAATATTAAATATTTAGGTTTCGCTTTTAGATTAAATAACTTTAAATTTTCTTCGTTTACATTATTCGATTCAATTCAATGTTTATGTTAATTTCGAAGCAAAAATATAGTAAAGCAAGCTTGTTTTTTATTTTGTTGTTGAGCCTTATTTCGTCTCAATTTGCTTCGAATTATCATCACCACACAAAAAGGGAAGTATGCTCTGTTGGCTGTAGTTGCAATTTCGCATTTAATCAGTCCAACGAAAATAGGGCTTTTCAAAATGTTGTTATTACTGAACAAAGTATTAATAATGAAGCTTGCTTTGTTTGCAAATCTTTGGAACTTTTCCAAAATTTTGCAAAAATTATCGATTATAATATACCGACTTTAGTTTTTTCAATTGATAAAATTGTTTTTTCCCAATCCGAATATCACGGTCAAATCCAAGGTATTAAATCAAATCGTGGTCCCCCAATCCTTTAATTTACTAAGAAAAGCAATTATATTTTAAATACCAAGCCAATCACAGTTGGCATATTATATATTTATATTTTTTATTATTAAAATTTTTTAAATAATGGAGAAAAAAATGTTTACAATAAAAAAACATATAGTAATTATTGTCTTAGCGATATATTCTGTCTTTTTATATTCTTGCTCTGAAAGCAACCCAACAGAGCCACACCACGACCACTTAGAAGCTGAAGGCATTATTTTAAAGAATGCGGATACGACTTATTTGAAAATATTGGATGGCAAGTTTTTAACAAGCCAAAACACGATTAATTTGCTAAAAGATAGTTCTACGAAGTTTTCGATTTACTTTTTGAATCACGACGGAGAAATAATTGACGTGACAAAAGACGAGGAAGATGCCGATAAGAAATTTGCTTGGGTTTTCGACGATAATACAATCGCTAAGATTGATACAATGGGTTATCCAAAATGGACTTTTTCAATGAAAGGTCTAAAACAGGGAACAACACAAGTTGAACTGCAGACTTATCACATTGACCATTTAGATTTTCGTTCAATTAAAATTCCTGTCATAGTTAAATAAAATTGTTCCATTTCGAGAGTCGTGCTTATTGATAAGTTATAAGCACGGCTCCTTTATTATTAATTTTTTAAAAATATGAAAAAAATAATTATCATTTGTTTTTTATTAATTTCCCAAAATATTTCGATGTTCAGTTTAATGAACACAGAAGTTGAAATAAAAATAGTGAATGTAGAAACAGGTGAAAGTGTAAAAGGTGCAACTTTTCAAATATTATCCAAAAATTTAAAGTATAAAACTGATAATAATGGTAGAATTATAATTAAAGATTTAAAAAAAGGACAATTTCCCATCGAAATAGATGCTCCTGGGTTTAAAACTCAACGGCAAGTTTGTATAATAGACACGGGAAATTTAAAACGCACTTTTTATTTAGAACCGATTACACTTGGTATGCCTGTTTTGGAGGTCACAAATACGAGAGTTCAATCGAAATATGTTGAAATATCAGAGGCAACAAACAGTTTGCAAGGAGTTGAATTGAAAGAAAAGATGAGCAATACGCTTGCTTCGACTTTAAAAAATGAAACAGGAATTGCAATACGTTCTCTTGGTCCTGCTCCCGCAAGACCAATCATAAGAGGTTTGGGAGGTAATCGAATTTCAATGGCTGAAGATGGAATACTATCTTTTGATTTGTCGTCAACATCAGCTGACCATTCAGTTACTATTAATCCATCTTATGCAGATAAAATTGAAATTATACGAGGTCCAAAGGTTTTGAACTATTCAACTTCTGCTGTTGGCGGTGTAATAAATGTTCGAGAAGAATTTGTGCCACTTTCTTTACCTCAAAATTTACATTTAGAAGCTTTGCAATTTTACGAAACTTCGAATAATTCATACAATGGGAGTTTTCATACAGAATTTCCGATTGATAGTATGGCAATAAAAAGCAATTTTACTTACAAAAAAGGTTCGGATTTACAAACGCCGATTGGGAAAATTAAGCACTCTGAATTTGAAAATAATGATTTCAATTTTGGGGCAAATTATATTAAAAATAACTTTTCAATAGGAAGCTCATATCGGGGTTTTTACACAAAATATGGAATTCCCGGAGGGTTCCTTGGAGGTCATCCAAATGGCGCAACGATTGAAATACAAAAGAATGCCTTTCAAGTAAAATCGATTTTGCACGAACATATGCCATTACTCGATGTTATTGAATTGAATTTCCAGCGTAGTTATTTTAATCAAAAAGAATTCGAGTCAAACAATTCAATTGCTGCTGAATTTGTAGTTAGAGATTATATTACTTCAATTGATTTTAAACAAAGAACGATATTATTCGATGATAATAATTATTTGATTGGTAACTATGGCATTCAAAGTAATTTTCGAAATACTAAATTAGGCGGTTTCGTCTTTTCTCCAGAAAATCAATTAACCAGTTTTTCAGGTTATTTTTTCGAAGAATTATCACTTACAAATTTTTTATTTCAGTTTGGTGGGCGTGCAACTTATTCAAATTTTAGTATAACAGAAAAGCAGTTATATTCTGAATTGAAGAATAGAAATTTCTTTGATTACGGGATTTCTTTTACTACTTCATATGAATTAATTAATAATCTAATTTTAGGATTTAATACTTCATATTCCACAAGACCACCTACTGCTGAAGATTTATATAGCAAAGGACCTCATATCGCTGCTTATACTTTCGAAGTTGGGAATACAGATTTGAACTCTGAAAAAGTTTTTTCAATTGAACCATTTATTTCGTTCGAATATCATAATTTTTCAATATTTTCAACTATTTTCTTTAATAATTTTTCAAATTTTATTATTCCTCGAAACACAGGTGATACTAATTATTCAATATTACTGCCAATTTATAAAACTGAAGGAGTTCCAGCTTGGTTATATGGCTATGAAATTAATATGAAATATAAAGTAATAACCCCGTTAACCGCAGATTTAACAATAAGTTATGTTCGAGGATTAATTAAAAATTCGGCGAATAATTTGCCAATGATTCCACCATTGAAAGGTAATTTAAGATTATTATATAAATACGAAAATTGGCATTTTTCTCTTTCAACTGAATTTGCAGATAAGCAAATGCAAGTTGATAAGTTCGAAGAACCAACAAGCGGATATATTATTTTTAATTCATCAATGATGTATGAATTTGCTTTTGGGAGGACTTACCATCAAATTTCATTAAATGCGGAAAATATTTTTAATAAAATTTACAGAAATCATTTATCAAGAATAAAATCAATTTTGCCCGAAAGCGGACTTAATTTCAAGTTACTTTATCAATTATATTTATAAAATTGATATATTTGATTAATTCATTCTAAAATAATTCAATTTTTCCCAATAACTTTAGCGGAAAGTAATATAATTATGATTAAACCGAAAACTTGTGCAATAACCGAAAATGCTATCATTAATGGAATTGAAAAATCATAAAAGAAACCCATTGAGGCACTTCCCAAAAACCAAAATATTCCATAAATTGCATTGAACGTGCCAAAGGCGGTGCCACGTTTTGATTGCGGGACGATTTCGGCAATTACTGCTCTTAAGATTGATTCTTGGGCACCCATTCCAATTCCCCAAAGGAACATTCCGACTATTATAATAATTGAATTTCCATAAAAAACAAGTGGGGCAAAAAATGCAGAAAGTAATATTGCAAAAATTATTGACTTTAATCCGATTTTATCAAAAAGTTTCCCTAAGATCAATGCGGCAAATGCATCGCTAACCATTGCCAAAGAATAAAGTAAAGGAATCGTCGAATCCGCAAATACAGTTTTTACTTTTATATGGTAAGCAATCAAAGGAAAATCAATATACCCAATAGCAACAAATATTACTGCTGTTAAATAAAACCAAAAGAATTTAGTGTAACCTTTAAATTCAACATCCTTTACTTTAACTTCTAAATTTTCAGGATTTGGGAATAAAAATCTCGAATAAAGGAGAATAACAATTGCTATAATTGCGGGGAAAAATAGAATTGCATAAGCAAAATGGTAATTATTTAATTTCAAAGAAAGAACAAGAGCAACCAAAATAGGTCCAAGAGTAGCCCCGATTTGGTCCATTGCTTCATGGAGACCGAAACCCCAACCGCTTCCGATTTGCTTTGCACCAAAGGAAAGAAGCGCATCTTTTGCCGGAGCTCGCATAGCTTTCCCAATTCTTTCAGTAATCATCAAAGTAACGGCAATTTCCCAAAAACCGGCAAAAGCGAGCAGTGGCACAGAAATTAAGTTGAGAATGTAACCTGTAATAGCAATAAACCAGTATTTTTTTGTTTTATCGGCAATATATCCTGAAATAAAACGCAAGCCATAACCTAATAGCTCACCGATACCGGCCACTATTCCAACGATTGAGCCACTTGTGCCTAATAATTTTAAAAATTGACCATTGATGCTTCTGGCACCTTCGTAAGTCATATCTGAAAATAGACTAATAAGACCGAGAAGGATGACAAAGAGCATTGCGGGCGAAAGTTTCTTCTTCATATAATGCAAATTAAATATATCTTATAATTTGTTTTACTTCTTTGAATTTTTATGTGCTTGATGTTTAACAATTTCAACTTCGTATGTTGTAATTAATCCGCCAAAATCTTGAGGACCAAACCATTCGGCAAGATAATCTATAAAAGCTTCGATTTTATCTTTTTTATCGACAATTTCGATAATTAAAGGTAAATCGGTAGAAATTGCCCAAATTTTAGCAGAATGAATTGAACTATTTGCACCATAAGATAATATGCCACGAAATACAGATGCACCAGCCATACCGAATTTTTTTGCTTCGTTAACAATTGCTTCGTATAAAGGAGTATGATTATATTTATCTAAAGAACCAATATAGATTCTTAAAACTTGTGCTTTACCTTCCAATATCATATTAATTACCCCAAATTAATGAAACTAAATTTTTACCTATAAATGTAAATGAGATTCCTGCAAATATACTTAATCCCATATAAAGCATCAAGTATAGTAATTCGTTATCGTTGACTAAATTCACAGTGTCATTTGTGAATGTCGAAAAAGTAGTAAACCCTCCGCAAAACCCTACAGTCAGAAAAATGCGTAAATCTGGCGAAATCAGAGAACCACGTTCGAAAAGACCAAGCAAAAAGCCAATCAATAGGCTTCCTACTAAATTTACAATTAGTGTTCCTAAGGGGAAAGTTGTTCCGAAGACTTTTTGGAAGAAAGTTGTTGAAATAAAGCGAAGGACACTTCCCAAAAAACCACCAATTCCAACAATGATAGCTGCTCTAAACATTGCATACCTTCATATTATCTATATATTAGTGTTAATTATGGAGGAGTCATTATTCTTTAATAAAAGAAGATTAAGGTGAACCCCATCACCTGTGATTTTAAACTTTTTTATTTCAATTAATATTACAAAATTAGTTATTTTTTACTTTCTTTTGACATTTTTTCTAATTCATCTAAATAGTAATTAGTTTTATTGATTAAAGATTGTATTGCAATCTCTTCGGTCATATCAACACCTGCTTTTTTCAAAATATTAATAGGAAAATCACTATTGCCAGCAGATAAAAAAGCTATATATCTTTCTATTGCAGGTTTTCCTTCTTTTAATATATTTTCAACTAAAGCATTAGAAGCTGCAAAACCTGTTGCATATTGATAAACATAGAAATTATAATCGAAAAGGTGATGTATTCTTGCCCAAGATAGACCTTCTTCGTAATCGGTAATCATATTTTCACCCCAATACTTTTGGTATAATTTTGCAAATTCGCTCGTTAATTGTTCATTAGTAAGATAAATACCTTTTTCAGCTTCTGCGTGAGTCATTGCTTCGAATTCAGCAAAGCGGGTTTGACGGAAAAAAGTTGTTTGCACTTGTGTTAAAAATTTTTCGAGTAAAGCTAATTTTTCTTCTTTTGTATTCGAATGCTTAATTAAATAATCAAACAATAAATTTTCATTTGCAGTTGAGGCGACTTCAGCAACAAAAGTTGAGTAATTTCTGTATTGAAATGGTTGATTTTTTTCAGTGAAATATGAATGCATCGTATGACCTATTTCGTGAATCAACGTGAAAACATCGTCTAAAGTATTATTCCAATTTAATAAGATGAAAGGGTGAGGTCCAGCACCTGAACTATTAGAGTATGCTCCGGAACGTTTTGCTTGAGTTTCGAACACATCTATCCAATTATGCTCAAATCCATATTGAACTGCATTTACGTATTCTTCACCAAGAGGAGCGAGTGCTTTTAATACAATTTCTTGTGCTTCTTGGTAAGAATATTTTCTGTCAACTGATGGGAACAATGAAACATAAGTATCATATGGATGTAATTTATCCAAATTTAGTACTTTTCTTTTTATTTCTGCCCATCGTTGTAATGTTTTTAAATTTTTATTTGTAACAGAAATTAAATTTTCGTAAACGGAAACAGGAATATTATTTTCATTCAAAGAAGATTCCAAAGCAGATTTATAATTTCTCAATTTTGCAAGAGTAACACGCTCCAAAACACGTCCATTATACAAAGACGCCATTGTTTGGTTCAATTGCTTATATGGAACATAAGTGGCTTTATAAATGTCCCGACGATAATTTCTATCTTGCGAATACATTCCTGAACGATACCGACCGTGTGATACTTGTATAGTTTTTCCTAAACTATCTGTTATTGTTGGAAATGGTAGCTCTGCATCATTTAAAACTCCATAAGTATTATCTGCAATTTCGAAAATCGGACTTAATGTTGCAAGTAATTTTTCCTCTTCATAAGATAAAGTATGTCCTTTCGAAAGAAGAATCGAATTTATACTTTGTTTGTATTCAAGTAATTTAGGTTCTTCTTTATAAAATTTATTAAGGGATTTTTCAGGAATTTGTAAAATTTCGGGATTAACAAAAGCGGACGCAGCAGCGAAATCACTTGAAAGCTTTTGAATTTTATTAGATAAGATTTGAAAATTTTGATTATTTAAATCAGCATCCCGACCTAAAGAAGCATAAATACTTAAACGTGAAAATCTTTCGCCAAGTTTAGTTATTAAGTTCAAACAAGAATACAAATTTTTGCCGCTTGTTTTTAATTTACCTTTGTATTCGGTAATTTTTGGAATTTCTGCTTCAATTTGTGAATATTCTTTTCCCCATGCTTCAATCGAAGAGAATATTTCATCCAAATTCCACTTGTACTTTTTATCGATTTGTTCACGTTTTGGCAATTGGTTTTGTGCATTCAAACTCATTGTGATACCTATGAAAATTAATAAAATCGTGATTTTGTTGAACATTTTGTAACCTTTATTTTAAAATTTATATTTTTTTAATTAAAAAACTATAGACGAACAAAAAATAAAAAAGATAAATGATTTATATATAAAAAAATCCTTTAATTATTTATTTTAAATTAATAATTAAAGGAATAAAATTTATTTACAGGATGAAAAATTAGCTTTCAAGGGCTTTTTCAATACGAGCAAATACTTCGGATAATTCACCGACGCCGTAAATTGTTGCCACTAAACCTTTTTGAGAATAATAATCAATTAATGGTTTTGTTTGAGTGTGATATACATTCAATCTATTCCGCACAGTTTCTTCTTTATCATCATCACGTTGATAAATATCGCATATTCCACGATCGCAATCCTTTGGGTCTGGGGGTGGATTAAAAATTATGTGAAATGTGCGATTGCAGGTGCGGCAAATTCGTCTACCAGAAAGTCGAGTGATAATTTCTTCGTCTGGAACATCTAAAAACAGCACTTTGTCAATTTTCATATTGAATTCATACAAAAGTTGGTCTAAAGCTTCAGCTTGAGGAATAGTGCGTGGAAAACCATCGAGAAGAAATCCATTATTTAATTTTGGATTATTTAGTTCGTGTTTGAACATATTAATTATAATGTCATCAGGAACTAACTTACCTGCATTCATAAAAGATTTTGCTTCCATTCCGAGAGGAGTTTGCTCTTTTACGTTTGCACGAAGTATATCGCCTGTCGATAATTGCACAATGTTGTATTTTTTGCAAATTAATTCGGCTTGAGTTCCTTTACCTGCACCAGGTGGTCCAATAAATATTAACCGCATTTTTTTACTTCGATTATTTGAAAAAAGTAATTTACAAAAAAAAATTCATTTGCTTACTTAAAAAACTTAAAATAATATTTTATTATACCGAGTGGAATTAAGGTGAAAATAAAATTTAATTTTATATTCAAAAATTCTTAATTCGATTTAACAAAATCAATACATAGATAAATAAATATACTTGATTAAGTTATAAAAAATACAGTAAACTTAATTTAATATGATTAATAAAAATTAATATTATTTTAAAATTTTATATTTAATTTTGTATATTAATTTTTTTACATTTAGTAAGGTTATATTATGAATATTTTAGTATTGAATACCGGAAGTTCATCTTTGAAATTTCAAATAATCAAAACAGATTTGGAATTAATTGAAAAAGATGCTGATGAGATGCTTTGTAAAGGTTTGATTGAAAGAATTGGAAGCCAAGCATTAGTTTCGTTTCAAGTTGTGGGAAAATCCCAATATAAAACAGCATTACCACTAAAAGACCATAAACAAGCGTTGAGATATGCATTAGATTGGATAGTAAATCCCGAGACGGGGATACCAGGAATTGAATCACTTAATGATATTAACGCAATTGGACATCGAACAGTTCACGGTGGTGAACAGTTCACAAGTTCCGTTAGAATTGACGAAGCTGTGATTAAAAGTATTGAAGATAATATAGATTTAGCACCACTGCATAATCCTGCAAACTTAAAAGGTATTTATGCCGCAAGAGAAGTTTTTGGTATGCATGTTCCACAAGCTGCTATTTTCGATACAGCATTTCATTCGACAATGCCCGAAGTATCCTTCTTATATGGAATTCCATATCAATTATATAGAAGATTTAAAATACGTAAATACGGTTTTCATGGAACATCTCATCGATATATTGCTTATCGCTATCGCAAGTTAGCAAATTTACGCAGAGAAGAAGTTAATATAATTAGTTTGCATTTAGGAAATGGGGCATCCGCATGCGCTATTAAAAATGGTAAATCTGTTGATACATCGATGGGTATGACTCCACTCGAAGGTCTAATGATGGGTACTCGTTGCGGAGATTTAGACCCATCTGTTGTTGAATTTATAGCTCACAAAGAAAATTCTACTTTAGAAGAAGTTATGCAATTATTGAACAAACGTTCCGGCCTTTTAGGAATATCTGGCTTAACTCACGATATGCGTGATTTGGAAGCAGAATGGAACGAATTTAAAGATAGAAGAGCTAAACTTGCTCTTGATATGTTCGCAAATCGTATTAAAAAATATGTTGGTGCTTATTATGCTACTATGGGTGGTGCAGATGCAATTTGCTTTACTGCTGGTATTGGCGAAAACTCACCTGTAATACGAAAAATTGCTTGCGAAGGTTTGAACGTTCTGGGCGTTGAAATTGATGATAAGTTAAATCAAGAGACAGTTGGCGGAAAGGAAGGTCTTATTAGCACTCCGAAAAGCAAATTGAAAGTTTACGTAATACCAACTAATGAAGAATTAATTATTGCAAGAGATACTTGCCGAGTTGTTTTAAATGCACCTTTACCATAAATTACACAAGTAAATAAAATAACTATTGAGGAATATATTATGAGTGGTTCGAATTTTATTCAAGAAATGTTGAATAAAGCAAAGTCTTTAAATAAAAAAGTTGTTTATCCCGATGCGGCAGATGCTCGTTCTATTGAAGCTGCTGGTTATTTATACAAAAATGGTATTGCAAAACCTATTTTAACGGGTAATCCTTCTGATATCGAGAAAGTTGCAAAAGAAAATAACTTATCATTAGAAGGTATTGAAATTATTGATACTAAATCATCACCTTGGTTGGAAGAGTTTGCTAATACACTTTTTCAAAAACGTAAAGAAAAAGGGATGACATTCGAGCAAGCACAAAATACAGTTACAAATCCTTTATATTTTGCAGGCTTGATGCTCGATTCTGGCAAGACTGATGTCGTTGTTGGTGGGAACGTCTCATCAACTGGCGATATATTAAGAGCAGCAATTCATACTGTTGGTGTAGCCGAAGGAATTTCAATTGTCTCGAGTTACTTTTTGATGGTATTTCCTGATAAAATATATTGTTATGCTGATTGCGCAGTTAATCCACAGCCTAATGCAGAACAATTAGCTGATATTGCAATTACTTCTGCTCGTAACTTCAAGTCTGTTACTGGTATAGAACCATCAATAGGAATGCTTTCGTTTTCAACAAATGGAAGTGCCGAACATGATGATGTTGCTAAAGTTAGAACTGCAACTCAATTAGTTAGAGAAAAAGCGCCAGATTTAGCAGTCGATGGTGAAATGCAATTTGATGCAGCAATTGTTCCATCGATTGGACAAAGGAAATTCCCTGGTTCCAAGGTTGCAGGTAACGTTAATGTTATGATTTTCCCTGATTTGGATGCTGGAAATATTGGATATAAAATTACACAAAGATTAGGCGGAGCAGAAGCAGTTGGACCATTTGTCCAAGGATTGAAAAAACCTTATTGTGATTTATCACGTGGGGCAAGTGTTGATGATATGATTGCTGTTGCCGCAATTAATATTTTAATGTCTTAAATTTTAATTAAAATTCAAATAAAAAAAATCCCCAACTTGAAAAAGTCGGGGATTTTTATTTGTGAATTATGCTTTAAGTTAATAGTGATTAAAAGCTTAACTTATAAGAAGTGAGAGCTTTCATATACTGTGCACGTTCGAAAGCACTTGGATTTGCAATATTCTTTTGCGAAGCAACGCCAACCATTTCACTAACACTACTGAAACCTTTTTCTTCGACTATATCTGTTAATTCTTTATTTAATACAGTCAAATAATCAATTCCATTTCGAGCAATTGTTGCGAAAACTTGAGTGACGCTTGCACCAACAAGAATCAATTTAGCTGCATCTTGTGCAGTAATAATTCCACCAGTAGCTGCAAAATCAGCATTAACTTTGCCTTTTAATATGCCAATCCAACGCAATGATATGCGATTATTTGCTGAAGTACTTAAATCAATTTTAGGTTCAACTTCGTATGTGTTAATATTGATATCAGGCTGGTAAAATCTATTGAAAAGAACGAATCCATTTGCACCGGCATCATCAAATCGTTTAATAATATTTGCCAAGCTTGTAAAATATGGACTTAATTTAACAGCAACTGGGATTTTGACCACAGATTTCACTTCTCTTAATATTTCAACATATGCTTCTTCGATAGCTTTTGAAGTTAAACTAAGGTCGGTTGGAATATTGTATATGTTTAGTTCAATAGCATCTGCACCGGCATCTTGCATATTTTTTGCATATTTAGTCCATCCACCGATTGTTGTTCCATTGAGTGAAGCAATGACTGGCGCTGATATGCTGCTTTTTACTTTTTGAATATGATTTAAGTATTCTTCTGGACCTAATTTGAATTCATCATAATTTGGGAAAAAAGATTGTGCTTCCGCAAAACTTTCAGTCCCGTGTGTAAGATGATAATCTAATTCATATTGGTCATCAATTAATTGTTCTTCGAAAAGTGAATGCAGCACAACTGCGCCTATTCCGAGTTCATCTAATCTTTTCAAGTTATCGATATTTTCGCCAATTGGTGATGCTGAAAGCACAAAAGGCGATTTTAAATTCAATCCTAAATATTTTGTTTGTAAAATCATAATTTTATCCTTTTTATTTTCTTTCTAAATCACCAATTAAAAATTCTCTCGAGCAGCAAGATATGAATAATATTTATATCTTTCTTCGACTGCTTCTTGGGCACGTTTGTATAATTCTTTTTGTGCAGTTGGGTCAATCTTGCTCAGCATCTTGTAGCGGATTTCCATATCTAAATATTGAGATACAGGAATTTTTGGTGGTTTGCTTTCAAGAACAAATGGATTTTTACCCAATTTTTCGTTTTCTGGATTATAGCGGTATAATAGCCAAAGTCCGCTGTCAACAAGTGCTTTTTGATTTTGTAAAGGATGAGACATATCGATACCGTGAGCGATACAATGACTATATGCAATAATAATCGAAGGCCCATCGTATGCTTCAGCCTCAACGAATGCTTTTAATGTTTGGTTGTCGTTTGCACCAAATGCAACTGATGCAACATAAACATTACCGTAAGCCATTGCCATTAAGCCCAAATCTTTTTTGTTTGTTTTTTTACCGCCTGCAGCAAATTTTGCAATTGAGCCAATTGGTGAAGATTTGGACATTTGACCACCAGTATTGGAATATACTTCTGTATCCAAAACAAGTATGTTGACATTTTTGCCGGAGGCAAGGACATGGTCAAGTCCACCATAACCAATATCATAAGCCCAACCGTCACCGCCAATTATCCAAACGGACTTTTTAACTAAATAATCTGCTAAATCATAAAGACGTTTTGCATCTAATGAATTAATATTCTTGATTTTTTCTTTTAGTGTTGCAATTCTTTGTCTTTGTTCGTTTATTTCATTTTCATTAGTTTGAGGAGCATTTAATATTTCATTAACTAAATCAACACCAATTTGATATTGCAAACGGTTAAGTAATTCTCGAGCTATTTCTGTTTGTTTATCAATTGAAAGACGCATTCCCAAGCCAAATTCAGCATTATCTTCAAATAAAGAATTATTCCAAGCTGGTCCACGTCCATTTTCGTCAACAGCCCAAGGTGTAGTTGGTAAGTTACCACCGTAAATCGAAGAACATCCTGTTGCATTTGCAATTACGGCACGATCACCGAAAAGTTGTGAAACGAGCTTAACATAAGGAGTTTCGCCACATCCAGAGCAAGCACCCGAAAATTCAAATAATGGTCGTTGCATTTGTTGCTGGCGTATATTTGTAATTTTTATTTTGCTTCTGTTTTTGTCTGGAATAGTTAAGAAAAATTCCCAATTTGCTCTTTCTTGTTCTCTTAAAGGTGGTTGAGGTTGCATATCGAGAGCTTTATGAGATGGATTTTTCTTGTCAACTGCGGGGCAAACTTCAACGCAAACACCGCAACCAGTACAATCTTCGGGGGCGATTTGAATTGTATATTCTTCGCCTTTATAATCTACATCTTTTGTTGGAGTATGTTTGAAAGTGGCAGGTGCGTTTGCAAGCAATTCAGGTGCATAGGATTTGATTCGAATTGTTGCGTGAGGACATACTAATGTACATTTACCGCATTGAATGCAAAGATGCTCGTCCCAAACTGGAATTGTAAGAGCAATATTACGTTTTTCGTATTGTGAAGTTGCTGTTGGCCATGTTCCATCAACTGGAAAAGCCGATGTTGGGAGGTCATCACCTTTTAGTCCGAGTATTGCACCTTCAACTTTTGCCACGAAATCTGGTGCGTTCGGAGTCATTGATGGCAATGTATCCCATTTTGATGAAACCGACCCGGGAACAGGAACTTCAAATAAATTAGCTAAGGTGCTATCAACTGCATCAAGGTTCATTTGAACTATTTTGTCACCTTTTTTGCTATATGTTTTTATAATTGATTTTTTAATTTCTTCAATTGCTCTTTCACGAGGTAAAACACCAGAAATTGCAAAGAAGCAAGTTTGCATCACTGTATTAATACGTCGACCCATTCCACTTTTTTCGGCAACGGATTGAGCATCAATTGCATATACTTTAATATTTCGTTCTATTATTTGCTTTTGTTGTGATTTTGGTAAACTATCCCAAACTTGGTCAACAGGTAATGGAGTGTTGAGTAAAAAGACACCATTTTTAATTAAATTTCGGACAACATCGTATTTTTCTAAAAATACGGTTTGATGACAAGCAACAAAATTAGCGTGGGATACTTTATAAGGCAGACGTAAAATATCTGGACCAAAGCGTAAGTGTGAAATTGTAATTGAACCTGATTTTTTCGAATCATATTCGAAATAACCTTGGCAATAAAAATCAGTATTTTCGCCAATAATTTTAATTGAGTTTTTATTTGCACCGACAGTTCCATCTGAACCTAATCCCCAGAACATTGCACGTACGACTTTGTCGGATTCAATGTTAAATGTTGGGTCGAAATCAAGGCTCAAATTCAAAATATCATCTTTAATACCAACGACAAAATTTTCCTTTGGTTTTGGCAATTTTAAGTTATCATAAATTGCTTTAACCATAGCCGGAGTAAATTCTTTCGAGGAAAGTCCGTAACGTCCACCAACAACGACTGGCATTTGTTCGAAGTGAGCAGTGCCATTTTGATATGATTTGAAAATTGAATCAACAACATCAAGATAAAGAGGTTCGCCAGTAGCGCCTGGTTCTTTTGTTCTATCCATTACAGCAATTGCTTTAACAGTTTTTGGTAAAGCTTTGATGAAATGTTCAACACTAAATGGGCGATAAAGATGAACTTTAACAACACCAACTTTTTCGCCATAATTTTGAATTAAATAATCAACAGTAGCATGCGTAACATCAGCGCCTGATGCCATTATCACGATAACATATTCTGCATCGGGAGCACCAACGTAATCAAAAAGATGATATTGGCGACCTGTTAGCTTTGCAAATTTATCCATTTCTTCTTGGACAATATTTGGACAAGCATTATAAAATGTGTTTATGGTTTCACGATTTTGGAAAAATACGTCAGGATTTTGAGCTGTTCCACGCAAAACAGGATGTTCGGGATTCATCGCTCTTTTTCTATGAGCAGAAACCAAATCATCATTAATCATTTCTTTTAAAACTTCATCAGGAATAACTTCAATTTTTTGAACTTCGTGTGAAGTTCTAAATCCATCAAAGAAATTTATGAAAGGAATACGTGAACGTAAAGTTGAAGCCCAAGCAATTGTGGACATATCCATAACTTCTTGGACACTACCGCCAGCAATCATAGCAAAGCCGGTTGTACGAGCGGCGTTGATATCGCTATGGTCGCCAAATATTGATAAAGCATGAGTTGCAATTGTTCTTGCAGATATGTTGAATACAGTTGGAGTAAGTTCACCAGCGATTTTAAACATATTCGGGATTTTTAAAAGTAAGCCTTGTGAAGCAGTGAAAGTTGTTGTTAAAGCACCTGCTTGAAGTGCACCGTGAACTGCACCCGCTGCTCCACCTTCACTTTGCATTTCGTAGACTGTTGGAACGTTGCCCCACAAGTTCTTGATGCCTTTTGAAGCCCATTCATCGGAATATTCGCCCATATTTGATGATGGTGTAATAGGGTATATTGCTATTACTTCGCTGCATCGATAAGCAACATACGCTGCGGCTTCATTTCCATCAATTGTTAAATATTTTTTTTCAGCCATTTTGAAACCTGTTTATTTGTAAATACTCTTTTTAAATTATTTTATAACTTTAATAATATTTTTTGATTTTGATTTATTTAATATATTCAAAATTAAGAAAATTAAGAGTATTAATGGCTTGAAAAATAAATTAATTATTATTAATAATTTGTTTGTATTCAACAAAAATGAAAGAATTGAACAATTACTTTTGGTTGCGTTTTGTTTCAGGTTCAATATGTATTGTTGTAGTAATACTCATCTTCTTTGAAATTGCATCTTCTATTTTTGTAGCTAATTCGTGAGCATCGACGACGCTTGTTTCATTTTTTACCTTTATATGAAAAGTTAACTCTCTGTGTTGTCCGTAATTATGCAAATGGAAATGATGCAATTTCAAGTCTTTATTATTGGAAATAGATTCAGCAAGTTCAGTAATGTCTTGGATTAAAGATTCATTTGGTTCTTCGCCAATTAATTTGATAATTGCTTCTTTTGCAATATCAAAAACAGCATAAAACAGCATAAGTGAAATTATTATACCTAAAATGCTATCGATTAGTGGTATATAATCTTTTACGAATATGCCTATTAAAACAAGAACGGATGAGAGAGCATCGCTTCGATGGTGCCAACCATCTGCTTTTAAGGTAATATAATCAGTTTTCCGATATGCCCAAAATGAAAATTGTGCAAGCCCTTCTTTGACTAAAATTGAAATTATCGTTACGATAATTGCAGTTAATCCGTACTGTGTAATTTGTTTAGTTTCGATACTTGTTATTGCTTCTCGAATGATTTCATATGCAACAATTCCTAATAAAAAAGCGACAACCAAAGAAGCAATTTGTTCTAACCGTCCAAAGCCAAAAGGGTGCTTTTTTGTTGCTTTTTTTGTTGAAAACTTAATTCCAACTAAAATTATTATTGAGCTTAAAGTATCGGACAGTGTATGATAGGCATCTGCAATTAGAGCAAGGGAACCTATCATAATACCTGCCCAATACTTTAATATAAAAAGTAAAGTATTGACGACAATCGAAAGCCAACCTTCGATATATCCAAGTTTTTCCTTTTCCATATTTTTATTTACTGAAAATTGTTTTTCCGTTTTTGACAATAGAAAGAGCGATTGATTTGACATTATCAATATTTTCTTGTTCGGTGCCACTTACAGTCAAATAATATCTATCATTTAGGCTAATAGCACAAGTAGCAATTCGCTCTTCTTTGTTATATTCTTCGTAAATCCAACTATCAGGGATATCTTTGAATGGTTCAATTTTTTGATAAATGTTTTTCTTATCTATTGTAATATTTTGAGAACGCCATGCTGAAACGCTTAACATTAAATTGATTGCAGTATTATAATCAAATAAATCGACATCAATTGTATTGTTTTTATCCTTTGAAAATTGAATTGAAATAGTAGAATAAGCGGAACTGTCGGCACTTAAAGTAGCACCATTTGGTTCTTCACGTGTATAACCAGGAATATTAGGAATAAGTTTATCGAGCAAATGCCAATCTTTCGCAATTGTATCGCCACTTTTTATTCGTTCTTCAATTTTGTGTTCGACTTTTGAAATTTCGTTATTTAATTTTTCACCTTTTTCGAGCACTTCGTCATAGCTGATTTCATCGAGTTTTTCATCATCTTTTTTATTGTTGCAAGAGGTAAAAAATACAAATGAAATTAAAAACAGAAGTAAAAAAGTTTTATTCATTTTAAACTCCAAAATTGAGTTCATAAAAATATATACGAATAAATAGAAAATTAGTACTTTAATTATTTGATAAATTTCCCCATTGAATAAAGGAAAGTAAGTTACCAATACCATATTCTTGCAATGCGTCGCTAATAATGCTGGATTTTCCTTCAATTTCTCTCATAAATTCGAGCATGCCTTGTTGTTGCCAAAGGAAATTTTGAGGTAATTTTGGAAATTTTCTGCTTAAAACACCGTAAGTACTTAACGAAGGAGTTGACCAATACCACGAAAAAAGCATCAATCGTGCTTCTTCATTAGCTTGGGTTATTGCCAAGGGTAAAATCACGTTCAATAAAATTTCACGTCGTAAAGCGTTGCCTTCATCTGCAATTTTAGTTTTCATTAATTGAATGAAACTATCTGGAATTGAGAATTCGACATTATTTTTTATATCAAAGATAAATTTGTATGCGGCTGATTTTGTTATTGCCTCGAGTATGGAATTGTATTGTTCTTCTTTATAATAAGGGCGACGTTTCTTACTATAAAATCTATCCAGAAAATCTTTTGTAAACTCGAAAAGAGCTTGATTTAATTCCATTTTGTTTACTAACTTCTTTGCTTCGGTAATGTGTCGAATCAGTCTAATTAAAGAATAATTTTGAAGTTCCTCCAAAGAAAAATAATCGATTTCCTTTTTATTTTTCAAATTTTTGATTTTGTCTGAATAAATAGAATTAATTTTTTTTTCCGGAAGAATTAATGTGTAAAAAGGATTTGGTAAATCAATATCTTTTTCGAAGACAATATGCAAAATGACTGATTTGTAGCGTGAGTCATCGTTGTGATTATGTTCGTTCCACTTACTTGCTGCAAAATGAAATTCTGCGTCACCGATAATTACTTTGCTATCGATTAATATTGCAACTTCAAGAAAATCAGGTCCTTCAGCTGTGTTAAGTCGACCTGGAGAAAGCACTTGTATTTTTTTGCCATTATCTAAAACAAAAATTTTCGAGGGGTCAGATAAATAAAGCTGTATTGCTTTTTGCAATTCAATTTCTTTTATTTTTTCTTTTTGAAGACTCATAACAAGAATTATTCGTTTTAATTTTTGTAAATTATTAAATTTTAATGAAACATAATTATCTCACAGCAAAAATTGTATTTATATCTTTGATTTTTTCAAATCTTTTTTTCAATAATAAAGCAAATTCACAAATTGATTCAAATCAAGCTAAGTCGATAAATTATCAAGCGAGCAAATTCAAGTATTTGCTGGAAATGGCAACGCAATTTCATTACGACACATTGAATTATGAAAAAATAAGTGATGCCGCTTTCCAAACATTATTGAAATCGATGGATATACAAAGTGTTTATTATCCGAAGGAAGAATATGAAAAATTAGTCGAACAAAATGCAGGCGAAGGCGAAGGAATAGGTATTGAAGTTGTACCGTTACATGATACTTTGACTGTAATTAGTGTGATTCATTCTTCACCAGCCGATTCTGCCGGTATTTTGGCGGGCGATAAAATTTTATTCATCAATGGAAAATCTGTTTTAGGTTTAAACAAAGTTGAAGCTGATAAGCTTATTCGAGGTCCCTTAAATACAACAGTCCAACTAATAATCAAACGTAATCCAAATTCTTCGAGTTTAATTGAATTAAATTTATTAAGAAATGAAGTTAACATTCCCAGTGTAACTTCTTCTTTTGTTATCCCAGAAAAGCAAATTGGATATGTTCAAATTACTCGTTTTTCGGAAAAGACTGACTCAGAGCTTTTATCAGCTTTAAAGGATTTAAAGAAAAAAGGGATGAAAGGTTTAGTAATTGATTTGAGAGGAAATTTTGGCGGTGTTTTGGAATCGACATTAAAATCATTGGAATACTTTTTCCCAAAAAACACGAAATTACTCGAAGTAAAAGCAAGGTACAAGGATTTTGATACAACATTTTATTCAACAAAAGATGGGGATTTCAAAGATTTGAAGATTGTTGTGTTGGTTGATAAAAATTCTGCATCAGCATCCGAAATTTTGTCGGGCGTGGTTCAAGATTACGATAGAGGCATAATCATTGGTGAAAGAACTTATGGCAAAGGAAGTGTGCAAAAGATATGGAAATTGAATGATGGCAGTGGCTTTCGATTGACGATTGCGGAATATTACACTCCATCTGGACGTCGTATTCAAAAGGATTTAGATACAACAAACTTGAAAGTATTAGACCCAGCGATGCAACTAAATATGGATAAGCAAACTCAAGAAAATGTTCTAAATGCTTTGAAAAGTGTGGGTGGCAAAACACAATTGCCAATTTATTATTCCAAAAATAATCGTGTAATTATTGGTGGTGGTGGTGTTTTCCCCGAAATTATTCTGGCAAACGATACTTTGAATCTTTTAACTCGTGTGTTAGTCCAAAAGGGAATTATGCTCGAATATATTTATCAATTTTTAAATTCAGAAAAAAATAATATTATAAAAAATTATAAAAATGATTTCATTACTTTTTCAGAAAATTTTAAAATTACAGATGAATTTTTAGAAAATTTCAAAAAATATTCGATAAGTCGAAATATTTGGAACGAAAATTATTTTCAAGAAGATAAAGAATATATTCGCAATTATTTAAAAGCATTGATTTCATACACACTTTGGGGCGAAAATGGTTTCCGTTTTATTACTATTCAAGAGGATAAAGTTGCCCAAAAAGGTATTGAAACATTTAACAATTACGATAAATATTTACAACAAAAATAAAGTCTATTCTAATTCACCGTTTTTATTGTTTAATAAAACTTTTGATTTTATTACCAATACGAATGAAATAAATTCCTGAAGATAAGTTTTCCAAGCTTATCTTTACAGTCGATAGAGAAATATCTTTAGTTATAAGTAAGTTGCCAAGTGCATCATATAAAAACAGATTTTTGTCCCTATTATTTGGCTCATAATTAATGTATATTTCATAGTTAGACGGGTTAGGATAAATTATTATCTCTGCAAAAGCATTATCCTTTACGCTCGTTCCATCATCAGTTGTAAACGTTACAACATCGCTCCACTGGCTTAAATTCCAATAATTATAAGATCGGACTCTGCAATAGTAGTTAGTATTTGGTTCTAATTCAAATGTATAAGATTCGACATTAAGTGAGTCAATCTCTAATGCAATATCGTTGAAATCAGCATCTTTTGCAAATTGAATTCTATAAAGTGAAAAATCATCTTCTTTGGTCCAATTTATTTGACTTTTGACATTTAGAATTAAATTATTTGCTGCAGGATTGATAATTTGCGGTGCTTTGAGCTCGGTTAAAAAACTATTGCGGTACGACCAAGCACTTTCGGCATTGTCGTTTTCAGCACAAACTCTCCAAAAATAAAATTTATTATACTCTAAATTGGAATAATTGAAAACTGTATCGATAATGTTATTGTATGAATATAATTGTGTAAGAAAATAATAATTATCAGAAACCGAAAGTCTATATTTATTAGCATTTGGAACTGATGACCAAACAAATTTACAATTAATTGGCACTGGTTTCGTGTTAAAATTTGGTTCTAAGCAACTTGACCTTGGTAATGAATCTTGAGTAATTGTTGTGAAATGAAAAACATATGACCAATTACTTGCAATTTGATTTTTGATATATCTTACACGCCAATAATATGTTGTTTTTAATTCTAAATTTGAATAGTCGATAAAGTTTGAGTCAGCCTTAGAGATTTCATAAATATTATTTATAAAATTTGAATCAGTGGAAAGTTGAACATTGTAGTGATCAACACCAGAAATTGAGAACCAGATTAATTTTCCTGAAAGAGGTGTTCTTAAATTATCATTTCCGGGCATAAAAAGCATTACTGGATGTGATTGTGAAATTGTATAAAACATACTTGGTTGAGACCAATCGCTTGTATCTTTGCCACTAATTGCACGAACACGCCAGAAATAAGTCGAGAAATATTTTAATTTTGTTGCATTGAACGTCGTATCAAATCTTAATAATGTATCTAATTGAACATTTGAAAAATAATAATTATACGAAACTTGTAATTGATATTTTTCAGCAAACTCTATGGAACTCCATTTGAAAGCTAGGGATGTTAAATTCCAGCTATATTGTTGAGGTTCAATTAATTCTGGTACAGGTAAAGCTTTTGGTGCCTCTGTTGTAAAATAATAATAATTTGACCAATTACTTTGTTTATTACCCAGAAATATCTTTACTCTCCAATAGTATCGTGTACCATAAGATAATTTTGGAACGGATATTTGATTTTGTGATAAATTCGTAGTGTCAATTATTAATTGATTGAATTTATAGTCCGTAGCTAATTGAAAAGCGTATGAATCTGCTTGTATTGGGCTATCCCAATCGAATGTTAATTTAATTGGAATATTGACAGTTTGATTATCAGGATAAATTAAAATAGCATCTTTGAGTAATGATGAAAAATGAAAAAATGGAGACCAAGAGCTTGTATCATCATCACGAAATGCACGAACACGCCAGTAAAATTCTGAACCAGGTGTACATTTATCATAATGAATAGTAAGTAAATTGATTGATTGATTGATTAAAAAGTTTTTGAAATTTTCCGCATCAGATAATTGAATTATATATCCTTTTGCACCATCGACTTTTTGCCAACTCAAGTCGACATTTATTGGGATGTTCACTTGTTCATTTTCTGGTGCTGATAATTGAGGTGCAGCAATACAAGTAGTAAATGAATATACTTGAGACCAACTACTTGAATCATTATTTTTGCAAGCCATTACCCGCCAATAATATTTAGTGTAATTCTTTAGCTTTGAAATGCTAATTGATGTTTTTGTTTCTTTTGTATTTTCAAGTGCTATAATTTGAAAATCAGGGTCCATAGATACTTGAATCCAATAAAACATAGCACCATTTGATGGTTGCCATTTCAATGAATCATTTAAATGTACAGCGATTTCATTGTTATATGGAGAAACTAGTTTAGGACTTGCTAACGTTGTAACGAAATAATATATTTCAGACCAGGCAGAAGTATCTCTGGAATTTAATGCTCTAACTCGCCAGTAATAAAATGTATTATAGTTTAAATTAGAAATTACTTTATAATTATTTGTCGAATAAACTTTAAGTGGACTTGAAAATGTCATAGAAGTATCTAATTGTATTTCGTAATTAGTGGCTCCTGTTACATTTGACCACATCAATGTATCAAGGCTTTTACATAGAGCATTTTTAGTTGGTGCTAAAAGTTTTGGGATATCCAAAATGTTACTGCAAACAAGAAATTCTCCGCCACCGGAAATGCTTGCTGAAAGTTCTCCAGTTGATGCATTATAACTTGTTTGTAATTTAGTGAAATAACCTACTGCTTCCTTATTGCGATAATAAATTGAAACTTTATTGGGGTTTTCTATATTGTTTATTGTATTTGCTTTGATTTTAATAGTTCCTGAAAATGAGTTGATGAAATTTTTACTTATTACCCAACGATAGGGCAATACTTTGCTAAAACTGGAATCAGTAAAATAGGCAATTTGTGGTGCATAATCGTGCTTTTCAACTGAAATATTTCCTGAACCGCTAATTTGAGAAATACTTAAAGTAACACCAGTCGTATATTTTGAATCATCGAAAGTGTAATTACCATTGCTTGTAACTTGTTTTAAAACTGCATTCATACGAGTAATATAACGATAAGCTCGGTAGGCAGGTCCAGCATTAAAAGTTAGCTCAAATGCTTTTGTGCCATCTGGTTTCACTTCAGTAACAGTGCCGACACTCCAATTTATTAAAGTATTTCCATTTGGTAAGCGATAAGTACTTCCCATCGACAAAGAGAATTTATCTGGTTGATAGCGATATTCCCATATTTTTGTTGCAACTTTATTAATAAAATCAACTTGATATTCAACTGCTCGAGAGTATTGTTGTGGTTTTAACACGCCGTTATCATAAAGTAATAATGTACCTGTATTTGCAATTGTCGCAGTATGTTGATGAGAAAAGCCTACAAATCCGTTTTCATCAGTATCATTAACAAAGGTGAACTGATTGTTCCGGCATTTCGTACCGCCCATTCTCCAAACGAATTCACCGGTTGTTTTATTTATTTTGGAAACTTCGTCTAAATGTCTGAACGAGACAATTATATTGCCATCATTATCTTCGAACATAGAGTTAATATGAGTTAATCTAATTGCTTGGTCAGTCAAAGGAATAATATCAGTTGCATCTAATGGAGAAACATGGTTAAAAGCACGCCAAGTCCAAGTAGCAGAACCAGTAGTTTTATCAACTTCGACTAAAACATCCGAAAAAATTATAGCATCGGTTTTCCCGCCTTCGACATATTTGCTCATATCAACAAAGTTTGTTTCTTCGCACAATAATAAATAATGACCATTATTTAAGAGTATAATATCATGGAAATCGAGAGAATACGTTGAAGGATTTGTAATACTATCGACTAATTGTAAATTTTCGTTATATAAATACCATTTTGTTTGAGTAAATCTTGCCCACATCCCGTTTTGTAATAGCTTAAATTCATTTCTATCAAAGCCATTAACTTCAAATAATTTGTTTCCGTAATTATCCAAAAGGAAAAATGATTGACCACCGTCACCATCAAGTCTTATATATCCGGGAGAAGGATTATCCAGCGCTGTAACTTGATATAGAACTTGAGAATTAAGATTGAACGTTATGAAAACAAAATTTAAAAGTATAATATATAGAAACTTTTTCATCTTAATCCTCTTTTTTTATTAATAATATTCTTAATTTTTTTACTTAATAATATTTAACTTGCCAAATAAAACAGAATTATCCATTTCTAATTTATAAAGATATACTCCTGATGGTAAATTATCATTGTACCAATTGTATTTATAATTTCCTTTTTCTAATTCTTCAGAGAAAATTAATGAAATTACATTACCGAAAATATCCATTAATGATAATTTAGTTTTCCCGGATTTTGCAAGATTGAACTCGAAGATTGTCGAATTGCTCATTGGATTTGGATAGTTTGATACTGAAATGATGTTATTTTCTGTCCAATCTTTAATTGAATTTCCTCCAGTAATGCTGAATGGTTGTTCGCTGACAAATGATAATTGATTATTTTTAATGCTTTCAATTCTGATTTTATAATCATTACCATTTGGTACAGATGAAGGAATTGACCAACGATATGCGTTTGTAAAGCTCAATAAAGAGTCTACTATAATTGAAAAATCATTGTCGCCTTTCAAAAGAGTCAAACGCAAGGTATCAGAAATATTTGTGTTCCATCTAATAATATAAGAAGAATCTTTTGATACTATTGCTGAATTTTCTGGTTTTAAGATTTGAATGAAATTATTGCTAAGTGTGAATTTTCGGATTTGTGACCAATCACTTTCTAAATCATCATAAAAAGTTTTTACTTTCCAAAAATATTCGGAGTTATCTTCGAGCAATAATGTCAACCGAGTTGTATTTGTAACAGATGAATCTACAATAATATTTTCGAAGTTTTGGTCTTTTGCCACTTGAACATGAAATTTTGAGTACCGACCTGTAGGACTCCAATTTAATAAAACTGGCTTTGAATTTGCGAGGTATTTATTATTCCAAGGATAAAGTAGTGAAGGAGCAAGAATTTTGGTTTTACTTAGCAATAATCCAATGACATACTCGCCGGAATCTGCTATTTGAGCAGTTAGTATATTTTTATCATTATCGAATGACGTAGGTAAAATTACGAAATTCCCATTTCCTTCTGTCTTTCTATAAAACACATTCATTTTTTCAGGATGAGATAACTTAGAAATAGTTGATAAATCGATTCGCATTTCGCCGGAAAAGCTTTTAATTTCAGTAGGTTTGATTACATATCTTAAAGGTAATAAAAGTGGAGTATCACCTTCAAAAGCTGGGTTTGTTGGAGCACATTCATATTTTTTGATATTCATCATATTATAAATAAATCCATCAAGTTGTTTGAAATATAATTCAACTCCCGTGTTAGAATTATTGCTTTTGAAATTATAAGTATTACCTTGCAACATTTCATATTTATCTACATCAGCAACTGGCTGACAAGCAGGTAAATCATATTTGAATGCACGATATGAGTAAGCGTCTGATGGAATTGAAAGCTCAAAAACAATTTCGTTTTTGTCATTTACTTCAGTTAAAGTTTTATAGAAACCTTTGAAAATCAATCCCCAATCAATTAAAGTATTACCATTTTTTAATCTTTGAACTGAACCCATCGCATAGGCTGAAATATCAGGCGTATGTCGATATTCCCAAACTAATGATGCTTCTTTATTGATTTCATCGAAAGAATATTCAACTGCTCTCGAAAGCCAAGTTTTTTTCGCAACACCGTTATCGTAAAATAATAAATTACCGTTAGGCAACCTCTTAGCATCATGTTGCATAGAAAAATAAATGGGAGCGAATTCGCTATGCTCATTATTAATTTTGAAATCACTATGAAGACCGCCAAATCTCCACATTAATTCCCCCGAAATTCGATTAATCTTGACAATTTCATTTGTTGTTGGAAATGATGCAATTATGTTACCATCGGTATCTTCAAATAATGAGTTTCCATGGACGTGTTCGAATGTCTTTTTTAAAGGATTATCAATTGTATTAAGTAAAGGAATATAATCGAGGCTACGCCATTGAAATATGCAATTTTTATTTTTATCCAACTCTTGAATAACAGTTCCGACGACATTAGCATTAGGGTCGCCGCCAGGAATAATTAAGCTCATATCAATGGGATTAGCTTCATAACCGATTAGCATATAATTACCATTTGGAAGCATTAAAAATTCGTGTACGTCGGCGAGGTAGCCGTTTTTCATTTGAACAGTGTCAATTGCTTTAAAAGTAGAATCAAGGATGATTTCTTGCACCATTACATTTTGAACAGTAATGGGACCAGCTTGGTATTTATCACCCAATTTGACTGGACTGCCATATGAAATCAATCCATTTGGTTGCATTTTGAAATCAATTGCTCCCAGTGCCTTTCTGTCGTAATAAACAACATTACCGAGACTATCAATAATAAAATTGTAATTTACTGTTTTACTTTGAAAACTTATGCTATTCATAAAGATAAAACCCGAAGTAGGCTTTGTTATTGAATCCACCTTGATTAATGGAAAATCTGGAGGCAAATCAATTGCATAAATTTTCATACCAGCAATACATAAAGCTAAAAAACAAAGCCTTATTAATGTTAAATTTTTTAAGTGTAAATTACTTTTCATAACTTTTTACATTTAATTCTAATAATTTAGACCAAAAATATTTATAAAAATTACAAAAATCAAAAAAAAATTTTTTTCACGAAAAGTTACCTCTTGTCGTGAAAATTTTACAAATAAATGAAATAACTACTTATTGTAGTTAAAATACTACAAATAATAATTGCTTTATCTCAATTATAGTGATTATGCAATTTTATAAATAATTCCACCGAGATAATTAATATTTTTTTAAGTCATTGAAAATATGTGATTTGTAAACTATAATGAAATAATGTTTAATAAAATGATAGATAATTACAAAAAGAAAAAGTGAAATAAATGATTAATTTCATGAATAAATATTTATTTTTATAACAAGGTATGTAGTAATAAAATTTACTTTTTTTGAATAGAAAAAAAATGTAGTAATCATTACTACAAACAAGAAAAATGATAGAAATTAGATATTTGAATCCATGAAAGTTAATATTTTTGACAAGAATAAAAAAGATTAAAACGAAAAAAATTAACTCCTTAATAAATCTAAAATCCCATTTATTATAGTTAAGGGATGAGGTGGATTACCTGGGATAAATAAATCAACTTTTATTTTATCTAAAAAGCTTCTATTAATAGCAGGACTATCGGCGAATATGCCACCACTAATTGCATCAGTGCCACAAAGAATGAATAATGTATTATAGAATATAGAATTTTGCATTAAAAATATTTTTACAAATAATTTACATAAAAGTTATAATTATTTTATTTATTTTTCTTAAATTTACTTAAAAATAATTACAAAATGATTAATTATGAATTGGAATAAATATATGAAATGAAAAAATTTACATTTTTTTTTATTTTTATTTTTGTAATAATTAATTACAATATTTATTCTCAGAATTTTGAATCTATATCTGAGGTAAAACCTTTTTCTATACAAGGTTCGCTCGGATTAAATTTAAATTCATATTCTTCTTCGGGAATAGAATCTCGTTTTCGTCCTTTTGATTATAATATACTTGGTTCGGTCAATTTATCAATTTATGGAATATCATTGCCATTTTCAGCAGTATTTAGTGAACAAGATCGCAATTATACTCAACCTTTTAATCAATATGGAATATCACCACAATATAAATGGGTAACGGCGCATCTTGGTTGGCGAAATATTAGTTTTTCTCCTTACACTTTGGCGGGGCATATATTTTTAGGTGGAGGATTGGAATTAAACCCTGGTATTTTCAGGTTTGGCGTTGTTTATGGTCGTTTTGTAAAATCAACAACAGGCGATTCGTCAAACTTGGGTTTTTATCCTTCGACATATCAAAGAAATGGCTATTCGCTGAAACTTGGTTTAGGAAGTTCGACTTCATATGTTGATTTAATTATGTTGCGAGCGTGGGACGACACAAATTCCTTGTCACAAAAATATAGGGAAAGTGTCAAACCTTCGGAAAATTTAGTGCTTGGAATATCATCCAAATTAGCTATAATTAAAGGGTTGCGTTTTGAATTTGATGCTGCTGCAAGTTTATATACTTTAGATTTGCGTAGTGATGATTTAGTTGATAGTTTTAGAATAAATGCTTTAACACAATTTAATTCTTTTTTTAAATTGCGACTTTCAACTCAGTTAACAACAGCCTTGCAATCATCGCTTGTTTACAGTGGGAACTTATTTACTGCCAAATTAAATTATAAACGTATTGAACCGGACTATAAATCAATGGGAATGTATTATTCCGAATCTGATGTTGAAAATTATACAATAAGTTTAAGTGTTCCATTATTTCAAAGGTTGGTTAGAGTTGGTGGAAGTATTGGATTTCAAAAAGATAATTTAATGAATACGAAAAGTGCAACATCAAATCGTGTGATTGGATCTGCAAATTTTTCATATAATCAAGCACAATTTGGGGTAGATTTGAATTATTCAAGTTATGGAATTACTCAAACAAGAGGAATAAATCCAATTATAGATTCGCTCAAAATATCCAAAGTCAATCAAAATTTTAATTTTACCACACGGTATACTTTTAGTTCTAACGAAAGTTTATCCAATTTGATTTTGAACACATCTTATCAAGCTTTAAATGATTTAAACCCAAGCACTGCACCAAATTCTGAATCACAAAACTACAACTTAAACATAACTTATCAGCAATCAAATCCTAATACTGGAATCAATTATGGCATAACAATAAATGCCATACAATCTAATTTTGCAAATAATACAACAGCATTTATTGGTCCAATAATTCAATTTTCATCTCCATTATTTGGAATTGCCTTCAGTTCATCATTAGGTTACCAAAATTCATTTTATAATTCTCAAAATAATGGAGGAGTTACGACTGCCTCTATTTCTTCAGCATATACTTTTGAAAACCATCATAATATTAAATTTGATGCAAATTTGTTAATCTCGAACTCTAAAACTACAAATAGGTTCAATGAGTTAAGATTAGCATTAGGATATATTTATAATTTTTAAATATTGATTTGTTATAAATTAATGGAGTTGAAATGAAAAAGAAGTTAAAATTGATTTTCTCATTAATATTGCTATTATTTCTGAATAAATTAATAGAATTATATTCACAAACAAATATTGATATTATAACTCAAATTGCAAAACCATATTCACCATACTACTCCGATTATTTTAATGGAACAACAAACACATTTTTAATCATAAAAAATAATGACCAAACCCCACATAAAGTTAAATTAGTTGGTACGATAGTAGGTGATAATGGGATTTACATAGCAACTAAAAGTGATTTTTTACCGAGAACACCAATTAATTTGGCGCCATTTCAAACAATAACACTGACTGGAAAAGATTTATCGAATTATTTAAATTTGCAACAAATTGATGTAACTGGAATTGATAAGACAGATTTAATTCGAGGTTCTTCTTTACCAGAAGGAAATTATGAAATTTGTTTCCAAGCATTAGATTATGACACTGGTGAACCACTTTCGATGCCTTCGCCCGCAGGTTGTGCTCAATCAGAGGTAATTTTTCCTGATGCACCTCAATTACTTTTACCAAACGATGGTGATTCAGTTATTACAAGAAATGGTATATTACCAACAACTTTTACTTGGATTCCGCCAATTCCAACACCATTAGGTGTAAAATATAAAATTCAAATTGCTGAATACTTTAATCAAAATTTAGACCCAAATGCATTAATGGATGCAACAACTAAATTTTATTTTGAAAAAGAAATTCAATCAACAAATTTTATCAGTTTACCAAATGACCCGCCACTTATGGACGGTAAGTCATATTGTTGGCGAGTTATTGCAATTGACCCATTCGGTAAAACCCAGTTCAAGAATAACGGAAAAAGTATTGCTTGGATTTTTAATGTAAAAAAGGAAAGTAGTATTGCAAGCGATACTTCAGCACTTGCTGGAAATGAAAATACAACAGAAGAAAGCAGCAATATTGACAATCAGAATATAACTTTGCCAAGTTCCTTAAAAATTCAAATACCAAATTGCGATTCAAAATCTTTAAATAATAAAACAGACAAATATATAAATCTTAAAAATATACCTATAAAAAACGATGAAAAGCATTATCAGGATTTATTGAATAAATATGGGAATGATGTCCCTATCGTAGAAGTCAATAATAAACGTGATTTTTATATTTTATGGAGCATCGAAGAGCCTAACAAATTGATTTATAAAAATATTAAATATAATATTCAAATAATAAATCAATCTAATATAATTGTTGCAAATTTTTATAAAAATTTGATATTTAACAATATTGATGAAGCATTTTGCTATTTTAGTGCAAGTAAAGATGAAATAACTTCTTTTTTACAGCACAATTCAAAATATAATGTATTAGTTGAAGCTTATGATTCACTTAATAAAAAAGTTGCAATATCCAATATTTGCAATTTCCGATACATTGAAACTGCCGATACAACTTTAAACGATAATTCAAAAACTTATACAATTACGGGTGATTTAAAATATATTTTCCAAGGTTATGATAATGAGCGATATCCCATAAATATGAGTTCATTCAAACTCAAAAAAATGTTTATGATAAAGGATCAAAATGGTAATATTTTAGGTGAAAACATATTGCCAAATGATATTCCAGTATATGCAAGTTTGACTCCCAATTATTTTAATGTAAGTTTAGATGAAAAAGGGCATTTTTCAAGCGAGATTATTTCTCTGAAAAATGGAGGTTATGTTGGGGATATCAAAAATTTCCTTTATAAAAATTATACATTAAATCAAACAAAATACATTTCTGGGACAGTTTATCAATACTTTGTAATTGATTTAGGAAATCCCTATTATGCGAATATAACAAGACAAATATTTACGAATAGTGATATTGTTGATTTAGGTGAAATTGTTACGAAAGTTTTTAGTTATCAACTATCAATTAATATTCAAAAGAAATATAAAAATGGAAATTTTGTCAATGTATCTCCTGAAGGAGTTAAAGTAAAAGTTTATCGAATACAAAGCAAAGCTGATATACCTTATTACGAAGGTGATATTAAATTAAATGATAATAAATTACAATTGTACCAAATAAAGCAAGTTGCTGAAGGAAAAATTCAAACAATTACAGGTAATGACGGACAACCTAAAACAGTTGCAATAATAGATAAATTAATTTGTAACTTGACCTCAGGCGATGTATATACGATTGATGTTACGCAAGAAATAAATGAAAAAGGAGTCAAAAAAACATATATTAGCGATTTTTGGTTAAAATCATTCACTTTTAAACCTAATTCTTTTAATTTATATCTACATCTTCAAAATAACAATTATAATTTCAAGGCAACAGCTAACGCAACAATTATTTCAAATGACCCACCAACAGCAAGCTTATCAGGCAAGTTAGTTTATGTCGATCCAACAAATCCTACACCAAATATTATGCCTTTATCTAATAAAAAAGTGGGATTAATGGTAACATATTTAATTCAAAACTCGAATGGAACTGTATTTACCGTTTTGGACTCAGCTCATATAATTCAAGCATTAGCTAATGGAACAAATGATAAAGTATATGGGCAAAATACCGGTGCCCAAATTGCTAAATTAGGTAAAGAGTTACAACATCCATTTAATGATGGGAATCAAATAATTGCTACTACTTTCACAGACGGAGTAGGAAATTTCGAGTTTAAAGATTTTGCTCATATAGATTCGATAGGTTCTTGGAATTCAAGTGGTCATTTTGGTTCTGGAAGTGGTGAATTTTGCAATGTTGCTGGATTTAATGGTAAAGTCAAACGCACTTTAAGGCTTGTCTTAGTTGGCAATGAACAACAGTATTTTTATAATCCATCGACAAATATTGATATTCAACCATTGGATTCGATTAATATTGGTGTTTTGAAAGCATATACCAGAACTTATTCATTAACTGTTGTTCCAAGAAAAAATCCTGAGAATAAAGAACAATTCGAACCGGCTGGTGTTATTTACGGGAGTAAAGTTAAAGTTAACCGATTCGATTTATTTCCAGCCAAAGAAGAATTTGTGAAAACGAACAATGGTGTCACTTTTTACGGGCTTTTTTTACATAATCAACAAATTAATTGGGATGATTATAAAATTGAAATAAGCACAAGTGATACAGTCGGAGATAATTCATATTCTACAAGAATAGTTAATTTCCCTCGAGGATACAATGATTGGCTAAAAGATACAATATATGCGAATAATAAAACTATATGGTTTGAGGAAGGAAAAAAAGGAAATCATTCTGTTGCTTCAAAATCGCAAATCATTTGTGAAAATTATGAAGCAAAAAGTAAATCTGATTTGCAAAAATTATTTTTTTCAGACGATTATGTGCGATTATTTACAGAGGATTTCAAATTAATACGTGATACTATAAATATTTATTTGAATCCAAAGGCTGGAATAATTTCCGGAAGGATCTTAGATGCCACAAATCCAATGCGAAGTGTGAAATCAGGTCTTGTTACTTTATTTACGGGTAATTCAGATAATATCAATCAAATGCAAGTATATTCAAATGGAGGTGTTTGGAGTGGTTTGAGAGCTGTATCTGAAGAAAATCAGCATGGTTATTTTGTTTTCAAGGATTTGCCAAATAATATAAACAAAAAATATCGACTTAAAATAAATTGTCCAGGTTATTCTTTGTATCAAATAAAAACCGGAAAAGATTCATTATCTCAGACAACAAATGGGAATTATATTCCTCCTTTGAATAATTCAGGAATGACTGTAAGAGTCGGACAGCATTGGTTTTTCCCGCAAATATTGATGATGCCAAATGGGAAAATCAAAGGATATGTGGTTAACGAAAGTGGAAAAGCAGTCGAGGCATACATTCGCACTACAACAAGCAAAATGTATAAAACTGAAATACTTTATTCTATTAATCCAAATTTAAATCAGCAGAGATTTGTTATTAATATCCCGACTAATTATGATGACACATTATTTGTAATTCCAATTGATTTGAAATATTTTGCCGATACAATAGCAATTCCTAAACTTAGTGATAATTCTTCAACTTACGATTTAGGGAAAATTGTTGTAAAAGAACGACAACACAAAATACGCTTGCATATTCAAGATGCTGCTAATAATGCAATACCTAACGTAAAAATTGAATTACTTAATTACGTTGCCTACACCAAAAATAATTTCCTGGCTCCGACTTTCATTTTTAAAAATGCATCATTGAAAAATTTTTGGTTGAAAATAACACCAGATTCGACATCGAACTTCGTACCACAGTCAATTGAAATTACAAATGAAGAAACAAAGGATTTTGTCAATTATTACATTACCCTTAAACAAGGACAAGAATTAACGGGTAAAGTAAGTGCAAAGGGTCAACCTCTTCGAAATGCTGTAGTATATGTTGATAACGGTTCAATAATTAAAAAGGCTTATACTGATATTAACGGAAATTATGATTTGAAAGGAATTCCTGCTACAATTGGTTCATACAATGACAAAAAATTAAGAGCTAAAATTTACTGTGTTCCACCTGATACTCCCGAAGGTGATTATTTAATTGGAGAGGAAAAAATTATATTCTTTGATTCACAAAAAGAAACTAATAATTTTGATTTACAAGAATTTACTCAAGCTAATCTTCATAAATTTTACGGATTTGATGTAAAGATTACAAAAATTCTTAACCAAGGTAATAATAAGTACAAAATAAGTGGAGCAATTGATTTAACGAAATCACAAAATGCATTCGAGCTACTGGACAATGACCAGAAAATTACATTTTCTAATATCTTAGTTGAACCAAGTTCGCAGTATAAAGACCAAAACGGAAAACCCTTTTTTGAAAATGTAAGCAATGGCAATTCAATATTGAGTTATATTCCATTGGATTTACCTTCGATGAAGGTTCGTTATTTTGGATATAAATTAGACGGTACAAAAAATAATAATTTTTATAATGTATTACTTGAACCAATAGATTGGGGGAATAATAATACATTTATTCAATTATACAAAGAAAGTCCAATCAAAGGTTTTATTCAATCAAACGCACGAATTGTTGACAATTCGTTTAATTTTCCGGGGAGTTATTTTAGATTCGAAGATGGACAATTTTATTTAGCTCAAGATAATAATGGGGGCTACACTCGAAATGTTAAATCCTTTGCTCCCGCTGAACCAAATAAAATAATCGAACAAAGTCCTTATCAACTAAAACTATTAGCAAAATTCCACTTATGTAATAAAAATGGTAACCCACTTTCTTTTAAATTTTTGGAATTTAACGCCACTTCCGAAGTTAAGGATAATAAATTAAATGCTGATGGAACCATCGAAATGCTCCCTGAAGCAAGCACAAAAATACGACTTGATGCACAAAGCAATAAAACGACAGACATTAGTTTCAAAATGCCAGTCTTAAAATTAACTTCTGATAGTATTATTTCAACGGGAAATATAAATAAAATTGATGTGCAACTCGAACAGTGGAATTTAGTTGCTTATAATTGCGAAGTGAGCTCAGAAGTTGGTGGCTTGATGACCACAAATGCAGTTATTAAGACTGGTTCGTTTGATATTCCAATCAAGTATTTTAATTTACGAGCAGACTTTTTGTTTGTTGACAAAATCGAACTTAATAATTTGAAATTAGGCAATGGTAAGAAGTTAGAAATAAAAATTCAAAACCCACAATTTGGGATTGACCCTTATTGTGGCTTAGATTTAAAACCGCACTTCAAGCTAACGATTGTTGGCGAACCAGCTGCAGAAGTAACAGGATTACCCGGATTTGGCAATAAACCTTTGCAATTCCAAGCTGTAAGTTTATTAAGTAATGGTGAAAAAATTATTAGTTTTGCACCAAATTGTGAAAAATTAAATCTTTATAATGTTGCTGATTTTAAGCCTTTGACTATAAATAATTACGACGATGCATTCTTTTTGGAAGGATTGTTGGATTTGAATATACCTCGTGTGCAAAATGGAATATCAAGTAAATTAAAATTCCAAAAAATTAATAATAAAGATACTTTGATTGTGATGCCCGGCGATATAAGTTTTGAAGGACCGGGTTATGTCAAATTTTTATCAAAAATGAATTTTGACAAGCAAATTTTTAAACAAAATCAAATCCAACTTTTTGGTAAAGTTTGGGAAGAAGGCAAATTAAACCCAATCGACGTAGTTTTGAATAAAGGTGTATTGTCAAGTCAATGGATTAATGCAACAAATATTATTATTGCAAAAAGTCCTGATAAAAATATACAATATTTTCCATCAGAGACTGTGCCAATGGATGCCCGATATTTAATTGATTCAGTAAAAATGGAAGTCAAAGCTGGCGATTGGAATTTGTTGAAATTGAAATTAAATCCAACAAATGAAATGGCAGCAAAAGGTTATGGCAACGAACCTCTGCGAATTGCTGTTTTTGGTGAAATTAAAACTGACCCCAATGAGTCAAATAAAATTGCTGTTTCTAATGTAGCAACTCCTTTTGGCGATTTTTCGCTTTCATTTGATTTTGCAAATCTTAGATTGATTGGTTCATTAAACATACCTCCGACGCAAGTTGGCACCATCAATTTAACAGGTGCGGCAGAAATGTGTACTGATAGAAATGGTTTTTATATGGTTGCTACAGGAAAAGGTGTTATGGATGGTGTCGGTGCATTCGCAGTGGGCATTTTAATTGGGAATTATGCTGGAGGTAATTCAAATGGTTATAAATCAGGAATACCCGAAACAGCATATAACTTGGTAACTGCAAATTCAATTGGGAAAGGCTTACCATGTGCCTTTGAAGGAAAGGCTAAATTTAGTGGATTTTTTATGACTGGTCGTTATTCATTACCCATTGTTACATATAATAAATCATTCGACTTGGTAATAGCATCAGCATTTGTTCAAACAGAAGCCGGGTTTGAAGCATCAGCCTGGGCATCATTTAATAAACCGATTGGTCTCGGTGTATCTGCAATTGCTTATGCTGTTGCGCAATTAGGTATTAATTCTATTGCTTGCACTGAATTAGAAGCTAAAGCACAACTTGTTTTCAAAGGGCAAGTTGAATATATTGAAGGTCAAAGTTTTACATTAGAATCAAGTGCAAGTTTGAATATTTATGGGTTGTTAGAACAAAAAGTTCCAACTCCTTTTGGGTGCGGTTCTACTATTTTTAAATTGGGAAGTAGTACCGACCCTTTAGTAAGTTTTATGGCGTTTATTTCGATGAATAAAAATAATGGTGTGAAATTTTATTTTGGTGAAGGGGACGCCGCAAATTCTTGTTCAAGTTCTTTAACAAAGTAGAGGTGCTAAATGAAGTTTTATTTTTATATTTTAATTTTTATAATACCTTTGACTTTACGAACGCAAGATTTGAAGCCAGAAGTTCATACAGCAAAGAACGGGTTTTATCTTGATATTTCAAATAAAATCGAAAAAAAAGGATTTTATAAAATTTATCGTAAAGAATCTCGGGATACTACTTTTAAAGAAATTGCAATATTACAAGTTCCCGATAAATTCGAGAATTTTTATAATTTATTAAATTTAGCAAATTCTAAAAATCCGATATATGATTTTCCTGAACAAAAAAACTTGCCACAATTATGGGAAATTGCTATTCGAACGCAATTACTGGATTCAATTCCTATTTATGGGCGAATTCCATACTTCCAAGAAGCACTTGGATGTGGCTTTTATGATGATTTAGTTGAAAATGGCATTTCTTATGTATATAAAATTCAATTATTTTTGGATAATCAATTAAAAAATGAATATATTACTCCACCTTTGACTTTTAATCAAATTATACCTGATTGCAAAACACATTTTTCTTCTTTCGATGCGAAAGAAAAGTATGTTAAATTAAGTTTTTCAAGTCATAAAAGCGAAAAACCATTTAAAATTAAATTATATCGAAATATTTATTTACAAACAGACTTTATGGAATTAATGCCTAATATAATTTATAATAAAGAAGGCGATTCAATTTTTGCGAGAGTAATAGATACGACAGTTGTAAAAGGTATAATTTATAATTATTTTGCAATTCCAATCGATTTATATGGCAATTATGGTGTACCTTCTGACACAGTTAAAGTCATAAATTCGTTTAAAAATGCGGATAGCTATATCGAAACAATTAGGACAAAAAGCATTGATAGTTTAAACGCCATACAAATTAGTTGGAAATGTGATGTGCCTAAATATTTACGAAGCATCAATGTATTTAGAAGTGAAAGTTACGATGGGAATTATAAATTAATAGGAAATGCTCTTCCCACAGACACAATGTTTTTGGATAATCAAGTCAATCCTATTATTACTTATTATTACTATTTAATTATCAATGATGTTTTTGGAGAAAGCACACGAAGTCCCAGAACGACGGGAATGTTGCAAGCTAACAAGAAAGCAGAAATTCCACTCGATTTTAAACTATCTCAAGATAATGGTAATATCATTTTAAAATGGAAAAGACCAACGTCTGATACAAGAGGTTATTATGTTTTTCGAACAACAGCACTGGAAAATGATACTTTACTGCAAATATCTGATTTGATTTTAAATTCAGATTTGGATGTTACTTACGTTGATTCTCTTAAAAATATAAATTCACCGGTTCTTGGTTATACCGTTAAATCTGTAAATACGAGTTATAATATTAGCGATGCAGCAGAAATTGAATACATAAACCCACAGATGAAAAGAGTAATATCTACACCAATGAATTTACGCACTTTATATCAAAATGGCAATGTTCTTTTAACTTGGAATGTGCCTCTAAATAATGATTTGGAAGTATTAAGTTATAATATTTACAGAAAATTGCTTAAAAGTGATGGAACTGATTCGACAAATTTTCAACAGTTATTTAATAGTATAGAAAACGCAGAAAATAATTATTTTACGGATTCAAGTATTACAGAAGGCAATACTTATTTATATGCAGTCGAAGCAATCAGTTTAGATGGAAATAAAAGTTCGCTTTCGGCACCCGCATCAATTTATTTGCCCAAAACAAAGCCTCTTTCCATTCAATCTATTTTTGCTGGAATTAGCAATACAGGAGTTTTTTTGCAATGGGATAAATCATTGCAAACAGGAATAAAGACATATAATATTTATCGATTAAAGGAAAATGAAAAACCTTTAAAAATAGCAAGTGTGGATGCAAACACAATTGAATATTTTGACAATTTCATATTAGAAGATACTCCAATTTATTACGCAATAACTTGTGTTAATGAAAAAGGTGATGAAAGTGAAATTATTGAATGGACAAAAATTGTAAAATAATAATTCGAGAAGACAATTTAAAAAGAAATATTTAACAGATACTTCAATAAATTAAAACAGGATTAACTATTTTTTAATTTACTATTATTAATTTTGAAAAAAATAAAGAGAAAAAATGAAACAGGAAAAGATTTTAAGTAATATAATTAAAATTTGCATTTTAGGAATTTTTCTAAATTTCAATTATAATTTTGCAAGTGCCCAAATTTTGATAAACTTACACGATGCCGTAAAAGCGGTCAAAGAATATCATACGAGTGAAAAGTACATACAGGATATGGATAAAATTGTCGACGATGCTTTATTGAATTTAAGTACAATGGAAATTCCAAAAAATGCCGCATTCGTTTTCGATATAGACGAAACTTCATTGTCAAATTTGAAATACGAACTTGACCATAATTTTGGTTATGATCAAACGAGTTGGAATCAATGGGTGAACGAAGCATCCGCAACTGCAATTAAGCCTGTTAAGCGATTTTACGATTCCTTACTTAAGAAAAATATTCATATTATTTTTATTACGGGAAGAGCAAGTGACCAATATGATGTTACAGTGAAAAATATGAAAAATGTGGGTTATTCAACATATGATACCATCATTTGCAAACCACCAGTTTTTAAAGGTAAAAAAGCTGTTGAATACAAATCTCAAACTCGTAAAGAACTTTCAAAAAAATATAAAATAATTGGTTCAATCGGAGACCAGTGGAGTGATTTAAATGGAGGATGGACTATATTACAAATAAAATTGCCTAATTATATGTATTATATCGAATAGATATTTATGAAAGTATCAAATATGAAAAAACTCTCTAATATTCATTTAGAGAGTTTTTTATTTGAAATTATCAATAAATTAATTAATCAACCCATTTCACATTTAAATTACGAGCGGCATAAGCATCATTTACACGTTTGATTGGTGTATTATGAGGTGCTGTTTTAACTAATTCGGGATTTTCATCAATTTCTTTATCAATTGCAATCAAAGCATTGGCAAAAGCTTCGATGCTTTCTTTTGTTTCTGTTTCGGTAGGTTCTACTAACATTGCTTCGTGAACGATAAGTGGGAAATAAACTGTTGGAGCATGAAAACCATAATCCAACAATCTTTTTGCGATTTCCATTGTTGTAGCACCTTTTTTCTTTTGACGGTCTCCGCTCATTACGAATTCATGCATTGATTGTGCAGGATATGGGAAATCGAAATAATCTTTGATTAAAGCTTTTAAATAATTTGCATTGATTATTGCACCTTTGCTTGTTTCCTTCAAACCTTCTTTGCCCAACATTTTAATATAAGTATAAGCTCGAACAAAAACTAAAAAGTTGCCGAAAAATGAATGGACTTTCCCAATGCTCTTAGGTATATCAAAATTAAATTTATATTGATTATCGACTAAATTAATTTGTGGAACAGGCAAATAAGGAATAAGCCTTTCTGAAACGACGACTGCACCTGAACCTGGACCACCGCCACCATGAGGTGTTGAAAATGTTTTATGTAAGTTGATATGCAAAGCATCAACACCGATTTTGCCAGAGTGCACAATTCCCAAAAGTGCATTAAGATTGGCTCCGTCCATATAAAGCAAGGCACCAGCATTATGGAGCAATTCTTGAATTTCCACTATGTTAGTTTCGAAAATGCCGAGTGTATTTGGATTTGTAAGCATCATTCCGGCTACTTCGTCGTTGATTTTGGATTTCAAATCTTCTAAATCAACTCGTCCGTGAGAATCAGATTTAACGTTTATTATTTGGAAACCACCAATAGCAGCAGAAGCTGGGTTTGTACCATGTGCTGAATCTGGGATTAATATTTTTGTTCGTTTGAAATCTTGTCTATCTAAATGATAAGCACGAATCATCAAAATACCTGTTAATTCACCAGCAGCACCAGCAGATGGTTGTAATGTTACGCCTTTCATCCCCGTAATTTTCATCAAATCGTTGCCGAGTTCGTACATTAATTGCAAAGCACCTTGAACGTATTTATCGTCAATAAGTGGATGAATATTTGTAAATCCATCTAAAGAAGCAGTTTTTTCATTGACTTTTGGATTATATTTCATCGTGCAAGATCCTAAAGGATAAAAGCCTTTGTCAATATTATAATTTAAATTCGATAACCTTACAAAATGTCTAACTAACTCGTTTTCGCTAACTTCTGGGAATTCTGCAGGTTCGGTTCTTATAAATTTTGGGTCAATTAATTGATTTGTTTCAACTGCGGGAACATCTAATTTTGGTAAAGTATATCCTTTACGACCTTTGCGTGACTTTTCAAAAATTAACTTTTCCATTTGTTACAACTCTTTTTTAAAATATGAAATTGAATAAAATTCAAAATTACAACAAGAAATTTGATAAATCTAATACTTTTTTTGCAGCAAATTGTTCGGCATCTTTTTTGGAATTTGCAATCGCAGTTCCAAACAATTTATTATTGATATACACACCGATAAAAAATCGCTTCAAGTGGTCGGGACCCTCTTCTGCTAATAATTTATAAGTAGGGAAATTAATTCCATATGATTGGACAAATTCCATCAGAATACTTTTGTAATTAGCAGTGTCGAAAGCATGAGCTTCATTTAAAATTGGTAATACTTTGTTTAATACAAATGATTTAGTTTGCTCAAGTCCTGAATCTAAGTAAATTGCACCGACAATTGCTTCAATTGTATTTGAAATTATTGACAAATTGCCTTCCTCGATGAGTTTACGGGCATTATGAGATGTTTGAACAAATTTATCTAAGTTCAACTTCTTTGCCGCTTCTCCGAGAATAACTCTATTTATGAGTTTTGCTCTTAATGGACTTAACTCACCTTCTTTTTTATCAGGGTATTTATGGAATAAGTAATCTGAAATAATAAAATTAAAGACAGAATCACCTAAATATTCTAATCTTTCGTTATTTATTAAATCACAAATTTTATCATCTTGTAATTTCTTTTGAAAAAAAGGAACTAAGGAGCGATGAACTAATGCTAATTTGAAATAATTTGGATTATTAATCTCAATTTCAAGTAATTGTTGCAATTCTTCTATTGATTTTTCATCAAAATCAATAAGTTTATTTAATTTATCAAAAATAATTGCGGAAATAGGTTCTAAATCGACCTTTTTCCGCAATTTCAAATTTTTTGCTGTATAATCTTGGATATTATTTTTTTTATCCCGATTATTTTCAGGTTTATTTTTCACAACCTATGATGTATATTTTTTGAAAATGACTGATGCATTATGTCCACCAAAACCGAAAGTATTGCTTAGAGCAACGTTGATATCTTTTTTAATTGGGGTATTAGGGACATAGTTCAAATCACATTCTGGGTCAGGGAACTCATAATTGATAGTTGGTGGGACAATTCCATTGTAAACTGAAAGCACTGATATCATAGCTTCGACTGCACCGGCAGCACCAAGACAATGTCCAACCATCGATTTACTAGAACTAATTAATAGTTTATAAGCATGATCACCAAATAATTCTTTGATTGCTGCGGTTTCATTTTTATCGTTGAATGGAGTAGAAGTGCCGTGTGCATTGATATAATCAACATCATTGATGGATAAATTCGCATCTTCGATTGCCCATTTCATTGAATTATAGGGTCCAATTAAAGTTGGCTGCGTGATATGGAAAGCATCATCGGAAAGTCCGAATCCAGCAAATTCTGCATAGATTTTTGCACCACGATTTAAGGCATGCTCTTCAGTTTCAAGGATTAAAACTCCCGAACCTTCGCCAATTACAAAACCATCACGTTCTTTATCGAATGGACGTGATGCCTTTGTAGGATCGTCGTTCCGAGTAGAAAGTGCTTTCATAGAGTTAAAACCACCGATTCCCATCGGTGTTACGCTTGCTTCTGCGCCACCAACAACCATAACATCCGCCGAACCTCTTTGTATTAACATTAAAGCATCAGCCAATGCGTGAGTTGAAGAAGCACAAGCGGAAACGGTAGCATAATTTGGACCTCTGAAGCCATATTTAATTGCAATGTGTCCGCTTGCAATATCGATAATCATCATTGGAATAAAAAATGGTGAAATCCTATCTGGTTTTCCTCTTTGCAGATAACCTGCAAATTGTTCGTGATAGGAATTCATTCCGCCGATGCCTGAGGCAATAATTACACCAACTCTATCTTTATTAATTTGCTCAAGGTTTAAATTCGAGTCTTCAATTGCCATAGCCGCAGATGCAACAGCAAAATGCGTAAATAAATCCATTCGCTGGGCTTCTTTACGGTTAATGAATTGTTGTATATCGAAATTTTTAACTTCATGAGCAAATTTTGTATCAAATTCCGTTGTGTCAAAGCGGGTAATAGGTGCTGCACCACTTTTACCGGCTAACAATGCATCCCAAGTTTCTTGGACACTATTTCCGATTGAAGTTACAGCACCAATTCCAGTAACTACTACTTTAGGGAAATTATATTTCGACATCGCTAATATTAACCTAATTTTGAAGTAAGGTAAGTAATTACATCTCCGACTGTTTGAATCTTTTCAGCGTCAGCTTCGTCAATTGAGATGTCGAATTCTTTTTCGAATTCCATAATTAATTCAACTGTATCGAGTGAATCTGCACCTAAATCTTTTGTGAAAGAAGCTGCATCTGTAATTTGTGATTCTTCAACACCAAGTTTCTTGATGATGATTTCTGTAACTTGTTTTCTAATGTCTGCCATAAAAACTCCATAAATTAATTAATAAAAAAATAAAAAATTATTTACATAAAAAATATAAAAATGCTTTAATTACAACTACATATACAAACCGCCATTTACATGTAAAACTTGACCAGTGATATAAGATGCTTCGTTTGATGCAAAGAATGCAACTGCATTTGCAATATCTTCTGGTTCAGCAACACGTTTTAATGGTATATTATCAATAAAAGCTTTTTTCTGTTCGTCTGATAATTGCTCGGTCATTGGTGTGCGTACATATCCAGGTGCGACTAAATTAACTAAAATATTACGAGATGCTAATTCTCGAGCGATTGATTTGGTAAAACCAATAAGACCTGCCTTTGAAGCGGAATAATTTGTTTGACCGGCATTGCCCATAGTTCCAACGACTGAGCCAATGTTAATGATTCTGCCAAATCTTTGACCCATCATAGTTCTGGCAATTGCTTTTGTACAAAGGAATGCACCTTTTAAATTTGTATCCAAAACTGCGTCCCACTCAGTTTCGTTCATTCGTATTAATAAATTATCACGAGTGATACCAGCATTATTTACCCAAATATCGATTCGTTCTTTTTCTTTAAGAATTACATTTACATTTTCTTTAATAGATTCCAATTTTGTAACATCAGCCTGTAAACATTTTACATTTGCGGCAATATCGGTGTTTTCGCAAAATGGTTCATCAACGGGAGGAATTACATAATCCAAAGCGTATACATATGCACCTTCGCTTGCAAATTTGAGAGCTATTGCTTTTCCGATGCCTCTGCAACCACCTGTTACTACTGCAATTTTATTTTGAAATCTATTTTCCATCTTACTCTTAATTAAATTATGAAAATATAAATTGTAAAATTACGAAAAAAATTAAAAATATATAACTTAATTTGATAAATTTTCAAATTTATCAAATCCATAAATCTTTACATCAGAAAGAGTTCGTTTCACAAGACCTTGCAATACATTTCCAGCACCAACTTCATAGAAACTGTTAAATCCGTCGTTATTCATATTTTTCAAAATTTGTGACCAAAGAACGGGAGATGTTAACTGTTGAATTAATGCTTCTTTGATTTTTTGTCCGTTTTGTTCAGGAAAGCTTGTTGTATTCAAATAAACAGGAACTTTGGCATTTTGAAAATCAATTTTATGAATTTCATTTGATAATTTATTTGCTGCATCTTGAAGTAATGGGGAATGGAAAGCACCACTTACGACAAGTTCTTTGACGATTTTTGCACCAGCGTCTTTGAACTTTGGCGCAGTGCGATGAAGTAAATCTTTTGACCCCGAAACTACGAGCTGACTTGGGCAATTATAGTTTGCAGGTACGATGACTTCATTATTGCTTTCGGCGGTTGCTTGCTTACATATTTCTTCGACAATATTATCGTCCAAGCCGATAATAGCGTACATTGTTCCGGGTTTTTCAATACCAGAACTAAACATCAATTCGCCTCGCAATGAAACAAGTTTTAATCCTTCTGCGAAGCTTAAAACTCCTGCTGCATATAAAGAGGCGTATTCACCAACGGAATGACCTGCTGTTCCGTGCATTTCAATTTTATCTTTGATTAAATCAAATAAGATAGCACTATGAGTAAAAAGTGCTGGTTGAGTGTAACGTGTTTCTTTTAATACTTCAAGAGGTCCTTCGAAGCATATAGAACTTAAAGAATATCCTAAAATTTCATTTGCTTCTTCGAATTTTTCTTTGGCATAATTTGAGTTTTCGTATAAATCTAAACCCATACCGACATATTGAGAGCCTTGACCTGGGAAAATTATAGCATTTTTCATATTTGCTCCTTATTCGTTAGTATTCCATCTTAATAAAATTGCTCCCCAAGTAAATCCTGCACCGAAGCTTGAAAGAACTAAATAATCGCCTTTTTTGATCTTTCCAGCATCATTCCATTCTGACAGGCAAGATGGAATTGTTGCAGCTGTTGTATTTGCATATTTATCGATATTTATCATTACTTTTTCGGGAGATAAATTCATTCTATTTGCTGTAGCTGTGATGATGCGCATATTTGCTTGATGAGGTACGAGCCAAGCTATATCATTATTTGTTAGATTATGTTTTTGCATAATTTCAACACTAACATCTGCCATTCCTTTAACAGCAGCTTTGAAAACGTTTTGTCCATCTTGGAAAATATAATGTTCACGGTTTTCGACAGTTTCGTGTGAAGCAGGTTTAAAGCTACCTCCAGCAATTTGTTTTAGATATTTACCGCCATCGCCGTCAATATGTAAAATTTGGTCGATTATTCCATATTCTGGGTCATTTGACATTTCAACAAGTGTAGCGGTTCCACCATCGCCAAAAAGTACAGCTGTTGCACGGTCTTGAAAATCCATGATTGAACTCATTTTATCTGCACCGCAAAGAAGCACTTTTTTTGAAACACCGCTTTCGACTAATGATGCCGCTGTTCTCAAAGCAAAAAGATATCCGGAGCATGCTGCTGAAACGTCAAATCCCCAAGCGTTTTTTATACCTAATTTGTCTTGAACTACGGCTGCTGTGTTTGGGAACATATGGTCGGGAGTAACTGTTGCTACAATTATTGTATCAATTTCGTTTGGGTCAATTCCTTTCTTTTCGAATAATTTTTGGGCAGCTGGGACTATCAAATCTGAGGTTGCCCCTTCTTTTAATAATCTTCGTTCAGAAATACCTGTACGAGTTTTAATCCATTCGTCAGAAGTATCAAGAAATTTTGAAAAGTATTCATTTGTATAAACATCTGGCGGGAAATAATGAGATACAGCAGTAATTGTTGCTGGCATTTTGAAATTCCTTAATTATGTAACAAATTTGTTGTTGCTAATAGATTCTTCAATTTTATCAAGTAAAGAAGATTCAATTAATTCTTTTGCTTTCAAAATCATATTTGAATATGCAAGTGGCGTTGATTTTCCGTGTCCAACGATGGAAATTCCATTGACGCCCAAAATTGGTACACCGCCATATTCTTGATAATCAAATTCTTTAAACACACCTTTTATTGCAGGAATTGAAGCGGCTACTTTTATTTTATTTACTAAAGATTTTTCTGAATAATCTTTCATTTTTGATTTGAGTAAAGTAGTAAAGCTTTCTGCAAATTTTAATATAACATTGCCTACATAGCCATCGCAAACTACAACGTCGGTTTTCCCCATTAAGATATCACGACCTTCGACATTTCCAACAAAATTTAAATTGCTATTTTTTAAAATATTATAACTTTCTTTTAAAACATCTGTACCTTTACTATCTTCTTCACCGACGTTCAATAACCCAATTGTAGGGTTTTTCACACCTGTTGCGACATTGTAATAAGTTGAGCCCATCAAAGCATATTCTACTAAAAAACGACTTTTGTGGTCAACTGTGGCGCCGACATCTAAAAGTAAAGTTGGTCGACTTTTGGCAGAAGGCAAAAATGATGCTATTGTAGGGCGGCTTACACCTTTTATTCGACCGAGCAAGATTGTGGAAAGTGCAAGCATAGCACCCGTGTTACCTCCCGAAACAAAAGCATCAATATTTTTTGCTTTCAAAGAACTTAATCCCAAATATAGCGAAGAGTTCTTTTTAGTTTTAATAATTTCGGTAGGATCGTCGTGCATATCAATTACTTCGGGTGCATCAATAATTTCGAAACTGGATAAATCGATATTATTTTCACTTGCGATGTTTTCAATCTTTGTTTTTAAACCAAATAATACAACTTTAAATTGATAATCATTGCTTTTTGGTAAAAGAGAAAAGGCTAAATTTGCACCAAGTAATTCATTTTTTGGTGCAAAATCGCCACCCATTGCATCAATTCCGATTCGAAAAATTTTTTGCAAGGTTGTAATTCCTAATTCAGTTCAGTAAATGGAATGGTTATATTTTTTCTATTACAAGTCTTCCATTGTAATATCCACATTCAGGGCAAGCTGAATGAGATAACTTTAATGAACCGCATTGTGGACATACAGTAGTTTGCATTGGAGTTGCTTTATAATGAGTGCGTCTTTTGTCTCTTCTTGAAGCTGAAAATTTTCTGTTTGGATTTGGCATTTTAAACCTCTATAATTTTTGTTAAATTTTCTTATTTTTAATTCTGGATATTATAATTATATATTAACGAAATTTATAATTTTTAATTACTGAATTTTATTTTTTTTAAATCGAGCCATCTTTCTGCAACAACATCGTCTTTAATATTTTTGGATGAGAGCTCGGGATGTAAATCTTCAAAACTTTTGTCACGATAATTTGGCGAAACTCTTTTAATTGGTAAATTAAGTAATAAGTCTTGTCGAATTAAATCAGAAATATCAATAAACTGGTCATCTTCGTGAACAATAATTTCGCCGTTATCTGTTTCATAGTCGCCGCTGTCTTTTCTCAGCATATAGCTTTCAGTATTTGCTATAAATGTATAGCTAATTTCAGCATTAATTAATTCATCGTACTCTTCGAGTGATAAATCGCATATTAATTTTGCTTGACATTGTGCATTACCAATTAACGTGTAACGTTTACCGACTTTTGTGAAAACAGCGTGTACAATTACTTTTCCAAAAAACTCTTCACTAATATTTTCAATTTCGGAAGTATCACATTCCAAGTCAATAACTGATTTCCCATCCTTTATCCCATGAACTCTAACAAACAACATCTTTTTAGCAAAAAAATGAAATTAATATTTTAAAAGACTACAAAATTACTAATTATTTTGTAAGTAACAAATTTATTAAATAATTTATCTTTATTGTTGCTTTTTAAAAGTGAAAAAAAACGTAATATGTTATTTAATTCATACATTAAGCTTAAGAAAGTCTAAGATAGTTGAAAATACAATTTCATAATGAATTTAAATTATGAAATTTTAAATTTAAAATAAAGAATAAAAAAAAGAAAAGATTTTATTATTTTTACGTAATATGAAAATTACAAATTCGACTTTTTGATATTAAAATCAGTAATTAAATGATGAAAAAGCTTAATCTTTCAACAATATTATTAATAATATTATTGGCTATATTCAGCAACATATATGTATATGCGCAAAATGAAGTTAATTATGCATCAATAAAACTTATAAACATCAAAGTAAACAATGACACCGCATCTTTATATCGAGGTGCTGTTGTAATTGATACAAACGATGCTTTAACAATCGAATATAAACTTGTTTCAGAAGATTCATCAAATAATTCAGATTTTTTTTATAAAGTTGCTTTAATTGATGGAATTGATACTTCAATTACAAATTCAGGTTTAAATATTTCAAAGTTTAGTAAAATTCAAATTGGTCATTATTTTTTAAAAATTTCTGCTTTTGGATTAAAAAAGAAATTTGAAGTAAATCCATTATTGATTAAAATTATCGTAGACCCAAACTTAGCTAAACTATGGAAAGAAAATAAAAAAATCGAAGAAAAATTAAAATTACAAAAAGATACGTTAACTGCGAAAATAAATCAAAATACAAATTATACATCCACGTTAATAAATTTGCTTCATAATCCATTAACAACTATTATATTAGTTGTAATATTTTTGTTTTTAGGATATTTGAGCTTTTATATAGTTAATAGAAAAAAGATTAAACAATTTAATCAAATAAAAAGTGTAATCGAAAAAAGAGGTAAAAGTATGTCAACTGCAGAATTAGCACCGCTAACAAAAGAGGAATACGAAAAATTATTATCTGAAAATGGAAGTTTAAAAGCCGAAATAGCTTCGATGAAGGGACAAATAGATGCAATGATAGCTCGAACAAATGAGTTGAGCAATAGAAATAAAGAATTAGAAAGCAAATTAGAGATGCTTTCGAAAAGTAAAAGCGATTTGGAAGAATTATCCACACAAAAAGATGAATTATTTGCTATTGTAATACATGATATTAAAAACCCTGCCGCATTGATAAAAAATTTAGTAGATTTATTGCGTTCATATGATTTGACAGCAAACGAACAGCAAGAAATAATTGACGATATTGCAGAAACAACTCAACGCATCGTTCAATTATCCCAAGAAGTCACCAAAATATTAACTATTGAAAGTTCTTTGATGAGTTTGAACATCGAAAAAACACCTATTAAATACATCATAGAAGATGTTGTAACACGTAATAAAGTTGCTGCTGCAAATAAAAAGATGAGCCTATTCGCAGAAATTGACCCGAATATTCCCGATGTAGAGATTGACGTAAATAAAATAGATGAGGTTTTAGACAATTTGATATCTAATGCAATCAAATTTACACAAGAAGGTGGTACAATCAGGGTGAAAGCATATAAAGAACTAAAAGATGTGATTGTCGAAGTTAGCGATAATGGATTAGGGCTATCAGAAGATGATGTAGCAAAAGCTTTTCGAAGAGGTCAAAAACTAAGCACAAGGCCAACTGGTAATGAGAATTCCACCGGGATGGGACTTTGGATAGTCAAGAAAATTATAGATGCACATCACGGAAAAGTATGGATTAAAAGTGCCTTGGGCAAAGGTTCTACTTTTGCTTTCACTTTGCCGCAAGAACAACCAAAAGAGAGTAAAATATAAAAAAGTAGTTAACGTTAGTTAAATTTATTACAATAATAATCATTACTTTTTAAATTAACTTTGTATTTAATTAAAGATTTTTATAAATAATAAACGAGGAAAAAAATGATTAAAGAAACATTACAAAAAGCTATTAATGATCAAATAGTTCGAGAGATGTATTCATCAAACTTGTATTTATCAATGGCCGCATACTATGCGACAATTAATTTGAACGGTTTTGCAAACTGGATGAGGGTGCAAGCAGAAGAAGAATTAACCCACGCTTTAAAATTCTTTGATTACGTAATTGATAGAGGTGGAAAGGCAGTAATAGGTGCAATTCCCGCCCCTGCAATTGAATGGAAAGACGAAATTAAACCATTCGAAGATGCTTACGAACACGAACAAAAAGTAACAAATTGGATTAATGAATTAATGGATTTAGCTACTCAAGAAAAAGATTATGCTTTAATCAGTTTTTTAAATTGGTTCATTGATGAACAAGTCGAAGAAGAAAAAAATACAAGCGAAATTTTAGACAGATTACATTTAGCTGGAGGTTCAAAAGCAAGTTTATTTTTATTAGATAATGAACTTAAAACAAGAACATTCACTCCACCAACAACAAATGCATAACAAATAAAATAAAAAGGCTCTGCTTTCAAAATAAATTATTAATGATAAGAAGAGCTTTTTTTATCTACATTCAAAAAAATAAATAAAAAAAAGAAAAAAAAATATTGCAATTCGAAAAATTTTTGTAATTTTGTATTCTCTAAAATTTACGGGCAGGTACCGAAGTGGTTAAACGGGACAGACTGTAAATCTGTTAGGCTACGCCTTACGGAGGTTCGAATCCTTCCCTGCCCACAAAGACCGAAAAGAAATGCGGGAGTAGCTCAATGGTAGAGCATCAGCCTTCCAAGCTGAGGGTTGCGGGTTCGAGTCTCGTCTCCCGCTCAGAGCTAACATAGGGGAAACCCTATAAAGAAAAGTTCTCGTATACACAAATTATAAGTGGGAGGAAGCTCCGTCAGAAAAGCACAAAAATTTCTGCGGGAATAGCTCAGTTGGTAGAGCATCAGCTTCCCAAGCTGAGGGTCACGGGTTCGAATCCCGCTTCCCGCTCTAATGCTGATGTAGCTCAGCAGGTAGAGCACTTCCTTGGTAAGGAAGAGGTCACGGGTTCAAGTCCCGTCATCAGCTCTTAGCGTTACCACACGGGTGTAGCTCAATTGGTAGAGTGGCGGTCTCCAAAACCGTAGGCTGTGGGTTCGAGTCCTACCACCCGTGCGATTTTTATATAAAGACTAATTATGATAGGCAAAATTAAATCGTTTGTTAACGATGTTGTAGTTGAAATGAAGAAAGTTTCCTGGCCTACAAAAGAGCAACTTTCCGAATCAACAAAAGTTGTAATTTCTGCAACTCTTATAATTACAGCAATCGTTTTTTTAATTGACCAACTTTCAACTTGGTTATATTCGTTAATATTTTAACTGGAATCGAAATGGAAGATTTCCAAAAAGATATTGCTTCTCAGGAAGTCGTAGAATATAAATGGTATGCTTTGCGTACTTATACGGGTCACGAAAATAAAGTGAAGCTTCAAATATTTGCTGAAATGAAACGAATCGGAATGGAAGATTATGTAACTGAAATTGTGATTCCTGAAGAAACTGTTTTTGAAGTACGTGGAGGAAAGCGCAAAACAAAGATAAAAAACTTTTTGCCGGGCTATATAATGATCAAATGCCGATTGAACAAAAAGTTAAAAGATGTGATTGTGTCCTTACCTTCAGTTGTAGCTTTTGTTGGTCGAAGAAATGAACCTACACCATTGCAACAAGCAGAAGTAGATAGAATATTAGGTCGAGTCGAAGAAAGAAAAGATGTTTCGACAATCGAACATACATTCCAAATTGGCGATCCAGTAAGAGTTATTGATGGACCATTCAATACTTTTTCTGGAACAGTTAAAGAAATTAATTTTGAAAAACAAAAATTGAAAGTAGAAGTTGGAATATTAGGACGTAAAACACCAGTAGAATTAGATTTTACACAAGTGGAATTAGAAAATCATTAAGAATTAAGAACTACAAAGAGAAAAAAAAGATAATAGAGTAATAAAATGGCAAAGAAATTATTAGGAACATTTAAGTTACAATTAAACGCCGGTCAAGCAACGATGGCACCACCGGTTGGTCCAGCGTTTGGACAACGTGGCTTGAATGGTATGGAGTTTGTAAAGCAATTTAATGCTAAAACTCAAAAGCAAGCAGGAACGATATTACCAGTAGTCGTTTCTTTCTTTTCAGATAAAAGTTTTACTTTTATTGTAAAATCACCACCGGCTGCAGTTTTATTGAAAAAAGCTGCAAACTTACAATCAGGTTCCGCAGAACCAAATAAGAAAAAAGTAGGGAAAGTAACAGTAAGTCAATGTAAGGAAATAGCAGAATTGAAGAAAGAAGATTTGAACTCATTTTCGATGGAATCTGCTATAAGTATGATAAAAGGAACAGCCCGTTCATTGGGCATAGAAGTTGTTGAAGGTTAATGAGATAGAAAAATATGAGACGAATAAGCAAAAGATTAAAAGTAATAACAAAGAACGTCGATAAAACAATAAATTACGATGTTCAAGAAGCAATTGCATTAGTAAGGAAAAATGCAACAGCAAAATTCGATGAATCGTTCGAAGTGGCAATTCGGTTAGGCGTTGACCCACGAAAAGCAGACCAAATGGTTAGAGGAACAGTATCCTTGCCGCACGGAACTGGTAAAACGGTTCGAGTATTGGTATTGGCAAAAACACCGAAAGACCAAGAAGCATTAAATGCAGGTGCAGATTATGCCGGCTTAGACGAATATATCGAAAAGATAAAAGGAGGTTGGACAGATGTTGATGTCGTAATTGCAACTCCTGACGTAATGGGCGAAGTAGGTAAACTTGGTCGTATTTTAGGACCACGTGGACTTATGCCAAACCCGAAAGTTGGGACTGTTACTTTTGATGTTGATAAAGCTGTTCGTGAAGTAAAAGCAGGTAAAATCGAATATCGAGTTGACAAAACCGGGAATGTTCACGCAGCAATCGGCAAATGTTCATTTGACGATACAAAATTGCTCGAAAACTTAACTGCATTTTACAATAATATTTTAAGAGCAAAACCATCAACAGCAAAAGGTAAATACGTAAAACACGTCAGCGTTTGCTCAACAATGGGACCTGGTGTGAACGTAAACGAACAAACTATTCCAATGGAATAATTTGAAAATTAACAAGGCTATTACGTATACTTGCAGCATGCTTCTCATATTTCCAAATGAAATATGTTGCTGCAAAAATATATAAATAAATGGAATAATTATGAGCAATCTTGAACAAAAAAAGCAAGAAGTTGGGGAATTAAAAGAAAAGTTCCAAAAAGCAAATGGGTGCTACTTCTTGAATTTTAGCTCGATGGATGTTGCCTCCACTGCAAAACTAAGAAAACTGTTCCACGAAAAAGGAATAGAATATAGAGTTGCAAAAAATACATTAATTTGGTTGGCGCTAAACGAAGCTGGAATGCAAGGCTTAGATCGTAACTTTTTGAACGGAAATACCGGCATAGCATTTGGTTATGACGATCCAACAGTTCCTGCTAAAGTGTTAAAACCCATTTTAGATAAGGAAGATAAACCTAAATTCAAAGCTGCAATAGTTGAAGGTGTATTTTATGGTATTGACCAATTCAAAACATTGGCTTCCTTACCATCAAAGACAGATATGATTGCAGGAATTTTAGGCAGTTTAAATTCCCCGATATCCGGTATCGTAGGTTCACTCAACGCAGTTATGCGTGATTTAGCTTCTGTTATCGAAGAAGTGGCTAAAAAAAATAACTAATGCGTATAACGCAATATTAAATTAGATTAAAAAATTTTTGGAGAAAATAAAAATGTCAGAAAAAGTAGAAAAATTAGTCGAAGAGATTTCCTCTCTTACTTTAGTTGAAGCTTCAGAATTGAAGAAAGCATTAGAAGAAAAATTTGGTGTAACTGCTGCTGCTCCAGTAATGATGGGCGGTCCAATGCCAGGTGCAGCTGCTGAAGCAGCTCCTGCAGCAGAAGAAAAAACAGAATTTGATGTTGAATTAACTGACATCGGCGCAAATAAAATTAATGTTATCAAAGTAATTCGTGAAATTACTGGATTAGGATTAAAAGATGCTAAAGATTTAGTTGAAGCTGCACCAAAGGTTGTTAAAGAAGGTGCTTCAAAAGCAGAAGCTGAAGATATGAAGAAGAAAATCGAAGAAGCAGGTGCTAAAGTTACACTTAAGTAATTTCAAGCAATCGGTGAATTAAGAAAGTAATCTGGGAAAATCAAAAATTATTTTTTGATTTTCCCGTTCTTTCATTGTTTTTCTATTCGAATTTATTAAATTAGAAGTAAATAAAAATTAAGTTGTAAAAGAAACGTCAACAAAATCATTTATTACGAATAAAAAATACATCGAATAGAAAAAAAACAAGAGCAGAGTAAAAACAAAATTATTCCAAATTGAATTAATTTATTAATTGATAAAACAAAAATTTGAGAAATAAATGTTTAAATAGGGTTTTTGATGTTCAATTAACGAAAAATTGAACATCAAAGGTCCTTTTTTTTATTTTATTTAAAGGAGGTTCCGGTGGGAGCAATAAAAGAAAAAGGCGAAATATCAAATATAGACTATTTGTTAAATACCTATAAACAAGCTACTTATGATAAAGATGCTGATGTAAAATTATTGGAAAGTGATTCAGGAATTATTCGCCTAAGAAAAAGAATTGATTTTTCTCGATTTGGAAAAACAGATTTGTATCCGGATTTGTTAAATGTTCAATTAGATTCTTATGATGAATTTTTGCAAGAAAATATTCCGCCTTCGAAGCGAAGATCAGTTGGCTTGCAAAAAGTATTTCAAAGTAATTTCCCAATAGAAGATGCATCATCTGTATTTCAGCTCGAATTTATAGAATATAGTGTAGAAAGACCAAAATATTCAGAAAAAGAATGCCGAGAAAGAGAGCTTACTTATTCGAAACCGTTAAAAGCTAAATTACGCTTATCCAGTAAAGCAGATAAAGATTCTGAAGATTATATCGAAGCAATAGAACAAGAGGTTTATCTCGGAAATATTCCGGCAATGACCGATAGAGGTACTTTTATCATAAATGGTGCAGAAAGAATAATAGTTAGTCAAATTCATCGCTCACCAGGAGTGTTTTTCGACGAAGCAATGCATCCAAACGGAATGAGAATATATTCAGCTCGAATAATTCCTATGCGTGGTTCTTGGGTTGAATTTACAACAGATATTCACGATGTGCTATATTGCTATGTTGATAGAAAGAAAAAATTCCCTGCTACTACTCTTCTTCGTGCTTTAGGTTTTTCTTCAGATGAAGAAATTTTAAATTTGTTCCAACTTTCTGAAGAAGTAAAAGCGGCAGATTTGAACGAAAGTTATATAAATCGTCGATTATCATCAGATATAATTGACTTAAATACTGGTGAAATCATCGCATCACGTGATGCAGTATTTACGGAAAATTTGTATAAAACTGTAAAATCAACCGATGTATTACCAGTTAAATTTTATATTGAATATGACCCGTCAGAAGAACCTGTAATTGCAAAAACATTACAAAAAGACCCAACAAGAAGTAGAGAAGAAGCGCTCGAAACAATTTATAGAACAATTAGAACAACAGAACCACCTGATAAAGAAACAGCCGCAGCGTTATTAGAAAAATTATTCTTCAATAATCAAAGATATGATTTAGGCTTGGTAGGACGATTCAAAATCCGAGATGTGTTGAAAGTCGATATTCCAGAAGACCATACAGTACTTACAATTACAGACTTTGTTGAAGTTATTCGCCATCTTCTTTATCTTCACGATAATAAATTAACGGGCGACGATATTGACCACCTTGGTAATCGTCGAGTTCGAACAGTTGGAGAACAATTAGCAAATCAATTTAATATTGGACTTGCACGTATGGCAAGAACAATCAAAGAAAAACTGGGCTTAAAAGATAATCAATCACTTTCACCTTCAGAGTTGGTCAATGCAAGAACAATAACATCAGTAATAAATCAATTTTTCGGGACAAATCAGCTTTCACAATTTATGGACCAAACTAATCCACTTGCGGAATTAACCCATAAAAGAAGAGTTTCCGCACTTGGACCTGGTGGTTTAAGTCGTGAAAGAGCAGGATTTGAAGTCCGTGACGTTCATTATACTCATTATGGAAGATTATGTCCAATCGAAACACCTGAAGGTCCGAATATCGGTTTGATTTCATCACTTGCAATTCATTCAACTGTTAACGATTTGGGATTTATCGAAACACCATATTACAAAGTAGAAAATGGAGTTGTAAGCAAAGAAGTAGTATATTTGACAGCTGATGAAGAAGACGGATATATAATGATCCCTGCTTCAACAAGAATTGATGAAAACGGACGAATAATAGAGCAGAAGTTAAGAGCAAGAAAGTCAGGTGATTTCGTGTTAGTTTCACCCGAAGAAGTAAACTTTATGGACATTTCAACGGACCAAATTACATCTGCAGCTTCGGCATTAATACCATTTTTGGAACACGATGACGCAAACCGTGCACTTATGGGCTCGAATATGCAACGTCAATCAGTTCCATTGTTAAAGCCAGAAGCACCAATAGTCGGCACAGGAATGGAAGCAAGAATTGCAAAAGATTCACGCTCACTAATTTTTGCAAGAGGTTCAGGAGTTGTCGAATATGTTTCTGCTGATAAAATCATAGTTAAATACGATGATGAAAGAGGCGAAAAAGAAAAATTCATAACTTGGGGCTATGAGCAAGTAGTTACATACGATTTAAAGAAATTTGAAAGAACAAATCAAGATACGACAATAAATCAAAGACCGATAGTTAAAAAAGGTCAAAGAGTTGTTAAAGGTATGCCACTCGTAGATAATTCATCAACCGAAAAAGGTGAATTGGCATTAGGAAAAAATGTATTAGTTGCATTTATGCCTTGGAGAGGTTATAACTTCGAAGATGCCATAATTATATCTCAAAAATTAGTTGCAGAAGATGTATTTACATCAGTTCATATCGAAGAATTTACTTTGCAAGTGCGAGATACAAAGCGTGGCGAAGAAGAATTCACACGAGAAATACCAAACGTAAGCGAAGAAGCAGTAAAGGAATTAGATGAAAATGGTATTATTCGTAAAGGCGCAAATGTCAAAGAAGGCGATATTTTAATTGGAAAAATTACACCAAAAGGTGAAACAGACCCAACACCAGAAGAAAAATTACTCCGTGCAATATTTGGCGATAAAGCAGGCGATGTAAAAGACGTATCCTTGAAAGCTACCCCAGGATTGAAAGGTGTAGTAATGAACACAAAACTCTTTTCACGTCGACAAATTACACTTGACAAATTATCTCGAGATAAAGATAAAAAAATTCAAGAGCAACTGACCAAAAAAGAAAAAGAAGTGCTTTTGAATTTAGACCAAGAATGCGTTAACCGCTTATCGACAATGATGAACAACGAGGTATCGTTAGGAATAAAATTACGAAATGGTGTTCAAGTTTTCCGAAGTGGCGTTAAATTAACACAAGAAAAAATACAAGAAGCATACAAAAAAGGATTATTGAAACCAGAATTACTTGATTCAGACGAAGATTACGTTAAAGATGCAGACAAAAATAACTTAATCAAAGAAATGTTGATGAATTTCTTGATTTACCGCACAGACCAAAAAAATATGTTCCGTTCTGAGAAAAATAAAATAGCATCTGGCGATGAATTGCCACCAGGAATTTTGGAAATGGCTAAAGTATATGTTGCAAAGAAAAGAAAATTGCAAATAGGCGACAAGATGGCAGGACGTCACGGAAATAAAGGTATAGTTTCTAAAATTGTACCAATAGAAGATATGCCATTTTTGCCCGATGGAACACCAGTCGATATCGTGTTAAACCCATTAGGTGTACCTTCACGTATGAACTTAGGTCAATTATATGAAACAGCATTAGGTTGGGCTGGTTACAAATTAGGTGTCCATTTTTCAACACCAATTTTTGATGGAGCAACTTGGGAACAAGTCCAAGACTTTTTCGAAAAAGCAGGGTTGCCAAGAGATGGAAAGTCTGTATTATATGATGGACGAACAGGAGTTCCATTCAAAGAAAAAGTAACTGTTGGCGTAATTTATATGTTAAAATTAGCACATATGGTTGATGATAAGATGCATGCACGTTCGATTGGACCATATTCATTAATTACACAACAACCACTTGGCGGTAAAGCACAATTCGGTGGTCAAAGATTAGGAGAAATGGAAGTGTGGGCACTCGAAGCATACGGTGCATCAAATGCACTCCAAGAAATGTTAACAGTGAAAAGTGATGATGTCCCTGGACGTTCGAAAATGTATGAATCAATCGTAAAAGGTGATAACGCTCCTGATGCAAACGTTCCTGAGTCATTCAAGGTTTTAGTTCGTGAACTTCAAGGCTTAGCGTTAGATATAGTATATAAATAATAGTAAGATAATTTAATTTATCAAAAAAATAGTTTATAATTTTATTTATAAACAAAAATTTAAAAAAAAGAAAATTGAAAGAGGCGATAAAATGCAGTCAATATCAATGCCAAAAGGCGGTTTTAAGGAAATAGTAATAAAGCTTGCTTCTCCTGATGAAATTTTGAATCGCTCCAATGGCGAAGTAACAAAACCCGAAACGATAAACTATCGTTCGTTTCGCCCCGAAAAAGATGGATTGTTCTGCGAAAAGATTTTCGGACCGATAAAAGATTGGGAATGTGCTTGCGGTAAATATAAAAGAATAAGATATAAAGGTATCGTTTGCGACCGTTGTGGAGTAGAAGTTACAAGCAAAAGTGTGCGTAGAGAAAGATTAGGTCATATTATGCTTGCCGTCCCTATCGTACATATTTGGTTTATGAGGTCATTGCCAAGTAAAATCAGTGCTGTTCTTGGTCTTCACTCGAAAGATGTCGAAAGAATAGTATATTATGAATCATACGTCGTAATTCAACCTGGTAGTACAAGTTTAAGGCCAAAAGATTTATTAACAGAAGAAGAATATTTAAAAATATTAGCATCGCTTCCAGAAGAAGAACTAAATTTAGATGATGAAGACCCAAATAAATTTATCGCTTTAATCGGTGGGGAAGCAATAAAAGAGCTTTTAAAAAGAGTTGATGCCGATAGAGAATACGCACACGCAAAGGAAGAACTTAAAACAGAGACCTCGCAAGTTAAAAAAGCAGAATTACTTAAACGATTAAGAGTATTAGATGCTTTCCGCAAGAAAGAAAATCAAGAGTATGCCAATGAACCAAGTTGGATGGTATTAGATGTAATTCCAGTTATACCACCAGATTTGCGTCCGTTAATCCCATTGGATGGTGGTCGTTTTGCTACTTCAGATTTGAATGATTTATATAGAAGAGTAATAATTCGCAATAATAGATTAAAACGACTAATCGATATTAAAGCACCTGAAGTAATTTTAAGAAATGAAAAAAGAATGCTTCAAGAAAGCTGCGATGCATTATTCGATAGTACAAAAAAAGCAAATAAAACAGAAAATACACGTGCTTTAAAATCATTAGCAGATACCTTGAAAGGAAAACAAGGACGTTTCCGCCAAAACTTATTAGGTAAGAGAGTTGACTACTCAGGACGTTCCGTAATTGTGGTTGGTCCCGAGCTTAAATTGCATGAGTGTGGTTTACCAAAAGATATGGCGGTCGAACTATTTAAACCATTTATTATTCGTAAACTAATCGAAAAAGGTTTCGTAAAGACCGTCAAAAGTGCTAAAAAATTAGTTGAAAGAAAAACAAACGAAGTTTGGGATATCTTGGAATTAGTCATTGAAGGTCATCCTGTAATGTTAAACCGTGCACCGACATTGCATAGATTAGGTATTCAAGCATTCCAACCAAGATTGATTGAAGGTAAAGCAATTCAGTTGCATCCACTTGTATGTACGGCATTTAACGCTGACTTCGACGGCGACCAAATGGCAGTGCATGTTCCACTTAGCCACGAAGCACAATTAGAAGCGTTGTTATTAATGCTTGCTCCAAATAACATTATGCATACTCAAAACGGAGACCCAATTGCAGTTCCATCGCAAGATATGGTGCTTGGATTATATTATTTAACAAAAATGAAACCTGGGGCAATAGGTGAAAACAGGACATTTAGCTCAATCGACGAAGTAATAATTGCTTTGAATTCCGAAAAATTAGAGTATGGTTCGAGAGTTTTCGTTCGTCATGAAGGAAAAATGCTTGAAACAACTGTTGGTCGTTTGATTTTCAATCAAATAGTTCCAAAAGAATTAGGATTTATCAACGAACTTCTAACCAAGAAACGCTTGCGTCATTTTATTGGACTAAGCTTCCGCAAAGCAGGCTTAGCAAGAACAGTAGAATTTTTAGACGATATGAAGAATCTCGGATATGAAATGGCAACAAGAGGTGGATTGACAGTTAGCATCTCTGATGTGATTGTTCCTGCTGAAAAAAGAGAAATAATTGAACGAACTCAAACAAGAATCGATAATTACGAAAATGCGTTCCGTAGTGGTATGATTTCCAGTGGAGAAAGATATAACAAAATTATTGACGATTGGTCACGTGCAACGAGTGCAGTAGCAGATAAGCTCTACAATGAATTACAAAAAGATAAACAAGGCTTTAATACATTCTTTATGATGCTTGATTCCCAAGCACGTGGTTCGAAGGAACAAATTCGCCAATTAGCCGGTATGCGTGGATTGATGGCAAAACCTAAAAAGTCAGTTTCTGGTTCTACAGGTGAGTTGATTGAAAATCCAATTATAGCAAACTTTAAAGAGGGATTGTCGATACTTGAATATTTCATATCAACACACGGTGCAAGAAAAGGTTTGGCAGATACAGCGTTGAAGACAGCAGATGCAGGATACTTGACACGTCGTTTGCATGACGTAGCACAAGATATGATTATAACCGAAGTAGATTGCGGCACTATTCGTGGCGTTGAAACAACTGCTTTGAAAGATGGCGAAGAAATCAAAGAAACATTAAAAGAAAGAATTTTAGGACGAGTTGCATTAGTTGATGTTGTTGATCCGATTACCGAAAAAGTTATATGCAAAGCTGGTGAAGTAATAGACGAAGATATTGCAAATGAGATCGAATCATCAGCAATTGAAAGCGTAAAAATACGTTCTGTGCTGACATGCCAATCCAAAAGAGGAACTTGTGCTAAATGTTACGGTAGGAACTTGTCCTCAGGCAAATTAGTTGATGTTGGTGAAGCTGTCGGAACAATTGCAGCTCAATCAATCGGTGAACCAGGTACCCAGCTAACCTTACGAACATTCCACACTGGTGGTGCTGCAACATTGAACGTATCTCAATCTTCGATTACTGCAAAATTCGACGGTAAAATCGAGTTTGAAAATTTAAGATATATAACATATGAATCACCTAATGGCGAGACAATGGTTTCAGTTGGCCATAGTGGAATCATAAAAATAATGGACGAAGCAAATAACCGGGAATTAACAAAATACGATGTAACTTATGGTTCAGACATAAAAGTAAAAGAAGGCGATATTGTACGAAAAGGGCAAATTCTTTATGAATGGGATCCATACAATTCAACAATTATCGCAGAGTTTAGCGGTAAAGTTCGTTATCGTGATTTAGAACTTAATGTTACATATCGTGAATTAAATGATGAGCAAACAGGTCATATAACTAAAATAGTATTCGATTCAAAAGATAAAAGCAAAAACCCATCAATTGATATTATTGATGATAATGGTAATATTTTAAAAAGCTATAACATACCATCAAAAGCACAATTGCGGGTTGACGATGGTGATATAATAAGTATTGGTACACATTTAGCAAAAATACCAAGAGATTACGGACGTACTCGTGATATTACAGGAGGTTTGCCTCGAGTAACAGAGTTGTTTGAAGCAAGAGCTCCACAAAACCCAGCAGTTGTAGCAGAAATCGATGGTGTTGTAACCTTTGGAAAAATGAAGCGTGGTCAAAGAGTTATTGTTATCACATCCCATGACGGTTTGACTACCCTTGAATTTAGTGTTCCTGCAGGTCGCTATGTTTTAGTTCAAGAAGGAGATTTTGTTAAAGCAGGCGATAGAATCACAGAAGGTGCAATTAATCCTCACGATATTTTGAGAATCAAAGGACCTTTTGCTGTCCAAGAATATCTCGTAAATGAAATCCAAGATGTGTATCGTATGCAAGGTGTGAAAATTAGTGATAAACACATCGAAGTAATCGTACGTCAAATGATGCAGAAAGTTAGAATTACCGAAAGTGGCGATTCCGTATTTTTAGAAAATGATTTGGTTGACCGTATTCGCTTTGACGAAGAGAACCAAGAGTTGAAAAATATGGTTGTCATAACTGACCCAGGTGACACTAATTTCTCCGAAGGGCAATTAGTTTCCAAAAAACGCTTCCGTGAAATAAATTCATTAATGAAGAAAAATGAAGCAAAATTAGCAGAAGCACGACAAGCAGAAAACGCAATTTCCGAACCTATATTACTTGGAATTACACAAGTATCGTTACAAACAGATAGCTGGCTTTCCGCAGCATCATTCCAAGAAACAACCAGAGTTTTATCAGATGCAGCAATTCACGCACGTTCAGATAGATTCTTAGGATTGAAAGAAAATATTATCGTTGGTCAACCAATTCCGGCTGGAACAGGATTGCGTTCATATCAATCAATGATCATTGAATCAGATGTTGGCGATATTTTCGGCAGAAAAAATCGTGTTATCAATCCTGATAAATATGAAGAAAAAGTTGAATATGATGATGCACTGGAACCAGTAATTGACCAAATTCCAACTGAAGAATAATTTTAAATTTAATTTTTAAAAAATCAATGAAACAAATTGGAGGTTGTCGTAGATGTCAGCCTCCAATTTTTTTATAAATTAATGTCAGGTGGAAAGAAAGGGAAATTTTTTAATGTGAGTAATTTTGAAATTAATTAAATATATTATAAAAATTTCGTCTTTTATAATTTATAAAAACCAAGAAATGGACAATATAACATACAAAAGAGAAAACTACTGGAAATACATATTACTTTTTATCTTAACTTTTTTAACTTGTATGATGGCAGGTACCCAATGGGCGAATAAAGATTATTTGGAAGTGAACAATTGGGAAGTCGGAGTAACTTACGCAATATTAATTTTGACATTTTTATCATTTCATGAATTTGGTCATTACTTTGCCGCAAGATATCACAAAGTACGAACAACTTTACCTTATTATATTCCTTTTCCTGTTCCTATAGTCTTAAATTTCGGAACCTTTGGTGCAATTATCAGAATAAAAGAACCAATACCAAGTCGAAAAGCCCTTTTCGATATTGGAATAGCCGGTCCATTAGCAGGTTATATTGTTAGTGTGATATTCTTAATAATTGGAGTTTTAAATTTACCAACATATAATGATATAATTGCGATACATCCCGAATATTTGACCCAATTTGGAGGTGGAATACCAGACGTTGGTTTACATTTTGGGGACACTTTGCTATATCATTTATTAATAAAAATACTTGTACCAACAGGATATTTTATCCCACCGATGAATGAGATTTACCATTTTCCGTTTTTAAATGTTGGTTGGTTTGGTTTATTTGTAACTACGATGAATTTACTTCCAATAGGTCAATTAGATGGAGGACATATATTATACTCGATGTTTGGGAGGAAAGTTCACTCTCGTGTTGCACGTATCACAATGTGGATAATGGTTATTATAGGCTCCATAGGCTCCTTAAATGAAGTATATATGTTTTTAAAAGATAGTAATTTTAATAGTTCATTAATGCTTACAATACAATCTACAATAGTTACGAAATTAGCAGTTCTTTATAATCACTTTCCATTATTACAAGAATTTTGGTCTGGTTGGTTAATTTGGGGATTAATTGGCAAATTCTTTATTAAATTAGACCACCCTGCGGCAATGGACGAAACACAAATCTCGAAAAATCGAATGCTGTTAGGGTGGTTTGCACTTTTTATGCTAATTTCCAGCTTTTCATTTAATGCATTATTTTTCAAATAATATATAAATAAGCAATTATTTGGAGCGTAACTCACCGCCACCAAAAATCGCAGTACCAGTAATTACTAATTCATAAATGTTACTATTTGCTAATTTATTATATCTTTTATCTTCAAAAGCACCAAAAACTCCAGTAACTTTATTAACAACTTTCCAACCATCAGGAACGGTTATTTCGATACCACCAAAAATTGCCGTGATATCCAATGTTGTGGTACCTTCAGGCAAAGTAGTTCGAGATAAATCAAGTTTGCAACCTCCGAAAATTGAAGTTATGTTACCACCTTTGAAAATAGGTTCGGTATAAAGGATTTCGCTGCCGCTGAAAATTATTGTTTCGTCAATATATCCCAAAGTGCCTTTATAATTTGAATGCATTGATTTTCTTTGATGCCAAGAACGTTTGAAAATAATTGAAAGCCCAATTAAAATTAACAAAGCAGGGAAAAACACTTTACCGATTGAAATTTCCCAATGAAAATAATGTGTAAAAAATGAAAACAAACTAAAAATGATAACAAGTGAACCAATAAATCGACCGCTTTTACCTAAGATTAAAAATAATCCAACAATTAATAAAATTGCTTCCCAAGAAAAAAGATATTCCTTATAAATTTCAGGAATAAAATTAAAATTATTTAATAGTAAAATAAATCCAATTATAAGGAAAATTAATCCTGAAAAAATTTTTCTAATGTTTTGTCCCCAAAAATTATCGTTAATACTCATTAATGCTCCATTTATTAAAAAAGTAAAAAAATAATGTAATAAATTACGAAAATTTAATAAAAAGTGTTGCATAATTCATAATAATTTATTAAATTTGCTTTGATATATTTATAAGGAGTGGTGTTATGAAAAAATTATTTTTCTTTTTTATGTTTCTTTCAAGCGTTGTTTTATTAAGTTCCTGTGACCAAATTTTTGGACCAAAAGAAGGACCAAATGATTTAGGAGGTTCCACAGATGTCGATTATGCCAAAGTTGGTGAAAAATTTACGGGTTCCTTAAAAATAAATGGGACTTATAAGGACGTTGATAATTCTATCACAGTTACAAAAAATGATAACGGAGTTGTCACCTTACATATTACAGCAAATATTTCAAATGTTAGCGAATTAGCTCTTCTTGCAAGTTTACTTCCTCCAAGTGTCAAAGACGAAAATGGGAATATTAATGCGGATATGAAACTTAAAATTACAACCGATGGAATTCAAGATTATAACAATAAAGACGGAAAAGCACATACAATTGTAAAATATAGTGCAAATGTTGGAGATACATATAAATTAACAAAATCAGATGGTACAACTATTACAAGAACAGTTACTGCAAAATCAACAACTGATGATTTTCGTTGGGGACTTATGTTGATTAAAACAATTACTGTCGAACAAGATTCAAGAATACCAGGTGTCAAAAAAATTATTATGAAAGCAAATCATAAATTTGGACTTGTTTTTGTTAGTTTTGTAATGGAAGATGGTACAGAAATAAGCTCAGTAATTATTTAAATTTTACGAACTGTTTATACACAATGAGTGAAAAATTAATTAAATATTTATTGCCCTATAAGTTTAAATATATTGCATATATATCATTACTTATAGGGTTTATTTTTTATATTATCAGGTTTACACTTGGTATTAAACTCTCGTTATTAGATTGCAATGTCTTTGCTATTTATTCAGATTATTTTCAGAAAAAAAGCTTTACATTTGTTCAAAATAATTTAAGCGAAGAAATTATTGTTTTTTTCTTTATTTTAGGTGTTAATTTATTAGCAATAACGCAAGAAAAAATTGAATATGTTGCTTATTATAAAATTAGAGTAGATAGCTTCTTATTAGCAATAATAATCAACTCAATATTTTTAATAATTTCAACTTTTACAGTTTTTGGTTTAGCTTTTATTTGGGTGATGTCAATTTCATTAATAAGTTTACCATTGATTTACATAATAATCTTCAAAACAAAATTGCACTTTTTCATAAGAAGCCAAAAAAAATGACAGAAATAATAAATGAATTTCATAAAGCAACAGCATGGTTGTATGTAAAAATATATGAAAACTCCTTTTTCTTTTTCGATTATTGGTCAATCGAACATATAATTTCGGGAATAATAATTATAATTCTCTTCTTTTATTTTAATGTAAAAAATAAATTAATCAACCTTTTTGCAATTTTGTTAGGTTGGGAAATTTTGGAAATTGCTTTATTGTATTTTGCACTCAATGTATATAAACCAGAAACATTTAAAGACCAAATATTTGATATTATTATTGGTTTTTTAGCAGGTTATTTGACAAAAATAATAGTTGAAAATAAACCAAAATTCCCATTCATTCAACATCTAACCAAAGAAATTATAAGTATAACAATTGCATCATTTGTTATTGCTTTTTTTTGGGTAGGTTTCTATCAATACCATTATAACGTTGATGAGTTGAATTCACCCGGATTTAATTTATGGGCATTTTTTTTATGGTATCTGGGGCTAAATGGGATTTTATTTTTTTTTACATTCATTCGGAAAAAAATTGGGAGTTTGCCACTTAATATTATTATTACATGGTTTTCGTACTTTGTAGTCTTATTGGTTGTAGAATATTTTGGAAGATATATAATTCAAATAAAAGAAAGCAGTAATCCGAAAAATACACCATTAATTTTTGGACTTATTTATGGAAATAACATACTGCACATTGTTTACACGATTATGCCTTTAATCGCAATTTTAATATACCTTCTCACTCATAAAATTTTAACCCAAATTGAAAATATTCAACGGTTATTATTAAACAATAAAATTACAAATAAAGAAAAAATAATTATTAAAAATCAAAATTATGAAAAAATTATTTAATACCTTGATTTTAAGATTATAATTGATATAATTATTATTTATATTTCATTCCAGTAGTTATAAAAATAATAATATATTACATAGTGTCATCTATATAAATGATATGATTAAATATTAATTATTTTAATATTTAATTAATCAATATTATTTAAATTTGAAAATATTATTATAAAATATTAGGATTTTTATGAAAAAATACCTTTACTTAATAATCATTGTGTTTTTAGTATCAAACACACTTTTTGCACAACCTTGGATTGAGAACTTAAAGCGGCAAAAACCAGCAAATTCACAAACTGGCACGTATAATTTCTATGACATTCAACAAGCATTTTATCAATATTGGGCGGGGAAAGATTCCACTGCCAAAGGTAAAGGTTGGAAGCCATTTAAACGCTGGGAATGGTTTTGGACTCCAAGAGTATATCCTACTGGTGAATTCCCAAATCCAAATCAAACTTATACAGAACTGAAAGCTTTTCAAAAAGCAAATGAATTTAATAAAAAGGATAAAAATAAAATTCAATCTCTGGCAAATTGGACTTCTCTTGGACCAACAAGCTCTCCAGGTGGTTATGCCGGGTTAGGGCGCATTAATACCGTTCGTGAAGATCCAAATAATTCCAGTGTAATATACATTGGAGCAGCAAGCGGCGGATTATGGAAATCAACAAATGGCGGTACGTCTTGGACCACAACAACAGACGAGTTAGGAAGTATTGGTGTTACAGATGTAATCATCGATAAAAATAATTCGAATATTGTCTATATCGCAACGGGTGATGGCGATGCTTCCGATGCTTATAGTGTTGGTGTAATGAAATCTACTGATGGAGGAAACACTTGGAATACAACAGGGCTAAACTGGACACAATCTCAATTGAGAACAATAAGCAGATTGTTAATTGACCCAACTAATTCAAGCATATTGTATGCAGGTGGTTCCTTTGGTATTTATAAAACTACTGATGCAGGAGCAAGTTGGAGTCAGGTGTTTAGCTCAATGTCTGTAAAAGATATGGAATTCAAGCCGGGCAATTCATCTGTAATTTATGCTTCTGGTTCATATATTTACCGCTCAACAAACGGTGGAACAAACTGGACACAATTAACAAATGGATTACCATCGTCTGCTCAAAGAGTTGCATTAGGAGTTTCGCCCGCAAATTCAAATTACGTTTATGCTTTGATGTCGAATTCGAGTTCGGGTTTTATGGGACTTTATCGTTCGACAGATGGTGGAGATACTTGGACAACGCAAGCAACTTCTCCAAATTTGTTAGGCTGGGAATCAAGTGGTAGCGATTCAGGTGGTCAAGGTTGGTATGATTTATGTATCGCTGTTGACCAGTCAAATATAAATACAATATATACTGGTGGTGTGAACATTTGGAAATCAACAAATGGCGGTGTAAATTGGGCAATTAACGCACATTGGTGGGGAGATGGTGTGCCTGCTGTTCACGCTGACCAACATGATTTATGGTTCGCTCCTGGAACAAATAGGCTTTATAACGGTTGTGATGGCGGTATTTATAAAACAACAAATGGTGGTACAAATTGGAACTGGTTAGGTTCAGGTCTTGTTATCACACAATTTTACCGTATTGGTGCATCTCAAACTAATTCAAAGGTTTGGATTGCTGGTGCCCAAGATAATGGAACAAAAAATTATGTGAATTCGACCTGGCAAGATGTTATAGGTGGTGATGGTATGGAATGTATTGTTGATAATTCTACAACAGATTATCAATATGGTGAATTATACTATGGTCGAATACTACGTTCATCAGATGGCGGTAATAATTTTTACGATTGGGTTTCACCTTCAAGTTTTTCGAGTGAAGCGGGCTCTTGGGTTACACCATATGTGCAACATCCAACTAACCCACAAACTCTTTTTATAGGATATCGTAATATTTATAAAACAACTGATAGAGGTGCGAGTTGGTCAAAGATATCATCATTTTCGTCAACTTCGACTTTAAATGTACTTCACGTCGATCCAGATAATGGAACCTATATTTATGCAAGCCATGGAAATGATTTGATGATGTCAACTGATGGTGGAAGTAATTGGAGTACAAAAACTTTGCCAAGCAGCCTTTATTTGACATACTTGGCAATTAAACCAACAACGCCGCTTGTTATTTATGGCTCTTTCTCAGGATATAGTAGTGGGAATAAAGTATTTTACTCGACTGATGGTGGTTCAACTTGGACAAATATATCGTATAATTTACCTAATTTACCTGTGAATACTATTGTTTATCAAAAGAATACTAATAGATTATACGTAGGAACTGATATTGGTGTGTTCTATCTTGACCCAGGTCAAACATCTTGGGTTGATTTTAACTCCAATTTACCTAATGTTGTTGTAAATGAAATTGAATTACAACCAGCATTTTCAAAAATGAAAATTGCAACATATGGAAGAGGTATATGGGAATCACCAATTTTCAGTGGAGAAGCTGTGCAATTAACTGCACCTTCGAATAGTTCGACAAATGTAAGCATCACACCTACATTGACTTGGAATGCTGTAAACTTAGCAGATAAATATGAACTCATCATTGCTGATAATATTCAATTCAATAATCCCATTGTTCATAAAACAAACATTGCATCAAATTCTTATATTGTTCAACCAGCAGAGGTATTACAATATAGCAAAACTTATTATTGGAAAGTCAGAGCAATTGATGATAACGCTTACGGATTATGGTCAAATGATGGTGGAACCACTTATACTTTCACTACCGTACCAAATCCACCGGGACAAGTAACATTATTAACACCAGCAAATAATTCAACAAATATAGCAATAGATGGTAATGTAAGCTGGCAAGCAGAAGCAAATTCAAATACATATAAATTACAAATAGCAACAGATGTAAACTTTACAAACATAGTATACAATCAAACAGGAATAGCAACAACAAGTTTTACATATTCATCACTTGCCAAAAACACAAAATATTATTGGCGAGTACTTGGGACAAATGCAGGAGGCGATGGACCTTGGTCAGCAGTATGGAACTTTACGACATTACCAAATCCACCGGGACAAGTAACATTATTAACACCAGCAAATAATTCAACAAA
>CAZCNL010000005.1:35399-170354 GCA_964500435.1 uncultured Chloroherpeton sp. | reverse complement strand
TCGATTTTGTCCTTGCTGTTGATTTCTTCGCCGTAAATATTATAAACCTTGATGTCTGCTTGATTTATATCTAATGCTTTATCCCAATATATTTCTGCTTGAACTCGATTTGTCGCCGGTATTGGATATGGTTGCATCGAATATAAATAATTCCGCTTCTCTATTTCATAGTCTTGTATGCTTACTATACCAAAATCGCTTAAAGGCACTCGATACATTCCCCCGTATGTCGCTGCATAAAGATAATTATTTGAAACTTTTATCTTATTAAGCCCATATGTCGATAAATTTTTATTATAAGGTTTCCAATTTTCACCACCATCAGATGAATAAAAAACACCTGCACTATAAATAAAACCAGCAAAAACATAATTATCGTAATAATCTATACTTTCCACACCACAACTGTCGGGTAATCCATTGTTTTTTTCATCCCAGGTTTCCCCATAGTCACTTGAACATAATATTCCTACTCCCAAGACATCAATATCGTTTGTAATATCCACTCTGGCGGCTAAGTAAACTTTATTATTTATAATTTTTAAACTGGGAAAATATGTAACATCATATTTTGCCGGGACTTTTAACCTACTCCATGTCAACCCATTATCGCTTGATTTAAAAATTACGTTATTTTCTAAACCAGCAAAAATATAATCCCCGCTTTTATCAATACTAAAAATATGAGTTCCTGAAGTTGTAGTTATTTGCTTCCAACTATCACCATTATTCGTTGAATAGTAAATTCCATCAAATGTACCAATGTAAATTATACTGTCACCAATGTAAATTGAGCGAACTGAAGTATTATACAATCCTTGTTCTTTTCCTAATTCAGTAAATGTTTTCCCGTAATCCTTGGAGTAGTAAAGCTTTGAATAATAGCGACAAACAAACATTAAACTATCTTTTTTTTCTATCAAACTGTAATAATCGTTTGGCAAATTATTTTTTATCTTGTCCCAAGAATGTTTCCCGAATGAATATTTAAATAATCCACTTTGATTATAAATTGTTGATGCAATTAACGTATCTTTTTCAGCAATGAAATCATTAATACTATTTCCTCTCAGCACTGTATCTATTAAATTTGTCTTCTCTGTCAAATTTTTGTTAATTGCAAATAGTCCATCCGTTGCTGCTATGATTATTTTATCACCCATAATTTTGAATTCTCTTGGCATAGAATAGTTGTTGAATAAATTGGAAATATTCCAAGTTTCGCCTTTATCTGTGCTATAATATAAGAACGAGGCTGTTCCGTAACCCATAGAACCACTTGTTGGAGGAGTCATTATTGCATAAATATAATCTTCATATTTTAATAATTTGTGTATTTCGCATTTAAAAGATAACGTAGTATCTTTGTATAAAATTTCGTTTTTTTTAATCCAATTATTACCACCATTTGAAGAAATATAAAAACCATCTGTTGTACCTGCCAATATTAGACTATCCAGTAATACAAAACTTGTTACCCCGTATTTCCACATACCACTAATTGTATCTGCTATTGTTGTCCATTTCTTTTCATTTATCGAATAAATATAAATATTCGGTTCTGGAATTCCTTGATCGACATAGTATTTATTCATCACCGTTCCGACGATAATTTTATCATTATTAATAAATAATGTATTTGGATAATTTCTAATAAAATTATTGTATGGCGATTTGTCAGGTTCAACAGTATCGTTTGGTTTAAACCATTTATTTTTTATTTCATCATATTTGAATACTCCTTTAGGATTTAATGCATAAATATCTTCTCCTTCCTTGTAAAAATCAGGGGGATAGTTAAAATCATTTATCTTTTCCCAATTTAATCCATCGTTTTTTGAAATATAAGAGCCTGATGAGATATCTTCTCCGATATCCGAAGTTCTAATTACCAGAGTATTCTTATTTTTCGCAATACTTTGTATTTCATTAAAATTAATAGGACAATCATTTTGAATTTGAACCCAAGTTTTACCATAATTATCAGTTTTATAAAATTTATCCTCAAGAGCAATGTAAATTGTATTGTTATATACTTCAAGGCAAGTAACAAATCTATCTACTGAAGGGCTTGATAAAAACTCCCATTGTGAAAAACCGGAATAAACTATTGCAAATAGAATTAACAAGTACACTAATCTTTTCATTTTTTATACTCCTTTTATTTTGTTTTTTTAATTTCTTGAACCACCCCGAAAATAAATTCCAGGGTGGATTATTTCTTTCTTTATTTATTAGTCACAATTTGTGTGTACCGAGAAACATCCTGAATTTGGATCAGCATCACAAGGACAATCACCTGAATAAAATGGTGGTTTATCCTTGTTTGGTATTTGTATAAATTCTCCTTGATTTGCGTCCCAACAAATATAATATGACCAATTGCATTTACAGGTACCACAAGGCAACAATATTTTTTCTTTTTCGTTATTTCCCAGGTCAATCAATTCCCAATGAAAGCATTTAGGCGTAACAGCATCAACTTCAACCCAATTTTGTTTTAATTCACAAGGTCCCCATCCAGCAATACAATCGTTTTGTAAATTTTCAAAAATCCAGTTTGGGTCGTAAACTTTTGAAATAATAAACTGAGCCGCTGAATCTGGATCCATTATGCACATCGTATCTAATGGTCTTATTGTAGAGAGCATTACTTGCAAAGGTATAAGATGGGTTGATGCATCACACTTCAAACACAAACCAACTTCATACAAACAAGTATCATTTCCCACTACAACAGGAACAATTTTCAAATCCCCAACCCAACCATCAGGGCAAGGAACAAACTGAGAATATGACTTAAATGGTGTAAATATACTGATAAATAAAATTATTACAAATATACTTGCGAAATAATATTTAAAGTTATTTTGTCTCATAATTGTTTTTCCTTATATTATTTATAATTATAATTCCTTTCAGGCATTACTGGCACAGTTCCAAACTTTCGCCCTGCCCAATAGAACTGCGACCGCTTGTGGTAACAACGCTATTGCAAATATGCTACAAAGCGAAGCGGAACTACCACACCTCCCGCAATTGCTCTGTAGCAGCGTCGCAATGAATTTCCACTCGCAGTTGTGAATAAATAATTTTTCTCGGCAAAATTTATTTGAACAAAGTAATTTCTCTTTCTTTGGATATTTTGAATAAATCGCAGTTTCAATACAATAAAAATATTTTTGAAGCGTCCACATAAAGCCATAAAGCCCATCTTATGCCCTTTTTCGTATTTCCCGCCTCTCCAATATTTTTATTTCCGTCCTTCATTTATTTTTTTATTTGCTTCCTATACTTTCTCTAATTTAACAAATTCTATTTATATATAACAAGTGAACAGCAAAAAAATTACACTTTTGATAAAAAATTTTTTTTCGTCATTGGGAGCGAAGCGAAGCAATCCCTTGCACTCCTGAGATTGCTTCGTCGACTTTCGTTTACTGGCAATGACGGCGAAACTTCTATCATTACTCTTTCATCAATCTCACGGCTTCTCGTTTTGTGCCGTAATCGATTAGCAAGGTGTAGGAACCTATCGGCAACGTGCTTACGTCAAGTTCCATATCGCCCGTGCTGGCGTAGCCCGACCAAAGCGGGAACGAGCGACCAAGCAAATCCACTGCCGTAATCGCCACTTGCCCTTCTTGTTGCAAATTCACGTATGCTGTTGAAGTAGTCGGATTTGGTGAAAGATATATATTTTTTGATAAAACACTGTTTTCTTTTGCACTTGTATAGTTTGGTACTATTTCGGATACAACTAATGAATCAAAACCATTTTTAGCAACAACAAAAATATGCTTGTTTGGACCTTCCATTACTCCAAAAACAGTTCCATCTAATGATATATTATGGTGCCATTTATAACTGCTCAATTTATTTCCATTAATATCATATAAAGCCAGATAACTTGGATATTTCTCATTTGGGGGATAACCAGATGGTACAATCCTGCCTCCTAATGCAATTACTTCTTCATTAAAAAGTACTTTGAAATCTATAATTCCTATCATTTCTTCCTCATTATCGTAAACTTTATACCACATTATTTCACCCATACTTGATACTTTAAAAAAGCATTGAATTATATTTTTATTATATATAATACCTCCCCTTATTAAATATGAATTATCTTTTAATTTTATTATTTGTTGCAATATAACTCTACAACTATCATTATTATATAGAACTTGATATTTCTTTTTGGAATAATAATTTCCCATATTATCATAATCATATATGGTAACTGGATAAATATTTGGTACTGTATCCATTAACTCTTCAAAACCAACTGCAAGATGTTTATTTTCCAATGGATAAATCCAAAAACCTCTCTGTCCTGATTTTACCGTGTTTTTATTTAAATTCATAGTGTCTAATTCAAAATATCTAATAAATTTATAATTTGTGTCAGTTACAAGCACTTTATATCTTTGGTAGGATTTATGTTCATTATAGCAATTTAATGTAAGTCCGAAATATAAACTATCATCAAATCTTACAGGATAACTAGCTATAATATGATGTATATGCAATGATGTATCATTTATTAAAATAGTGTGATGTGATATGATCGTATCCATTTCTATTTTATTAACTATATTAAAATCTTTATCAAGAAACAGAGAGAAATATTTCATTCCATTAAGGTAGAAATATTGTCCATTAATGCGATAAATATCACTAATCTTATCAAAACTTGAATTGAATATATGAAAACTACCTTGTGAATATAAGGAATATTGCTTAATTAATTCTCCTGAAAAAGTAAAATTAAATATTTTAAATGGATAAATATAAGAAGCATTATTAACTCTATCGCTTGAATAATATGTTATTAATAACTTATTGTTATACGAATCATAATAATCGGAATAATCAATATTAAAAGTGTCTTTTGTTATGTAAAATTCATTCACAATATTAGGTGGTTCCAATCCATAAGATTTAATTGTAAAAGAAATCGCTATAAGAATTCCAAAACAAATTTTTTCAAAATTTTTCATTTTATTACCTCTTTTTTAATTAGGACTTTTTATATGTTATATTTAATTAATAGCACTTACACATATTAAAAATACATATAAAAAGCCCAGTTAGTTTAAATATTTAATTAATTTTCTTAATAAATTTTGAAGAATAAAATTCTCCATTTTCCAAGTATATTGTCAGTAAATATTCACCTGGACATAAGTTGCTAACTTTAATCTCATATTCTTCTAAATTGAATATTTTCTCAATTAACAAACTTTTATCCAATTTAGTTATTATATAATTTTTCGGTTTACTTTTCAAATCATTAAAAATAATTTTAATATTTTCATTTTCAATTGGATTTGGATATATTAAAAACGAAAATTTATTATTTTGTATTTTATTTTGAATGATTGAATGGTTATCTTTACTAACAATTTTTTTAACAATAATATTATCGCTACTTAACATTACATTGAGAAATAATGTTAAAAACAAGATAATAATTAAATATGTGTTTTTCATTTCATTACTCGCAAATTGTAATACAACCATTACTTGAATAAGTCGTATAATGTTCTAATTCGAAGCAAGAATCATAAGGAGGAATAGCATCATTACATAAACCTGTTCCATTTACTGAAATAATTGAATGCACTTGATCGCCACACATACAATAGTGAGCAATGTGTTCACAGCAAGTTGAATTTGCAGATGTACAAGGATAATTATTTACAATTACTCCAGGACCAGCCCAACCTGTTCCTGCATCTTTAATATGCCAACAAATCATCTCACACGAGAAATTTGAATAATATACAGAAAAATTACAACTATTTGGGTCTGGGTCTGAACAATCAGGAGGTGTACCATAGCATTGTAGTGAAATTTGTTCGTCAGGGTGCGAATTGTAATAATTTATAAAAGATGTTTCCCCCATTTGCCTGCTTGCTAAATTAAACAATGATGCAAATTGAACATAATTCATCGTACCGAAATCATTTGGATAACCTGGATATATAGCTTGAGTTAAATTTAAGCAGTTATCCCAATCCCAAACAATTTGGAATATACGAGCATCTATTCTGACTTTAGGTTGTCCCTCACATCCAGTAGGGTCTTTGCAAACTCTGTAATAATAATCTATATGGACGTTACAGCTCATATAAGTAAATTCAAATGATGAACCTGTCCAATCGGTACAAGTTTCATTTTGATTAGTTGGATAACAATTCTCCAATTGAGCTCTCATAGTATTTATACTACTAAAGAATAAAAGCAATAATACAACCGATAAAATAAATATCTTTTTCATTAATCACCTTAAATTTTAAAATTATTGATTTTTTTCAGGCATTACTGGCACAGTTCCAAACTTTCGCCCTGCCCAATAGAACTGCGAGCGATTTCAGCGGACTTTTGCTAATTCCCAAAACAAATTATATTGTTTCGACAAAATAGCATCAGCCCGCTAAACGCAATGAATTTCCACTCGCAGTTGTAAATAAATAATTTTTTTCGGCAAAATTTATTTGAACAAAGTAATTTTTCTTTCTTTGGAAAATTTGAATAAATCGCAGTTTCAATACAATATAAATATTCTTGAGGCGTCTACATAAAGCCATAAAGCCCATTCTATGCCCTTTTCCGAACTTCCCGCCTTTTCTTTATTTTTATTAATTACAACCATATATTTTCTTGTTTTGCAGCTTTCTCTTCCTATAATTTAACAAATTATTTTAAAAACAAAGACAAAAAATTTGGCAAAAAATTACATTCTAATGCAAAAAATTTTTCGTCATTGCGAGCGTAGCGAAGCAATCCCTTCCTGAGATTGCTTCGTCGCTCACGCTCCTCGCAATGACTTGCAAATTTTTAATTCCCTTGAAAACGGGATTTTATAATTATACCTCCCCGTCACTACGTGCCACCCCTTCAAGGAAGTGGAAGTAGAAATTAAGATGTCCTACACCTTGGAGGTGTAGGACATCTGGTGAAAAAAACCTTCTGAAGGTTAAATAGCCCTACTCCTTCATCATCCGTACTGCTTCTCGCTTTGTGCCGTAATCAATTAGCAAGGTGTATGAGCCTGTCGGTAAGGTACTTACGTCAAGTTCCATATCGCCGCTGCTTGCGTAGCCCGACCAAAGGGGATACGAGCGACCAAGCAAATCCACTGCCGTTATAGATATATCTCCCTCTTGCTGTAAATTTAATCGTGTAATTGAACGAGCTGGGTTAGGGGAGAGATAAGAATTATATTGCTGTCCTTCAAAAACAGAAAGTCCCTTTGGAGGCCACGATAAATCCCCCCATTCACAATCGCCATCTTTAATACCAACATAGTGGTCCCCTAAGCTTGGAAAAATGTTTTCGTTATTGCACTCCCACCACAAATCCATTTTATAATCCAATATTCGGTACCAAAAAAATTTCATTGGAAGAGTGCAATTTCCTCTATCCAAGCCAGCTTGGTAAATATAAAAAATCTGTAAATCTTTTTGACCACATTTTTCAATAAATTTGAATAACAATGGTGTTGCAATTATTTCCAAGGGTGTTTGCGTTGGTTTCTCATTTGGAATTTTGTCAAATAAATTTGTACTCGGAATAAATGTCTCACCTCTTCGAAGGGCATCAACCATTGCATTAAATCCATAATGAATTAAACTATCTTTTTTAAAATAAAAATATTTATAATTTTGATTTATGTCCGGTTTAATACCTTGATTTGTAGACATTGTTTGTCGATTATATTCCACATAAACTCTATCATCTGAATTGTCAACACTAATTATAGAATCTCTAATAAACACCAAATCCCAAGGTTCACCCCATATATTCTCATATATTTTAATATTTCCGGGCTTTTCAAATAAGTTACGGTTACGATATTTGAAATTATAAACCTCGCCATAATGTTCTTTGTTTTCATCTACCGATACCAATTCTAATTGCTGAATTTGATCAAATAGCCCCCCATAAGCAAGAATATCTAAGGGGAAAAATTTTATTAGCCCAAATTTTTTACTTAACTCAATTAAAAAAACACCATCATCTTTTGTAGGCAATCGGTTTCTTTGAATTTCAAAAGTAATTACTGAATCTATAATACCAAAAACTGATTTTTCTGTCTTAGAAATTAACTTAGTTTCTATCTTCATAGTAGAATTGTAATTGCTATCATAATTAATTTGGAAATAGGAGTCACTTTGATCTAAATTTAATGGCAACTTTAAGCAAGTATTTGAAATATTATGCTCTTCCTTAATTAAGAATACTAATGTATCACCAAGAAAAAGATATGCCTCTGGCTGTAAATTTGGGAAATCATCATTCCATAAAGAATCTTTTTTACTGATAATGCAACTATCGTTAACTTTTAATATTTGTGAGAAATATTTTTTATTATTTGAATTTTGATTTGATACTGAATCGAATTTAATTATTGTTATTGCATCTATTAAATCTTTACTTTCAAAATTTGTAGTATAAGGTAATTTTGTTTTTGTTATCTTATAATAAGAGGTTTGATTCAATGGAAAGGGTTCCCAATTTTCAGAAAACAAATTATTAAATTCAAAGAAAATCAAGGTTAATAAAATAATATATACTTTTTTCATTGTAAGACCTTTTATTTTATAAAAGAGATTTCAACAGTATTTGAAGAATATTATTTACTTTCTTACTTCTAACACTTCTAATTTAATAAATTATTTTTTAAAAATAAAGACAAAAAATTTGGCAAAAAATTACATTTTGATGCAAAAAAAATTTTTTTATGTCATTGCGAGCGTAGCGAAGCAATCCCTTCCTGAGATTGCTTCGTCGACTTCGTCTCCTCGCAATGACTTGCAAATTTGTCATTCCCGTGAAAACGGGAATCAAGCACCTAATTCTTTATTACCTTTATTGCTTTTTTCTCGGTGCCGTAATTTATTGTAATGATGTATACTCCAGGTTCGTTTCCTTCGCAGTTCCAAATTATTTTGCCATACCAATCGCTTTCGGGTATGACTTTGATTTTGTCCTTGCTGTTGATTTCTTCGCCATAAATATTATAAACCTTGATGTCTGCTTGATTTATATCTAATGCTTTATCCCAATATATTTCTGCTTGCACTCGATTTGTTGCAGGTATCGGATAGGGTTGCATCGAATATAAATAATTCCGCTTCTCGATTTCATCTACGCTTGTTATTAAATTCTTTAAATTATATTTATATAGTCCAGTCGATGTACCTGCGTATAAATAACCTCCAAATACCTTGATTCTACTTAATGAATATCCTGACAATCCCTTGTTTATCGAATGCCATTTTTCTCCGCCATTCGTCGAATAATACACACTCCCATACCAATTCGTTGCTGCAAATATATAATCTCCGTAACTGGCTAAACTTGCTGTTTCGAGTGAGTCTGGATATCCATTGTTTTTCTTTTCCCAACTTTCTCCTAAATCAGACGACATAAATATGCCTTCTCCATTAACTAATATTTTTTTTTCAGGATCGTAATATTGTTTTGTTGCTAAATATATTTTATTATCGTGATATAATATATCTTTTATTGTTATTTCATCATATTTCGTTGGTAATTTTTTCTTTTCCCACGACTTACCCCCATCTACCGACTTTATTAAACCATAATCAAGTGTACCCGCAAATATATTTTCATCTATTTTTATCATTTTCATCACTTTATACATAAATCCATCTCCTGTTATTCTATGCCATGTCTTTCCTTCGTCATTCGATAGAAATATTCCCTTACTCGTCGTTACATAGACTGAATCGTTTGTATGTGCATATATGCTATAATATTGTAAATTCAGCATTGTGGTATCTTTTTCATTTACAAACCAAAATGTATTGCCTGTATCGTTTGATATTGCAAAAGAGCCACTCACATATCCATTATATCCTACTAATGCATATATATTTTCATTGTTCTTGCAGAAATTATCAACGTTAGCGATTGGAAATGCCTGTTTTTTTGCTAACCTTTCCCATTTCCCGTTATTTTTCACGTTTGTTTGGTATATAAAATCATTGAATTTTGTCGCAATTATCTTTTCATTATCGACATAAAAATCTTGCACTGTCCCGCTGCTTAATGTATCATTTATTAACTGTGTTTTCTTTGTTAAATCTTTATCTACTTCGAATAATCCATCTAATGTGCTTATTAATAATTTATTATTAATAACTGCAAAATCTTGAGGCATATCTGCTACAAATATGTCATATGAAAATAATTCACTATTCTGCCAACTTTCTCCATTATCCGTGCTATACACTAATGTGGAACTATTTGTATTAAAATAGCCATAAGTGCTCGGTGGATTTGTTATTGCATATATATTCCCTTCAAATTCACACATTTTATGTATTTCATAATCATAATCATAATATTCATTCTTGAAGTGTAAACCACTGCTTTTTCTTGTCCAGGTTAATCCACCATCTGTTGATTTGTAAACTCCCGTTGATGTTCCGATAAATATATCGTCCCCTTTAATTAAAAAGCAATTTATATAACTTTTCCATAAGTCACTTAATGTATCAACTATCGGTTGTAAATTTTGGGATTGGGTATCATAAATATAAATAACTGGTATAGTTTTTACTCCCGCATCTACACTTGGTTTAACTATTGAACACCCTATTAATATTTTATTTCCATATTTTGCTATGGACTTTGCAGAAGAATATATTTTTTTTAATGAAATTGAATCAACTAAATTTATCCAATTATTGTTATTATAATCGAATTTTGCAAATTTTGTTGATGGCATCGAATTTGATTTCTTAGAATAATATGAGCAATATAAATCATTCTTATCTTTTTTAATAAAATAATAAAAATATAATGTATCATCCATGATAACCTCATTCCAATTTAATCCATCATCTTGGGAAACTGCTAATTCATAAAAAGGAGGTTTCGAACGAAATGATGATAGTATAAATAAATTAGACTTAACTTTGGCTATAGTTGTAATATCAAGAAAAGGCAGAGAGTCATTATATTTAATTTCAATCCATGAAGTACCATAATTTGTACTTTTATATAATTTTGCGGAATTTAACCCAATATAAATATCATTTCCATACGTATCTATAGCATAAACGCCCTTGTTATTCCCAGGACCTTTAATAAATTCCCAATTTGTAGAATATGAATTTTGGATTGATATTAAACAAATTAAAATTATCAAATTAACTCTTAAAAGAATTTTCATCTTGTAACTCCATATTAAATATAAAATAAAACTGTTGACATTTTGTATTATATAGCCCCAATTTCTGGAAATTGGGGCACTTTTTCATTTTTACTGACAGACACTATCTTCTGACCAACATTCTCCATTATATTCAGGTTGCAAACACTCACATGTACCTGTTCGTTCTGGGGGTGTGGCTAATTCTATTATTTCAATTAATCTGCTACCATCCCAACAAAAAGTTTTTGTCCATCTACAAAAGCAATCACATCCTGCAACTTTAAAAATATCATATTCGTATGGCGGTTCTTCATTGTAAAAGAAGTATTCCCACTTCCAGCATTTTGGATAGTAATATTCTATTCGTATGTAATTTGCCGGATTTCCTGAACAAGGGGGCCATCCATTTCCACAATTACTTATAAATTGTGCAAGCCAATTTACATCATTTATTTTATCCACTATAGCATTCATAACTACATCTGGATTACATTGGCAGTTCTCATCTATCGGTCTCATTGCATGCACCATTATTTCTGTCAATATCGAGCCTGGATACGTCCCTGCTTGACATTTGGTACACAAAAACACTTGGTAAATACAAGTATTGCCATTTTCAGTTACTGGAATTTGAGCTTCAATCATCGTAAATCCATCCGGACAATTATTTGGTATTTGTGAAGTTGCTTTGATACTTATTCCCGTAAATATAATTATTAATAATACTAATTTAATTATAATATTCTTCATTTTTTCCTCTTTTATATTTTTTACATAAAATATTTACTTTCCCGAGCATTATTCGAACAGTTCCAAGCTTTCGCTCTGCCCAGTGGAACTGCGAGCGGCTTTTGCAGACTTCTGCTATTATCCAAAAATCTTTCAGGAAAACAGCATCAGCCCGCTAAACGCAATGAATTTCCACTCGCAGTTGTAAATAAATAATTTTTTTCGGCAAAATTTATTTGAACAAAGTAATTTTTCTTTCTTTGGAAAATTTGAATAAATCGCAGTTTCAATGCAATAAAAATATTCTTGAGGCATCCACATAAAGCCATAAAGCCATAAAGCCCATCCTATGCCATTTTCCGTATTTCCCGCCTTCTCAATATTTTTATTAATTACAACCATTTATTTTTTTAGTTTTGCAGCTTTCTCTTTCTCTAATTTAACAAATTATTTTTTTCTTAAAATAAAGACAAAAATTTTGGCAAAAAATTACATTCAAATGCAAGAAATTTATTTTCTTCATTGCGAGCGTAAGCGAAGCAATACCTTTCTCAGATTGCTTCTTCGCTTAAACTCCTCGCAAAGACCAGCAAATTTGTCATTCCCTTGAAAACGGGATTTTATAATAATGCCTGCCCCGGCACTGCGTGACACCGCTTTAAGGAAGGGGAAGTAGAAACTAAGATGTCCTACACCTTGGAGGTGTAGGACATCTGGTGAAAAGAACCTTCTGAAGGTTAAATAGCCCTACTCCTTCATCATCCGTACTGCTTCTCGTTTTGTGCCGTAATCGATGAGCAAGGTGTAGGAGCCTGTCGGCAAGGTGCTGACGTCAAGTTCCAGAGTGCCGGTGCTTGCATAGCCCGACCAAAGCGGGAACGAGTGTCCAAGCAAATCCACTGCCGTAATCGCCACTTGCCCCTCTTGTTGCAAATTCACCCGTGTTGTTGAACGAACTGGGTTGGGGAAGAGTTGATAATGATATTGCTGCTCTTGCGAGACTGATACTTCCTTGGGTGGCCAACTTAAATCGCCCCATTCACAATCGCCATCTTTGAAACCAATATAGAGGTCATCAGTTCGCCACGGTCCATAGTTATTGATCTCCCACCACAAATCCATTTTATAATCTAATATCTTGTTTACAAAAAATCGATTTTGAAGAAAGCAATTTTCTCTATCTAATGTTGCATCAAAAACATAAAATATCTGTAGATCTTTGTGACCACATTTATCAACAAATTTAAATAATAATGGAGTAGCAATAACTTCTAATGAATCGTCAATTTGCTTAGTTTCATTGTTAGGAACTTTATCAAATAAATGTGCACTTGGAATAAAAGTTTCGCCTCTTCGGAGGGCATCTACCATAGCATTAAATCCTTCATAAATTATACTATCTTTTTTTAAGTAAGTATATGTATAATTTATATTAATATTCGGTTTTACTCCTTGATTAGACGATAATGTTTGGCGATTATATACTACAAAAACAAAGTCCTCTGAATTGTCGACACTAATTATTGAATCTCGTATAAATACATAATCCCAGGAATTAACACCCCAGACATCCCTATATATTTTAATATTTCTGGGCTTTTCAAATAAGTTACGATTGCGATATTTAAAATCATAAACCTCGCCATAATGCTCTTGATTTTTATCGACAGAAGCTAATTCTATCTCTTGAATTTGAGCAGATAACGACCAATTAAAAAGTATGTCTAAAGGGAAATATTTTATTAGCCCAAAAGTTTTGCTTAACTCAATTATAAAAGTACCATCTTCTTTTTCTGGCACTCGTCTTCTTTGTATCTCAAAAGTAATTATTGAATCTTTGATACCAAAAATTGATTTTTCTGTTTTAGAGATTAATTTAGTTTCAATTTTCATAGTAGAATTGAAATTGCTATCATAATTTATTTGGAAATAGGATTTACTATTATCTAAATTTAATGGCAACTTTAAGCAAGTATTTGAAATATTATGCTCATCCTTAATTAGGAATACTAAAGTATCGTCAACAAAAATATACGACTTTGGTTGTAGATTCTGTAAGTGATCATATTTATCCCATAATGTATCTTGTTTACTTAAAAGACATTTATCGTTATTTTTTATTATTTGTGAGTAATATTTTTTATTATTTGAATTTTGATTTGTTACTGAATCGAATTTTATTATTGTTATAGCGTCGATCAAATCTTTGCTTTCAAAAATATTATCAATCCAAAGATATTTTGCTTTTGTTATTTTATAGTATGAAGTTTGATTCAATGGAAAAGGTTCCCAATTTTCAGAAAACAATTTATTAAATTGGAAGAAAACCAAGGTTAATAAAATAATATATACTTTTTTCATTATAGCCCCCTTTATTTTATTAATTTATAATTAATGAAATGTAACTTATTATTTCTATCTGTAAATATTATTTGCATAAATAATGATTGTGAACTGATATTATGAACTGTATTGCTTAAATCAATTGAATGATACAATGAAAAACCATCATTTATTGCAATTTCATTTACAATTTTACCTTCAATATTATAAAACCTAATCATTTTAATATCAATCTTATCTAATGAACTGATAGTTAATAAGTTTTCAATTTTATAGGTTGTTAAGTTAAGAGAAATGTCTGAAACTTCCAAATCATTATAAGCAATTTTTGCCATTGGAATCCCAAAATTAACTATTAATGGTTGGTAAGACTCTTCTGAATTAGTATTCAAAGTCGATAATTTAAATTTGTCGTATGGAATATCATTATTAGTTAAATACCACTCACTTTCTTTAACATTGATATAATTTTCAATTGTTTCATAAACTTGCCATTCATCCGAATTAGTATAATTGTGAGAAAGTCTTATAGATTGAGGAGTATTCTGAAATGGATATACATATTTAGTATCTTTGTAAATAGATTCAAATGGTATATTTTTATAAGATATATCATCACCCCATAAGAACTTAACATAGATTTGATTATTTATTACGTTAGTAGTATAACTCATTGATTGTATATTTGGGCTTCTCATTCTTGCCGAAATATTTTCAATTGATGGATTAAAACTACCTGACGGAAAATCCATGAAATCATATATTGCTTGTAAAGAATTTTGAAGTCTTACATTAGCAGAATATTTGTTTTTCAAAGAATCATTAAAACCTGAAAAATTAACTCCATCTAATGGTAATTCAATCCAAAAGTCCATTAGATCTTCTCGTAAATCTTCGATATCGTCATTTGCCATACCGTCCCAATCATTAATTGGTGAAAATGGCTGGTCACTTTTAGAGTCATAAATATTCCATAAATAACAAGCAAATCTGCAAGAATTTATATCAGGTACACCCAATTTAGTGATATTACCGTATCTATTATATGATACTCCATTCTTAGTAAGGACAACATCATTTACCATAAACTTGCAAAATGGACCAATCTCACAATCATCTTCTATACCAAAAAAGTCACCAAAAGAATTTCTCATCCATACATTAGCTGCATAAGAAAAAAACATTGCAAATCCTTCTATTTCATTATGACCACAATTTGTTAATATATGATCAAAATAATGACCATATTCATGAGCGATTACTTTGCAATTTGTATAATTTTGATCATTTCCATTATAATATTTATAAATATCAATGTTCTTTGAATTAAAAGAATATTGACCGCCCGGATCACTGCCTGTATGTGCCCTCCATAACAAATTTGAATTGCACTGTTTTAACTTTCGATTTTCAGAAAATTCAAGGTTGTTATTGTTATATAGATCTTTAAGAAATTCTCTTGAAATAGTCATATATCTGAACATGGCGCCCTCGTCAAAAGGTAATTCAATATTAAGTTCTGGTGTTGTAATATAAGAAATATCAATATTTTGTGGCACACCATTTGGATAAGTAATGCTAAAATATTTTGTAGGGTAAAGTTTTAATTCGTTGGTTGTATTAAAAGGGTTTGGGTAATTTGATACTATTATGTGATCGCTCCCGGAATTTAATAATGTTGCTTCATTTTCCTTTGCAATATATATTTCTACTGTCATATTTTCATAAGCCTGACAATACAAAGATAGTGGATTGTAATCGAATTCGAAAATAAATTCACCACTCTCTTCATTAAAATTTGTTCCCTCAATGCATTCTACATAGTGAATTCCTTTTATAGGTTTTCCAGTAATTTGATTAAATTTTATGGGATGAGAAAATTTATTTTGTTGGTCGTTTGTTCTGAAAAAAATCCATGCTGTGGTTCTCGGGGATTTCCTTCTCGGAAAATGTTCTAATGTATTACCATTCGCATAAAAAGTTTTTGGTTCATTCCAATCAAGAAATGATACCTTGCCTTTTATTTTTATATGGTGGTTATTTTGAAGTGTACAAATTGGTTGGGAATATTGAATTGTATTTATAATTGCATCATTGTTATCATAAGTATTGTTTAAAACTAATTCGTTCCCACCATTGATGAACAATTCTCTTCGATATGATATTGTATTTCCATATAATCCGATATTAAAATCAGAAACTGTTACCAATTCAAAAAAACAATTTTGAATAGAATCAATTATTAACCTAATTTCTATATTTTGTAATGAATTTGTATCTGTATAAGTTCTTATATTATAAAATTCAGAATCATTGTTCAAGATATATAACCCCCTACTAACATGACACAATATTGTTGCTGAATCTTGCTGAAGAGATGTTACATTTAGTTGCAATTTGATAGTATCGCCAACATTTAATATACTATCTGCAACTACTGTTAACGATGAGTAGTTTAGGAAAGATAGCTTCCCTTCTGATAATGCATTAGAATTATTCGGAAATATAAATATAATTACAATAAATACGATTATAAATCGTAATCCATTGAACCATTGAACAATTGAACCATTGAAGCCCTTTTTGTCTTCAAGTTCAATTTTCTGTAAAAATTCTTTCATATTAACACCTTAAAAAAGTTTGTAAAAATAGTAATTATAATATAACAATTTTTATTTAAATAACAAAATATTTTATATTTTTTCACTATTATAATAAACAAAGACTATTAAACAAGCAAAAAGTTACATTCAGATACAAAAAAATTTTTCAACCAGTCATTGCGAGCGGAAGCGAAGCAATCTCTTGCATTCTTGGGACTGCTTCGTCGACTTTCGTTTACTGGCAATGATACAACCGTCTTCTTCTCGTTATTCTGAATGTAGATTTGAAGCAAATTTCTTAAAAATCAATAAGATTTCGAAATATTTGCAATTAAAAAATATTTTTTTAATTATTGGAATATAATAACAATAAAAAAAAACACCAGCCCAAAACATCATAAGATATTCATTTAAGCTGGTGAATAATTATATTTTTAACTTTTAATAGCTAAAAGATATAACGATAGCTTTAAAAAAATTTACCCCCTAAATTTAACTTGAAATTGTGTTTTTACAATCCTTGTTTTTGTAAAAATATGGCTTTATCTGTTTTCGCAAAGAAATCTTGATAGAACTTTCCATCATTAACAGGGAAAACATCGACAACATTGCCTTTGTTATCCAAAATCTTTGCTTGGAAATTAGCTCTAACTTTTGTTTGTTTGCCATATTGTGTTACGTTAATTGAAACCTCGACTACTTTAGTTTTTTGGTAAGTAGTTTCTTGATTGTTGTTTCTTCGTGTTTTATCGTTATTTAAGGCACGGAAAAAGTCGAACCAAAAGTCTGAGTCCGAATTTTGGGCATGACTTTTATTTCCTAAATCAATTTCTTTTTTTGCCATTAAAACACCTAAATCTGTTACTGCATTTGTGATAATATAACTATCATCTTGCAAAACATTTACCATTGCTTTCATAATGAGTTTTGTATCATTTGTATCGAACATTCGTGTTTGAAATTCACGTGTTTCAAGCTGAGTCGCCTCGTGTGTTTTAGTTGCTGTATTATATGAAATGACTGTGCAAGATGATAAACCTACAACCACGAGCAGAAATATAATAATTTTTGTTTTCATATTTTTCATATTTTAATTATGTAAAATTAATTAAAATTTGCTTGAGTGGTATGCAAAACTATCAACTTTATTGTCTTTGAGTTTAATTACAACTGTTAAAGTTTTTTGAGTTACAGTATAATTAGAACTTGTGTTGCTTTGACCATAAATGAATAAAAATAAGGCGTCGTTGCTTTTAGAATAACTTGCTTCTGTTGCAATTTTGTCGTAAACCCAAGTTTCATAGCCATTTTCATCTGCTGTGACAATATTTGGAGAACCAAGAATTTCTGTAACTTCTGCGCCACTCATCCCTTTATGAATTTCTTTTTGAACTTTGCCGGCTGTCAAATTTCTATCATAATCATTCGAACTACCTGAATAAGTTCCTTGACCTCGAACTGTAACACATGCATTGAAAGTAATTGCTAAAAGAGCAAAGCTTGCTAATAATAAAAATACCTTTTTCATAATTTTTCCTCTATATTTATTTAAATTTTATAATTAATTATTTGCACTTCCAAAATAAAATACTAAACCTAAATTGAAGAATACTTGGTCAGTTTTGGAACGGAATTTGTCAAACGTAACCGAACCATCCGGATTTGATTTTACCTTATAGTAATCAGTTTCATTTCCTGACATATATCTAAATTTGACATCGAGAAGCATTCTTGTGATGTTATTTGGTAATAAAATAAAATCTGCAAGTTTGATAGATGTGCCGATACCTAATCCATAATTAAAATTAGCACTAAATTCGTTTTTATCGTCATTTATTCCATAATTAGATTTATAATTTGCACTTGCATTCATCATCGTAAATCCTGCAAAGGCTTCAAGATATGGGTATGCAAAATTGAATAAGTTAGGTTCGATTTTAACAAATGCTGTAATTGGCATCGCCCAAGAAGATGTCGTGAGCGTGTCTCGTGCATAAGTCCACCCATTCGGTAATTTGTAATTATAATATTTTGTATCTCCACCGAAAAACACCATATCAAACTGGCCCCCAACACTTATTGGGATTGGTTCAAACCTATAACCACCGATAAAACCGAAGCCAGGACCTGCTGTCTGTAAATTGTCCATATATTCATTTTGTGGGACAGAGTTCGAAAAATTTATTCCTGCGAAACCATGCAAGGGTAAATTCTTCAAATATTCAACTCTTTGTGCTTCTTCTTGCGAATTTTTATTTTGTTGATTTGGCATTTCTCCTTTTTGAGAGTAAGCAAGATTTGTAACTAATATACAAATAAAGAATGTAAATAATAATTTGATTTTCATATTTTCTCCGTTATTTTGTAAATTTATTATTTTTCTATTCCAAAATACGTAATATTTCTTATTTTAGTTACAAAATTTTAAAAATTTTTTTTAAATTTCTTTTATGGTGTGTTAAGTTAAATTGGCAAAAGCTTACTATTCATTGTAACCATCTGAGAAATATAAGCAAATGCATCGACTTGGTCGTCATTTTTCCCTTTCGGAAAATTAAGTAATTCTTTTTCAAAACTTTCAAGGTAGGCAGAATTTTTCTTAAAATAAACTTTTCCGTTTTCAATTAAAGACGCAATAGGCAAAGCTCGGGAAATTTTATCTTTATCTGCTCGAAGAGATTTAATTGGCAACCCGGATTTTATTGCAGTTTGGATTAAAGCTTGCTGGAATTGCACATTTTCGATGCCAATTAAAATTGGTTGATATTTTGCAAATATTGCATTCAACATTGAAATATGTGACGAAAATTCAAATCTTTCTCGGATTATATCCAAAATTAATATATCTCCATCGTTGTTCTTGCCAAAAATCAGGATAACTGTATAATCCGATGTTTCGTTTGTTGAAATCGCCAAATCGGAAGTCGCCATAATTGTCAAATTTTCTTTCAAAACCTTTTTATTTAAACTTGGCGAAATTTCTAAGTTATAATAAGTATCAAATTCCTGAAAATATTTAAAATTTTCACGCTTGAAAATGCTATTTCCCGAAGGCACAGGTTCTTGCTGGTAAAGTGAAGAAAACCAATAAGAACCAATTTGCGATTTTAAATTTAACAAATTATTAATAGGAAATCGTTCTTTCCACAGAGCTTCACCTTCTTGACGTCCAATTAAATCATTCTTTTGAGCAATTGCAGGCAAAGAAATCAAGTTCCAATTTAAGTTAAAATCGATGCAGGAATGATTTATAATTCTTCCTGTTAAATCATCTTCGTGCCATCTTGTCATTACAACGATACAATGACCATCCGGTTCTAATCTTGTCATTGCCGTAGCATTGAACCATTCCCAAATTTTATCACGAAATAACAAAGAATTCGCTTCTTCATCATTTTTCACTGGGTCATCAATAATCAATAAATCAGCACCTTTACCAGTCAACGCTCCTCCAATACCGACTGAATACAGACTACCTGAATATTCCATAAAACCAAAGCTATTCGATTTGTTATGTCGAGGATTTAAACGTACGCCGAATTTCTCGCCATAATTTACAAACAAATCACGAATTTTTCGGCTCCAACCTTCAGCAATTCCTGCTTGGTACGAAACTAAAATAATTCTTTTATTTGGATTATTTATGAGATACCAAAATGGAAAATATTTCGAAATAAATTCACTTTTGCCGTGCCTTGGTGGCATATTTACAATTAAGTGCTTTTTATTACCTCGAAGCATATCAAAGATGCTTGATTCGATTAATTGTAAATGCCTTGAATATTTCCATTCTCCTTTTGAAACATAATATGCCAAAAGCGAGGGACTTAAAATTGGAAAATATAACTCTAAATTGTTCATTTTTAAAATCAAAATTAAATTAATTCTTCTTTATATTATTTAATTTAAAATTAAAATATCAACCAAAAAATATGGATTATAAGCACAAAATTGAATCGTCGATTAAAGAAAGTATTGCCACTAAACAAGCAATTTTAGATAAAAATACCATAAAGAACATAGAAATCATAGGCAAAAAACTTGCAGAAGTTGTTCAAAGTGGGAAGAAAATATTATTTTGCGGAAACGGAGGAAGTGCTGCTGATAGCCAGCATTTAGCCGCAGAGTTAGTAGTCCGTTTACGAAGTTCATACGAACGTCCCGCAATTCCAGCTATTGCTTTAACGGTGGATACTTCAATTTTAACAGCTGGCGGTAATGATTATGGTTTCAATAATATTTTTAGCAGGCAAATCGAAGCACTCGCTCAAACTGGCGATGCTTTAATTGCAATTTCTACAAGTGGTAATTCTGAAAATGTAATCCGTGCAATCGAAGCAGCAAAGTCAAAAGAGCTCACAGTAATCGGATTTTTAGGTGGAAATGGCGGAAAAATCGCTGAAATGTGCGATTATTCCTTTATTTCTCCTTCGAATAATACAGCAAGAATTCAAGAAACTCATATAATGATTGGTCATATTTTGTGTGAAATTATAGAAGAAGAATGTTATTAAAAAAATTAGAAATATTTCGCTAAATAATAAAATTATGTTAATTTACGTTTAATACATTAATTTTGTAAATAAAATTTTTTATTAATAAACAAAACAATATAATATATTCATTTTAAAGGAGTTAAAAATAATATGAAAACAGCAATAACTATATTTTTCGTATTTGCTTTGGTATTTTCCAATAGCATCGCAGAAACAACAACAGTTGAAGTTGCAAATGGTAAAAGTTATTCCAAATGTGTTTGGTATAATCTTGAAGATGATGCAACAACATCAGCAGCATTAAATGCTTGGGATTTAAGCATATTGACCAAAGGAACAAACGCAACAATTAGAATAAATTCAGGTGCAGGTTGCCGTTTGTGGGAAGTTGTCGGCAAAACCGTTGATGATTTCGGCAATGTAATCGATACGACAGGATTGAATACTGACCAAACCAAATTCATTGAATGGCTCGATTCAGACGAAAGCTGGGTTGTCGGTGCATTCAATATGGGGAAAAATGGATTCGAAGATAACGGCGATTTCGGCTGGGGCGAATATAATATGTCAACTCATGCAATTAGTGGAAAAAAATTATTTATTTTCAAAGATTTAGCTGGTAATTACTATCAAATGCGAATTGAAGATTTAATTGGCGGAATTTTATATTTTTCGTATGCCGATTTGAACGGAAATAACTCAAAAACAGTTGAATTCAATAAAAAGAACTATTCCACAAAATCATTTGCTTATTATTCTTTGGCAACAACACCAGGAGAAAAGCTCGATTTAGAACCATCCGCATGGAGCTTGTTATTTGGCAAATATATGGCAATGGTCGACGATGGACAGGGTGGAAAAACCCCTTATAATGTTAATGGCATTTTGATTAATTATGAATGGAGTGCAGTAAAAGTTGCGGGTCAAGATCCAGCCACTGTTACTACACCAACGAATGATAGCTTCACAAGCAATATTTCTACAATCGGTCATCTTTGGAAACATTTAAATCAAGATTTTCAATGGGAAATACCTTCAGATTTATGCTATTTCGTTATGTCCCCAGATGGTTTAATTTGGAAAATAGTCTTTACAGGCTTTGAAGGTGCTTCAACAGGAAAAGTAATTTTCGAAAAAACCCCAGTTGAACCTAACTCTGTAAAAGATAACAATGGTAATATCACAGGCAATTTCGCTATAACACCAAATATCGTTGCACCTAATGAAGCAATGAATATAACTTATTCAACAAACAGCAATAATTCTCAACCAAAAATTGAAATTTTCAATTTAAATAGCCAAAAACAATACGAAATGAATTTGCCTGCAAGCAATTTCAATGCATTACAAATAAATCCGAAATTAAGTTCAGGCATATACTTTGTGGTATTTTCCATAGATGGAAATAAAGAAGTACAAAAATTGATTGTTCAATAACTTATAAATTCTTTGATGAAAAAGAAATATCTTGATGATATTGAATTAATTAGTGAAAAACTAAAACATCTACCGAAAGTATGGGACGGAAAGTCATCAATTTTAGAATTAAAAGAAGCAAATTATAATTGGAAACAAATGGAATGGTTTGGATTTTACTTTGAACTATTGGTTAATAAATCTTTAAAAGACCATTTCCAATTTCCTGGTGATAAAGTCGGTAATGTAAAATTCGATATGAAAAGGTCAATCAATTGGGATTTGAAATCTCATGCTATTAAATCTAACTCTCATCTTCTAATTTTAAACGATAGTGAAAGTATGCAAAAATCAGTAGAGTTGAATAAGTATCACGGTATTTTAATAGCATTATGTGATGTTGAATATAATGATAACGACAGAAGCTTCCAAAAATGGCATACCGAACTTAAAGGTGGATTATCATCCTATGAACTAAAAAGGATAGAAAGGACAAGTTTTTCTCGATACAGGAAAACCAGAGCTGAGCTTGTTGAATTAATTTTTTTAATTATCAATCAACAAAATATAAGTAAATTAGGTCTTTTTAGCCAAGGACGTAATTCTAATAGTAAGCCACGACCTTCAAAGTATCTATTACAATTAGAAGACTTAGATAAATTTGAAAATTACAAAATTAAATATTAAAACATAAAATGTTTTATAATATTGATTGCATAGAAGGTGCACAAAAATACTTAAAAGATGGGGCGGTGGATTTAATTATCACCGACCCCCCTTATGGTATTGATGGCGATAAACTACATAAGCATTATAATAGAAATGAAAAAAATGTTCTTGATGGATACGTAGATATTCCAATAAATGAATATGAGGAGTTCTCATTTAAGTGGATTAAAGAAGCTGAAAGAGTATTAAAACCCGGAGGCAGTTTATATATTGTTTCTGGTTATACAAATTTAATTCATATTTTAAATGCACTTCGAGCAACAAAATTAAAAGAAGTGAATCATATAATTTGGAAATATAATTTTGGTGTTTACACAAAAAATAAATACATATCATCTCATTACCATATTCTTTATTATGTCAAACTCGGCGATATACCTACTTTTAACACCTTTGCTCGTTTTGGCGATGCCGAAAAAGATGAAAAAAATGGTTCTTTAAATTATCAAGACAGGGAAGATGTATGGTTTATTAATCGGGAATATAAGCCAAATAAAATAAAGAACAAAAATGAATTACCTTGGGAATTACTGATTAAAATGATACAATATTCAAGCAACCCCGGTGATTTAGTATGTGACTTTTTTTTAGGAAGTTTTTCTACTGCAAAGGTTGCAAGAGGTCTAAATCGTAAAGCAACTGGTTTTGAAATTAGCAAAATAGCATTTGATTATCAAATAAAAGAAATGGAAAAAATTCAAGATGGATTTTTATTACATACTTTGAGAAAACCATCACAAACTAAATTCATAAATTCTGGAAAACCATTAACTGAATCTGACAAAGCAACTTTTAAAGCTGAATATCTCGAATTAATTTCTAAAGGTAAAACAAAAAAACAATCGATTGAATTTCTTTCTGAAAAATATTCAAGAGGTTATTGGTCTATTTTAAAAATAATCGATGGGACTACAAATAAAAGTAGTATTAGTAATCAAAATAAATTAAATGAGTTTTCAAATGAAACACTTTTCAACAAATTTGAATAATCTGCAAAGCAAAATTAAATTTATTACTTTTTGCTTATTTTTCTTTGCTGCAAGCTCGCTTTTTTCATATAATAACATATTAACAGTACTCGATAAAAGTACAGAAAAGCCACTTGCGGCAGCAACTGTACATTTTGTTTCATTATCTAACTCGACAAAATCGCAAGTTCAAGTTCATAAAACAAATAAAAAAGGTGTAGTCCCTATTCCTTTTGACGGTAAAATTGCATATACGGTAAGGTTCGTTGGTTATAAAACCGCTCACGATACAGTCGATGCCAAAAACAATATCACCGTTTATTTAGAGCCGACGGCAATTATGCTGCAAGAAATTGTTACCACCGGACAATTTAGCCCACAATCTGTTCAAAATTCCGTTTATCCTGTACAAGTAATCACTGAAGAACGAATTATTTCGCAAGCTGCTACAAATTTGAGAGATTTACTTCAAACTCAAATGAATGTGCGTATTTCTCAAGATAACATTTTAGGTAGCTCTATTTCAATAAATGGAATTTCTGGTCAAAATGTCAAAGTAATGATTGATGGAGTTCCCGTTATTGGACGTTTGCAAGGGAATATAGATGTATCCCAAATAAATTTAAACAATGTCCAAAAAGTAGAAATAATCGAAGGTCCTATGTCTACAATTTATGGAACTGACGCTTTGGGTGGTGTATTGAACATCATTACAAATGATGCGTCTAATTGCGACCGAGTAGAATTCGATGGAAATACATATTACGAAAGCGTCGGAATGGTAAATTTCGATGGAGCTTTAAAATTTAATTTATTTGATAATCACAATTTTGTAATTACTGGTGGGCGAAATTTCTTCGGAGGTTATTCTGTTATCGATACTTCACGCCATAAACAATGGAAACCAAAAATCCAATATCTCGCTGATTTGAAATATGGCACAAATATCGGTGATTTTAAATTGCGATATTCCGCACGTTATTTCAATGAGTATATTTTAAATCGTGGGACACCTCGTCCCCCGTATTTCGAAGATGCTTTCGATGATGAATATAAAACAAATAGATTATCTAACTCCATTTTTTTAAATGGTAATCTTTCGAAGTACCAATATTTAAACTTGATGCTTGATTATTCATATTATTTACGTGAAAAGAATACATATTTCAAAGATTTAACTACATTGAAGCAAGTTATAACTGGAAATCCCGAGGACCAAGATACAACGAAATTTTATACATGGTTATTCAGAGGTAATTATAGTTGGGACGACCCATATAAAATTATCGGGTTACTCGCCGGTACTGAAATCAATTACGAAACAGCTACTGGTAAACGTATAGAAAACAATGAAAAAACACAAGGTGATTATGCGGTTTATACAAGTTTAAATTATCGTCCGTTTGAAGAGCTACAAATTCAACCAGCTGTCCGCTTTATTTATAACACAGAATATGAAGCACCTATTGTACCATCAATCAATTTAAAATATCAACTTTTTGATAATTTAGACTTCCGTGCATCATACGCCAAAGGTTTTCGTGCCCCATCTTTAAGAGAATTATACTATGTCTTTGTTGATGTAAATCACAATATTTATGGTAATCAAAACTTAAAAGCCGAAACATCAAATTCGTGGAATTTCTCTGCAGATTACCGAATACAAGAAGAAGCCGCAGTTTGGAATTTTAGCGCCAAATATTACTATAACGACATTAGCAATTTAGTTACATTTGCTTTAATTAAAGATGACAAATATTCTTACGTAAACATTGGAAAATATAAAACTTCTGGGGGCGATATATCTGCCAATTATATTTCCTCTGATTTAAATGCTCAGTTTGGATTTTCATATATTGGTCGCTATAATTATTTAAGTGAAACATCCCCAACACCTGAATTTACATATTCGCCCGAAATTCAAGCAAACATTGTGTATAAATTACCGTTTTTAGATATTGCTCAAATTAATGCCTTTTATAAATACACCGGCAAATTACCTGGTTACGGAATAGGCGAAAATGAAAGTATTATCCAATATGAAGTTTCCGACTATCAAATGCTCGACTTATCCGTAGGATTTAAAATAATGAATAATGCTCTTGATTTACAACTTGGCTTTAAAAATCTTTTCGATGTTAAACAAATAGAGCAAAGCATCGCTACAGTTCAAGGTGCTCATTCAACTGGTTCTTTACAAATGCCAATTGGTTGGGGCCGCACATTTTTCACATCTCTAAGGTTTAGCTTAGACAAAATATTATTAAATTAGGAAATGAATATGAAATTAATCGCTTCTTTAATATTGTTCTCAATAATTATTTTGCTCAACTCTTGCATTCCAGATGAAACTCCCGTAAAGCCACATCTAAAAGGTGGCGTTAAGGTTGGAACAGTTGCTATGGGCAATTTATATACAAATCAAGTATATTTTAATTTAGAACTTGATTCAGTTGTTGCATCAAATCTTGTTACAGACTGGGATTTAGCCTTTGCAAGCAATCCCGATAGTATTGTTGCTTTTATCGTAAATGGCGGTTGTTTTATGAGCGTTTATAATACTGGCAAAACACGCTTCGAAGATGTTTCTCCATCTGATACTAATGGACTTGATGCGAGTCTTTGGAATTACGACAATCCAAAAGGGAATTTAGATTCAACAGCTTTCGGAGTATGGTGGGAAAGCAAAACTCCAACTCAAATAATTTCCAAGTCCGAAGTTTACATAATTAATCGTGGTGTTACTGACAGAGGCAAAAGTCGTGGTTTTAAAAAGTTTCAAATCTTAGGTTACGAAAATGGTATTTATTATATAAAATTTTCAGATTTAAACAGTAATCAAGCAAATGAAATAGAAATACCACGTAATCCTCTGTATAATTTCATTCATTTTTCTTTTAATAATAATGGAGCTATTGTTACAATCGAACCAACAACAAACCAATGGGATTTATGTTTTACAAAATACACTGAATTACTTTATACCAATGATGGTCAAGCTATGTGGTATAGTGTTACGGGACCATTATTAAACCCAAATAGGGTATCAGTTGCAATTGCTGATACTTCAATGTCTTTCGACAATATTACTTATGATTATGCCAAAAATTTAACTTATTCGAATAATATAAATTCAATTGGTCACGAATGGAAATGGTTCGACCTTGGTCAAGGATTTTATATAATTAATAATAAGAAAGTATATATAATACAAACGCCCGTTGCATATTATAAATTACATTTCACAGATTTTTATAATACTTCCGGCGAAAAAGGTTATCCTAAATTTGAATTTCAAAAGCTATAATTTTCAAGTCATTATAAGAAATAAAAAAAACTCGAGTTATGTTGAAGTAACCCGAGTTTTTTATTTTTAGCAAATAAATTGGCACATTGATTAATTAATTTGCGTTACGTTCGAGAACCAATTTACGAGTGTAAGCTATTAATCCACCAGCATCAACAATAGCTTTGCGAGCGGCAGGAATTGGAATAACAGGAAATTCTTTCCCTTTTGTTTGATTAATTACTTTATCATCTTCAATAATCAACTCATCACCAACTTCTGCTTCAATTTCAGGACAAATAACTGTTTTCAATCCCAAATTAATACTATTTTGGAAAAATATCCGAGCAAAATTTTTAGCGATAATAATCAAATTATGCCCAACAAGAGTTGACACAGCTTGTTCCCTTGATGAACCTGTGCCAAAGTTGTGTTCTGCAACAATAATGCGGGTCTCAGTTTTGTCACCTTCGTTTAATAATTTATTCAAATCTGGCATATCTCCAAAAGCAAACTGAGGAGTTTCAGTCGGCAAAACAGTTGCCATATATCTGCCGGGATAAATATGGTCAGTAGAAATATCATTTCCAAGTTTATAAATCACTTTCATTATTTTTCCTCCGAAATTTTACGTGGATCTGTAATTTTACCATACAAAGCAGTAGCAGCGGCAGCCGCAGGAGAGCCGAGGTATACTTCTGCTTCAGGATTGCCCATTCTACCTTTAAAATTCCTATTTGTTGTCGAAAATGCTCTTTCGCCGTTTCCTAATGCTCCTTGATGAATTCCTAAGCATGGTCCACAGCCGGGATTCATCACCACTGCTCCAGCTTGAATAAAATCTGCAATGTAACCCATTTGCAATGCTTCTTCATAAACTCTAAAAGAAGCAGGAAATACTAACATTCTGGTATTCTCTGCTACTTTTTTACCTCTAATTATATCGGCGGCTTCTTTCAAATCTTCAATTCTGCCATTTGTGCAAGAACCAATCACAACTTGGTCAATTTCAATGCCTTCCAATTCCGTTATAGGTTTAACATTGTCAACGTGGTGTGGTGCAGCTACTTGCGGTATTATTTCTGATGCATCAAATTCAACTACGCTGTGATATACTGCATCTTCATCGGGTTGAACTAAATCAACTTCACCGCTATATTTTGCTACTTCTCTAAGATATTTTACGGTTTCTTCATCGGGAGGAATTATGCCAGCAGTAGCTCCAGCTTCAACAGCCATATTTGAAATTGTCAATCTTGCTGTGGTGGGCATAGTTTTAATCGCTTCTCCGTGGAATTCCAATACTTTATAATTTGCACCTTGATTTGTCAATTTCCCAATTAAATGTAAAATTATATCTTTTGCATAAACACCACGTGGTAAACTGCCATTAATCACAACTTTGATTGTTTCCGGCACTTCCACATTTAAAACTGTTCCAAGTGCCCAAACAGAAGCCATTTCAGTTGCACCAATACCAAAAGCAAACGCCCCTAATGCCCCGTGAGTGGTAGTGTGGCTATCTGTCCCCACGACAACTCCACCTGGCAAAACATAACCATTTTCAGGTAAAATTTGATGGCAAATTCCACCTCTATCGCCTCTTATGTCATGAAATTTTGTTATTCCGTGAACTTTAATAAATTCTCGAATTAATTTTTGATTTGTCGCTGTTTTCTTACTCTCAGCTGGTACTCTGTGGTCAAATATAATTGCTATTTTGTCGGGATCCCATATTTTTGGTTCAAGATTTGTGCCCTTGTATATTTCTAAAAATTGATTAATCACTAAAGCAGCGTTTTCGTGAGACATAGCTAAACTTACTGCTGGTTCAACCACTTCTCCGATATTTACAGATGGTTTTCCTGTCGCTTTAGCCAATATTTTTTGAATGATTGTCGAACCCATAAATCCTCTTTTTCAAAATTGAAATTTTTGTGTTTACAAAATTAAGAAGATTTAATTCAATTCTTCTTTTTTTTCTTTTTTAAGAGATTACGACTTCCAGCCTTAACTAATTTTATTTTTTCTCTTTTTAACTTCCAAAGGAATTGGGCACTGACGCCAAGTTCATTTGCTGTTTTTTTAACCGGCTTATCAATATTATCCTGTAAATATCGCAAAACAAATCGCTCTAACCTCGAAATATTTGGAATATAAAGGTAAACTCCAGCAAGTTCCCTCAAAATTACTCGAGTATTTTCCATTCCGACTACATCAGCTAATAACTGCAAATCCGGTGTCAAATCTTCATATTCAATCAAATTTAAATGAGTTTCCACAACGCCTCCAATTGTTTTTAATTTCTTTTATTTTTTTTTAATTTTATGAATTTAATTTTCATCATCATAAATATCTTCGTAATAATCATCAATAAAATCCATTTTTTGAGTAATTTCATAGGCTTTGTAATCAAAATAACCTTCGCATAAAAATGCTAACTCTGCAATTTCTTCTGGTGCAAATAAATTTGTAGAACGAACTTTTTTGAAAAATTCATTCAACAAAAGCTGGAATAAAGCGTTTTGTTCTTCTTTGGGAATTATAGAATCACTGTTTTTCACTGCTGAATATTTGCTTGGAATTGTGATTTTGATTTCGTGCATATTCGGATTTGTTACATTTTGAGAATATTTGTTAAACATAATATCACCTATATTGTTTTTTATTAATTTTGTAATAAAATAAATATTATATATAAAAATTTAACACAAATTTATGTAATATTTACAAATTTTACAAGTAAATAATACACAAATTATAAACATAATTAATGTAAATTATGGAACCAAAAGAGTTAAATATTCAAATTGGCAAGAGGTTACGGCAAGTCAGGCTTATGTTCAATGAAGGAGAAAAATTATCCACAATGCAGTTTGCATACTTGTTAGGTGAAAGCACAGAAAGAATTTATAATTACGAATTTGGTCGTGCAGGCGTTCCCGTCAGAGTTTTACTCGAACTTTATAACCGTGGAATTAATCCAATTTACATTATAAGTGGCGAGGGAGATATTTTTGCACCTAATAAAGAGGGAGTTACTTTAAAAGAAAAAATCAGCAAAAGAAAAGCAAATTTGCTCGCAAATAAAAATGAAGTAAAGAAGATAAATTTAAACCCAAAAGAATTAGATTTTCATACAAAAGTAATCAAAGTGGCGGCAGGAAAAATAAAAGAAAAATCTAAAGCGTCCGAAGATAACCACCATCAACCGGAAGATTAATTCCCGTAATATAATTCGCATAATTCGAAGCAAGAAACGCTGCAACATAACCAATTTCTTCGGGGTTACCGATTCGTCCAGCAGGAATATCATTTGCTAATTTATGGAATTCAAAATCGAGCGTTGTTTGATTTCGTTCTGCGAGATTTTGGAATAAATAACTTAATCTCTCCGTTGCGATATACCCCGGTAAAATGTTATTTACAGTAATTCCAAAAGGTGCTAATTCACGAGATAAAATTTTAGCCCAACTGGAAACTGCACCACGAATTGTATTAGAAACACCTAAATTATCAATAGGTTGTTTTGCACCAACTGACGTAATATTAATTATCCGCCCGAATTTTTCTGCTTTCATTCCACTTAAAACTAATTGTACAAGTGATTGGAATGAAAGCAAATGCGAATTAAAGGCAGAAATATAATCTTCTAATTTTGCAGAATTAGCAGCTCCAGAACTTGGTCCACCAGAATTATTGACTAAAATGTGAATATTACCAATTTCAGAAATAAATTTTTTTAAATCTTCTTGAAAACTTGTGGGATTGCTAAAATCGGCAACAAAGTATCGGAAAATTTGCGAACCATTGTTTGGTAATTGTTTTATGGCTTTCATTAATTTTTCTTCTGAACGAGAAATAAGAATTAAATTTGCACCACAAATAGCAAATTGCCTTGCAATTGAAAATCCAAGCCCTTGAGATGCGCCACCGACAATTGCATTTTTTCCAGTTAAGTCAATTTTCATTTTATTTTTTTTATTAATTTTAAAAAATGTTGAAAAATAAATTACATATAAATTAATGATGTGTAAGATATAATTTTATTTTATTCTTAAATTGCAATTTTATTTTTTTACAAAACAAAAAAAATGAAACAAAATATTCAAAATAGTAAGACAAAGTATATTTTTATTACTGGGGGAGTACTTTCCTCGCTTGGGAAAGGAATCGCATCTGCGTCCATAGGGTTGCTTTTAAAACAATGTGGTTATAATGTTACAATAATGAAATTAGACCCATATATTAATGTGGACCCCGGAACAATGAATCCGTTTCAACATGGCGAAGTATACGTTACCGATGATGGAGCAGAAACAGACTTGGATTTAGGACATTATGAACGGTTTTTAGGTGAATCTTTAAGCAAAAAAAATAATCATACAACGGGGCAAGTTTATTTCACTGTAATTAACAAAGAAAGGCGAGGTGAATATTTAGGCAAAACAGTTCAAGTAATTCCACATATAACAGATGAGATTAAACACCGAATTTTATCATTCGAAGGAGAAAAAGATTTTGTAATCATTGAAATTGGTGGAACAGTAGGCGATATTGAGTCCTTACCGTTTTTGGAATCACAAAGGCAAATTGGATTGCAATTTGGTCATAGCCGTGTTTTGAACATTCATCTTACTTATGTCCCTTATATTGCTTCATCCGGTGAAATTAAAACAAAGCCGACCCAGCACTCTGTTAAAACATTGATGGAATATGGGATTAGACCAGATATTTTGCTTTGCCGAAGTGAAAATAAAATAAATAAAGAAATTAAACAAAAGATTGGATTATTTTGCAGTGTTGAAGAACAATCTGTTATTGATGTACCTGATGCTACATACACAATTTACGAAGTACCTTTAACATTTAAAACTCAAGGTTTGCATAGCATAATTTTCAATAAATTAAACTTAGAAGACAGAACTCCAGACTTAGACGAATTCAAACGATTTGTTGATAAAATTAAAAAACCTGCAAACGAAGTAACTGTTGGATTAGTTGGAAAATATACACAATATCGAGATTCATATAAAAGTATAATAGAAGCATTCATCCATGCTGGCTCCATAAATAATACACGTGTTAACATTGAAATGGTAAATAGTGAAGATTTAAATAATGAAAATATAGCAGAAATAATCTCGAAATTGGATGGTATATTAATTGGTCCGGGGTTTGGCAAACGTGGAATCGAGGGCAAAATTCTTGCGATCAATTACGCTCGTATTAATAAAATACCATTTTTTGGAATTTGTTTAGGTTTGCAATGTGCTGTTATTGAATTTGCTCGAAATGTTTGTGGGTTAACACGTGCTAATTCCGCAGAATTTGAAAAAACTGACCAAAATGTTATTGATTTGATGGAAGAGCAAAGAGCTATAAAAGATAAAGGCGGCACTATGAGATTAGGAGCTTATCCCGCAGTTTTGAAAGAAAATACAATAGCTTTTAAAGCATATAAAAGTAAAGAAATCTCAGAACGTCACCGTCATAGATTTGAAGTAAACAACAAGTTCCGTGATGTTTTGGAACAAAATGGATTAATAATGAGTGGGACTTCACCCGATAATTCGCTTGTTGAAATAATTGAATATCCTGAGCATCCTTGGTTCGTAGGTGTGCAATTTCACCCAGAATTAAAATCACGAGCAATTAGCGGTCATCCATTATTTATTGATTTTATCAAAGCATCACTGAAAAACAGAAAGAAAAAAGAAACTAACGAATAATTATTTTATTTAATACTTAATCCTAATTTCTATTTTTTATACTGAATTCTTTGCTATTTATTTTTTATTTAATAAATAATATGATAGATATCCCATCAAGCAAAATTGACGAAACGCACATAAAACGTTGGTTTGTATTACTGTTTCTTACTATTGTACTTTATGCTGCATATTTCTTTTCGGATGTATTAACTCCGCTTAAAGTTTTATTAGATGCAAATTACGGATGGGACGGGACAACATTTGATTTTTATAATTATTCCGGTATATTCATTAATGCAATTGGCTTTGTATTATTTTCAGGAATGATTTTAGACCGATTCGGCATTCGATTTACAGGCAAACTTGCTTCGGCATTAATGTTGCTCGGTGCTATGTTAAATTTATATGCGTTCACACGATATTTTATCAATGGTGGTCTTGGAAATGCCTTTTTCAATTCATTTTTAAGCACTTTCCCAAATTCCGCAAAACTTTCTATCTTAGGCAAAATCATTTTCAGCATCGGGCTCGAAATGATAAGTATAACATCAATTAAAACGCTTGCAAAATGGTTTTCCTTCAATAAATTAGCATTATCTTTTGGTTTATTAATTTTAATTTCTCGAGTTGGGACATCGTTTGCTTTGTTTTTCTCATCAGATTTTGCCGATGTTGTAATTACCGAGAATGGAGTAATTAAAGGGCATTTGCTTAACTCTATGATTTTTTCTTTAGCATTAATTATTATAGGTTCCCTTGCATTTTATACTTTCAATTTATATGACAAAAAAAATGAAATTTTTAATACCCAAAACTCAATTAAAAACAATGAATTTAAAATAAAAGATTTCTTACATTTATTAAAAAACAAATCAATTATATATATTGCAATTTTATATGGTTTATTTTTCACGGGAATTTTTGGTTTTTATAATTTTGTTGCTTCTAACCTATTGATAAATATAAATATTACGCAAGAAACTACAAATTTTATTATTGCGATATTTCCGCTCGGAACTGTAATTTTATCTCCATTTTTTGGCAATTATTTCGATAAAAGTGGGAAAAGCACCAGAATTATCCTATATGCCTCGATAATATTAACATTTGCATTTATAATAATAATTGTGTTCCCAACATCAATACCAATTCTTTACACTTCATTAACGTTAGTTGCCCTTTCGTTTTCTGTAATACCAGGAATATTATTACCATCCGCTGTAAAAATCATTGATAATAATTATTTAGGGCGGACATTTGCCGTATTTTTTTGGTCAAAAAATATTGGAATTATTCTAATTGCTATTTTGACAAATTATTTATTCGCCATATCCAACCCGTCACTCTCTGAAATGGTTTCCAATGGCGAAGAACCTCTTTCAATTAACTACAACTTGACTTTTACAGTCTTTTTCCTAATTGGTATTTTTACTATTTTATTTGCCTATCTTTTAGAAAAAGAGAAAATAAATTTAAAAAATTAAAAAAATATTAAGTAAATTTATTACATAGGAAACACATTATTACTTAAAAATACAACTCAATTAAGCTTGTTAATCTAACTTTAAATATAATGAGGTATTAATTTTTTAACCAAAATATATAATTTTTGGGCAAATAGAGTTAATTTTGTAGTTTTATTAATAAATATATTGAAAAATATGAATGTTCGTGTTAGATTTGCTCCATCTCCAACCGGCTACTTGCACGTAGGTGGCTTACGCACAGCACTTTATAATTATTTATTCGCAAGGCACCACAAAGGCAAAATGATTTTAAGAATAGAAGATACCGACCGAACAAGATTTGTCGAAGGTGCACAAGAAAATTTAATTAAATACCTCGAATGGGCTGGGATTGAATTCGATGAAGGACCTCACGTAGGTGGCGAATTCGGTCCATACGTCCAATCCGAAAGATTTGATTTATATAAAAAGTATGGTATGCAACTAATCGAAAATGAAAAAGCATACTATGCCTTCGATACAGCCGAAGAACTTGATGCAATGAGGGAAAGGCAGCAAAAAGCTGGCATTGCCCCAAAATACGATAGAACCGTTATGAAAAATCAGTATACATTAGGCGAGGAAAAAACTAAAGAACTTCTCGCAAGCGGAACTCCTTATGTTGTCCGATTAAAAGTTCCGATGGAGCAAGAAATAAAGTTTAATGACTTAATTCGGGGCGAAGTAAACGTACGTGGTCGTGATGTGGACGACCAAATTTTGCTCAAAAGCGACGGATTCCCAACGTATCATTTGGCAAATGTCGTAGACGACCATTTGATGCAAATTTCGCACGTAATTCGTGGTGAAGAGTGGTTGCCATCCACACCAAAACATGTTCTGCTGTATGATGCTTTTGGGTGGGAACGTCCAGAATTTGCTCATTTGCCTCTTCTTTTAAACCGTGATAAATCAAAGCTTAGCAAACGCCAAGGCGATGTTGCCGTTGAAGATTATGTTGCAAAGGGATATTTCAAAGAAGCATTTGTTAATTTTATAGCATTGCTTGGTTGGAATCCAACTGCAGACCGTGAAATTTTTTCAATGCAAGAATTGATAGATACTTTCTCCCTCGAAAAAGTTAATAAATCAGGTGCAATTTTTGACTTAACAAAATTAAATTGGATGAATTCTCAATACTTAAGAACTAAATCACTTGATGAACTTGCTGACTTCATTATTCCATTTTTAGAAAAAGAAAATTTTAATTATAAAAATAGAGAATATTTAAAGCAAGTTATTGATTTAATTAAAGAAAGAATAGATAATTTAATAGAACTTAAAAGCTTTGCACCATATATGTTTTCGAAACCTACTGAATTCGATGAAGATTTTGTGAAAAAGCATTGGAAAGATAATACGACCGAGATAATTAGTAAATATTACGAAGAGATAAAGAAAATCGAAAAATGGGATTATCAAACATTGCATGATTTTACGCAAAAATATTGCGAAGAAAAGAATTTGAAGTTACGTGAAATAGTCCATCCGTTAAGAATAATGCTTACAGGGAAATCAGTAGGAGCTGGATTGTTCGAAACTATGTCTTTGCTCGAAAAAGAAGATGCTTTGGAACGAATAACTTCATTTTTGGCAAAACATAAATAAAAAAAATTAGTTAAATTTTAATTTAATTAAAAAAATATATTTTTTTGCATTAACAATTAATTTACATAAATTTTTATTAATTTAGTATTTATCATTGAAATGAATTAAATTCATTTTATTTTTTAAAAAAAACAAAACAAAAGAAAATGTCAAAAACAACAATAGCAGACAGGAATTTATGGGCCATCGTATTAGGAGTATCAAGCGGTTTCGGCAAAGAAGTTGCCCTCGAATTAGCTAAAAGTGGCTACAATATTTATGGCGTTCATTTGGATACAGGTCCGGCTCGAGAAAAAGCAGAACAATTCCGACAAACATTAGAAACAATCGGCGTAACTGCAAAGTTTTTCAATGCAAATGCCGCCGATGATACAAAAAGAGCACAAATAATTGAAGAAATCAACAAAGATAGACAAGCTGACCCTCATCACGTTTTAAGAGTTGTCATTCATTCTTTAGCTTTCGGAGCAATAGGTCCATTTTTTGATGAAGACACCTCCAAAATGCTCAAGAAAAAGCAAATTGAAATGACAATGGATGTTATGGCAAATTCTTTAATCTATTGGGTTCAAGATTTATTTATCGCAAAACTTTTAGCAGAGAATTCACGAATATTTGCAATGACAAGTATAGGCTCTGAACGAGCAATTTTGAGTTACGGAGCTGTTTCCGCTGCAAAAGCTGCATTGGAATCTTATTGCCGTCAAATTGCTGTTGAACTTGCACCTTACAAAATCACAGCAAATGCAATTATGGCAGGACTTACTGATACACCTGCTGCTGCTAAAATTCCTGGATTCGAAAAAATGCTACGCCATGCTCGTGAACATAACCCATTCCAAAGAAACACGGTTCCGCAAGATGTTGCCAAAGCAATTTCTTTGCTTGTTGATGAAAAGTTTTACTGGATAACTGGTGCGACAATCAAAGTAGATGGTGGTGAAAGTATTTTAAACTTTATCGAATCAGTATAAAAAAATATTTTTTGTAAATTATTAATGTATAACTAAAATAAACAACTTATGTTTGAATTGACATTCACAGAAGAGCAACAAATGCTCAGAGATATGGTAAGAGATTTTGTAACAAATGAGTTAAAACCTCTTGCAGCCCAAATAGACGAACAAGAAGCAATCCCAGACCATATTATTAAAAAGATTGCAGAATTAGGCATACTTGGAGCAGCTTTCCCAGTCGAATATGGTGGTAGTGGCTTTGGCGAAGTCGGATATTGCATAATCCAAGAAGAAATTGCAAAAGGCTGTATGTCTACTGCTACATTTGTCGGTGCGCATGCTTCAATAGGCACAAACTCTATTTTTCTCGGTGGTAGCGAAGAATTAAAACAAAGATTTATGCCCCAACTTACATCTGGGGAAAAAATTTGTGCTTTTGGATTAACCGAACAAGGCGCTGGTTCCGATGCATTCAATTTAAAAACACACGCCGAACTCGATGGCGATTATTGGATTTTAAATGGCGAAAAACAATGGATAACAAATGGACCAATTGCTGATGTTGTCGCTGTTTATGCCCGCACAAAAAAAGGTATTAGCGCTTTCGTCGTCGAAAAAGGAATGGAAGGTTTCACAGCCGGTGCTCCTGAAAAGAAGATGGGAATTCGAGGAAGCAAAACATCAACACTCAAATTCGAAAACGTGCGTGTTCCAAAAGAAAATATGATTGGGAAAGAAGGATATGGCTTCCCAATAGCAATGAAAGTATTGAACGCAGGTAGATTGGGACTTGGTGCTGCTTGCTTGGGTTCAATGAAAGAACTTTTAACTCTTTCGACAGAGTATGCAAAGAACAGATATCAATTCGACGAACCAATTGCAAATTTTCAAGCAGTTCAATTTATGCTTTCAGAAATGGCAGTAATGATTTACAATTTAGAATCAATTGTTTATCGCACAGCAACATTGTATGATTTAGGCAAAATGACCCAAGCACAAGCTGGAATGGTTAAATATTATGCCTCAGAAAGCATTGATAAAACTGTTGATTTAGCGATGCAAATATTTGCTGGAATGGGTTATTCTCGTGAAATGCCAATCGAACGCTTTTATCGTGATTCCAGAATAAATAGAATTTTCGAAGGAACTAATGAAATCCAAAAAATTGTTATAGCAAAAGATATTTTACGACATAAAGGCTCGATTTTCTTTTAATATAATCGAAATATTAAAATAAAATAATAACAAAGGCTGCTTATGCAGCCTTTATTTTTATCAAAAATTGTATAACTTAATCTTACCAATATTTTGGTTGGAAATCCTTGCTGTTGATAATTCTTGCGCTTTTGTTTGTGGCTTTAATAACGTATAATCCGTGTTTTGCCGCATATACTTCTGCTCCTGACTCTGATGTTATATATGCTACTGCTCCTATTACTTGATTAGTAGAGTATTCCGGGAACACTTCTTTGAATACTTTTAATTTTGTCATAAAATGCTTCACATCTTCAACGCTTAAAGTTGTTTTTACTTCTACTGCTACTACTTGCTCTCCATTTTTTGCTATTATATCAATTTCATATTGTTTATTTTTGATTAGTCCTTTTGCTCTTAAAAATGTATGTTGGACTTGAATACCTTTTTTATTAAGTATTTTTACTAATGTACCTTCCACTAATGATTCGACAAATTTTCCCCAACGAGACTCCACTTCGCTCATTTTTTTCATTAAATTATTCAATAATCTATCCGTTTCCTTGAACTTTTTGTCAGTTTCTTGAAATTGCTGAGCCGTTTCTTGAAATTTCCTGTCAGTTTCTTGAAACATAAGCCATACTTTTTCGAAATCAAGTTTTTCGGTACTCAAATTTGTCTGCTTCTCCATGAAAAATTAAACCTTCAATTACTTATCTTTATGATTTAATAATATAAACTACAAATTAATAACTTTATTTTAAATATAATATTTCTTAAAATAAACAAATCCTCCCCGAAGGAAGGATTTATTTTCAAAAAATGTCTTTAATTATTAATTAATAATTTTCTTCAAACTTAAAAAGTAAGTCCAAGTAATAAAGTAAAATAGTATTTATTAGGCTCGTTTGTGGTTTTGCCTATTAAGTTTGTGTAGTTGTATTTGCCTTCTATATTTAAGTCCACCAAACCCAAGCTGATATCTGTACCTATCCCAAAGCCAAAGCCAAATCTACTATCGGATGGTGTTGTCGAAATTGGTACAGTCGTACCCATAAATTTAGATTCTACGCTTGTTGAAATGTAATTATATGATAAATCACCTGCAATGTATGGACTTAAAACAGTTTTGAACAAGTAAAAGTTTAATCCCGCAGAAACTGGTACAACTTTGGTTGATGTAGATAAGGTCGCTAATAATTGATTGGAGGCAGGGTCTCGCACTTCAATTTCTGATTGTGGGAAGCTATTATATCCAACAGATCCTACGAATGAAAAATTGGAATTTAAAGGCATCGAAACTTTCACACCAAGGTGGTATCCTGTTTTCAATCCATTAGATATTAAATTTGCTATTGAATCTTGTGATAATTGCAAAGTATTTGTATTGTATACTTGATTCATCTTGTCGTCAGGTGTTGCAATTCCTGCATTAATTCCAAATTCTAATGCTCCCGCAAAGGAAGTATTAAAAACTATAGCTAAAAAAGTGATACTTAATAAAAATAATTTTTTCATTTTTACCTCTATAAAATAATTATTATTCATAAATTAGCATTTTTGGAGAAATTTTATGAGAAAACGTTTAAGTATTTTTACTATTTTCTTTTTGCTATTCTTTTCTTTCTTTACTATAAAAGGAGTGGCAAAAGAAATGCCCACGAATATTGGACTTTACGGCGGATTGGGATTCAATATGCATTCACCAAGCTTTACTGATACTGCACAATTCAATCAAGTGCTTATTCCATTTAACCAAAGTTCAACTGCATTGAGTGGTTATTTTGGAATAATTGGGAATTTCCCGTTAAATGAAACATACACAATTTCCGGGCGAATTGGTTATTACAATTTGAATGGCTCAATTTCCTCTACTACAATTACAGAAGAAAAGCATACAATAGATGCTCGCTTTCAATATATCGAAGTCAGTCCTGTTTTACAGTTACATAACTTAATTTCAGGTAGTCCTATTTATTTTCTTGCAGGTCTTGAATTTGGATTTCCTCTAAGTATGAAATTTGATTATACTTACGAGAATTTAATTAACTCTGCTTTAAATACTACAATAACCGATTTAGACTTTCCCGGTAAAGCTACAAGGCTCGCTATTGCTTTAGGTGTTGGTTATGTATTTAATCTTTCTGAAAATACTTTTTTAATGCCAGAGGCTTCTTTTAGATTACCTCTAACAAAAGTTTCTTCAGATAAAAAATATGATTATTGGACAGTTAGCCAATTAAGATTAGGTGTAAATCTTACTTTTGGGCTAAATAAATATGAAGAACCTGTTACAATCAAAAAGGATGAAAAATACTTAGATGTCAACACTCCTGAAATTGTTTATTATAACGAAAAATTAGTGCCTCAACCTGTGGAAAAAATCAAAGTGGAAGAAGTTCAATACACAGAACTATTTCCTTTAATTCCTTATGTATTTTTCCCAGAAGGTAAATCAACACCTGCACCAGAAACACAAGTCCTTGCTGCTCAAAATGAAGCTGGTGAATTCCGTATTGACGCTTTACCCGCAAGTGCTGAAAAAATTAATTCATATACTCTCGACATTGTCGGAGCAAGAATGAAGCAAGACAATACTGCTCAAATCACTGTCACCGGTACTTTGAATTCAAAGGAATTGAAATCTCAGAAGAGTTTATCAAAAGAAAGAGCAGATTTTGTGAAGAATTATTTAGTTGCAAATTATGGCATCAACGGAAATAAAATTAATACAGTAGCTGGAGGCTTACCCGCAAAACCTTCTTCTAAAAGTGATATTGATGGCGATAAAGAAAATAGTCGAGCTGAAATTACTTCAAACAACCCAGAAATTTTGAAACCAATTGTAATTAGTAGCGATAAAGAAAGAATAACAATACCTCAACTTATTGATTTCAAATCGATTATTGCTACAAATGACACAGTTGATTCTTGGGTGTTGAAATATTATCAAGCAGGCAAAGAAATAGAAAAGAAAGAGGGTTTTGGTATGCCTTCGAACATATCTTGGCAAATTTTACCTAATCAACTTGCTTCCTCTCAAACACCTGTTGATTGGGAATTTACTGTAAAGACAATTAACGGATTGAAAAAGACTATTAATGGGTCTTTACCTGTTGATTATTTCTCATTTACACGTAAAAAGACTGAAAATTTACCTGATAAAACTGTTTCCAAATTTAGTTTAGTGCTTTTCGATTTCGATAGCCCAACATTAAGCGACCAAGATAAGCAAATTATTGATAAATACGTAATTCCTTCAATATCAGCTAATTCAACTATTCAAATTTATGGCTATACAGATAAAATTGGTGATGAAGATTATAATAAAAATTTAGCAACACGACGAGCAGACAATGTGCGCAAATACTTGGAAGGTAAAGTGAAAAATGTTAATTACGAAACATATGGTATTGGGGAATCTGTTTTAATTTTCAATAACAATTTGACAACTGGACGTCAACTTTCTCGAACAGTACAAATATATGTAATCACTCCAAAAAAATAATAGCATTTACTTGAATAAAAAAAGAAGGGCTTCAATAAATAAGTTGAAGCCCTTTTTGTTAGTATTTGTTTGTATAAAATATCTATTATTCGTTGTTTTGTTCAGATTCTTGATATTGTTTTACTTTTTCAGAAAGCAACATAATTGTATTTACGTATCGTGTACTATGATTATAAGCAAAAAGTGATTTTCTTTGGTCATTTTCTGTGTCGCTAAATCCATGTTTTTTTAAATAATTAGCCGCACTAAAAATTGCATCTGAGTAATCAAATAAATCGTATTTGCCGTCACCATTTGCATCAATTGCCCATTTGTTAAGCGATGATGGTAAAAATTGTGGAATGCCAAATGCTCCAGCATAAGAGCCATAAAGTTCATTAATATTAACTGGAATTTTATCTTTTATTTTAATAAGTGAAGCTAACTCATTTATTGCCCATTTTGCTTTGTTGCGAGATTTTTCAATTAATGCTTTTTTCATAGAAACATATTCTGTTTTGCTGAATTTAGCTTTATGCCTCATATTTTGCAAGTTATATTCCAAAAATTCTGGTTGGTCGCATAATGCTAAATTTGCGAACACGGAAAGGACGTGATGATAGCCTAAATAATCTCCATGGCGAGTTTCTACCCAAAGTAATGATGCTAGTACTTCTTTCGAAACACCATACTTTTCTTGTATTTTATCAAAAATTTGGTTATTTTGCTGAATAAAATTGTTTATTCTGTGGATTGCTTCGTCATTAACTAATTTATTGTATATTTTATTACTTGATGTTGGTTCTTGTGGCTCGGGCTTTTCTACTTGTTTTATTGGCACTTCAATTTTAATGTAATTCTCATTAAATTGTAAATTTGGATCTAAAATTAACTGGGTGATTGTGAGAGAATCTATTCCAAGCGACATTACTTTTTTTATAACTGGTTGAAATAATTGTAGTTTAGCTTCATCATCTTCTTTCAATCTATTTGAAAGTGTTATTTTGTTCGTAGAAACTACTCCCGAAACTATGATAATGAGCACTAAACTCAAAAAAATAGGAAATTTTATAATATTTTTAAACACTTTTTTCAACCAATAATTCCTTCTTTAGACAATTTAAATTTATTAAAAGTTACATCGTGCCATAAATAAATATTTAACCTAAATTATATTACGTATTTAGACAAATTTAATTGTTTGTTTTAAAATATATTTTTATTCCTTAACTGTTAACTTAACAGTTGTTGTTTTTTCTTTCCCATCTCGTAAAAATATAACTTTTACTTCGTCTCCGGGCTTATGTTCTTTTAAAGCAAACATAAAGTCGTGAATATTTTTAATCTCGTTTTGGTCTATTTTTAAAATTATATCATTTTCTATTAAACCGGCTTTTTCCGCAGGACTGCCAGGACTTGAACCTGAAATTTTAAACCCTTTGGGCTCATTTTCGAAGTTGGGGATAATACCAAACCATACTTTGCTTCCGTAGCTGCTTCCACTCGATGGTTTACTTTCGGAATTGTTGTCGTTTGTTGCCCTCGTAAATGGTAATTTTACATCCAAATCTGCAACTTTTTTAACAAAATTTGCAATAAAGTTCGCAGCTTTATCGCATCCCAAGTAGTTGATTTTTTCCCAATCATCACTTGGTCTATGATAATCGAGATGAACACCTGTAAAAAAGAATATTGATGGAATATTTTTCAAATAAAATGAAGTATTATCACTTGCGGCAATTGGCGATTCTGATTGTGTTATTTTAATCGTAACGTCCGTTGAATCGAGCTCGTTCAAAAGACTTGGGAACATACTTGATGATGCAACTCCAATTGCAAATAAATTATCATTCTGCATACGTCCAACCATATCTAAATTTACCATCATTGATACTTTTGATAAATCTATCGGTGGATGATTTACAAAGTAATTCGACCCAAGCAAGCCAAGTTCTTCGGAAGTGAATGAAACGAAAATTATTGTTCTTTTTGGTTGTTGTTCGCTTAATAATCTTGCAATTTCAAGCATTACAGCAACACCTGAGGCATTATCGTCAGCACCATTATGAATCATTGGCTTGTTGCCGTGATAATTCGATGTTGGACCGCCCCAGCCTAAATGGTCATAATGTGCACCTATAATTATATACTCATCTTTCAATTTAGGGTCTGTGCCCTCGAGCATTGCAAATAAATTTTCAGTTTTAACTTTTTTATCTTCCAAGTCTACTTTGATATGAATTTTTGCATTTGGTAATTCAAAACTTTTTGGCTTGCGAGTTTTGTTAATTTCTAATTCAGTTGGGTATAATGAATTTTTAGGGAAATATTCGGCAATTCGATTGCGGTTTACTTGAATTGCTACAATTCCTGTATTTCTTTCGCCTCTGTCTCTATCTAACGGCACAAATACATTTGCAGAATCGCCTTGAATTTTCACAAAAATCACACCAATGGCACCATGATTTCGGGCATTTGTAGCTTTGTAGCGGTAAGATGTGTAAGGGTGAAATTCGCTCGATTCTTTTTCACCATCTGGAGAATTTGTAAGAACAATGACGATTTTATCTTTAACATCAATTCCTTCGTAGTCATCATATTTTAAGTCTTTTGCTGTAATTCCATAACCAGCAAATACCATTGCACCTTCAATTTCCTTATTTTCTGATAAACTTACGGGGAGCCAATCCTTATTCACATCCCAAGTTTTGCGAACAGGTTTAACCATTTCAATTGGGACGCCAGGTTTTGGTATAATTAAATTAAAATATACTTGGTTATCTTTACTCAATTCGTATCCGACGGTCACTTCTAAACTTTGTGTATTTGTACCGTTGAGAGCTTTTAATCCGTAAGATTTAAAAGTATTTAAAATGTAGTCTTTAGCTAATTCAATACCTTTTGTGCCAGGGAATCTGCCTTCCAATTCGTCACTTGCAAGGTATTTTATATGATTGCGAACGTTTGTTGCTGTGAGTGTTAATTCATCTTTGGCTGCGGCTGTGAAAAGCAACGAAAAAACAAGTGAGGAAAGTAAAAATATACTTTTTATTTTTAATAATTTAGCATTCATAATAATTCCATAATTATAACTATTATAAATGCAAAATTAACTATTATTTGTGTTTGATGTAATTTATTCTATAAATTCCATTAATGGAAATATAAAAGTGGTTCTACATAAAACTTGCCATCTTCGGTTTGTATCGAAAGGAAATACACCGTGGGAACTAATCCGGTCAAATCAATTCCAAGATGATTTAATTTATTTGGAATTTGCAACGAACGGATAGTTTTTCCATTTAAATCTTGAATTTGAACTAACTTAATATACTGGTTTTCAGGCAGGTTTATATCGACAAAATTGTCTTTAAGATTTAAGTTCATTTTTGATTTATCTAAGTTGTTTATATCGAGATTTACAAAATTAACACTTGTTAATGAATTAAGATTAAAAATTATTCCATTTTCCGAAATTGCCGAGGCATCATCAATAATTATCTCATTATTTCCAATATTGGCATCTTCTGCAAAAACTAAATAGGCGATTACACCATTTTTATTTTTACAAATTGTATTTTGCTTATTTGTTATAAAAAATTGTGCTGTATTATCACTTTTATTAAAATAAATTAAGTCTGTTTCGGCGGGAAATAAATCCCCGTTTTTAACTCCAATTAATTTATTTGCGATTCCGTCCTTTTTAAATTTTATATTAAATGTTGCTGAATAAAAATCATATTTAGAAGAAATATTTACCGGAATATAAATTGCATTTTGTGGAAAGTTTGCTGATTGAAATATATTCGACGGAATTTGTTCTTTATCTTTGTGGACTATTCCTGGTGGACCAACTGTTGTTTTACCTAAATTGTAGCTAACAATAAGCATATCTTTAATTGTTATTTCGCCATTTCCATCACAATCTGCATAAGTTGCGGGCTCAATATCCCAAGCAAGACAACGTTGTGCAATCCAATAAGATGAAGGGTACGTGCGTTTAAATGTTCTTGTATTTTTTGTTTCAGGTCCGCCAACTCCCATATAAAGAGTTACGTTAACATAGTCCATATGGTCAACTTCATGGCTATTATCGGCATCTCCAGGATATACATCAACATAACTATGAATTTTAAATTCAATTGGTGAAGCTTTTAATTCTATAATTTTTGGTGTTCCACTTGTAAAATATGATATTGCAGGTTTGATAAATGTAAATTTGACTTTGCCTCCGTGCTCAGCACTTTGTAGCAATACAAAATCTAAATGAATAACTTTCGAAATTGCTTTTGTTGTAGAATCCAATATTTGTCCTGTTCCAACACCGACAGTTAAAATGCCCAATTTATTAATTTGGTCAATTCTGCTCACAAGTTGCGCATTTGCTTTAGGACCTAATTTCCCTAATTCCCATTGAGAAAACTTTACATAATCTGGTGCATCCCATTCTAAATCGAAGCTCAATCCGTTGAATGAATCGACTCCATCGACATAGACATCAAACCCAAACACATACCCGGCTGTTATAAAATCAAAACGGGTTGAATCCACATCAGTCCGCACTATACGGATACTTTGACTATATAAAGTATTAATTGAGCAACCAATTAATAATATTAGTATTATAGCGAATATGTGTTTAATTTTAATCATACTTGTTGATATAGCAACAATTATGCCATTTTTCTTGATTGATTATTTCAATATTCTTTAACTAATATTATAATAAATTATCGACTAATTAATTTTGTTTTTAGGAAAAGCAGTGATTTTTGTATCAATGTGACAAATAAAATTGTAAATTATCTTCCACCCGAAATTGCAATTCTAATGTCTAAGCCGACTTGAGTGGTATTATAGCCCGGTTGAGCTGCACCTTCAGTAAATGTACCTTCGTATCGAACAAAGAATGATGCTGTAACGATATTACTAAGTGAGTAGCGTGCACGTGGTTCAATTATGATTTGAGTATTGCCGTTCAATGTCCAACCATTATTTGAATTTCCGCCTGCGAAGCTATCTTTATTCATTATATCATAAGTTGAATTTTTATTTGTTTTATAAGTTCCAAGGAAGCTGAGCTCAAAATCATTTTTCAACTTTATTCCTAAAATAGGGAAATCAAATCCACGCATAGTATAACTTACTTGTGTTGTTATATCATTCGTTGATTGCGAAGATATTACAGAACGAGACGCAGTATTTACCATAAAAGATTTTTGAGTTGACCAACGCAAGGTTGCCGTCATTGCTCCTTTCAGCTTTTTCTCGTCAAATGTTGCAGTAAGTCCAATTAAAGGTTGGAAGCCGTATTGAACCATTTGATTTTGAATAAACTTTCCTATATCTGTTATTTGAATAGATTCTTGATAATTTGATTGATAATTATGTTCTAATGATAATCTTTTTAAGTAATCGTCCCAAATGCCCCATTTTTCCAATCCTTCCCACCTGAATGCCCAATTCACACTTGGCAAAAATTTGCCCGCCTCGCCAGTTATATAGTGAAATGCTTTTAATTGATTGAAAAATGCTTCTGAAAGCGCTTCTTGCTGTAATTCATTTTTCTTTATTGTATCGATTGGTAAAGCATCGATTTGTGCTTTTTTTGCATTGTATGCTTGAACAACACTTTCGATTGTGTTGCCAAATAAATCCAGTCCAAAAATTGATGGAAATGTCAAAAATGAACGATTTAAATTTTTAACTGCTATAATGTTTGTAAATTTTGGTGTTCCATTGGAGTCAGTTATCACAGTTTGATTGCGATTAAATCCAAGGTCAGTTTTCCAAGTTAAATCGAGAGTAGCACCTTCCCAAAGTCTACGTGATGTTTTTATTTCAAATGTTGATTGTTGCCTGTAATTATCTTGCAGAACGGCATTTGGAGGACGTTTGCCAACATAACTTTGGAATCCGAAATATGGGAATGTGTTTGAAGGAACAACACTGAAACCGCCGTGTGGGTCTGTTACCAGTCCTAATTGATAAGGGAATGATGGACCGAATTCGTTTCGGTCGCTCCGACCTAAAAAGCCTCTTGCCCAGAAATTATCAAAACCTGTTCCGCCATAAACACCTGGATTTAAACTTGAACTTGTTTGATTAAAAGTAAAATCAACTTTGTCCCAATCAAAAAATATTTTTTTTAACACACTTACAGTTCCTTTCCACAATCCACCTGTTGTGTCACTTTCTGTAATTCGAGTTCCTTTTTTGGGTAATACAAAATCAAACCATTTATCGCCCAAAGCTTTTAATTTAAATGACTGATTTATCCGCAAATTTGTATTAACGCTTGCATTTTTTGCAACATCTACAAATTGTGGATTCGGCTGCAATGGGTTTTGCCACGTATATGTTGCTGAATAAGTTGAAGTTATATCAATAAACCTTGATATTCCGAACAAATCGGGAATTTGAGGTTTAGTATTTATAGTCACAACTTGATTATGCAATGTGTTGCTGCCTAAATTTATGAGCTGTCCATTTTTGAAAAAGATATATTTGCTTAATTCACTTCCTGTTCTTTGCTTGCCATTTTCATCTAATTCAAATGGAACTAATGTAGAAATTGTACTAAATGAATAATCAAATAATGGATTTAAAAAGCCATTTTCTGATAATTTCCAAGACATTTGAGCTTGTCTTTGAGCATTAAATTCTCTTAATACGGGGCTTGGAAAATCTAAATAACGTGATTGCTCTGTTTGTCGCCTTCGCATCATATCAAAAGAAGTGTTTATTGAGCTTGGCAAAAGATTTATCTTTAATCCGCTATAAATTCCCAAAACATCCCAGCCTTTCATCCAACCCAAAGGTGAAAAAGATAAGAAATCAGATATTTTCAATCCATATTGTAAATTTAATTTCCAAATCCAGTTAAATCTTTGTTCGTAAATTGGTGAGCGTTCATAATCTTGCGAATAAGAATAACCTATTGTCAAAGCGTTTAAAGTTTGGTCAACAAGCCAATGCTTTATAGGAATTCCCAATTTAACTTGTGTTAAAGCCCAATTATCCGAAACACGTAAAGTTTGAGAACGTGTCAATACTGATTGTTCAGCACTTGTCGCTAAAATATTTGCTTCTTGCGGAGAGAGACCGCTATTTATTGCTTGGCTATATGCTTGGTTTCGTGCTTGATAACCGGCTTCTTTTAAACTTATGTCATTATTCGCCACATATTCTGGATTTTCGGATTGTTCGCTATGTGTGTAAGTGATTGGTATTTTCATCTGATTAAAGCTTTTCGGTGCAAATTTTTCTAAATTACCAGTTACATTGAATGACCAAGAAATCGCTGTTACTCTATTTCCAAACCTATCTTCAATTTTATGGAAATTAGGTAAAGCGTTTTGGAAATTCATATTAACTTGTGCTAAATCTGCGACTTTCAAGTCCATATTAGCAACGCCGGCCCAATCAGCACTTCTTTCGGGGTTAATAAGCCTTAGCTCGTCCACCCAAATTGTCGTTGATAATTGATTTGGAAATTGTTCAGGAGGGTTAGCTACTCCAAGTCCAATAAATTGAATTCTTGTTAATATCGGATTTCCTTTGATTATAAAGTATGCTAAAGGATCATTTTTTGTTGGGAAAATTTGCTGTGATGTAATTCTCGATGTATCTCTTATTTGCTTAATTGCCGTCAATTCTTCTAAATTGATTTGTAAATCTTGCCAACCTCTAATAATCGGTCTTCTGTATTCATAATAATTCATTGAGTCTATTCCAAAACGAATATAGGTATAAGCCTTTGGAATTGCTCCTTTTACCATATTATCAGGCATTAGATTATCGCCATGGACAAAGAACTTCATTACTTTATAGTTGAAAATATCCATTGAGCGGAAAATTCTTGTTGCCATTCTTTCTTCGCCAAAATTCAAATCCTTTACGGTTATTTTCAATGATTGTTCGTTTTGGCGAATATCAGAATATGGGTCTGTACTGTTTAACAATCTTGGTGCAGTAACACCAGGCGGCATTTCGTAAAAGTCTGGGGCTTTGCCGTTATCCCACAAATTTACAAATGAAACTTGCAATACGCTATCGCTTGGCGGAACATTTTGGAAATCGTTCGTCCTTTGCCATTGCGAACCAACTAATTGCCACTTTTCTACCATTAATTTTACAGAACCGCCCTGGAATCTCATTCTTATGTATTGAACATTTGAATACGTCGGATTCCCCACTCTTGATGTTGGTTTGCGTATAGGAATTCTAAATAAATACCAACCTTTTGCAGGATTTCCACCGACAATTTGTGGGTTATTATTTGGGTCTGGCGTCAAATTTACTTCATAAGTAAAATAATCATTACTTAATTGTAGTGTTTGACCATTATTATCATTCAAAACTTCTTTGTCTGGGAATTGTCCCATTTCTGAATATTTTGAATTATTTTCAAAATTATTATATTTGTAAAAATCACTTATCGTTCGTGCATCATCTCTTTTTCCGAAATCGAAATAATAGTCATCACGTGCAGGGTCTGGCTCTTGATTTAATGGGAATGGATAAGCTTCTTTTTCTTGGTCATCGTTTAATTGGTCTATTCCAACGTCTTCGCCTGCATCAATTATTCCGTTAGGGAATGGGCTTGCTTTAGTAAATCCATCTTCTGTATCTAACCGACCGTTAGGTATTAAATCTTCGCTAATTTGTCCTAAATCTATGTACATTTTCCCTTCGCCTTGATTATTATCTAAAATATTCATCATTATTTCGATGTATTCTATATTTTCAGTATCGAAATTTGTGTTGAATGAAGATAATAATCTTGTAAAACCTCCCCAAATTCTCTTTCTATTTTCTGGTTTACTCGAAAAAGCATTGTTTGGATCGTAATATCCTACATCATTGCTATCAAGGAAATTTGGATTTTGATTATAAATACCTCTAATATTAGGGTCGAAGTATATTTCAAGAGGGCTTACTAATCTTTGTCCTTGAATATTATTTTTATTATTTGGATAAATATCTGTAATTGGCACATAAGGTAAAAAGTGTTGGAACCAAAACAGATGACCACGATACAAAGACCGTCCGAAAGCGGTTGTGTCAATTGCATCATCAACTGGCGGGGAACTATATTGCCATTGCGAAGGACTTAACCCTAATGAAATTGTTCTTTGAGCTCCTTCGAAATCGTCAATGTAAACAACCGATGATCCATTATCTGAAGCTATTTCTGATGTGCGTTTATTTGGATTTGGCAAAATCATTGCCCATTCACCGGCAAGGTTTAAAGATGATGGTGCTTTTGTATCATAAAAAGGCAACAAATCGACTAATTTTGTCAACCAAGGAGCATCTAAGGAAAATTTTGCATCAAATCCAAACATTGTATTAGCAACTGGTTCATCGCCTAATCGAACTCTGTCGACGGTTGCTGATTGGTCATAATGCATAAATGTCGCTCCAAGAGTGGCATTGCTGTATCTCGTTTTGAATAATTGATAATCTGCACGTATTCCTGCAAGTGTTTTAGTTGCTATATTTAATATATCTTGTTGTTCGTATTCGACTTTTAAGTTGGCATTTGGAATAGTAGCTCTGGGATTTTTTATTGTCAAAATTCCTGCATAATAATCTACAATGTAATCTTGATATTCTTTTAAAGCAACTCCATCTAATGTAACTTTCACGCTTCCGGGTGCTAAGTTAAAGGCACCTAAAGCAATTCTATTTGCCGATTTTCCCGATACTTCCCCTGAAATAACAAACCTATCTCGAGCTGTATTTCTTGCTGCAACATCGTAAGTAGTGTCATAAACTTGGTCAAAAGTGTATTGTTCCGCTAATTCGGGATTACTATTTTTGAAATAATTTCTCAATCCATCGCTGAAAGGCTTTGAATTTGGAAAAGTAATTTCGCCAGTAACAGCATCAAAAAATGGTGGACGTAAATCAAATATTCCATCGCCTGGTGCAGTACCAGATGCATTATTTACTCTATCTACTCCAAATATTGTAACTAATTTATCTGCAGCTCCTGGTAAAACATCTGCTGAATCATTGTTTTGTCTAATGTACCATAAATTAATCTTTGTGTCTTGAACGCTTACATTAGTTGCATTTATTTGATATATATTTTTCATTTGCCTATCCCAAAGTAATTTGTAGGAAGGCAATAAATTTGGTCTATAAATCAATTTTAAAATTAAAGTATCATTTGGTGCTGCTTGATTGCTGAATGTTCCGTAATAAACATTATCTTCTTCAGCTAATGTTTCTCCTTCGACTGCATAAGCCACGGCATAATAGCGGTCTTGTCGTATATTTTTTATATGTAACGTACCTAAATTATAATCGACTGCATATTGCATCGAATCCAAAATCATAAAATTGCCTCTTTCGACAACACCTGCTTGTATTGGTCTTGCCTTGTCTGCATCCGAGTATTTTTCACCCATTCCAAATCGCTTTCCTGGCAAATCGGCTATTGCTACAGAATTTCCTGCTCTTATTACTCCTTCTCTTATGTCGTTTGTGGATTCAAAAACTTGTATTCTTTTTATTCTGTTCTTTTGTGCTATTGGTGTATTTGGAAGTATCGGTGTTGCATTTAAAAAATACTGGTCATATATTTGTTTATATAATGTATCCAAAAAGAAATGGTTCTTAGCATAATCGTAAGCCCGCAGAGCAAAAGGTTGCTTGCTTACTCCACCACGAACATCAACAAATTTTCTTTGTCCTCTTCTTTGCGAAAATACGGTTTTTAAAAATAAAGGACCAAATTGAAAATCTACTCTTGCGCCAAATAATGATTGTCCGCCACCTATTAAAGTCGAAGGTATTGGGAAATCGATATTTCCAAGCTCGACTTTCCTTATGATTTCGTCGTCGTAACCTTCGTAACCTATTTTAAATTTATTGTTGAAATCATAATTATTTCTTGTGTTCCAATCTGTTCCGAAACTAAATTTATCGCCAATTTTTGCATTTACATTAACTCTTATATCTTGGTTAAAAATAGGTGTTGATTGAGTTTGACCAAAAGCAGAAACTGTTCCAAGCTTTTGTGAATCAAATCTCCAACCTATTCTTAAATTTACTTCGCCATTTACTCCTATACTTATTTGAGGTTTGCCGAATATGCTTGTCAAAGGACTTGCGGGGATTGGTATATTTATTCCTGTTGCCTGGCTAATTGTATTTGCTAAATCTCCTTGACTTAACGCTTTTTTTAAATCGTATCTTGTTAGAACAGAATCCCAAATTTCAGTTTTTATTTTTTCTTTTCTTAATTCTAAATATTCATCAATTGTAAGGGGATAAGTAAAATTAACCCGATTTGAATCAAATTCTTCGAATGTTTTTAAATTTTTTAAAGTGGAATCTATTTCAATTTTTTGATTATAATCCTTTGGTGCAAGCCATTTTTCACCAAATTTGTTGTTAATTCTATAAAAATCTTCTTGTTTATATATAGAAAAAGTTTTTTCGGTTGTATCTTGTGAATTGAAATTTTGATTTAAATTTAAATCAATAGGATTTTGTAAAAGCCAAAAATAATTTAAGAAAAATAATGAAAATGGGTTATTTAAGTGTTGTTCATTATGGTTTAAAGTTAAAGTTTGTGCTTTGAGTGTGTAATTTATTACAAAAGAAAATATTAACACTGTCAGGGCAACAGAGCATAAATTGGTTTTTCTATTTAAAATATTCTTACTTTTTAAGTTCACTAACAATAAGCATTTAATTGCGTAAATAGAACCAATAAAGCTCCTTTAAGATTAAGAAAAAACAAAATTAAGAAAATTTTTACATTTAAATCGTTTAACTTGCTTCATTATTGCAATTAATGTGCCACAATTTTTAATTTTGTTTACTGTTAATTTATTAAATTCAATTAATTTTGATGTTTTAATAAATTAAAAATTGATATAAGTATAATGAAATTTCAAAAACGAACAGAAAAGTGTGGCAATATCACATCTGAATTTATCGGAAAAGAAGTAATATTAAATGGTTGGGTTGCTTCTACACGCAATTTAGGTGGTCTTATTTTTATTGATTTACGTGATAGATGGGGAATTGTTCAACTTGTTATTAAACCTGAAGATAATTCGGAACTTGCTGAGAGGGCAAAAGTCCTTCGCTCCGAATTTGTCATTTGGGCTAAAGGAATTGTTAGAAAAAGAGAAAGTATAAATCCTAAAATCCCTACAGGCGAAGTTGAAGTTTTATTGAATGATTTTGGCATTATTAACCCATCCGAACTTCCTCCTTTTGAAATAGAAAACAATATTAATGTAAACGAAGAACTGAAATTAAAATATAGATACTTAGACCTTCGAAGAAGTGAATTGCAAAATAATTTGTTTGTTAGGAATAAGTTATATCAAATTACACACCAATTTTTCTACGAAAATGAATTTGTTGAAATTGAAACACCAGTTTTGATGAAATCTACTCCTGAAGGAGCTCGAGATTTTCTCGTCCCAAGCCGCAATTATAAAGGTAGATTTTATGCGTTGCCACAATCTCCACAAATTTATAAGCAAATACTTATGATTTCTGGTTTCGAGCGATATTTACAAATTGTTAAATGTTTCCGTGATGAAGATTTGCGTAGCGATCGCCAACCTGAATTTACTCAAATTGATTGCGAAATGTCTTTTGTTGAGCAAGATGATATTATTTCTTTATTTGAAAAATTCTTCAAGCGTGTTTGGAAAGAAATTTTAGATGTCGATATTACTACACCTTTCCCTCGAATGAGTTATAAAGATGCAATGGAAAATTATGGTTCCGACAAACCTGACACTCGCTTTGATATGAAAATTAAAACACTTAACTCTGTTTTTGAAAATACTGAATTTCAAGTATTTAAGCAAACTTTGGAAACTAACGGAATTATTGCTGGTATTAATGCAAAAGGCTGCGGCAATTATTCACGTAAGCAAATTGATTCCCTTACTGATTTTGCTAAAAAGTACGGTGCAAAAGGTTTAGCATATCTCAAATTTGCAAATAATGAAGTTACAGGTTCGATAGCAAAATTCCTAAGTGAAAATGAAATTAATAAACTTAAAGAAATTTTTGATGTCGAAGATGGAGATTTGTTGCTTTTCATTTCAGATGCATACACTCGCACTTATACAGTTTTAGGAGCATTGCGACTTGAAATAGCGAACCAACTCAAGATTTTAGATAATTTGAAAAATCAATATAATTTCCTTTGGGTAATAGATTTTCCATTGTTCGAATATGATGAAGAAGAAAAGAGATATGTTGCAATGCATCATCCGTTCACATCACCAAAAATAGAAGATATAGAAATTTTAGACAAAGCACCTTCAAAAGTTCGTGCAATCGCTCATGATATTGTTTTGAATGGTGTTGAAATTGGTGGCGGTAGTATTAGAATTCATAACACTGACGTGCAGCAAAAGATGTTTAATTTAATGGGAATAGAAAAAAAAGAAGCAGAGGATAAATTCGGATTTTTATTAAATGCATTGAAATTTGGTGCTCCACCTCATGGTGGTATTGCACTTGGTTTAGATAGATTAACTATGCTTTTAACGGGGACAAATAATATACGAGACGTTATTGCTTTTCCTAAAACTACGTCTGGTTTATCTTTAATGGACAACGCTCCTTCTTATGTTGATGAAAAGCAACTTAAAGAATTAGGTTTAAAAATTTCATTATGAAATATTCAGATGAATTCAAAGACGTTTTAAAAAATGCAAAAACTGTTGTTGTTTTAACAGGTGCAGGAGTTTCCAAAGAGAGCGGATTAGACACATTCCGTGACGTAGGCGGTTTTTGGGGTAAATATAATCCTATGGAACTTGCCAGTCCGCAAGGTTTTTTGGAGAATCCTAAACTTGTTCTAACTTGGTATGCAGAAAGAAAGAGAAAAGCGAAAGACGCTATACCCAATCCGGGACATATTGCACTTGCTGAAATGGAAATTCTATTTGACGATTTTATTTTGTTTACTCAAAATGTTGATAATTTGCATAAACGAGCAGGCAGTAAAAATTTATATGAATTGCACGGAAATATTTTCGATAGCAAATGCTTCACTTGTGGTGAACCTTATTTCGAAGAATATGATGTAGAAAAAGAATTGCCAAAGTGTCCGCTTTGTGGTGGGCTAATTAGACCTAATGTTGTTTGGTTTGGCGAATCATTACAAAATAATATTTTAGATTTAGCATTTGAAAAATCTCAAAATTGCGATTTATTTTTTACAATAGGAACATCTTCTGAAGTATATCCTGCGGCTCAATTACCATATTTAGCTAAAAAACAAGTTGCTTATGTTGTTGAAATAAATCCAAATAATACGTCTTTTACACATTTAGCAAACATTCATTTTAACGAAAAATCCGGTGAGGTCTTGCCCGAAATTTTAGAAATTATTAAAAAAGAAAAAGGACGTTTATGATAAAAGGCTTAGGTATTGATATAGTCGAAGTTGAAAGAATACAAACTGCTGTTGAAAAATATGCAGATAAATTTTTAAATAGAATTTATACTAAAGAAGAAATTGAGTATTCCGAATCTTTTAAAAACAAAAAATATGTTCATTTAGCAGCTCGATTTGCTGTCAAAGAAGCTTTTAGTAAAGCAATTGGTACCGGTATTACGCAAGGTTTTAAATTTAATGAAATAACAACTATTAACAAAGAAAGTGGAGAACCAAAAATAATTTTGGACGGAAATATGAAGGAAAAATATGGAGATTACTCCTTTTTAGTTTCCATTTCCCATACTGATTCCACAGCCGTTGCTGTTGTTATAATGGAAGAAAAATAAAAAAAATAATTTAAAATAGAAAAAATAAAATAAAAGGTTAAAAATGTTAGATTTAAAATTTATTCGAGAAAATTTAGATTTAGTTAAGAAAAATATTGAATTAAAAAACGAAAAAGCAGATTTGACTTCATTTTCTGAGTTAGAGGAAAAAAGAAGGAAAATAATTCAAGAAGTTGAAGCTTTGAAAAACGAAAGAAATAAAGTAACGAAAGAAATAGCAAATTATAAAAAATCAGGTCAAAATGCTGATGATTTAATTGCCGAAATGAAAGTTGTTTCTGATAAAATTAAGGATTTCGACGATACATTACGAGATGTGGAAAATGAAATAAATCAAATAGTTGCAAGAATTCCAAATATGTTAGCACCCCAAGTTCCTCTTGGTAAATCAGAAGAAGATAATAAAATCGTGCTTTCTTGGGGCGAACCTATGGCTCAACCAATTAAAATGAATCATATTGAGATTTCCAAGAAACTGGGAATTATAGATTTTGAAAGGGGAGCTAAAGTATCAGGCAGTGGTTTTTCTTTTTATATTGGAAAAGGGGCACAGTTAGAAAGAGCTTTAATCAGATTTATGTTAGATTATCATACACAAAAACACAATTATACGGAAATATGGTCACCATTTATGGTAAATGCCGCAAGTATGTTTGGAACTGGACAATTACCTAAAATGGGCGAAGATATGTATTATGCAAAAGAAGATGATATGTATTTAATTCCAACAGCAGAAGTACCTTTGACCAATTTTCATAGAGATGATATTTTAAAAAATGAAGAATTACCAAAAAAAGTTTGTGGTTATTCACCTTGTTTTAGACGAGAATCAGGAAGTTATGGAAAAGAAGTACATGGATTTTTACGAGTTCACCAATTTAATAAAGTAGAGATGGTAAATTTCGTAAGACCGGAAGAATCCTTTGAACAACTTGAAATTTTAGTTTCAGAAGCAGAAGATATTTTAAAAGCATTGAAAATTCCATATCGGGTTGTTTTACTTTGTTCTGGCGATACATCATTTGCAAGTGCAATTACTTATGATTTGGAAATTTGGGCTGCTGGTGAAGAAAAATGGCTTGAAGTATCAAGTTGTTCAAACTTTACTGATTTTCAAGCGAGAAGGGCTAATATTAAGTTTAAACGTACACCAAATTCAAAACCTGAATTTGTTCATACTTTAAATGGAAGTGGAGTTGCTACTTCAAGATTATATGCCGCAATTTTAGAAAATTACTTACAAAGTGATGGCAGTGTTCTTATTCCGGATGAATTAGTTAAATATACTGGATTTAATAAAATTTAAATGTGTGGATAATAATAATATATTTTATAATTTTAATTTAAATTGTATTATAATAATAGATGCACAATTTATGTGGAAAAATTCGTAATTTTATTTTTTTAAGATATTTAATATAGAAAAATAGTGTGGAAAGAAAAAAAATAAAAAGTTAAAAATTATCAGTTTTCTACATAATATTTTTTGATAAATAAAAAAAAGGGATAATCGAGGCTTTTTCCACACATAAAATAAAGTTTTCTAAAGATTATGTTAATAAATTGTTAAGAAAAAAAGAAGAATAAATTTTTGTCTAATAAACTTTAAATAAAGAAAAAATGAAAATAGCAATAGCTTCTGACCATGCAGGTTTCGAATTAAAAAAAGAATTAATAAATTATATTAAATCCTTAAATCATCAAATTTTAGACTTTGGCACATATTCGAACGAATCAGTTGATTATCCCGATTTTGCCTTTCCAGCCGCAGAATCAGTAGCTTCTTTAGTTGCTGATTATGGCATATTAATTTGTGGAACAGGGATTGGAATGTCAATTGTGGCAAATAAAGTGCAAGGTATAAGAGCGGCATTGTGTGTCGACGAAGATTATGCTAAATTAGCAAGAAATCATAATAATGCAAATGTCTTGTGTTTAGGAGCCAGAAAAACTTCTCCTGAATTAGCTAAAAAAATTATAGATGCATTTCTCGAAGAAGATTTCGAAGGTGATAGACATATGATTCGTGTCGAAAAAATTCACAATCTTACAAGATTATAAATAAAATCAAGTTTATAAAATAAAATAATGAAAATAGCAAAGACCAAAATTATATGCACTATTGGACCTGCAAGCTCTAATATTGAAATTATTAGAAAAATGGCACGTCATGGTATGGATGTTGTGCGGTTGAACTTTTCCCATGGCAAAAAAGAAGATCATCAAAAAATAATTGAAGCTGTTAAAACAATTGAAAAAGAAGAAGGCATTGAAATTGCAATTATGCAAGATTTGCAGGGACCAAAAATTCGAACAAGTACAGTCGAAAATGGAAAAGTAGAACTTAAAGAAAATCAAGAATTTATTATAACTACTGATGAAATAGAATTTGGAAATAGTAATAAAGTATCCACAAAATATAAAGATTTAATAAATGAAGTAAAAAAAGGTAATACTATTTTACTTGATGATGGATACATTATATTAAAATGTATAAATATCCAAAATAATGATATAATAACCAAAGTAATAAAAGGTGGTATATTAAAAGATAATAAAGGAATAATTGTTCCAGGTTCCAAAAGCAATGCTCCATCTTTAAGCGAAAAGGATATTGAAGATTTAAAATTTGGATTAGAAAATGGCGTAGATTTAGTTGCTTTATCATTCGTGAAAAAGCCGGAAGATATTTTAGAACTAAAAACAGCAATGAAAATATTTGGACGCCAAGTTCCTGTTATAGCAAAAATAGAAAGAGCTGAATCATTCGAACATATTGACCAAATCATAAAAGAAAGCGATGGAATAATGGTTGCACGTGGCGACCTCGGTCTTGAAATGCCACTCGAAGAGCTTCCTTTACTTCAAAAAGAATTAATCAAAAAAGCAAATAACGAAGGTAAACCAGTAATTACTGCTACTCAAATGTTGGAATCAATGATAAAAAATCCAATTCCAACAAGAGCAGAAACAAGCGATGTTGCAAATGCAGTTCTTGATGGGACAGATGCAGTAATGTTAAGCGGAGAAACAAGTGTAGGCGATTATCCTGTAGAAAGCGTTGAATTTATGCATAAGATAATTTATAAAACAGAAACATTAGCATTAAAAAAGCTGAATTTTAGAAATATAAGCCAAAACTTACATTTAAGTTCTGCAAATGTATCGGATTCTATTGCAGTTTCGACTGTCGTGCTTGCTGCAAATATTAATGCAAAAGCTATTATTACTGCTACAAAATGGGACTATACTGCAAGGAAAATTGCTAAAAATAGACCTAATATTCCAATTATTGCATTAACAACTGATGAAACTAATTTAGCTTATTTAAATTTAATTTGGGGCGTTATTCCTTATAAATTGCCCGAAGAATTGAGTTATATGAGAGAAAGAAATGATGCTAATTCCAACAATTTTCTTCTTAAATTATTGAAAAGTAAAGATATTGCAAAAGAAGGAGATTTAATAGTTTTCGTTACAGGATTATCCGAAAATAATGTTAATGAAAGTAATTATATTAAAGTTATTGAATTATAAAAATTTAAAAATAATTAAAGGTTAAAAATGAAATATTTAGTGGTTTTATTTTTAGGAATAAGTGTCCTATTATTTTCTTGCAATAATCAAGGAAAAAAAGAAATGAACAACACAGAAAACGCAGAAATGTCAAATATCTCAAAAGCAACAATTGAAAAAGTGATAAATAATTTAAAGCAAAAATATCCTAATGAATCTCAAGAAAGAATAACAAAAGCAGTAAGTCAAACAGCTGCACTTTGGACACAGAAAGATGGAAGTGAAGAAGAATTTGTTAAATTTTGCAATGATTACTTTGTCACTGATGAAAAGAAATTAGAAGATTTCTTTGTAACGTTACAGAACAATTTAGAGTCAATAGCTGGGAATATGAATGCAATTAATTTAGATTTAAAAGCAAAATTGCATTTAGATATAGGAGATATTAATGATTTAGATCTAATTTTCGGGAGTTACGATCCAGCCGCACATATTTCAGAAGATTTTTATGCAAATAAAATAGCATTTATTGTCAAATTAAATTTCCCATTTTATACATTAGAAGAAAAAGAAAATCTTGGTCAAAATTGGACTCGTAAACAATGGGCATATGCCAGAATGGGCGATGCTTTTACTTCCAGAGTGCCAGCTGAAGTTCTCCAAAATGTAGCCAATGCTTTGACAGATGCAGATAATTACATTTCTAACTATAATATTTATGTTGGCGAATTAGTTGACAAAAATATGAAGACATTTTTCCCAAAAGATATGAAACTTATTACACATTGGAATTTAAGAGATGAAATAAAATCGCAATATACAAATAAAACTGATGGATTGGAAAAGCAAGAGCTTCTTTACGATGTAATGAAAAGAATTATAACACAAACAATTCCCGAAGAAGTGATAAACAAAAATGAATATCAATGGGACCCGACTGTCAACAAAATTTACAAAAACGGGAAAGAAGTAAAATTTACACCCGAACCAAATACAAGGTACCAAACTATGCTTAATAACTTTTTAGCACAACGGCAATTAGATAAATATAATCCAACATTTCCAACTGCAATAGATAGAACGTTCGAACATGATTTGGAAATACCAGAAAAGAAAGTAGAAGCATTATTTGTAGAATTAGTAAGTTCACCGTTGGCAAATCAAGTGGGAGAATTGATATCAAAAAGATTAGGAAGACCATTGAAAGCCTTCGATATTTGGTACGATGGATTTAAATCACGAAGCAACATTGACCCTGCTGAATTAGATAAATTAACTAAAAAGAAATATCCAAATAAAGATGCCTTTGAAAAAGATATTGTTAATATATATTCAAAATTAGGTTTTAGCAAAGATAAAGCCGAGTTCATTGCAAGCAAAATTCAGGTCGACCCCGCAAGAGGAGCAGGACACGCTTGGGGAGCAGAAATGCATTCACAAAAATCTCGTCTTCGCACCCGAGTAGGCAAAGATGGTATGGATTACAAAGGCTATAACATTGCTGTGCATGAATTAGGTCATAATACAGAACAAACAATAACTTTGCACGATGTAGATTATTATTCAATGAAAGGTGTACCAAACACAGCTTTTACTGAAACTTGGGCGTTCATATTCCAATCACGAGATTTGGATTTATTAGGATTAAAAAATAACAATGAAAATATTGAAGATTTAAAAATTTTAGATAGTTTTTGGTCGATGTACGAAATAATGGGTGTCTCGCTTGTAGATATGAAAGTATGGAATTGGCTTTATAAAAATCCAAATGCAAATAGTGAAGAGCTCAAAAATCAAGTAATTGCAATAGCAAAAGAAGTATGGAATCAATATTATGCACCTGTTTTCAAAATTAAAGATGAACCAATACTTGCAATTTATTCACATATGATAGATTACCCACTTTATTTACCCGCATATCCAATTGGTCATATAGTAGAATTTCAAATCGAAAAATATATAAAAGGGAAAAACATTGGGAGCGAAATGACACGTATGCTATCGCAAGGACGACTTGTGCCAGAAATTTGGATGAAAGGAGCGGTTGGAGATAAAATTTCGGTCAAACCAATCTTGGAATCAGTCAAAGAAGCATTAACAAAAGTAAAATAAAATACATTTAATGAAAAAAAAATTAAGTCCGATACAAGTAAAATATCGGACTTTTTTTATACCAAAATAACACGGGAAAATACGATGACGTCATTGCCAGGAGACAAAGTTGACGAAGCAATCCCAGGAAAGCAAGGGATTGCTTCGCTTCGCTCGCAATGACGGGTTGAAAAATTTTTTTGCATCTGAATGTAATTTTTTTGCTGTTCACTTGTTATATATATAAAGAATTTGTTAAATTAGAAAAAATATAAAATGTAAATAAAAAAATAAATGAAAGAAGGAAATAAAAATATTGGAGAGGCGGGAAATGCGAAAAAGGGCATAGGATGGGCTTTATGGCTTTATGGCTTTATGGCTTTATGGCTTTATGGCTTTATATGGACGCTTCAAAAATATTTTTATTGTATTGAAACTGCGATATATTCAAATTTTCCAAAGAAAGAAAAATTATTTTGTTCAAATAAATTTTGCCGAGAGAAATTATTTATTTACAACTGCGAGTGGAAATTCATTGCGACAGTGCTACAAAGCAATTGCGGGAGGCGTGGTAGTTCCGCACAGCTTTGTAGCGATTTGGAATAGAGTTGTTACCACAAGCAAAAATTCCCTTGATGCTTAAATAGAGCGAAAAAAAATTAATCTTATCAAAAAAAATGTAAAAATAAAATAAGGAAAAAACAAATGAACAAAAAATATTTAATTGCAATATATTTAATAATTTTTGAATTATTATCTATTAATTTGATATCACAACCAGATAAACCACCATGTACCGATTGTTGGAATGTAAAATGGTCGATTGATACTGAAGTAGGAAGCTTTACTGATTCTCTTTGCCCTAATTGTTATATTTCATATGAATATTGGTATCGTCTTATAGATGACACTTGTAAAGATTTAGCAGCAGCAATATACACAAAGGACTTACAATTACGTTTCGTAGAATCCTCACCAGGTTGTGATTTATGCTATTCAAAGCAAGAAATTTATAAAAAAGCAATAAAACATTTACTTACAAATAATAAATTGCTTAACCATCAAAAGCCACAATATGATACTTTATGGAGGGTTTTTCAAACATCATGTTGGGGAGAATGGTGGGATGAAATCGATCAGGTTTACAAAATCAGAGGATGTTTGCCTGATGATAATTGCTGTTGGGAACAGTATGCTCTTTATGCAAATGATTATTATAATATTGATTCAGTTAAATTATTACGCAAATTGTTTCAACCAGGACATCCGTTTGATGGTTGTGATAAATGGACAACGCCGTGTTGGTTTACTTGTGATTCAGCTCATGAACCACCACCGCCTCCTTTGATATTTTCAGTTAAAGGATTTAACTCTTTTGTTTATTCACAGGTAATACCAAATCCGAATAACGGAAATTTTGATTTAGAACTAAATAATTTCAATAATAATGAAATTATATCAATTAGAATTCATACAATTGAAGGTACACTAATTAAAGAAATCAAAAATATCATTACCACAAATCAAAAAGTTATAAAAATATCAATTGATAATTATCCTCCTGGTTTTTATTATTATAAGATAACAAGAAATAACAAAGTTATTGATTTTGGTAAATTTATTGTTAATTAATTTTTAAACGGGTCGTTTGATTTATAAAAAAATCATACGACCTATATGATATTAAAGGTGCAAATATGAAAAAAATCAATTTAATTTTTATCTTAACGTTATTATTTATATCAAAAACATTAATTTTTGCTGATTCAAATGAACATTTTAAACTTATTGATACCTTATCACATTATGCATTTTTGAGACCAGCCATTATTTTAAGAACTTATAGTGATGAATATTTCATTATTAACAAAATTCCATTTTCTAATAGTATATTTATCCTTTATAATTATCCTAGTGGATATCGAACATATTTAGATTCGAATGATTATAATAAATATTTTGCAAATATTAAACTAGGAATAACATCCGGTATATATATCAACGGCAAAATAATTTTAAGTGGAACAATTAATGGCTCTGTGGTTCTGTTTGAAAATAATAATGGAATTCGTGGTGAATGGAAACAAGTTAATATATATGATAGTGTGGTTACAAACTATATAGAGACAAATCTATATTATAATGAAAATAACATAAATAAATTGTTTTTATATGCTTACTGTCGGGGAGGTACATCTTACATTTTTATCTCAGAAGATAGAGGAAATACGTGGTTCAAATCAAAAATTATTCTGCCGTTATCATTTGCTGATAAGAGACTTTTAGTAATATCGAATGATATTTTATATACTTCTTCTTATAAGGATTTTATTAAAATTAATTTATTGACTAACGAAATTCAAACTACTGAAGTTATTAAAGATTCAACAAATGCTCATTTATACGTCATATCTAATTTAATTTTTAAGGATGAAAAAAATGGAATTATTGAAGTTTCAGGGACGGATTTTATTGAAAATGATAGTTTAAAAAGGAAATTATCTTATTATCAAACTAAAGATGGTGGAGATACATGGCAGAAAATATCTGAGTTTTCGTTATTTGGAGGATTTTATGACAATTATTTTTATTATAACAATAACAATATTTTGAGAGCATTTAATGATAATTATGAATTAATAGAATCCAAGGATTTTGGAGAAAGTTGGATAATAAATCATATAAATTTGAAAAAAGGTGTTCCATTAGCTCTTATGGGTTATAGCCCTATAATTGAAGGTGAAAAATATTTAGTAATTTCAGATGTTAAAATTTATGAATTTAATGAACAAGTTAATTCGATAAATGAAAGGAAAGAAGATATTGACGATTTTATCTTATGCCCCAATCCATCAAATGGTAATATATATTTACATAATATTAATGAGAGATTTAAATCGTTCGAGATTATAAATCAATTAGGTATTTCACTATTAAAAGGTAATATTTCAAATGAAATCGATGTTTCGACCCTTCCCGCTGGAATATATTTTTTGAAAATTGATAATGAAAAAGTAAAGAAATTTATAAAGATTTAGATTACTTCGCTCGCAATGACGGGGTGGATTAAAAAGGAAATGAGAAAAAAAAAGCCTCTTTTTTGCGAGGCTTTTTTTACTGATTTATCAAAATGATTGTATCTATTCCTTTGTTATATTAGGTAATTCCAAACCATAGCCTTTTTTCTTATCTTCAGCTTTTAAAAGGAAAGCAAATATTAAAGCAAGAACACCGAATGAAGTAAATATTAACATTGGCAACGTGTAATCATAAGTCGTGGATTGAACTCCATCGATTACTTTTGTTCCTGTGATGCAATATTTTTCTAAAACCCAACCAATTAAATACGGAACACCCATCAATCCCCAATTTTGTACCCAAAAAATAAGAGAATAGGCTGTTCCGAGTTGTCTGTCTGGTATAATTTTGGGTACAGATGGCCACATTGCAGAAGGTACCAATGAAAAGCCTATTCCTAAAATTAATATTAACGCTATGGCAATGAAGTAACTGTTTAAAAATGGAATTGAGAACATTGCGTGCACAAAGATAATTAGCAAAGCGCCGATTATCATTATTGTCGCTCCTTTTCCTTTTTTATCGTATATTCCACCAAAAAGCGGTGTCAAAAGTATTGTGCCAAAAGGTAAAAGGCTTGGGATTGAACCTGCCCAATATTCTGAAACTCCAAATTTATTTACCATTAAAAGGGTTGCATATTTTAAAAAGGGGAAAACTGCTGAGTAGAATAAAACACATAAAATTGCGATATACCACCAACCTTTGTTTGTGATGATATTAAATATATCTTTTATTTTAAATTCTTCTTCGGCGGCTACTTGATTTTCTTCGTTATGAGCTGCAATGCTTTTGTCTAATTTTTTGTCGCTAAAAGTGTACAAAAAGAAAGCGAGGAAGCCAATAACAAGCATTATTAAGCAAAATAAAATCGGTGTTGAAACATTATTGAAAGCTAAAGCAATGGGCAAAGAGGTTGAAATAGCAAGTGCCGTTCCAATTCTTGCTACTGCTAATTGCAAACCCATAGCGAGAGCAAGTTCGTGACCTTTGAACCATTTAACAATAATTTTTGAAACGGTTATTCCGGCAACTTCGACACCAACACCAAAAATAGCATAGCCCAAAGCGGCTAACATTACTTGTGCTTTAACGTCGAACCAAATTATATGCCAATTTATTCCATCAAGCGAATGGGTCGAAACTGCCCAATATTTTATTGCAGTACCAATGACCATTACAATTGAGGCGCCCAATCCAGTGAATCGTACACCCATTTTGTCTAATATTATTCCTCCGATGATTAAGAAGAATAAAAATACATTGAACCATCCATAGGCGCTTGTAACAAATCCATACTCTGAGCTGGACCAACCTAATTTGTTTTCTAAAAGTCCTTGCAATGGTGCTAAGACATCAGCAAGATAATATCCTGCGAACATCGTAAACGAGACTATAGCTAAAGCTGTCCACCTTGCAGCCTTTGAGTCGTTTAGTTTCTTCGTCATTGTTTCTGTCATATAATCTTCCTTGTGTATTTAAAATTTTATGCTTGTTTAATTTAAATATTATTCGAAATTAAAAAATTATATTAATTTATAAAATATTATTAAAATTAATTTACTTATTTTATTAATCCTACTTCAATCATTGATTTTTTGATGCGTGCGAATGTTTCTTCGATATCATCATCAAGACCAACGGAGAAACGGACTAATCCGGGGCTCATTCCCATTTCTATTTGTTCTTCTTCTGGAATTTCACTTGAAGTGGATGAACCGGGCGAACTAAATAACGTTTTGTAAAATCCCAAGCTAACAGCAAAATAACCAACTTTGTTTAATTGCATTGCTTCCATCAAACGTTGTGCTGTATCTTGGTCTTTTGCATCAAAAGTAATCATACCGCCGAAGCCGTATCTATCGTCCATCATTTGTTTGTGTAATTCGTGTTGTGGATGAGATGGCAATCCTGGATAAAATACTTTCAAGCCTAATTTTTCAAGATTTTCAGCAATGAACATTGCATTTTTGCTGTGTTGTTTAATTCTTATATGTAATGTATGTAAATTTTTCAAAATCATCGAAGCTCTGATTGGGTCGAGAACGGGACCGAGTAACATAGCTGCACCATCATTAACACTTCGTAAACTTGCAATGAAATCATGGTTTGAGCATACAGCACCAGCGACAGCATCATTCATTCCATTAGCATATTTTGTAAGGCTATAAACAACGATATCTGCACCTAATTGATAAGGTCTGAAAATCATTGGTGTGAAAGTATTATCAACAACAAGTTTGATATTATGTTCAGCTGCAATTTTCTTTAATTCTGGCAAGTTTGCAACTTCGAGTAAAGGATTACTAACAGTTTCGCAATATAAAATTTTTGTCTTGTCGTTGATTAAACTTTTAATTTTATCTAAATTTGTAATATCAACAAAATGGGTTTTAACACCAAATTTAGGCAAAAAGTTCTTCAAAAAAGCATAAGAGCCGCCGTAAATTGTGCGACTTGAAATGATTTCATCGCCTGTGGATACTAATTGAGTTATAGTCGAAGTTATTGCTCCCATTCCACTTCCCATAACTTGTGCGGTTTCAGTGCCTTCCATCGCCGCAAGTGCTTGACCGAGATAATAATCGCTTGGGTTTAAATGTCGTGAATAAAGAAAGCAACCTTCAACTTCTTGATGAAATAATTCGGTCATTTTTTCAGCTGTCATAAATGTAAATGTAGCACCATCGGAAATTGATGGGTTTACTTCGCCAAATTCTCCAAAAACTTGATAATCTTGAATTTTTCTTGCTGGATTTTCTTTCATTTTTTTCACCTTAAATATTTATAATTTCATAATTTTTCTTATTTTTAACTTAATAAAATTTAAAATTACGAAAAAAGTAGTTATGGAAATTAACGAAAATGAATTTAAATATTTAGTCCCGACTAATAAGGATAACTCTTTATGGGATTTTACTCTTTTTGCAGAGTTTACATTCGAAACTCCTAACTTTCAAGATTATACGAAAGAAAGAGAAAAATTAGAAAAAGAATTAGAAAAATTGCAAGAAAGAATTGACCAGGAAATAGCATTAACAGAAAAAATTACAAATTCAATAAAGGCAAAAAGTAGCGATACTGCAAAAGATTTAAATGCATTAAAAGATATTGAAATACAGTGGCGTACAGCTCAGGTAAATATCGATAATATTAAAAAAATGATGGTTCCAAAAGTAAATAGAATAAAGGAGTTAGAAGAAAAAATAATTGACGAAAAAGTTAATTCTATTGAAAGTATTCGTAATGAATTTGTAAATAAATTAAATGATACAATTTCAAGCACTGAAGAGCAATTAAATTTAATGAAAGACAAAATAGAGTCGTTATATTCAATTCATAAAGCTTTAATAGAAATTGAAAAAGAAAAACCGAAATTCGAATCTATAGATAAAATTATTCCAAATCCTGTTGATGCATTCGATGTGTTTTTTTATGCAATAAATGAATATATCGAAAAATTAAAGAACTATGTAAAATAATAACACTTGAAAAGTTGCTACTTTTCTAAAAATAATTTAATTGCATAAATAAGTAAAAATGAAGCAAAGATTTTTTTCAATACTTGCTCTGGTATTGAAACAACAATCTTCGAAGCAAAATAACTTGTTATAACAAAAGCAACAGCCATAATCGCAGCAGCTTTTAAATTAACCTGACCAGCTTTATAATAATTAATTACAGCAAGAAGACCAATTGGAGGCAACAACAAGCCCAAAGATGTTCCTTGAGCTTGTTGTTGAGTAAAACCTAAAATTAATGAAAGGGCGGGAATAACAATTATACCACCACCTATACCAAGGAAACCGCTTAATATTCCTGCAATAGCACCAATTAATAATAATATTATAATTTCATACATAGTATTCAAAAGTAAAGAAAATTAATAATTACATATAACGATGAATTTTTCCTGTTTGTTCTTTAAATAATGGTTTATATTCGGCAGGATTTCTGCCAAAACATACACCTAATGATTCGTGGAACGAAATTTCATCTAAATCTACAAATCTTTGTTTAATTGCTTCTTCTGTGGGAATATACGTAATAATAGTAGATTCGACGCCAACGACAGTAACACCGTATATTCCTTCTTTCATTAATAACACGGCTGCACCACCAGCTTGTTTACCAAATGTAACGTCATAGGCACTTGTTGCACCAGCTCTAACCAGGTGACCAAGAGATACTTCTCTAATTTCGGGATACATATAAATGCCATCAACATAAATGCCGACATCGGTTAAAACTTTTTTCCAGTCGGGATCTTGTTTCGTGTAATGCTCTAATTGATTGCGGATAAAGCGTCCAACGCCAGATAAACGTTGATGCCCGAATGAATCTGTTGATGAATTGTCCGTAAAATACTTGCCTTCCTTGTTCTTCACACCTTCTGCGGCAACAATAATATAAGTAGAACCTTTTACATCGCTATTATACAAACGCTCGATATAAGTCTTTTTAAAGTGTTGATATAAAACTTCGTAATCTACTTCAACTTCTGGGATTAAAATTGCATCTGCATCTGCACCCAATCCACCACGAAATGCTGTATGTCCAGCATAACGACCAAAAACTTCGATAATTAAAGCTCGATTATGAGTTAAGCCGGTTGTGCGTAATTCATCTGTAAATTTTGCGATGCGATTAATTGTAGAATCTCCACCAACGGAATAAGTTTGCAAATCCAAATCCATTGTCTTCGGCACGTGAACACATTTAATGCCGTGTTGTAGCAAATCAACAACAACAGAACCAGTATCGTCACCACCTGCAATTACTAATCCGTCAATCTTGTGTTTTTCCAGTCCTGCTTTTATTTTATCATACTTTTCGGGGTCGTTGATTTTGCTAATCTTAACACGAGAGTGGCCTGCTTCGGAGCCTGCTACACCAGAATGAATTTTATCGGCACGAGAAATATCAATCGAAACTAAATCTAAATTTAATAAATTATAAAGACCTGCATAGCCATTCGGTATTAAAGTTGCTTCTATACCTAAATGACTCGCCATTCTTGCTGAACCAATAATTACAGCATTTAATCCGCCACAATCGCCGCCAGATGTGATGATGCCTATTTTTTTCATATTTCCCTTATTTTTCTTTTATATTTAATTTTTATTAATTACAAAATTACGATATTTGAAATAATTTATAATTCAATATAATACTTTTTAGTAATAGATTGTTCAGTATAAGAAAAATTTAAAAGAATAAGTAATCTTTCCAACAGTTTTCTCTTGGTGTTAGGTTATTTTTAATAAAAGATAACGGATTTGGTCTTTTGGGAATAGATAGTAATTTCATCCCTGCTTCTTCTGGTGTTCGATTACCTTTTTTGTTGTTACATTCATAACAAGCAGCAACTAAATTCTCCCATTCGTCTTTTCCGCCTCTCGATTTAGGCAAAATATGGTCTACCGTTAGTTGAGTATGTTTTTTACCGCAGTATTGACATTGCATTCCATCACGTTTTAAAATATTTTTACGAGTTAAATCTATGTTTCTGTTTGGCATTCGAGCAAATCGTTTAAGCCGAATGATGCTTGGATAGGGGAAACCGCCGCTTATTGTTCTGATTATTAGGTCATCATAATTTTCAACTATCTCTGCTTTTTCTAAAAAAAGTAAAATAATTGCTTTTTTAGTTGTAGTTATTGTGATAGGAAGATAACCTTGGTTTAAGACTAAAACTCTTCCGCTTATATCTTTCGTGCTATTGGTTTTGCTTCTTATGTTAGAATTGATAATATGTAATGAATTATCGAAGCTGAAAGCAAATTCTCCTTAAATTTGTAATTATAATTTTAAAAGTTACTTATAATTATACTAAATTAATAAAAATTTGTGTTTATTATATTAATTTATAAAATAATTAGACTTAAAAATATTTAAAGGATGTTTATAGATTAATTATTCTTAATTTTGTATTAATAAAGATTATATAAATAGATTTTCTAAACATTAATTTAAGGTATAATTATTTATGGAATCTGATTTATCGAATCAAATAATAAATGAAAAATTAATCATTGAATTAATTTCGCAAACATCCAACCCTACAAAAGAACAAATTGCTGAAATAATTGCAAAGGCAAGGGAGATGAACGGATTAGATTTGGAAGATGTCGCCTTGCTACTTAATATCTCCAAAAAAGAAGATATGGAATTGCTTTTCGAAACAGCACATTATATAAAAGATACAATTTATGGAAAAAGACTTGTGCTTTTTGCACCTCTATATGTTTCAAATTATTGCGCAAACAATTGCCTTTATTGTGGTTTTCGGATTGATAATAAAGAAGTAAATCGTGTGAAATTGTCTATTGATGCAATCAAAGAAGAAACAATTGCAATCTTGGAGCAAGGGCATAAAAGAGTTTTAATGTTAATGGGCGAAGACCATAAAAATTCTGATTTAGATTATTTTTATAATGCTATTGATGCAGTTTATAGTGTTAAGGACTCAAAAGGGAGTCAAATACGCCGGATAAACATTGAAGTTCAACCTCTTTCTGAAGAGGAATTCAAAGTATTAAAAGATATAAAAATCGGTACTTATACAGTTTTTCAAGAAACTTATCATAGAGAAACTTATAAGCTTATGCACCCAAAGGGACGAAAATCTAATTATGATTGGCGTCTTCAAGTAATGGACAGGGCTTTGTCAAATGGAATGCACGATGTTGGAATCGGCACTTTGTTTGGTTTATATGATTATAAATTTGAAGTTTTAGCAATGATAATGCATTCTAAGCACTTAGATGGAAAATTCGGGTGTGGTCCTCATACAATCTCAGTCCCTCGAATAAAACCTGCAAAAAATGCACCAGCTTCGACTAATTTGAAACATCAAGTAAGAGATGATGATTTCAAAAAAATTGTTGCTATACTTCGAATGGCAGTTCCTTATACAGGGATGATATTGTCAACACGTGAATCTGCTGCATTAAGAACGGAATTATTTAATTTAGGTATATCACAAATTTCTGCGGGGTCAAAAACAAATCCAGGCGGTTATAAGCAAGCTTTCAATTATGATTTCGAAGATTCCCAATTTAATTTAAATGACTGTCGTTCTTCTGGAGAAGTTATTCAAAGCGTTATAGAACAAGGTTACATACCATCATTTTGTACATCATGTTACCGTTTAGGTAGAGTTGGTCAAGATTTTATGGATTTGGCGAAACCTGGTTTAATCAAGCTTTTTTGCTTGCCTAATTCATTGACAACTTTAAAAGAATACCTTGTCGATTATGCCGATGAAAATACTCGAATAAAAGGCGAGGAACTAATTCAAAGAGAATTAAAGGAAATCCCAAGTGAAAACGTTCGTAAAAAAACAATCGAATACTTAAACAAGATACAAGAAGGTGCACACGACTTATATTTTTAGGTGAAAATTTAGCAAATACCAGCGAATTTATTATAAAGCACATTGAATTCGATGTTACCTAATATTTTATCTTTATACATTGATTTTAGTTTTTCGGCGGCAACAGTCATTTCTTCGGTTTTTATGCCTGCTTTGCAAGAGTTCCAAACTTCCAAAAAAGCAGCTAAGTGGTCGGCAGCCCGAATAAGTTCACCATCATAGGGATTATATTTATCTTGGTTGTAAATCGAGTTTAATTCGGATGTGCCGCCGATTAATGATTTTCCATTTTCGGTATATATTTTACAATCAAATTCATCGACGACAAAATATCTCATTTCATCGACCCAAGATGGTTCGAGCAAAGGATATATTTCGTTTTCTGCGAGTTCGCTTTCAAGTGATTTAATAAGCTTATCAAGTTCCTGAGATGATGATTTTACGGGTGAAATAATGTCTCTTGTAACAGCTTCAGGTAAATCGTGGAACAATCCACCAAAGAAAGCATTATATAATCTTTTTGGACAAGCATTATTTTCCCTTGCAAAAAAATACGAAGTGATAGCAACAAATAAAGAATGACCAAGGACAGACGTTTTTGGTACTCTTGGAATTTGTGCCCATCTATATTGAAATCTTAAATACCCGAACAAATCCACGAAATTAGCGACTGTGTGATGATTTAGTAATTTATTTATGCCTGTTAAATCTTTATATTGCTCAATTCTATTATTTAATTCAATCCTAATTTTGTCCGTTTGATAATTATTTGGATTAGCTTGCTCTATAATTTTAAATTCCCAAAGTGATGCATAAATATGAGCCGCAGACAAAATACTGTCATTAATATCAAAAATATCATTATTTTTAAAAAGATAATTATAAAATTCAAGTTTTAAATTATCATTATCGATGTAACTTTCTAATTTATTGAAAATATATTCATTTAGTTTAGCAAATACAATTTTGTTTTTAGTTATAGCGGCATATATTGGCGACTTAATATCGGAAATTACTATTCTTCTTAATAATTCAAATATACCATTTATTATAATTTTGTTCCAGTCAACTTTATGCCCATTCATTTCTTCATACTTGCCGATAATATATGCAAGAAGCATTTTATGACTATGTTTGTCGATCTCTATTAAATCCATAGGTCTAATTCTGTCGTTCCAACGCTGAATATGAAAACCTCTGAAAAATTCATTCAAAAGAGAATTATTTATTAGCATTAAGAGTTTCCTTTTTATAAGTGTTTAAACGAAAAATTCAATTAAATAATATTAAAATTATTAATATTTTTCTAAAATTTGTTAAATTACAAAAATTCGAAATTGTAAAATTTAATTTATAAGGTAATTTCAAAATGCATTCGGATAAACTTCTACTCATAGATGACGACTTTATGATAGTAAAGCTTTACAAAAAGTATTTTGAGAAGCATTTTGAAGTTACTACTGCAAATTCTGCAGAACAAGCATATGAAATATTAAATAAAGGCTATATTCCCGAGGTTGTACTTTCAGACCATTTGATGCCAGGTGAAAATGGAGCAGAATTTTTAAATAAACTTTCAATAACACATCCAAATTCTATTAGAATCTTAATGACTGCTGAAACAGATACTAAAACCCTTATTCAATCTGTCAACTATGCTAAAGCATTTATGTTTTTAACCAAACCTATTCGAGAAATCGATTTAATACAAGCAGTGAATATAGCATTTAAATATTATAAATGTAAATCAAGTAAAGTTATAACTCAATCAACAAGCACAAATAAAAATATTATTAAAGAGCAATCTAAAAACAATGATATCATAAAAAAACAACCTGAGTCAATAACTACAATGCTTGAGATATTTATTAAAGTGGGGGCATTTAAAGGTAATTATTACTACAATCATTTTAAAGGCATATTAACACTAGGCAAGTATTTTGTTGACGAACTCAAACTTTTACCTGAAAGTAATCAAAGATTATTTAAAATTGAATTATATTATTCTTTGATGATGAACACTTTCCCCATACGTTTGGCTTATAAAATCCCATTTGATTTGCAAGAAATTGATAAAAATGAATATTTTAAAAAATTTGACGATTTTATTAAATTGCTTTTCGAAAATAAATCTATCAACGAGAATGACCAAATAACTCAAATATGGGAAACATTTGATGGAAATGGTTATCCCGCACAAATCAAAGGAACTAAAATATCTATTGAATCTCAAATATTTTTACTAAGTAATTTATATTTTCACAAACTTTATGAATTGCCAAATCAGAATTTAATAGATAAATTTAATCCCCAGACATATACATACCGTTATGAAGTAGCGATGGATAAAATGAAGCAGGCTCAGAAATACCTTTTTGAACATCAAAAATGGTTTAATCCAGATTTATTTAATATTTTCAGGTATGCGATTAAAGACAATAAAGTCGATGAATTTCTTCCAATTCGAGAGAACAAAACTTTCGAAAATCAATTTTATATACCTGAATTTGAAATCTTGATGAATGAAGTAGAAGAAATACGGGAGGCAGCAAAAGAAGCACCGGAAATTGTTACAGAGGATGGTGGTTCTTATGCGTTAAAATCCATCCCCGTAACACATCTTGCAATTGGAATGATAATAAATCAAAATATTTATACAAATAATGGAATTGCTGTTGCAAAAATTGGAACAAAAATTACAGGAAATTTGCTCAATAATATTATAACTTTATTTGAAAAGAAACAATTAAAAGACATCAAAACAATTGATGTGAAAATACCAATTTAATTCGAAAATATTAAAAAAAGAACTATTTCCACTTTATACTGCATCCGATACTTGGATATTGAGGTTTATCATATGCTTTACCACTTAGCATATAATCCAATGCTTCTCGTAATTCATTGCCTGTAACTGGAGTGTCCAAACCTGGTCGTGCGGCATCAAATCTACCGTGATAATACAAAGCATCATTTTGATTAAAAACATAAATATCTGGCGTGCAAGCGGCATCGTATTTTTTTGCAATTTCTTGGCTTTCATCAAATAAATATGGGAATGGAATTCCGTATTTATTTGAATATTCTATCATCTTATCCGGTGAATCATCGGGATAACTTGATATGTCGTTTGAATTTATACCAATAAAATTTATACCTTTGGCAATAAATTCTTTGCTAAAATCTACTAATTTTGGTAAAATATGAATAACATATGGGCAATGGTTGCACATAAAAATAATCACATTTCCATTTGGAGATTTTAATTCATTAAGAGATTGTTTTTTATTTAAAATTGGGTTCAAAAGATTAAAATCAATAATCTTCGAACCCAATTCAACTTTATTTGATTCTGCTGCCATATTAAAAATTAATTATTAATATATTTCAAAATTATTTGCTCAAAAGCATTCAAATCACGACCACCAACAATTGTTTCCAAGACTTTGCCATCACGACCCACAACAAATGTTGAAGGAACATATTGGATTGGTCCAAATTTTTGACCGAATGCATCAGCATAAGGCCTGCTTGGGAAATTACGATAATTAATACCAATCTTCTTTGCAAAATTAGCAACATTTTCCATTTGGCTGCTTTCATCTCTTTCCAAAGGAATGCCGATAATTTGAAAACCTTTATCTTTATATTTATTATGTAATTCGATTAAGGCTGGAATTTCAGCACGACAAGGTGGGCACCAAGTTCCCCAAAAGTTAATAAAAGTTACCTTTCCTTTCAAGAAATTACTTAATGTCTGCTCTTTTCCATTTTCGTTCCAAGTAAAATCTAATGGTTCTTTCTCTCCGGTTGCTTTGATTTTTGTTAATGTGTAAACTCCGTTTACTGACTCATTTGAGTTAACTTGAGCAGTTGCAGACGAAGATGATTGCTTGTTTTTATCATCTTTCGAACAAGCTGTGTTTGACAAAGTTATAACTGCTAAAGCTATAACAAATAATATTTTTAGCGGGTTCAATTTCATACTTACCTTATTTTTTTATTTTATAAACGAGTTGAATCTTTTATTATTTTAACATATTAATAAATAGTAATATGAATATGCATAAAACTAATTAGAAACTTTTAAACCAATGATGCCAAGTACAATTAAAAAAAAGCTAAGAAGCCTTAACCAATCAGTAGAATCTTTAAAAAATATTATTCCTATTAAAAATGTTCCCGCAGCTCCCATTCCTGTCCAAATAGCATAAGCAGTTCCAATGGGAATTTCTTTTTGTGCAATCCATAAAAAATAACCGCTTAAACTCATTGAAATAATTGCAAGAAATAACCAAAGAAAACGTTGATGAGTAATTTGAGAAAGTTTAAAACCAAGAGGCCATCCTATTTCAAACAATCCTGCTAAAAATAAATATATCCAAGGCATTTCAACTCAAGATTAATTATAAAATTAAATTAATTAATTATTAAAAATCGGTTTAGGCTTTTCATATTTTGTCCTTTTCAAATTTGAAAAGTTTAAAAAGTGCCTTCTTAAACTTTCTTCGGTTACTTGGTCGAATTTTACGTTGCTTAAATTCCATTCATTTACTTGTTTGCTATTTTTGAATTCACCGCTGGATACAATTTTTACTAAAGTAAAGTCTTTTGGATTGAAAACAATTTCCATTTTCATATTCTTAACTTTTTGTTCATCGGGATAAGCCACTGTTATTATTTTATAATTTTTGTTTTGTTTATAAGTTGCAATCTTCAAATTATTATTACTACCAATTAATCCAAGTAAACTTTTAGGTTGAATAAATGGAATTCTCATTACCTCGCCATCTGTTTCTTGGTAAAACCCTTCTAAACCTTCTTTTTTAATATCATAATAAATTACGCTTTTCTTTTTTGGAAAATAACCAAAAACATCTGTCCCATCGTAATATTTTTCCAAAGTATCATTAATGCTGTACCAAAAATATATACCAAAAAACTTATCATCTTCTCTACGTATAATTTCAACTTTGCCCTTCGAAATTTCGTAATTATTTGCAAACAATGTTTTTATTCTAAAAACCACATCATAAGAAATTGACTTGTGACTTTGCAATGAAGAAAAAATATTACGCATTGCTTTTGCAGCTTCAGGGTCATCTTTTGCAAACGCAAAATTCAAAGATATTATAAAAAACAATAAAATTACTTTTTTCATATTTTTCTCAATTTTTTAATTTAACGAATGAAGATCATTATGATTATATGTTAGGAAAGACTAAATAAAATTGAAAAACTAGAAATTATTCGTATTGCTTCAATAAAAGCGATTATAAAAAGGTTTTGCTAAAAGACACATTAGAGTATAATTAAATTAAAAAATACCAATTACGCTCAATTATGAAGGCGTAGTTTTCAACAAAAGATTAATACAAAATGAAAGAATAATTAAAATAATACATTAATATTGTAATTGGTTTTTAATTATTTTTAGACCATCTTCGAGGGAACGAAATGTACATTTAAGTTCATTTTGTGCTTTATGATTTTGCAATCCTGCTTTTAATGGTCTTTTTGCTATAAAATTAATTTCTTCAATATTAATTTTGTCAATAAGTTTTTCTGGAAAATCAAAAATAGATGCAATCATTTTAGCAATTTCATAACGGTTTAAGTAATCAGAACCCGAAAAATTAATTATTCCACGATAGTCTTGCTTAATAATTTCATTTATTCCTAATGCAATATCTTCGGTTGTGACAGGTGTTGTCCATAAAGAATTGACAGCCGCAATATTATCACCTTTTATCATTTTCAAAATTGAATTATTAATAAAAGTTCCAATTTCTAAATCAAAAGTGCTATATAAAAAATTAGTTCTTACAATTGCAAGCTTGTCGTAGTTATAAGATAATAATGCTTTTTCTCCTTCATTTTTCGTAAAACCGTAATAATTTATTGGATTCGAAGGACTATCCTCAGCGTATGGACCACTATTGCCATCAAAAATATAATCTGTTGAAATATGAATAAAGCGGCAGTTAATATCTTGAACTGCTGAAAGTAATATTTCAGGTAATTTTGTGTTTAGTCGAAAGCACAAATCTTTGTTGATTTCTGAGTCATCAACATTAGTAAAAGCCGCAGAATTGATGACAATATCAGGTTTTAAAGAATGAATTTGTTTAAGCAATTTGTTAAAATCAAGTATATTCAAATCAATACAAGAACTATCCCAATTATTTTTATTTGATTGTGTGAGTTGACTAAAAGAGTAAAGTTCATATTTCGAATTGTTTGCTAATACTTTTCTAATAGCATTGCCAACTTTACCAAATCGACCTAATAATAAAATTTTCATTTTATAATATGTTTCACGTGGAACATTAATTATGTAATTATCTTATTTATTTAATAAAAAGAGAAAGGATAGAAATATCTGTTGCTGAAACACCTTGTATTCTTGATGCCTGTCCTAAGGATTTCGGGCGTATTTTTGATAATTTTGTTTTTGCTTCTGTTGATAAAGATTGAACTTTTGAATAATCAAATTTATCAGGGATTAATTTATTTTCGTTTTGCAAAAAATATTCTACTTCTTTCAATTGTCGTTTTATATAACCTTCGTATTTAATTTCAATTTCTAATTGGTTTATTACTTCGGGTTCTTGCTTTATTTTTTCGAGTACTTCATTTCCAGATGTTTTAATCATTAAATCTTTGAGAAATACATTGCCTCTTTTTGTTAAAGAGTAAATATCCGTGGATTCAATCACAGGATTTTCTTCTTGTTGAATTAAATAATCATTAATTTCAGTAGTTTTGAATTTATAATTTCCAAGTTCTATTAACCCTTTTTCAATTAATTCCAAATTATATTCAATTTTATGGAAAATATGAGGTTCGATTAATCCTAATTTATATGCGTAATGACTTAAACGATAATATGCATTATCTTGTCTTAATAGCAAACGATATTCTGCGTTAGAAGTAAATATTCGATAAGGTTCGTTGTGTTCCTTATTTACTAAATCATCTATTAAAACAGAAATGTAAGATTCATTCCTTTTTAAAATTAATGGCTCCATTTCTTTTATTTTCAAAGCTGCATTCAACCCAGCAATTAAGCCCTGTGCTGCTGCTTCCTCGTAACCGCTCGTCCCATTTATTTGTCCTGCGAAATATAAATTATCAATATTTTTGGTTTCTAATGTTAATTTTAATTGATATGGATTAAAATAATCATATTCTATTGCATAGCCATATCTTAATATTTTAGAATTTTCTAAGCCGGGAATCTTTTTTAATCCTTGTTCTTGAATATCTTTTGGTAAACTTGTAGAAAAGCCATTCACATAAACAGAACTCGTGTTTAAACCTTCTGGCTCCAACACAATTTTATGTGATGTTTTATCAGCGAAGCGATTGACTTTATCTTCAATAGAAGGACAATATCTCGGACCAACACCGTAAATTAATCCTGTAAACATAGCAGACTGGTCGAAACCTTGTTGCAAAATACTGTGAACAGTTTCATTGGTTGAAGTTGCGTAACACATAACCTTATTTTCAACTTTTTCGGTTAAAATTGAAAAAGGTTGTGGTTCATCATCACCTGGATGGAGAGTTAACTTGCTATAATTTATTGAATCAGAGTGCACTCTTGGTGGTGTGCCAGTTTTTAAGCGTCCAATTTCGAAACCATATTCTTTTAATAAATTTGATATTTTATTATTTGCAGGTTCGCCATAGCGACCACCAGGAGTTGATTCTAAGCCAACCCACATTAAACCATTTAAAAAAGTGCCGGCAGTCAGAATTACAGCTTTGGAATTAAGAATAAGTCCAGTAGATAATTTAACACCTGTAACTTTTGTACCATCAACTAATATTTCATTAACATTATCTTCAATTATTGTTAAGTATGGTTGGGTGTTTAAATAGTTATTTACTACGATTGGATATAAGTCTTTATCAATTTGAGCTCGAGGAGACCAAATTGCTGGACCTTTAGATTTGTTAAGCATTTTAAATTGAATACCCCCTAAATCAGCGAGCAGTCCCATTGCTCCACCAAGCGCATCTATTTCTTTTACTAAATGACCTTTTGCTGATCCACCAATCGAAGGATTACAAGATGGACGGCCCATCGTTGCTTTGCTCATTGTTATAAGCGCTGTATTTATTTTCATTTTATTGGCAATGTTTGCAGCTTCAATACCAGCGTGACCACCACCAATTACAATTATATCAAATTTATTATTCATATTTGAATTGTTCCACGTGAAACATTATTTACCTATACAAAAACTTGAAAAGATGGAATTTAATATATCTTCATTATAAATTTCACCTGTTAATTCACCAATTTTTTTTATGGCTTTGCGTATGTCGATAGCAATGAACTCGTTTTCCATATTATTTTGTAGAGAATTTAAAGCGTCCAATAAATTAACTTTAATTTCTTGCAATAAATTATATTGTCGTTGATTTACTAAAATATCATTTTCATTTTTATAATATTTCTTCGCTTTATCGGCAATTACTTCTTTTAATTTGTTTATGCCTATGTTATATTTTGCAGATATATATATTTCATCATTGATTCTTGGGGATTCATCGATGGTATCTATTTTGTTATGGACTAATATTATTTCATTATTTGGATATTGGTGCTTTATTTCTGAATACAATTTATCAGAATGAGAAAACGAAATTTTTGAATCATTTAATACAATAATTAAATTAGATTGTTTAATTATAGAACTAACTAACTTTATGCCTTCTATTTCGATTATATCTGATGATTCACGCATTCCTGCTGTATCGTATAACTTCATTGGTATATCGTTAATATAAATATATTCTTCTAAATAATCTCGAGTTGTGCCTGGTATTTCGCTGACAATAGCTCTTTTTCTGTTGAGCAAAGTATTAAATAACGTAGATTTACCAGTATTTGGATAGCCAACAATAGCAATATAATAGCCTATTCTTAATACTTTTGAAGCATTATAACTATCAATAATTTCTTGTGTAAAATCTAATATTCGATATAATTTTTCAGTCAAATGTTGTTTATTAACAAATTCTATATCTTCGTCTGCGAAGTCGAGCTCTAATTCTAATAATCCTGCAATGTTAATAAGTTCTTGGCGTTCTTTCATTATTTTTTGAGTAAAACCACCTTCAAGTTGCCTTAAGCTTGTCAATTCAGAAACTTTGGAAACAGAATTGATTAAATCGGCGACTGCTTCTGCTTGCAATAAATCGATTTTGCCATTTAAAAAGGCACGTTTTGTAAATTCTCCTGGTTCGGCTAATCTTGCTCCACTTTTGATTAATTCTTCAATAATTTGATTATAAATAATTACAGAACCATGAGAAGATATTTCAACAACATTTTCACCAGTATATGAATTTGGTGCAATAAAAACTGATGCTGTAATTGTATCAATTTCTTTATTATTTGTTACAAATTTACCATAATGAATACGATGAGATTTAGATTCAACTAATTTGATTTTACCAATAAAATGTTTATCGGCAATTGATATTGCCTCGTCGCCGCTTAATCTTATTATAGCAATTCCACTTATGCCTGGTGGTGTTGCTAATGCTACAATTGTTTCTTGCATTTTATCTAAAATATAATTAATTTATTATTTATAGAAAAATATAGAAGTTAATTTGTTTATTTTATTGCAATTATGAAGAATAGAAAATTTGGCACATAGTTTGATATATTGTTTTTATGATTAAGTTTACAGCGTATATAACTATTATTACATTTTCGTTGGTTTTGGCGATTGCGTTTAGCGGTTGCCAATCAGCAACTCGCTTTACAAATAATGAAAATCATAATTCAATTACTTCAAAAACAATAAAAAATAAAATTGATAAAAAAAACAACATTAATTATAAAAGTGATGCCAACGACAATGATTATATAATTGAAGTTGCAGAAAATTGGATTGGCACACCATATCAATATGGAGGCGATTCAAAAAAAGGTGTTGATTGTTCAGCTTTTGTGCAAAATGTTTATTCATCATTAGGAGTTAATTTACCGAGAACAGCACAGCAGCAATATAATTTTATTCCAAGAATTAGCCAAGATGAACTCAAACCAGGCGATTTAATATTTTTCGGAAAAAATAGCAGCGTCAGCCATGTTGCAATATATATTGGTAATGGTAAAATGATTCATGCAAGTTCGAGTCAAGGAGTTATTAAACAAGATTTGAATACATATTCTGGCTACTCTTCGATTGTCGGTTTTGGTCGTCCGAATTATTAAAAGATGTACAAATAATTATACGTAAAAATTAACTTTTAAATACAAAAAAGTTAAAGTAAAAGTGATAAGTAAAATGAATTAGTTTACAAAGTATTTTATTGTAATTTGTTAATTTGCAAAATATTATTTTTTAAAAAATTAAAAGATTATAAACTATGTCAGAAAGTATCTATAATGCAACTGTAATAGGCAAAATATTATTAACCCCAGACTTAATGATTTTGAGATTAAAAACTGATACTCCAAGAGATGAATTCAAGGCGGGACAATATACAACAATTGGTCTTTTGGCAAAAGAGCCACGTTCTTATAATTCCAGCATACCGTTAGAAGATATTGACCCCGAAGTTTTAATCAAACGTCCATATTCTATTGCATCTGCAAAAAATGAAACACGAGATTTTGAATTTTATATTAGTCAAGTTAAATCAGGACAATTAACCCCACGTTTATTCAATTTATCCCAAGGCGATAGAATGTGGATAGACGATAAAATTCTTGGAGTGTTCTCATTAAATGATACTCCTCCAAACTATAACATAGTAATGATTGCAACTGGAACAGGATTAGCACCATATATAAGTTTTTTGCGTTCGCATATTGCGGATCATCCTGAAATTAAAATGGCTGTCATTCATGGTGCTGCTTATCCTTGGGATTTAGGTTATTATAGTGAACTTACTTTTATTCAAAACGTTTTTAAAAATTTCTATTATTTTCCAACTTTATTAAAAGCTGATAATTCTTGGACTGGGCTCCGTGGTTATATTGAAGAGCATCTTTCCGCTGGAATATTGGAAAATGTTGGTATAGAAATTAATCCTAATAAAACACATTTCTTTCTTTGTGGTAATCCTCGAATGGTCGAGAGTGTCTCCAAATTTTTATTTGAGCATCGCTATACAAAACACACTTCGACTTGTTTAGGTTCGTTACATATTGAAGAATACTAATGCTATGCTAAAAAGAATTTTCAATAAAAAGCAGTTAATTTTTATATTAATCATATCTTCTGCATTTTATTTCAATAGTTGTATATTTGTTAAGCCAAAGACTCAAGTCGAAGAAGAAGTATCAATCGAAATGCTGCAAAAACCGCAAATTGAAATGAATGACGAAGCACTTCGCTCACCTCGTGGAGATATGATTTGTTTAATACCGAAAGGATGGTTTTTTACTGATTTATCGGATGACACACCAAAAGACGTTTTTGCAATTGCAGTTAATCCAGAATATACGCTATCAATTGTGTTTTCAAGTTACCAATCCAATGAAATGCTTGAAGATATTTATAAACAACAACATATGATTGGGCTTGCAAATGCATCTTTCGACAGGAAACAAAAAAGAACGGGCGGTTCATTAATAAAATTTGATAAAATCTATACAATAAATTCTAATAATTTAGAATTCGCAATTTATCATTATCGGACACGAACACAACCGCTTAATGCCTTTACTGCTATATTTAAATCATCAATGAACATAATATATGAAGTAACAATTATACCAATGAATTTAAGCGGAATTACATTGCCAACGGAAGATGAGATGAACAAAATTTTTAATTCAATAATTTCAACAATTAGATATTAAAGAAAAGAATATGATTTTGAAAATTAGTATTAATTTTCATTATAAATATTAATTTTTTTGAAGAATAATTTGTATAATTAGAAAAATTTTCTTAATTTTGTATTCTAAATTTTACTGGGGTGTGGCCAAGTGGTAAGGCAACGGGTTTTGGTCCCGTCATTCAGAGGTTCGAATCCTTTCACCCCAGCATTTTTTTTAAAAAAAAATGCACGATTTTAAAATTGCAACGGGGCGTTCAAATCCTGAATTAGCAAATAGAGTAGCTAATATTCTTGGTATTGACCTATCGGAAACGACAATACAGAACTTTAGCGATGGTGAGATTTGGGTAAAATTCGAGGATAATGTACGAGGGATTGATTTATTCATAATTCAATCCACATTTCCGCCCTCCGATAACATTTTCGAATTGTTAATGTTAATCGACGCTGCAAAGCGAGCTTCTGTTAAAAGAGTAACTGCTGTAATTCCATATTACGGTTATTCTCGTCAAGATAGAAAAGACCAACCAAGAGTATCTATTACTGCTAAACTTGTTGCAAACCTTTTAGAGCGTGCTGGAGCTGATAGAGTTATAACAATTGATTTGCATTCATCACAAATTCAAGGCTTTTTCGATATTCCATTAGATAATTTGTATGCGTCGCCGGTATTAATTCGTGCTGCACGCAAATTAGGTCTCGAAAATATCGCCGTGGCTGCTCCTGATGTTGGTTCTGTTAAAACAGCAAGAGCATACGCAAAAAGGCTCGAAAACGCTAATTTAGTTATTGTCGATAAACGCCGTCCACAGCATAATGTCGCCGAAGTTATGAATGTTATTGGTGATCCATCCAAAAAACACGTCTTCATCGTTGACGATATGATTGATACGGGTACTACTTTTATCAAATGTGCTGAAGCATTGAAAGATCAAGGAGCACTTGACATTTTTGGAATTTGCGTTCATCCTGTCCTTTCCGGTGATGCTATTGATAAACTGCAAAATGCCGATGCTGTCAAAAATATTTTTGTTACAGACACAATTCCTTTGAAAAAGAAAACTGATAAATTTATTGTTGCTTCTGTTGCAGAACTTTTATCTGAAGCAATTATCAGAACTCACGATAACCGCTCTATCTCCTCCCTTTTCGAAATTGAAAGGTAGTTTAGTAATAATTAATTTTTAAATAAAAGGAGTAATAGATGCTTACAGTCGATTTAAACTGCAAAAGTAGAATTCCTGGCAGAGAAACTGCTAAAGAATTACGTAAAAAAGAACTTGTTCCTTGCGTTTTTTATGCAAAAGGAAAAGAAAACATCAATTTCAGTGTCCCCGCAAAAGATTTACGTCCGGTGGTATACACTGCACACAAGCCTGTTGTAAGATTATTTGTTGATGGTGCAACAGAGCCATTGGAGGCTATTGTTAAAGATATTACATTTGATCCAGTAACTGAAAAAATCGTCCATATCGATTTTCTCGGATTATTACCAAATCACCCTGTTACTGTTGAATTGCCAGTGATTTTAAAAGGGACTGCAATCGGTACTCGTATGGGTGGTAAACTTACTCAAGTTGTACATAAGATAAAATTAACAACAACACCTGATAAATTAGCAAGTGCTATTGAAATTGACATTACAAAATTAGATATCGGTCAACAAATTCAAATTAAAGATATAGTTCAAGAAGGCTGGAAGTTTGGCTTGCCACCAAGCGCTTTAATTTGCTCTGTAAAACAAACACGTGCTTCCGAATCCAAATAAACAATCTTATAAAATCGATATTAAATCATCCGAAGTCAATAATTTCGGATGATTTTTTTTTGATTTTAAAAACAATTATTTACAGATTACATAAATTTTCTATGCCATAAATTCAGCATCAAAAGAGAATATATTTGCTTGCTGAAATTTTGTTTACCGGTTTTATGTAATTCAAGAATTTTATTAATATAATCTTTTGAAAAAATGTTCTCTTTAATAAAATAAGAGTTAAGTAAAACATCTTTTGTATAATCAAACCATTCATTGCGAAGCCATTCGGAGGTCGGAGCAGCAAATCCTTGTTTTTTTCGATTTATTATTTCGTCCGGTATTAATCCTTTCGATGCTTTTTTCAACAAATATTTAGTTGTTTTACTATCTGGTATTTTTTTCTTGAAATTTAACGAAAAACTCATTTCCACAATTCTATGGTCTAAAAAAGGGACACGAGGTTCGATGCTATTTGCCATACCAATTTTATCAACCCGCATTAAAAGCAACTCGGGCAATCTTTGAGCAAATTCCGTAAATATTGATTTTAATGAGTAATCAATATCAATATCGAAAGAGTCGGCTAAATTATGTAACTTATCGGTATATTTTGCAACAGAATTAATATGTTCCCTATATTTTGCTGTGAAAAGCGATTCTTGGTCCAAAGTTGTTAAAATTGGCATACCGCTCCAATATTGCTGCCAGCCCATTGAAGATTTTTTAAAATATTCAAGAATTTGGAAATATTGGGGATGGTTTAAGAAAAGTTTTAAAAAAGAATAGATAGTTTTTTTAATAAAAGGAGGTAAAATATTAAAAGCAGACCAGTAATTTTTATTAAAAAGAATCTCACGCAACATCCAATTATATCCAATAAATTGCTCGTCGCTACCTTCACCAACAAGAACAACAATTGTTCCTCCTTTGCGGGTTAATTCACTTAAAAAATAAAGCGGAATACAAACAGGGTCACCATTTGGTTCATCAGTATGCCAAGCAATTTCATCTAATATTGGAAATGCCATCGAACTATCGATAATAATTTCACGATGATTTGTTTGAAAAAGCGACGAAACCTTATGTGCATATTCCAACTCATTATATTTAATTAAATCTTTAAAACCGACAGTAAATGTATCAATCGGGCGGTCCATAAATTCAGTCATCAAAGCAACATTTAAACTCGAATCTATCCCACCGCTTAAAAACACACCAAACGGAACATCGCTCATCATTCGTATTTTTATGGCATCCCGCAATAACTTTATCAATTCTGTTTCTAATTCTTCTTCGTTCCAATTACTATATGGAATAATTGTTCCAAAAGGGTCCCAATAACGTTTAATTTGTAATTTCCCGTCTGCGGATAATTTAAGAAAATGTGCTGCGGGTAATTTATTTATTGACTGAAATAAAGTGTTATCTTTACTCGATGCTCCAAGGGTTAAGTAAATTGGTAATTCATCAAAATTAATTTCGGGATGATAATTGTCATATTTTAAGATTGATTTAATTTCAGAACCAAAAATAAAATTCCCTTGATTTTGTAAAAAATAAAATGGCTTAATGCCAATTCTATCACGACTTGCGAAAAGTTCTTGCTTTTCCTCGTCCCAAATTGCAAAAGCCCACATTCCCAACATTTTTTTGAGTAAATTCGAATCCCATTCTTTATAGCCATATAATATTGTTTCAGTATCAGTATTTGATTTATAAACGTAACCTTTTTTTTCAAGTTCTTTACGTAATTCTAAATGATTATAAATTTCGCCATTGAATACAATAGTATATCTGCCGTCACTCAAAGTCATTGGTTGATTGCCACGAGGAGATAAATCGATAATTGCAAGTCTACGGAAAGCAAATCCCGCATTTCCAGTTTTAGATATCCATTGCCCGTCCGAATCTGGTCCACGATGCTCAATTACATCGCTCATTGCTTTCAATAATTCTTTGCTGATTGTATATTTACTGTTTTGAGTTTTTATTATTCCTGCAATTCCGCACATAAAATCCTTGGAAAAATACAAACTTACAAAGTATTGACAAATTATTAACAATAAAGAAAACGAGTTTTTTTCAAATGTTTATTATTTTTATTCGTTTCAACTATAATAAATTAATTATTTTTTGTTATTTTCGTTAAATTTCAAAAAAACAAATGGCTTAATATGAATATTGATGAAATTATTAAAATCGAAGAAAAAGAAAATTACTATCTTTTCAATTTAGTTGGAAAATTCGTCGGCGACGAAGAAACTGATATCTTAAAAAGTGAATTGGAAAAAGTTGCTAAATCTAATAAAAATTATGTAATCCTTAATTTTGAATATGTTCTTTATTTTAGTTCAATTGCTCTTGGCATACTCGTAAAAGAAGATGAATATTTTTCTACCAAAGAAGGAAAGCTTTTAATTTGCAATGTCCCCTCATTTTTAGTCAACATTTTTGAATTAACAAAACTTAGTAGCGTCCTTAATATTTTTAAAACATTAAGCGAAGCCGAAAGATTTTTAGAGAGAAATTAACCTTAAAAAAATGAAATCAACTACTTTGTTCGAAGAACTATCCGAACTCGTAAAAAATGCGGGGTATAAAATAGTTAAAGATACAGGCAATTTTCGCAGTAATAATTGTATATTGAAAGATGAGAAAATTGTTGTTTTGAACAAATTTGCAAATATCGAGTCCCACAATAAAACATTAGCAGCAGCGATTATTCAATCCAATTTAGATAATTTTTATATTAAACCTGTTATTCGTGAATACATCGATACACAAGCTAATCAAAATTCTAAAACAGAAGAAAAAGAATTCAATATTAAATAGTTTTGGATTTTTCCTTTAATTTTTCCCCGTTTTTAATAATTATTGCTTTAAATAAATTAGTAAGTCTGTTTTAGAGAATTAGTTTATTTCTTGTCTTTCTTTTAATTTAATTTAAAGTCATTTTAAAAATATAACTTCCACTCTTCTATTTTTAGCACGATTTTCAGGGGTATCATTAGCAGCAACAGGTTTGCTACTTCCGTATGCTTTAATTTTCATTTTCTTTTCATCAATACCTTTACTTATCAAGTATTTTTCCACCTCTTCGGCACGTTTTTTTGCAAGTTCTAAATTAAAAGCATCACTACCAATATTATCTGTATGTCCTTCGATGGAGATTTTTAAATTTGGAATTTGTTTTAAAAAGGTGACTAATCTGTCAAGTTCAGGATAACTTTCTTCTTTTAAAATATATTGATTATAATCAAAAAATAAATTATTAACATTGATTGGAATATTTTTATCTTTAAATTCATTAATAGAAGTTAGTTTAATATCGAGTTGCAAGGTCGTATCTTTATTAATTTTCGTAAGGTCTAAATTGCCAGAAGTGGGATAATAGCCATCTTTATCAGCATAAAAACCGTAATTTTTACCAAGTGGAAGGACGAATATATACTCCCCAGTTTTAGGATTAGATTTTAAACTTCCCAGTCTCTCTTTTGTTTTCAAATTTTCCCAAATGATTGTTGCAAATAGCGGATTATTAGAGTAATCTAAAACACGTCCACGTATAGTTGCAACTTTTTGGGGCTTATATCGTTTAGGTAAAGTAATGGTATATAAATCTAAACCGCCAAAAGAATTCTCTTGTAGTCTTGACGAAAAGAAAGCACTATCACCGGAAATACCAATTTTATAACCCCAATCATCATCAACAGAGTTTATATATCGACCTAAATTTTCTGGTTCACTCCATTCCGTCCAAGAAGTATCGATTAACCTAACGGATTTAAAAACATCTAATTTGCCAAGACCAGGATGACCATCAGAAGAAAAATAAAGTGTTTTGCCGTCAGGATGCAAGAAAGCGGAGCGTTCAGCAAATGGAGTGTTAATAGTCGGACCTAAATTAATCGGCTCGCTCCAACCGTTTTCTGTTTTCAAACAAACATAAATGTCCATATTGCCATTAACTCCGCCGTGATAATACGTGCCATAGGGCGAAAAATGATTATTTCCGAAAGGTCTATCAGATGTGAAAATTATAGCTTTGCCATCACTCGTCAAATATCCTGATTCGTCTTGATATTCTGAATTTACGGGCATCGGAAAATGATAAAGGTTCCCCCAGCCAGTTTCGGTTTTGCTTGCCGAGTAAATATCAAATTGTCCAAATGTACCCGAAAAATTACCTGAAAGCAAAATTGTATTGCCATCAAGTGTAACATTATCAATAGTTTCATTAGCGGATGAGCAAATTGGTGAACCTAAACTTTTGGGTGTGCTCCATTTGCCATTTTCCATTTCAGAAACGAATACATCATGACCACCAAGAGTGCCTGGTCGTTGACCAGAAAAAAAGAAATATTTACCGTCGGGTGTTGGGTTCGGGTCCCACTCATCTTGCGGACTGTTGATTGGTGCGGGCAAATGATGAACAATTACAGTATCTTCGTTACGTGTTAAAATATCGATAATTTTGTCAATTTTATTATTTAAATCGGGATATAACGGTTTATAATTACTGAAAATATGAGCGGCAGAATCAAATTCTTTTTTTAATATAAAATTCCGGGCAAGTAATTGAATAGTTACAAGCCCATCTTCTGTGTTTGCTAAAGTTTTAGCTAATTTTTCATAAAGTGGGTAACTTTTTTCATCAGGAATTTGTGCCAAGGCAACTTGAATCAACGCCTCTTTTTCTGCGGCTATTTGTTTTGAGTAGTTAGGGAATAAATTTTCATAAACATAAAAGGCTTCAAGTGCCACAATTGCTCGACCTGATTGATAATGTTGTTTTGCAATTGCGATAACGACATTGTAAGCATCTTGCGAAGGTGCATTTTTTCGAATATATGCATCCCATTCTTTGAAAACTTCGGGAGTTAAACGCTGATTTAAATTTAATTTTTGTGAAAATAAAGAAAAGCTTGGTAAGAAAACGAGAATTGTTAATATTAAGCAAGTTATCTTAATGAAGTATCTTATCTTATATTTTAACATATTTTTCTTATTTTAACACTAAAATTGAAAATAATAAAATAATTTTTGATTATAAAATTAATTTTTTTATTAAATTGAAATAAATAAATGTAATAATTTTTATTTTTTAATATTTATAAAGGTAAAAAAGAAAAATTGAAAAGATTATTTCAAATAATATTCATTTTTATAATAACTGAACTAATAACATCTTGTCAAATTGTTAAAACGAATTTGAAAGAGCAGGAATGTCCAAAACCACAAGTTATTTGCAATCCCGTGAAATACACGGGTGTACCAAGAGATACATCAATACTTGCGGGCAAATTAAATGGTTGGCATTACAAAATTGAACCAGTAAAACAAATAAATTCAACAGGCGATGAATGGGCTTTATCTTTTTGGCAAAACACACCATATTTAACTATAACAGACGCAAATAAAAATTCAATTTTAATATGCAAATATTTGACTTATAATAAGATATTACCACAAAAGACATTGCAAGTTCCCGAACAAGGCAGCTACGGATTCCCTGCATTTTTAGATAATAAAATGTTTATTTCCTTTGCAAAAGATTATTCGGCATATCGTCAAAAGGAAATAATTGATGCAAATGGCAGAATTTTGGTGCCAATGACCGAAATAATTGGTCAATCAAGGATTTACAGTGCTAATGTTAAAAACGAAATAATTTCTTCATTTGATAAATTAGATTTTAGTAATTTAAAATTAGAAGACTGGTACTCCCAACCAACGTCAACACAAGATGGCAAAATTATATTTTTTGCAAGCGATAGAGAAGGTGGCTACGGCGGAGTTGATATTTGGATGGTTTATAATGATAATGGAAAACTTTCTGAACCAGTAAATTGCGGAAGTGACGTTAATACAGCATGCGACGAAATTACACCTTTTTTATCGCCCGATGCGAAATATCTATATTTTTCATCAAACGGTGGCGAAACAATTGGCGGGTTTGATATTTTTCGTGTGAAAATAGATCCCGCTTTTTTCACACAAAAATTAATTAAAAAAGAAGAAATCGAAAAACAACGTTTGCTTTCGAACCGAGAAAATTTACGAGCACCACTGAATACCCAATTTAATGAACTCTCACCAAATTGTTTAAAAGATTGTGATTCGCTCTTTTACTATTCCAGTAATCAAAATAATGAAATAGACACACACAATAATACTGGTGGTTATGATATTTTTGTTCGGTATAAAGAAATAATCAAAGAAATTGTCCAAAAGAAAGAAATTAAAGAGCCAACACTTGGAATCGAAACAAAAGAAGAGTTCAAGGTTGAAGGACCAAAAGACAACTGGTTTTATAAATTGGAAGGTTATGTTTACGAAGAGAAAACAAAAAAGCCTATCCCAAATGCTGAAGTTTTTGCAGAAGAAAGTGCCAGTGATTTAAAAAATACTGTTTTTACGAACCAAGATGGAAAATATTCCATTCCAATGATTAAAAATCAAGAATATTTGGTAACAGCTCAAACGAAAGATTTATTCCCGCAAAATGCAAAAATTTCAGTAAGCATAGAAGACACAACAAAAATTATTCGTCAAGATTTTTATTTACCCGAAATATATACATTAAGAATCAATTTTCCGACAGATGTTTATAATAATCCGTATCGCTATGTTCTTGATAGCAATGGAGTTGAAACAAATATTACATGGGAAGAGGAAATTAAATCGCTTGCAATAAATATATTGCAAGTAAAGGATAAAATCGATAAAATCGTCTTAGTCGGGCATACTGATGATGTTGCAAGTGTTGAATACAATCAAAAATTAGGAGAACGACGAGTCAATTTTGTTATATCAAAATTAATTGAACTCGGAGTACCGAAAGAGTTACTGGCAGGTCGTTCGGCAGGAAAGACTGAACCATTAGAAAGAAGAGAAAATGAATCATTGGATAGTTACCGAAAACGCTTGCGACGAGTTGTTTTAGAAAAAATTCAAAAATAAAATGACACCATTAAAATTTCTTTTTAGTTTAATTGCAGGCTTTATTATAATTGCTGTTGCAACGTTCATTTATATTAAAGTTGTAATAAGCGATGGAATGCCATCTTTGTCTGAATTAGAAAATCCAAAATTGAATTTAGCAACGGAAATTTATTCATCGGATGGTGTTTTACTTGACCATTTTTATATAGAACGTAGAGTAGATTTGCCATTCGATAGTATTCCAAAAAATTTTATTAAAGCATTAATTGCTACGGAAGATAAGAATTTTTACAAGCATTGGGGAGTGCACGTTGGCAGAATATTTCAAGCGGCAATAAAAAATTTAATAGCTGGTCACGCAAAAGAAGGAGCATCTACCATTACGATGCAGCTTGCACGAAATTTATATTTAACAAAAGAAACATCTTTAAGTAGAAAAATTCGAGAAGCTTTTACGGCAATTCAAATCGAACGAAATTATACCAAAAATCAGATATTACAATTATATTCTAATACAGTTTATTTTGGACGAGGAGCATACGGAGTGGGAGTCGCCGCACAAGTATTTTTTGGCAAAACCCCCACGGAATTAACATTATCTGAATGCGCAACTTTAGTCGCCCTGCTTAAATCACCCGCAGGCTATGACCCTTTTATAAATCCCGATAAAGCAATTCAAAGACGTGATGTAGTTTTAAACTTAATGTTGAATCAAAACGCAATTACTCCTGCTGAATTTATCTCCGCTTTGTCTGAACCATTAATTTCTGCGGATAAGAATCAAATTAAGCGATTATCGAATTCAAAGCGAAGCCTGGCACCACATTTTGTTGAAATGATTAGACAAGATTTAAATGATGACAATCGTTTAGAAAATTACGATTTATATCGAGATGGGTTAGTTATTAATACAACTTTGAATTTTCGTATACAGCAATATGCTAATGAAGTCGTCGAACAGCACTTGAATGAAATTCAAACAATGTTTAATCGAAATTGGTCTTGGTCAAAAAATGCAAAAGTATTACAAAGTTTGATTGACAAAGCAATAAGAACAAATTCGCAATATCGTGCTGCAACAGGAAATGAGAAAGACAAAATTTACAATAAATTAAAAAATAATAAGAATTTCATAGACTCCGTCAAAAATGTAGCAACTACAATTCAAATTGGGCTTGTTGTGATTGACCAACGCACAGGCGACATACTCGCATTAGTCGGAGGTTCACCAAAAGCATTACTTGAAAATCCTGCGGGCAAATATTCATTAAATCACGTAACTCAAATACGTCGCCAACCAGGTTCATCGTTTAAACCGTTTGTTTATACTGCAGCATTACTAAGAGGTTTGACACCATCGAGTACTATTGAATGTGGACCATATTCTTATACTTTACCTTCGGGAGAAGTATGGTCGCCATCTGGTGCAGGTTCATGTGCACCAGGAGAAAGACGTTCCTTATATTCTGCGCTGAGTTATTCTATTAATACTGTCGCTGCAAGATTGATAACAGAAGTTACAAATCCTGATGAAGTTGTTGAAATAGCAAAGAAAATGGGAATAAAATCGCCACTTGTCGCTTATCCTGCACTTGCTTTAGGTGCCGGTGGCGATGTTTCGCCGCTTGAAATGACAAGTGCTTTCAGTACTTTCCCAAATCGAGGAACTCGTAATGAACCTAAATATTTAAAAGATGTTCAAGACCACTATGGGAATATGCTTATACAGCAAAACAGAAGACCCATACAAATAAAAGGAATTATCCCAGATAGTATTGCCGAAGAAATGATATTTATGATGAAAGGTGTGATAGATAATGGCACCGCATCGGTAATCAAGAAATATTTAACAGGTGTCGAAGCAGCAGGGAAAACAGGCACAACAAATGATGCCGCAGATGCTTGGTTTATTGGTTATACACCGGAACTTGTTTGTGGAGTTTGGGTGGGATTTGATGATAAAAGAATAAATTTCGATTTCTTGGGTAGTTATGGCTATGGAGGTAAAGTTGCCGCTCCTATTTGGGGCAAGTTAATGGCAAAAATATACGCTGACCCTATCTTACCATATAAAAAGACTACATTTAATTTAAGTTACAATATATCTCAACCTTCGAATGATGTTCAAACAAACGAAACAATATTGCAAGAAGAAAATACAGGTGCAAATGCACCTCCAGCAATTAAACCTAAAAATCCCGTATTGCCACCTTTACCCAAAAAATAATCAAATAAAAATGTGAATTTTAATTAGGAGTTTGTTTTAATGAATATTATTTTAGTCGGTGGAACAGGAGCAATCGGACGAAAAATTGCTCAAGTTTTAGATAAAAAAGGATATAAATATTATAGCTTTACACGAAATATAGAAAATTCCAAAAGGATACTCCCTAATGCTATTGGTCATATAAAATTTGCTGACAACAATATAAACGAGCAGCTAAATGCATTAGGAAAATCAGATGCAATCATTAATTTAGCGGGTGCTTCTATTGCTGGCAGTTTATGGACAGAAAAATATAAGCAAGAAATATATAATTCACGAATTGAAACAACAAATAAATTAGCTGAATTATTAAATAAATTTCCAAACGATGAAAAAGTTTTTGTATCGACATCCGCAATTGGAATTTATGGTAATCAAGGAGATACAATTTTGACCGAAGACGCAGCAGCAGCAGATACTTTTTTAGCAAAAGTTTGTGTAGATTGGGAGGAAGCCTCAAGAAAAGTTAAAGAAAATATTAGAGTTGTAAATCCAAGAGTAGGAATAGTGTTGGATACAAAAACTGGAGCATTGCCAAAGTTAATGTTGCCATTTAAATTTTTTGTAGGTGGTCCAATTGGTACAGGACGACAGTGGTATTCATGGATACATATTCAAGATTTAGCAAATTTATATGTGAAATTTATCGAAGTTCCTAATTTTAAAGGTGTTTATAATGCAGTTGCGCCAAATCCAGTAATTATGAATGAATTTGCTAAACAAATAGGTAAACAATTGCATCGACCATCGATTTTCAAAGTACCGGAATTTGCTATCAAATTAATATTGGGCGAAAGTGCCGAAATGGTGCTTGCTTCTCAAAGAGTTTCAAGCAAAAAACTACTCGGTGCTAACTTTGAATTCCAATTTCCCGAACTTGGTTTAGCGCTTAAAGATTTATTAAATTAAAAATAACTACTAAAATTTATATTTCGAGTTTTATTAAAATCATTTTAATTGAATTTTCTATAATTCAATTTGAATTTCTTTTTCGACAGAAGGCAAAGTAAAAGTGAAAGTAGAACCTTTACCAAGTTTACTTTCGACCTTTATTTTCCCTTGATTTATTGCCACAGCCTCGTGAACAATTACCAAGCCGAGACCTGTGCCACTTTCTTTATTTGTGCCAAGCGTAGTTTTATTAGTTCTAACTTTAAAAAGTTCTTGGATTTTATCCTCTGGAATGCCTACTCCGGTATCCGAAACAGAAACTTCTATTTTTTGGTCTTCTTTATTTTTTGCAGCAAAAAGAGTAACAAAACCACCTTGAGGAGTGAATTTTATTGCATTACTAATTAAATTTCTAAAAATTAAAGAAACTAAACTCGGGTCAGCGAGTACAAGTGTTTCGCTTGGTATTTTATTTACTAAACCTATTTGTTTTACTTGTGCTTGTAAATTCGCTTGTTCAATGACTTGAGTTGCTACAAAGCTTAAATCGAATTCTGTCGGATTGTAAGCAATTTGATTTCGTTGAAAATTCGCCCATGTTAAAAGGTCATTCAACAGAGTACTTAAATTATCGGAAGATTTTTGGAGCATTTGCAGCAAATCTTTGAAATCTTCGATATCGAGCGAATCAAAATTCGAAACATATTCATCTACGAGAGCTTTATAGCCTAATATTGGATTTTTTAAATCATGAGAAATAATTGAAAACATTTTATGTCGGACTTCAAGCGATTCTTTTAATTCATGAATTGCTCGTGTTTTTTCAATTACTTCTTTATGCAATTGAAGATTGAGGTCACTTAATTTTTTATTAATTTCTCGTTCTCGTGTGATAAATCGGATATAAAGAGAAAGATAATTATTTATTTCTTTTTCAGTAAAAGGCTTTAAGAGATAATCAATACCACCGTGCTTGAAAGCAAACTCCTTCATACTTGCATCTGGGTCGTTTGCAGTCATAAAAATTATTGGTATATTTTCATATTTTGGATTAGCACGAATTACACGAGCTGTTTCGAAACCGTCGAAATTTTCCATCACAACATCCATTAAAACTAAATCAATTGTATGATTACCTAACAATCTTAAACATTCCATTCCTGAATAAGCTTTATATAAAATATACCCTGGTTCTTTTGATGCTTCTATCATTTTGCAAACGGCTTCTACGGTCATTTTCGAATCATCAACAACAATAATTTCGTATTTGTTGTTTAACATTTTTTCACCTTGTTCATTTATTAATTGTTAATTTAGTAAAATTTAATTAATTAATTATGAAATTTTTTTCGGATACCGTACAAATTGTAATATTTTATAAAGAGATAAAACAACAGAGTGTTTTATATTTACTACTCAAAAGGTCAGAAAGCGACGATGTTTACCCCGGAATATGGCAAGTTTGCACAGGTACAAGTTTCTCTGAAGAAACAAGCCTCGAAACCGCTTTAAGAGAAGTTGAAGAGGAAACAGGAATTAATTCGTTTTTAAATTTATGGACAGTACCAAAGGTTGCTTCATATTTTAGTATAAGACGAAATGCAATTTGCTTTTCGCCTATATTTGCTATTGAAATTGAACCAAGTACACAAATAAAGCTTTCTGAAGAACATTCCGAATTTATTTGGGTTAATGCAGAACAAGCAAAACAAATGCTTGTTATTCCTTCGCATAAAGAATCTATTGATTATGTGGAAGATTATATAATTAATGTTGAAACTTCGAATTTATTTAAGATTAAGAAAAGTAAATAACTAATGATAGAAAGTGTAAAAAAAGATTCGATAGCAGTTGTTGTTGTTACTTATAATAGATTGGATTTATTAAAAAAAAGTGTCGCAAAATTATTCCAGCAAACAAAAGAATTTGATAAATTAATAATTGTAAATAATGGTTCAACTGACGGGACTAAGGAATGGTTGAAAGAATTATTCCAAAAAAATGATAAATTAATAGTTGTTACCCAAGAAAATTTAGGCAGTTCGGGAGGACAATATACAGGATTTAAGGTGGCATATGAGTTTGGTTTTGAATGGATTTGGGAAATGGATGATGATGTCTCCGCTCGTGAAAATTGTTTGGAAAAATTGTTCAACGAAAGGCAAGAAAACTTAATTTTAGCACCATTAAGATATAATTCAGAAGGCAAAGTGTTTTACAATGAAGTTAAAAGTTATAATTTGTCAAATCCATTTAAAAGCTTTTGGAATGAAAAAATATCAGAGAAAGATTTAAGCAAAAAACTAATTCCTGTGCAAGGAATAACATTTGAAGGTTCTTTTTTTCATCGTTCATTAATTGAGAAAATCGGTTTGCCCGAAAAATATTTCTTTCTTTATGGCGACGATACGGAATACTTTTTAAGAGCAAGAAAAGCAGGCTATGAGATATACATTTTAACAACAGCGAACTTAGATAGAATGCTGCCGGACATAACACAAGAAAAAATACATACTCAAACAAGATATTTTTATATTAGAAATATTATGTTAATTGATAGATTGCACGGGAATTTACTTGTGAAATTTCTTCGACCTGCAATTTATTTAGTTAAATGGCTTTTAAATAGCAAATCTTATTCTGATATTAAATTTACAATAAAAGCATTTAAAGATTTTGTTTTCTTTAAATTTGATGATGGGAAAATTACCGTAAGCAATATTAGCAAAAAAATCCATAAAAATTAGAATAGTAGAAAATAATTATTTTAAGTTAAGTTAATGGAAAATAATATAAATAATATAAATTCGAATAAATTTAAGGTTTTTTTCGAAACATTCGGATGTAAAGTAAATTACGCCGAAACATCGAGAATGCTCGATGAATTCACTAAAAATGGGACAATTACAACAGATAAAGTCGAAGAATCAGACATTTTGGTTGTAAACACCTGTTCTGTTACGAAAAAAGCAGATGCTGATGCAAGAAAAGCGATAAGGCATGCATTGCGTGCAAATCCTAAAATTTATATAATAGTCACAGGTTGTGCTGCTGAAATTAATCCATTTCAATTTAGTGCAATTCCCGGAGTTGATTTAGTTGTTGGAAACACGGGGAAATTTAATATATTAGATTATGCAGATGGATTCCATAAAAATTTAGAAAGCATAATCATTGACCCTAAAATAGAGAATTTGCAATTTGATTTTGCATACAGTAGTGAAGCTGATTCAAGAACACGTGCAGTGTTAAAAATACAAGACGGTTGCGAGTATAACTGCACATACTGCGTAATTCCACAAGCAAGAGGGAAGTTCCGTTCAATGCCCTTTAATGAAATTATCCCAACTTTAAAAACTATTTCTGAAAAAGGTTTTAAAGAAGCGGTTCTGGTTGGTATTAATTTATCAGAATATCGATTTAATAATTATCGATTTGCAGATGTGTTAAAAGCAATTGAAGATTCCGATGTTGATTTGCGAGTTAGAATTTCATCAATTGAACCAAATATTTTAAATAAAGAAATAATTGACTTGATTTCAAAATCTCAAAAAATTTGCCCGCATTTTCATTTGCCATTGCAAAGCGGCTCAGACACAATATTAAAATTAATGAGACGAAGATATAATTCCTTGCAATTCAGAGGGAAAATAGAATTAATAAATTCACTTGTTCCTAATGCTGGCATAGGAATTGATGTAATTACAGGTTTTCCCGGCGAGAGTGAAGTGGAATTTGAAGAAACGTATAACTTTTTGAACGAATTAAAATTTAGTTACTTGCACGTTTTTTCGTATTCCGAAAGGGAAAATACACTTGCAATCACTATGGAAAACAAGGTCTCGGAAAATTTAAAAAAAGAAAGGACAAACATTTTAAGGGAATTATCAAAAAAGAAAACAGAAGAATTTTATAAATCACAATTAAACACAGAACGTGAAGTAATATTTGAACATAAAATTAAAGATGATTATTATTTTGGACACACAGATAATTATATTCCAATAGTAGCCAAAAGCCAAAATAATATAAATAACACGAAAATTAAAGTATTGTTAAAATTGTTAATAAATGGCAAAATTGAAGGGAAAATATTATAATCTGTAAGTAATTATAGTATATATATTTACGAAGATATAAAAAATATATATTAAAAAAAATAAAAAAATATCATACAAAAAGTAAACTCATTTGTTATTGTATTAAGAAAAAATACAAATGTGGAAAACTTGATAAAATTATAAGAAATTTTTTTGTTAATAAATTAATATTTAGTAAATTAGGATTTTGCAATAAACCCAAATATAAATAAACGAGTTATTAATGGAAATTGCTGGTAAAAAAATATTGATACTTGGTGGTTGGGGTCTCGTAGGCTCGGCAATAAGCCAAGAACTTATGAAATTTAATCCCTCTGAAATTATAATTTCTTCGTTAAGAAAAAGCGAAGCAGAGGAAGCAGTTAGTGAATTACAAAAAGAATTCTCATCAAAAAACACAAAATTCGTAGCACGTTGGGGCAATATTTTTGCTCGCACAGAATGGAAAGACATTGATTGGTCAAACGTCGTAGACGATCCACACAATAGAAAAGAATTCATTAGCGATATTTTCGAAGATTTAAACGAGAACATTTTAAATAGAATGTTCTTATATAATTTAATCTTAGAAGTTAAACCTGACATAATAATTGATTGCATTAATACGGCTACTGGCATCGCATATTTAGACATATACAGCACAACCGCAAAAGCTCTCGCACAAATGCGTACAGGAAATGCGGATGTTGATATAATGGAAAAGATCATTGCATCAACATATATTCCTCAATTAATTAGACATATTCAAATTTTGCAGAAAGCTATGCTCGATGCAGAAGTAAAAATGTACTTTAAAGTAGGAACCGCAGGAACAGGTGGAATGGGATTTAACATACCATATACACACAGCGAAGAAAGACCTTCGAGAGTCTTGATGTCTAAAACAGCAGTTGCTGGTGCCCAAACATTGCTTCTTTATATTTTAGCACGTACACCAAATGGACCACTTGTTAAAGAAATTAAACCAACAGCTGCAATTGCATGGAAAAAAATTGCATACGACCAAGTTAAGCGGAGAGGAAAGCCAATTGATCTAGTTGATATGAAAATTGAAGATGCAATCAATGCAGAAGGTGAAATTGTATTCAACGATTTCACAAATGTGATTGATAAAAATGATACATTCAAAGCAGTATTTATCGATACAGGCGAAAATGGCACATTTTCAAGAGCAGAATTTGAAACCATTAGTTCATTAGGACAAATGGAAATCGTTACACCAGAAGAAATAGCAACATACTTAGTACACGAATTAAGAGCTGGCAATACCGGTCGTGATGTGATAAATGCATTAGATGCTGCTACATTAGGACCAACTTACCGTGGTGGCTTGTTAAGAAGCAGCGCCCTTGAAAAATTAAAGAAACTCGAAAATTCTACAAATACAGAAAGCATTGCATTTGAATTGCTTGGTCCACCTAGACTTTCAAAATTACTGTTCGAAGCAAATATCATTAAAAAAATAACTGGTTCGATGCATAACTTTTTAGAAACAGATTCCAAAGAGATTTCCAAAAAAGCCGAAGAATTACTATCGACAAATGAATTATTACGCTCGCAGATGCTTTCCGTTGGATTAGTAGTTCTTTTAAGTGATGGGACTAAATACATTCGAGGAAAAGAAGTAAAAATTCCAGTACATAAAGCAGAACTTAGTTTGCCTTTAACTCAAGAAAATGTGAACAAATGGTGCTATGAAGGTTGGATAGATTTAAGACCAAAGAATTTTGATAAATGGAAATTAACAATAAAAGCTATTATAGACCAAGCAAAATCATTCCCAATCGAAGATACAAGTTCGAGATATACATATACAATTGATTATTGGGATAATTTCGAAACATTCAACGAAGGAAAAATCGTAAGTTGGATATTCGAAAATGAAGATAAAGGCTGGCGTTTCAAAAGATAAAAAAGTATAATTTTGGAAATAAATAAATTATGAAAGAAATAAAAAATATTAATTACAATTGTTCAACTAAATTTACAGGTATTTCAATGAAGAAGTTATTTTTACTTCTTGTGTTGGTTGCTGGTTTAGTCACTGTTACATACGCAGGTGACAAAAATACAGACAACGAACTGTTACGAAAAAGCCGGATTGGGGAGCCACCTTCGTTTAATCCTTCCCAAACCAGTTTCCCAGCTCCATTTAGCGAGTTGACGCAACCAAGGACAATCCCATCAATATCCACAGGATATTATTGGGTAGATTCCGATGAAATCATCCCATCTCAATACAAAAATGCGGATGGAACATCGAAATGGGATATTACACAGACTTTCACAGACACTTTAACACAACCAGGTACTTGGACACGTATACTTCCAGGTCCAAGGTTATTACCAAAGGAATTTTGGGAACAACACAAAGGTGATGGACTCCCATTTTTCCGCAATACGGCAAACTCATTAGACCAATTAGTAAACTTCTTTGACCATTCAGTAGTCGGAGACGGTGCACTTGATTCAACAGATGATGCAATTGCAGGTCCAATGCCAATTAGTATTGCTGGTGGTTTTTACTTTAATGGTGTTCGCTACGATAGTTTCTATGTTTCTACAAATGGTGTTATCGCTCTTACGAATAGAAGATATTTCTATGATAACTCAGGAAACAGAATCGTACCAGCAGGTTCAATGAGTGCGTATGACCCAATGAGTATGGACTGGTTTTTAACAGTTACAGACCCATTAATTGGTTGTACACGTTGCCGTAACTTCGCAGATAATGGTGGCGGTTTAGGTACTGGCGATAATGTTCGTGATGATTTTGGATATTTGCATTCAGTATTAGGGTTAGACCCAACAAAAGTTACTGAAACACCTCCAACAACTGGACCTTCAAAGCACTTGGATGGTATCCGTGCAAGAGGCGTTAGCTTTACAAGCTTGAAAGATAATTTACGCCAAGCTTTGATTGCTTTTGCTTGGGGAGATATGCAACTTTCACAATATAACCCAAAGAAAAAAATAGTTGATGATTTCGGTAAAGCATATTTCAAACGTTCCATTAATGCCGATAAATTAATTATTTCTATTTATAATATGGCAATAAAAGGTACAGTCAACTTGAACTATGCTGGAAATCAAACTTTTGACCCAGATAAACGACCAATTCAAGATAATAATGTTGTTACTTTAGATGCACAAGTTGTATTAAATGGAAACGATAGTAGTGTTACAATAATTTACAAAAAAGTTGTTGACATTATAACAGGTTTAGCATTTTTCAATGATTATCCATATTCAGCAATCAGAATAAATACAATTTGTGGAGTTTCAGGTTGGGCTCGTCACGTGAACTATCCAATTGGTGTACCAGCTCCAAATCCAAATGATCCAACAAACTATCCACCGAAATCAGGAACACCTGAATATTTCTATCCCTATGCAACACCAGGCTTAAATGGCGAATATAAACAATTCACCGTATATTTCGATAAATATCGCTTAAGTGGTCTTTCTGATGATAATTATCAAGTTCCACAATCAGGAACAAGAGTAATGTTTAAACAATGGAAGAACGTTTTACGTGCTCCAGACGTACAATACTATGTTCGTGAAACAAAAGATTTATCAGTACCACTCGATAAATTCCCAAATAAAATTGCTGCAGCTAACAACTATGAGTTATTTGCTGGAGTTCCACGTCTTGGCGCTGTTCAACCAGTTGCTTTAGTACAAAATTTAACAAATGACATCCAAGGACCAAACGGCGTTAACTTTACTCCTCAAGAATTAAACTTCCGTGTTCGCTTTAGAATGGAAAACCAAGTTACACAAAAAGTAATTTATAACAGATTAGTTCCAATTGACAAAAACTGCTTATCCGCAACATCAAGTGGCGATCCTGGATTGATTTATACATATTGTAAAGACCCACAAGCAAAAGTATGGTTAGCCGCTAATGTAACAAAAAGCGGGTCAATATATGTAGCAACACCACAAACAAACTTTGATGGAACCGGATATAAAGGTATACCCCCATATAAATTTGTACAAGTTTATTTCCCACCATTCGAACCAAACGAATTTATTCCATCTCATATTGGACGTTTACGTGCATACGTAACAGCAGAACCAATGACACCAAATGATGAATCATTAGGCGATGCATGGCCATTTGATGATGAATATAGTTTGAACTTATTTGTTATGCGGCGTTTACCAGAATTCAACGATGATGTAACAGAATTCCATAGTGTTTATGGTGTAAATATGCCATCAGTTTGGAAATGGGTAAACATTGATGCAGAAGTAGTTGATGGTGAAATCAATTGCGAAAATCCATTGCCACCAAGAGGTCGTTTCAATGCTTCCTATGAAGCAAAATTTGACCAAAATGGATATATTTATGATAGAACATACACAACTGTTAGTGTTGCTTCACCAGTGATCAAGATGAATCGTATTACTCTTGATGGCCAAGAACCAAACCCAGGCAAACTTACAGGTCGTGCAGGTAATGGCGATGAAATCCGCTCATTCCCAATCAATATGACTGGAAAATATAATTCAATTTTATCAATATCAGTTCAAAGAACATTAAAACAAAACGATTGGCCTCGTGGTTGGTCAGACCAAAGAATGGTCGGTCCAGAACCAAGAGTTATCGTAGGTGGGAACTGGTATTCACCTTATACAAATGCAAAAGCTGTTTGCGCAGCTCCTGACGAATTAGCTGTTGAATTTGCATTACCAAGTGATGATGGTTTGAATGGCATTACAAACTTACCAAATGCAAACTGGAGTGTTCACCCAAGACGTTTTGGATTACAACCAGTTGGAGGAACAAGTGTGCCAAAGAACCCAGCAATCACTGTTCTCGGTGGTGGCGGTTATAGAGTGGGTTTCCTTGAAACAGATAAAGACTCTGCTCTTACATTAGAAGATAATGGTGGACTTAAGAAAAATGGTTTACGTCCTAATATGTTCGATGATGGTATTGACCACGAATTTAAGAAATATTTCGTTACTATACCTGATACATTCATACGTTGGAAAAATGAAGGTGCTCGTAACTTCCGTTTCAGAGTACATGTATTTGCAACAAATGATATGAAAACTTGTAACCCAATGAATCCATTACAAGATGATAATGATGATTTCGTAGTTGACAACATAAGCATTACAGTACCAAAAGAAGTTCCAGATATCGAAGTAAGCTCAGTAAACGTCAACTGGCCTTACACAATGGCACCAGCATCCCAAGCAACAAGTATTCCAATTACTGTAACTTTGAGCAACAATTCATCAAAGAATGCTCCAAGTATGTCAGTAAAATTAAAGATTTATCGTTCAGATAGATTTGGAAACACAGAAAAAGACCCAATTTATTGCCGTACTGAAAATATCTCGAACTTAAATGGTGGACGTCAAATCGAAATTAGTATGCCTGCTTGGAATGCACGTAAGAGCCAAACTGACACTATTGGCTACTACAAACTTCAAGCAATGGTTATTATGTCCGAAAAAGACTTAAATACAATTAATGATACTAACTTTACAAATCTTCAATTAAGATTTGGCGAATCATTTGCTTATGACCCAATAGTTGACCAACCACAAAGCAATGTTCAAAACTTTACAGGAATACCTGGACGTGGCTTAAACTTCTTTGCAAGCAGTTACACAAGTGGTAATGGATGGCCAGCATGGAATTCAGTTGAAGACGCAGCTGGTGTTACTGGTGGTAACGGTTCAGGACAATTAGCTGTTAAATTTACAGTATTAAATGCCGATACATTACGTGGTTATGAAACATTCTTCACTGGATTAAGTCTTTCACCAGAACCAATTCAAGTGATGGTTTATAAAGATAAAGGTGGAATTCCTGGTGATATTCAATCAATCGTTCCTGGAACATGGTATCAAACTACACGTGGTTATAATCAAATTCTTGGATTTGAAAGATATGTCAAATTTGATATACCCCCAGTTGAACTTCAACCAGGTACTTATTGGATTGCTGTCGCACAATTAGGTGAATATGGTTTGAACTTAGGTGCTTCTGCTTCACGTAGTGGTATGAGAACAATGAACACTTACGTTGCTTTGAATGGAAAATACGGCGATCAAGGCAACTCATTCAACTTAGATAAGAATTTCAGAACAAAGAACATAAATAATCAAAGAGTAAATGATAACTTCTTTGCATACGAAAACGTTATGTTCTCTGGTGGATGGCAACAATTCTCGCCGGTAGTTGGTAACCCCGCTTTCCCACATTACTATCACTACGGATTAAATCCTGTTGATAATTGTACTCAAACATTACAACAAGGAACTTGGTTACCAATGCACCGTCCATACTTTGGACCACGTACATATGGCGAAGAAGCTGATGTTTACCAATGGTGCTCTGATGACTTGCCAGTTGAATTGACTGACTTCCACGCTGAAGTACGCACTTCAGGAATTGATTTAATTTGGGAAACAGCATCAGAAACAAATAACCATGGATTCTGGGTTGAAAGAAGAACAGGAACTGACGCTTCAGCTGCATGGAACCAAATTGGTTTCAAAGAAGGTAAAGGCAATACAGTTTCAGCAAATCGTTACTCATTCTTTGACCAAAATGTTACAGCGAACCAAACATATCAATATCGCTTACGTCAAGTAGATAACGATGGAACACAATCTTGCAACACAAGTGAACCAATTACAGTTACATTTGGCTCAGTTGGTGAATTAACACTCGAACAAAATAGCCCGAACCCATTCAACGGTTCCACTATGATTTCGTTCACATTACCAGAAGCACAATTCGCTAAATTAGATGTAATTGATATGTATGGTAATATAGTTAAAACATTAGCAGAAGGCGAAATGGCTGCATCAACACATAACTTTATGTGGGATGGAACTAATCAAGCCGGTACATTTGTTGCAAATGGAACTTACATTTATCGCTTGACTGCAGGTTCGAAAGTACTTACAGGCAAGATGACACTTGTTAAGTAATCATCTTTAATTAACATAAACTCCTTGGATGCTACTGCGTTCAAGGAGTTTATTTTTATAATTTTTATAATTTATAAGAAAAATTATGGCAAATTCAATATTTACAAAAATTATTAAGCGGGAAATCCCTGCAGATATTGTGTTTGAAAATGAAGAAATAATAGCAATTAAAGACATTAATCCACAAGCGCCGGTACATATTTTAATTATTCCGAAAAAAGAAATTTCGACAATAAATGATTTAACGCCTGATGATTTACCTTTGATTGGCAAGCTGGTTGACGTCGCAAGACAAATCGCAAAGGAAAAAGGAATTGAAAAAGATGGCTATCGACTTGTTTTCAATGTAAACGAAGGTGCAGGGCAAACTGTATTTCATATTCACCTGCATTTAATTGGTGGTCGCAAAATGAATTGGCCCCCGGGTTGAAAATCATATTCACTTTTTCCTTAATTTGCATAAATCTAAAACGACAATTTTAAGAAAAAGATGAATAGCAATAACGAAAAAAAATTAAATTCTGAAAAAGAGTTCGAATACAAAGAAAAATTCAACGAAATATTTAAAATTGAAATTGAATCCCTGATTCTCGCACAATCGAAAATCGGGGTTCATTATTTTAAAGCGGCAAAAATGATTTCCGAAGCTAACAAAGTTATACTTTCAGGCATCGGAAAATCCGGTTTAATTGCTAAAAAAATAGCTGCAACACTTTCGAGCTATAATATTTCAGCTGCATTTTTACATCCAGTGGAAGCGCTTCACGGTGATATTGGAATAATTCAACCAAAAGATGTTGTAATATTACTTTCCAAAAGCGGTAGCACGGAGGAAATTACTCGATTAGTACCGTTTATTAAATCAAGAGCCGCCCAAATTATTTCAATTGTCAGCAATACAAATTCATATTTAGCATATAATTCAGATGTTGTTTTAGAAGCGGCAATAACTCGTGAAGCTTGTCCATTCAATATTGCACCTACTTCGAGCACAACTTCTACAATAGTTATTGGTGATGCTATTTCAATAGTTTCAGCGTTGTTAAAAAAATTCAAATTAGAGGATTTTTCGAAAACCCATCCTCTTGGCACTATCGGCAAGCAAATAAATTTGCAAGTTAAAGACATTATGCATAAAGGAAATAATCTGCCAGTTTTGTTCGAAAGATCAACTTTTAAAGATGCAATAATTAAAATATCGGAAAAAGGTTTAGGTTGTGTCGTAATAATTAATGAAGAATATGAATTAAAAGGATTAATTACAGATGGCGATGTTCGTCGTGCCTTACAAAAGTATAACGAAATAAATAATTTAACAACAAGTGATATTATGACTAAAAATCCAATAAGTATAAACGCAAACGAATATTTAGACGTAGCTTTGGCATTGATGGAAAGCAGAGAAAGTCAAATTAGTTTGCTCGTTGTGGTTGACGAAAGTAATAAAGTTGTAGGGGTTATAAGATTACACGATATAATTAGAAGTGGACTTTGAGAATTAATATTTTAGGTATTTAGATTTTTATTTAGTATTCTTTTTTAGCAGATCATCTATATTGCTTGGTTCGACCATTCGGAATTCCTTTTTATCATCCTTTTGTTTCGTCTTCTTATATACTCTTAAAGTATCTGATTTCCTATTATATGGAATATAAACAGAATCCCTTGTAATAACAACATCTTTTGCTATAAAACCAGACGGAGCAAAGGGTTGCAAAAGCTTATCGTTCAAATAGAACTTGATTCGAGATGCATTTCCATGAGAGATTTTAAATTCATTCAAAGCAGAAACTTGAAAAGATTGATTAGGCATCATATATGAAATTGGTGCTTTTTTAGTCTTATCAATTAAAATACTGACCCAAACAGTATCCAGAGCTTCGACTTTTAAATTCAAACTGTCGCTACTCTTAAAATATTGCATTATATCATTAGTTGCGGAGTTGCTTGATTTTACTTCTAATGTGTTAGGTGTTTTTACCGTGTCAAGACTAACGGGTTCGATGGAATTTTCTTTAGAAAAGGGATAAAACGTTACAAATAATACTATGGCAATAAATATAATTAATGATGTATAAATATAAAAATTTGCTGTTAGTTTCGGTTTTTTTGAAAAGATTTTTGATATATCTTTCTTTGGTTTGTATGAAGTTATAGGATTTGGAGTTGGTTCAATTGCTTCTAAATCGCTAACAACAAGCTTATGTCTTGGTTTTTGAGATGTTTCTTTTTTATTTTCAGTTTCTAATTTATTTTTTATATCTTTATCGGATGTAGTAGTTTTTTTGGTTGAAAGAGTTTTAGTGAAATTTTTATAAGCCTCAATAAACTCGGGAGTTTCAATGATTTTTAATTCTTTTGCAAGGCTTCGGATGAAAGCTTTCAAATAAACATCTTGGAAATCTTCGAAATTGCTTTCTTCAATATTAATAATGATGGATTTGCGGATTTTTGTTCTATCGCTTAATTCATCAATCGACAGGCCTTTATTTTCACGTGCTTGTTTTAATATATCGGAAATTTCAGACATTTATTTATTTTAAATTATTAAATATTCTTAATTTTGAAAAAAATCAAAAATGAAACATAACACCAATATAAAACTACTTATATTTTTTCTGCTTTTTATAAATACAAATTTATTTTCAAAAGATAACGTATTTAACTTCAACAAAATTAATACATTTAATCGAATTTTTATCAAAAATAATACCACAAATTTTATTTTTTTTAAAAATAATATTAATATAATTTCAGATAATATTATTTCAGATAAAAATTTTGATATTTCAGCAAATTTTTATGCAGAAAGAAACGTTGATGGATTGAATTTTGATATTAATAACGAGTCTGAAAATATTGAGAAAAAAGAACAAGACACTTTGAGATATGTTCCCGAAGAACAATTTACTTACGCTGATAATCCCCGCTATACATTAACAGGTGCTCGACCACTTTTGAATACAGAAATTAAACCTTTGAATGCTGCGCTAATTGGTGGATTTTATGGTGGAGTTTTTTATGTTCAACACGAATTGCAACAAAGTACGATTTGGAAACGAGTTGGACCTTTTCAAATTCAAGAAGATATAAAATATTGCTTATGGGTTGATAAATTTGGACATTTTTTTGGTGGTTATGGCACAAGCTATGTATTATCTGAAGCATTGCAAACAGCTGGGGTAAGTTGGGAAACTTCAACGATAATAGGCTCTATTTTGGGCTTAAGTTATATGACATATATCGAAATCTTAGATGGTTATAGTCTTGATTTTGGTTTCTCTCCTTCAGATTTTTACGCAGATGTGTTAGGTGCAGGTTTTTTCTTAGCTCAACATTATTTCCCAGTTTTGCAAAATTTTTCACCGAAATTTGAATATGTTAATCCACCTTGGTTGGGTGAGGAAAATCGAAAACCACACGATTCATTCATCGATAATTATAGTGCCCAATCATTTTGGTGGGCTGTTAATATCAGAAATTTATTTGGTGGAGTTGTAAAAGAGTATCTCCCTGAATGGATGCAACTTAGTTTTGGATATGCCGCCTATTCAATGTGTAGCCCAGGCAGTGATAAATGGACTTGTGATCCTCTTAAATCAGAGCCGGTGTCAGAATGGGTTTGGGGAAACCGAAGATTTATTGTTGCTCTCGATTATGATTTAGTCAAGTTGTTGCCTGATGGTCCACCTTTTTGGAATTGGTTAAAGCAAGGATTGAATTTGTTTAAATTGCCAGCTCCAGCAATAGAATTTGGCAAATCAACAAAATTTTACATATTATATCCATTCGAATTCCATCTTGGTAATATGAGATTTTGAAAAGTATTTTATTTAAAATACTATTAACTAATAATTTGAAATTATAAACGTTATATAAATATAAATTAAACAATGGTAAAATTATGAAAGTAACATTAACATTTGACAAAAATATGCACATAATCGGAAGTGATAAAGATGGGCATATAACACATTTCGATACTGTACCTGAAGTAGGAGGAGAAAATACTGCTTCTGCTCCAATGGCTGTTTTACTGGAAGCAATGGCTGCTTGTTCATTTATGGATGTTTTAGCTATTTTAAGAAAGAAAAGAAAACAAATAGATGGATTAACTATGGAAGTTGAGGGAACTCGTGCAGATAAACATCCAAAAGTATATACGAAAGTCCATCTAAAATATATATTGAAAAGTCCCGATGCTGAATTGAAAGATTTGGAAAGAGCAATAGAGTTAAGTCAAACAACTTATTGCGGCGCCTCGGCAATGTTCCAAAGAGCTGGCTGCGAAGTTACGACCGAAGCATTAATTCAATAAGTGAATAAAAAAAAAAGAGGTAGATTGCCAATAATCCACCTCTTTTTTTATTAATGAAACAGAAACAATAGTCTATGGCAAATTTTCAAGCACTTCATTAGTTGAATAATCAAATACATTTCCTTTAGCACAATCTGAGAATGTAACGTTCTGGTGTGTTATCAAATTGTTTTCGGAAGAAAAGACAATGCCATACGATGAACTATGCTGTATTTTAACATCTGTTAAAGATATTTTCCCATCTGGTGTGTAAATACCACCTTCATCATTCATACCACAATATTCTATTATGCAATTTTGGAGAACATTGTCGTATTTATTATTAATTTCAATACTATACCAAAAACCTGGGACAGCGCTCGTTGCTGTAAATGTAACCCCGTTTGCATTCAAAATACCGCCATCTTTTACATTGAGATAACCATTATTTTTAAACCTCAGTGTTACACCATTTGAAATATTAAATGTTCCATTCGTAACATCTATATCATAAATATCATAAGGAATATCTATTTTATTCAAAGTGAAAGTATTGCTGATTATAGTCCCAACTCTAATATCAACTGAAGATTTAATATTATTAAGGAATATGTTTGAGTTGTTAAATTTCTCAGTTTGAGTTAGATCATTACAAGAAATTGGATAACCATCGCAAAATTCAATTGTATTGTTATCAAAAAGGGTTAAGGTTGCATTACTGTTTAAATATAAACCATTATGTAAGGATGCTGAAATTTTGCAATTAGACATTGCAAGTTTAGCCCCATTTTCCAAATTTAAAGCACCATTTTCATAACTACCAGCACGATAAATTTCAACATATTCAAATTTATTATCGTTTCTGTTTGATTTAATATAGATACCATCCCATGACCCTTTATTATTGTTGTTCACAGGACCAGCAAAAACAATTGGTTTTTCAGCAGTACCAATTGCTCTTATTCCGGCATTTTCGTTAATTTGAAAATAGTCATTTACTGATGAGAAATTAATTGTAGTACCTGGTTCTATGGTTAACAAGGCGTTGCCATCAATATAGACTGGTCCAGAGACTATGTAATCGATAGCTAATCCAAGATCTTTAAGCGTAGTATTTGCTGATATAGTTCCAGAAATCGTTCCAGGATTATTTGTATTAAAGATTACTTTCACAGTATAAGTTGCAGTTGATCCATCTTCTGCAGTAACTGTGTATAATACTGGATTAGTGAAGTTTTGCGGAATATTTGAAGATGGATTTATTGTTGCATTGCTTGAAATTGTGATTGTCGGTGTTAAATTTGTTATATCTGTTCCGAATGGAACAGCCAAAGTGATAATCTTTGTATTTTGGTCAATAGCTCCTTCAATTACTGGAGTAAAACTGTTAAAGTTAAATGTGATTATCTGTTTTGCTGAACTCTTTGAAGGCGATGTGGAATTATCATTGCCACACGAAAAGAAATTTAATGAAAATGTCATTATTATTAACATTTTCAAAATCTTTGAGTTTGTTGATTTTTTCATTAAAAACTCCCAAATTAAAAAAATTATTTTTAAAGTAACATATTACAAATATACAAAATTATTCTAAATAAAATATTTTCTTGTAAATTATAAATTTTTACAATTTGACTTTATAAAATTAAAAATAAGCTTAGTGTATTCACTTGATTCAGCATCGGAGAAATCACAAAATTTCATCAAAAGTTGGTTGTGGTCATAATTTTTTAATATTTCAATAACCACTTTATGTCCGTATATTGCTAAGCTATCTTTAAATTCGTAATAATATTTAATTCGAGTTGGATTATTTTGCGAAAGAATTAAAAATGGCGGCAATTTTTGATTCTTCTTGATATTAAAAACGGGTGATGCTTTTGCCCATTCAGTTGAATCGGTTCCAAAAGCATTTAAAAACATTTCTTTATAAGTTCCATTTATTTCTTTGATAAAATTAGGAATATCCAAAGCAACACCATCAATATTTACAACACTTGAAATATTTCGTCGATATGATTTTTTCAATATATCATCCAAAGTTACTAAACTTGTAACTAAATTTCCTCCTGCTGAATGTCCCATTAAAGTTATGTTAAAAATATCTCCGTTGAATTTAGGTAAAATTTGTAAACAAAAGTTTAAGGCATCGCTAACATCGAGAAGATGAACGGGGAATTTTATTCTGTTTGGATTATTCAAATCGACAGGATTTGGCGAAAAACGATAATTTACTGATACTAATATAAAACCACTATCAATAATTGCTTTGGCTTTTTCAAGTGAAAAGACTTTATCCCCTGAATTCCAGCCACCACCGTGAACAAAAAATATAACAGGATGCTTTTCTTCAGTTGTGTCCTTCGCAGGTAAATATATATCAAGCATTACACGATTTGAATCATATTTTTCGAAATCTAATTCTTTATAAATAACATTTTTTATTATTAACAATGAATCAGTTTGGAATGTTTTTGATTTGATTTGATTAATTTGTGATTCAAAAGTTGTTGAATCTTCTGTTTTTGCTTGCAATGATAATGATTGTAAAAAAATGAATGATAAGATGAAGGCAAAAAATAAAAAAAGAAATTTATTTTTCATAATAAATATAATTTAGTTAATATAATCTTAAGCAATTCAAATAATTTTCTCGAAAATTTTTGTTAACTTGCTTTTTTTTAAAACATAAAAATGAAAAATGAGCAAATTTGAAAATTATAGTGACGAATTATATTCAGAAATTGATGTAAATATCGATACTGCAAAAGAAGTTGGGTTAGACGAAGCAGAATATCAAACAATTGTCGAACATTTAGGTAGAGTTCCAACTTATACGGAGTTAGGTGTATTTGGGGTGCTTTGGAGTGAGCATTGTTCCTATAAAAATTCAATAAAACAATTAAAAACCTTGCCACGCTCAGGGAAAAGATTACTTGTCGATGCTGGAGCAGAAAATGCGGGATTGGTTGATGTTGGTGAAGGTTGGGCAATTGCTTTTAAAATCGAAAGCCACAATCATCCTTCGGCTGTGGAGCCCTATCAAGGTGCGGCAACAGGTGTTGGAGGTATTTTACGAGATATTTTTTCGATGGGTGCCCGTCCAATTGCTTCGTTAGATTCTTTGAGATTTGGCGAGTTGAACAACCCACGCACAAAATATTTAGTCAAAGGTGTTGTTAAAGGAATTGGAGATTATGGAAATTCATTCGGTGTACCGACTGTTGCTGGTGAAGTATATTTCGATAATTGTTATCAAGATAATCCATTGGTAAATGCAATGGCAGTGGGGATTGTCCACAAAGATAAGGTGATTTCGGCGACCGCTTCAGGTGTTGGCAATCCCGTTTTCATCTTGGGGAGTCGAACTGGACGAGATGGTATTCACGGTGCTTCGTTGCTTGCGTCGAGAGAATTTGACGAGAAAACAGACGAGATGAGACCGACAGTTCAAGTTGGTGACCCTTTTGCTGAAAAAGTGCTCTTAGAAGCATTACTTGATATGTTGGACGCTGGTGTTTTGGTTGGGGTTCAAGATATGGGTGCCGCTGGTATTTCTTCTTCGACCTCTGAAATGTCAGCACGTGGAGGCGTAGGCATGACAATAGATTTGGACAAAGTTCCACTGCGAGAAGAAAATATGTCTGCTTACGAAATTATGCTTTCCGAATCCCAAGAAAGAATGTTGTTGGTAATTGAAAAAGGAAAAGAAGCAAAAGCCGCAGAAATCGCAAAAAAATGGGATGTGCCATTGGTGCAAATTGGTGAAATTCGTGGTGATGGCAAGTTGAAAATATACAGACATAATAAATTAGTGGTGGATGTTGATGCTGAAGTGCTGGTGCTCGGTGGTGGTGCTCCACAATATGACCGTGAAGCAAAGAAACCAAAATATTTAGATGATTTAAAAAATAAAAGTAAAATAATTGAAGAATTAAATAATTCTAATTTAAATAAATATGAATTGTTTGAAAAGCTCTTAACTTCGCCAACAATAGCATCAAAAAGATGGATATACCAGCAATACGATTCACAAGTGCTAACAAATACCGTATCAATTATTGGAGATGCCGCAGTTTTGCGATTAAAAGAATTACCAGGTAAGGGAATTGCTTTGACTACAGATTGCAATAGTCGTTATGTTTACTTAGACCCATATAAAGGTGGAATGGCGGCTGTGTTTGAAGCAGCTCGTAATGTTGCGTGTGTTGGTGCTTTACCAATTGCGATAACTAATTGCCTAAATTTTGGAAATCCCTACGACCCTGAAATTTATTACCAATTCAAAGAGACAATTCGTGGAATGAAAGATGCTTGTTTAGCTCTCGATACACCGGTTACAGGTGGCAATGTCAGTTTCCATAATGAATCCCAAAATTTTGCGATTTTCCCTACGCCGACTATTGGTATGCTTGGAGTTATTGAAGATTTAAATAAAATAATGTCTGTGCAATATAAGCAAGATGGTGATTTGATATATTTGCTTGGGAACTCTCGTGAAGAATTAGGCGGTTCGGAATTAGTTAAAATATTGACCAATGAAATAATTGGCGAAGCTCCTGAAATGAATATTGACGAAGAAGTAAAATTGCAAAAAACAATTTTGGAGTTAATTCATTCTCAAATAATTAATGCCGCACATGATGTATCAGAAGGAGGTATCGCAATAGCGCTGGCTGAAATGGGAATATATTCCAAAAATTTGGGTGCAAGTATTGATTTAGGACAAAATCCTTCTTTGGGCAAATTATTTGGCGAGTCTCATTCAAGAATTATTGTAACTTTAAATCCATCAAATAAACAAATTTTCGAAGAAAAATGCAAGGAATCAGCAGTGGAATTTTATCCATTAGGTGTAGTGCAAAATAATTTCTTTGAAATTAAAAATTTGTTTAAAATAGAATTATCGAAGATTAAAGAGTTATACGAAACAGCAATAGAAAAAGAGTTAAATAAAGATTATTTTAAGATATAGCCAAGTAATTAATTAAATTATTAATTTTAAAAGAAAATTTAATATTTAAATCTTAATTATTGGAATCAAGAATTTCTTTTGATTGTAATGTATCGAGTTCTAAATCTCGAAATAATGGATAAATATCTTTTTTAATTTGTGGGAGCTTTGTTGCATAATATAACCCCGCAATAATGCAGGAAATACCACTGATAATTAAAGTATTTGGAGTGCCTATTTGCTTTGCAAACGTACCGGCAATCAAACTACCGAAAGGTGCGGTTCCCATAAAAGCCATTGTATATAAACTCATCACACGTCCACGTTTTTCATTTTGAACTAATGTCTGGATAATAGTATTACTCGTTGCAATTTGGAGCATCATTCCCAGTCCTGTTAGAATCATTAAAATTATGGACAAATAAATATTCCGTGAAAGAGATAAAGCAATAATTCCTGCACCAAAAAAAATACTCGAACGATAAATTATACTTTCCAATCCGGCAATGCTTTTCCTTGATGCTAAATAAATCGCACCGATGAATGCACCTGCACCAGATGCTCCCATTAAAAACCCAAATACATTCGAATTACCTTTTAGATAAATTTTTGCAAAATCGGGGATTAGCACAGTATAAGGCATTCCCATTAAACTGACTATTGTCAATAAGATTAATACTGATTTGATTGGTAAATAATTAAAAGAATAATCCCCACCTTCTTTCATTTCTTTGAATAAATCTTTTTTCTTACTTGTCCCAATCTTTTGCTCTTTAAATTTCATTAAAAAAAGAGAGATGATAACGAAAATATAACTTAAAGCATTAATTAAAAAGCACATTCCTTCGCCCGTGGTTGCTATAAGAATACCTGCAATGGAGGGACCGATTAAACGAGCAATATTTACCATTGATGAATTTAATGCAATAGCATTTCCCAAATCTTCTTTTTTCTCAATAATTTCAATTAGAAATGACTGTCTTGCGGGTGTATCGAAAGCATTGACAACACCTAAGATTACGCTTAATAAAATGATATGCCATATTTGTAAATTATGCGTCATAAAGAGAATAGCCAACATTAAAGCTTGAAGCATAGCAACAACTTGTGTGAGAATTAAAAGCTTGTATTTGCTTAATCTATCGACATATACGCCTGAAAAAGGAGCAATAAAAAAAGTTGGTAATTGCCCTAAAAAACCAACCAAGCCAAGTAAAAAGACAGAATGAGTTAAATCGTAAACAAGCCAAGGAGTAGCAATTCTTTGTATCCAAGTGCCTATTAAAGAAATAGTTTGTCCATAGAAATATAATTGAAAATTCCTATATTTGAGCGAGCGGAATGTGTTTTGCCATTGGAATTTCATTAAATATTTACAAATAAAGTATAAAAATATCTAGAATAAATATAAACGAAAATGAACTATTATTGTTTTCTAAGGAAAAATTCACATAAATTAAAAAAACTTGCATATTAAATTTTTTTTTGTAATTTTGCTTTTAACAAATATGCAAGTAAGCATTTACTTATTTAGGATATAAAAAATTATGAAAATTCAAAGAGAAAGAACGGAAATAAGACAAGAGCAAATAAAAAGGGCAGTGTTAGATATTATTGCTGACGAAGGCTTGCAAAACGTTTCAACGAGGAATTTAGCAGCAAGGATTGGATTGAGCGAAGGTGCAATATTCAAACATTTTGCTACTAAAAGAGATATAATATATGGAATTATGGAAGATGTTGAAAATGACCTTCTTGGTGAACTTCGTAAAATCTCGCTGAGTAGTTCAGATGCTAAAACAAAATTATACAATTATCTTTGTGCTAATGTTACTTACTTGAGAGAAAATAGGGGAGTTACAATTTTACTATTTTCTGAAGCTACACATTTGGGTGACAAACAATTGAAAGAAAAATTGAGCCAAATTTTATATCAGCAGAAACAATTTATTATCAAAATTGTTAAAGACGGAATCGTCGAAGGTGTCTGGAACCCATTGATAGAACCAGAAGATTTTGCTATTATTTATATGGGTATTCCAACATCTTTTAATATAGATTATATACTTAATAAAAATAATAAAGATTCTTTGGATTTTTGTCAAAGGATGTATAAGATAATCATAAATGCCTTACGGTAATTTTTTTTATATTAAAAGTAAGTAATTGTTTACTTATATTAAAATGGAGTAAAAATGTCAAAACAAACAATCAAAATCGCTTCAGTTACAGATGACGGCATAACAATTAGCCAACATTTTGGCAGAGCAAGATATTATGAAGTAATTACTATTGAAAATGGTATAGTTATTTCAAGTGAACGAAGGAGCAAAACAGGACATCATACTTTTGCAGGCAATGAATCGCAGCATAATCACGAGCAAAACGAGAGGCATGGCTATGATTCAAATGCTCAAAACAAGCATAAAAGTATGGCAGAAAGTATCAAAGATTGCCAAGTGCTTTTGGCAAGAGGTATGGGGGAAGGTGCTTATATGAATATGATAGAATATGGCATTAAACCCATTATAACTGACATTGAAAATATTGATAATGCTGTTAAAGCATTAATCGATAATACTATTATTAATCATACTGAAAACCTTGATTAGGAGGAATTATGTTTCAAATAGCAGATTGGGCTTTTGAATTTCACGGACATCGTTGTCCATTTATGCCTATTGGATACAGAATGGGAACTCTCGCTTTAAAACTTCTCGAAGTTGAAAAAAGCAAAGATCATCAAATGCATGTATTTTCAGAAATGGGAATAGGTCATCCACAAGGATGTATGCAAGATGGTATAATGGCATCGACGGGAGCAACTTTTGGGAAAGGAATGATTGAAAAATTATATCTTGGTAAAGTTGCGGCAATTTTTTGGTATCCTGGCAAAAAGGATGCATATAGGATTTTTTTAAATAATGAATTTCAAGATAAGCTTGCTCCTCACGAATTTTTCAAATATCGCAAGGAAGGAATTGAACCATCTGAAATTCCGGAAGAAGTACGTGCTGATATTATTAATATCGTTCTAAATGCTACTGACGATGAGTTATTTACGATTACGAAATTAGAAGATTTCCATTACGAACCAACAAAAGGTTCTTTTAATAAAGTAAAATGCGAAATTTGCGGAGAATATACTTTTGAACGTTACATTAGAGTTAAAGATGGCAAGAAAGTATGTATAACTTGTGCTGGACATAAAACTGATGAGTTTACGGTTGAAACTCCAAACGTTAAATAAAGCAATAACAATGGCTGCCTATGAAATAAATAGGCAGCTTATTATTTAAAAAATTAGAATATCAGAGAAATAAACATGTTATATATAATAGTATCAATATTAATCTTCGTGGTTTCATTTGTATTTGCCATGCTGGGCTTAGGCGGAGGGATGGTATATGTGCCAATCCTGAAATGGGCTGGATTTTCAATGAAAGAAGTTGCAATTCCGCTCGGGCTTTTATTGAATGGACTTAATACTTTACTTGCTTTAATTCCTTTTTCAAGAAAGAAATTAGTTGATTGGAAAGGTGGTCTTGCGATGGCAATTGCGGCATTAATTTTTTCACCACTTGGAGCATATACTTCTCAGTTTGTACCAGAAAAACCATTAATGTTGTTGTTTGCTTTAGCAGTTTTAGTCGCAGCAGCGAGAACTCTATGGTCTTCGAACAAACAAGAACCAGAAGAAGTAATGCCTCTAATGAAAAGGTCACTAATTGGAGCAGGTGTTGGTGCTTTTGCAGGGTTTGCCGGAGGATTATTGGGAATTGGTGGCGGATTTATTATTGCTCCAATTTTAATGTGGATGGGATATAAAACGAAAGAAGCAGCTGCAACAACAGCATTTGTAGTTACTTTTTCATCTTTTAGTGGATATTTAGGTCATGCGGCAGAAGGACAAATGAATTGGACTTTAACAATCTTAGTTGTTGTTGCAGTAATCATAGCTTCACAGCTTGGAGCAATGTTTATGTCAGGAAAAGCAAAACCTAAAATGGTCAAACAAGTTTATGGAATAGTGCTGTTCTTGATAGCAATTAAATTAATTTGGGGTGTTTTGTGAAATTAATTACAAGAATATTTATAATTTTATCGATTGCAATAAACATTAATGAAATTCATTGCGAAGCAATAGGTTCAATCAATTTACATGGTTATATTCAAACACGTTTTACAACCGATTTTGATAAAACTAATGATTTTATGATTCGCAGGGCAAAACTTTGGGTTGATGGCAATGCTCCCGGTTTGGATATTGTATCTTACAAAATCCAGGCTGTATATCGTTCATTCGCTGATGAAGCTGTTATGTTACAGGATGCATTAGCTGATGTGAAATTTGAAGGGTATGGTTTCATACGTGCCGGTAGATTTGTTCCTGATTTTATGTTGCAAAGAATGCAACCCGATTATGAGATACCTGATATTGAAAGAGCTGGTGTAATTAGCGGATTAGTCCATAGTACAAAATCCATGGCTCGTCAGATTGGGGTTCAGTATACTTATCAAAACAAACAATCCCCACTTCATATAAGCTTTGGTGCATTTAATGCAAATCTTGAATCACCGGGCAAGAACAAGGATTTAAATTTACTTTATACTTCTCATGCTCAAATCAATTTATTTAAAAATGATGATGCATTGATTGAAATAGGCGCTTCCGGTTCGTATCGTTATGCAAATGGCATTACTATGAATAAAATTTACAATTCAAATATTCTTGTTGTCGGTAATGATTATCGCTGGGGATTTGAGACTCAACTGAATTACAAAGATTTCAGCTTTCAGTCCGAATATGTTCAGGCAAATATAAATAAAGATAAAGCATGGGGATATTATGCTGATATTGATTTCTATTTTACAAAAGCAATTCAGGCTACTGTTGAGACAGAAAAATATAATGATTTGATTCCAACTACCAATGATAATGAATGGTACGGACTTGGATTAAATTATTATTTTACAGAAAAAACAAAATTGATGGCAGATTTCAAAACACAATTTAACTCAATAAAAAGTAACTACATAGGTGAGTTACAGTTTCAGGTATTTTTCAAATAAAAAAAGGATAAAACAAAATGATTAATCCACAAGAATGGCTCGAATTCGGGCAAAAATTTCACGGACATAAATGTCCTGCAATGCCAATGGGCTTGCGTGTAGGTGCGGCAGCAATGAATGCTCTTGGAGTTGATAGAGCAACAGACGGACAAATTCAAGCTTTTGTTGATTTAGGTGATGACCATTGTGCAACTTGCTATGGCGACGGATTGCAAGTTATTATGGGAACAACTTTCGGCAAAGGCAATATCAAAAAGACACATAAAGGTAAATGGGCTGTAACTGTTGTTAATAAAGCAACAGGTAAAGCTGTCCGTGTTACTCCAAAAGCAGAAGCTATGCTTGCAAATAAACAATCATCTTTCTTTAAAGATTATAGAGAAAAAGGTATTCCTGCAAGCCAAGTTCCAGCGGAAGTTGTAGACCCATTAGTTAGTAATGTAATGAATGCTCCTGATGATATGTTGCTTTCCATTTCTCCGATTTTCGATTACAAACTTGAACCAAAAAAAGATAGCTTTGATGGTTTTGTTTGCGAAGTTTGTGGCGAAATGACGGTGATGGAATACGGAAGAGTCAAAGGTGATAAAAAGGTTTGCATTGATTGCGCAAGCAAATAATTAGCAATCACTAAATATCAAAAAATGGAAAGCAAGATTATGCTTTCCCTGATATTTAAGGTAATTTTAAAATAATATTAAAAATTTTAATGTAACTTATATTTAAAATAAAATAATAAAATAAGGAAGATTGTATGTCACATTCACATTCACATTCACATTCAGAAGGAACTTCAGAGAAAAACTTGATTTTTACGATGCTTTTGAATTTTTTAATTACAATTGCCGAAATCATTGGTGGTTTAGTCTCAGGAAGTTTATCATTAATTTCAGATGCTCTCCATAATTTTAGTGATGGTATAGCAATTATTATTACTTATATTGCTATGAAGTTAAGTAAAAAGCCTAAAACGTTAAAATATACATTTGGACTAAAACGAGCCGAAATATTAGCCGCAATAATTAATTCTTCATCTTTAATAGTCATATCGTTTTTCCTTATTAAAGAAGCAATCGATAGATTAATCAATCCAACTCCAATTACAGGTTATTTAATGTTAATCGTTGCAACAATCGGTTTGATTGCAAACTTTGTTGGGACTATTTTGCTTAAAAAAGGTTCAAAAGACAGTATGAATATGCGAGCTGCTTATTTGCATTTATTGAGTGACGCAATTTCCAGCCTGGCGGTTATAATTGGAGCAATATTTATTATTGTCTTTCAAATTTATTGGATAGACCCAATTTTGACATTACTTATTTCATTATATATTTTAAAAGAAGCATACGGTATTACAAAAGAAGCTGTGGAAGTTTTAATGATGGCTGCTCCGGAAGGTATTGATGCGAATGAAATTAAAGCAGAAGTTGAAAAATTCGAAGGTGTTGTGAATATTCATCATTTGCATTTATGGAAATTAAATGATAACACTATTCATTTCGAAGCACATATTGAAGTAAAAAACGAAACGATTAGCAACTTAATGCCTTTAAAAGAAGAAATAGAAGAATTACTTGAACATAAGTATGGAATAGACCATACAACTATCCAATTTGAAATAGGCGATTGTGCAACCGACCTTGTTTAAGAATTTTTAATAGAAAGAAATCAATGAAAAGAAAATAATGTAAGAATTGGAAAGTGAAGTAGCATACGAGTGAAAAATTATTTGAAACGATTTATTAACATTGATTTTGCTCCGCACTTATGCTTGACGGCAAACGGTTTGGCGGCTTGCCGCAGTGGGGGATTTCGGAGCACTAACTGTCACCCAGCACAAAAGTTTGATAGTAGTACTCAGTTAAAATTTTGCACATCACCGCCAATTGAGGCAACACGATGTTAGCGGTTCGTTGTTTATTATCCCGGTGTTGCTGTTTCCCGTATTTCAACGCTTGTATTTTGTCCATTTAAGATTGGACATTTCTTCGCAATCTTTGTCGCTTCGTCAAGATTTTTGGCTAAAACAATGATGTAACCTGCAATGGAATTATTGTCGGCAATATGTGGTGTTTCAACAACTTCGTTGTTTGGTTTTAGTACCCGCCCCTGTCGGGAAAAATGATTCCCACCGTCTGCAAGCTGGCCGTTGTCGGCAATCTCGTTTATCCAACTCATCCAATGTTGCATATAGGTTTCCATTTGCTTTTTGGTTGGTTGTGCTTCCTTATTTGTTATGTCCATACGGAATAGCAATACAAATTCTTTCATCATAGTCTATTTTTTTGCTAAGGTGATTAAACAGGTTCTTCAAAGTCAGCGAACGTGTTACGCAATATTTTTAAATTATCTGTCATTTTTATTGTCTGCACGATGTCGTTCTACAATGACCGCTAACGTTTTGCAGCTACCCGAAGGTGGCGATTTCGAAGCACTTCACTTTCAACTAAGCAGAAACTTTGATAGAAGCACAAAGCTTGATTTAACCACTGAACCGCCACTTTTGGGTAGGTGCTGTTATGGCTCGTTTTTCTTGTCATCCGCCTATGTTTTTGTATGCTTCGTTTATTAAATATTTCGTTTCTTCAAAGTCTTTCAAGTCTTTAATTGTCAATTCGAAGTCGCCTGTTCCAAAGTGTCCGATTTCTCTAACGTCTCTTCCTTGATTTGGCATTGGCTTTACTTCGTCAGGATTTAGTTTCAGATACAAAGTCAATTTTTTCTTATAGGTCTGTAAGCAAACAAAGTTCTGACTTGTCTTATAGGCGATATAATTTTTCTTGGGCGTTTCTTCGATTGAACTGTCAATGGTTACTATATAGTCACGGACAGCGTTAAACAATTCAAGAATGTTGTCATCAAGGTTTTCAAAATGTTCTTCTAGAGTATATGTCGCAGTTTTTCTTGTCAATGCTGCTTTTTTACCTGCTTCAACCATTATTGGATTTTTACCAACGAGTTCTTCTGTGTCTTGATTTGAAGTAGAGGTCGTCCGTTTGTAGACTTCTTCAATATTTAAAATGCCGTTCTCGTAGGTCTTGTATTGCCAAAGTTCAATATTTGCTCCCATCACTTGAACTGCATGTAAGTCGTATTTTTTATATTCAGGAGCCAAGCAAATTACTCTTATGTCCGACCAATCAATGTCAATATTTTTCCCAAATGCTTTATTTGCTGCAATTTGAAAATCACCTTTGTGGTCTTTAATCCAATGCAAATAGTAAAGACTTTGGTTTACGAGGTCTGACGAAGCAACTTTTTTGTATTCAATTATTACTGGATTGTTGTCTTCTGAAAGGGCTAATGTGTCAATTCGTCCCGAGTGAATGTTACCTGTCGAGAACTCTGTCGCAATGAAACGGCAGTTAAAAATTGTTTCCAAGTTGTCTTCAATAAGTCTTTGCAAGTCCTTTTCGAGTTTAAAGTCACTCAGCCGAACCCGTCTTGCTTTGCCTTTGTCTATTTCAAATATTGCCATTTCTTTTTGTTGTGTTTTGTCATTTTAAAATGAGCCATAACTCGTTTATACACGAAATAAACTTAAATCAAGTGCAAATATACAATATTTTTTTAAACCGACAAAATATTTATAGAGAATTAAAATTCACCTAAGCTGCTGTTAAGTTTGTTTTGCGAAGTGTTGTTGCAGCGAAAAATTTTGGTATAGAAATTTGTTACTCTCCGTTGTTACTCAAATCACTACTAAAGCGTTGTTCATATCTTTATTTTAATAGGTGTCGATAATCTTTTTTAACGTATCATTAAAATGTTATTGTTATTACTTTGTGATATTTGATATGTTTACTAAATAATTATGAAATAATGAAAAAAATATTTGGTGGATTAAAAACTTTTCTTTAATTTTACATTTAGATAATTGTCGAATTATAAAAATATCGAAATGAGAGATAAAATAGAATTGTTTAAAGTGCTTTCAGAACCAAATAGGGTAAGAATTTTGATGTTGCTATTAAATCGTAGTCTGTGCGTTTGCGAAATAACTTCTATTCTAAATATTTCAACGGCAACAGTTTCGAGCCACTTATCAATTTTGCGTAAAGCAGAGTTTTTGGTTGATGAAAAAGACGGGAAATGGATAAGATACAGCGTCCCAGAAAATATTAAAAATCCAATGGTAAAAGAAATAATTGATTGTTTGCCGAAGTGGTTTGTCGATGAAGAGATTATTAAAAATGATGAAATAAAAGTGCAAAAGTTGATTAATAGCCCTTCGGCTTGTAATACATTTTTAGCAAATTAGGAGAATTATTATGAAAAATATTAATTATGCAGAAGAATTATTAAAAGCAAAGAAATCATTTGCGATTATTGGTGCTTCAAATGAAATGTTGAAGTATGGATATGAATTAGTTTGTGTTTTTAAAGATTACGATTATAAAATTTTCCCAATAAATCCAAAGTACGATGAAATTGAAGGAATAAAGTGCTATAGTTCATTAGAAGAGTTGCCCGAAAAACCGGATGTTGTGTTAATTGCTTTGGCTCCCAAAAACACAAATAATGCAATTGACCAATTGAAAAGCATCGGCAACATAATTGTTTGGTTGCCTCCAAATTGCTTCGACGAAATTGCTGTTTCAAAAGTTAAAGAATTAAGTTTGGACTATGTTAGTGATATTTGTCCAATTGGTCTTATGAGAAAAATATGGAATTAAATTGGAAGATTAAGCTCAAATCAATAAAATTAGAGATTACGAATTGAGCATAGTTTTTTTACAATTTATCAATAAATTATTAAAAAAATTATAAGGAATTCAAAAAATGTCAAACGATGTTAATAATCAAAAAAAAAGCAATTTTAATGTGTACCTGCAGTTTTGCATGTCCAAGTATGAAAGACATTAACTTTGGTGAATTATCAGAAAGAATTCGTCTTGAACTGCCACATGATTATATGCTTTTGCATCCAAGATTATGCGAAGAAAATGGCGAGAATTTGATGAGTAATTTACTCAAAGATAATGTAATTTATATAACTCCTGCTTGTAAAGAAGAAAAGCAAAAAAAACTATTGCGTGATGGATTCGAGCGAGCAGGTGTAGCAATGAATAGTAATTGGAAACCTGTTTCGATTTCTTTTAAAACAAATGATGAAGCTCTAAATGACATTAAGAAAGTTTTAGAGGAGATATAAGATGGCTGGTAGAGATTATATGGGTATACCCAGGGAAGAAATTCCCTGGTATCCAACAATTGACGAAGATTTATGTACAAATTGCGGTGCTTGTCTGGATTTTTGTAGTAATGAAGTGTTCGAACAAGGTGATATGACAACAATTGTAACAAATCCATATAATTGTGTTGTTGGTTGTTCTGCTTGTGCAAAAGAATGCCCAGCAGCCGCAATTTCATTCCCGAAAAAGGAAGAATTGATAGCAATATTGAACGTTTTAAGACCGAAATACGCTAAAATCCATCAACATTAAGATTCAATTATTATGAGAATATTGTTATGAATTCAAAATATAAAGAAATATCTGAAGTATTAAAACAATCGGTCGGATTGGAATATGAACCGGTTGGAGTTAAATTTTATGAAACATATTCTGAAAATGGAATCCCAAAAGCAGAAGATCATAGGATGTGTCAACTGATAATGCGGGCGAGAAAAGGAGAAAATCTAATTCTTACTAAAGATGAAATTTCTTGTCCCGCAGCTGCTGCGGCTCTGGGATTCAAGCCATTGCCTAAAAATTTGCAAGACGGGACAATGCTGCAAGGTTATGGAATTTTTAGAGATAAGGAAGCAGCAGTAAAAGTTATGAATGAAATGCCTCGCCTTGAAATGGGGATTTATGAATCTATTGCTGCAAAACCCTTAAAAGATTGGGACGAAAATCCGGATGTGATTGTAATTGAAGATGAAGTTGAAAAACTGATGTGGCTGGCTCTTGCCTATTTAAACGAAGAAGGCGGAAGATTGAATATGAGCACGAGCATCCTTCAAGCTGTTTGTGTGGATTCGGTTGTTCTTCCATTCAAATCTCAAAAAATAAATATGAGTTTCGGATGTTATGGCTGCCGTGATGCAACCGACGCAAAACCTAATGAGGCAATTCTTGGTATTCCATTATCCAAACTTGATATGGTTTTTGAAAACATAAAATATCTGAAATCAAAAGCAATAGACAGATCACGTGCAAAGCAAGTCTATCAAGCATTCTCAAAAAGAGTTGAGGAAAAAATATAATGCAAAATAAAAAAATATTTTGGACTTTGGCTTTAATTACAGCTTCGTTTTTTTATATGCCTCTTGTTGCTCAAACATTAGAAAAGCAATATAATTTGAATGAACTTGTTAATATTGCTTTCCAAAATAATCCGCAGTTAAAGGCGAATGAAAAAACTATTCAAGCAGGATTAAAGCAAATTGATTATTTGGATAAAGATTACCTTCCACAAATCTTTTTTGACCTAAATATTTCACGCTGGGATTGGGTAATGCCCAATAAACAAAAATATCTTGGCAATTCATTAAACGACCTTTACGCTGCGTTTAGAGTGAATCAGCTAATTTATGATTGGGATAAAAATTCGCTTCAGAAAGAATATGCAGATAAGTCTGTTGATGTGGATAGAAACTTTACAAGAAAATTACGTCAGGCGTTTTCTTATTCGATTACAAAAAGTTATTTGGAATTATTGAAAGCAAAACGCACTGTTCAAATTCAAGAAGAAGCTATCAATCAATTAAAAAACTATCTTAAAAATGCTGAAGCACTTTACAGCATTGGCAAAGTTTCTAACCTTGATGTAATTAAAGCACAAGTTCAAATTGAAGTTGCGCTTGATGAACTTGCAAAAGCAAAGAATCAGCTTGATGTTCAAAAAAATAACATAAATGTAATCTGCGGCAATGCTCTTGGGGAATCCTTCGATGTTGCTGATAACATTGATGAGTTGTGGAAAGAGTATTCGAGCAAAAGTTTTAGCGTTGATGAGCTTAATAATTTATTGATTGCAAAACATCCCGACCTTGAAAATATCCGAACCCAAAAAGAGTTAAGAAGCAAAGAAGCTGAATTATTCAACAAAGAATATTATCCGAACTTTTATGCTTTTGGAATTTCAAACGTTGAGGATAGTAAAATTCCAATGGGAAATTTTAACTGGAATGTTGGTGTAACAGTTTCATACTCGCTCCCATTTTTTAAGGGGTCTAATTTTCAAGAAAAGATTGAACAATCAAAAATCAGAATTGATGCGATTCAGGAGAATGAGAAAGCAATTCTCCAACAGCTTGAAACAAATGTAAAAAATAATCTCGTTAAAATGGATGATATTAAAAGCAGATTAAGCGGCACACAAAAAATTGTAAAACTCGCTGAGGAAAGTTTAACTACTGCTAATTTGAAGTACAACATAGGTAAAGGTAGCAGTCTCGATGTGCTTGATGCTGAAACAGTTTTAACGACTGCAAAACTTAATTTGAACCAGATTGTAATAGATTATCTATCAACAATAGCAGAACTTAATTACAACATTGGAAGCGATGAAATACCATTTAATAAATAGGTAAATAAGATTATGAAAAAGAAAATTTTGATATCAGTATTTCTAATTGCGGTTATTTTATCTGGTTGTTCAAAAGATGCTAATAATACAGGAACAAAACCGAAACCAAAATCTCCGCTTGTTAAAGTTGAGGAGTTAAAATATACACCAATTTCAAAATTAACTAAGCTTACGGGCACTGTAGAAGCGAAAGTGGTGACAACCGTTGTAGCTCCTTCTGATGGATTTATCGAACAGCTTAATGTTCAGGAAAATCAATTTGTAAAGAAAGAAAAAGTGCTGGCTGTGATTGCTTCTCAGGAACGCACTTCACTTGTTTCTCAAGCCAAAAATAAGATTGAAGAATTGAAAACAAAGCTTGAAAAAACTTCAACAAACAGCACTGAATATTCTCAATTGAATTCACAGCTTGAGCAGGCGAAAAAGGAATTGGAATATGCAGATAAATTATTCCTCGGAATTCCGGTAATTTCTCCTTTAAGCGGAACGGTTACACAAAAGTTTATCGAAGCCGGAAGCGCAGTAACTGCAAAGCAAAATCTTTTTACAATTGTCGATTTTAATTCGCTGATTATTAAAACATCCGTATCGGAAGATTTGTTTTCTAAAATTAAAATTGGCAACAAGTTAAAAGTAAAATTCAATGCATTCCCCGAAAAAGATTTTTATGCAGTTGTAACATTAAAGTATCAGCAAATTGATCCCGTAACAAGAAATTTTCCCGTTGAGTTAAAAATTTTAAATGGTACTAAAGAAATCACGCCGGGAATGATGGCTGAACTTGAGCTTGTAACTGATAAAAAAGATAAAGCGTTAACCGTTCCGAATGATGTTTTCATTGTTAATCAAAAAGGTGAAAAGTTAGTTTATGTTGTTAAAGATACCGTTGCGCATCAAAAAATTGTTTCTACCGGAATATCAAATGAAAAAGTTACAGAAATTGTCTCCGGCTTAAATGAAGGAGAGAAAGTTGTTATAATGGGACAGGAGCTTTTGAAAGATGGGATTAAGGTAATGGTTCAAAAACCAGCAGGTAAGATGAAAAAGGAGAACAAATAGAAATGTTTTGTCGCATTAATATTGCACTCCTACGGAGTGCTGGTGTTTTGGGATTGGATATTTTTATAAACATAACGCTCCTACGGAGCTTTCTTTGAAAACGAAACAAATAATTGTGATTGGTGTGATAGCAAATCAGTCAATTTAATTCCGAAGGAATTAAATAAATGTAGAAAAAATCAATGAAAGAAGCAAAAGATTCCGTTAAGAAACAAATAAATGTAGAAAATCAATGAACGAAGCAAAAGATTCCGAAGGCAACAAATAAATGTAGAAAATCAATGAAAGAAGCAAAAGATTCCGAAGGCAACAAATAAATGTGGAAAAAATCAATGAAAGAAGCAAAAGATTCCGTTAAGAAACAAATAAATGTAGAAAATCAATGAACGAAGCAAAAGATTCCGTTAGGAATCAAATAATTGTAGAAAAAAATGATTTAGAAAACCGAACTCCTTTAGGAGTTCAATAAAAAGGATTGATTAATAATTTTTATTCTTTTAACAAAAAGCAAAAATATGGCAAACACATACACACAATTATATATCCATCTGGTATTTGCTGTAAAACATAGAGACAGGTTAATTCTTTCTACATTTAAAGATGAATTAATGAAATACATTACCGGAATTATTCAGAACAAAGGGAATAAACTGCTTGCAATAAATACAATGCCAGATCATTGCCACATTTTTCTGGGGTTGAACCCAAAGAATGCAATCTCTGAATTAGTTAAGGATATCAAGTTAGCCTCAGGTGATTTTATAAACGATAAAAAATGGCTCAAAGGAAAATTCCATTGGCAAGAAGGATATGGCGCTTTTTCATATTCTCATTCACAGATTGATAATATTATAAAATATATTCTCAATCAGGAAAAACATCATAAAAAATTATCATTCAAAGAAGAATACAAAAAAATATTAACCTCATTTAATGTTGAGTATCAAGATGCATTTTTATTCGACTGGTTTGATGATGTAAAATATTAAATGAAAACTAATAATTAAATAATATTAATTGACAATTTTATATGAGTTTAGAAGAAAAACAGAAGAAATCATCAGTTCCACAAGGTGGACTTTCTTATCACGCAATTAAAAGACCGGCAACAATTATCATTTTAATGATTGCGATTGTTGTGGTTGGAATTCTCGGATACACACAACTTGCAACCAATCTTTTGCCGGATATAACCTATCCTATGGTTAAGGTTTATGTAACGTGGCGAGGAGCTACACCAGAAGAAATTGAGGATAACATTGCAACGGTTATTGAACGCAAAGTTGCTACGGTTGATAATCTTGATTATATGGAAACTCAGTGTACTGAAGGTTTGTATGCACTTCAGGTAAATTTCACGTACAATGCTGATCGTGATATTGCATATCAGGATGTCCTTTCAAAACTCGGGCAGGTACGAAAAAATTTGCCGAAAGATGCTGAAGAACCACTTGTCTTCAAAGCCGATCCTTCGCAATTGCCGGTAATGGATTTGCTTATCACGTCTGACCAAATGGATTTGACAAAACTAAGAACCTATGTTGAAAATGAACTTCAAGATCAATTCACTTCGATTGAAGGAACAGCGGGAACAGAAATTACAGGTGGACTTAAAAGAGAAATTCGTATTCATATTGATCCGGTAAAATTGCAAGGATACGGATTATCTGTTGATAAAGTAGCACAAAGATTGAAAGATGAAAACCTTGAACTTCTTGGTGGAAGAGTAACATCTGCAAGAAGAGATTATATCGTTAGAACAGTTGGAGAATTTTCTAATGTTGATGAAATTGGAAACTTGATAATTTCAAAAGGTAAGAATGAGGGGTTAATTCTATTAAAAGATGTAGCGGATGTGAAAGATGCTTATGCAGTTCAGCGAATAAAAAATAAATTGAATAAGGTTGAAGGGGTTAAACTTTCTGTCTTTAAACAAACGGGTGCAAACACAATTGAAGTTTCGGACAAAGTAGCGAAAAAAATTAAAGAGTTAAAAACAATTATTCCGCCTTCAATAAATCTTGATATTATTTATGACCAAGCAGATTATATTCGTGCTGCTGTTTCCGGCGTTCGAGATGCGGCTTTAATTGCGGCTTTGCTTGTTGTAATTGTAACAGCATTCTTTTTAACGGGCTGGAAAAGAGTTTTAATCGTTTCTTTGACACTTCCTGTAACTTTGCTTGGCACTTTCTTTTTTATGCAGCTACTGAATTTTTCAATTAACATTTTTACACTTGGCGGGTTGGTTGTTGCAATCACAGTTCTGCTTGATAATTGTATTGTTATTCTTGAAAACATTACTCGTATTCAAGAAGAAGAACCAGAAGAGCTTCATCCAGTGCAAAAAGGCGCAACGCAAGTAAGCGGCGCAGTGCTTACAGCAACTCTAACATTTATCGCTTTGTTCCTTCCATTCCTTTTAGTTCCGGGTTTGGTTTCCCTTTTATTTAGAGAATTGATTATTACTGTTGCAATTACTATTACATTATCATTGATCGTTGCTTTAACATTAACACCAACATTAACTTCACTTTTCTTTAAAGAAGGTAAACCGGTTCACATTAAAAAAGGAATTATTTCAAAACTTGCCGATGGAATTATAGCATTAATCATCAAACCATATAAACCAATTTTACGGTGGGCGCTAAAGTTCCGCTGGATTGTAATGCTTTTGACGCTTGGATTGTTTTTTGTCGGATTAATTTTCTTAAATAAAATTGGCTCTGAATTTCTCCCGAAAGCAGACGACGGTTTAATCACAATCAAATTAAAAATGCCGACTGGTTCATCAATGGAAGAAACGCATAAAGTAATTTCTCAAGTAGAAAACTTTGTAAAACAGCAACCATACATTGATAAATATTCTTCCCTTTCCGGCGGTAAAATTTGGGGACTTGTAACTTATGAAATTGCTAATGAAGGAGAAGTGAACATTCAACTTGTTAAACCCGCCAAACGACCAATGACTACTGATGAATATGTTGAATGGCTTACTCCACTGGTACAACAAAATATAAAATTCCCAGGTTTGAAGATGAAAGTATTTCACACAAAGCTGAAAGGAATAAAACAGACCGGAGAGTTTGATATTGAAGTTGAAGTAATTGCCCCAAGAAGCGAACCAATTGGCAATATTTATGAAAATGCAACACGAGTTTCCGGATTGCTGAAACAAGTTGACGGGCTTACCGGCATTGATGTTTCAATAGATATTACAAAACCGGAATATCAAATATTTGTAGATAGAACAAAAGCAATTGATCAGGGATTGAGTGTAAATCAAGTTGCTAACACAATTAAATCAAGTATTGATGGCAATGTTCCTACGCAGTTTAAAGAGAAAGGTTATTACTATCCAATACGAATTGTAGTTGATGAAACAGATATTAAAAGCATAAGCGATGTTGAGAATCTTTCTGTTTATCCAAACAACGGAAGCAAGATAAGATTAAACACAATTGCAAAAGTTGAGCAGCGTTCGGGTCCGCTTGAAATTGATAGAAAAGACCAGAACCGGGTTATTAAAGCAACAGCAAATGTTCAAGGAAGAACTGTAGGCGAAGCAACAGCAGATGTTCAAAAATTGTTGAGCACATTTACTTTGCCGGCTGGTTATAAAATTAATTTTGGTGGGCAATCGCAAATGCTGAGAGAGAATTTCAATACAATGATAATTATTCTTCTCATTGCAATGTTTTTTGCATACGTAGTTTTGGTAATAAACTTTGAAGATTTTATTAAGCCGTTCATAATTCTTATTCGTGTTCCGCTTTCACTGATTGGTGTTTCGTATGCTCTCTATATAACTAATCAACCGATTGGCGTTACGGTTATGATTGGTTTTATCATTCTTGCGGGAATTGAAATCAATCAAGGCGTAATTCTGATAACGTTTATTGATCAGTTGCGTGAACAAGGAATGAGTTTGATTGAGGCAATTCAAAAAGCGGCTGTTGTTCGTTTGCGACCAATTTTGATGACGGATATTGTTGGAATAATCGGATTGCTTCCGCTTGCCTTAAGCGTCGGCGAAGGAACAGAATTATTAAAGCCAATGGCAATTGCTGTAATTGGTGGTTTAGTATTCGGATTATTACTTGTATTTCTCTTTTTGCCGGCGCTGTATTATATATTTGAAAAGAAAAAAGAAAAAAAGGTCATTGCAAAAAGTGTGGTAATAAGTGCATAGTCAGTGCGAGTCC
>CAZCNL010000005.1:0-35299 GCA_964500435.1 uncultured Chloroherpeton sp. | reverse complement strand
GTGGTAATAAGTGCATAGTCAGTGCGAGTCCCGACTTGTCAGGACGAAGCAATTCAAAACAATTCAAGGGATTGCTTCACTTCGTTCGCAATGACAAAAAAGAATTCTCATTGCGAGTGAGGAACGACCGAAGCAATCTCTTATGTAGTAGTAGATTACTTCGCTGCGCTCGTAATGACAGGTTAAGAGTAATGAACAATAATAAACTATAATTATAATTTAATGGAGTAAAAAAAATGTTTGCTAAAAAATTCTTTTTCGTTCTATTCTTGTTCGCAATAAGCAGTTTTGTATTTGCACAAACTAAGTCATTTGATGAAGAAATTGCGCCATGGCATAAAAAAGCAGTTATGACTTGCGGTATGCTGCGTAATATGGATTCTTTCGATCAGCAAAAATTCATTAAGAATCTTGATGAGCTTGAAGCGGAATTAAAAGCTCTATCCGAAAAATATTTAAATAATCCACCGGCAGAATATGCAAAAGATCCACAATGGAAAACATATTTGGAAGATTTGATGGATAATACAAATGTTATTCGTGAGAGAATTGAAAAGAAGGAATATCGACTTGCACAAAAATATTGCCCGTTCTATTGTATGACATTCGGAAAGATGCACAGAAACAACGGCAGAACAGATTTGACGGATGTGATGTTTTCCTGGAGAGCAGAAATAAAAAATGCAATGGATATGTTTGTCGCTGGAAATTATGAAGGCGCAAAAAATCATCTTGAAATGGTTGACAGAATGTATGGTAAATTAAAATCATATCAACAAAAAAAGAACGATGCAAAGTTTAATGAGTTATTTGCGCCCGTCGAGGAATTGGTAAAAGAGTGGAAAGACGGCGTTGAAAATAAAAATATCGAAAAAGCCAAAACAAACTTTAACAAGTTTATGAATGATTTTGGTAAACCGTATGTTTATACATTATAATTAAACTCAGTGATTCTCTGTGTAGACTCCGTGGTTCTCTGTGTAATAAAAATTAGTTACACGGAGAGGCACGGAGGAATCACGGAGTTACACGGAGTAAAATGGAGGAAAAATTTATTATGGCAAAAGATTTATCAACACAGTTATGGCACGGAATACCAAGAAAAGAAATTCCCTGGTTTCCAACAATAACAGCCGAAAAATGTATCGGCTGCGAGCTCTGCTATATTAGCTGCGGACGTGAAGTATTTGAATACAACGAAACCACTCGCAAAGTAACAGTTGAAAGAAATTACAATTGTATGGTTGGATGTTCAACTTGCTCGACTGTTTGTCCAACTGAAGCAATTACTTTCCCAGGTCGTGATTTGATATGGAAATTCGAGAAAGAGTATAAAATATTTAAAGAGGTTAGAAGAGAAGGGAAAGAAAAACGTGAGAAGAAAAAAATTCTGGAGGAAAGAACACAAGCTGAAACTGCACTGGCAAAAATAACAACAAGAATTAAATTCGAATTAGCCGGACAATTTGGAGAAAAAGGATTGCCGAAAATTCTGAAAGAGATGATTGCCGCTCGTCCGTTTGATGTGGTAAACTTCCAGATGCAAGTGCCAACAATGAAAGGCGCAGATGAAGGGGCTCCTTGTTATTCTTCATTTGAAATTGTTTCTACTGAACAGAAAGATATATCAGAATTTGCAAGTGAAGTAAGAAATTTGATTAAAGAAAAAGGAATTGTTTTAGTAAGTGAAACTAAATTGTAAATAAATTCAGATTGCTTCACTTCGCCTGCCTTGCCGTCAGGCAGGTTCACAATGACAAACCGAAGTAACCGTCATTGCGAAGGAACGAAGTGACTGAAGCAATCTATATCAAAAAAAAATAAAAATATAAAGGAATAAAAATGACTACACAAAAAAAAGAAATGAAAGTATTAATTACTGGCGAAAGCGCAAATCCTACAAAAATGAATATAAAAGCAGGCAAATTCAATTTAATAATTGATGAACCGAAGGAAATGGGTGGAACGGACGAAGGTCCATCACCAATTCAGGTATTGCTTATGTCGCTTGCCGGCTGCTTAAATGTAACGGGACACGAAATTGCCCGGCAGAAAGGATTGAAGTTAAACAGTATGAAAGTTAAGATTGAAGGGGTTATGAATCCTTGCACTTTTCTCGGCTGTTCTTTTGAAGAACGCGCTGGATTTCAAAATATTGTTGTAACTGTAAACGCAGATATGCCCGGAGCATCTGATGAAGAAAAAGAAGCCTGGCTAAAAGAAACTGAAAGCCGTTGTCCGGTTACTGACAATATAAAAGCAGATACAACAATTACAGTAATCAATGAATAAAGGAAAGAATTATTTATGAACTGGTTAAAAACTCTTGACGAAGCAAAAGAAGAATCATTAAAATCTCACAAGCCTATTCTTCTTCAATTTGAAATGGAAGGATGTGGTGGATGTAAAAAATTATACGCCGAAACTTATCAGGATCCAAAAGTTGAAGAAGAAATGAGCGAGTGGTTTGTTCTTCTTAAACTTGATTTAATAAAAGACAGAGATATAAGACGGGAACTTGCCGCCTACTGGACGCCGTCGTTTTATTTTTTGGATCATACCGGAAAATCATATTATAATTTTAACGGCTATTTGCCGGCAGATGAATTTAGAATTATCCTTAGACTTGGTTATGCTGACGCAATGATACCGAAAGGTAAATATGCAGAATCTTCTCAATTTATGAGTAAAGATATCAATCAATTTAAAAACAACAATCCATTGCTGCCTAAACTTTTGGCGCAGAATGGAATTGCTAATTACATCAAGACAAAAGATAAAAATACATTTATGAAAACAATGAAAGAGATTCAGCAAAAGTATCCTGATTCTCTTGAAGCAAGAATGTATTTTTGGGATGAATAAAAAATAAAATAATCTCCTTGTCTCTCCGTGTCCTTTGTTGTTCGTTTTTTAAACCACAGAGGGCACAGAGGAGCACAGAGTTACACTCACCCCACACGCTGTCAATCACCCGCTTAATTTTCTCCTCATAGGTTTTCACCATCTCCCGCAGGGTGTCGATTACCTTCCGCTCGGATTCGATTTTATCGACAATACGCTGCTGGATTTCAAGGGACGGAACTATTCTATTTCACTCCATATTTATATTTCCTCTTTTCAAATGCGGCTTTACCTCCTTCTAATATCCTGCATACATTCTCAATAATAGCTTTATTTTCAAGAGAACCAGAAACATATGACAAACATTCATTCTCATTACTTGCTACAATAACCTGTTCTGCATCTGCTGTTACAACGAGATTAGCATTATGAGTTGATATTATAATCTGCCTATATTTTTTAAGTTCTTTAATTAAATCAACAAGTTCTTTTGTAATAAATTCATTATCCAAATCATCCTCGGGTTGATCAAAAATAAGTGGAGAAGAAAAAGCATTTGTAGCTAATTGAAGTAAAAGATAGAGTGTTCCTCTTTGGCCAACAGATAATTGGTTGAGCGTTTTATCCTTATATTTTATCTTTGGGATTACATATAGATAATCTTTTCTCTCTTTTAAATTAAAGAATAATTCATCTAATGGTTTTTTTGTTGTTTCTTCTTTTTCACCTTCAATATATTCTGATAATTGATTTTTAATAAATTCCCAATAATTATCTAAACTTTCTATTCCAAGGTCTTTTGATAAATTTCTATATGTTCTGAGGTCCAAGTATTCTCTTATTTTCTCATCAAATGTATTAATATCAAAGTAAATTTCACCCTCAAAAGTGATCCCTTTATCTTTTAGTAGTTTTTCTATAATCTTTTTTTGTTGTTCATCTGAGAACTTTTCTAAAAGATTCTTCCATGCCTTTTCAATTTCATTTTTTTGTCTCTCATACTCGCTTTTCAATCTTTCACTCAGATCGTTTCTTTTCTTTATTTTTTCTATTAATAGTTCCTCCTGCTTTTCAATCTCTCTTAATTTATTTTCTGCTTCCTGAATATCTTTCTGATATTTTTCAGCATTGTCTAACAAAGTTTTTAAATCACCCTTGTATCCTTGTTTTTCAAATTCATTTTTTATTGTGTCATTTTCTACTATCTTACTTTGTATTATTTCGTTTAATTTACTTTCAATTTCTATCATTATCTTAAGTTGTTCTTCAAAGTTAATACTTGGTATTTTTATGTCTTGTAGATCATCTTGTATGTCAGCATTAATATTATTTATAATTTCATTTGTATCTTTCTGATATCTTCCAAAATCTTCTTTCAATTTTTTTAGTTTAGACAAAATATTGTTGCAATGGCTAATTTTCTTAATATTTGATGTGTAAGATTCTAATTTTTGCTTATTTTCTTCTGTAGTTATTGTATCTAATAAATTCTTTGCATTTTCCTTTTTACTTTCATTAAACTTTTTGTTGTTGATCTTTATGCCATTTTCATTTTCAGAATTAAACCAATCCTTTATTTTTTTTATTTCTTCCAACAAGTTAATTATCTCAATATCTATATTTTTATCAAACTGCAGGTCTTCAATTTTTAACAATTTTTTAATTTCTTTTGATAAAGTTTTATAGTCGGAGATATTCTTTAGTTTGCTTTGTTCAATAAATATAAAATCAAGCTCACCTTTATTTTTTGAATCAAAAGATATTTTTTCTGGGAAAGGAATGTTATTTTTTTGCCATTCTATTATAAATTTCTCTGAATCATTAAACTTAACAGTTTTATTTTCTTCCTTATCATAAGCAAGTATTGTTTTATTAAAAGTATTTACAATGTAGTTCAAAAGCAGACTTTTTCCTGTTCCCCTTCCTCCAATGATAGTTACCAAATTCTTATTTAAAGGTATCTCATTTTTATCAAACTTAACTTTTTCGTTTTGGAATACTTCTATAGGCTCTGTAATAGTAATTTTAGAAAAAGTCGGTTTGTCAAAGTCAAATTCTGGATTATTTTCTTGAATCCTAACTCTCTCTTCCGGTTCATAAATTATTTGTTTTAATCCTTCAAAAGTTGGATCAGCTTTAATCCAGGTATAACATTTATAGTTTTTACTAATATATTTTCCTTCATTATCTTTTTCTGCAGTATCTAGAAAATTAAAATCATGTATATCTCCAGAATGCAATAGTTTTTTATTTCCAAATTCATTTAACCATTTTTGATTTTTTTCAAACGTTGAAAAGTTAGAGCAAAAAAATGCATCGACTTTTTGGTAAAGATCTTCTTTGAATGGTCGTAATTGGTTGTTTTTTTCAAGATTTGACCATTCTTTATATCCCAAAAATAAAAATGTTTTGTCTTTCCAAGTTGCACTATTTAATAATTCAAATACTTTATCTGTGGGTGGTATCAAATTACTAAATCCTTTCTGTAAATCACCTCCTTCATCAATAAAATTTTTCTTACTCAGTATTTTTGTTTTATGTTTTTCTAATTTTGTCAATGGAATTAAACTTATAAATTCTTCCTTAATTTTTTTTACTTCATTTTCTAAATCAGACTCATTAATGTTAAATAAAATGTGAAGATTGATTTTCTGTAAGTTATTCTCATTTCCACTACTGAATGTGTCAATTCTAAACTCAAGTATAGGAAATATTTTATCAATATTTTGTAACCTATTCTTTAATTTATAAGACATTACTTTTTCATATCCATCAATAAAATAATAATCTGTTATACCTATTACTTTTACTTCATCTGGTAAATTTTCTATTGCTTCAATATACTTATCCCATTTTTCTTCTTCAGATTTGCCTTCATAATTATTCACAATCGAATAAGGCGTATGCACATGCAAATCCCATTTACGCCATTCTGAACCTTTTGAATAATTAATACTTGTGTTCATATAGTTATCTCCAAATTTATAATTATGTCATATTTATTCTTACTTTCTCTCTCCGTGTCACTCTGTGTTCTCAGTGGTGAGATAATATTTTTAAACCACAGAGGGCACAGAGGAGTGCAGAGTTATTTTTTTTCTTCTTACGTTTTTGCTCCCTTTCCAATTTTGCCTTTTCCTCGAGTATTCGTTTGAGTAATTATTCAGCTGGTTCGTCTTTTGGGTCAGGTTCTACAAGTTCACCGCTGAAAGCCTTGACAAGAATAGACTGCTCGAGTTTTTCCAAACGCTCGTACGCTTTTTTGTATTTGGCTTCTAATGAATCAGCAAGGGCAAAGAGCTTTTCCACACGGCGGACGATTTGCGAAACAATATATGCATTGGCTTGTGTGTCGGTGGCCGTCCCGAAAACTTTCGGGATGTTGTATTGTTCATTTTTATTGTCTGCACGATTTCATTTTAAAATGGTGCATAACAATTATTTATTCACAAAACTAAAAAATATTTATAATAATTGAATAAAACTTGCTAATTTTTTATTTTATTAATAATATATGCGGATAATGTTCACACACTTTTCGTTCAGCAGGATTAGGAGCTGGGTCTATATCACCCGTTACAAAACTTGATGCGGGCTAAAACGCTCGAATACCCGCTAAAACCCTTATTGCATATACACTTTGTTAGCGGTTTATGGCTCTTCTTCAATCTTTGTCAGGTTAAATGCTATCTTTGTTTGTTTTAATAATGGTTCTATTCTCTTTTCAGCAAGCTCAATATATTCTTTGCTTATGTCATATCCAACAAACTTTCTATCGGATTTCAAAGCAGAAACAGCCGTTGTTCCACTACCCATAAATGGGTCTAAAATTATATCGCCTTTAAAAGAATAAAGTTGAATTAATCTATATGGTAATTCTTCAGGAAATGGTGCAGGGTGTCCAATTCTTCTCGCACTTTCTGCATTCATTGTCCAAATTGACTTTGTCCATTCCATAAACTGCTCTTTTGAAATGGTGTTTTCTTTTTTCCCTTTTTCTCTTTTATAATCGCCTTTTGAAAAAACCAAAATGTATTCGTGTATGTCTCTCAATATTGGGTTGGCTGCACTTTGCCAACTACCCCAAGCTGTCGAAGGACTTGCACTTGCTGCTTTATTCCAAATAATTTCGCCACGCATATTAAAACCAATATCTATCATCATTTTTGAAATATAATCAGATAAAGGTATATAAGGTTTTCTACCGAGATTAGCAACATTTATGCACGCACGACCACCATTAACAAGTACTCTGAATGTTTCTTTAAATGAATTTTCAAGAAGTTGTAAATACTCTTTTAATGATAAATCTTCGTCATATTCTTTTGATACATTATAAGGCGGTGAAGTTATCATCAAATGTACTGAATTGTCAGGCAATTCTTTCATATTCTCAGCAGAACCATGAATAAATTTATTCTCAAATTCTTCGGGGAAATCATTTTCGTTTTTATCAAATACCTTTCTATCCACAAGTTCAGAATATAACTTAGAGTTATAGAATTTTGAGCTATCGTGATTAATTCTTCCGTTTGTTCCGAAAGCACTTGTCTTTGTTCCATTATGTCTTTTCATATTAGCTTCGGATTAAGGTTAAGAATTTTTCTGCTTTTGCAATGTCAGTTGCTTCTTGGCTTGCAATTCGGATTATTTCTCCCAATTTCAATTTTGAAATCATCGAAGAAAAATAATTCATATCATTGGTTACAAGCTCTTTGCAGTTAATAAGTAACTGTTCTTTGTCTAAAATAGTTTGAAAACCAAGTTTTGGTGTGTTCTTTATATAATCTGAATTGGTCGGTTTGGGATTTAACGACCAAAAACCTTGTATAACGCCTGAGGTTTTTAGAAAGTCTACTTTTTTTATATAGCTGTCTGTTATTGGGCTGTTACCTATAACAACCACAGGTATTTTTGTAGAAGCAATACCTGAAACACGAATATTTATTGATTTACCAATTGCTTTAAGCATAGAGTCAGAACGTAACAAAGCTGGATTTCCTTTATGCTGCTTATAATCTCCAATAAATTCAACTTTATTAGGTTGTGTAAATTTATAATTCGACACAACACTCATTTTAATTTCAAAAAGCAGTTTAATGTTTTCAGGTCTTTGGTTTGTATTATTGGTGGTACAAAAAGCAAGGTCTGCGCTTGATTGTCTTGACAAGCCAAGTTCATCACATACTACACTGTTAACAGCAAAGAGTCCTAATTCATTTGCGATTGGTTCAAAAAGATTTTTACTCCATTTTTCAGTAAATTGTCCTATTAGAGAGTTTCTGCTTTGTAAAGTTTGACCTTCTGCATTCGAGCCTTTTGGCACATAAGCAAAGTATTCACCGTGTAGGTTATAAAATAATTGTTCAGGAGAAGCAAAGTTTTTTAAGGCTTCCGTAAAGAATTGAATTTCAGTGTCGTTATTCCAAAGTGTCATAATATTTTTATTTTTACGAAGATAGTCATTTAATCTGGTTTTTTCTGTCTTTCTTTTTTCTTGCCATAACCGCTAACAACTATTTACACACAAAATTAAAAAAATATTTGTAATAATTGCGTAAAACTTGTTAATTTTTAATTTTATATTACTAATATATGCGGATAACGGATACATGTATGAAACGTTGGGGATTGCGGGTTTCGTCACTGTCTGCCGATGCAAAAGCTGATGCGGGCAGAAACATTCAAGCAACCACTTAAACCCCAATGTTTTATACATGATGTTATAGCCCGTTTTTCTTTTTAAGGTATTGCTTTTTTAATTTCTGATTCTGCTGTATATGGCATACCATCTCTTTCATATTGCTTGGTTTTTGCAATAATTTCCTTAAGCCTATCAACTTTGTCTTTTTTGTATTGAGGAAGGTTCCAAGTTTGAAGACCTTCAACTGTGTCATAAAAGTATTCTTTCAAGTTAGAGCATAGCCAATATGATTTGTCGATTATATATTTTTCTAGTTCATAAGAACTATATACTTTTCCATTATTCACATTCCAATATTTCATCAAGCGGACTAATTTTCTTATCAAATACAGATTGTTTCGATTTTTTTCATTTAAGGAATCCTTCAAGGTATTTGGATAAGTACTAATCCAATCTGAATAGTCTGATGCTGGTGCAGGAATATAAAGCGTTCCCCAACTCTTATAAGCTGGTGCTAGTTCGAATTTAATGTGGTTTAGTTCAAGCACGACGGTTGGTGAAGATTGATAAATTTCACTTCTTGAATATTTCGCTTCTGCAAAGTTTTTCAGTCTATTCATTAAAGTTTGAGGTTTCCAATTGCTTCCGTCACTAAAAACAACCATATAGTCGACATCAGAATTTAGGTCTTTACTTCTTCTTAATATGGTTCTTCTGTCGTAAGAGCCAAAAACAAATTTTGATTCGATATTATCAAAGTAAGAACTAAGTTTAGATGATAGTGAGCTAATTGATGTGTCAATAGCTGTTCTTTCGGAATCTTGTATTTTTATAGATTCTGCTGTGTTTTGTAAATGTGAAAGTACTGACATCAGAAATTGGTTTTAATTGATTTTATGATTTTATCGGTTCTGTTTTCATTATCTTCCTTAAATGTGTTATAGAACCAATCAGGTATTTTTTCTAAAAAATTCCTTTGATTGAAAATAACGTCTTGAATTTGTCTTAGAAAAGTATTGTCAGGGATAGATTTATTCAATGAATACTCTTGAATTTTAGAGTCTATCAAGTCTAAATACTCTTCTTTCGATTTTGATTGTGATTTTAAAGCACCAACATTCTGAACACCATATATCAAAAACGAAATTGATGGGGCTAGTAAAATTAGAGTGTCTAAAAGTCCTAAATTAACAAAAATTGAGGTAACGATAATTGCCCCGTAATAAACAAGTAAAACCGTAACCAAATACAATACAAATTTCTTTCGTAGGCTAAGTTCCCAAGAAAAATTAATTCTTTGGCATAATAGGACAGCTATTTCTCTCGGTATATCTGAACCTATTTCTTTTGAATACCAATCGCTTAAGTCATTTGCTTTATAGTGTTTGGCTAAGTCAGTTTGTATGTCTTTATTGACTTTGTTTTTACAAAGAACATCATTCCAAGGAATTTCAAATAATTCAGTGTCAAATTGTTCTTGAATCTTTGCTCCCTGCTGAGATTTGTTTTTTCGAAAATGTTCTACAACTAAGTATATTATAGTCCAAATAACTCCAAACGCCCCCAAGAAATTAACATAGTCACTATTTATCATACCAATAATGGGTAGTATGATTGCAATTAAAACACTTATTAAGTCTACAAATTGATAGGTCTTACATTGGCTGTATGCTACTCTTTGAGCTTTCAGGTAGTCAATAAAGACTTTTTCATTCTGTTTCTGATTGATTTTGTTCATTGTCTTCTTTTAAAATGGGCTATAACTCGTTTATACACGAAACCTACTTAAATTATGTGCAAATTTACAATATTTTTTTTAACCAACAAAATATTTGCAAAATAAATTAATTTTTTCTAAATGCTACCAACGAAAAGTGATGTACTACAAGTGCGAACTTGCTTGCACTTCCGCTCGTATAAGCACAAATGCTAATGTATGAATAAATCTCCAAGTTTGCACGGACTGTCCCGCCATATCGGGATCACTCCGCCTGACGCAAAATCTGTGTTAGCGGGTCGTTGTTCTTAATATCCAGTTAATCATTACTTCCTAAAAAATAAATTGAATGTAATGGAAGCATATTTTTCTCATCGTCATTTAGCTTATTATAAAACTCTTGCCAGAGGTCAATAAAGTCGTCAATGTCTAAAAGTTTTATGTGTTTATGGCTTTCTCTTGCAAAACGTTCAGCTTCTGAAGTGAATGTTCCCGATGTAACAAACAAACCGATGTCACCGTCCTTGTTAAGTAATCCTATCAAGCTACGAATATCGTCAACCGGAATTGATGCGTCCGGTCTATGCTTTACTTGCACTTTCAGTCGTGGAGCAGTCGCACCTAATGGGTCGTTGTAAGCAATAATATCCACACCACCGTCTTTACCTTTTGGGGAAATAAATGGTGTGTAATACTTCATTGCTCTCAATAATGCGGCAACCATATCTTGAAACTCATAAGGGTTTTTTGTTCTTATATAGTCTTTAATACCCGAAATAGCTTGTTCCTCCATTAAGTCAAGATTTGCTTTTTGAGTTTGTGTCTTATTCTCTTCAAGTTCGGTCAGTTCGTCTTCCGTGTCTTTTCCTTTCGTCGATTTGTTTTCTTTGTTGTCAGCAGCCCAAGTTCTGTATAGTTGTGAAGTGGTCTCAAGAAGTTTAACATGTCCAAGATTAATTGCTTTTTCGCCTTCGTCTGTTAGATACCATATGCCTTTGTTTTTTCTTAAATATCCAGCTTTCATTGCATCAATGGTATAGAAATTAAGAATTGACTCCCATCTAACATATCCTGTCTTTTCGTAAGCCTGTTTTTCCCATTCTGTTAGTTCAACGGTCTCACGAATTTTTTCAATTACTTGTTTGCCCGGAAGTTGACCACCAGCTTCTTTCAAGATTTTGAAAGCCGCAAATAATGTCTTGGCTGCTGACCGTTTTGAAGGTGCTAATTTTTCTAAATCTTTATCCATTGTCTATTTGTTATTGGGTTGTTTTAAAATAATTGCTAGCTATTATTTAAACACAAAATTAAAAAAATATTTGTAATAATTGCGTAAAACTTGTTAATTTTTTATTTTATTAATAATATATGCGGATATCGTTCACACACTTTTCGTTCGGGCGGGTGGGTAGTGGAGATGCTAACGTCTTTTTAAAAAAAATTATTTTTGATGATAAAGTTACTTATAAATGTCTTGAAATATTTTATTGATGATTCAGAGCCTCCAAAAACGCAGAAACTGATAATTCTTTCATTGATTTTTATAGAAACTTGAAAGATTCAATTATAATTAATAATCTACATAATTTATAATAATATAGTGCTTGTTATCCTCAGTACTATATGGAATTAGGTTTAAATAAAAACACAAGTAGCTATTTTAATTAATAAGAATATTTGCATCTTAAGTTTTGAAATTTTAATTATTTTATAAAAATGCTAATAAATATTTTGTCATTTTTTTATTTTTCCTTATATTTCGATATATTTTAGTACTTAATAATTATTTTATATGAACAATTTATTAAACAATTTTAAGTTCTTAATTCTTTCATTTTTTTTGGCAATAAATCCTACTTCTTTCTTTGCACAAACTGCTAAAATGATGATTGAAACCAAGTATGGGACAGACGCTATCCCACTTGAAGATATACAATATATCCAAATCTCTAATCAAAACAACAAAATGATCGATATTTTTCTTAAAAACGAAAATATATCGAAAAAATTCGATGTGTTTGCAATTGATAGCATAACTTTCAATAATAATTTAGATTCGATTTTTATTACTTACCTGACGTCAGTTAATGGAATTGCTCTTAAAGACATTGATTCAATAAAACTACAAGATAAATATATACAAACTTTATATTCCCAAGATATCAATAACAATGAAGATTTTATTTTGGATTTGCCAGGTAAACTAAGATTAACTATTCCAAAAGAGAATATCGACGAAAAAGACCATCTGACAATAACAGAACTTATGCCAGGTCTGGTTAATACTGATTTTCAACACTCTGTTGCTCAGTTTGAATTTAAATTAGATTCGAAAAACTTGTTCCCAAGTTTTGTAAAAATTGAAATACCTTTAGATAAAGAAAAGTATCCTCAGTTCAAAGACAGTAATTATAGAATTTCTTATTATAACGAAGAGCAAAACTTATGGAGAGTATTCAGAACTTGTTATTTGTCTGAGAATTATTTAGTAGTAGAATCCAACCATTTTACGAAAATTTCATTAACAAATACAATTTTAAACCCATTTTTATTAGGTTATACAGATTATTTAGAAAGTGAACATTTTAATATATACTATCATAATAAGTCAGTGTTTAATGATAAATACTATGGTGAACCTTTCCCGCCTTATTCTGGTGATGCACCACATTTGGTTCAAGATTATTTAAAATTTTTAGAAGAATCTTATTCTGGATTCAAACACATTGGCTGTAAAGTTAATTATTTCAAAGTGAATGTTTTTGTCACTTCATCGATGGAAGCGTCTGATGGAGGCAATTATAATAGCAAAGCAGATTGGATAAATCTGAATAGTTATACACAATCAAATGCTGTACAAGATGAAATTATCCGAGAACCTAATAAAATACCTAGAGCTGTTGCTCACGAATTTTCTCATTTAGTTGAAGATTATTATTTATCAATGATTTTTGATAGATGGTGGACAGAAGTCTTAGCAGTAAACGCAGAAAGAGTAGTTTGGGAAAATACTAAAGGACTTCAAATTTGCGAACCAGAATATGATAAATATGGTGTGTTTATGAGGCATTCTTGGGACAATTGTAATAAAGATCCAGATTGGTACATAGCTGGTGGATTTATTGGATATATTCTTCAAGAAATTGGCAGTGAAAAGTGGAAAAATTTGCTTGAAGCCTCATCAAGGCTATTTATTCCCGTTTCCAAAAATATTGACCAATGGTTATTTTTAAATACCAAAAAAGATTTAGGAGATTGGTATCACGATTTCATTAAAAATTTTGTCAACGGAAATATTTCATGTCCAAGTTTTATTTACACAACATTTTATACAGATCAATCAATCATTGAATCCAAAAAATTTGAAAAAGTTGAAACATATAAAATTAATGAAAATATGCCCCACTTATCTGCACGATTATATCAATTTGCTAACAGAACAGTTTTAGATAATGGTGGTAGTAACCGAATTTTGATCAAAGTAAATGAAATGCCTGCTTACTATAGGACTTATCTTTACTCAGTCTATGCTTACGAAGTTAATCAAAATCGTAAAATAATAAGAGAATTAGTAAAATTATTACAACCTAATGATTCGCTAATTTTAAATTTTGAAAATTGGACTGATAATAATCCTACTGGTAAAAGATGGTACGATATTCTGGTTATTAATAAATCCATAGATCAAGATTTACCTATAAATATTGAAATTAGTCCTTTCCTAAATCCTGATTCTGTTTGGTACAGTACAGACATAACCGTTCCTATTGATAAAAATGTTGATATTAATTCTGGTTTTGCATTTAAATTACATTTGGAGGGCTTTTTTACCAAACGTCAAACACAAGTATTAGGAAAAACAACCGAAACAGATGACCTATCCTTTAACTCAATAACATCATTTATTAAGCTAAAAATTAATCAAAATGCAAATTTTTGCATCAGAAAAATGATTTGGTCTGCACCACTATTAAGTGAAACCGGGTATATCGAATTACAAAATAAATCCGACGGCTATTATTATAAATTAATTTTCGAATCTTTTACTAATGGAAATACTAAAGAATACATTGATGACTATTCTTTTGTTCCACCCGAATCGGGTATAATGACAGTCCCTTTCGATAATATTTATTTTGGTATTGCAGATGGCAGCAAAATTACAATGAAAATACAATATTATGACCAAAATTATAAATTATTGCGTACAGAAGATTTTAATCCTAGTATTCATATTGACTTAACTAATTAATGAGGTAAAGAATGAAAAATATAAGAATATATATTGTTGTTTTACTATATTTTGTCGCACTGTCTAATGTTTTTCCTCAGGATTCATTGATGATACAATTAAAAAGTGGCGAAAAGAAAATTTATGACTTGAACACAATTTTAAAAATTAAATTTGATAATATACAATCTGTTCCAATAGTAATTCCCGAAATATTAGAATTTAAAACTATTCCAAATCCAATTAAAAATGAGTTGAAAATAATTATTAATTCAAAAGAAAATATTAACTGCGAACTTCAATTCTTTGTAAATAATGGTGACTTAATTTATAGTAAACAAATAGATATTGTTCAAGGGGAAAACACCTTTTATTATAATTTTAACGAATTACCAACAAACAAAATAGCTTTAAATCAAGTCATATATCTTCAAATTAAGTATAAAAATAAGTTGAAATTATTCAAATTGCTGAAATCAGAATAGATTGTACTCTTAATTGAAAAGGAATATACAATTTTATTCTATTTTTAATTCTTTCGGAGTAGCATTTCCGTTTCTGCACGGACTGTCCCGCCATATCGGGATCACTCCACCAATTGCGGCAAGCGGCTGTAATGCACCGTTTTTCATTTCATTCCCCTGTCAGTTTTCCATAAGCCTTTTCAAATTGCTCTAAAAAATCACTTGTTTTTGTTTTCTTAGGGTCGATGTAATATGTGGCTTCTTTCCATTGTTTTTCATATTTTGTTATTGGTATTTTAAAGTCTTTAACGTCGTTCTCACTTAGTTTAAAAAAGAAAGCAAATGTCTTAGAACCGACCCACTTTATGCCAAATGCATTAAAAAAGCCTGCTTTAAATCCACAATAATGTTTGTTGAATTTTGTTTCCAATGACCAATTGTTCTTTTTTATTATTTCTTCAACTTCCTTAACGTATTGAAGAAAGTATTTTGCACTTTCCTTGTTGTATTCTCTCTTATAAAATTCATCATCATAAGTTTGAAGTCCGCTTACAGGCTTAGGTCTGTTTTTCTTTTCTTCTGGTTCTAACTTTCTTACTAGTAATAACTGATTGTCTGCTTCAACCCATCTATTTGCTTCAATTAAGTCAACTGGATAGTTTATTTTATCTACTATGTCAAGAGTGGAAGGTAAAATCCTAGGAGCAATAACAATTATTCTAACTTGAAAACTGTCCCAACTTATAGATAGGTCATCAGGTTTATTGTCACATTCCAACCAAAGTGATTTTATACTGTCAGGATTGGTTTCTGCCCAAAAAGCATACTGCAAAACTTGTGGGATTATTGAAGCGTCTACTGTAACATTTTTCATTTCTACTATACAAATGTTACCGTCATTGTCTATACCAACTATATCAGGTATTCCTGGTTTGTTACCACCACGAACTTGTCTTTTAAGTAGAAAAATATCTTCAAGAATTTCAGGTGTTTCAAAAATGATTTTTTCAAATTCTTCTTCAGATTTGAAAGGTGTTGCTAATAGACTCTTTGTAGTTTGTTTATTTTTCCAGAAAAGATTTGCCATTCACGTTTTTTATTTTGTATTTAAGTTCAGATTTATCATTTTAAAATGGTACATAACAATTATTTACACGCAAAATTAAAAAAATATTTGTATTAATTGCGTAAAACTTGTTAATTTTTTATTTTATTACTAATATATGCGGATATCGTTACCACACACTCTGTGTCTCTCTATGTACTCCGTGGTGAATTGTTTTTTTTAACCACAGAGGCACGGAGTGGCACAGAGTTTTTATTTTTACTCTGTGTCTCTCTGTGTACTCCGTGGTGAATTGTTTTTTTTAACCACAGAGGCACGGAGTGGCACAGAGTTTTTATTTTTACTCTGTGTCTCTCTGTGTACTCCGTGGTGAATTGTTTTTTTTAACCACAGAGGCACGGAGTGGCACAGAGTTTTTATTTTTACTCTGTGTCTCTCTGTGTACTCCGTGGTGAATTGTTTTTTTTAACCACAGAGGCACGGAGTGGCACAGAGGGGGTTATTCCAGCCTAATGGCTTCACATTCCTGCCGGCTAAGCGGAAAATCGGGGTCTATTACTTTTACTTCGTCATAGGTTAAGTCGTAAAGCCGGTAAACCAAGTTATCAATCTGTTGCTCTAAGGCAGAGGTGTCTTTGCCCTGCTCTTTAAGGGCTAATATCTGATTGACCAACTCCACAAAGGGCTGTCGCTCGGATTCGGAAAGTAATGCTACGGGAAGTTGTTCTAAAAATTGTTTTTTGTATCTATATCCATCTTCACCTAATCCACCACCAGAGTAAAATTTTTTGAAAACAAAGGTTAATAATTTACTATGTAGATTACCAATCAAAAACTTCAAATATTTTCCCGTAATAATAAAAGCAGTTGCCTCTGGATAATAATGGCCACAATCTAAATAGAATTGGGGTTCTCTCACAATTTCTGAATAAACTATCTTCTCTTTTTCAAATTCCTGAATATAGGCACAATTGCGTAGGTTTGACCAATGGTCGCCTTTATCTTGACGTTTTACAAGTTGAGGTTCATATTGCTTTAAGTGTTGGTAAATGGCGGGATAATCTTTTTCAACATCAATTCTTGGTATTCCCGTTTCCTTTACGCCATTGTGTGAATTTATCAACCACAAGTCGGCAAATTCGGCTTTGTAGCGTTTAATATCTCTGCCCCGCAAAATGGGTTTAATGATTTCGGCACTGCGGGGGTCTTGGGCTATGAGTTCGTCTTTCTTTTTGCCATCTATAATAAAGGCTTCGTTGTAACCTGTTTTTATGCCGTAGTTAATTTGTATATCCCATTCTTTGAGGGGTTTTCCTTTGGCTTCAATTTTGGCTTTGATGCGTTGCTCTACATCGGAGGCAATGGTCCAGGAGTCTTTACCCAGATTTGTGAGGGTGACCCAAGCCAGATTTGCAAAGTCAATTTGTTTGATTTTGGATACATCGGCGGCTTTGCAATGATTTTGATTTTGTGCTTTTTCAATCATCAGGATATTGGTATCGACCGTTGCGGTTTCAAAAATGCCACTTCCCAAATCAATTAACCGTATGGGGTTGTATTGTGCAAAAAACGCCCGGGTACTTTCACCATAACCTGCCCGCATCCATTTGTTGGAAGTGATGTAGGTAAGATGCCCGCCTTGTTTGAGCAGTTGGATGCCTTTTTCATAAAAAAGGGTGTAGATGTCGCCCGTGCGTTCAAAGGTTTGGTAGCGTTGGTTTTCAAATTGTTTGGCTAATCTGCCTCCCTCTTTTTGCAATTGGATATACGGCGGATTTCCAATCACAATATCAAACCCCCGTTGGTTTACATCGGGCACCAGATAGGGATTAAGCACTTCGGGGAAGTCGAGTTTCCAGTCGAAATGGTTAAAAGGTTTTTCGTGGTGTTTTTGCAGGTCTTTCAGTTTGTTAATAATCTTGTCGAACCCAGCAATTTGCAATTCACGTTCTATGTTGTGTTTTATGTCGGCGGCATCGGACATAATTTTATCACTGCGGGCGGTTTTTCTTTTGTAAATTTCTTTATTAAACGAAAGTTGGTTAATGAGTAATTCAATTTTCATGTTGCGGATTTCTGCCTGCAATTCTTTCTTATTATTGTTGTTGGGGCTAAAGTACTGCTTTTGTTTTTCGGCTACTTCTTTCAGTAGTCGCTGAACATTTTTGACATACTCATCTAATTCGCCCTCGCTGCTTTTTCGTTTCCAGTCAATTTCCACAATTTCGCCTTCGAACTTGCTTATGAGGCTATCGCCGACCACAATTTTATAATCCAGATTCGGCAGAGCTTTGGGCTTTTCTTCGTCCACCACCAGGCTCAGCCAGAAACGCAAACGGGCAATATCCACCGCCCCTTTTTCAATATCCACCCCGTAAATGGAATTCTGAATTATGTTTTCTTTTACTTCGGATGGTTTCCATTCTTTACCGGTTTCGTAGGCAATCAATTCTTTTATGCTGAAAATTTCCTGTAACAATCCCATAGGAAACGCACCAGAACCGATTGCCGGGTCGCAGATTTTTACATTGTCGAGAGCTTTTTCAAGTTCTGTCAGTTCGGGTATCAGAATTTCGTGAACCACCTTGTTTTTCAATAAGTGATTTACAGCCTCCCTTTCGGCAACTTCATCTTTAATCTGCAAAGTGGTACACAGGTATTCCGTTAAACTTTCCTGGCACATGTAATGCACGATTTCCTTGGGTGTATAAAAAGCTCCTTTATCTTTGTTGTCTTCCAAAAGGTTCTCGAAAATATGGCCTAACATTTCAGGATCAATAGCCACGGTTTGGTCGTCGGGGCTGTCTTCGTAAATAGTAAAGTTGAAGGCATCCAAAAAGTCGAGAAAACCACGGGCATAGCCATTGTTTTTTGGGGTCAGTATAGTGTCTTCATAATCGGGGTTGTGGAAAAGTTTTGCGGGAAACGTAAGCAAGTGCTCATCAAATTCTTCTTTGTCGAACAAACCACCGTTGAGGAAAGGGACCTTCACTATTTTCCCATCGGGCATTGTAAAATCATCGTTGGATCTTTGTTTATTTAAGGTATCAAAGAAAAGTACTGTTAGCCAATTGCTATAAAAAGCATCGTTGCCGCCCGATTGGAGAAAGAGTTGTTTGATGAAATTGCCCAGACCATCGGAGTAATGGGTATCGCTTGCACCCAGCCACCGTTTTTTCTGAACAAAGTAAAGGAAAACAATACGACCCAGTAGTTTCTTGACAAAATCACGAATGGGTTTGCTGGCTTTATCCTTTTCCTGTTTTGAAGCATCGGCAGGAAAAGAAATATTGAAAACTGATTTACGGTAGTTGGATTCCTGCAGGTAATCGCAAAAGTTTCGATAGTGCAGGGTATATTCATCAAAAAAGGCTTTACTCAGCTTTTCAACCGAGAAGGCATTGACAAGTGTTTGGAAAGTAATTCCCTTTTCGGTGCTCAGCGTTTCAAGGCGTTCAGCTGCTGTTTTGCAGGTTTCCGAAGGGCCTAATAAGAATGTGTAACGTTTGGCATTGGTGGTTTTTTCTTTTACCCCTTTATCGGTCAGAACACTGTCTTTGGCAACCAGAGTAAGCCGCCAAACATTATTGTTGGCAGGTGCTATAAAATTGATTAAAGCCGCTTGTCCAGCTGTAAGTAGCTTGCGCACATATTGCTGGATAGCAACTTTGCTGTATTCAAGCCGAACATTAGGTTTAAGTGTAATTTCGTAACAGGTAATTTCGGTGCTGTCGTCCAATTGAATTTTTCCGTAAATCCAAACATTGGCAATCGCAGCCGATTCCGATTTGTTGGGTGATAGAGGCGCCGGCATTAAAGAGGAATTAAGCGTAAATCCTGAACCAAAAACCGGACTTAAAACTTCACGAGAAAACAAAACCCTGTCGTAAGGTTTGTGTAATACTTTTTGTAATTGAATTCTATTGGCTGGCATATTTAACTGAAACTTTGTGTTAATACAATTTTCGGATTCACAATTCCCCTGTGAGCTACTTCCGTTTGAGGCTCTTCCTCTGAACCGGTTGAAAGGTCATAACGGTCGAGCACGGTCATAAAAAGTTGCTCCATAAACTTTTCCTGATCTTTCAATAATGCTGCACTTGAAGTAAAAAAATTGTTGATGGCTTTTGGTAAACCCTTCGATGCAAAAGTTCCTTTTTTAATAATATCAATAGTCCGTAATAATACCTTGCGTTTTTGTTCGGTTGGTGCAATTTTTACTACCGCATTAATATTTGAAATTGCTTTATTTTCAGCCGGACTAAGATTTCTACGAGAAACTGTCTGAACATTTTCCTGATTTTTTTCTGACTTAAAATATTCAAGACCTGTCAGTGTTTGTTTGTGGTGTAGTTCGTGTAAGGCAATTGCTTTTTCTGATTCAGGTGCTTTAAACAATTTGACGGTCTGTATAAAGTTAAGTTCAATAACGTTCATTTCAGGAGTAATAAGGCAAAAGATACCAGGATGATTATCACTTTTCAGATAAGTTAATGATGTGTTTTTCAATGGGTAATTTATTTGACCGTTTTCAGTGTCCAATAATGTCAGTTGCCCATCTTCGGGGACTTTTCGTCCGCACCTTGCCTTATTGGGAATTTTAGCTATTTCATTAAAAATCTTTGGATGTTTCTTTCTAAAATCTCTCAATTCATTCAAATACGTTAATATTTCGCTTTCTTCCTTTTGAATTTTATTTCCGAATAAAGCACCTTCTCCTTTTTCTTCGAGAATTGAAAATACCTTATTATCTTCACCAAAAGCCGTATGAAATGCCTGAAGTTTACGCAGGGCGTTGTTTACCAAATGAATTTGAGCATCGCCATGTGCCGAAGGATAATAGTTGTAAACGTAGATTTTGTCGGCTCTTGAACCGATACGGTTAACACGACCGATGCGTTGCATCAATCGAGTGGAGTTCCAGGGGACATCATAGTTTACTACTACATTACTTCGGTGCAGGTTGATGCCTTCTGCAAGTACTTCCGTGGTAATAATAATATCGTAATCCGATTTCCATTTTTCTTCTTCAAGGTTGGCATCAAAATTTTCCCGGATAGTACTCTCGACATACTTTCTGTTTTCGGCAGTTACGGTCAGCACTTTTTTCTTTGTAATCTTTGCAAGTTTTTCCGTTAATTCTTCTGCTGTTTCTTTTGATTCGGTAAAAATTATCAGTTTGCCGCTAATGTTTTGGTCGGTTTTAAAAAATTCCTCCTTCATTTGTTTTGCAAACTCAATCAGCTTCGGGTCTTTCTTTACTTTACTCCAGCGTTCAATTAAATCATCCACCTTTTCTTTATCCTGCCTGAGCAAGTCAACAAATTTTTCATCGAAAGCATCTTTTTTATATTCTTTATTGTTTCCTCCTTTTTCGTTGATTTTAGCTTCAATCTCATCATAACTTAAACCTTCTGCGAGCAATTTGTTGATGTCTAAATCAGGTGCAATAAAAATCCTGTTATCATCAAACATTGTCAGCATATTGTCAATGGCTTTCTGAAATCTTGACAATGATTGAGTGAAAGCATAAAAACTACTTTCAAGGCGTTTCACCAAAAGTGTTTTCATAATGGCGGATAACCTGACCGATATGGATTCCACATTGCCGTACATTTTCTTGTCTTCCTCTTTAGCAAGAAACTCAATAGCCCGGTAACGGTAATATCCTAAACCATCAATTTTATTCCCATCTTCATCAAGATTAGTAATAAGCGAAACGGTATCGAAAAACAATTCACTCAAGTTCCCATCCAATTCATAGTATAGTGCAATGGGGTCGCCAACTTTGGGGAATTTTATTCCTTGTTTTTCCAAATCTTCAAGATATTCTTTATTGTTCTCAATGTCTGTTCTTGTTCTTCGGATTACAAGTGGCTCCACTACATCATCTCGCAACTTTTGGAATAGCGCTTTCAGTTTTTTGATATTCAGTTTTTTCTCATAAGCCAATTTTTTATACTGTTCATTAATTGGTTTGAAATATTCCTGTAAGTTGCGGATATTTTCAAGAGTGCTGTTTCTTCTGTCCTGAAAAAGATAAAGTTGGTTTTCAATATCCTGTGGTCTGTTATTTAAAGGGGTTGCAGAAATTAAAATTACTTTCTTTCTTGAATCTCCATTTTCAGCAGGCCTTTTTCTTGGCATTTTGCATATTTCCTGTAGAGCTAAGTACATTTCGGTGTAATCATTTCTGAATTTATGGGATTCGTCAACAACAATTAAATCAATGTCTTCAGGGTTAGGATAAGAATTATTATCTCTATCTAAAACTTTATGCAGACTTCCAATAGTGATAAAACGAAATTGATTATCCAGTTCAAACTCTTTTACTGTCCGTCTCCAGTTATCCTCAATTGCAGGTGGCACAACAACCAAAACCTTTGTATGAGTACCATTTTCATAAATGAACTTTTTAATAATCATACAGGCAATAATCGTTTTTCCTAAACCCACCACATCAGCCAGAATAAAACCATTGTGCTTCATCATAATGGCGTAGCCCTGATTGGCAGCATCCGACTGATATTTTAACCTAATGTATTTAGGTGGCAAAAGCTGGTCAATATTGTATGGGTCGTAATCTACTCGTTTACCAAAATATTCAATTAGCATTTTGATATACAACTCAAACGGAGTAAAGTCATCACGCAAATAAGTCTGGTTCTTGATTCTTTCTGCATCTTTTTGTAAAATGGGAACAGATTCAGCCCAAAGCCTTTCAAACTCTTCAGTAGCAAATTTTACATCTTCATAATCACGTAAGCTAACGTTAAACTCATAGTTCGATTCAGGATTTGCACCCAGTCCGGCATCTGTCAAATTTGATGAACCTGTAATAACTTCGCAGGGTGCATATTCATTAAAAGGATCGGGCCTGAAGATATATACTTTAGCATGGATCTTCTTGCTTGGATGAGCCCTAAGTTCTATTTTACCACTATCCAAATCATTAAAGAATTGCAGAATTCCCGTTTCGGTCTCCTTATCATAGTTAGCTTCCTGTATGTTCTTTTTTATATCTTCTGTAAATTCGGCTTTTGTTTTATCTTGATTCTCAATGTATAATTTTCCTTTATCGTGATATTTTTTGATTAGCTCGTCAACGTTTATGCCTACAAGAATTCTGATTTTAAGGATTTTGTCAAGAAAAGCACGTACTTTAAAATAACCGGAAGCCCTGAAATAGCCAACCAAAGCATCAAAATGTCTGATACTTTCAATATTTGTAAATACACCCTCAAACTTTTTGAGCAAACTATTATCGTTTTGATTTGTAAAAAATTTAGTTGGCATAATATTACTATAAATTTAATTATTTCAAATATAATTATCCTTCGGTTCCTTGGAAAAATGTCTTTTTAGTTAATTGAGCATTTAACAGTGTGTCGACAAAGAACAAAGGAGCTATTTCCTAGTTGTTTTTAAGTAAGTTTTGCAGAAGTAAAACTCTATAAAAAGTTAAAGTTTTACTTTGCTTGCCTTAATTTTTTAAAATAATAATATTTTATAATCACTTTTTGTGAAACACAAATTTAAAGATTTTTTCTTGCAATTTAGTAAATTCTTTTAAAATTATAACAAATTAAAAAATATATATAATTGTTAGTTCAAAAGAGGTTATTAATGTTTTAAACAAAAAAAATATAAATATACTATTATACCTATTAATAATTTTAGATCGGACTTATAGAGTAAAACGGTTTGCGGGTTGAAGTCCGTAGGGGTTTGGGAATACAAATAATTGTATGGCAGAACAAAATTGTTGAATAGTAGCATTGCGCTTGAATTAACTACGTCACTTCCGCCCGACGAAAAAGCAGTGTTAGCAGTCGTATTTCTTTGTCTGTCCACCACTATTGTTTAAGTTTTTTAATGACCTTCTCATAAATTTCTTTAAGTAGGTTTTATAACAGAAAAGTGTTGATTGAAGAACGAACGCACTGCAAAGGGAAAAGGACGGTGTTATGTACTACTAATTTGTAGCCAAGTTTAGTTTGTTTTATATTCTTCTTTTAGTTCTTCCAATAAAAATAATTCGAGTTCTTTCTTGTCATTAAAACCACCGATTTTTTGTCTGAATGATGCTGCTGTCTTTGGGTTCTCAATTTCAAGCTTTCTTTTTTTGCTAATTATCAAAAATTCTTCTTCTTGGTCAATTCCTAAAAATCTTCTATTTGTCAAATTAGCTGCAATTCCTGTTGTAGAACTCCCTGTAAAAGGGTCTAAAATCCAAGCGTTCGGTTTTGTTGAAGCCATAATTATTCTAGTCAAAACCGAAAGTGGTTTTTGTGTTGGATGTTTGCCGCAAGATTTTTCCCAAGGTGCAATTGCTGGAAGTTTCCAAACATCTTTCATTTGCTTGTCTCCGTTGAGTTTTTTCATTAATTCGTAGTTGAAGTAATGAGGAACTTTTTCGGATTTTCTTGCCCAAATAATTTGCTCGGACGAATGTGTAAAATAACGGCAAGAAAAATTTGGTGGTGGATTTGTTTTTTCCCAGGTGATGATATTTAAAATTTTAAAGCCCAATTCAGTCAAAATTTGTCCAACTGAAAAAATATTGTGCATTGTTCCGCTTATCCAAATAGTTGCATCATCTTTCATTTTGTCTCGAACCAATGAAAGCCATTTGCGATTAAACTCGTTGATATATTCAAAACCGTGTGATTTGTCCCAATTGCCTTTGTTTACGCTTACGATTTGTCCGTTCTGAATTGATAATCCGTTGTTAGATAGAAAATAGGGCGGGTCGGCAAAAACCATATCAAACTTGTGGTCAAACTGAGGCAAAATTTCCATTGTATCTCCTTTGAGAAGATAGAAGTTTTTGTCGTCAGATTTGAAAAATAGTTCAATCATTAAAATTCAATTATACCTTCTTTTTTTACTTTGTCAATAAAATTTTCAAGTGTTGTAAGGTTATACATACTTGGAATAATATTGAATGCTTCTTCCAATTTGTTCTTGGCCGAAAGCCAACCTTGTCCGTCTGTTATCCAAACAAACTCGTAGTTTTTGTATTGATTGATTTTAGGTGCAACATCAGAATATGACCTTGCGGTTTCGTTTAACTTTGAGCCACCACCATTGTAAAAATTGGTTTCAATCAGATACGTTTTCTTTTTTGTTTTAATTACGAAATCGAAACGTTTAACATCTGTACCTAAGCTCATAATTTCCGGGAACGCAGTGCTGCTTACTTCTTTTTTATAAAAGACGTTGGCTGTGTCAAAGAATAGTGAAACGGCTTTTGACATATTTTCACCACCCCTGTTTTTTCTTGCGTTTGTGTCCAATCCGACTTCAATGCCAAAAACGTAATCGACTAAGTTTTTAACGTCTTTATTTCGGAAAATTTCACCTAACCCGGTTTCTTCGATGTATTCACAAATGCTTTCAGGTGAAGTGAAATATGAATCAATCGTCACAATTTCTCCTTTGTTGTTAAAGGTTTTCGCATTTTTATTTTTGCGGACAGCAATGAGAATACCTAAAACTTCAAATGCTTTTGGATTTTCTTCGAAAAGTTCGTTTACTGCTGCTTTAATATCTGTCTTACCAATCAGGTAATTGAGTTGGTTTAGCTTGATTGCTATTTTATTTACGTTACCTTTAATTTTTTTAAAGTCTGTGAAATAGTCCAGAGTTGCATTTGTTTCTGATAATTGTGATAAGAAGATTCTAAATTGCTCTGACATATTCTTTACTCGTTGCATGGTTTGTAATTAATAATTCTTTCAGTGCCCCCCTTTTATCTGGATTAGCATTTATACTGCGTTTTGCATTTACTCGTTTTATGTTAAAGTCAGAATATAAGTCTTCAAAAAAATTATCGTTCTCATCCTTGCCCTTTACATCCGAATTACTCAAAATCCACGTGTAACCTAAAGCATCAAGCTTACGGCAAAAATCTCTTAATCTGATTTGTTCAGCATCGTTAAACTTGTCTTTGGCATAAGAATTAAAACTAGATGTTTTGCTCAATGGTTTATAAGGTGGGTCAAAATAAAACAGCGTGTTATTTTCGGCATAATTCAGTGTTTCTTCAAAGTCAGCACAAAGGATTTCCACTTTGTGTAGTGCTTGACTGACCGCCAAAATATTTTCTTTATCACAAATAGTTGGTCTTTTGTAACTACCCATTGGGACATTGAATTCATTCCTACGGTTTACTCGATAAAGTCCGTTGAAACAAGTTCGATTGAGAAAAATAAACAAAGCGGCTTGTCCGATTAGGTCTTCGTTTCTTTTGTTGTAAAGGTCTCTTTTTGTGTAGTAATATTCTTTTTTTGCTTCGTTTTTGCCTTCAAGTGAATGAAATTCGTATTCTAAAGTTTGAAGAATTGAAATCAATTCTTTAGGTTTGGAAGCAATTATTTTGTATGTGTTTATTAAATCTTCGTTAATGTCATTTATGACTGCTTTTTTAAGGTTTGGGAAGTTATTTAACATCCAAAACAAAACAGCACCACTTCCCACAAATGGTTCTATGTAAGTAAATTTGTCGCTATGAATGGCTTTGGGCAAAGCCTTTTCAATGTCATTAATGAGCTGTGTTTTACCACCAGCCCACTTTAAAAAAGGTTTTGCTATTCTATTAACCATTAGTCGATTATTTTATTTTTTAAATCAAACAAATTTATAATTTTATTTTTTTCTAATTATTCATATCGATTACTTAATTGTCAAACGATTTTGCGAGTTCGGTCGTTTAATACGTAATTACTCACTCATTTTCCCTAATAAACCATTTTAGAAATTACAAATATAAAAAATAATTTAATAAGTTGTTTAATGATAACATTTAAAAATACAAAAGCTGGAATATTTCGATTGAGTTAAGTTTGGGATTAGCGTAGAAATAATAAAAATTGAATCAGAGTTTTTTTTAAAGATTAAATATGTAATATGGAACGGCTAATAAAAGATTGTTGTTATAAAGTTATTTTTGGGGAATATGTTTTAAAATTTTATTATTAAAGTTCAAAATTATGTTTCATTAATAAAAAACGTTTTTTAATTTTAATTCAAGTTTGCGATAAAACTTGCAAAAATTATTTGTTTTTTATTTGAAATAATAATGAATAATAAATGATATTAAACAAATTTGTTTGGAGATTATTTTGTAATCATACTTTTATTAAGAAAATGAATGATTTGTTTGATGTATATACGACGATAAAACTGTAAAATAAATACCAAATAGTTAAAGATGAATAAGTGGAAGCAATTGGTATTATTCGATTTATTGAAGATGAATCGAAATAAATAGCTTAAACATAAAATATTTTAAAATTGGATTGTGCTACATTTATTTTTTAGCGATATTTATGTAATATTATTGCTATTTGTTGCTACATAATTGCGTTGATGTTTTAACTTTTCATATTGTTGAAATTTTGAATTAGTATTGATTAATATATCTTATATTATTCTTTACTTTTTTTTGTCCCATTAATTTTTTTTCTATTTTTGAGATTTGTCCAAGATATTTTTGAAATATTGATAATATTCAATATAAAATATTAAAGTATTCATTTTATAAGTAAAAATTTTATATTTTTGAATTTTTGTTAAGAATAAAAGAATAAATAAATGAAAAAAATACTTGTTTTTGCTTGCTTCACAATCTTGACAACGCTCGGTGCATACTCACAAAAGGAAATAAATAAGGGTAAGTTTTCGGGCTATATGTTTGGGGATTATTATTATAATGCCGCACGAGACACTGGAATAACCTCGATGTCAAATGTTGCTAATGGTGGAGTAAAAGATTTAAACGGTTTTCAATTTCGACGAATTTACTTCACTTATGATTATAATATTTCTGATGTATTTTCCACACGATTTAGGTTGGAAGCCGACCAATCAGCAAATACAAGCAATGGAAAAATTGGTGTTTATGTGAAAGATGCTTATTTACAGTGGAATAATATTTTCGAAGGTAGTAATTTAATTTTTGGAATTCAACCAACTCCCACTTTTGAAGTTTCAGAAGGGATATGGGGCAACCGTTTTCTTGAAAAAACTATTATGGATTTACGTGGAATTGCTCCGTCACGTGATATTTCAATTGCGTTAAAAGGTAATATCGATAAACAAGGCATTTTCAAGTACTGGTTAATGTATGGTAATGGAAGTGGTAATATGCCAGAAACTGATAAATATAAAAGGTATTACGTTAATTTGCAAATTAATCCAATTAAACAATTAACAGCGACAATTTATGCCGACTTGAAAGCACGCCCAGATATAAAAGACCCGACAAATATTTCAAATCCTCAATCAACTATTGCTAATAATGACCTAACATATGCATTTTTCATTGGATATAAAGAAAAAGATTCTTATACTTTTGGGGTTGAAGGGTTTATGAATACACGCCAAAATGGGATAATTAATGGAACAGATGTGAAAGACAAGAACGGAATTGGCATAACAGCCTTTGTTTCTTGCAATTTATTAAAAGAATTGGAATTAGTCGGGCGATATGATTATTACGACCCAAATACTAATTCTGATTTTAAAGGTGATTCGAGAAACTGGTTTCTTTTCAGCTTAAACTACAAACCTGATGAAAAAGTAACAATAAGTCCTAACTTTATTATTGAAACTTATGAATCACTACCAAATGGGAGGAGTTTTGATGCATCAATTACTCCAAGAATAACATTTTTTTATATATTTTTATAATTATCTTATTGAAATAATTTATTTGTCTATTCTTTGTTAATATAAAAAATTATCAAAGTATTTATTTTTTTTTCACTACATTAATTCAATAAATTAATAAAAAATTTAATCTTTTTCTTTATTTTTGAAAAAAAGGATTATATGATGAAAAATAAATATTGGCTATTAATTTTTGCTATAATATTAACACAAACAAGCTTGGTTTTTTCTGAAACAATTGATGAGATTGAAAAAGCACGAGTGATATTACCAAATGGTTGGGGAATAACGAAAATAGGTAATAGCATACAACTGGGTGACTTACCTTTAAACATAATAATATCCCCAAATAAAACATTAGCAGCAGTAACAAATAACGGGCAAAGCGACCAATCTATTGAATTGATTGATTTGACAAAAAATGTAGTTGTCGATAGTATAACAATTCCAAAATCTTGGTATGGATTGGCTTTTTCGAGTGATAACAAATTTCTTTTTGCATCGGGAGGGAATGATAATATAATTTGGAAGTATGAAATAAAAAATTATAAGTTAAAACCAATAGATTCAATTATTTTGGGTGAGAAATATCCAAACAAAATATCCCCAACAGGAATTACAGTAAATAAAAATTCAACAGTTCTTTATGTCGTTACGAAAGATAATAATTCATTATATATTGTCGATTTAAGAACTAATAAAATAACAGATAAAATTAAATTAGATGGCGAAGGTTACCAATGCATCCTTTCACCTGATGAAAGCAAATTATATATTTCTTGCTGGGGCGATAAAAAAATATTAATTTTCAATACGCAAAACAAGGAAAAATTAAAAGCAATTCACGTAGGCGACCATCCGAACGAAATGTGCTTAACAAAAGATGGTAAATTTTTGTTTGTAGCAAATTCAATGGATAATACTTGTTCTGTAGTAGATTTGACTAAAAACGAAGTTATTGAAACTTTAGATGCGGCTGTATATCCAAATTCTCCTATTGGTTCAACAACAAATGCTGTCGCTTTAAGTGAAGATGACCGCAGACTTTATATTGCTAATGCTGATAATAATTGCTTAGCGGTTTGGGATGTAAGTAAACCTGGTAAATCAACTCATTTAGGTTTTATTCCGACAGGCTGGTACCCAACAAATTTGAAAGTGATAAATAAAACATTGTATATAACAAATGGGAAAGGATTTTACTCAAAAGCAAATCCAAAAGGTCCTAATCCTGCAAGTGAAAAAGAAAAAGTTATTTATCAAAAAGGCGATAATACAAAAAAAGAGAAAGTAGAGTATATTGGGGGGCTATTTAGAGGAACATTAAGTATTATTTCTGAGCCAGACATAAAAACACTTGCAGATTATACAAAATTAGTTTACGAAAATACACCATTTAAGAAATCACAAATGCAAATATCTGACGTTGAAGCAAATAACCCTATACCGAAAAAAGTTGGAGAATCTTCACCAATTAAATATATTTTTTATGTAATCAAAGAAAATAGAACTTATGACCAAGTCTTAGGAGATATTGCCAAAGGAAACGGCGATACAAATTTGGTTTTGTTTGGTGAATACTATACTCCAAATTTACATAAGTTAGCAAATGAATATGTTTTACTCGATAATTTTTATTGTGATGCAGAAGTAAGTGCAGATGGTCATAATTGGTCTATGGGTGCATACGCAAATGATTATTTAGAAAAGACTTGGCCTACATCCTATGGAGGTCGGGGAGGTGATTACGAAGCCGAAGGACGACGAGCGATTGCGAATAATAAGCAATTTATTTGGGATTTATGCAAAGCAAATAATGTTTCTTACCGTTCTTATGGCGAATTTATTGATAATTGGAAAGCAAATATACCTGCATTAGAGGGTCATTTTTGCCAATATTTTACTGGCTGGGATATGACAGTTCAAGATACAACAAGATTTTACCAATGGCAACGTGATTTTGATTCACTTCTTCAAGCGAATGCTGTACCGCAATTCAATGTAATACGTATGGGAAATGACCACACATCGGGCTTAAAAAAAGGTGAATTTACTCCATTTGCCTGTGTGGCTGATAATGATGTTGCTGTTGGAATGTTGGTTGATTATTTGAGCCATAGCCCAATTTGGAAAGAAAGTGTAGTGTTAATTTTAGAGGACGATGCACAAAATGGACCTGATCACGTCGATGCACATCGTAGCACAGCATACATTGCAGGTCCTTATGTTAAAAGAAATTTTGTTGATCATACTCCTTATACGACATCATCGTTTTTGAGGACAATGGAGTTGATTCTTGGTTTACCACCTATGACTCAATACGATGCAGCAGCTACACCACTTTGGCGCTGCTTTACTATGGATGCCAATTTTTCACCTTATAAATTTATCAAAAGCAATATTGATTTGAATGCACGAAATACTGCAATGAACGACTGGCAAAAAAAATCCGAGGAATTTGATTTTTCAAAAGAGGATAATATTATTGAAGATGAATTTAATAGAGTTATTTGGTATGCAGTTAAAGGAAATGTTTCGTACCCAGGAGTCCGTCGTTCGGCTTTTGTTTGGGAACATCCCAATGAAGAAGATGATGATTAAAGATAAATCATACAATTTTTTTCATTGAAATAAATATATAAAAAGGCAAGGATATTCTTGCCTTGTTCTTTTTTCTTTTTGCTATTAAATGAAAAGATATCTTTATAATTAAGTTATTAATTATTAATTGTTAATTATAAATTTATATCCAATTGAATCAACAGCTTCTTTAATTTTATTTAAATTATAATTACCTTTGATTTCGGCTGAATTTTCGGAAAGAGACACTTTGACATCTTCAACTCCTTCGACACTTCGAATTGCTTTTTCAACATTCATCACACAATGTGAGCAACTCATACCTTCAACTTTAAATTTTTCCATTTCTGGTACTCCTTTTTTAATTATATCTTTAATTTTAAAATATATTTTATTATAATATGAAATAGAAAGCAATGCAATAAAAATGAGAGCTAACAGATATTGCCATAATGAAAAAGATTGAGAATGAATATGATTATGAACCATAAATGTATGCGGATTAATATTAAAAATGAGATGAATCCAATTTAACAAGTAACTAAAAATAATAGTTAAGATGACAACAATGGATAAATATAAAATAAGCGATTTTTTCTTTAATATTTTGGATAAAATTGCAATAGATGCAGCATTACTGACTGGTCCAGCAACTAAAAAGGCATAAGCGACACCAGGAGATAATCCTTTCATCATCAAAGTCACCGCAATTGGAATCGAAGCTGTGGCGCAAACATACATTGGTATAGCAAATGCTATGATTAGCAAAATTGATAAAAATTCATTTTGAAAGATTGTTTCGGAAAAGAAATTATTCGGAATGATTGTTGCAATAAGTCCCGCAACTATTAAACCAATAAGAAATTGAGTAGATATATCATTGATAAAATCCCCAAAGGCATATTTAATTGATTTTTTTGCTTTTTCGAAAAAAGGTTCGTTGGTTTTGATTTCTTGAAATTCAAATTGAGTTTCTTGTTGCGGAGAATCGTTAATTTGTTCTTTTTTATTGAAAAATAAAAAAGTTATGCCACCAACAATACCCATAATTAAAGCAGCAATTGGTCGAAAAATTGCAAACACAGGTCCGAGCATTCCATAGGTTGCAATGATGCTGTCAATTCCTGTTTGTGGTGTGGAAATTAAAAAGGCAATCACTGCAGGTTTAGAAGCACCGTTTTTTGATAAATATACACTTGTTGGGATTACTCCGCAAGAACATAATGGCAAAGGAACACCAAATAGCGACGATTTTATAATTGATTTTATATCATTGCCACCGATATGATTTACAATTAAGTCCTTGTTAAAAAAAAGATTTAGCAGTGCCACAAACAACATCCCTAAAAGTAAGTATTGCGACATTTCAACGAGTAAGAACCAAGTATTTTCAAAAAATGCAAAAATCATTTTTGTACAAATTAACTAATTGATATTACGAACTTACAATGAATCTATTTTAATAAATTTTGTAAGATTAAAACCTAAATTCTTCAAATAAAAATTGTTTTTCCATTAAATAAACCAAAAGTAGAAACAAATTGCTTCAAAATAATTTCTTAAATTTGAAAAATTTTTTTAGGCAAAATGAATAATTATTTAATACCACTTGTTGAAGTTTATAATTCAAATAAAAATGAAGAAGATGCTTTTTGGGTAAAAAAAATATATGCGTAACCAATTCGAATTTTTAGGACTTAAAAAACCAATTCGGGAAGAATTAACTAAGAAATTTTACAAAGAATTCGGATTGCCAAATATAAATGAGTTTGAAGAAATAATATTGGAATTATGGAAAATGGATGAACGAGAATTCCAATATTTTGCAATGGGTTTAATTGGTAAATTCCAAAAAAAGTGGAAGAAAGAATATATAGAACTATTTGAAACTTTAATACTTGAAAAATCTTGGTGGGATACAGTCGATTGGATAGCTTCAAGAATTATAGGTCCTTTTTTCAAACAATATCCAGAATTAAAATTCCAAACAACAGAAAAATGGATAAATTCCGAAAATATTTGGTTGCAACGAGTTTGTATAATCCATCAAATGTTTTATAAAAAGCAAACAGATGAAAAAATGCTTTTTGAATTTTGTGAGTTAAAGAAAGAATCGAACGAATTTTTTATACAAAAAGCAATCGGTTGGGCTTTGAGGCAATATTCAAAAAGTGAACCTCAAAAAGTACTTGATTTTATAAATTCAACAAAGCTTAAACCTTTAAGTTTCAGAGAAGGAATCAGAATAATAAAAAAAGATTTTCCTGAACTAATAAAAAATGAATATCAATAAATCGTCAGAAGTTCTTAAATTTGTATAATGAATAATTGAGAAATTAATGGAAATCATTTTTAACGAGCAAGAAATACAAGAAGTTGAAAAAATAAAAGCTAAATATCCTACTTCACAATCAGCATTAATGGGAGTTTTGTGGCTTGTCCAACGTAAATATGGTTGGATATCAAACGAAGCAATGTTATATGTAGCTGAGTTGTTAAATTTGCCACCTGCACACGTTGAAGGAGTTGTTAAATTCTATACTATGTATTTCAAAAAACCGATGGGACGTTACCATATTCAAGTTTGCACAAATGTCTCTTGTATGTTGCGTGGTGGCGAAAATATTTATAAGTACTTCAAAGATAAATTTAACATCGGCAATATGGAAGTAACTCCTGACGGTAAATTTTCCTTGGAAGAAGTCGAATGTATGGGAGCTTGTGGTGGCGCCCCTATGATTGCCATTAACGAGGACTATTACGAAAATATTTCAATTGATAAAATTGAAGAAATATTAAAATCTTTAGAATAATAGTGAACAATTAAAATTTGTAACTTTTTTACCGATATATTCGTCTAAAGTTTAAGTTTTCAGGCAATTAAATTGAATTTTAAAAAGAATATATTACTTTTTTGTTATCTACCAATTGCAATATTTTCAATTGCAAATTATGTTTTTGGGTTACATTTTGAAAATATTCTTGCGTTAAATCCACAAAAAATCGCAGCGAATGGAGAATTTTGGAGAATTTTAACTTTTCCATTTGTTGACCTTTCACTCGTTAGCATAGGACTAATGTTTCTCGCCTTTTTCCTTTTCTCGCAACAACTTGATAAATACTTTGCCAAATTTTTATTATTACTGCTATTCGCTCTTTCAATACTACTTGAAGGAACAACAGCGACATTAATTTATTGGGGCAAAGATATCAACATTACGGGAATGTCATCTATTTTAGCTTTTGTTTTGGTACTCACTGCGGGATTATTTCCAAAGAAACAATTAAATATTAGAAATAGATTTTTACCAAACAATTTACAGATTGTTTTAATATTCTTTTTATTGTTGATAACCGCAGGATTTTACCATCTATCGAATGACAATATAAATAATGCTACTTCATATTATTTTCCGATTATTTTCGGTTCAATTACGGGATTTATTATATATTTACAAATTTACATCTTTAAAAAATTCTATTTGCCAAAACGTAATATGAAATCCTTAAACGAAATTACTCAAATACTCACTCAAGCAAGAGAATCAATGCAACAACTCGAATCAAGTTTAGTCGAACAACCAAGCTATTCTAATTATAAAAGCAATATTGAAAATTACCGCTTTAATGCAAATGTAACTTTAAGCGATGACCCTGAAGAAAATGAAAGTATTTTAAACCGAATTTTAGATAAAATTTTAAAAGATGGCCAGGAATCCTTGACCGTATATGAAAAGAAATTATTAAAAGAACTTTCCCGCAAATTATAATTTTATCATTTAATTAATTATAATAGCAATATAAATGCTTCATTCTCGCAATAGAGAATCTAGTTGATTAATTCGCTTTGCTCGCAATGACAAGTGAAAATTTTTTTGCATCTGAATGTAATTTTTTTGCTGTTTACTTGTTATATATATATATAAAGAATTTGTTAAATTAGAAAAAGTATAGGAAGCAAATAAAAAAAATAAATGAAGGACGGAAATAAAAATATTGAAGAGGCGGAAAGGACGCAAAAGAGCATAAGATGGGCTTTATGGCTTTATGGCTTTATGGCTTTATGGCTTTATGGCTT
>CAZCNL010000004.1:0-185298 GCA_964500435.1 uncultured Chloroherpeton sp. | reverse complement strand
GTAGATTGTGCAAGCAATGCATTATCTGCACCTATGACAAGTGGAACGTTTACAATCGACAACACAGCACCAACAGTTTACAACGTAGAAAACAACTGCGATGGTACCCCAATTAGTGGATATACATACAACCAAGCAGCAAGAATCACATTCAGCGAAGGTGTTTATACAAATAATAATGCAAGTGGTGCATTAGTTGCTGGTGACTTGAATGTAACAGCAAGTGGTGGCAATGCTACATTGCAAAGCTGGAATGTAATCGGTGGCTCACATACCGCTGGTGGCACAACAATAAACATCACTACAAACTGGAACGGAACAGTTCTTGGTAGCGAAAAACTCCGTGCAGATGCATTTAATGCATCATCAATTTACGACCGAGCAGGAAATGCTATGGCTGTAGCTGGTTCGGACGTTGATGGTCCATCTGCACCAAAGAACTGGGACTATGCAAAAGCACAAATCGTTATTTTAACTCAACCAACAAACGCAAGTACTTGCGAAACTGGTACAGCTCAGTTTACAACTTCAGCTCAAGGTGGTTTGTCAGTTACATATCAATGGCAATACTACAATGGGACAAATTGGGTTAACTTAACTAACACTACAATTAATGGAGCAACATTTAGTAACGTAACAACATCTCAAGTTACTATAACAAATCCAAATTCAACAAATTGGAACGGCAAGCAATTCCGTTGCCTTGTTACGAATGACTGCGGAAATTTAGCAACAAATACAGTTACTCTTACTGTAAATCCAAATACATCTATTACAACACAACCAAGCAATGCCGTAGCTTGTTATTCATCTGTTAACAACGACTTTACTGTAGTTGCAGGTGGTCATCCACCAGTTGGTTATCAATGGCAATATAGTTCTGATGGTATAAATGGCTGGGCAAATGTTGTCGATGGAACACCAACAAATGCTACATATACTGGAGCTACTTCTGCAACATTAAATGTTCAAGGTAATATAGCTACTGGAACATATTACTATCGTGTAATTGTAAGTAGTGCTTGCGGACCTAATGTAACATCTAGCTCTGCTACATTGATAGTTAATCCATTGCCAAATGCTGGCTTAACAGTAGGCGGCACTGGTACAATTTGCGAAGGTTCATCAACTAATATTACTGTAGCATCATCAGAAACTGGAGTTAGCTATCAGCTAAGAATTGGTACAACTCCTGTTGGCTCGCCAATTTCTGGAAATGGTTCAATAATCAGCTTACCAACAGGTACTTTAACATCTACAACTACATTCAACGTATTGGCAACAAACACAACAACTGGTTGCTCAGTTCAACTCACAAATACTGCAACAGTAACAGTTGAAGCAACACCTGTTAACCCAACATTGGCAACTGCAACTCCAGCAAGTGGTTCAACAGTTTGCCAAGGCTCAACAGTTTCTGCTACATTCACAGCAGGTAGTGGTGGAAATGGAACAGATTCTTATGAATATTCATTGGATAATGAAGGAACTTGGAATACTTATACTGAAGGCACAAACTTAACAGTTGGAACACAAACAGTATTGATTAGAGGTAAACGCAATGCAACAGTTTGTGCAACAAGCTGGACAACATTAGCTACTTGGAATGTTGAGTTAACTCCAGTGGCTGCTCCTTTAACGAAACAGCCTGTTACCGATGCAGTTTGCTCTGGTGAAACTGTTCGTGCTGCCTGGATTAATCATGGAACAGGCGGGAACGGCACTTATACTTATGAGTATAGAACATCAACAGATAATGGAACTAACTGGACATCTTGGGCAACATATACTTATACGGAAGACGGTAGTTATTATGGCAGCGACATTAACACCACAGGTTTGACAATTGTTGAAATTCGTGCTACAAGAAATGCAGATTACTGTTCACCTGCTACAACTATAGTAAGTTGGACAGTTGATCCATTGCCAACAGCAAGCATCAGTGGAACAACTCCAGCTTGCGTAAACACAGTATTAACAGCTACAACAAGCGCTTCGAGCCCAACTTATCAATGGAAGAAAGACGGTAGCAATGTTGGTACAAATTCTTCGACATATACCGCAACCGCATCCGGAAGCTACACAGTAGTCGTAACAGATGGGGTAACATTCTGCTCCAATGAATCAAGTGCCTATGCCGTAACTATCGATGTAATGCCAACAGTTTACAACGTAACAGGCGGTCCATTCTGTGAAGGATCAAACATAAATATTGGTCTTAGTGGTTCTCAAAATGGATATACATATTGGTTATACAAAGATGCTGTTAGTACAGGTACAAGTCAAACAGGTAATGGTGGTGCACTCACATTTAACGTAAATCCTGCACAAGCAGGCACATATACAATCCAAGCAACAAATGGTACATGCCAAATTGCAATGAACGGCTCGGTAACAGTTAATCCTGCTCCAACAGCAAACGCAGGAGCAGATGCTTCGACTTGCGGAACAACTGGAATTACATTAGCAAGTCCGACTGCTTCTAATTATTCAAGTGTTAGCTGGAGTCATAATGGTTTAGGTACTATTTCCGACGGAACAACATTAACACCAACATACACCCCAGCAGCTGGCGATATTGGCAACAATGTAACATTGACATTGACAGTAACAGCATTAGCAGGATGCGTGAATGTTCAAGACCAAATGGTATTGACTGTAACACCACAAGCAACTGCAAATGCTGGATCAGATGAATCAATTTGTGAAGGTGGTACATTTACAGTTTCAACTGCAAGTGCAACTAACTACATTTCATTGAATTGGACAAGTAACGGAACTGGTTCATTCACAAATGGTACAACATTGACTCCAACATACATTCCAGGAATAGGTGAAACTGGAACGGTTACCTTAACATTGAATGTAATTGGTCAAAACGGCTGCAATGCTACAGATGATATGGTATTGACAATAAATGCAAATCCAACAATTACAACAAATGCAGTTGATCAAACACGTTGTGGAACAGGTAATGTAACATTTAATGCTGCAACATCTGGTTTGAATAACGTAATTGATTGGTCCGCTTCCAATACTTTTGCTTCATACACAACTGGTGATAGCTACACTGTAAGCGTAACAGCTGGCAATACAGACACATACTACTATAGAGCTAGAAATACTGAAACAGGTTGCGTAAGTGGAACACAAAGCGTAACAGGAACAGCAAACACATTGCCAACACCAACAATAAGCGGTAGCAATACAGTTGCAATCAATACAGACTTAACATTAACTACTCAAAGTGGAATGTCTGGATACGTTTGGTCAGTTGATGGTGGTTCAATTACAAGTGGTAGCGGTACTTATCAAATAGCAGTACAATGGTCTTCCGCAGGCACAAAAGACGTAACAGTTCAATACACTGATGCAAATGGATGCTCCGGAACATCATCAACATTCCAAGTTACTGTAAACGCAACACAAGCACCAGTAATTACTGGAAATCCATCGAACACTACAAAATGTTCAAATGAAACAAATGCAACATTCTCAGTAACAAGCGTAACAGGAACACCAACACCAACATTGCAATGGCAAGTATCGACAGACGGTGGTAGCAATTGGAATTCTGCAACAGGAACAGATTACTCAAATGATAATACAACTACACTTACAGTATCCAACTTAAGTGGAAAGAATGGTTATCAATACCGATTATACGCAACAAACGGAGTAAATCCAGATGCATACTCATCTGCTGCAACATTAACAGTAACAACTGCAGAAACACCAAGCGTAAGCATTGCATCAGACGATGGAGACAACACATTCTGCTCTGGAACAAGCGTAACATTTACTGCTACTCCATCTAACACTGGTGGCGGAACAGTATCATATCAATGGAAAGTTAACGGAAGCAACGTTGGAACTGATCAAAACACTTACACAACAACATCACTTGTTAACAACGATGCCGTATCCTGCGTAATTACAATTACTGATGGTTGCGTAACAACAACAACAGCAACATCGAATACAATAACTAACACAGTGAACACAGTTCCTGCTCAACCAAGTGCAATTAGTGGTAATACAACAGTATGTGCTGGTACTAACGGAGTTGCTTACTCAGTAACAAACGTAAGTGGTGTAACTTACACATGGTCATACAGCGGTGACAATGTAACTATTGCAAGTGGTCAAGGAACTAACTCAATAACATTGAACTTTGCAAGCAACGCAACAAGTGGTACATTAACAGTAACACCAAGCAATGAGTGCGGCAATGGTACAGCACAAACACTTGCTATTACAGTTCCAGGAGCGATATCATATTCAGTTCATCCAAGCAACGTAAGTGTTGCGGAAGGTGCAAATACATCATTCAGTGCAACAGTAAGCAACGCTTCGAGCTATCAATGGCAAGTTTCTACAGATAATGGCAATAATTGGTCAAATGCAACTGGCGGAGTATATTCAAACGAAACTACAACTACATTGAATATTACTGGTGTAACTGTAGGAATGAATGGATATCAATACAGATTGTTATCCAGTAGCACTTGCGAAACTAATATTGCATCCAATACTGCAACATTGACCGTTATGGCTGCAGAGCCAACAACACAAGCAAGCAGCATTCAATATTTAGAAATTGGAAGCAATTATGTTAAACTCAAGTGGACAAATGGCAGTGGTTCAAATCGTATAGTTCTTTGTGAGCAAGGAAGTGCTTCTGGTCTCACAGAAGTACCTACTGATGGAACTACATATACTGCAAATACAACATTTGCTTCTGGTTCTCAAATTGGAGGAGCTTATGTAGTTGGCAATACAGATAAAGATACCCTTTCAATATTTGGATTAACATACAATACGACATACGCCTTTAAGGTAATCGAATATAATGGAAGTGGGGCTGGTACAAATTATAAAACTAATGGCTTTGTAACCGGTACAAGTAATCCAAGACAAAGAAAAATTGATGGTAAAGAATCTATTAACGAATCTTCGACCATAGCCTTAGGCGAGCACTTCTTGCTTACAGCAATTTCACCGAACCCTGTAACAAGTGAAGTAAACTTCAACATTGTGTCCAAAGAAGAGTTACCATTCACAATTGAAGTATACAACTTACGTGGTGACTTGGTATATTCAACAACTGCGAAGTTATCTGCGGGCGACCATCCATTCAATTTGAAATTACAAAGTGAAAAAGGTGGTATACCTGCTGGTACATACTTCTTGAAGGTAACAGCTGGCGATGAAGCACTTCAACAGAAGTTCATTTATCAACCATAATTTGGCTGGTAAGGCGAAAATTAAAGGGGTTGTCTTTTGGCAACCCCTTTTTTTATTTTAATATTAAACTAACTTGTTAAAATAAAAAATCCCCAAAAGTTTTTGACTTTTGAGGAATTAATAAAAAATACTGAATTATTTTAAGAAATTATTTTTTTAGCCTTTCTTCAATAATTTTTAATGTAATATCGCATTGTATCTTTGCATTGTCAGCAATCTTTTCAGCTTCTCCTAAAATTTGTTCTTTAAATTGTATATCTTCAATTGTTGGTAGATTAATAAGCACATTTCGGTAAGCACCCCAAATTCCGACTTCCAAAGCCCGAGCGCCGACTTCGATATCTGAATGAGAAGCAATATTACCATATTTGGCAACTTTTTGAACTTCGTACCAAATGGAATTCGCAATTCGCATAGTTGAAAGTGGAACTTCTATTGCTTCTTTTAATCCAATTTGCATTTGCTCATTTCGAAATGTTTGTTCAGCTTCGGTGTTAGCAGGCAACCTCATCGCTTCCATATATTTATCGAATGCCTGTGTGTCTTTATCAATCATAGGGATTAATGAATTAGTAACATCGTATAATTTGGGTAATACTGCACGAATTTCCTTATCGACATTTTCAAATTTTCGGATACCATAAGTTAATTGACCTACCATAGTGGCTAAGGCGGAGCCAATGGCGGCAATAGCAGCAGAAGCTGAACCGCCACCTGGTGATGAAGTTCGAGCGGCAATTTCGTCAATAAAATCTTTTAAAGTCAAATTGATTAATCGATTCGAACTTGTATCATTTATTAAATATTCGATAATTTTTGCTTTCGGATTAAACGGAGTTATCGAATTTAACCCAAGTCTGTCAACGACTAATTTAATTTTCTTTTCTTCTTCTAAAATCATTAAATTTTCTTTTTGCATAAAGTAATCTGCCGCAAGCATAATTGCTTTAAGAGGTATTAAACCAACTATTTCAGAACCAGCTAAAGCAACATTTAATTTTTTTGCTTCATTTAATGCAGATTCGAAAGCAATATGAGGAGGTGTTACTTCATAATTTGTCAAATTCATTGAAATTTGAGCGGATTTATATTCTTCAACGTACCATCCAATAGCTTTGACTTCTTTTAACATACCAGGTTCTTCCACACCTCGACCAGCTTCACGCAAATTTAAAGCTATTCGATGAGCTTGTTGTTTAGTTCCGAGAACATTTATGTTATATGCTATTAGAAAGTTACGGGCGCCAGTAACAGTGGCTCCCCAACGAGAAACGAACTCGGCGGGACCATAATCTGGTTTCCATTCTGGTTTTTTAATCTTTTCTTCTAAACCCTCATATTCTCCTTCTCTGATGTCAGGTAATTTCTTGCGGTAATCTTTATTTGAAGCAAATTCATAAAGATATACAGGTACAGAAAGTTCTTCTGCTAATCTTCGACCAAATTCTTTTGAAAGGGCAACGCATTCGTCCATCGATACACCTGATACGGGGATAAATGGACAAACGTCTAAGGCACCCATCCTTGGATGCTCGCCTTTATGTTTTCTCATATCAATCAACTTATATGCGGTTCTTGCTGCTTCAAGTGCTCCTTCCACGATTACTTCGGGAGCGCCAACAAAAGTATAAACAGTCCGATTTGTTGATTTACCAGGGTCTACGTCTAATAATGTTATGCCGCTTACATTTTTAATTGCTTCTGAAATAGCATTAATTATTTCAATGTTCCTTCCTTCAGAAAAATTTGGAACACATTCAACAATTTTTTTCATTAGTTTTCCTTCTTTATTTTATAAATTTCAATTTTGTCTAAATCGCCAACCCATCGATTTGTTGAGTTATCTTGTGGAAAAATTAAAAAATAATTTTTAAATATTTTAGAAATTTCTTCTTGAGATAAATTATTTAGTTGTAAATATATTTTATATACTTTTACAAAAGTGTAAATTTTAGAGAGCATTTCTTTTTGATTTTGGTTTAATTTAGTTCCATTCATTTTTGCTATCGTAACAGTATCTTTTAAAATAATTTTTTCTTTGAAAGCAACAAAGGCGGGTATTGTAGAAATATTCTGTAAAATATCTGAGTAAGCAAATTGTACTTTTTGTCCAGAGTGTGCAATTGCAATAAAGATTAATTGAGAGATTTCGTCTTTTTGAAAATTGCAAATTCGTTTTTCGATTAGTTTGTATAATTCAATGCCTTGTGCTTCTTTGATAAATTTCTTAGATTTTGTGTAAAACTTCAAACTTACAAAATCAACATCCTTGAATAATTGAGGATTAGAAAAATCAATTTCACAAAGCTTTTCTAAGTTCTGTGATTGTGTATTTGAAGTGATTAAAAGTAAGGTTAATAAAAAGTAAATAAGATTCTTTATCATATTTTGTGTTTCTTTTAATTACAAAATTAAGTTATTTAAATGAAGTAATAGAAAATATTCCGATTAAATGGTTTCAAGTTACTAATTTTGAATTTTTAGGAATTGCATGAAAAAGATATTAACAATTATAATCATAATTTTTGTGCCTATAGCATTATATTCTCAAGTTAGTAGAGGACTTGTCTTCCAGCCGTTATTAGCAAATATTTATGAAAGTCGGTTAGGAGCAACATTTATGGATAATGATAAGAAATTACGATTAGATATTGGTGGCAATTATGATTTTTATCAATCATATTCAACCGAAAATTTTCATTACGGGCTTGGAGCTGAATTTTTTACTTATACACGTTTGCGTTCCGAAGGGAATTTCAAATTTCCAGTTGAAACAACCGATTTTTACTTTGGTGTAAATTATTCATTTAATAAACGGATTGAAGGGGCTGAGTTAGAAGGTCGTTTCAGAGTGGCTCATATTTCCACACATTTGTCTGATGGTTATTCTTCGAATGGAATATTTTTCGTGCAACCATTTGTTTATTCGAGAGAATTTGTAGATTTAGCTTTTGCATATCGCACAGAAACATTGCTAAATATTAATTTGAGAACATACGCAGGCTTTATTTATAATTTTTCATATTTGCCGAAAGATATTAATTTATTTATTCCCCAATTGGGGATTGAAGCAGAAAAGTCATTAAGTAATTGGATAAGTCTTGTATTATGTTATGATTTTAAATTGAACGGCTATGAAGATTTAAAACTTGGTATGAATAATTTAGTTGGTGGAATACGCTTTAAACCTATGGATAATCGGAGTATTTTACTAAAATTTGAATATTATTCTGGTGAAAATTACTATGGGCAATTTTACCGTGAGAATACAAAATATTTTGGGACTGGCATTCAAGTAGAATTTAAATAATACTTACATTTTCGTACACAAGAAAAATTGATTAATTTTGTTTTTTGGAATAATTAAGATGAACTATAAAGAGTTTAAAGAAATAGATAAACCAAAATCAAATTGTGGTGTATTTGGAATATATAACCACCCTCAAGCCTCGTTAATGGCATATTATGGTTTATTTGCAATGCAACATCGTGGTCAAGAAGCAGCAGGAATTACCTCATTTTATTATGATGACAAAAAGCAAAAAATGAAATTTGCTTATTTTAAAGGTGCGGGACTTGTATCAGAAGTATTTTCAAATGCGCATATTTTTGATGAAGAATTGATTGGAAATGCGGCAATTGCTCATAATCGATATTCTACAACAGGTTCCACGTCAAGGGCAAATATACAACCATTCAATATGATTTATAAAAGTGGGATACTTTCTCTTGCACATAATGGAAATTTGACAAATACTATTTCATTAAGGAAAAAACTTCAAGATGAAGGAACAATTTTCCAAACAACAACTGATTCAGAGCTTTTTATGCACTTAATAGCTCATAGTAAAAAAGATAATCAAATTGAACAAATCCGTGAAGCTTTGAATATAGCAAAAGGTGCATTTTCGCTTGTTATATTGACAAATGATGCGATGATAGGTGCACGTGATCCATTGGGGGTTCGTCCGCTATCAATTGGAAAAATCAAATCTGAAAATGGTGATTCTTATGTTCTCGCAAGTGAAACGTGTGCTTTTGATATTGTTAATGCAGAATATATCCGTAGTGTAGAACATAATGAAATAGTTATTATTGACAAAGAGACAATTGAAACTGGTGTAATTAAATCATTCAAAATTAATGAAAAAACACCGGAAAAAGCCAAACATTGCATATTTGAATATATTTATTTCGCACGTCCCGATAGTAAAATTTTTGGAGAAAATGTCGATAAAGTTAGACGAAAACTTGGCAAATTACTTGCGGCTGAAAGTCCTGTAATTAAAAATGACGATGATAAAATAAACGTTATTCCTGTGCCTGATAGTGGAAATACTGCAACACTCGGATTTGCAACAGAAAATAATAAATTAAATTATCCTACTAAATTTGAAATTGGATTAATTCGTAGTCACTATGTCGGGCGGAGTTTTATTTCACCGGGGCAAGATTCTCGGGAAATCAAAGTAAAAATGAAATTTAATATTGTCAAAGGATTAATCGAAGGACGGCATATTACACTTGTGGACGATTCAATCGTTCGTGGTACTACTTCTAAGCAATTGGTTGATTTAATAAAACAAGCAAACCCAAAAAGTTTGGATATGCGTATAACATCGCCTCCTGTTCGTTTTCCTTGTCATTATGGAATGGATTTCCCCAGTCGGGAGGAATTAATAGCAAATCATCACGAAAATGTTAACCAAATTGCTGCCGAAATTGGTGTTGATTCACTTAAATATTTATCAATTGAAAAATTATTGCAAGCAGTGCCAAGAGGTGAAAAAGTTGATTATTGTATGGCTTGTTTTAATGGTGATTATCCAATTCCAATTGAAACTAATTCTTCTAAAACAGTAACCGAAGAATAATTTTCTATGAAAAAAGATTTTATTAGTAACTTCCAAACCGGAAAAGATGGAGAAGCACAAGCAGTCGAATACTTGGAAAATATTGGTTATACAATAATAAAGCAAAATTTCCATTTTGGTCAGACGGGAGAAATAGATATTATTGCAAAAGATGGTGATACTCTTGTTTTTGTAGAAGTTAAAGCACGAAATAGTGATAAATATGGAAGCCCTTTGCAATCCATTACACCTGCTAAACAAAGAAAGATTGTTAATGTTGCAAAAGGGTATTTAATGATAAATAATATTATAAATACAGAAATTCGATTTGATGTTATTGCAATCGATAAATCCACTGAACCCCATACGATTGAGCATTTACAAAACGCAATCATAATTTTTTAAGAAAATAAAAATTGTTGGTTTATGAAAAATTTATATCATTTTTTATTTATTTATTTTCTATTTTTCTCTTTTCTTTTTGCCGAACCTCCCATAGTATCTTATTATAAAGATACAGGCAATATATATTACGAAAAATTAGTTGACTATTATTATTACACAGCAAAGGTTAAATTTCAACCAGAAGAAAATCTTATTATTTCTGATGTTAGCTTCAAGTTCAAAAAGTTAAGAGATAATGTAGATTCTCTCGTATTTTACGCTCCAAACTTTAAAATTAAAGCAATCACAGTTAATGGCTTTAAAGCAAATTATTATTTTAATGATAAAAATCTCATAATCAATTTGCCAATTAAATTGGAAGATGAAAAAGAAAACACAATTTCGATGAGTTATGATGTAAAAAATTATGATGGCGAAATATATTTCATTGGCTGGGACGATTCAACAGGAAGACGCCGCAAACAAATTTGGTCTCATCGTCCACATGGATGGTTGCCATACGCAGATGCGAGAGTCACTTGTGATAATTACATTACTTTTGATAGTACTTATAAAGTTTTTTCAAATGGCGAAAGAGTTGAAGTTATTAACAATAATGATGGAACTTACACTTGGCATTATAAGATGTCAAAAAAGCACCCTTATTTTTCCACGGCACTTGTAGTTAGCAAATATAATTATAAGCAATTGACTACAAAACGAGGACTGACGGAGGAATTATGGTATTATCCAGAACAAGAAAATCGGTTCGATGAAACTTATAAATATTCTACAGAAATGATTGATTTTTTTGAAAAAGAGTTTGACTATAAATATCCATGGAGTTTATATCGCCAAGCACCTTTGGCTGATTATATGTATGGAGCGATGGAAACAACCACTTCAACGGTATTTGGTGATTTTTTATTTATTGATATAGCAGCATATTACCAAAGAAATTATATAAATGTTAATGCTCATGAATTGGCTCATCAATGGTTTGGAAATTATATTACCCATATTTCAAATCGAGATGTTTGTTTAACAGAGTCATTTGCTACTTTTTATGCAAAAATATTCGAGGAGAGCATTTTCGGTAAAAATTATTATGATTGGGAAAGAGAAAAAGAGCTTCGAAAAGTTTTAGCGGCGGCAGAAAAAGATAATTATCCCGTAGGCAGCTCATTTTCAGGTGTTGCCCGAATTTACCAAAAAGGTTCAATGGTACTTTCGATGCTTCGAGAAATAATGGGGGAAAAAGATTTCAAGCGTGTTATCAATTTTTATCTTAATAATTATGCTGAAAAACAAGTACAAATTGAAGATTTACTTTATTCAATATATAAAGTTACAGGAAGTGATTATCATTGGTTTTTTGATGAATGGATTTATCGTGGTGGCGAACCTACTTATCAAGTTTCATACAATAATAATTCAAAAGGGGACTCACTGTTTGTAAAGGTTGTACAAGTTCAACCTCTAACTGAAACAACGGGTATTTTTAAAATGCCTATTGCAATAGATATTTATCTTAATGATGGAACGAAAAGCACTGTTAATGTTTGGAACGATAAAGCCGATACAACGTATAATTTTAAAATATTAGATAACAAAAAAGTAGATTTCCTTGTTTTTGATGCGGATAGAAAAATCATCAAAAATCTAAAATTTTCACGTTCATTCGAAGAACTTTCAAAACAAGCTTTGAGAGCAGATAATTTATTAGATAGATTTGATGCTATTTTAGAATTAAGTACAGTTCCAAGTAATACTAAATTTGAACTTTATAAACAAGTATTTTATAAAGAAAATTATCATTTAATAAAAGCTGAAATTATCAAACAGCTCAGTGATTTGAAAGAAAAAGAATTTGCAAAAATAATTAAAGATGCAATTAATTCTAACGATGAATTGGTTATTCAATCAGTAGTTGAAAACATTAAAATTGTTCCGAAAGAACTTTTGAAAGAATATGAAACTTTGCTTACTGGTAAAACAAATTCAAATTATAATATTGAAAAGGCTTTGGAAAATCTTTGCAAGAGTAATCCTGATAAAATTTCCACATATTTAAAACTAACTCAGAATGCTTTCGGGTGGCGAGGACTGAATATAAGAATGAAATGGCTTGAAATAGCTTATAATTTTGCAAAAGAAAATAATAATCAAAAAAACTTAAATTCAATTTTAAAAGAAATTATAGACTATTCTTCGATTAGTTATGAGTTCGAAACAAGAATGAATGCTTTACAATTATTAAAAACACTTAATTATATTGATAATGAAGTCGCACGAAATATAATTTTAGCTTCGATTCATTGGAATTCAAAATTAAGAACCGCCGGTAAAGAAGTCTTTGATTATTTTATATCTAAACCTGAAACAAAAGAAATATTAATCCAAGCGAAAGAAAAATCACAATGGAAAGATTTCCAAATGCCTAAAATAGAAAAATTATTCAAATAATAAATAACTATAACTTAATAATTTTGAAAACTCCTGTGCCGAAATTGGTTGAAACTTTGATGAAATAAACGCTACTAACTAAATTGTTTAAGTTAAAAACTTTTATTGCTGTTCCTTTTGGCAGAGTTCCGTTAAATAGTTCATCTCTTAGTATTCCGAATTGGTCATACAGGGAAATTACTAAATTAGTATTCTCATCTGATTTGAAATTAATTTCGACGATGCCTTCGATAATTGAAGATTTCAGTGATGCTTCCAAAGAAGTAGGTATGGAATCAGTCGTAAATTTCAAAGGAACGTTGCATTTTGAATTTTGAGTTACATCGAAAACAGTCGCAGCGCCCTCTAAATAGATAAATTTATCTAAACAATTGAAATTAAAGCGTACGGTGTCCAAATCTTTATCAATTTTTGCATCAACTGGTTTATAAATTACAACCAATGGTTTAGTCTGCTGTGGTTCAATTGTAAATGGGAACTGTGATTGTGGAATAGAAAAGATTGTATTATTGAACATATATGCTTTATCGAGGACAATCGTATATTTACCATAATTGGTGAGTAATATTGTATCTTGATGTCTTGCACCGATCATTCTACTTCCAAAATCTAATTTGTTGCTATCTTGTGGATTGATTGAAGAAGTAATAAACGATAAAGTAAAGCCCGGTATAAATTCTTCGTATTCTTTCGAATTTCCCATTGAGTCGACAACAATAAATTTGTAATAAGCATCTTCACGAGGGTCATTGACAGTAAAATGAAATCTTATGTATTTTGTATTTTGATCTTGAATATCGATTTTCCCGTTTTCTTCTGCTTCAATTTTAAATAATTCAATACCAGAGTCGGATTTTAATGTTTCATTTATTTCGACATCAAAAGTTTGATTGCAAGGATCTTTCTTAACCTGTATTGTCGGTGGTTTATTATCTTTAAATGAAAGGATTTGGAAATTGGTAATAGTTCTTGCTTCGCAGCTATCTTCAATAATTAATTCAAAATTATATGTTCCAGTATCTGCAAATGTTTTGCAAACTTTGATAGTTTGGACATCACCACTGTTCAAAGTAATAGGAATTAGACTTAATAATGTATCAGTTTGATTTGTTGATTTCAAATAAATTTGATAAAGTGTATGTTGGAATTTTCCATAATTTTCAATTGGAATATCGAAGCAAACTTCAGTCCCAGAAGGGACAGTATCTATAACTTGGAATGGTGTAGTGTTTTCTCGGAAACCTTGATAATTAATTGTGAAGCCTGGGATATCATAGTTAAGTGAAGTTGATAAACCAGCCGAATCCATTGCTTTAATTTGGAAACTACCATCTAAATAATGATTATGAAGAGAGGCGGTGAAATACGCCAATCCTGTAGGAAATGAATTATTTTGTTGTATATCAACATTGATTAAATTTGTAGCTGGAAAGTCTAATTCAGTTACTCTTGTGTCGGTTGCACTGGAATCAGTTACAATTCCTGTAATCGTATAGCAATTTGAGCTTGCTAAAATTTTTGGAGGAGTGAAGTCATATTTAACCAAATTCATACCACCATAATAACCATAAGAATTTGCATAACCATAACCATAAACAGTTAAGCCGAAACCTGTTGGAGCGATTAATTCGTGAGTTCCTTGTGTAACTTGTAAAAAGCAATAAGAAAAATTACTATTTGGTACTTTTTTAAAGAAATTAGCCCCGATAAAATTACCATCAATTTTAATTAATTTTGTAACGGAGTCAGGTATAATAATTCCTACGTAATGTTCACTATAAACAGGATCAAATTTGTTGTTTGAACCGGGTTCGTATGATTGGATATTTGCAATTCGATAGAAATTACCGTATTGTTCGATTGGGGGCATAATCATCATAAGAGGATCGCTAATGCCATTTTGACCACTTACTCCAGATTGGGAGCTTTTTTTGTATTGTGCGACTAAAATAGGACCAGTTCCTTCAATATAATGTGGTTCAGTTAATTCCATTTCGAAAATGCTACCTTGTGATAATGTTAAAATTGGAATACCATCGATTGTTATATCATTATTATCAGAACCAGATAAAATTCTAAAAATATCGTTGCCTGAGGAGAATATTTGCTTGGATTGAGCGAATGGAATGACTATTGCATTGCGTCCCCAGGCACTCAATGGTGGTAATTGTTCAAGTAAGCAATCACGTGAAGTTACATTTCCATTTATGGGGAGTCGAGTACGTTGATGACCAGCAATTAAAGAAATTGGTTTATTCGATGTTACACGGCTACCAGTTAAATCGCCATTTAAATTCGTATTAGTAATTTGTGCTTGAACTAAATAAACATCACCCTTGTTCAAGTTTATTGTTTGTGTTTTTGTTCCATTAACTCGAGTAGCGACTTTTGGAACAATTATTACTTGAGTGCTATCTTCCGTTGCGACTACTAAAAACTGAGATGGAGTGCTTTGTCCATCAATTGATCCAAAACCTTCATTTCCATCGCTGTTGTATGTTAAAACAATGTAATCCGTTCCGAGAGCATCAGTTGGTAAACAAGTCATCGACTCGCTTGTTGTAACTGCTTGTTCGTGTGCATAAATTGTTATATCAGCTGTAGATGTTATGTGAAAAGCCTGTGGAGCAATTTTTTCGCATTGATAATTGTTATTTGTTTGAATTGTTCCACTTCGGTTGAAACCACGAAGCTCAAAGTTCAAATAGGGTAACGAAAATGAATATATATTCTTCGGGTCAGTTATAATGAAATTTTTACTATATGATTTTCCATTTATATCTTTATATTCTATTAACCCGCTGCAAGTATCGGTTGCAACGATAAAAATATAAAGAGAGTCAGTATAATTGGAAATTGGGTCATTTTCGTAATTATGAAAATTTGGTAAAAAGGCAAGCCAGAAATCATTGCCACGTGTGTCAATTAAGTCTTGACTAAGTATTTTGCCAGGAAAGCTGGTCAAAAGTATAACTATAAAAAATATAAAATAAGTCAAAGTATTTTTCATAAAAATAAATATATTTTAAAATTCATAAAAAATGGTTAAATTTACATTTTAATTAATAATTAAATTACATTAATTATAGAATTATTTTATATAGACAATTTTATTTTTAAAAAGTTACAATTTATGGAAAATAAATTTATCAATCGCAAAGAATTATTTAATGAATTTTCTGAAAAATTAAATTTATTAAAAAATAATAACGAAGGTAGTTTAATTTTAATTGATGGCGGCAAAGGATTTGGGAAAACAAGAATATTGAAGGAATTAGAAATATTATCTGAAAAACACAATGTAATCAACGCTACAGTCAAAGTCGAACAACCATTGAATAATTTTGCTTTGAGTAATTTAAATCCATTTGGTCCGTTTAGTTCTGCAATCAAAGAGCTTTCGACCCGAAAAAATATACCACCAACAAAACGGTTAGCATTGAGTGTAGGCATGACACTTCTTTCGGGATTACCACTTGCTGGCGATATTTTTTATGTTATAAAAGAATTAAATAAGGATTTAAGAGAGTTCGGTGAAAATAAAAAGAAAGCACAAGCAAATTCCATTGATACTTATATTGAAATTTTCAAACAATATTCAGATAAAAATCCATTTGTGTTACTTTTCGATGATTTTGAACTTGCTGACCCTCAATCTTACGATTTACTTAAATTAATTTTACAAAAAACGAAAGACTTGAAAGCAATATTTGTAATTGCTTTTGACTCATCAAATTGCGAAAGACGCAATCTTGCTTTTTCGATGTTTTTAAAATATATAAATGAACATCCTAAAGGGACTTTTTATTATAAAATTCCAACTTTCGATAAAAACGAAATAACACAAATGATTTCGAATTATTTTCCTAATATTAATTACAAGGAAGAATTTATTAACTGGATATTTCAAAAAACCTTTGGTGTTCCACTTGCAATTACTGAATACCTGAAATATTTCAAGGAAAATAAAATTTCAATTTCTGATGTAGATTTTAGTAGGATTGATACTTTTATCCCATCATCACTTCAATCTTTATTTTTATCTTCTATGGACAAATTAACCGAAGAGGAAAAAAATATACTTTCGATATGTGCAGCCGAAGGATTAGAATTTTCTGTTTATATAGTTTCACAGTTATTAAATTTGGATTACTTGTCAACAATTAAAACATTACGAGCGATTCAAAACAAAACTGGTTTTATCCGAAGCATTGGTGCAAAGGAGCGTTACGGAATAAAAACAACTTGCTATATTTTTAATCAAGCTATATATCAAAATTACTTCGAGAATTTACTCGAATACGAAGAATATAAGGCTTTACATACAATCATAGCAGATATTTTAAAGAAAAGTTACGAAAGTATGGACAATCCTGCATTGAAAAATGAATTGATGCCTTTTATTATTGCGCACAGCACTTTGTCTGAAGATGAGGAGAATATTAAAGAAATTTTGCAAGAACAAGCAAAAATTGCAATGGAATATGATGATAAAAGCTATACAACAGGTATCATTCAATATCTTCAAAGTTTGAATAAGGATATCGAAGATAACACAGAACAGAGTTTTATTTCAAGTTCACAAGATGAAAATCAAAAGCATATTAATAATGATTTCAACGACCTTTTTGATTTTATAAGCAATAATAATCAAAACAGCAATAGAGATTACTCTTCGACCAATTCGTTTGCAAGTATTAATGAAGAAACAATAATGCCTAATTTTCAAAATTTGAAATTTGATGATATTATAGAAATGGGCTTAAATCAAGATAGCGAAAGTGCAATTAAAATCCTGGAACAATTTACTAATAGTTCAATAGATTTTACAGATAGAATTAAAGCAAACCTCTTGCTTGCAAAGCTTTACTCGGAAAGTGGCAATTTGGAAAAAGCAATAAAATTAATGGATTCGCTTGAACATAAAATAGATGAAAGAGAACCACGAGAAATTGATGTGTTGTATTTGAACACTATTTCAATAATTCAATATCAAAAAGGTGATTTTACAAATGCAATTGATTTATTGAAAAAGGCTTCAGAAATCTCTTTAAAATTAGATTTAAACTACAAATTACTTACTTTATCCAATATATCAATATTATTAAAAGAATTAGATTATAAATTGGCAAAATCATATAAAGAATCGGTGGAAAAAATTGCGAGAGATTTAAATTATGATGTTTTTTTGGAAGATTTCAATCAGAGATTCTCTGCATAAAAAGTTTGAGTTGATTTTTTAAAGTTTCAATAAAATAAAAAAAAGGTTTATCATTTTGTGATAAACCTTTTTAATTTCTTTAAAGATAAAGAAGAAGTATTTTCAGATTAGTTAGAACTGAAAATACGATGACGACGTGCTGATTTTGCTCTTTCTAAACGTTTTTCTACGCTTGGTTTTGAGTAAGCAGTACGTTTTTTGAATTCACGAAGGATACCGCTACGCTCGTATTTTTTCTTGAAACGTCTTAAAGCTCTATCGATGTTTTCATTACTTTGCAAAGTTACGCCAATCAATTAATTCACCTCCTTTATGCTTTTAAATTTTCTATTAAACGTTTTTCGTTATTTTTTTCAAAATGAACGACAATAGCTCTACCACCATCACTTAAAATTTCCTTTGAACGGACTATGCCAACATCATCCCAAACGGCATGGAATATGATATCACCGACATTATATTCCAAAAGAGGTGAATATTTCTTGGCATCTTCTCGTGAAATGTGGACTATGGCTTGAGATTTATCAACTTGGGATTCTATTGTATCTAAGTTAACAAGTTGTGTATGGCGACTTTTAGTGCATTGAGCCCATTGTTGTCTTCCGTAAGGAGTTTCGATTGGTTCACCAATCAACTCGTGCTTGGTCTCCTTCATTAAAAAAGGTGAATACAAAACAATGTACTTAGCACGTCTAATCTTTCTTTTTCTGCCAGCCATATATTTCTCTCTTTTTTTTAATAAGAACGAATCTAAAATACAAAATTACGAAAAAAATTTGTATTATTTAATTTTTTTTATTTATATTTGATATTTTGTTGTTTTATAATATTCATTCTTTTAATTTTGTATCAATTTATGATGATATCTTATGGAAATTCAAATAAACTCGTTGGATTCAGTTAAAGGACGAAAATTAGTCCGAAATATTTATTATGACTTGAAATTCAACAAATTTGTTAAGGGATTTAATCTTCTTTTTATTCTTTGGAAAATTTGCGTAAATAAAGATAATTTAAAAAAATATTCTGATTCTGATGTTGAAATTTCTCACTCTTTAGGTTTGATTCACGGGACATCACTTTGGATGGAAGAAATTTTTAATCGATATTATTTTTCAACTCTTAATGCATTTGTTTATTTTGGGGCAGCAATTTTATTACTTTTAGTTGGGTTGCGGAAGTTTAGCAATTTAATTAATGATGGAATCGTAATTGCGGGCTTTGTTTTGGAATCTTCTCTTTTAGTTTTAATGTTTATTTTTTTACTTTTTAACCCAAAAGAAGATTTATTTGAAGATGCAGATTCTGATAATGAAAAGGACGAACTGATTTCAGAAATTGGAGAAATTTCGAGAGATTTTGCTAATGCAACTTTTCAACTTGAAAAGATTAATGCAAATTTTTCTGCTATTGAAAATTCACAAACTGAATTAATCAAAAAAATATCTGAATTAACTGAAAATATTTCGAAAAGCATTAAACCAAATGACGAAATGTTGGAAGTAATGAAACTCACAAATACATCATTAATCGAGTTTAAAAATCAAATTGCACAATTAAATAATGATTTAGCAAAAGTTCGTTTAAAAAATATGGAGTATGCAATACAAACAGAATTAAGCAAAATTCTTACTTCGATGGTAAATAATGATGAAACACAAACCCAACAATAAAAGGCGCCCTGTTGAAATTTACTTTATTTTATATTTAGCAGCATTAATGTTGCTTATACCTGATTTGAAAGATACTAAAAAGTCCACATCAAATGAAATTTCATCTAATAATAATTTATTCACAATTTATGCGGAAAAATCAATTTTAATTACTCGTATTTCAATCGAAGAGAATGGTTATCGACTTATTTCCGCCGATTCTGTCAATTTTATTTATTATAATGGGAATGTAAATAATATCGATTTTAATTTTCAAATTGAAAATAAATCTTTAAATCAAGTTTTGAATATTAACAGTTCAAATAATTTGTATGATTTTTTTAAATATAAAGAGATACCTGAATTAAAAGCTGCATCTTTTCAATGGAATCCACCGCTTCTCGATGGTCGTAATTACATTTATACTGTAAAAGTAAATGCTGTTGCAACAGTGAATGTTAAGTCTGATAATTCAGGTATTCCAACTCCTCAAAAACTCAACGCAAGCACTCAATTTATGCTTGTAGTTGCATATTATGATTCTCGAACAGGATTGCCATTTATTGCAACAAAACAAGATTCAACTCAAATAAAATCTATTGATAGTAATTTGTTTACAAGTTTATTTAAAAATACGGGCGAGATTTTTTTCGATTTTGAAAATAAAATTGTTAACGCTTTAACTACTGATGAATGGACGAATCAAGTCAATTTCTTCGGAATCAATCTAACAAACGAATTGATGAGCAAACCGGAAATTTCTGTTATCAATTCCCCAGAAAATAATCAAGGAAGTGCATATATTAAGCAAATTTCTAATAATGCGATAATCCTCGGGGGCAAAACGCCGCTTTTTGGGAAAACAAAAGTTAAAATAAAATTGACTCGTAAAATTGATAGAAATTCAGTGGAGGACGAATTTATTGTTCAACCTATTCCAATTCAAGAACCAACTGTGCCTTCAGTAATTTTCCCTTTGCAAAATTATAAAATTGATCCAAGTTTTCCTGAAGTTCCAAAAAAGAATTTTTATACAAAAATATCTTTGGATAATAGAATTATTTTACAATCGTATTCTTCAGATATTTTAAACTTAATAGTTGATGAATCTTATATTGGCAAAACTTTATTTTTTGAAAGATTTATTAATGGTAAAAATTACGGTAAAGCATACTCAATTCAGGTAAAAGCATATCCGCAGCCACAAATTGTTAGAATCCAAGATGTTGGGACAAATAAAGTTAAGCTAATTGTTAACAGTTATGGTGTTGTTAACGGTAGAGATAATTTAGTAAAAAATGTGCAAATCGATGGGAATGGTATTTTCACCGAATTAGTTGGTCAAGCAAGCACAAATAAGCAATCATTTATTTACACACAAGTTTATGAAATTAAACCGAGAGATGATAGTAAGCCTTTTGAATTTAAAATACGTGTACAAGACCAAAGAGGCGAATGGAGTAATTACGAGAAATATCCACAATAAAGAGCAAAAATAAAAAATAGATTTGCTCTTTATTGTGTTTATAATATGATTTGTTAGCTTTAAATTAAGAAGAAATCAAATCAAGGAATAAGATTGAGTTTTTAAAATCTTGTTCTAATTCAAAAGTAAAAGCTTCAAGGTCCATTTCTGTCAAATCGGGAATTAACGAAGTTAAAATTTGCCAAGGTTCTGAGCTTTGCAAATCTAAAATTTTGAGACCTTCGTAAAAACCTGCGTCCCAAACTTCAGCTAGTAAATCAGCAAAACGTACTACAGCAACAAGTTCTTTATAGGATTCAGATGTGCTGGGGAAATGGTGTTTGCCAATAACTTCAGTCATTTCTGCAGGCAATTTCCAAAGTTTGGCGATTGCTTCTCCGACTTCGTAATGAGTAATTTCGAATATCTTTTTTTCTGCTTCGAGGTCTTCGAAACCGTCTTTTTCAACTAATTTTATAACTTCTAAATATTTTGCAGAATCAAATTGAATCATCGCTAATTTTCCAATTTCATGGAGCAATCCGCCTATGAATTCATATTCTTTATAAAATCGTTTAAGTTTAACTGATAATGATTTTGCAACCATACCTGTACAAGATGAATGGAACCAGAATTTTTCAATGATTTTAGGCGAAACTTGCTGAGATGCAAGCAAGAATTTTGAAAAAATAGAGACACCAAGTACAATATTAGTTAATCTGTTTAAACCGAGGTTGATAATTGCTTGGTGTACAGTATTAACTTCGCTTCTTGTAGCATAAAGTGGAGAATTAGCAACACGCAATAGTTTTAAAGTCAGTGATGCATCTGTTTCAATTACTCGTGATATATCTCTAATATCTACATTTTCATATTCAAGGAGGTGAAGAACTCTTGCGGCAACAGGTGGTAAAGTTGCAAATTCTTGAGTTTCTAATAATCTGTCTAACATTGACATACTTATTTCCTAAATCGAATTTTTATAAAAACAATTTAATAAAAATTTTACAAATAATTATACATAAAAATCAGAAAATTGCAAATATTATTAAATATTTTTTATTTACAGTTAAAAATATAGTTGTATTTCTTGAATAATTTGGATAGGAAAAGATTTTGTTAGTTTTTAAATGGGTTATTTAAATAATTTGCGGCAGTTTTGTGTGAATCGTTCCATTCGGGCAAAGATAAAATTTTATTGTAAATATTTTTTGCTTGATTCCGATTTCCTTTTAAATCATATATATTTCCCATTTTCATCAATGCCGCAATGTAAAAACCAGAGGGCTTTTTATCAATTACTTGCGAACCTTCAAGACTTTTTTGGAAATACTTCAATGCATTATCTAAGTCACCTTTATTCATTAAAGCAACTCCGATGTAATAAGTTGCTTCCCTTGCTGCAATACTGTTATAACCAGTTTTTCTTTCAATAGCACGGGAAAAAACTTCTCTCCATTCTTTTTCGTATTCAACGCTCATTCCCATACGAACTAAGCAACGACCAAGATAACGATGGAAATAAGCATTATTCGGGTATTTATTATGTAATTCTTGAGAGAGTTGCAAAGCTTCGTAATTATTATTTTCGAAGGAATAATAAATTTGTAAAAGCACTACTTTCGCTTCAACAGATGCATATCGGGCATATTTACTTGCCGCTCTTAATTGAAAAAGTCCTAATCGTTTATCACCTGAAGGCAGAAATAACATCAGAGGTTTCAACAGGGGATATTCTTCGGGAAATTTTACAGCAAAATAATTGTATATTCCTGTACCTAACATTATATCGTGGTTGAATGGGGCAAGTTGTTGACATTTTTGCAAAATATCTAATGCTTCTTTTGCATCTTTGATTGCTGAAATCCATTCATCTCTCATTGTTTTTAATCGGGCTCGATAACCTATTGCGCCACCTTTGAAAAACAAGGCATTAATATCATATGAATTTGTGTCGAGAGTTCTATTGCAAACATCTATTACTTTATCTATTTTTTTGTAAAATAAATCATCATTAGAAATATCATCATTGTTCAATACAATTTTCCACCATTCGATGATTGCATCTAAAAAATATCCAGCAGGATGCTGTGGATATTTTTGCTGAACTTCTTTGAAATATTTTTCTGCTTCGTTGAATTCTAAATTATAAATTTTATCGGCACCGAGTAATATTAAACTATCGGCATCTCGGTAAAGAATTGCCCATTGAGAAAATAGGGGTTTTGCTGGTAATATTAATAATAAAAAAATTATTAAAGAAAGATATTTATATTTATTTATTAATTTCATTTTTTAATAAAATGTTATCAGATTTATAGTTTAATTTATATCTATAAGACGAATTATATGGGTTCAGTGTTTCAAATTTGTTAATTAAATATAAAACTGAAATCAAAATAATTATGCAAAAGATTGAATTTTCAAAACCGTAGTTGTTCCCAAAAAGTAAAACGAAAAAAGGAGATTTTGGTTCAATTTGAGCAAATGCGTAGGGAAAAGAAAAGCCGCTAACGTTCGAACCAATAATAATTTCTTCAAATAAATTCCAAAAAAAGTGGAAAAAAATGGGAAGCCATAAATTTCGAGTCTTTAAATACATAAATGCCAATAATGCTCCTGCAAAGAATGTATTAATCGCCGCAATAAGCGAAAATCCAGGATTCATTGAGTGAGCAAACATAAAAAGTAAACTTGATATTATAAGTGAAGTTGTATCAGAAAATCGCATATTTAATGATTGCAAAATCAGTCCTCTGAAAATAATTTCTTCGAGAAATGCCGCAATTAATAAAGAAAAAATATGAAATAGCAATAGATTTGATACTGTTGGTGGTTCGAGTATTTTAACTTGATTTAAAAAATATGCAACTGCTAAAACAATTATGAATGGAAAAAACGAATAAATAAAAGCTCGGAAAATATAGCCTAATGAATATTTATCAAGTTGAATTCCGAGAGATAAACAAAAGCGTGCACCACGTATTAGCTCTAAAAAGTAGAGTGGGATTATAACTAAAAATAGATTTATGAAATTAAATGTAATTGAAAATGTATTTTGAGCTGCTAATTGATTAATATTTATTAAGTTAGATATAATTGTATAAACAACAATTAATAAAACAAAAGTAACTAAATAAAAAATAATCCTATAAAGCCAATGATTGGCGATTATATTCACAAAATTTTTCAAATTAAATAAAAATTATAAAACAATTAATTACTATTTTGGAGCAATTTTATTTTCAAAATATGCTCATCAATTTTTTTCATCATTGCTTCGTAAACCTCTTCGTGGTCGGTTCCTTGAAGCATAAAATTAATTTGTGGGCAATAAGATGCATATTTATTGCCACCACGTTTACGAATTAAAATTTCGTAATCATCTCTATTTGTACTTTGACAGATATTGAATTCCATATTAAATTATTTTGTTTGTTTTAAAAAATATTTGGGAAAATCATTTTAACAGCAACAACTGTTAATATAACTGCAAAAACGATTGAAAGGTATTTATCGTGCATTTTCTTTTTAATTTTTGCACCATAATTCGAAAAAAATAATGAACTTGGCAACATTATTAAAATGCCGAGCCAGAAAATATAACCAATAAAATATGGTGAATCTATTCCTCCAATTGATTTATTAGTCAAATAAAATATTGTGCCTGTTAATGAAACAATAAAAGAAATTGCGGACGAAGTGCCCGTTGCCTCTTTGATTGGCATACAAAAGTAAATTAAAAAAGGAACTATTGCGAAACCTGCACCCAAGCCGAGCATTCCTGCAATTATACCAATAAGAACGATAGAAATGAAAAAAATCACTTTATTAAAATCAGTTTTCACAAATGTATGTAAATTCCGCTGTTTGTTATTTGAGTCATAAATCATTTTTAAGGCAATTACTGATATAAACACTCCAAAAATTTTCCTTAGCGAAGTACCAGAGATTGCATTTGAAATGAATAAGCCCGTGATTGTACCAAGAATGATTGGGACAATTGCTAATTTAAATACTTTCCATACAATTAATTTTAATTTATGATTGGCAATTACTGAACCAAAAGACACAAATATCATATTGGTCATCGAAGTGGCAATAGCGATTCGTATTGATTGTTCATTAGAAAAACCCATTGAAGAAAAAATAAAAGTCAAGCCTGGAATAACTATTATTCCACCACCAATTCCAAACATTCCTGCCGCAAAACTTGCTATACCACCGAGAGTCAGGAATAATAAAATATGAATAAAATTTAGTTCCATACTGTTATTTAATATTATAGAAATTCAAAATTAGATAAAAACCAAGTTTTATTTCTTTATTTTGACAAAATTTAATTATGGTACACACAAGAAAAATTATAAAAAAAAAAAGGATGGTTTAAACTATAAAAAAGATTATTTTAACGTAAATTAATAATAGAATTGTAAGATAGAAAAGTAGTAAATTTGGCGGAAAAGGAGGGATTCGAACCCTCGGTACCTTGCGGTACACACGCTTTCCAGGCGCGCCAGTTAAACCACTCCTGCACCTTTCCAATTAAAACACAAATTTGGCTTAAAATTTATGATACAAAATTACGAAAACTTTTTTAATTTACATTTCTCTTTTGATGAAAAAGGTAAAAAGAACAGATGAATAGACGGAAATTTATTACATTAAGCTCACTGTTTGCGAGTTATCCTGCGTTTTCGCAATTCAACTCTTTGCAAGATAGCTTGAAATCTGATGTATTACCTGATTCATCAAAATTAATTCAGTTCAACGAAAAGGCAAGCTCATCAATTATTGTTCCTGAAAAGAAAATAATAATTCCTAAATCCTTACAATCAGGTTCCAAGGTTGCCATAGTATCACCATCGAGTGTTACAAACCAATGGGAATTGAGCAATTCTACTAAATATTTCAAAAGCTTGGGACTTAATGTAGAATATGGGAAAATCATATTAAATCAAAAGAATAAATATGGTTATTTGTCTGCACCAGATGACGAACGAGCCTCAGAATTTAATTCCTTTATCGCACGTGATGACATTGATGCAATCATTGCATCACGAGGTGGATACGGAATAATGAGAATTATTGACAAAATTGATTTCGATACTTTGAAACAAAAACCTAAAATTTTACTTGGATTTAGTGATTTCACATTTATGCTAAATGCAGCTTCTAAATTATGCGATATGGTAACCTTTCACGGGCCTGTAGCAATTTCTTCATATCCGAACTTTACCCGAAAGTATTTTCAGCAAACACTTTTCAACATAAATAAACCATTAGAAATCCAAGTTCCAGAATTAACAATTTTAAAAGAGGGGCTGACAGAAGGACGACTTGTTGGAGGAAATTTATCAATGCTTGTTTCCAGCCTTGGAACAAAGTACGAAATTGATACAAGAGATTGTATATTATTTATTGAAGATACAAACGAAAATTCTTATCAAATTGATAGAATGCTCACTCAAATGGCGATTGCAGGCAAATTCGACAAAGTGAAAGGTATAATTTTAGGTCAATTTTCGAATTTGAGACGAAAAAAGCCGTTTTATCCAAATTATAGTTTGACTACATTACAAGTTTTTGAGCAAATATTGTTGCCTCTAAATATACCCATTGTGCTAAACTTCCCAATTGGTCATATAGAAAATCAAGTGATTTTACCAATCTTGATGAATGCCGAGCTTAATACTAAAACTAAAACTTTAAAAATTTTCAATTCATAATAAAAATTTGTAACTTTTTAATAAAAATTATGTCTATATTAATATTAATATAGTTAATTTTAAAAATACTAAAATGACAAGGGAACATATGAAATATATAATACAAATTTTTGTATTTTTTATAATAAATTTCACATACTCGTTTTCACAAACCATAAGTTTTTCAGAAATAGATGCTTCAAATTTTCCAAGTGTAATCACTAGTTTTATGGCATTGGATGCTTACGGAAATTCTTATACTGATTTAACTACAAAAGATTTCGAAGTTTATGAAAATGGGATACAAATATCGCCGCAATTATTGGAATTGAATTGCAAGATTAGCCCAATGAAAGTTGTTCTTGTTTTCGACAAAAGCACATCAATGCTTGATATGGTGGATACAATAAGAAAATGGGATTGGGTTGTTGAAGGGGCAAATTCGTTTATTAATGATTTTCAATACACAAATGGCAGTGAAATTGCAATTACAACCTTTGGCGGTCAATCATATTTTAAACTTGATTTTACTAGCGATAAAAAGCTTTTGTATGACTCAATTAAAAGTATTATTCCGTATGGAAAAACGAATTTTAATGCCGCTTTTCTTGGTCCATACACCGGAGCAATTGAACTGTTAAAAAATCAACCCCCAAATTTTCGAAGAATTATCGTATTTTTAACAGATGGGCAGCACGATGACCCCGAAAATCCTTCTGTTATGATAGATTCGATAAGCCATGAGTTGATTAATAATAATATTCAAGTTTATGCAATTACATTTTTAACTTCTCCAAATAAAGATTTAGACCAAATTGCTGCAAATTCTGGTGGTGAATCATATGTGGTAACTAATGAAAAACAACTTAGCAGCATATATTCAAATATTGCTAACAAAATTAAAGATAGAATATTATGCACTTTATCTTGGTCATCATCACAAGTTTGTGATGAAATAGAAAGGTGGAAATCAGTTACAATTCGTTATTTAAGACATAATAAAACGATTTATAAGCTATATCAAGTCCCAGAACAAGGTGTAGCCCGTTTACATACTGACGAAGTAACTTATAAATTTGGTAATCCGCCAATTGGAAGTTACAATGATGTTGATATTACTTTAAATGCCGAGAATTCGCCTTCTTCGATTTCAAATATTTCAATTACTCCATCTACATATTTTCAAGTAGTAGATTATGGAGATGGAACAGGATCGCCTCCGAATTATCCTATTAATATTGGATTTGGTGGGAAATTAACATTAAAAGTTAGATTTACACCACAAGGACTTGCAACATTCAGAAAAGCAAATTTGCAAATTACAGCAGATCCTTGTAGTACAATTATACCCATAGTTGGTGGTATCCCTGACGTGTTCATCACAAAGCCTATAGAAAATGACATTTATTCAATGTGTGATTCCATTGATATTCAGTGGCAAGGAGTCGATGCATTTACACCAACAGATATTTTTTATAGTTTAAATCAAGGATTGACATGGACGACAATAACTCGTGGTGCAAAAAACAACTCCTACAAATGGAAGCCTGGTTTTGAACAACAAAGAATGTTAATAAAAACGGAAGTTTCGCCCACACAAACTTATGTTTGGGCAATGAGTGGTGGCGGCAAATTATATGACAAAGCAAACGGAATTGCCTTATCAAAAAGTCAAGATGCTGTATATATTTGTGGATTTTTATCCGCACCAGCTATAGTTTCCGGTATTTATGTAGGCAATAAAGGCGCAACAGATGCTTTCATCGCAAAATATGATATTGATGGAAATTTACAATGGATTCATAATGATGGCAGTAGTGATAATGATACTTCATTTTCGCTAACTGTTGATAATCAAGATAATGTTTATTATGTTGGGACAACATATTCTGGTGCAAAGTTTGGGAATGTAACTCCCATAATGCAAATATTTGCTTCACCATATTTATTTATAGCAAAGTATGCACCGAATGGTTCAATAATAACTGCAAATGCTGTTGGAGCCAATAATACATATCCATATTTTAAAGCATTTGGACGAAGTGTTAAAATGGTTGGAAATAATGTCCAAGTTGTTGGTGAATACTTAGGGACTATAAAGATAGGGAATACAACTTTACCTCAGGCAAATTCGTTTCAAAGGTTTACAGCTACGTTTGACCAGAATTTAACTTTGCTTTCAGTAAATGTTGGTGGCACCATTCAATACGTCACAAAAGTTACAGATAAAGATAAATTTGATTATGAAATTACCAACTTTACTTATTATCGTGATTTCGATAGATATACTGTTAAAAGTGAAGGTTCATATGACTATGCTTTGACAAAGTTTGGTTTAAGTTCCGAAGGATTCGATATATCAGATCCATTTGATATTTACAAACCCGTAATTACATCAGATTTGCCAAATATAGATATGGGGATTTGCTTAGTTGGTGATACTTGTAAAGTTAACTTTCCAAACTTGATTAAAAATCCTGGCAAAGTCCCATCAACAATTACAGGTTATCAGATTATTGGCAATTTACCATACACAAATTATATAACGATTGACTCCTCAATTATTGGTAAAACTTTATTACCCGATGAAGCAACAGATTTACAAGTAACTGTAAATTCATACACTCGTGGTGATTATAATGTAAATATTCGATTATTTGGTGATTGTGCAGAAGAAGTTGTTATTCCAACAAAAGGATATATCGATTGTCAGACAATGCTTCCTGACACAATTGATTTTGGTGATGTGTTCGTTGGAACAACAAAAACAATGCAAATTGATACTTTGCTTTGGAATATGAATGGAATTCCATTGATTATAAATCCAGTTTTGCAAGGGAAAAACCCATTAGATTATAGTTTAATCAAAAAACATATTGATACTGTTGCACCAAAAGAAGCATACCCGATTGATATTTCATTTTCACCTCAACAATTAGGTCCACGAACAGCAAGAATAAATTTGTTGATGAAAGACCAGTGTGGTGGACAAATCATCTATTTAAAAGGAGTTGGAATTAATCCCAACGCCGTTATTCCAGATGAAGTTGATTGGAAAACACGTCGAATCAACAAAAACTATGATAGTACTTTTACAATTTATAATCCATCGACTTCAACTTTACAATTAATTGGGATAAAATGGAAAGATGCACCAACAAATTCTGAATTTAATTATCAACAAAATTTACCAATTGACATCCAACCCCAAACAACAATCCAAGTGCCAGTTAGCTTTTATCCAACTGATGAAATTTCATATCAAAAAGAGTTAATATTGACAATACAAAATAAAGATAGTCTTAGCGAATTTCCTGTAAAATTGAAAGGACAAGGATTTTACCCACAATTAACATATTCTTGGGATTGTGGAAATTCAGTCAAACCTGGAGAAACAACAACAGCGACTTTATCAGTATCAAATACGAGCAATAATTCAGTTCTGTCTGTTAACAGAATTATACTTGCAAGTGTCAATACTGTTTATAATTGGGTTGCAGGAACAGAACCGAAAAATGTGACAATTTTACCACTCGAAACAAAAAGTTATTTAATAAGTTTTACTCCTCCAGACACAAAACCGCAATTGAACACAATAGTCATAATGGCGGATGATTTTGATGGAAATTTTGTTGATTTTTGGAAAGAAACTCGTTTTGATATTAATTGTCAAGCAATGGGCGTTAATTATCCTTCCAACATTGATTTTGGAACTAATTTAATCTGTACCAATAAATTGAACACTATTAAACTGAAAAATGAAAGCAACAGCGTTGATATTGAATTAGACTTAGAAAATGCAAACATTATCGGAGATGTTAATAATGCCTTTACTTTGGTTGATAAAAATAAAATTATTATACAACCATCCAAAGAAGTCGAAATCAGTGTTAAATATAATCCTACAAAACCTGCAATCGATACTGCACTGCTCGTAATACCAAATAATTTTGGTATTGACATAACAATTAAACTAAATGGAATAGGGAAGAAATTGCAAATTTTATCAGACAAAACAGAATATGAAGATATTCCAGGTAAAGTTCAAACTATAACATTAAGATTGAAAAGTGATGCACTTGAAAATCCTATTTCAAAATTGAAAATGGTGCTTAATTATAACGACAAGCAAATTATGTTTGATGCAAACTATTTCGAGGATGCACTTAAAACAAACTGGAATTGGGATAATCCTGATTTCACCTTAAAAGGACAAATAATATTAAGTGGAAGTGGGACTATACAAACTCCAATAAATACCGATTTACTAAAATTAAAATATACATATTTACTTGATACAGGTAAAGTTTCAGATTTGATAATAAAAACAGATTATTCGTGTAATAACTTCTTTGATACGGTTGCAAGTATTCGCACATTGCCAGTATGCCTCGACGATAGGAGAAATATAATTGTAAAACTTGATAATAGTTCGCCAATACTTGAATTAGTTTCTCCAAACCCAACAAGCAATTACTTTACCTTAAGATTTAGTTCCGGTTCGGAATTTACAGTTATCGCAAATCTATACAATACAATGGGCGAAAAGGTTATGAAATTGCTTGATAAGAAATATAAATCAGGACTTTATGAAGAAAAAATATATATTGAAAACTTACAACCTGGACTATATTTTATTGAATTTGGTGATGGAATTTCAAAAGAATATCAAAAAATTGTTATAACTAAATAAAAATTTTAAAGGAATTTCGTAAATTTGTAATCTGTAATTTTTGCAAAATTAAAAAATAATAATTAGGAAAATATGGGAACAACATCAGATTTAAGACCGGGTGCTGTAATAAAATTTAATGGGGAATTGTGTACAGTTGTTGAATCCGAACACCGTACTCCAGGTAATTTAAGAGCATTTTATCAAGTTAAAATGCGTAGTTTGAAGACAGGAAGGATGCTTGAAAATCGCTTTCGTTCAGGAGAAACAATAGAATTTGTTCGAGTCGAAAAAAATAATTACCAATTTCTTTACCGAGATGGTAATCATTTTATATTTATGGATGGAAATACATACGAACAAATTCCTGTTGATGAAATAGTTGTTGGTAAATTGGCAGACTTTTTAAAAGAAGGTCAAGAAGCAATGCTCTCAATAAGTGATGGAGAAGTTTTATTTGTTGAATTGCCACCTTCAGTTAACCTCAGAGTAGTTCAGACAGAACCTGGATTCAAAGGTGATACCGCAACAAATGTTATGAAACCAGCAACTTTAGAAACAGGTGCGACAATACAAGTGCCTTTGTTTATCAATGAAGGTGATTTGATTAAATGCGACCCAAACTCTGCTTCATATTTAGAAAGAGTGAAAGAATAAAATAATATAAATAAATTGTTAAAAAAGTCTTAAAAAATTCTTGTAATTTGATAAGACTTTTTTAATTTTATAATATGAAAGAAACAAAAGATAGGAATAATGATTTATCAAAATCAATTCAATCAAATGAAAATGATTTTGATCTACAATTACGTCCTTCGAACTTTGATGAATTTACAGGTCAAGAAAAGTTAGTAAGCAATCTTAAAGTATTTATAGCGGCTGCCTTACAAAGAAACGAACCACTTGACCATACGTTATTTACAGGTCCACCGGGATTAGGAAAAACAACGTTGAGCTTTATCATTTCCAAGGAAATGAATGCAAATATAAAAATAACATCAGGACCTGTGTTAGAAAAACCCGGTGACCTTGCAGGAATCCTTACGACACTTCAAGAAGGCGATATTTTATTTATTGACGAAATTCACAGATTACATCCCATTATAGAAGAATTTCTTTACTCCGCAATGGAAGATTTTCGTCTCGATATAATGATTGAATCCGGACCGAATGCCCGCTCAATTCAAATATCATTACCTAAATTCACTTTGATTGGAGCAACAACCAGAGCGGGGTTACTCACGGCACCATTACGTTCAAGATTTGGAATCATCAATAGATTAGATTATTACACACCCGAAGATTTAGCAAAAATAATAAAACGTTCAGCAGAAATTTTAAATGTACAAATAGATGATGATGCCGCAATTGAGATATCATCAAGGTCTCGTGGCACTCCTCGAATCGTCAATAGACTTTTAAGAAGAACAAGAGATTTTGCACAAGTAAAAGGAAATGGACGAATTGATTTAAAAATTGCAAAAATTGCATTGGAAGCCCTTGATGTCGATAATCGTGGTTTAGATGAAATGGATAAACGCATACTACTTACAATTATCGATAAATTCCAAGGCGGTCCTGTTGGCTTGAATGCACTTGCCTCTTCAATAAGTGAAGATGCAGGAACAATCGAGGAAGTTTATGAACCATTTTTAATACAACAAGGGTTTATAAATCGCACTCCACGTGGAAGAACTGCGACAATTTTAGCATACAAGCATTTTAATATAAATTATCCTGAACTGTTAAAAAATCAGTTATTCGATTTGTAATGGTGAGAAATTGGAAGAATTTAATAATAAAATTGTGGTTGGAAAACTTTTAAATCTTGAAAAGATAGATTTGTTAAGCAATGATGAAAAATTTATATCGATAATTAATTCTGAAAATATTAAAATAGAGAAAATAATATCAACAGGGCAAATCACTGAAAAAGGAGTATGGCTCGAGCAAAATTGGGATGAATTCGTTGTGTTAATTTCTGGAGAGGCAAAATTATCATTTGAAGGCGAAGATGAACATCTTAAATTAAACATTGGAGATTATGTGTTAATTCCTAAAAACGTTAAACATCGAGTGGAGTTCACTTCGAAAGAAAAACCTACAATTTGGCTTGCCATACACTACAATTTTAAATGAATTTATGAAAAAAATTAAAGTAAAATCACATCCAAATATCGCCTTAGTAAAATATTGGGGTAAACGAAACGAAGAAAAAAATCTTCCTTCAGTTGGTAGTATTTCAATAACATTAGATGAACTGAGTACAATTACCGAAGTTTACATCAATAAAATTTCAAATGATGAATTTATTATAAATAATAAAAAAGCGAACGAAAGAGAGCAACAAAAAATAAGTAAATTTTTAGATTATTTTCGAGCAAGAAGCAGTAAAAAATATTATTTAAAAATCAAAACAACCAACAACTTTCCAACTGCAGCTGGATTGGCATCTTCAGCAAGCGGTTATGCGGCTTTGACTTATGCAGCAAATCATATATTTGATTTAAATTTATCTGCAAAAGAATTAACCCAATACGCAAGATTGGGGAGTGGCTCCGCTGCTCGTTCGATTTTCGGTGGTTATGTAGAATTGCATAAAGGTGAATTAGAAAGTGGAGAAGATTGTTTTGCTGAGCAAATTCTTGCTCCCGAACAATTCCCATTAAAAGTTATAGTTGCAATCACTGATGAGACACCAAAGAAAACTTCATCACGTGATGGGATGAAACTTTCTCAACAGACATCACCTTTTTTCCAAAGCTTTGTAGAAACTTCAGAACAAGATATTTCTTCAATGAAGCAAGCAATAAAATCTCGTAATTTCGATATGATGAGTGAAATTGCACAGCAAAGTTGCATAAAGATGCATTCCGTAATGATGACAACAAAAGAGCCGCTTTTTTATTGGAATTCAAAAACATTTACTATAATTGAATTTGTGTTAAAATTGCAAAAAGAAAAATATCCTGTATTTTTTACAATTGATGCTGGACCACAAGTAAAAATCGTAACTTTGCCGGGTGAAGAAAAAAATATTATAGAAAAGTTAACAAAATTAAATGTAATTCAACAGCATTTCGTCATTGGATTAGGTAATGGTACTGAAATTATTGAGGAATAATTGAAAATAGCAGCCAAAACACCTGGAAAATTAATTATACTCGGCGAATATGCCGTGTTGGAAGGGGCACCCTCGTTAGTTGCTTCAACAAATCGCTTCGCAAATGTATTATTCAAAAAATCTGAAGATGGTGTTTTTAAAATCGAAGCACCATCAATTAATGTTCCAGTATTAAAATTTTTGATTGATGACGAAGGAAAAATCAAATTTATTGGAAAATCATTTAATAAAGTTGCAGAGAAATTAAGTTTATTTACAGCAACTTTTGAATATGTTTCCAGAAAACTTATTGAAAAGGGTATAAAAATAAAACCTTTGGAAATAGTTCTTGATACCTATGATTTTTACTCCACAACAAATTTAATCAAATTAGGCTTAGGTTCGAGTGCCGCAGTAACAGTGTCGATAATTACAGGCTTACTTTCAGCGAATATTCTCGAACCAGAAGAAATTACTCCAGAACAAATTTTAAAATTTTCAATTGAATCACATCGAAATGCACAAGGAAGCATCGGAAGTGGTGTTGATATTGTTGCCGCAATTTATGGTGGAATTTTAAAGTACCAAATTACTGGAAAAGAAATTAAGTTCAAACAAATAACATTCCCAAAGGATTTACATTATCTTACTGTTTGGTCTGGTAAATCTGCTTCAACAACTGGTTATGTCGAAAAATTTAATAAATTTAAAAAAGATAACCCAACAGAATTCAAATTACTTATTGATGAAATGACAAAAGTTTCAACAGAAGGTATTGAGGCGATTGAAACAGAAAAAGTTGATGACTTTTTAGAAAATTATGACAAATATTTTTATTTATTAAAGCAATTAAACACAAAAATTGGATTAGATGTCATCACACTTGAACACCAATTAATATATGATATAGCAAGACAAAACGGAGTTTATTATAAATCTTCAGGTGCGGGTGGTGGCGATTTGGGAATACTTTTTTCGAATGATAAAGAAAGATTAACATTTGTCAAGAATGATTTAGAAAAAGCTGGTTTTGAAACACTTGCAATACAATTTGGTACTCCGGGAATTAAAGAGACAAAACTTCGAGGAGTGGTAAATGCGGAACTCACGCATCCCTAATTTTTACGACTTTACAATATTTCAAAGGTTAGACATCTTGCGAGAAAACGGATTTCTCGGACAAGATGATATTAAATTATTATTAAAAGGAAATTACGAGTTAACAGAAAGTGCCGCAAATAAAATGATAGAAAATGTTATAACAACATTTTCATTACCGATGGGACTTTCTTTAAATGTATTAGTTAATGGCAAAGATTACGTTGTGCCACTTGTTGTTGAAGAACCATCAATTGTTGCAGCACAAAGTTCAGCCGCAAAAATTATAAGACAAAGCGGTGGTTTTGTAGCAGAAAGCACAAGACCCGTCTTAATTGGTCAAGTACTTTTAATAAATTGCGAACACCCTTCAAAAGCTAAACAAGCAATTATACAAAGAAAAGAAGAAATTTTAGCACTTGCAAATTATTTGCAACCAAATATGTATGCCCGTGGTGGCGGAGCAATAGATTTGGACGTAAGGATACACCCAGCCACGATGAAATTCGATGATATGCTTGTTGTTCATATTTATGTCGATACAAAAGATGCTATGGGGGCAAATATGGTTAATAGTATTTGCGAAGGAATTTCCCCGCTCTTAGAAAAAATAGCAAATGCAAAATCGTTTATGAGAATCTTATCGAATTTACAAGACCAATCTATTGCAAAAGCAAAATGCATCATTCCTGCTGAAATGCTCAACACAAATAATTTTTCAGGTGAAGAATTAATGGAGGGAATAATTCTCGCAAATCATTTTGCCACCATTGACCCATATCGTGCCGCAACCCACAATAAAGGTATAATGAACGGAATTGACCCTTTGGCTATTGCGACTGGTAATGATTGGCGAGCAATCGAAGCAGGTGTTCATGCATACGCAGCTCGTGGTAATCATTATACAAGCCTGACAAACTGGTATAAAGATGATAAAAATCAACTTGTGGGGCAAATTGAAATACCATTAAAAGTTGGAATTGTCGGTGCACCATTGCAATCAAACCCCAAAATAAAATTTGTTTACAAAGTTTTAGGGATAAAAACTGCAAATGAATTAATGGAATTAATGGCATCAGTTGGCTTAGCACAAAACTTCGCAGCTTTGAAAGCATTAGTTAGTGAAGGTATTCAACGAGGACATATGAGCTTACATGCTCGAAGTGTAGCAAAAGCAGCTGGAATAGATGAAAAATATTTTGATTTAGTTGTTGATGAAATGATAAGAAGCGGCGAAATTAAAATTTGGAAAGCACAACAAATACAACAAAATTTGGCAAATACATCAGAAGAGATAAATTTGGAACAAACATTTTCAGAAAATGAACTGCATTCAGGTTATGGGAAAGTAATACTTTTTGGAGAACACGCTGTTGTTTATGGAAGTAATGCAATTGCGGCACCAATTCCATACGCCATAAAATCAAAAGTAATTGCGAGTGAAAGAAATTCAAGCATTGTAATACCAAGATGGGGCGTAGAATTTGATTTATTTAATAAATCTGCTGAAAAGAATTCATTAATCGATGCATTAGAATTAATACTTACCAAAATGGGACTACAAAATGAGAAAATACAAATATTAGTATTTCCTCATATACCAAGAGCAATGGGATTAGGAGGATCGGCGGCTTTGGCAGTTTCTGTAATTCGTGCTTTATCCAGTTATGCTAAGTTAAATTTAAGAGATGAAGAAGTAAACGATCTTGCTTATAATGCAGAAAAAGTCGTGCATGGAACACCTTCAGGTATCGATAATACAATGGCTACTTATGGAAAATTAATAAGATATAAAAAAGATTCCGAACCAAGAACTTATCCTATTGCACTCAAAAAGCCATTGCCAATTTTAATTGGATTAAGCGGTTCAGAGGGTTTAACTTTAAAAATGGTAAGACAAGTACGAGAAGGATGGACAAAAAATCAACGACTTTACGATACTATATTTTCTCAAATTAATGATATAGCAATCGAAGCAATAGACGCATTGCAAGATTATGATTTAGAAAAATTAGGATATTTAATGAACTTGAATCAAGGTTTATTAAATGCAATTCAAGTATCAACAAATCAATTAGAAGAAATGATATCAATTTGCCGAGAAAACGGCGCTTATGGTGCAAAACTTACTGGTGGCGGAGGTGGTGGTGCTATTATTGCACTTTGTCCGGAAAATCGTGAAAAAATCGAAAAACAATTAAATAATGCTGGTTATCAAACAATAATTACAGATATTTCTTAATTTTTTCTTTAATAAAATATGAATGACAAAATTGTAAGTTTTACGGATGAACCATTGATTTTGGTCGATGAAAATGATAACGAAATTGGATATTTGACAAAAGATGAATGTCACAAAGGCAATGGCATATTACATAGAGCATTTTCTATCTTTATTTTTACTGAAAAGAAAGATTTAATTTTGCAAAAAAGAAGCAGTAAAAAATTACTATGGCCTGAATATTGGTCAAATACTGTATGTAGTCATCCGAGAAAAGGTGAAAGTTTGGAAATTGCAACACAAAGAAGATTAGATGATGAAATAGGAATCCAAGTCGATTTAAAACATCTTTTCCAGTTTCAATATCAAGCAAAATATAAGGATTTAGGTTCCGAAAACGAACTTTGTCACGTTTTTATTGGTAAATATAATGATTTAATTAAGCCTAATCCTAACGAAATAAAAGATATAATGTTAATTCCTTTCGACGAAGTTGATAAAGAACTCCAAAAGAATAGCAAATTATACACGCCTTGGTTTAAATTGGAATGGGCAAGAATAATTAAAGATTTTAGAAATGAAATAATAAATTTATAAACAATTTCGAAAAAAAAAATAACTTTTTTTGAAATTGTTATTAAAGATTGTTAATTTGCATTTTATAAATTTTCAAATATTATAACTTGAACATATTATTTTTAACTCCTCGAATACCTTTTCCTTTAATCGGTGGTGATAGAATAAAATCATATAAATTACTATCATACCTTTCAAAAAAACACAACATTACACTTGTGACCTTTTATCAAGGAAAAGAAAATTATAACCAGTATAAAAATGAAATCGAGAAACTTGGAGTAAAAGTTTATGTTATTCCATTAAATCCAATTGTGGCAGGATTAAATTCCTTTTATCGACTCTATCAATTTAAACCTCTTGAAATTTTATATTATTATCAAAAATCATATCAAAAATTAGTCGATGAACTTTTAAGGACAAAGAAATTTGATATAGCATTTTCATTTTTTATGCGAACAGCAGATTATATAAAAGGAAAAGATATACCGAAAATATTAATTGCAGAAGATTGTCGTTACTTATATCAAACAAGGTCTTATTCGCAAAGTAACAACTTAATCCAAAAAGCAGTAAGGAAATTTGAATATTTGACTTTGAGCAAATATGAACCTCAAACGATGGATTATTTTGATTTGATTACATTCGTAACCAACGAAGATATTGATTTTATCAATAACATTAAACCATTGAGCAAATATAGGTTGCTTACAAATGGTACTGATATCGAGCACTTTAAACCACTCGAATTTGAAAAACGTGATTTAATTTTATTTACAGGCAAGTTAGATTATTGGCTAAATAAGTTAATGATTAATAGGCTCATTAATTCAATTATTCCAAAGATACAAAAAGAATTTCCAAGTGCAATGTTGACAATTGTTGGAGCGAAAGCACCTAAATTTTTGAAAGAGCTTTCGCAAAAAGGTAAAATCCAATTATATGAAAATGTGCCTGATTTATTGCCATATTTACAGCGAGCAAGAGTGTATTTACACCCTCACATTGGAGCGTCCGGTATACAGAATAAACTACTCGAAGCGATGAGTGCAGGTTGTCCTATTGTTACAACTGAATCAGGGAATCAAGGAATTTATGGAAAACATCGAGAGCACTTATTAATTGGCGAAACCGATGATGAAATTGCAAATTATGCTATTGAACTTTTGCAAGATAATGAATTAGCTAAAAAAATATCTGCAAATGCCCGACATTTGATTATTGAGACTCATAATTGGGATATAATTTACAGAAAATTAGATGAAATAATAAAAGAAATAGAAAAATGAGTAAAGGAGCAGTATTTTTTGATAGAGATGGTATAGTTAATAATCGACTTGTTGGTGATTATGTAAAAAATTTAGATGAATTCATTATCATACCTGATTTTATTCATATTTTCAAAATCGTGAAAAATATGAATTTTTTAGCAATAATGGTATCAAACCAACAAGGAATTGGAAAAGGATTAATGAGTGAGACACAGCTTGAGGAAATTCATAAATTTTTACAAGACTTTCTTTTCTCTAGGTCGGAAACTAAATTTGATAGCATAAAATATTGTCCTTCGCTTGCAGAAACAAATGATTATCGTCGCAAACCAAATCCTGGAATGATATTAGAAGCAATTGATGAATTTAATTTAGATAAGAAAAAATGTATTATCATCGGGGATTCGGAAAGTGACGTTTTAGCAGGTAAGAGCGCTGGAATTCAAACAATATTAATTAATAAACAAAATCATTTACAAGTAAAACCTGATTATCATTTCCCCGATTTATTCACCTTAGCAGGTGAACTTCCGTTAATTTTGTATAAACTTAAATAATGATGAAAATATTAAAAAAAATAAATATCGATTATATTTATTTATTTTTAAAAAAATATCCCAAATTAACTCATTATTATGAAACACTTGTAAATACTGAGTATTTATTTATATTTAGTTTAGCAATCATAGTAGGAATTATCACCGGTTTTGCGGAAGTTTTTTTAAAATTTTTAATAACAAAAGCATCCGAGTTTTTTTATACTGGTTCAGGAACGACAATATTAGAGAAAGTATCGAATACAAAATGGTATTTTATCATTATTTTACCAACAATTGGTATAATTTTAAGTCAATTAATTAATCATTTTCTTTTCAAAAAATCCAAAACACACGGAGTTTCTCAAGTAATAGAATCAATACTTTTTAGAAATGGATTAATTAAACCACTTTCACCTTGGATTAAAGCGCTTACTTCTGCAATTACAATAGGGACTGGAGGTTCAGTTGGACCCGAAGGTCCTGCAATATATTTAGGTGCGGGCGTTGGTTCAACCATAAGCCAAGTATTTATGGTGAGTACGAGAAGGATGAAAACATTAGTAGCGGCGGGTGCGGGTGCAGGAATAGCAGCAGCTTTTAATGCTCCGATTGCTGGTGCATTGTTTGCCGTTGAAATATTAATGATGGAGTTCAAGTTCTATCAATTTTCAGTTATTGTAATTGCAACCGTGATGGCGACATTTGTTTCACGTTCGATAATGGGCGACTTAGCTGTTTTCCAATCTTCATCCTATCATTTAGAAAATGGTTTTGAATTCATATTATTTGCTATACTTGGATTTGCATCGGGTATTTTTTCCTTTTTATTTATCGAAATAATTACAAGAGCAGAAGAATTCTTCCACTCAAGGCTAAAGCTGAAATCACTTTACAAATCACTTTTTGGCGGGTTTATTGTTGGTGGTATTGGAATCTTTTTGCCAAACGTATTAGGAACAGGCTACGATACTATCGATTTATCGATTTTAAACAAAATGATATGGTATTTAGCAATTTTAATTGCCATTGCTAAAATAATTACAACTGCACTTACTTTATCTTCGGGTGGTTCTGGAGGTGTATTTGCCCCGGCATTAGTTGTTGGAGCAACACTTGGTGCATTTTTCGGATTCATTTTCCAATATGTCTTCCCAACTTTAGCAACCAAGCCAGAGGCATATGTATTACTTGGAATGGCTGGTTTACTTGCAGGGACTATGCATGCGCCATTTACTTCGATTATTATGATTTTCGAATTGACAAAAAATGCAGATTTTATCTTGCCTGCAATGATAACTTCAATAATTAGTGTTGCAATTACAAAAAAATTGACAAAAGAATCCATTTATACAAAACCACTTTTGCAATATAACATAAATTTGCAGGGCAAAACAGAATTAAATGTTTTGGCTTCAATTAGCGTTAAAGATGTCTATAATAATCAGTTTGAAACAATATGTGAGAATGAAAAATTTAGCAAAATTCTGGGTCAATTGATAAAAAAGAATAATCCTGTTTTAGTAGTCAAAAATCTCAATGGTGAATTTTATGGACTAATTACAATTGACGTAATCAAAGAAATATTAATTGATAATGAACATATCGGAAATTTACTAATTGCTGGGGACATAGCAATAAAAAGTTTACCAAAAATTTATTTAAACGAAAGTGTGAAGGATGTTTGGGATATTATGAATCAAAGTGGATATGATATTTTACCTGTTTTCAACGATTTAGAAAAATTGCAATTTACTGGATTAATATACCGAAAAGATATAGATTACTATTATAATAAAGAACTTGAAAAAATTGATTTTACAACCAATCTTGCAAGTTCTATATCGAAGCACTTGGAAACTAAAACTATTCCTTTGATGGATGATTATGTTGTTTCTGAAACACTTGTCCCAAAAACATTTATCGGAAAATCAATTAAAGAGCTTGATATAAGAAATAATTATGATATTGAAATTTTATCAATAAAATCTAAAAGTGAAGATTACGAACAAATTGAAATCATCCCAAAAGGAAGTTATAAATTCCAAGAATTTGATAAATTAATTGTTGCTGGGACAGAAGAAAATTTGAATAAGTTTTTAGAAATAAAATAAAAAATTATAAATAGGAACAAATTTCATAAAAATTTATTAATTTTGTAATATGAAAAGGATAATATTTTTAATAATATTAACAGTTACAACAATAACATTGCTTGCAACAAATAATCTTATCAATTCTTTTCGAGCATTTTCTAATGGCTCAAATATAACTGTAGAATGGCGTACAAACGATGAAACAAATTTAAAGCAATTCGAATTGCAACGAAGCTCGAATAATTCTATTTATACTAAAATCAAAACAATCGACCCAAATAATAAAGCTTCTGATTACAAGTATGTTGATGAAGAAGCACTGTTTAAAAATGATGGTAATGACCCAAAAACTCAAAGTGGTAAGGTATATTCTTATCGATTAAAAATGTTATTTAATGATGGAACAGTTGATTATTCTGAATCAATTTCAGTTACGCATCAAACTAATAGTATCCGACGAACTTGGGGAATGATAAAGGAATTGTTCCGTTAACATTTTCAAATTACCATAAATTACTATTTTCCTCTTTTAATCGTTTAAATTCAAAAATATTAAGAAAATGAATTTTAAAATATTATTATTATTTTTTTTTATTCCATCATTAATTTTTGCTAAAGGCTTTAAATACGATACCTTAGCAAATGATTTACGGTGTCAAACTCACCAAATTAAGAAATTCGATAATCAAATACAAAAAAAAATAACATTTGACCCCAAAACAGGCAGGCCAATCAGTCAAAAGTATATTTCATCTCCGAGTGGGCGTTTTTGGGTACATTTTGATACTGTTGGAGCCAATGCAGTGCCACTTGTAGATAAAAACAACAATGGAATACCAGATTATGTTGATTCAGTTGCCTATTATGCTGATTATGTTTATAAAAAAGAAGTAGTCGAATTAGGTTTTCGAGAACCTTTAAATGACAGTTTAGCAGGTGGGAGCGAAGCTTATGATATATATTTGTACGATATTGGTGATGGTGATAAAATTCCAGATTCTACTGGTGATAGAGATTGGGGTGGAAACTATGGAATGACAATGGGCGAAAGTGAAGTATTTGTAGGAAATCAAGTTATACGCATGTCCTCTTTTATGGTGATTGATAATAATTATTCACCACAAGACTCGATAAGATACCCTGACGGGAAAGATGTTCAAGCTTATAAAGTATATGGAATTGAAGGAGTAAAGATAACTCTTGCCCACGAATTTCATCATGCTATTCAATATTCCTATAATGTTAATGATTTGACATCCTCCGAAATTTCAGAAATGTCTTCTGTTTGTATGGAAACACTTTTGTTTCCAGAGATAAAAGATTATTTGCAATATGTTAGAAGTTTATTTCGAAATCCATCTGAATATATTTTTGGAGAATCTTCACCAGAAAATGGTTACCGCTATTCCATCTTTTTAATGATGTTAAATGAAAAGTATGGAATTGAAATTGTGAAATCAGTTTGGGAATTAATTGGCAATGGTGTGAAATCGTTTAAAGCAATTGATTCTGCGTTAGTACTGCGAAATTCATCTTTAGACTTTGAGTGGTTACATTTTCTTAAATGGGTCTTTCATACTAACTATAGGACTTTTTCTTTAGATAATCAATCGTATTTTCGAGATGCTCAATTAATGCCACTTTTTTCAAAACAAACATCTCAAATTTTTTCAAATCCTTCAATTTCAATTTCTGGAAATTTATTACCATACCAAATTAGATTGGATGAAATGATTTTTCAAAATGAATTTCCATATAGCAATGATACTTTAAATATAATGAGTACATATTTGGATACTTTGTCAATAATTTATCAATTGACGACAAAGGATGATTTTACACAATTAGTATGTTTAGAATATCAAAATGGATATAAACGCATATTTCAAAATTCTGTGATACCATATTATTATAATCTAATATCTTCTCAAAATAAAGTTGCCACGGTGTTGTTTGAAAATCCGGGAATTTTAACATATTCAATTGCAAACGCCGAACCAAATCCTTTGAGATTAACTCAAGATGATGAAATAATATTTCCCACAATTGAGACAACGGGAATAAACCAAGATTTAACTTTAATTCTTTATAATTCAAATTTAGGCGAAGTTTTTCGGAAAAATTTAAAAGTTTCGATAAAACAAAATAAACGAGTACTGGTATTAAACACAAATGAATTAAAAAATACGAATAGAATTAGTTCCGGAGTATATATTTTTCGAGTTGAAAATCAAAGTAATTCGATATTTGGCAAAATCGCCATTATAAATAATTAATATTTATGGATATTTCGATTAAAATCAGAGATTTAAGTAAAAAGGTGGGAGCACGAGAAGTCCTTTTCTCAAATCTCTCTGCTGAATTTAGCAATGGAGAAGTAGTATCAATAACCGGTCCGAATGGAAGCGGAAAATCTACTTTTTTGAAAATAATCGCTGCTGCAACAAAACCAACTAAGGGAAAAATAGAAATTCAAGTTAATCAGAAAAGTATAAATCATTCAGATTTTCATAATTATTTCGGTTATGTAGCTCCATATTTGAACTTATACGAAGAATTTCATCCATTAGAGCATATAAAAGTAATATCAAAGATTTTAGCAGTCCAATTTGACGCAAAGACAGCAATGAGATTACTTGAAAGATTTGAATTACACAAGCATTTTTTAAAGCCAATACGTGTATTTTCATCTGGAATGAAGCAACGGATGAGATTTATTTTATCTATTTTGAACGACCCAATTGTTTTGCTTTTGGATGAGCCATTTTCAAACCTTGATGATAGTGGAATTGAAATATGTAAAGAAATAATTGATGAAAAAAGAAAAAATGGTGGCTTAATTTTAATCGCCAGTAATGATGAACGAGAAATTACATTAAGTTCAAAACAAATTAATCTTAGAAATTTTAAAAATTAATTTTGAAAATTAAAAAATCAAATTCTATCTTGAATATAATTTCTGATTTGACTAACATCGATTCTATCTTGTAACATCGAGTCACGAGAACGAATAGTAACAGTATTATCTATCAACGTTTGTCCATCCACAGTAACGCAGAAAGGTGTTCCAATTTCATCTTGCCGACGATAACGTCTTCCAATTGCTCCTGAAGTATCGTATTGAACTCGAAAATACTTTTGCATATCTTTATAAATTTTATGAGCAAATTCGGGCATTCCGTCCTTATTCACAAGTGGAAAAACAGCTAAAGTAATCGGTGCAAGATTTGGGTTAAATCGTAAAACTACACGAGTTTCTTCCTTTCCTTCATCGATAATTTTTTCTTCATCATATGCATTGCATAGAAAAGCCATAAAGGTTCGTGAAACTCCACCGGATGTTTCAACAACGTATGGAATATATCTATCTTGGTTTACAGTATCGACATATTCCATTTTTTTGCCGGAATGAGTTTGATGATTAGTTAAGTCGAAATTTGTTCGAGAGTGAATTCCTTCAATTTCTCCAAAACCAAAAGGGAATTCGTATTCAATATCAACAGCATTATTTGCATAATGTGCCAGTTTTTCGTGTACTTTCCATTTTAATCTCTCGGGTTTTAATCCCATTTTGAGATACCAATTCCATCTTTGTTCTTTCCAATAATCGAACCATTCTTGCTCTGTACCGGGTTTGATAAAATATTGCATTTCCATTTGTTCAAATTCACGTGTTCGGAAAAGGAAATTTTTGGTGTTAATTTCATTTCTGAAAGCTTTGCCAATTTGAGCAATACCAAATGGTGGTTTAAGCCTTGCAGTATCCATAACATTTTTGAAATTAACAAAAATTCCTTGAGCCGATTCTGGTCTGAGGTAAACAATACCTGATTCATCTTCAACAGGGCCGACAAATGTTTTAAACATTAAATTGAAATTGCGGACTTCTGTCCAATCAGTTGAACCAGAAACGGGGTCAGGAATTGAATAATCGATGATAATCTTATAATAATCTTCGTTTAATTGACATTTATTTAATTTATCTTCAATTTCTTGAGCTAATTCAGTTTTATTTTTAGTTCTTAATTTTTGGATAAATTCTTCGATTAAATTATCAGCTCTGTAGCGTGCTTTGCTTGTTTTATTATCAATCATTGGGTCAGAAAATTGTGCAACGTGACCGCTTGCTACCCAGGTTTTCGGGTGCATTATTATTGAGGCATCGACACCAACAATATCGTCTCGATAAGTCATTTCTTTCCACCAAGATTGTTTGATGTTATTTAACAGTTCAACACCTAATGGACCATAATCCCAAAAGCCATTCAAACCGCCATAGATTTCAGATGATTGAAAAACAAAGCCACGTCTTTTTGCTAACGAAATGATTGTATCTAGTTTTACCATTTTAATTTCTAATTTTTACATAAATTACAAAATTAAGAAAAATAATTGGGTTTTATAAATTAACGAATAATTTGATACAAAACTCGAAAATAATTTTTAAATTTCAAAATATAAGCAGTAAATTTAATTTTAAAGCTTAAATAATTCAAGTTTGTATGATTTTATTTATATTTGTATGATTTTTTTTATAAAAATAATAGTTGATATAAACACAAAAACTAAAAAAAAATTAAATTAATCCGATAAAAAGTTAAAAAATATTCAAGTTGGCAAGTATTTTGTAATATAATGTCTTAATAAAAATTGAATTTTGAGGATATTATGAGAATAAATTCTAAATATTTTTGTATTAATTCATTTGTGCGTGGTTTTGCGATAATAACTTTAATTTTTTTATTTAATATTTCGGCAAGTTATTCTTTTAATAAATCCAAAAGCAATAATAATTTTATTCAAACTGAATGTAATTGGCTAAAAATCAGCAATGGTTTACCTGCGGATAAAATCAACGATTTAATTTTATATGTAGATGGTCGAATTTTTGCTGCAACACAAAATAATGGGGTTTACGTTTCTGCTGATACAGGACGAACATGGATAACGTACAATTCCGGTTTGACTGATTTTAATGCAATTGATTTAGATTATAATGCGAATGGTTATCTCTTTTTGGCAACGCAAGGCGGTGGAGTTTTCCAACGGAAAGTGGGACAAACACAATGGATGGAAATTAATTCTGGATTAAGTAATTTAAATGTTCATTGTTTACTTGCTTCGCAATTCAATGGATTAGCTGCAGGAACTGAAAATGGTTATTTCGTTTATAACTTTGCAACAAATACTTGGGCTGATTCGAGTTTAGGATTAGTTAATAGATATATCAATACAGTTTCAAGAACACCTAATAATTATTTAATTGTTGGAACTGAAGGAAATGGACTTTATCGAAAAATTACCGGTTCACCTTGGAATGCAGTTAATACAGGTATTACAAATTATTATGTAAATACCAGTCTTGCTTATGGTGATGTTTATTTACTTGCAGGAACAGACCAAGGACTTTTTTATACTTCGACAAGTGCAACGAATTGGTATAAGCGCAACTCTTTGCCTGATGCGGAATTTACCGATATTGTCATTAATAATTTCACGAGTAATATATATGCGTCTACGAATGGATATGGTGTTTATTTATCAACAAACAATGGATTGAATTGGGTGCCATTAAATAATGGGTTATTTAATTTACAAATTAGTTCTCTTTTGACTATTCCTGATGGACGACTTCTTGCGGCAACATATAATGGTGAAATATATAGATTAGACCCGTGCACAGTACCAAATGCATATATAACAGTTTTGGAACCAACACAAGGCAATATACTTTATGCAGGTTCTTTGGTTACAATCCGTTGGTCAAGCTTTGGTGTTGATAAAGTTGCTTTGCAATATTCGACCGATGGTGGTGCAAATTATAATACAATTGATGGAAATATAAATGCAAGTCTTGGTTCTTATGATTGGTTGGTGCCATCTGGTTTTATTAATAGAAATACTGTTATTAAAATAAAAAGCACAACGTCTCAAGAATTTGGATTAAGTGGTTTAGTTTCGATAATTGATTCTAATATTGTCTTATTTGAAATTACAAATCCCGTTGGTGGTGAAAAATTCCTTTCTCAAACTATACTGCCAATTAAATGGAATTCACACAATTCAAATTCTGCAACTTTGGAGTTTTCGAATGATAATGGAGCAAGTTGGTCTGTGATTTCGAGTAATCTGACCGCTACTGATAGCGTTTATAATTACACTTTGCCAAATGTAAATTCTAATCAATGTAAAATTCGGATTTATGACAATACTTTCAAATCTAAAGTTTCAATTTCAAATAATTTCCAGATTACAGATAAATCAACTTTTAAATTGCAATTACTTTCTCCTGTTAGTGGTGAGCAATGGCAAATCAATAGCACTCAGACAATTAGGTGGGAATCAAACGGATTAAATGAATTAAACATATTTATATCAACTGATGCTGGAGAGTCTTGGAAAATTTTGGCATCTAATGTTATGGCTTCGTTAAATCAAATAAGTATCCAAGTGCCAGCCACTCCATCTCAAGTATGCAAAATTAAACTTGTTTCAAAAGAATATCCAAATGATTTTACATCGATAAGTTTAGGATTATTTTCAATTATTGGATTACATATAACATCGCCCAATTCCGGAAATTATATGGCTGACACTGTAATTCCGATAACTTGGGAAAGTACAGGTACCCAAAATGTGAGATTAAGTTATTCAATAGATAGTGGTAATACCTGGACTATGATTGTTGACAATTATCCTGCTTTATCTGGTGTATATTCGTGGCGAATTCCTAAAACACCATCAACAAATTGCAAGGTTAGGATAATGGATACAAAACAATCAAGTTATTACGATGATAGCGATTCATTATTTACAATTAAAGGTTTGAAATTACTTAACCCAATCGGTCAGGAAACATTTTTAGTTGGTCAAAAAGTTAATATAAGTTGGGAATATTTATCAACGGAAAAAATCAATATTTTCTTTTCTTCAAATAATGGATATAGCTGGGAAACAATTGCATCGAATGTTCCAACTTCTATTGGAACGTATGAATGGATTGTACCAAATATAGAAACGAATAGCGGTTATATTACAATCGTTGATGGAACGAATTCATCATTTAATGATAAAAATATCAAACCTTTCAATATTGTAGGCAATGGAATTGTCTTGATTTCGCCAAATGGTGGTGAAACAGTGATTTCAGGGAGTCCTTCAATAATACAATGGTCATCAATAAATTCATTGAAATTAGATATTAAGATATCTTATGATGGAGGTCGGAATTGGCAATTGGTCGCTGATTCAATTAATTCAACATTAGGAAGCTACTCTTGGTTAGTTCCAGATACAAGTACAATTGAAGCAAGAATAATGTTGGTTGATAGTTATAATCCAAAAATTAAAGATTCGAGTAAGGCTAATTTTAAAATTAAAAAAATAGGATCTGCTTTCCCACCTCCAAGCGATTGGTTCGTAAATAGACAAACAGGTGAAAATTCATTTATCATAGTTCCTGATACGATTAATCCACAAATTGGAACAAGAAAGATATCAACGGGAGATTACATTAGCATTTGGTATAATGATGCAGGAAAATTGAAATGTGGTGGTTTAGGGAAATGGGAAAACAACAAGAATTTGTCTATTACAGTTTGGGGCGATAATCCATACACAGAAATCAAAGATGGATTTGCAACGAATGAGAACTATTTATATAAAATTTGGGATGGTCAAAATGGTATCGTTTATTATGGAAATCCCAAATATACAACATATTCCGGTTCGTCTCCTAACTTATATGCAGCAAATAAAGTTAGCTATTTATCATCATTATCTTCGTCCAACAATTTGACGATAACTTTATCTCCTACTTTAATTAATTTAGTTTCCTCGAATGTAATTCCTGATGAATTATCGATGGAAAGTATTTTTACAAATATTAAAACTTATATCAAATATGTAACAAATCAATATGGTGAAACATATTTTCCATCACATAATATTAACCAAATTGGCAATTGGAATATTTCTCACGGTTATCAGGTTACTTTGCAATCATCATCATCAACCAGAACATTCACATTAACTGGACAAATAGTTCAAACAGAGGATTATCCGTTAAATTTTGAACAACGAAAATGGTATTTGATTCCATATTTACCAATGTTACAAATGAAGTTAAGTGACGCTTTTCAATCTATTTCCAATAAAATATTACTCGTAAAAGATGAAAATGGCAAGAGTTACATTCCGGCAAATGGATTAGATGATATTAAAATATTATATCCAGGAAAAGGTTACAAACTTATTACTAAGGAAAACGTTACTTTTATTTATCCAAACACGAATTTCTATTACGGTCCAATTGTTCAAGAATTTAATTCAGAAGAAAATTATTACAAACCAAAATATGAATCAACGGGAAATAGTGCTAATATTTCACTTGAAATTGCGGCTAATGAAGCTATCGAAGGCGAAGTTGCTGTTGTTTTATCAAACGGTGAAATCATAGGCTCGGCAAAAATTTCTCAACCATTGACCACGTTTACAATTTGGGGTGATAATCCTTTAACCGAAGATATTGCTGAGGGTGCAAAGTTCAATGAACCTTTGACCATTAAATTTTATGATTCGAAATCAAATATTGAAAAAGAATTAGAAATATTAAATATTGTTGATTTAATCAACGGAAATATAGTTGACGAGTTGAAATATAGCCAAGACCAATTTTACTATGTAAAAGCAGCAATAAAAGATGAACAAAGTGTTAACGAAAGAAATGCCGACAACATTCAAATTTATCCAAATCCATCAAATTCATTTATTAATATTAATTTCACTGGCGGATTATCAACAAATTCAACAATTTCTATCATAGATGAATTTGGACGTAAAATTATAACCTTTGACTCAAATCAAATTATTACAAATAATAATAGCGTTAAAATCGAAGTCTCAAAACTTAATGCAGGATTTTACCAATTGATTATAAATAATAATGGAGTAGTTAATACTAAAAAGTTAATGATAGTGAAATAATGTTTTACATTTACTAATTTTGAAGTTAGTAAACATTGCAAGTGGAAAATGAAAATTCATTACGTTAAAAATTATATTTTCTTTTTTATTTTATTTCTTTTTTCAATTCTAGGGTGTAAAAAAGAAGTTTCGAACGAGCAAAATCAAACAATAATAACAAAGGAAACGAGAGAACAAGGTTTTAATAAATTAATTGGACAAACTCCACCAAAATTTGAATGGAATTTTGCATTACCTATTGAAATCAACTATTTTTTGAATTTAATAGGAAAGCCCGACAGTATATTTATAGAATTGCAAAGTCGAGATACATTAGGACAATTGATGCAATGGAACTTTCTTGCAGAAAATGTAAAAATGAGTTTATTTGTAGAAAATTTTTCGCAATCGATTGATACAAATTCCTTTGTCAGAGCAGTACTTTTTGAAAGTTTGGATAATAACAAATCTGCTGAAATAATAGCATTAAATGGAATAAAACTCAACTCTGATTTTGAAAATACAAGGCAACAACTAACAAAATACATTCAAAAAAATAATGAATTCAATTTTAATGACAATATTAAAGATTCAACGTTTTTTCAAATGTTAAGTCCCAACTCATTCAAAACATTATCAATAAAAAATGACAGATATTTTTATTATTTTTCATTTAACACAAACGAAAAATTAAAAACTATAATTTTCAGTAGTTATGATTTATAATCATTCGATTTCTTAAATACTTAATTTTTTGAAGATTCTCTCTGGAATATGTTTAACAACAAACATAATAATTTTATAAACTGAAGAAGAATAAATTATATCTTTTTTTCTTTTGAAGGCTTTGATTGTATCTTTTGCAACTTGTTCAGCAGTAATAGTAAATTTCGAAGGGAGATTTAGGTGAGAAGTCATTTTTGTTGCAACAAATCCAGGTTTAACAGTTAAAATATGAATGTTAGATTTAGATAACCTATTTCTCAGTCCTGATAAATAAGCAGTAAAAGCAGCTTTTGAAGCACCATAAATATAATTCGACTTACGACCTCTATCGCCAGCAACTGAACTTATACCAATGAGTGAACCAAATTTTCTTTTTTCAAATTCATTGGCAAAATAATTTAAAAGAAAAATTGGATAAGTAAAGTTAATATCAATAATTTGTTTGGCGTGTTCGAAATCTATTTGAGCTTGTTCTTGGTTGCCTAAAATTCCAATAGAGAAAATGACAACTTCGGGGATTTCAGGTAAAGCTGAAATTAGTCCTTGTTGGGATGGAATAGATAATATATCCACAAAATGCGTGTAAGTCTTGACTCCAAATCTAATTGCGATATCTTTTGAGATAATATTGATTGATTCCAAGTCTCGTCCGGCAAGTACGATGTCATAACCAATTGTTGCAAACTCGTATGCAATGGCTACACCTATTTCAGAGCTTCCGCCAATTAATAAACAAAGTGGATGAGTTTTATCATTATTATTCATATTTCCAACCGAATTGATTGCAATGATTTAAATTTATTTTCTGGGTCTACTTTTTCTTTTATTTCCAAAAATTTAGTCAGTTTGTTAGCATATGTTTTTTTGAAAAAATGTGAATCCATCCTTGAATCTTTAGTTAAATAAAGTCGACCGCCATTTTCCAAAATAATTTTATCGAATATTTTGAACATTTCCAAGCTCTTTCGATTTAGCGAAAAATCCATAGCGAGTGTATAACCTTCCATAGGAAAAGAAAGAAAAAAGTCATTTTCTTTACCAAATTGTTTCAAGACCGTTAAAAAAGAGTATTGACAATATTCTTGCATAATTTTTAAAATGTTTTTAATTATATTGATTGCATTGAACTTTGGAATTACGAATTGATATTGGGCGAAACCTCGTTTTCCATAAATTCTATTCCAATTATTTATACTGTCGAGTGGATAAAAGAAATTGTTATAATGTAGTTCGAAATTTTTTTCCTCTGTAAATTCTTTATTATAATAAAGTGTGTTAAATGTTTTCAAAGTATAAGAATTTAAAGTAAAATTAGGAAAATAAAAGGGAATACTTAACTTTGGAGTTGGAAAAGTATTATCTAAATTATTAATATTTTCAGAATGTTCACCAAGGTAAAGCAACCCTCGACCGATTTTTTCATTTTTTGAAACAGTATCTAACCATGAAACAGAATATGTATAATTTGAATATTTTTCAAAAAATTCAAATAATGCTTCCAGTGATTTAGCTTTTACTGTTTTTTGAATAATCTTAGCTGAAGCGATTTTTCTCAACTTAAATGTGACTTCCAAAATAATTCCAATTAAGCCCATGCCACCAATTGCAGCAAAAAAAATGTCGGGATTTTCATTTCTCGAGCAAGTAATAATTTCTGAATTTGGAAGAATTAATTTTATTTGTAAAACGAAATTACCAAAAGTTCCATCTTTATGGTGATTTTTGCCGTGTACATCTGAAGCAACAGCACCAGCAATTGTAATATATTTTGTCCCTGGAGTTACAGGTAAGAACCAGCCTTTCGGAACAATAATTTTTAAAATATCGGCAAGACTTACACCTGATTGGCAACGAATTATACCATTAGTTTCATCGAATTCAATAAATTTATTCAATTTCATAGAAGAAAAAGATGTGTGCAGCAAAGCAGAGTCGCCATAACTTCTAAAAAGTCCATTTGCTATAATTTCTTTGGAACCCGAAATTAATTCTTGAATAACTTTATAGTTATATTCTTGAGAGATTTCTGAAATAACTGAAGGGAAATTGCCCCAACCAGAAATTTGCTTTTTCATTTTAACCACAAAATCTATTGAAACGAGAAATTATTTTTTTAGCTTTTTCGACAACAAATTCGCATTGTTCATTAATTGAAAGGTTAGTTGTGTCAAGCTCAATAGCATCTTCAGCTTTACGCAGTGGGCTTATTTCACGTGTACTATCATAATTATCTCGGTCAATAATCGATTTTAAAATACTTTCGAAATCCTGATTAATTCCCTTTTCCAATTGTTCCTTTTGTCGCCTTTTTGCTCTTTCTTCAGGTGTTGCAATCAGAAAAATTTTGAGCTCAGCATTCGGGAATACAACAGTACCAATGTCACGACCATCCATTACGACACCACCATAATTACCAATTTCTCTTTGTTGTGCAACAAGAAAATCTCTAACATTTTTCATAGCACTAATTGGGCTGACATATTTTGTGACTTCTGGTTGACGTATTGAATCGCTGACATCAATGCCATTTAATAAAACGATTTGTTGATTTTGACCTTGTTTTAATTCAATTTTAATTGTATCCAAAAGATGGGCAACATTTTCTTCGGTTAATTCAATTTTTGCATTAAGCCAAGCAAGTGTAACAGCCCGGTACATAGCACCAGTGTCGATGTATAAATAACCAAGTTTTTGTGCTACAAGTCTTGCTGTTGTAGATTTGCCCGAGCCAGCAGGTCCGTCAATTGCTATAATGATACCTTGATTCATAGTTTAATTATTTTTAAATAAAGAAAGGATTGTGTTATAAACGTTTAATGAGTCTTCAAAATTTTCGAAAATAGCGTCAGGTTCGAATTTTATCAAATCAGAATAATTTGAACCACCAGTCGACACTGCAAGTGATTTCATCTTATTATGCTTTGCGGATTGAATATCTCTATGAGTATCACCTACGACAAGTGTATTCTTATTTTTGAAAATGTTTCCGTTTAATGAATTTGCATTTTGCAGTGCGATTTTCGGTAAATCCAATCTATTTGGTAAAAAATCACCGAAAGCTCCAAAAGAAAAATACTTATCAAGTCCACACATTTCCAATTTCAAAAGTGCATTTTTTTTGAAATTACCCGTTACTAATCCCAATTTCAAATCTTGATTTTGCGAAAGAAGATTGAGTAATCTTGGAACACCATCGAGTACTTTAATTGAATCGGATGAAAGTAATTGTTTGAAATCTTCAAAAATCTTTTCATATATTTCTTCCATCTTTTGATGTTCAATTTCAGTTGAAAAATTATGTGATTTAAAGATGTAGCTCAAAATTCCGTAATCAGTTCTTCCTGCAAAATCAATATGTATATTTGAATCTATTTCTAAACCTAAAACTTCTTTAATGGCTTTAAAAAAAATAGGAGCAGCAACACCTTTTTTCAGATTAATGAGTGTTCCATCAATATCAAAAAGAATAAGATATTTCATTTCAAAATCAATTAAAACGGCAAATCATCATCATCAATATTAGAAGATTTACTCGAAGCATTTTCATAATAATCATCAGCATAAGAAGTATCATTCGTAGAGTTAGATGAAACGTCGTCAGAACTTTTACTATCTAACATAGTAAAGTTACGAGCCATAATTTTGTAACCATAATGCTTTACACCATCTTTTTCCCAATCATTATTACGAATTTGTCCTTCAACAAGCACAGTTTTACCTTTCTTTAAATATTTTGCCGCAGTATCACCTAATGGACCCCAAATTTCAATAGTGTGCCAATCAGTTCTGTCTTGTAGTTCACCATTTTTGTTTTTAAATCTTTCGGTTGTAGCAATAGAAAAAGTGCATACATTATTTCCGCTTGGTAAACTTCTCAATTCTGGGTCACGTCCTAAATTACCGACTAAAACCACGTGATTATATCCTCTTGAAGCCATTTTTATTTTCCTTTTAGTTATTTTTCACAAAATTAAAAAAAGTTTATGATTAACTAACAATTATATATTAATTTATTAATAATTTTGTTTTTTGTATTTTTAATAAAATAGATAAAATTAAATGAGAAAATGGTCAATTGAAGATTCAAATGAAATATACAATATCACGGGTTGGGGTGGTGCTTACTTTGGTATAAATTCCAAAGGCAATATAACCGTATCACCTCGTCAAAATGGCAAAATCATCGATTTAAAAGAAATAGTTGATGAGTTAATTTTACGTGATGTATCTATGCCCGTTCTTTTGAGATTTCCTGATATTTTGGATGATAGAATAGAAACTTTGGTGAAAAGCTTCAATAGCTCCGCCGAAGAATATAATTTTAACGGGAAATATTATGCAATATATCCGATTAAAGTTAATCAATCTCGCCCAGTAGTAGAAGAAATCCTGCGTTATGGTACGAAATTTAATATTGGATTGGAAGCAGGTTCCAAACCTGAATTACAAGCAATATTAGCTTTGTCGCAAAATCCAGATGCTTTAATCATTTGTAATGGTTACAAAGATGAAACATTTATTGAACTTGCCTTACTTGCTCGTAAAATGGGTAAAAATGTTATTATCGTTGTAGAAAAATTGAATGAATTAAAGCTCATTTCAAGGGTTGCTAAAAAATATAAAATAGAGCCAGCAATTGGTATTCGAGTTAAGCTCTCAACTGCAGGGAGCGGGAAATGGGAAGAATCAGGTGGAGACCAAAGTAAATTTGGTTTAAATTCTGTAGAATTAATCGAAGCCATTGAATTTGCCCGAAAAAACAATTTGCTTGAAAACATTGTATTAGTTCATTTTCATATTGGTAGTCAGGTTACAAATATTAGAAAAATTAAAAATGCAATCCGAGAAGCATCACAATTTTATATACAATTAGCTAAGAGTGGATGTAATATTAGTTTCGTGGATATAGGCGGTGGTTTAGGTGTGGATTATGATGGTTCACGTTCGACAAATCCTAGCAGTATTAATTATTCAGTTCAAGAATATTTAAATGACGCTATTTTCGCTTTGATGGAAGCGGCAGATAAGCATAATTTACCTCATCCGAATTTAATCACTGAATCGGGTCGTTCTTTATCTGCACATCATTCTGTACTTGTATTTGATGTTCTCGAAAAAACAACTTTGCCAACTTGGAACTATAATTACAAAATTACCGATGCCGACCACGAACACGTTCAAGAGCTGTTTTCCATTCTCGAATCAATTACACCATCAAATATGCTGGAAAGTTGGCACGACGCTCAACAAATTCGGGAAGAAACAATAGAATTATTTAGTCATGGATTAATTGAATTAAAGGATAGGGCGTTAATTGAAAGTCTTTTTTGGAGCGTAGCCCGAGAAGTAAACGAATTATCCAAAGGGTTGAAACATTCACCTGACGAATTAAAACAATTACCAAAAATGCTTTCTGATAAATATTTTTGCAATTTTTCCTTGTTTCAATCACTGCCTGACTCTTGGGCAATAGATCAAATTTTCCCGATTGTTCCCATACATCGATTGAATGAGCAACCAAGGAGAAATGTAACAATTGAAGATATAACTTGCGATAGTGATGGGAAAATTGATAACTTTATATGGCAAGGAAATTTCCATAATTTTATTCCACTCCCTGAATTTTCCGAAGAGAAGCCGCTTTATATCGGAGTGTTTTTGATTGGTGCTTATCAAGAAATTTTAGGTGATTTGCATAATTTGTTTGGGGATACAAACGCCGCACATATTATTTTAACTGAAGACGGTTACGAAATACAACAAATAATTGATGGCGAAACTATTGCAGACGTATTAGATTATGTTGAATATAATCCCAAAAAATTAGTAAAAGATATGGAACAATGGGTTTCTCAAGCTGTCAAAGCAGAAAAAATATCGGCTGAAGAAGGAAAACAATTCCTGATTATTTATCGTTCTGGGTTGTACGGTTATACTTATTTAACATAATTTATGAAGAAAATAGTAAAATATACACCACTTGCCCCTCAAAAAAGTAATTTTGAGCAAGAATCGAAAAAAATCGATCTTTCTAATAAATCTCTTGTTTTGCTGAGGCAACAGAACTTATTTTTGACAAAAGGCGATCCTATTTTTAAAAGTAAAATAATTGAATTTAATAACTACTTGAAAAATAAAAATGTTAAGGTAATTAGTAAATTAATCAAACAAATGCTTACAAAATAATTATGATAAAAAATCAAGCTCAGTTTAATACAAATGAATTAAAGGCAATTTTTTCCGAAAGTGCAGTAATATTTGATGAACAAATAAATTGCCAGTCGGTTATTATCGATTCACGTGAAGTATCACCAAATTCATTATTTGTTGCAATAAAGGGTGAAAATATCGATGCTCACACAAAAGTAGCAGATGCGTTTAAAAATGGTGCTTCTGTTTGTATTGTAAATCGAAAATGGTATGACGAAAATAAAATTAATTTTCAAAATTATAATTTTGTAGTTGTCGATGATACTTTAAAAGCTTTAGGAAAATTAGCTAACTTCCACCGTTTACGTTTTGACTTGGATATTTTAGCAGTAGCAGGTTCTAATGGGAAAACAACAACAAAAGAAATGATTGCAGAAGTTTTGGCAAAAAAATATCAAATTTTAAAAACATATAAGAATTTTAATAATCAAATTGGTGTTCCATTAATGCTTTTGAGTCTCAACGAAGATATTGAAATTGCTGTATTGGAATTAGGTACGAATTATCCAAGCGAAATTCTAATTTTATCCGAAATGGTTGCACCTACAGCCGGAATTATCACAAATATTGGAAAAGAACATTTAGAAGGGTTTATCGATTTAGACGGTGTCGAAGCGGAAGAGACAACTTTATTTGCATATTTGAAAAAGTCCGATTCGATTGCTTTTGTCAATATGGATGACGAACGTTTGAAAATGTATGCGATGGTATTAGATAATAAGTTTACTTATGGTACTTCAAGCGAAAATTACTACAATTTAAATTCTAAAATCGAGTTTGACAGTAAGTTTAACGCTAAAATTTTATTGAATGACCAAATAAATGAATATGAATTAAATCTTAAAGCTAAAGGATTAAATTTTGTATATAACTCTATTGCCGCCTTTGCTGTGGGATTGCATTATAAAGTGCCAGTTGAGGATATAATCGATGCATTATCAAATTACACTCCAGATAATTCTTCTCAATATGCGAGAATGTCGATTGAAGAATATAATCGCCTTTTACTTTTGAATGATACATACAATGCAAATCCAAGTTCCACCAAATTGGCACTTGAATCACTCAAATTAATCCCAGAAGTGAGTTTGAAAGTTGCTGTTTTAGGAGATATGAGAGAATTAGGTGATAATTCCATTTCTGAACATATAGATATTTTAAATTATGCTTCTGAAATGGCTGATTATATTTTGCTTTTTGGGGATAATTACAAAATTGCAAAACAAAGCATAGTTAATGAAAAATGTCAGCATTTTAATGAAAAATTAGACTTATTTAATTTTTTGACAGAAATAATAACAAATAATTCTGACAAATTAGCAGTATTGGTTAAAGGTTCAAGAGGATTGAAAATGGAAGAAATCGTAGAAATGATAAAAAAAGAATATAAATAAATTTGAATTTTATGATTTCACATTTTGAAAGAAAAAGTAATAATAGAAAATAGTTTCGGGAATAGATAAAAGCACCAAAGATAAAGTATCATAAGTAAAATAAACAGTGTTCCAAGATTTTGGCCAAATTGCATATGATAAGCTGCCAGTTAAAGCCCAACCAATTGCGAAAATTAATGCTATCAAACCTACTGATAAAAACGCTTCACGAATCGTTGCTTTTTGCCAATTTTTTGTAAATGCATAAATTGCAACAAATATGTGATAATAAAAAATAAGTAAATCAATCATTTGTTTTATTAATTTTAAAGAATTACAAAATTATGGAAAAAAATCAACAAATGCGAATAGTTTTTGTAACTGCAAATCATTTCGAAAATGCGAAAATGATTGCAAAAAATATAATTTCGGAACAATTAGCTGCTTGTTGTTCAGTGATTCCAAATGTTACCTCATTTTTCCTTTGGGATGATAATTTAAATGAAGAAAATGAGTATATCTTAATGATTAAAACAAATGAAGAGAAAATTGCTGACTTGGAAAGTCGTATTCTTCAACTTCATGAATATGATGTTCCTGAAATTATATCAGTAAGTGCCGATAGTGTTAATAGCAATTATTTGGACTGGATAAACAATTTACTAAAAGTATAATAATTCTTTATTTGTAAATTAATCAGAAAATGTTAAAATCAATCAAAGATTGGAAAGAAGACGATCGCCCCAGAGAGAAGTTGCTGCATCAAGGAGCTAAATATTTGTCTGACTCCGAATTGTTGGCAATTTTAATAAATAATGGGACGGAAGGTAAATCAGCAATTGATTTAGCAAAAGAAATACTTCTTTCTGTCGATAATGATATAACAAAATTAGCTGGTGCTGATGTAAGTTTACTCAAAAAAACAAAAGGCATTGGCGATGCAAAAGCCATAACAATTAGTGCTGCATTTGAGTTGGCAAAACGTATTAAAGTAAAATCCTTTGGCGAATTGAAAGTATTTCGATCTCCTGAGGAAGTTGCCAATTACTTTAATCCCGAATTCATCGGAATAAAACAAGAAAAGTTTTTCGTTTTACTTTTAAATTCTTCAAATCAAATTATAAGAAAAGTTGATATTACAAGTGGTTTAGTAGATAGAAGTTTGGTTCATCCACGAGAAGTTTTCCGAGCTGCAATAGTCGAAAACGCTTCATCAATGATTGTCTTGCATAATCATCCATCTGGAAATCCAAATCCATCTATTGCGGATAAAGACGTGACTCGCATTTTGATCGAAGCAGGGAAAATAATCGAAATCAAAGTTTTGGATCATATTATTTTAGCAGGAAATTCATTTTATTCATTTGCCCGAGAAGGTCTTATTGATTAGTGTAGTTAGTAAATTCACGAAAAAATATAAAAAAAACTGCCCGAATAAGGCAGTTTTTTTAGTGTATATTTATTTGTGTTACTTATTTTTCTTATAAAAATCAAGCATAAATTCAGCCAGAGCTTCGACAGAAGAAAGAGGACAAGCATTATAAATTGAAGCACGAATACCACCAACAGCACGATGTCCTTTTAATCCGAGCATCTTAAGTTTCTTTGCTTCTTCGATAAATTTAGCTTCTAAATCAGTATTAGGTAAATTCCAGGTAACATTCATCAATGAGCGGTCTTCTTTAGCTTTTACAGCACCGATATAAAAATCAGAGTATTGGTCAAATAAATCGTAAATAAGGTTTGCTTTTTTAATATTATTTTTTTCAATAGCATCAAGACCACCTTGATTAATAATCCATTTCATTGTTTTATGAACAACATAAATTGGTAGAACAGGTGGAGTATTGTAAAGTGATTCTTTATCGATATGAGTTTTGTATTTCAACATTGTGTAACCATCTTTGCGAGCTTTTTCTTCTACCCAAGATTTTTTAATGACAACAATAGTAACACCAGCGGGTCCTACATTCTTTTGTGCCCCTGCATAAATCAACGATGCTTTTTTGAAATCTTGTTTCAAAGCAAGGAAATCAGAAGAATGGTCAACAACAAGAGGAATATTTCCAGTGTCGGGCCACTTTTTCCATTCGGTACCATAAATTGTGTTATTTGCAGTAATATGAACGTAATCAGCATTTGGCGAAAAAGTAAAATCCTTTGGGATGTAATTATAATTTGATTCTTTTGAAGTTGCAATTACATTGGTTTTACCAGTCATTTTTGCTTCTTTAATAGCTTTTTCAGCCCAATAGCCAGTTTCGATGTAATCAGCTTCGTTGTGCAAAAAGTTATAAGGAACCATCGCAAATTGAGTAGATGCTCCGCCACCAAGGAATAAAACGTAGTATTCATCTTTTGGTAATTCCATAATATCAAGCATATCATTTTGTGCTTCTTTAATAACAGCATCGAATGCCTTATCCCTATGGCTTATTTCCATTATAGAAACACCTAAATTATTAAAATCATAAACAGCGTCCCTTGTTTGCTCGATTACTTCAAATGGAAGCACAGCGGGACCAGCATAAAAATTATGAGCTCTATTCATTTTTTTCCTCCAAATCAAAAAATTGAAATTTGTTAAATTTATAATTCAAAATTAAGAAAAAATAAAATAATATAACATTAATATTTCTCTAATTCATTTAAAACAAAAAATTTTTCTAATTTTGTATTTAAATTTTTTTCTCTATTTAAATTTTAGAGGTTTATATGAAAATTATCATTTCTGATGGAATGAGTAAAGAGGGAATTGAAATTCTTCAGCAAGCGGGTTTAGAAATTACTAACAAGAAATTTACACCTGAAGAATTAATTAATGAAATTGCTGATTATGATGCTATTTTAGTAAGGTCTGCAACAAAAGTTACAAAAGAAGTAATTGATGCTGGTAAAAAGTTAAAAGTCATTGCTCGTGGTGGAGTTGGACTTGATAATATTGATGTTAATTATGCAAAAGAAAAAGGAATATTAGTTCTAAATACTCCAGGTGCTTCATCTATTTCTGTAGCAGAAATGGCACTTTCGCACATTTTCGCACTCGCAAGGTTTACTTATAAAAGTACGGCTGAAATGCAAACGGGCAAATGGCCTAAAAAAGAATACTCAAATGGATTTGAGTTAACTGGCAAAACACTTGGTATTATGGGATTAGGTAATATTGGCAAAGAATTAGCAAAACGTGCATTAGGTCTTTCGATGAAAGTTATTGCTTATGACCCATTTGTAAATCAATGCGATTTAGATGTTAAATTTGTATCAAAAGAAGATTTGCTGGCTAATTCTGATATCATATCGTTGCATATACCCAAGATAAAGGGTGAAGGCTATGCAATTGGCAAAAACGAATTTCAAATGATGAAAAATGGTGTTGTTTTAATTAATTGTGCACGTGGTGGAGTTGTATCCGAAGCAGATTTACTTGAAGCTTTAAATAATGGCAAAGTTGCGTTTGCTGGAATTGACGTGTTCGAAAATGAACCCCCAACAGAAGCACAAAAAGATTTGATGAACCATCCAAATGTATCATTATCACCACATATTGGTGGTTCCACACCAGAAGCACAAACAAGAATTGGAATTGAAATTGCACAAAAAATTGTTGATGCATTAAAAAAATAGGAGAAATTAAATGGCAGTATTCAAACCTTTCAAAGCATTTAGACCAAAACCAGAACTTGCAGCTGAGGTAGCCGCAAAACCATATGATGTATTAAATTCCGAAGAAGCTCGTATTGAAGCAGAAGGACATCCTTATTCTTTTTTGCACGTAGGAAAACCAGAAATTGATTTACCTTCAGATATTGATATTCACAGCGAGCCTGTTTATTTGAAAGCAAAGGAAAATTTAGATAAATTACTAAAAGAGCAAGTATTAATCGAAGATCCAAAGGCATCATTTTACCTTTATGCACAAACAATGGATGGAAGAACACAATACGGGTTTGTGGGTGTTGCCTCTGTTGATGATTATTGGAACGATGTCATTAAAAAACATGAAAAAACTCGAAAAGATAAAGAAGAAGATAGAGCAAATCATGTTCGTTATACTAACTCTCATTCTGGTCCGATATTTCTTACTTTTCATGACAATGACGAATTACAAACTATAATCAACAATGTTTCATCTCATAAACCAAATATTGATATTATTACTGCTGATTCAATACGACATCAAGTTTGGGTTATTGATGAAGATGCATTGATTACTAAAATCAGTGAAATTTTCAAAAATATGAAAAACTTGTATGTTGCTGATGGACATCATCGTTCCGCTGCTGCAGCGATTGTTGGACGAGAAAGACAACTTGCTAACCCAAATCATAAAGGTGATGAAGAATATAATTTCTTTTTAGCAGTTGCTTTTCCAGCATCTCATTTGAAAATACTTGACTATAACCGTGTTGTCAAAGACTTAAATGGGTTAAGTAAAAATGATTTTTTGGAAAAAATTAGAGAAAATTTTTTAATAACTGAAGTTGCAAATCAATTCAAACCTGAAAAGAAAGGACAATTCGGAATGTATCTTGATGGGAAATGGTATAAATTGGAAGCAAAAACTGAAATAACTTCCGTAAAAGATCCCGTCGAAAAACTCGATGTTTCTATATTACAAAAATATGTTCTTAGTGCAATATTAGGAATTAATGACCCAAGAACAGATAAACGAATAGATTTTGTCGGTGGAATTCGTGGGTTAAGCGAACTCGAAAAGCGTGTTAATTCTGGAGAAATGGCTGTTGCTTTTGCTCTTTATCCAACTTCAATTAAAGAATTGATGGATATTGCTGATGCAGGTCAAATTATGCCTCCAAAATCAACTTGGTTTGAACCAAAGTTACGTGATGGATTATTTGTGCATTTTATGTAATTAATTAAACTGTTATGAAAAAAGGGACAACTGTTGCAGCTTGTCCCTTTTTTATTTTTCTAAATAAATATTTAAAATTAATTAATATATTTTTTAATAGTCTTATAAAGTAAATTTTTATCAATTGGTTTTGATAAATAATCATCGCAACCAAGAGCTAATACTTTTTCTTTTTCTTCGCTGTATGCATAGGCAGTTTGAGCAATAATTGGTAAATCTGGGTAAGTGGATTTTATTTCTTTTGTTGCGTCGATACCGTTCATTTTAGGCATACGAATATCCATAAGAATTAAAGCAATATCGTTGTTATTTTTGATAATTTCGAGTGCTTCAGTACCATCAGAAGCGTAAAGAGTGGGGACACCTATATCGTCGAGAAGTATCCGTAAATATAAATAACTTGTGAAGTCATCTTCAACTATCAATATTTTTTTATTTGTTAGCATCTCAATTTTTTCCTCTTTTTCTGAATATAAATTGCTTTGATTTTTTATTTGATTAAAAGGTATTGAAAAATAAAAAGTTGACCCTTTTCCAATTTCTGATTCCAACCAAATTTTACCACCCAGCAAATTAGCCAACCCATTACAAATTGCTAAACCTAACCCTGCACCTTCGAAATTACGAGTTAAGCCCATATCTGCTTGAATAAATCTTTCGAAAATTTTTGTTTGCATATCTTCAGGAATGCCTATTCCTGTGTCTTTGACATAAAAAATTAAATTTTCATCTTCTACATTATAACCAAAATTCACTGAGCCAGTTTTTGTAAATTTCAAAGCATTATTGACCAAGTTTGATAAAATTTGATGGATTTTTGTTTCATCTGAATAAATCACTGATGAAATATCGTCAAGAGCTACTGAGTAATTAAACTCTAATTCTTTTTCTTTAGCTATAAGGGAAAATATACTATAAATATTCCTAATAAGTGTATTAATAGAAAATTCGCCTTGAACAATTTTTATTTGCCCAGTTTCAATTTTTGAAATATCTAAAATATTATTAACTATTTCTAAAAGTCTTTTTGCACTTGTTTGAATTATTGAACTATATTCGCTTATATCTGATTTTGATAAATCTTTAGTTGATAAAAGATTTGAAAATCCTATTACACCATTTAATGGCGTTCGAATTTCGTGGGACATATTTTGCAAAAAGGCGGTCTTTAATCTTTCACTTTCTTCTGCCTTTTGTTTTGCCTGTATTATTTCTTCGTAAATTCTTTTCTTTTCTGTTATGTCTTCGCTAATTTTTATGAAATTTGTAATTTCATTAAAATCATTTACAATTGGAGAGATCAAATCATTTTCCCAGTAAAGAGAGCCGTCTTTTCTTTTGTTGCAAATTTCGCCTGTCCAAGTTTCACCACTTTTTATCGTATCCCATAAATTTTTGTAAAATTCTTGCGTGTGAATGCCCGATTTGAGTATTCTCGGATTTTTTCCGTAGATTTCTTCAAATCTATATCCGGAAACTTCCGAAAATTTAGGATTTACATATTCAATTTCACCTTCACTATTTGTAATAACTACGCTTGTTGGATTTTGTTCAATTGCTTTATATAATAATTTTAGATTTCTCTCGGATAATTTAAGTTTTGTTATATCAACAATAATTAAATGAATATATTTTTTATTATTTATTTCAACTATTGATGCAAATGCACGCACATCACGTTCTTCGCCATTTGAAATAATATGAGCAACTTCAAAATCAAGTTTTTGTTCACTCAAGATTAAATTAATCATATTTGAAATTTTCTCGAGTGGGGCTTTGTTGATTAATGTGACACTTTCGCCAATAAATTGCTCCCGTGAATATCCATAAAACTTTTCTGCTGCGAAGTTTACATCGACAAAAGTTAAATTTTCGGGGTCGACAATTAATTCAATTGCTGAATGTTTTTCGAATAAATTTCTAAATTTTAATTCGCTTGCTATAAGATTCTTCTCGGATAATTTCTTCTCGGTAATATCTCTCCAAACAGTATAAAATGTTTGCTTACCATTTAAAAGAATAGGCGTAAGCATAACTTCAACAAATATCTCGTTTTCATCCTTAGTTAAGTGAGTCCATTCAAATTTATTATAACCCTCATTTAAGGCTTTTCTTATCATTAAAAAAGCTTTTTCAAGTGAGTTTGAACCATCAGGTTGAAATTCTGGTGATATTTCCCACGGTTGTTTACCAATAAGTTCAGATTTATTACTGTAACCTAATAACTTTAAAGTAGCTTCGTTACAATCAAAAAAGCCAGAATCATCCAAAAGTAAAATTGGGTCAGCAGAAGCTTCATATAACCTTCTAAAGATGAATTCGCTTTCTTCTAATTTCTTTTGTAAAATATATTTGTCAGTAACATCAGAAAAAACCATCACAATACCGTTGAAAGATTTTGTTGTTTGGTCAACAATAGGAGCGGCACTATCAGCAATGTGGTATTCTTTTCCATCCTTGCTGATTAATACGGTATGGTTTGCCAGACCAACAACTTTTCCCGTCGATAATACTTTTTTTACAGGATTTTCGACTGTCTGACGAGTTATAGCATTTATAATATGGAAAACTTCCGTTAAAGAACGACCGACGGCATCTTCGGTTTTCCAACCTGTTAGTTTTTCAGCAATGGGATTCATCAGCATCACTTTGCCTTCGTAATCTGTTGTGATGACTGCATCGCCGATGGAGTTTAAAGTTGTCGCAAGATTATCTCGTTGGTTTTTGAACAAATGTATAAATTTGAAATTTTGTTCTTGCATTAGTAGTACTTGACCAATTAATACAGTTGCAATCGGATAAAACAAAATCACAGTTATACTTACAGTCCCAAGTACTTGTTTTGCAAAATTATTCGGTAAGAGAAAAATGAATATGAAATAAAAGAAATGAACAATTAAACCTAATATGTAAAGGTCTGTGTATTTTATGATTTTATCGTATTTTTTATAGTAAATATGGAATAAGTAGCCTACAATTACCGGAGAGATAATCGTAGCAATACCCATATAAATTCCAGGTCCGCCGAGATTTATTCGATATATAAGAGATAAAATACCTGCAATTATTCCTGGAATTCCGCCGAAGAAAAATGTTGCAAGACTTAAAATAATTGTCCTACCATCAAAAATTAATCCAGGTGCAAGAACAAAAGGATTAAGCATTCCGAAAACAGCAACTATACCAAAAAGAATACCTTGTAATATTTTGCCTTGAATGGTTATTCTAGGAAATTTTTTATCGAGAAAACTTGACAGTACACTTAGTGCAATTAAAAATCCAAGATTATGTATTAGTTCAATTATTAACATTAATAAATAGTTAATGGATAAATTTTATTACTAAATTACAAAAAAAATATGTAAAATATATTATTATTTATTATAATCTAATAATTTTAAAAAAAATTATTGAGATAAAAGTATTTAAATAGATTCAATTGAACATTTGATGGTGGTTTCAATTATTTCTTTTTGGGAAGCAATTGATTTGACGACGTAATCGTGGGATAATTCTGCTTGTTTGATTTCAGTTAATGTGTTGGAAATAATAGAAATGCCAAGAACTTCTGAATTCAATAATGATGCAGTCAAAGACTCCAACACTGTCGACATACCCATTGCGTCCCCACCGAAATAACGGAACATCTTTACTTCTGCTCTTGTTTCATACGTGGGTCCAGTAACTTCAATATATGTTCCCTTTTGGTATTTTATAGAATTTTCAATTAATTTTTTTTCGACGTTATAAATCCATTTTTTCGAAAATAAATCGGAAGCAAAATCTTTTTTGAAAAAAAGTTCTTTATTGAAAAGAGGATGAATTTTTCTAGAAGTAAAATTAACAGCTTCGTCAATAATCATAATGTCGCCAACTTTGAAATTTTGGTTTAAAGCACCAGCAGCATTGAAAAAAATATAATGTTTAACACCGAAAAGCTCAGGAATTATTACGGGAATTAATATTTCTTCAAGTGAAAAGCCATCGTAAAGATGAAATCTTCCAGCAAAAACGAGTCCGATTTTGTTGTTATATTCGATTAAATATAATTCGTTTTTATGACCTTCTAAATTGATTTGAGGCATTCCTTTAATTTCCGAATAAGGAATAATTTGCAAAACATTGAAGTTATTCCAAATATCCGAAAAACCTGAACCACTCGAAATGACAAATTGAGGGGCATTTGTAAGTAGTTCAGCTAAGTTATAAGCAATACTAAATAAATTTTCGATTGATATTTGACTTATTCTGTACATATATTTTCAATTTATACAAATTTAAAAAAAAGGAACATATTTATTTAACATTATTTAGATAATTTCGTCAATCAAAATATTAAATATTAAAATGATAAACAATGAATTTTCTGAATCCAATTGTACTTATAGGTTTAATTGCGGCAAGTATACCAATCATTCTGCATTTTTTAAATTTACGAAGAGTAAAAAAAATAGATTTTTCAACTTTAAAGTTTTTAAAGGAACTCCAAAGGTCTCAAATTCGGAAAATTAAATTAAGGCAATTATTATTATTATTATTACGCACATTGCTGATTATTTTTATAGTATTAGCATTTGCTCGTCCAATAATTAACGGTGCTTTACCGGGATTTACAAAGTATGCAAAAACAAGCTCTATAATTATTATTGATAATAGTCCGAGTATGAACTTGTCTGACGAATATGGCAATCGATTTAATTTTGCTAAAAGAATCGCCAAGAAATTATTAGACCAAGTGCATGCCGGGGACGAGGTTTTGATTTTGCAAATGTCAAATTTGCAAAACGACGATTTTCGTTTTTCTTCAGATATCAAAGCGTTGAATGAGAAAGTAAATAAAATGCAAATAGGATATTCCGTTGCTAATTTGTCTAAAATTTTAGATTTATCATATTCATTATTTGATAATGCAAAAAACTATAATAAAGAAATTTATATAATTACAGATAATCAAGAAATTAATTACAGAAATTTTGATGTTTCAAAAGTTCGAAAATTTAAACCTTCATTTTACTTTTTGACGATAGGAACAAACTCTAAAATGAATATCACAAATTTATCAAACGATTCATTGAATTTTATAACTCGAATTTTTCAAACTAATAATCCACTGCAAATTCAAGCTTTTGTACGTAATCATTCTCTGACCGATAATAAGGAAGTCTCCGCTTCTGAGTTTTTTTCAGATGAAAAAGTGGCTCAAAGGTCTTTCCTGGTTCCCAAAAATTCGGATAAAGCAATTGATTTATCGGCAAATATACGCTCCAACCAAATAATAAATGGCAAAGTTGAACTCGAAAATGATGCATTAATCGAAGACAATACAAGATATTTTGGTGTAATATTACCTGATAAACCCAAAGTAGCATACGTTACAAGCGAAAAAAATCCATTTATTTTATCAGCACTGTTTTATGGTGCTTCAGATTCATATTGTGATGCAGATATTCTCACAATATCCGAATTTAATTCGAAAGACTTGCAAAAATATAATTCATTAATCATAGACAGCTATAAAAATTTATCTATCGATAAACTTTCAGCTTATTTAAATGACGATGGGAAGGCACTTTTACTTCCGTCTCAAGATTTGACAAATTACCCATTGTTTTTAAACAGTATCTTTAAATCATCGATAGAATTCAAAGATGGACAAAACGGAATAATATCCAATATTAACAAGAATCATCCTTTATTCGAAGGTGTTTTTCTTGATAAAAACAGTTCGAATTCTCCCGATAATGTTCGTATCAATCAAATTGCTACTGTTAATGGTGGCATTCCAGTAATTGAAACAAATTTAGGGAATTTACTTTCAGAGTTTCAATTGCAAAGAGGTAAAATTTTATATTTATCTGTAGTTCCAAACACAAGTTGGAGTAATTTGCAGACTTCAACTTTATTTCCAATCATAATTTATCGTAGCGTTTTGTATCTCTCAATGCTACCTGAATTATCGAAAGATTTTACTATAGGAGATAATGTTCAAATTATTATACCTGAAAAATTTGCGAAAGGCACTAATTTCAAAATTATTGACCCCAAAAATAATGAATCATTCGCATACGCTCCGCTTATGCCAAGTGGGCTTATATTAACTTTGAAAGATTTGGAATATCCAGGTAATTATGTTATTTATGATGCCAATAATAAACCTATAGCAATAGCTTCAGGAAATATTGCAAAAGAAGAATCAAATTTAAAACCAATTATTAACGACAAAGTTTCATCTTTGCTTTTCAAGAAATATGGCGAAAAAGTTCGTATTGCATTTATAGATGATTTCACATCATTACACAAGAAAATTGAAAAAGTACGAAGCGGCTCTGAATTATGGCAAATCTTTATTATTTTAGCACTTTTAACAGCATTAACTGAATTAATAGTGCAAAGAGTAACAAAAAATGATATTGAGGAATAAGAGTTAATTTAATAAATAAAAATTTATTAAACAAAAAGAATGGCTGTCCTTAAGAGACAGCCATTTTTTTTGGGAGGGAGTTTTAACGAAAAAATTTATACTACATTCATTTTAATAGTATTCATATATGGACCTGCAATTATGCGGCAGAAATAGATTCCTGGTTGTAATCTCTTACCTTCGTCATCCATACCATTGAAATTGATTGAATAAGTACCAGCTTGATATAATTCATAATCAATTAAAGTCGCATAAACATCACCACGAAGGTCATAAATTTCCATTTGAACTTTTTCAGCTTTTGGAATGGAGAATTGAATGTTAGTGCTACCAGAGAATGGATTTGGATAATTTTGGAAGAGTTTATAATCAGAAGCATCTTTGCTTAAATTTTCAACAATTCCAGAGCCGTGTGGATTTGGATGGCAAGTAGAGCATTCCATATGAGTGAATACATTTGCTTTGCCATTTGAGCCGTGGCAAGTCAAGCAGCCTTTTACGCCGTCGGAATCAACAAAAGTAGCTGTAAATGTTTTATTGAAATATGCATTTAAAACTTCAACTGTTTTAGCAGCAATATCTCCAGTTATACGACCACAACGTTCTTTTCTTTCGATATCTCCAGTTTTTTTATTAGCAACATTGCACCATTGGCTGACAGATGCGTGACATAAAGGGCTCCCAGAAATGTTTGAAATCAAATCTTGGTCATATTTATGAACAGTATATTTCCCTTGAATTGCAAATTCATTTGATTTTGCAGTTGGTAAATTTTCAGTCATATAATAACCCCAAACCTCGTTAATTAAAGCAGTGGAATCTGCTTTGTTAACAACCAAGCTGATTATTGCAGCTGCACCATTTAATGTGCCACAAAGAGTACCCCAACTTGCACCACCACCACGGCCAAAAAGTAAAGTCTCGTATGGCATATTTGTCCAAGGTGCTCCAACCGCTTGTCTTAATAGTGAAACTAATGCAGCAAATACACCTGAAGCGCAATCCATATCGTTCCAATAAAAGTCATGAGCTGCGATTCTTGCGGCATCTGGGTCCAAAACAGCATAAGGCCAGGGCCAAGGATATTGGTCATCAGCGAATATTTTAGTAGCATTAAATCCAGCAACTCCTATTGCAGCACCTAAAGCTACCTTGCCAGTGTTTTTTAAAAATTCTCTTTTAGAAATAGTAGTAAGTTCCATAATTTTTACTCCTTAAAAAAAATGTTAATTTTTACAAAAGCAAATTAAAACAAAGAAATTAAATAACAATAATAATTATTAAAAAATAATTATTTATGCTAAACTAATATTTGTATTGCATTTATAATTTAGGAAAAAAACGGTAGGTTGAAAGTGAAAACGTCGATACAAACGCAGTATTAATGGCGTTTTTACAACTAAGGTAATCCAAACAACTCAATTTAATTTGCATTTTGGATGTTGTTCTTTTATATTTTAAAAATTATTATGAAGTAAATTTAATTTAAAAAAGTTAATTATTTAAAATTTATGGCAAAATTATAAATATTAAATAATTAATAAATTTTAATAAAATAAATAAATTTATCACAAATTCACAACTGACCAAATCATCTCAATACTAATAAATTTTAAAATAATCTTGATAAGGATTTATATTTTTGATACAATTTTATGCATAATTTTAGTAATTTTGATTTTTTTTAGGTATGAAATGAAAAATATATTTTCCCTCCTTGTATTTTTACTTGCATTTTCCACTCTGTTTGCTCAAAAAAGTAAAGAAGATACTTTAAAGTTTATTGAATATAAAAATCCTTTTTGGGATGAAATTCAAAAATCTTCTGAAGAATTTATCAAAAAAGACGAGCCCAAGAAACTTACATTAAAAATGGATTTTTCAAATAAAATAATTCCTAAAACTATTGATGAATTCACAAAAGTGTGGTATAACGAACCTGTTTCTCAAGCTTGGACAAATACATGTTGGTCTTTTTGCACAACATCTATGTTTGAATCAGAATTTTATCGACTTTACAACAAGAAAGTAAAATTATCAGAGATGTGGACTTCTTATTGGGAATATATAGAAAAAGCAAAAAGGTTTATTAAAGAACGGGGGAATTCACTCTTTGGCGAAGGTAGCCAATCAAATGCTGTCAATAGAATATGGAAAAAATATGGCGTTGTACCTTACGAAGCTTATACTGGTTTACTTCCTGGTCAAAAATATTTAGACCAACATAAGATGTTTGAAGAAATGTCAAATTATTTAGAATTTGTTAAAAAGAATGACTTTTGGAATGAAGAAGTCGTACTTCAAACATTAAAAGATATAATGAACCATTATATGCAAACTCCACCTGAAAAGTTTACTTATGAAGGAAAAGAATACACACCGAAAAGCTTTTTAAGTGATTATTTGAAATTGAATATGGATGATTACGTAGATGTGATTTCAATTTTAGAACCGGGTTATTGGAAGCAAGTATCATACGATGTTCCCGACAACTGGTGGCATGATAGTTCTTACTATAATTTGCCACTTGATGATTTTATGAATGCTATTAAAAATGCTATAAAAAATGGGTATAGTGTAGCCCTGGGAGGAGACGTTTCTGAACCGGGATATTATTCATATGAAAATGTTGCAATGATTCCTGATTGGGATATTCCAAGTAATTATATTAATGATAAAGCAAGACAATTTAGATTTTCCAATGGCACAACAGGCGACGACCATGGCATACACTTAGTTGGATATACAATTAAAGATGGTAAATGGTGGTTCCTTATTAAAGATTCCGGTTCAGGTTCCAGAAATGGCAAAGCTAAAGGTTATTATTTTTATCATGAAGATTATGTAAAATTGAAAATGATGGTATTTCAAGTTCACAAATCAGCAATTGAAGATATTATTAAAAAATTTAAAAAATAATTTAAGATAATATAATAATTTAATAATTTTAACAATTAGGTATTTAATGCTTTATTATTTCGCATTGTATCTCGAAAAAATGTTCCATCCACCAGGTTTTGGAGTTTTTAAATATATAACGTTCCGTTCAGCAGCAGCCGCAATTTCTGCACTTCTAATTAGCTTCATAATAGGACCAATGATAATTCGAATTTTAAAGAAAAAACAAATTGGTGAGCAAGCTAAACAAGAACTTCAACAAGTTGGCACCCACGTTAATAAAGCAGGAACTCCAACAATGGGTGGTTTAATTGTCATATTATCGTTAATTTTACCAACATTGCTTTGGGCTGATATTTTTAACTGGTTTGTGATATTAATCGTTATTACTACACTTTGGTTGGGTGGTGTTGGATTTCTTGATGATTACTTAAAAGTAATAAAGAAAAAATCGAAAGGACTAATTGGTAAATATAAAATAATAGGTCAAGTATGCATCGGATTGTTTCTCGGGGGTATAATTTACTTTTTCCCTGATTTTTTCAATTCTTCTTTTGAACAATTCAATACTTTGACAACAGTACCATTTTCAAAAAATTTGAATTTTGACTGGGGAGTTTTATATATTCCCGCAGTAATTTTTATTTTAACAGCAACATCAAATGCAGTGAATTTAACTGATGGACTTGATGGATTATCAATAGGAACGGTAGGTGTTTCATCGTTGGCGCTCGCTCTAATTGCTTATTTTACTGGTAATGCAACATTTGCTAAATATTTAAATATTACACATTTATCGGGTTCAGGAGAATTGACAATATTTGCCTCTGCTATGGTTGGTGCATCGCTTGGTTTTTTATGGTTTAATTCCTATCCCGCAAAAGTCTTTATGGGAGATACTGGTTCACTTGCCTTAGGTGGGGCAATTGGTGGTCTTGCAATTTTATTAAAAAAGGAATTTTTATTGCCTATTTTGGGAGGTGTCTTTTTTGCTGAAACAATATCAGTTATTATTCAAGTAAGTTATTTTAAATATACAAAAAGAAAATATGGCGAAGGGCGAAGAATTTTATTAATGGCACCCTTGCACCATCATTTTGAAAAGAAAGGATGGCACGAATCTCAAATAGTAACTCGATTTTACATAATTGCTATTATTTTAGCAATTATTACAATGGCTACTTTTAAAGTTCGATAATTCTTTTCTAAGTCTATAATTTAAAAATTAATTTCAATTTCGAAAGGTTCTGCTTTAAATCCTATTGTCCGATGTGTACCATCACAAAATGGTTTATTATTGGATGCACCACAACGACATAAGAAAATTGTGTTTGACGGCAAATCTGTTTCTACTCCGTCTTTGATTAACTTTGCTGATTGAACTTTGAGTGAAACCGAACCGTTTTCTTTTCCATTTATTTTCATTTTCTTTCCTTTATCTTATCAATGATAATTGGCTTAAAATCATTACTAAAATTAATTTTCAGGTATTGCAAGTTTAATTTTATCAATTATTGTTTCTTTTGATGGTAATCCACCTGGATAAAACCTGCAAGCTAAGGAAGATTCTGCAGGAAATGGGAGCCCCATCATATCTTTATTATTTAAAAGAATAGTTGGCGAACCTAGGAATTTATATTTCTGAGCATCTGAATTATCTTCGATTAATACTTCTTCAAATATGTAATCAGTTTCATTAAATTCTTGTAATGCATCTTTTAGTGTTTTTAACAATTTCGGAGAATTAGGGCATCCCTCGAAATGTTGAAATTGGATTTTTATTGGTTTTGACATTTTTTAATATTGTTAAATAATGTTAAATATATTATTTTAAACGAAACCAAATATTTAATATTTTGAAATAATACAAACAATTATTTTGCAGATATTATTTACTGATAAAAAAAGGCTGTCTTGAGAGAACAGCCTTTGATTTTAATATTCATAAAAAAATGATTATTCTTCTTCTTCTGCTTGTTTTTTGTAAGCATCCATAAGTTCTTGTTGAACATTTGGTGGAACTTGTTGATATTCAGAAAATTCATAAGTGAAAGTGCCACGAGCTTGAGTGATTGATTTTAAAGCAGAATAATATTTATCTAATTCTGCAAGAGGCATTCTGGCTTTCACGATTTGAACTTTACCATCGACATCAATACCTAAAATAACACCACGGCGAGTTGGTAAATCGCTCATAATATCGCCAACATATTGTTCTGGGACAATAATATTGACGTCATAAATTGGTTCGAGAATTTTTGGAGCAGCATTAATAAATGCTTCTTTGAATGCATTTCGGCCTGCTGTTTTGAAAGCTGCTTCGTTTGAGTCGACTGGGTGCATTTTACCATCATAAACATAAATTCGAATATCACGAACAAAAGAGCCAGTTAATGGACCGAATTCCATTTTTTCCATTACTCCTTTTAGTATAGCAGGCATAAATCTTGCATCAATTACACCTCCAACGATACAGTTGACATATTCAAGGTTTCCGCCCCAAGGTAAGGTTTGTAAATCACGACCACGCACTGTAATATCTGTTGGAGCTGGTGTTCCTTCGACGTATGGTTCAATCATCATATGAACTTCAGCAAATTGACCAGCACCACCACTTTGTTTTTTATGTCTATAGCTTGCTCTTGCTGATTTTGTGATTGTTTCACGATATGGTACTCTTGGGTCGATAAATTCGGCTTCAACTTTGAATCTATTGCTCAATCTCCATTTCACCAATTGTAATTGTTGGTCACCTTGAGCAAAGAGCAAAGTTTGTCTTAATTCTTGTGAATGTTCAACTAACAAAGAAGCATCTTCCAAAGCAATTTGATGCAAACTAGTACCAACTTTTTCTTCTTCGCCTTTAGTTTTTGGAACAACTGCTACACGAATTTTTTGTTTTGGATAAACAAGATTTGGATATTCTACCTCGAAAGATTTTTCGTGGAATGTATCACTTAAATGAGTATTTTTTAGTTTAACAGTAGCTCCGATATCGCCAGCACTCAAATTAGGTAATTCTTCACGATTTTTACCACGAACGCTATAAACTTGACCAAATCTTTCTGTTGAACTACGTTTATGGTTTATTAATTCTACACCAGAACCTATTGAACCAGTGATTACTTTAAAATAAGTTAAATCGCCTAATTTTACATCAGAGTACATTTTCCAAATAAATAATGATGTTGGGCTTTTTGAATCGACTTTAATTTCTTTTCCATCTAATGTTTTATAAACAAAATCACTTGCGGATGGGAAATTTGAAGCAATAAAATCAAGGAAGGATGAAATTCCAATATTAATTTTGGCAGAACCACAGAACACAGGATACACATCTAAGTTCATAAATGCTTTTTTGAAACCAGCAATTAATTCTTCTTGTTCTAAGTCACCTTGTTCGAAATATTTATTAAGTAATTCTTCGTCAGATTCAGCAATTGATTCAACAAGTTGATTACGTAATTCATCTGCTTTCGATTTTTCTGAAGCGGGAATATCTGTTTCAGTATATTTACCATCAGCAGAAAATTGTAATAATTTCATTTTAAATAAATCGATAATTTGATTGAAACCTGTGCCATGATTTAAAGGGTATTGAATAGGTGCAACTTTAACGCTATAAGCATCTTTCATCTCGGCAAGTAGTTTATCGAAATTAACTTGGTCGCCATCCATTTTATTAACAAAAAATGCAAATGGTTTATTAAGTTCTTTTGTTCTTACAACTGAAATATCAGTGCCGAACTCGATTCCATTTACGGCACTAAGTGTTATTACTGCGACATCGGCAGCGAAAAGGGCATTGTAAGTTTCACCAACAAAATCGTCCAATCCTGGTGCATCAATTATGTTGATTTTTTTATCTTTCCATTCTAAATAAACTGGTGCAGCGTATATTGAATAACCTTTTTCGTGTTCGATTTCAATAAAATCGCTGACTGTATTGCCATCTTCGACAGTACCTTTTCTGTTAATTACTCCTGCTTGGAATAGTAAAGATTCCGTTAAATTAGTTTTCCCGGAACCTGGATTCCCAATGAAGGCGATATTCCTGATATCATTGGCTTCATAAACTTTCATCAAAACACCTTATTTTTTTATTTCTTGATTTTGTTAATTTTAAATATAGAAACTTGTAAATTACTAAAAATTAAGGAAATAAAAAAGAGGAATTTTAATAATTTATTTTATTATTTAAACTTTCTGAATTGTTTTATTATTATTGCTGATTTGATTTGGAAGTTCAAGAAACTCATACAAATGAATTTTCGAGTAAAGGCAAAATTTCGCCAATTAAATAAAATGAACCAGCAAATATTGTGGGACGATTATTTCTTCGAACAAAATCAATTGTATCTTTTGTTTCTTTAAATTGGAATATATTTTTATCGCTAAATCCATTTTCTTTGAATATTTCAAATAATTCATCAGTTGTGGCTGCTCTTTGAATTTTTGGCTGTGTGATTATTATATTTTTGAATTCATTTTTTATAATTTTGGCAATTGAATTTATGTCTTTATCTTTCATTAAGGCAATGACTAAATCCATTTGAGAATTTTGATTTATCAAATTTTTTTGATGAATTAAATTCTGGAAAGCGGCGGGATTATGTGCTGTGTCACAAATTATTAGTGGATTTTTTGTGATTAATTGAAATCGACCTTTAAAATAAAAATTGTTTTGAATATTTTCTAACCCTAAAATAATTGCTTTTTCAGGAATTGCAACCTGTTTTTGAAGTAATTTAATAGAAAATAATGAAGTTAATAAATTTCGTATTTGATTATTTCCAATAAAAGGTGTTGAAAATTTATATTGCAAATTGTCTAAGAGAGTTAAATTGATATTCGTCTTGAAGTCATTGATTTCAGTTGATAAATCGTATTTATAGTCGTTCAAAAAATGAATTTCATTATTTTTTTCTTTTGCGACTTGATGGAAAATTTCTTTTAATTTAAGATTATTATCACTTATTAATGTTGTTGAATTTTGTTTTATTATACCAGCTTTATCACGAGCAATTTCTTCGAGTGTATTACCGAGATATTCTTGATGTTCTAAACTAATTTGTGTAATAATTGAAAGCAAAGGATGAATAACATTTGTAGCATCGTTTTGACCGCCCATACCAGCTTCAATTACGGCAAAATTTACATTATTTTCAGCAAAGTATTTGAAAGCGATTGCAGTTGTAAGTTCAAAAAAAGTAGCGTTTGTTTTTTCTTGAATATTTCTTAAACTATCTGCATAATCAATAAGAATATCATCGTCAATCATCACCCCGTTTATTTGAATTCGTTCGTTAAAATCAACCAGATGTGGCGAAGTATAAAGTCCAATTTTAAAATTAGCTTCTTTTAAGATTGATGCTATATTTACTGAAGTTGTACCTTTGCCGTTTGTTCCTGTTATATGAATTGATTTAAATTGATTTTCGGGATTACCTAAATATTTGAGTAATCCCGAAATTCTTTCAAATCCTGGTTTAATACCAAATCGTTGTAATGAATACAACCAATTTAAGATTTCAGTTTTTGATTTTCCAGACATTGAATTCAATAATTTGAGAAATTTGAGATTTTATTCCCAAAAGATTTTAACTTTAAATAATGCTTTGGTTGTATTGATAATCAATGCATCCGAAAAATTATTATTATTTAATTTAAGAATTTGCAAATTGTCTGCAAGTTCGATAAAACTTTCTGGCAATGCAGATAAATTGTTGAAACTTAAATCAAGTTCTTTTAATGCTTTCAAATTTCCGAAATTAGCCGGCAAATCAGTAATTTCGTTTTCATAGAGTATTAATTTTTCAAGATTAGTTAACTCGCAAATTGAATTTGGAAGAGAAACTAATTCATTTTTAAAAGCACGAAAACGAGTTAATTTAGTCAGATTTCCAATATTTTCAGGTAAAGTTTTTAAGTTGTTGTCGTTAGTTTCTAATTTGGTTAAATTTGTCAAATTGCAGATTGAATCAGGTAAGAATTCAAGGTGATTTTCATAAATACGGAGTTTTTGCAAATTAGTCAAGTTGCCAATACTATTGGGAAGAGTGTCCAATTCATTTTCGCTGCAAATTAATTCTTTTAAATTTGTTAAATTTCCGATTGAATCGGGCAATTTTTTAATTTTGTTGTTGTTTAAGCTAAACATTTCCAATGCAGATAAATTCCCGATATTTTCTGGTATATTTTCTAAATAGTTCCAACTTATTATCAACGTCTTTAAATTTGGCAAATCGCAAATTTCGTTTGGTAATTGTTCAAGTCGATTTCCACTAATATCTAATTTTATTAAGTTGTGTAATTTTGAAATTTCTGCTGGAATATTTTGAATTTGATTGTTGTAGAGATGTAAGATTTTTAAGTTAGAAAAATTAAGAACTTCTTCGGGAAAACTTGACAAATCATTAAAATGCAAATCTAATATTTCAACTTCGGTTGGTGATTTTAATGCATCCTCCAAAGAATAGAATATTTTTTTTGATATGCTTGGGTCGCTGTTCATTATGCCTCCAAATTAATTTTTATATTTTGTAATTAATTAATTTTTAAAATAACGAATTATTTGTGAAAAACATTTTAATTTTTAATAATTTTTAAAACAATATTATTTTTACTAAATTTGCAAAATATATTTTTTTAACTCAAGGAAATAAGAATATGCCAAATGTAGCATTTTTAGGAAAACCAATCGTGAATGGAAATTCAGATTGTTGTTTTGATGTTAAGAAAATTGCTCAGATTTTGGCACAACAAAAGTGGTCGATAATATGTGATGATGATGAATTAATGAAAGCAAACCTTTTTGAAATTGCAAAAGAAAACAACGTTAAATTTACTGTCATTACGAACAAAAACACAATTTTGAATGATAATTTAATAAAATATGAAGTAATTAAAGTTGAAAATCAACTTGAAAAAATTAAAAGTATTACTGATATTGCTGATATAATTATAATTTTCCCAGGTGGAACAGAAGCTTTATTTGAATTATCAACTATTTGGGTTATGTTAGAACAAAATATGATTTACAAAAAAATAATAATTACAATTGGGGAGATGTGGGACGAAATTGTACAATTAATAAGTTTTTATGATGAGCAGGCTTACGAAAGTGGTTTACTTATGAAGAATGCTAAAGATGTAAATGAAGCAATTACTTTTGTTGAGGATTACATACAATTAATTGATTAGTTGGTATTTATAAATACTAATTTCGTTTTGGATATATTTATGGGGCAATTATTTAATAGATTAAGAAATTACATCAAATCTGAATTGAATTCCTCGGATTCTTCAAGTTTACCACCAGATTTTGATATTGACGAGTTAAAAAATGAATTCGAAAAATTAAATGAACAAAAAGATTTTCAAAGTTTTGAGAACAAAAAAAACGACAATAAATTCGAAACAAATAAAATAAATATAGAATATAAACAAGCTTGTTTGGTATTAGAAGTGGATGAAAATGCCTCTGTCGAAGAAATCAAAATTGCATACAGAAATAAAATAAAAGAGCATCATCCCGATAAAGTACAAAATATGAGCAAAGATATTCGTCAATTAGCAGAGAAAAGAACTGTCCAAATTATTAAGGCATATGAAATCATCAAACAGTACAGAAATTTTAACTAGAAAAAACATAACGACAGCTATTATTATTGTGGTTGTTTCCTCACTAATTGGCATTATATATAATTTTTTATTGCCGAAACCACTTGATTTTATTTACACACCCAAAAAAGTGGAAGTTGTTAATGATTCATTATTGTTTAATAATAATGAAAACTTTGACAAAATTCAACAAAATGAAAATACAAGCAATGATGATGAAAAAATAAATTATGAAGATAATTCATTAAAAGAAGAAAAAAGTAGTGAAAAGACTAAAGATACTGCCAAATTAACTGAAGTAAAAACAAATGTAAAGGAAGAAATTCCTAAAAATGATGTTCATAAATTCCATTTTGTTTCATACGAACAAATGAAGAAAATTTTAAATCAAAAAGATTTTTTGATTATTGATGCAAGGCAACCGGATTCCTACACAAAGGGTCATATTCCAGGAGCAATTAATATATTTGCCCTTGACGACCCGAATGTTAAAGTCCCCAAAATATTTGATTTGCCCACTAACAAAAAAATTGTTGTATATTGTGATGGTGGTGCATGCGATTTAAGTGAAGAGCTTGCAAAAGAATTGGTCGGAAGTTTTGGGTTTAAAGATGTATTCGTTTATGCAGGTGGTTGGGCTGAATGGGAACAAAAAGAAAAAAATTAATTAACTAAGATAAATCAAACATAAGCATTTGATAAAAGAACCTAGAAATATTGAAGAATTCAGAGAATTATTAAAATTTCAGTTGGGAATTATTGGTAATTCCGATATTTTGAATCAAACAGTAGACGAATTGATTCAAATCGCTCCAACTGATTTAACAGTATTGATTCTTGGGGAAACTGGAACTGGCAAAGAAGTGTTTGCCAATGCAATTCATAAATTAAGCAAAAGATCTAAATATCCCTTTTTAAGTGTCAATTGTGCTGCAATTCCTGAAACTTTATTAGAATCCGAGCTTTTTGGTTATGAAAAAGGTGCTTTTACTGGCGCTCAAGACAGACGTTTAGGCTTTTTCGAAACAGCAAACAAAGGGACATTGCTTTTAGATGAAATAGGCGAAATGCCTTTATCAATTCAAGTAAAATTACTTAGGATACTTGAATCAGGAGAATTTTCAAGATTAGGTTCCTCAGAAGTTCGTAAAGTCGACGTAAGAATTATTGCGGCAACTAATAGAAATTTAGAAATAGAAGTACAAAAAGGTGCTTTTCGGCAAGATTTATATTATCGATTAAATTCGGTCAAATTAGTTTTACCGTCATTAAAAGACAGAAGAGAAGATATTCCAGTCTTATTTGATTATTTTGCAAATCGGGCAGCCGAAATAAATAAATTTAAATATGAAGGGATTGCCGAAGAGGCAATTAGTTTGTTGAAGAAAATGGAATGGCAAGGAAATGTCCGAGAACTAAAGAACTTCACAGAAAAAGTCGTTACTTTGGAAAGAGGTAAATTCATTACTTTACCAATTTTGCAAAAGTATTTACCAGCAGCATTACCTATCAAATCGGCTGTATTTCAAGAACAAGAACATAATTTAATTCCAATTAAACAAAACGAGAATTATAAAGATTTTGAAATAACTTTACTTTTAAAAGCTCTGTTTCAAATTGAAACAAAAATTGAAGCATTAAAGACACAAAACGATAAAATCATTGAAGAAATTGAAAATTTGAAACAAGATGTCTATCAAATTCAATCAGGAAATTATTACTCTGTCGAAGATGTCATCTCAGATAAAGATTGGTTAGAGAATTTGCAAACCTTAAACGTTGAAGAAGTTGAAAAGCAGTTGATAAAATATGCACTTTCGAAAAATAAAGGGAATCGAAAATTAGCTGCGCAAGATTTAGGATTTAGTCTTAGAACATTGTATAGAAAATTAAGTTATTACAACATTGAATAATAATTTTTTTATAATCAAAGCGAAAAAAGCCGAATTTTGAAAAATGATAAATTAACAAATTTTGCAGGAGTATATATTCATATTCCTTTTTGTGTTCATAAATGTTCATATTGTGACTTTTATTCGATAACTAAATTAAATTCAATTTCAAATTTCGTAAAAAAAGTCGTTAAAGAAATTCAATTATTTGCTCAAAAAAGGGATTATGAAAAAATTGAGATTGACACTATTTATTTTGGTGGAGGTACGCCTTCTTTGCTTTCACCAAACGAATTGGAGTTAATTTTCAAAGAATTAGAGAAAATATTTAACATTAACAATAACACTGAAATAACACTTGAATCCAATCCTGGAACAATCGACAGGCAATTTTTAAAAGATTACCAAAGTCTTGGAATCAATAGAATAAGTTTGGGTGTTCAATCCTTTGACGATGATGAACTTAAATTTTTGCAAAGAATTCATACAGCAAGTGAAGCAATCGAAACGATAAAATACATTCAAGAAATAAATTACACTGATTTATCAATCGATTTAATCTTTGGCTTACCAAACCAAAACCTTACAAAATGGAAGAGGAATTTAGAACTTGCTGTGGAACTTGAACCAACACATATTTCTGCTTATAATTTAATTTACGAAGAAGGAACAACATTATTCAAACAATTAAAGCAAGGGAAAGTCAGAAAACTAAATGAAGAAATTGAAGAAATGTTTTTTTATATGACATCCGAATATTTTAATAAGAATGGATATCAACATTATGAAATATCGAATTTTGCTAAAAAAAATCATAAATCAAGACATAATCAAAAGTATTGGTATCACGTTCCATATTATAGTTTCGGACCGTCAGCACATAGTTATGCTGAGAATGTAAGATATTGGAATATAAGAAATTTAGATAAATACATAAAAGCAATAGAGCAAAATAAATTACCAATCGAAGCTTCGGAGACTTTATCAGAAAATGAAATATTAATCGAAACAATAATGTTACAGCTGCGTGCAGAAGGTATAAATATAAATGAATTTCAACAAAAATTTGGAATTGATATAATCGATGTAATTAAACGTCAATTTCAAAATCCAAATGAATATTTTGTAATCGATAAAAAAATTGCCAAATTAAATCTCAAGGGATATTTTTTAATAAATGAGATTAATTTGAAATTGATAACCGATAAAAAAATTCAAAATATTTCAAAATTATCTTGAAATTATTAGAAATAATTTATTAAATTGCATTTTTTTTAAGTAAATTATTTAAAAAATTTAAGATATTGTAAAATTTTCATTTACGTGACATTGCAATTTTTTAAGAAATTAATATATTTATCATATTTTTAAGGAGTTTTACAATGAGAAGAGCAAAACCAAAAACTGACCTTGGAACTGAGCAAGCTCGAAGAGTAATTTATATGTATAATAAGTTTCTCGATGGCAATAGCTACTCAAGTGCAGAAATGTATGATGAAATCATCAAAGTATTTAAAGTTAATTTATCTTTGAGAACGGTTCAGAGAGATTTACGTACTCTTCACGAAATGGTCCCAAATATGGAACAAATCAATGTTGGTCGTCAAGTTTATTGGAGATTGACAAAAGAGACTCTTAAACCTCTTTATTTAAGTGAACTTGAAGGAAGTGATATTTTGAAATTTCATTACATTAAAGCATTGCTTAATTCTCTTGAAGATTCTCCTGTTTCGAAAGAGGCGGATAAATTAATCAAGAAAATTGACCACATTGCTCCTGGCGAAGCTTATCTCAAAGAAGCCTTGAGTTCAATCAATGAATGGGGAAAAGTTGATTATAAGAATTATTCAAGCATATTTGAGGAAATCATTACTTCTATAATCGAAAAAAAATGGTTAAATATAACTTATTCTGAGCTTTTTGAAACAGAAATTCGACATCAATTCGCAATGTTCAAAGGCTTTTTCACTTATAAAAACTCAATATTTTTTATTGCATTTGTACCACGCAAACATACTTATGTTGCAATTCCACTTGAAAATATTACAAAGACAACAGTAGCATTACCTTATAATGAATTCGTACCAGAATTTAATGCAAAAGAATTTTTCGAAAATCGGATTGGATTATCCAACGGAGAATTAATTGTTGCGAATATTTTGTTCAAAGGAGAATATGCTAAAGTCTTTGCAAGCAGGCAATTTCACCCAAAACAAGTTGTGACTACGCACGATGATGGCAATGTTGAACTAAAATTCAATGTCATTTTTAATTTCGAATTAGTTAATTGGCTTGTAGGTTTTGGTCCAAATGTGAAAGTATTAGGACCTCAAGAACTAATTGATGAAGTTAAAAAGCAACACCAAGAAGCATTAAACCAATATTAAGATTTTATAAAAAATGAAGATACTTACGATTTTGTTAGGTAGGATCGGTGATATGATCCTACTTACACCTTTTTTTGAATTGATTAAAAAAAAATATCCTGAGTCTCAAATCGAAGTAATTGCTTCAAGACATAATTATATCATTTTAAAAAATAATCCGAATATTTCAAAAATTCATATTTATGATAAGAAAATCCTGCATACTTTGCAATTGTTATCATATTTAAGGTTAAATCAATTTGATTATTATATCGATCCAAAAGACCACTTTTCTCATGAAAGTGCAATATTTGCGAAAATAGTCAGGGCAAAGACTAAAATTGGTTATAATAAACCGAATTCCCAAAATTTTGATGTTGCCATTGAAGATATTTCAAAACATTCAAAGTTGCATTTTGTTCAAAGGCTTTGGTTACCATTAGAAAATTTAGAAATAAGTTTGCCAGAGCAACCTATGAAACCAATTCTTTTCGAAGATGTTAATTCGTCGAAATATGTCGAAGAATATATTTTGAAACTTGAGCAATCTAAGCCTATTATTTGTTGTAATATCTCAGCAAGTAAAGAAAATAAAATGTTGACTACTGCAAAGTGGATAGAATTTCTTAAAGAATTTATAAAGGAAAGCGATTTCAATTATGTTTTAACATTTGAACCAAAACATAAAATTTTGGCGGACGAAATTAAACATTCCTTGCCTAAAATCCAATTATTTAGCTCAAGGAATTTAATGGATGTAATTTCCTTAGTCAAACAAAGCTATTTAGTAATTACTCCTGACACATCTTTAGTTCATATTGCAGCGGCGTTCAATAAGCCGATAATTGCTTTTCACTCTGGAATAATGGAAACTTATGTTTGGTTTCGCCCATTAAGCGATGTCAATAGCACGATTTTTGCGGAAGAAGGTGTCGATGATTTATCTTCGATTGATGCAAAAAGGATATTAGATGAATTCAACAAAATGTTGATTATTCTCCAAAAAGAAAATAATTAACAATATTATCAACCAAAATAAATCATATAAAATAGTAAAAAAAATTATTCGTATATTTATAAAAGGGTTAAAGCATTATTCTTTTTTGGCATAATTTTTAGAAATGCTTTTTTGATAAAATTTATGTTTAAATAAAGAAAATAATATTTTAACCGATAATAAAAGAAAGGTTAAAAAAATGGCAGAAGAATTAGAAAAACAAGAGCCTGAAAAACAAAAGAAAAAAGAAAAAAAGGCAAGTAGTGGTGGTGGATTACCTCTTCCAATGTTAATTGGAATTGGTGTTGGCGGAGTTGTTTTAGTTTTAGTAACAGTGATATTTGGATATTTCATTGCAACAAAGTTATTCCCATCGCAACAGCAAGTTGTGGTTACAAATGGACAGGTAAAAGCTGAAAATAAAACAGAACAAGAAGAGCCAGCAGATGTCCACGAATCACTTTATATGGAAACTGGTCGAATAACGACAAACCCAAAAGATGTGCCAACAACTTTTGTTGTGCTTAATTTGTCACTTGAATTTGTGCCGAAAAATAAAGATGATGAAAAAACAAAAGAAGTTTTGGGAAAAGAAGGTGTAAATACTGCTCATCCAACGATTCAAAAGATGTTAGCACGCATCAAAAGTATGATTAATAATCAAATAGCAAGTACCCCAATGGCAGATTTACAAGCGAAAAGACCGGAATTGGAAAAAATATACAAAGAGTTATTACAACCAACTTTCAAAGAATTTGGCTTTAAATTGTTGAATGTAGGAATTTTAGAATTTATTATCCAAGAATAATAAAGAATAAAAATGGCAGATTTACTTTCACAAAATGAAATAGATAATTTATTATCCGAAATGTCGAGTGGGCGTATTAACGTCGATGATGTAATTAGTGGTAAATTTAAAACAAGCGATATCTCTAATTACGACTTTAGGCGCCCTAATCGTATTTCAAAGAATCAATTAAGGACACTTCAAACAGTTCACGAAAACTTTTCAGAAGTGTTTGGTTATTATCTTGTTTCAAAGTTGCAATCACTTATTTCTGTGGAAGTTACATCAATTGACCAATTATTTTATTCTGAATTTATCTTATCAGTTTCAAATCCAAGTTGCTTATATGTGTTCGATATAGTAGGCACAGATGGAAGTGGAATACTCGAAATAAGCCCGCAGCTTGCACTTGTAATTGTTGAAAAACTATTGGGAGGTAGCGGGGAAGTTGCACCAAAACCACGTTCAATAACACCAATTGAACAAGCAGTAATAAGAGGAATAATTGAGCACGCACTTTCAGATTTGCGAAATGCATGGCGTTCCATTTCAGAAATCAACTTCAAATATTCAAGACTTGAGATGGAAGCAGATTTCGTCCAAGTTGCCCCTTCATCTGAAATTGTATTGGTTGTTTCATTTGATGTAAATGTTGGTGTGAACACATATATGATGAATTTATGTTTTCCAACATTTGCACTCGAAGAAGTTTTGACCAAATTAAATAGACAGCAAGTAACGTCGGGACCAATAACATTACCAATGAAAAAGCGAAGAGAAAACTTTTTGCTTATAAATAAACAAATTTCTACAACATATTTACCCGTTGTTGCAGAGCTTGCAAAAACATCAATAACTGTTGGTGATCTTTTAGAATTAGAAGAAGGCGATATTTTAAAGTTAGATAAACGAGTAAGCGAAGAAATTGAAATTATAATAAATGGTCGTAGAAAACTTGCAGGACGCCCTGGTTCTATCGATGGTAAAAAAGCTGTGCGCGTTACGAGGGCTCTTAAGGAAGAAGATTTAATTGAACAAGATTTAAGGTATAAACCGGAGGAAAAAATATGACAATGACACAAGAAGAAATTGATGCTTTAATTAGTGGCGGATTAGATGTTACCGAAGAAACTAAACTTGAGTCAAACACTAATGATAATAATGACGAGCAAGAGCCACAATTAAAATTTGATTCTTTAGACCCAAAATTAGAGTTATTACTTGATTTGCAATTGCCAGTTTCAATTGAACTTGGTCGTACAAATATGTTAATCAGGGACATATTAAGATTGGGGCGAGGCTCTGTTATTGAATTCGATAAACTTGTTAGTGAACCAATAGACGTTTTGATTAATGGAAAAAAAGTTGCCGAAGGGGAAGTTGTTGTAATTGATAAACACTTTGGTATAAGAATTACTACTTTAATTGACCCTTCAGAGCGGTTAAAAGCAGCTCGCTCATAAATTAAATTTATTATTCAACAAGGAGGTTGAAATTTATGGATGGAACCTTATTAAATGCTTTTATTTTACTTTCATTATGTATTGTCGCAATTTTTTTACTCTCTTTATATTTAAAAAAATATTCACAAAATAAAGCTCAACAACTCGGTGCATTTGAAAGCAAAGTATTGTCTAAAATTCCTCTATCAAGGAATTCCTCTTTGTTTGTAGTAAAAGTTGGTGAACGTTCTTTTTTGATTGGTTCTTCTGATAAAACAATATCCTTAATTTCCGAACTGACATCAAATAATAATTATAGTGTCGCAAAATCAGAATTTCCGAATCCTTCTTATTTACCCCAAAAGCAAACAAAAAAGAATTTAAGCAACGAACCAATTACTTCAAATGACAATTTATCATTTAAAACCTTTTTGAAATCGACATTTTCAAGAGGAAATTAATTTTCGAATTTATTTTCTTTGAATAAAAATAATCCAAATGAAGAAATTAAGCCGATTGCTATAAATGGCAACCAAATCATTTCAGGAGAGAAGTAATCACGCAGTAATATTGTAATTTCATTTTGACTTTTATGTAAAGTATTACTCAATATATTTGTTGCTTCTTTTAATGGAATATTAGAATTATAGTGCAAGACTTCCACTAAATATTTCTTTGCAAGTGTTGCTTTTTCCCCGTAATTATTATATAGAAAACCACCTATTAGACCACCGCCAGCAAGCCCAATTGCCCAAGAAATATTTAAATAACTTAAGTAAGTAGATTTTAAATTAGCTGGTGCTATTTTTCCCAAATATTCTGTAAATTTCGGGTTTGTAATCATCTCTCCAATAGTATAAATAATAAAACCTAATATTACTAAAGAACCAATATAAAAGAATCCGCATAATCCTAATCCAATCGAAGCAACGAGAATTCCTATGCTCAAAACTCGAGTAAGTTGGTATTTCATTGTTATTAAAGAAAGCGGAACAACAAGCAAAATAATTAATCCCGTATTTAAATTATAAAGCCATTCGAAAGCAATCATTTTGCCATTTGGAGTGGACATTAACATTGATTCAGGTAGATTCAAAAGCGAAGCAATTTTACTCGTATCAATCCAATCAAATATAAAATTAGGTAAAGTTTCGTAAAATTGCATATAAACAATTGTAAAGCCCGTCATCAAAAGTATAAATTTATAAATAATAGGGTTTTTAAAATTTTCCCATAGTATTTTAAAATGTATTTTGTTTTGGTTATTAAAATTGTTATCTACATTTATTTTTTCTTTATAAATTGATAAAAAAAGATAATTGACACTAAATAAAGTTGCGCTGCCCCAAAAAAGCCATTGCCAGTTAATACCTTTCAAATATATAGAAAGTGGTGGTGCTAAAAATACCGAAAGGTTTACGAGTAATACATAAATTGCCCAACCAGAAGAAGCATTCTTTTTATTTAATTCAGTAGCAATTGCCCCTTGAAGGACAGGTTTAAAACTACCAAGACCAAAACCAAGAAATAATGTACTAAATAAAAAAAGTTCAAAAGTTCGAGAAAAACTCATAAAAAAGAAACTTAAAATGATTATAATAAAAGAAAAATGTAATACTTTCTTTTTACCGATTTTATCTGCAATAGGTCCCGATAAAATGGGTGTTAAATTTTGTACAAGAGCCCACCAGAAATAAATAATACCTTTATCGATGTGAGATAGTTCTAAGCCGCCGGCAATATTTTTTTGAGCAATATAAATAGGCATTTGCAGTGTAACGCTCCAATAGGCGAGGCGTTCCACCATCTGCATTGAATTTAAAATCCAAAAATTTCGGTTGTAATTTTTTAAAATCAAAATTTGCCAAATTTTTCGAAAACAAAATTATTGAATAATACTCAAATACTCGGCTATCAGATATAAATATTAAAATTTTTATAAAAAACTAAAATTTTAAAAAAATTATCCGATATATGATTTAAGGAAAGAAATTTTAAATTGAAATTGGATAAAGTGGGGTTAAATATTATTACCAATAATGTCTCAAGTCAGACAAAGTTTGACAGGGAGAAGCCACTTTTTACCAAAAAAGAGACAAATTCAATCGAAAGTAACCCCGCAAATGCAAGAAATTTTAAAATTGAACTTTTCCAACAAAGTAGTGATTTGACTGTTAAATCCGATTATGAGTTAAAACGGTTGAAGAAAAATGAAAATTCGACAATAAAAGACACGCCTAAAGTTGAAAGTTATTCAATCAACAAAAAGACTAAACCACTCGCTAAATTCATTCTTGATTATGTTTATGGTGTAAATATAATGATTAACTTTTACAAAGAAGATTCTGCAAAAAATAATTTGAATCAATCAGTCAACAATCAAAATAATAATGTAACAGAAAAACCTACAAGTTTTGACATACTAACTTAATTCATTTGCATTTATTCTTGATTTTAAAGCAAGTTTAAAAATCTAATTTTATTAGTTTTCTATTTTATTATGAGATATTCACCTTCGTGAATATTGTCAATTTTTTTCTTTTTAATTTTATTCCACTCAACAATATCATCGACTGAGACATTAAATCTGTTTGCGATAGAAATTAAAGTGTCTCCTTTTTTAACTCTATATTTGGTAATTTTTGGTTTTTTAGAATTTTCTTTAGAATTTTTTTGTGTATTATTTTCAGCAAGAGAAGTTGATTTGCTGATAATTTTAAGTTTAGTTCCTGAGACAATAACATCGCCTTTAATTTTATCTAAATTCCAATCTTTTATTTGGTCGATTGTGACATTATATTTATTGGCAATTTTTTCTAAGGATTCGCCTGCTTTGACAGTGTGTAATACTACTTTTTTCTTTGTTTCTTTTTCTTCTTCTTTGCTTATATTAACTGTAGATTTTGTGTTATTCTTATCAGATGCAATTTCTGTAACTTGCACTGGTACTTTGATATATTTACTTTTTGAAATTTTTGTGGATTTTAAATTATTTAATTTCTTTAGTTCATCAACTGTAGTTCCATAATCTTCGGCAATAGATTTAAGAGTTTCATTTTGTTTTACTTTATGTTTTTTAATAACTGTTTTAGTTATATTTTGTGAAGTTTCAGGTGTTAATTTTATTTCTTGCCCTACTTTTATTACTGATTTATCATCTAATCCATTAATTGCTTTTAAATCAGATAAATTTACCCCATATTTTTGAGAAATTGTGTAAAGTGTTTCACCTTCTTTAACGATATGTATTAATTGTTCATCAGTTTGGTTTGTACGTTGTTTTATTGCAACTTTAGTTGAAGAACTTTTGGCGGGTGGAGTATAACTATTTGCTATTTTTAAGCTATCATATTGTTTTTTAGTAATAGGCAACATTATTTGTGTTTTTGAGGAAAAATCATCAACGAGTCCTGTTATTTTGTTCAATTTTAATATTTCATCTTTAGAAACGTTGAACCTTGAAACAATCGAAGTTAAAGATTCGTTTTCCTCGAGAGTATGAACTACGTATGGTTTTTTCTCATCATAAGGTATAGCATCGAGCGAATTTGCAAATGAATTAGAAACAGATTCTGGAATTTTTAAATAATATGAAGCAGCATCGATTGGTGTGCAATTTCGAATCAATTCAGGGTTATATTCACGTAATTTTTCAACAGTTATGCCTGCGGCTTTTGCAAGTGCCTCTAAGTTATATGGTTCATTTAAAACATATACATCATAAGTTAATTCAGGTTGGAAGTTCATTTCTTCATCTTTGAAACCATATTTTTTAGGGTCCATAGCGATTAAAGAAATAGCAATATAATTCGGAACATAATTTCGAGTCTCACGAGGCAAGAAAGGTTGTAATTCCCAAAAATTAGGATTATCTTTATTTGATTTTTTTATTGCGTTTCGAACGCAACCTTCCCCGCAATTATAAGCAGCAAGTGCTAAATACCAATCGCCGAATGTATTATATAAATCTTTAAGGTGTTTCATTGCGGCTCTTGTTGATTTTTCTGGGTCACGTCTTTCATCAATCCATATAGATTCATTTTTATTCAATCCGTAACGTTGACCTGTTGAATAAATAAATTGCCAAAGACCAACAGCACTTGCAGAGGAAATAGCATTCGGGTTTACTCCACTTTCGTATAAACATAGATATAATAATTCCTGAGGCACATTTTCATATTGTGCTATTTTTTTTATCATCGGGAAATACTTTGTGGAACGGTCTAAATATACTTTCATATATTTACGAAGCTTTGTCGTAGTAAGTCTTTCGATAGCAGCGGTTACTTGGTCATTCATTTCAAAAGGGACAATTAAAGTATCTGGAGGTGGTACGAAAGATAACGTCCCAGGTATTGTCTGGTAATTATCATTAGGTTTTAAATTTATTACTTTTGTATTTTGAGCTGATTTAGTTAAATCCAATGATTCTATTTGATTGAAAAGTATTTTCCTGACTATGAAAATAGAAGAATTTTCGTCCAAATCATCAATTGAAGTTATATATGTTTCGTAATCTTCGATAATTGAATGTACTAAATCGAGAAATTCTTGCTGTGCTTCAATTCCTGGAAAACTTAAATATTTATTTATTTTATTTATTGCTGATTCGAAGCTCTTTGCTGCTCTTACTGAATCACGCTGCCTCAAGTAAACAAGGGCATCGTGATACTTTTTCCGTGCAAAAGTTACTGAATTGAGAAATTCGTTGGAATGAAATACGTCTTTGCTATTTTTATCGTCTAATTCTGAGAATTCATCGGGGAATTTGTTGCGTCTTTCTGAGGATGGTCTTGAATAATCTTGTGAAATTAATTCTGAAGAACCGAAAAGTATAATAAACAAAAATAAAATCAAATAATTAAATGTTATATTAAAATGTTTTTTTCTCATTTTGCATTTTTAAGTTTATATAAAAATAATAATTTCTTTTGAAAAACAATAATTTATTAAGTAATTTTTCTCAATTTTGTTAAATTTTAAAAGTAATGAAAAATATATTTGAAATATTAGGACGAAAAACAATCAATTTTATCACTGAACTTGGCGAATTATCAATTTTATCAATTCGAGTTTTCCGTTTTTTTCCAGCGGTTTTTAAAAACAAAGCCAATGTTTTGAAACAAATGGAGCTTGTTGGTAATAAATCATTACCATTGGTTCTTTTGATAGGTATTTTTACTGGTATGATAACTGCATTGGAAGCAACAAGTTTATTCGACAAGTTTAATATGTTAAACATAGCAAAACCATTTTTGGGTTCATCAATTGCAACGTCGATTTTTACTGAACTTTCGCCCGTTCTTACAGCACTTGTAATTGCCGGTCGCATTGGAGCGTCAATGGCTGCTGAAATTGGTACAATGAATGTAACCGAACAAATTGATGCACTCGAAATGATGAGCATTGATAAATATCGATTTTTAGGGATGCCAAGAGCTGTTGCCACGATTGTGATGATGCCCGTTTTAGTTTTAATATCTTATATTGTTGGTTTACTCGGTGCTTTTGTTTTGACAATTTTAAAATTTGATTTTTCGTTTTATGCTTTTTTTGAATCTGTCCAAAGATTTTTCAAAGTATGGGAAATATTAATAGGATTAATAAAATCAAGCGTTTTCGGTGGAGTTACCGCTTTGATTGGTGTTCATGTTGGATTTAAAACAAGCGGTGGAGCGGAAGGAGTTGGTAATAGCACTGTCCGTGCTTTCACATTATCTGCCGCTGCTATTTTATTTTTGGATGCAATATTCGGATTTTTCTATTAATGTTGTTAACCATTAATCTAACTTTATTACAATCAATTATTATTTTTTATTTATAACATAATATCATTAAATAATAAATTTAGCCTATGTTTATTGATTATTCTAAATATCCTTATCCAAGAAAAATTCGGCATCATGTTGGTGCAAATTTATATTTCCCAATAGAAGAATTAGCTGTTAGACCAAATTATTATCCACCTCTTTTTGAAAAAATTGATTTTACCGAATTGTTTTTAAATGGTCGTGAAGCAAATGTGCTCGATGTGGGGTGTGGCAAAGGGAAATTTTTACTTGACTATGCAAGTTTATTTCCAGAAGATAATATTTTAGGTTTCGAAGTCAGAAAATTGCTTGTAGAATGGCTTCAAAGTGTAATACAAGGCGAAAATATACCTAATGCAAATGCTTTATGGTATACTTGTGTAAATGGATTTGATTTTTTAAAAGAAAATTCAATTGACAAAGTTTTTTATTTATTCCCTGACCCTTGGCCTAAAAAGCGACAACAAAACAGAAGATTGTTTTCAATTAAATTTTTAGATGATTTACATAGGATTATTAAACACAATGGTTACTTGTATTTAGCAACTGATTGCGATTATGTGAATGAATATCACTTAAAATTATTAGAAAGTTCCAATAAATTTGAATTTCATAAAGCAGAGCCTGAAGAATGGAATTTCCCGATAACAAATAAAGAAAACTTTTGCATTGAAAAAGGAATTCCTACATTTAAATTAATTTGTAAGCCTAAAAAATAATTATTGAAATTGTAAAAATAGAAACAAAATTTCAAATTTACACTTTTTCTTTAGCCCAATTAAAGACTTGAATATAGTCCTTTGCAGTTCGTTCAGCAGAAAAATTGAGTGACATTGCATTTTTTCGGATATTATCCCAATGGGGTTGTTGATTGTACAATTCAAGGGCTCGATTAATAGCAAAAGCCATATCATCTGCGTTATATTGCCAAAAAGTAAAACCGCATCCAACAGAATTTTTAGGATCGTATTCTTTAACTGTATCGCTGAGTCCGCCTGTTTCTCGGACAATTGGTATAGTTCCGTATTTCAAAGCATACATTTGTGACAGACCACATGGTTCAAATCGAGAAGGCATTAAAAAATAATCCGATGCTGCATAAACTTTATGTGATAAATTATAGTTAAAATCAAAATAAGTTAAAACACGGTTCGGAAATCTCGAAGCAAGCCATCGAAAATATTCCTCATAATGGTATTCTCCAGAAGCAAGAATAAATAATCTGAAATTATGTTTATTAAGCAATTCTTCCATTTTAAAAGCAACTAAATCTATACCTTTTTGCTCAGTAAGTCTTGTTACCATTGAAATTAGCGGCATATCTAAATCATCACTCTCATTTAATCCGAAATCTTTTAACAAACCTATCTTGTTAGCTCTTTTAAGATATAATGAATCTTTACTATATTTTTGATAGATTTCTCGGTCATCTTCGGGGTGCCATTCAGTATAATCAACTCCGTTCAAAATACCAATAAAATCAGCAGCACGTTGATTGATGACACCTTCAAGTCCCTCGCCATAGTATGCCCATCGAATTTCTTTAGCATAGTTTTGACTGACAGTTGTGATTTTATCTGCAAACATAATTCCCACTTTCATTGCATTTACCATTCCATAATATTCATAGGGTGAAAATGGATAAAATTTATCCCAACTAATTCCTGCGTATAATAAGGCTGCTTGTGGATTAAATTTACCTTGGTAAGCCAAATTATGAATTGTGTAAACTCCCGCAGTTTTTGAAAAAAGTGGATCAATTCTATAAAATTCTTTTAAAAAAGCCATAGCAAAAGCAGTATGGAAATCGTGCGTGTGGATAATATCCGGTGAAAAATTAATCGCCTTGCAAACTTCAAAAGCCGCTTTATTTAAAAAAATAAATCGACGGTCATTGTCTGAATATTCGTTTGGTGCTCCATATATTCCACTTCGATTAAAATATTCATTATGTTCGACTAAATAAACTTTTACATCTGAATTTGGCAAATAACCTTCCCAAAGTAAAGCATATTCATTCCAATAACCCATTTTTACAATCAGTGTTTTAAGCGTATTTTTAAACCCGTATTTTTCTGAATCAATAAAACCATATTTTGGTAATACGATTATGGGATTGTGCCCTAATTTTTTCCATTCTCTAGATAAATTCGCAGCCATATCACCTAGACCACCTGCTTTAGCAAATGGATTTAATTCGGCAGTGATTGTTAAAATATTCATTTTTGATTTTTCATCTTCTAAAAAATTTAAATTTAATTATAATTTTATAATTTGCAATATTTAATTGTGCAATTTCTTAATTATTAATTCTTAAATAGATAAAAGAAACAAATAAAAAATCAATATATTGCTAAAAATTTAGAATTTATGCATTCAAACGATACGATGCCGCCAAATAATGAACGAAATAATATCGAAAAAAGTAATTTAATTGAAAAAGTAAACAGTACTTTATCTAACTCTTTATCTGATAATCATTTGGAAGAAAAAACATTTTCTGATGATAAATCTTTAAAAAATAATAAGGAATCCAGCAAGAAGAAAAAGGATAAAAATATCAGCTTTACTGCAGAAATCAAAAGAAAATTAATACATTTAGTTTCTCTAAACATTCCTTTAATATACATTTTTATTGAAAAGAACTTAGCATTAACTTTAATGTTTATTGTTACAATATTAACTGTTGGAATTGATGTTGGTTCAAAAAAAGTGCCTGCTGTAAAAGCTTTTATGGATAAATATTTTGGGGATATTTTAAGAAAACATGAGAAGAAAAAGAAAAAGTTTAGATTAAATGGGGCTTCTTGGCTAACAATTTCAGCTTGCATTACAATTTTTATTTTTCCCAAAATAATTGCCGTAGTTGCATTTACTATTTTGATTATTTCCGATATATCATCGGCATTGATTGGACGAAAATTTGGGAAGCATCCATTTTTTAAAGGAAAAACAATTGAAGGTAGCTTAGCATTTTTTATTTCAGCATCAATAATCGTTTTTATTTATTATCAAGTTTATAATGCCGGTACTGTTTTTTTGTTCGTTGGCTTATTCTCTGCTTTAGTTAGTGCGTTTTTTGAAGCATTATCCAAAAAAATCAAAATTGATGATAATTTGCTTTCACCAATATCTTTTTCCATTGTAATGTGGTTAGGTGAATATCTGGCAAATTATTTTGGACAAAGTTTCATCCACATTTTATGATATAAATTTTTGACTTTTTAATTAAAATGAAAATTCCAAAACTTAAGTGATTAAATGATAGATTTACGTAGTGATACAGTAACTGTTCCAAGCAAAGAAATGCTTGAATATATGATACAAGCAAATGTTGGCGATGATGTTTATGGCGAAGATTTGACTGTTAATGAATTACAAGAAGAAGTAGCACAATTGTTTGGTAAAAAAGCGGCACTTTTTGTACCAAGTGGTACGATGAGCAATCAGATTTGTCTTGCACTCAATACACAACCTGGTGAAGAAGTAATTGCAGATGGTGATGCCCACATATTTTATTATGAAAATGGTGCTCCTTCCCGCCTATCGAATATACAGATTTTTCCAATTAAATCAGAGATGGGGGAAATCCCGATTGAATTAATAGAGCAAGCAATAAGACCCGATGTATATTACTTTCCACGAACTGCTTTAATCGCACTTGAAAATACTCATAATCGACACGGTGGGACGATACTTTCGCTCGAGTATATAAAGAGGGTGAGTGAATTAGCTAAGAAATATGGTATAAAAATGCATCTCGATGGTGCAAGGATTTGGAACGCTCATTCAATTACTAAAATTCCATTAGAAGAGTATGGAAAGTATTTTGACACGATAAGTGTATGCTTTTCAAAAGGCTTAGGTGCTCCCATCGGTTCAATGTTAATTTCCACGAAAGATAATATCAAAAAAGGATTAAAGTTACGGAAAACGTTCGGTGGTGGAATGAGACAAGTAGGAATTATTGCCGCTGCTGCAAAGTATGCATTAATGTATAATTTACCAAAATTAATCGAAGACCATAATAAAGCAATTGAATTTTCAAAATCATTACAAAATTCAGATCTTATCAAAATTGATATAAGTAAGGTTCATACAAATATAGTGATGTTTGATATAGCGGATGGCATCAATGTTAATGAATTTGTGGAGAATTTAAAGCGAAACGGTGTGTTACTGTCCGGCATTGGTGGTCAAAGGATTAGAGCCGTATTTCACATTAATATAAGCATGGAAGATGCTTTAAAATCATCTGAAATTATTATTCAAACATTAAATGGATTGAAAAAATGAGCAAAACAACAAAAGAAACAATAGATTTAAATAAAGTTATACAAGAATTTAATTTTAAAAATAAAGTAACAATCAATTTCTGCCAAATTGATGCACTCGGAGTTTTATATAATATTCAGTATTTGAATATTTTCGAAAATTCTCGACTTGAATATTTGAAAAATTTAGGACTTGTAATTACTTTACAAGATATAATTACAAAATTCCCTGTGATGACAGTGCATCACACAATTGATTATTATAATTTTGCTGAATTTGGTGATGATTTAACAATTTACACAAGAGTAAGCTCGATTAGCAATTCTTCTCTAACATTCGAAAATTTAGCAATAAAAGGTGAATCACAATTACTTGCAAAATCCTCTACGATTTATGTTTATATTGATCCGAAAACTAAACAATCAAAGCCAATTCCAGAAGAAATAAAATATCTATTTTCTTCTTATGAAAAAGGAAATGTCAAAATTATTTCGAAAATTAAATGAAAAAAATAGAAGATTGGAATATTGAACAATTAGCCCATCAAGTTGTATTTCCTCGACTGAATATTTTTGATTATTTAATCAATGAAGAGTACAAATCAAAGATTATTTCTTTAGTAAAAGAGGGAATTGGTGGATTTTGCGTTTTTGGGGGCAATATTGAGGAAAATATCAAAGTAACAAGTGAACTGCAACTTTACGCAGAAATTCCTTTGCTTTTTGCTGGAGATTTTGAAAATGGTTTACCAATGAGACTTTCTGAAGGCACAGAATTTCCACATTCTATGGCATTAGGCAATACAAAATCAACTGAAATAACAAAAACAACCGCAAAATTGATTGCAATCGAAGCTAAAGCGGTTGGAGTAAATTGGAATTTAGCCCCAGTTGCTGATATAAATTCCAACCCAAATAATCCGGTAATAAATATTCGTTCATTTGGTGATAATCCTAAATTAGTTTCAGCGCATACAATGTCTTATATAAATGGATGTCAAGAAGAAAGAGTTCTTGCTTGTGCGAAGCATTTTCCAGGGCATGGTAATACTGAAGTCAATTCGCATCTTGCACTCCCAATATTAAACATTTCCAAAGAAGAGTTCCACCAAAACGAGTTGCTTCCTTTTATGGCTGCAATTGCAGCTGAGGTTCAATCAATAATGATTGGTCATCTTATTGCTCCAGCATTGGATGAAAATAAATTACCAGCATCACTTTCAAAAAAAATAATCAAAGATTTACTAATTGATGAACTGAAATTTAATGGATTAGTTGTAACTGATGCATTAGAAATGAAAGCAATTCGAGATAATTTTACAAGTAAAGAAATTGCAAAATTGACAATAGAAGCGGGAGTAGATGTTTTATTGATGCCTCAAAATAATGAAGAATTAATCAGTGAAATTATTTCGTTAGCGAAATTAGATGAAAAGATTAGAACCAACTTGATTAATTCAGTCCAAAAAATCATTGATAAAAAACGATGGGCAGGTTTGTCTACACAGAATTTAAATCTTGAATTATCTCAAAATTTATTTGTGGAACATCCTTATAAAGCTTTAAAATTTGCATCAGCCGCCTTGAAAATAATTGACCCGGAAAAAATAATACCTATTAATAATTTTAATCATACCAGCGTATTTGCTTTGATGAGCCGTAATGAAGATTTCGACAATGCTACAAGATTTATGAAAATGTTCAGCGATGCCTTAGAAATGGATTGCGATTTTGCATATTTAAATGACAAAATTAATCCTGAAAATTTAGAAGAATTCAAAGAACAAATATCTGAATCCGAACTCGTAATTTTCCCAATATTTTTAAAAAATTATACAGAAGCACAATCAATCAAGTTCCCACCTGCATTTAGTTGGATAATTGACGAGCTCTCCGAAGGAAAAAAATCCATATCAATCTTATTTGGTTCACCTTATTACGAAAATCAATTAAATACAAATTCTAAAATTTTAACGTATTCAGATTCTTATTCGTCATTAGCATCTGTTATAGTAAAATTGTCAAATCGAAATATAGATTGGATATCGAATGAATAACATTTTAGTTACAGGTGGCGCAGGATTTATTGGTAGCAACTTTATTAAATTAGTGCTCAATTCAAGAAAATATAACATCATTAATTATGATAAATTAACATATGCAGGAAACATAGAAAATTTAAAAGGACTGTATGATTTTCCAAATTATAATTTCGAATTAGGTGATATTTGCGATAGCAAGCATGTTGAAGAAATAATTAATAAATATGAAATTGACACAATAGTTAATTTTGCTGCCGAAAGTCATGTTGATAGGTCAATTTTGAGTGCCGCCCCTTTTTTAGAAACAAATGTAAATGGAACAGTTGTATTATTACAAGTTGCTAATAAATATAAAATTCAAAGATTTTTACAAGTATCAACAGATGAAGTATATGGCAGTGCAAATGTTGATGAAACATTTGATGAAAATAGTAATTTAGCACCAAATTCACCGTACTCAGCCTCAAAGGCAAGTGCTGATTTATTTGTCAGAGCATTCAATAAAACTTTTGGGACTCCAACTATTATAACTCGTTCATCCAATAACTACGGACCTTATCAATATCCCGAAAAATTAATTCCATTAGTTATTACAAAAGCTTTAAATAATGAAAAAATACCAGTTTATGGTGATGGTTTGAATGTTCGAGATTGGATATATGTTGATGATAATTGTCAGGCAATATTGACTGTATTAGAAAATGGTAATGAAGGCGAAATTTATAATATCTCAGCTAATAATGAAAAAACAAACTTAGATATAATTAGGCAAATTTTACATTTTATAGATAAAAGCGAGGATTTAATAAGTTTTGTTAAAGATAGACCTGGGCACGATAGAAGATATTCAATTAGTTCGAAAAAGTTGACGGAAAAACTACAATGGAAACCAAACACAGATTTTGATACAGGTATTAGAAAAACAATAGTATGGTATAGAACACATTTAAAATGGCTCGAAGATATACAAAAGAAACAAAATTATATCGATTACTATAACAAACAATATTTAATTAAGTAAATTATTTAGCGTAAAAATAAAATGAAAGAATCATTAATTGAACTTAAGAAAAAAATTACAAGCCTCGATATTAAAGTAGGTATAGTTGGTCTTGGTTATGTTGGGTTACCATTAGCAGTTGAATTTGCCAAGAAAGGAATTATTACTTATGGATTTGATATTGATGAGCAGAAGGTTAAATCATTGGAAAATGGTATAAATTATATTCAAGATATTGAAGATGATTTGTTAGAACAAGTTGTTTATGATAAAAAGTTAATTGCGACGACAGATTTTAGTTTAATTAATAAATGTGATGGTATTTTTATTTGTGTCCCAACACCATTTACACCAAATAAAGACCCTGACATTTCATTTATAGTCAACGCTGCAAAAGAAATTTCAAAATATTTAAGAAAAGAACAAATAATTATTTTAAAGAGTACAACTTTTCCAGGAACAACTGAAGAAATTTTGAAGCCAATATTGGAAGAATCAGGTTTGAAAGCAGGTGAAGACTTCTTTTTAGCATTTTCACCAGAAAGAATTGACCCAGGAAATAAAAATTGGAAAACACACAATACACCGGTTGTAGTTGGAGGAATAAATCAAGAATCAACAGAATTAGCCGCAGCTTTGCACAATCTGGTTGTTTCGATAATCAAACAAGTTAGTACACCATCTGTTGCCGAAATGGAAAAATTACTTGAAAACATATTTCGCAGCGTAAATATAGCATTAGTCAATGAAATGGCGCAGCTATGTGATAGACTTGGTATCAATGTATGGGAAGTAGTTGATGCTGCTGCCACAAAACCATTCGGATTTATGCCATTTTACCCCGGTCCCGGAATTGGTGGGCACTGCATCTTAATCGACCCCTACTATCTTGCATGGAAAGCACGTGAAAAAGATTTTGTAACTAATTTTATTCAACTTGCAGCTGAAATTAATGAAGATATGCCATTTTATGTTGAATCTATGGTGATTAAAGAAATAGCAAAACAAGAAGTCTCCCTCAAAAATGCTAAGATTTTAATTTTAGGAATGGCATTCAAAAAAGATGTTGATGATTTGCGTCACTCACCTGCACTAAAAGTTGCTGAATTGCTTGAAAAAGATAATATATTACAAATAGATTATTATGACCCATATATTCCATCCATAAAATTGAATGGAAAGGAATTGAATAGTTTAAAAGAAATTAATCCGAAAGTTTTAGCTAATTACGATGTATGTGTTATTACAACCGACCATAGCGTTTTCGATTATGAAATGATTGCAGCAAATAGTAAAGTTGTTGTTGATACTCGAAATGCTTGTAAAAACATTAAATCAAGAGAAAATATTATTCTTCTCGGGGAAGGTAAATGAAAAAAGTGATTTCAGTTGTTGGTGCACGACCAAATTTTATGAAAGTAGCACCAATTTATAGAGCATCATTAAATTCAAATTTTAAACATATTATTGTTCATACGGGGCAACATTATGATTATAATTTGTCAGACGCTTTTTTCCGAGATTTAGAGCTACCTGAACCTAACTACTTTTTGGGGGTTGGGTCTGGTTCTCATTCAGAGCAAACAGCAAAAATAATGATAGAATTTGAAAAAATATTGAAAATTGAAAAACCGGATTTGGTAATTGTTGTTGGTGATGTAAATTCTACGATCGCTTGCGGACTTACAACAGTTAAAATGGGAATTAAATTAGCACATATTGAAGCAGGTTTACGAAGTTTTGATAAAACTATGCCCGAGGAAATAAATCGAATTGCCACCGATTCCATTGCTGATTATTTCTTTGTTACCGAAGAAAGCGGGTTAATCAATCTCAAAAAAAGCGGAGCTGAACCAAATTGTATTTTTTTTGTTGGCAACACGATGATTGATTCTTTGGTATTTGCTTTGCCGAAAATTCAAAATTCAAAGATATTAAACAATCTTGGAATAGAGAACAATGAATTTGCTTTAATTACACTACATCGTCCAAGCAATGTTGATGAATTTGAAAATTTAACAAAATTTATTGAAGTTTTCGAATATCTTGATAAATTTATAAAAATTATATTTCCTGTTCATCCACGTACAAGAAAGAAAATCGAAGAATTTGGATTGTTGGATAAAGTAAATAATATTAAGAATTTAATCTTAACAGAGCCACTTCCATATTTAGATTTTTTGAAATTAATGAAAAATGCTAAATTTGTATTAACAGATTCGGGTGGAATACAAGAAGAAACAACTTTTTTAGATGTCCCCTGCTTAACGTTAAGAACTACAACCGAGCGTCCTGTGACAATAGAGCTTGGGACAAATTTCTTAATTCATCCAGAAACAGAAAATATTATTCAAGCAATTGAAGAAGTCCGACAACAAAAACCAAAAAGAAAAGAAATTCCACCACTTTGGGATGGGCAAGCCTCAAAAAGAATTATAAATATTATTGAAGAAAAAATTTTAAATATTGAAATAAATTATAAAAATTAAAGCAGTTTATATGGGTATATTTACCTTTTAATTAAAAAAGATATAAATATGAAAAAAATCGCAATTATTGTTTTCACAATATTAATTTGCACAAACATCACAAAAGCACAAGTAACAAAAGGCGAAAGCCCTTTCGAAAATGAATCAAAGTTACAAGAGGAAATTTCGAAATCATTGAGTGATGAGATGACAAAAAGTGCCCAAAGTATTCCTACGGGGAATATCGTTGATCCAAAATATTACTACATTGGACCGGGCGATGTTTTCACACTTACAATTTCACCTGTGATGCCCTTTCCATCAATAATTACAGTTTCTCCTACAACTACGATTACGATTCCACGATTTGGCGATATTAATTTAGCAAATAAAACAATTGCACAAGCACAAGACACAATCCAAAAATTTTTGCAAGAAAGAAATAAGGATTTAACTTGTGTTTTTTCATTACAAAAGCCAAGAATTTGTCTGGTTACAATAAAAGGCAATGTTCTTTTCCCGAATATCTACTCGGTGCCTGCTTCTTATCAAGTTTCCACTGCTATTAATTATGCAAATAAAGTAAATCCCGAACGAATCCCAGGTTCACAATTTGTAGCGATAACAAATTATAACGAACAAGTTAGGGATAAAGAAAAATTATTTGGCAGTAGTAAACTTTCACCAGTAGCAAGTTATTCAAGTCGAAATGTGCTTGTTTTCAGAAATGATGGAACTTCAGCAAACGTTGATATAGAAAAATCAAAAGTGTTAAATGACCCACAATTTAACCCCTACATTCGAGAAGGCGACGAAATAATTGTTCCATTCGAATTTGATAATTATCAAACAATTTCAATTGCGGGAGAAGTTAATAGACCAATTACTCTTCCGTACCATAATGGCGATAAAATTTCATTACTTTTAAAATTTGGTTATGGATTCACACAAAATGCAGATTTAGACAATATATTTCTTTATACCCAAGAAAACACTCAAAAAATAGAAGTAAGCAATGATGGTAAACTAATTAGTGAAGATTTTGAATTACAACCTGGAAATATAATAATAGTCGGAACAAAAGCACAAAAGTTTGAAAACGCAATTGCAACTGTTTCAATTTATGGTGAAGTAAAAAGACCTGGAATATACCCAATTAAAAATAATCAAACATCAATTAAAGATATAATTGCTCAATGTGGAGGATTCACCTCTGATGCACATTTGCCTTTATCAGTTATTTACCGTTTCGATAAAATTCCACAATATAAAATGGATATTAAAAGAGATTTCAATGAAAGTTTTCAATATAGCAATTTGACACTCGATGATACAACAAGATTTTTAATTGATATGCAATATCCCAAAAATTACGTTTCATGCGATTTTGATAAATTATTTAATAAAAATGATGAAAGATTTAATGTCAAACTTTTAAATGGTGATATAATTTATATTCCTAAACAGCCACACCAAGTTTATGTTTTTGGACAAGTAAAAAATCCAGGTTACGTAGAATTTGAGCCCAATAAAACATTGGAATATTATGTAGAAAAAGCAGGTGGCTATGCTGATGGCGCCGAACCAAAACGAGCAAGAATTATCAGAGGACGTAATTTAATTTGGGATAAACCCGACGAGAACACATTCGTCAATGCAGGCGACCAAGTTTATATACCACGCTCACCGGATTTACCCGTTTGGTTAGAAATACAAAAGTATGGTACTTATGCCGCAATAGTAGGTACAATAGGCAGTTTAATTAATATCTTTTATTCGATTTATTTGAATTCTAAGAAATAACTTTATGATAAATAAAAGCTATTTATTATTTATATTTTTTATTGCAGTTCATAATTATGTCTTTGCACAAATTGAAGATGTACCGCTTTCAAATTCAGTTTACAAATACTTATTACATTTAGAGTCTATTGGTTTATCAGAACATCATTCATTATCGAAAATTCCATTACAAAAAAATGAAATTATAGAAATATTAAAAAATGCTCGAAAAAATGAAAAGGATTTAAGTTATTCAGATAAAAAAATATTAGCAGAATATGAAAGGGAATTTGAGGTTATAAATAATGATGCTGCCACATTAATTTATTCTGCATCCGATACAACACAGTTATTTTTTGATAACCTTTTTGGAGATAAAGATAAATTGCTGTATCGCAATCGAAATGAAAATAATGTCGATGTGCGTCCATTAGGTTCTCTTGATTTAATTTATGCCAATATGCCCGATAGTTCGTCAAAAGTTTTAGTAGGGACATTAGGAATAAGGTTGAATGGCACTATTTCGAATACATTAGGTTTTTATTTGCAAGCAACAAATGGACGGAAAATTTTGGGTGATAAAAATTTAGCAACTTATAATCCAGAATATCAAAAAAGTGTAAAATTCACAAGATTAAATAGCGATATTGATTTAACTCAATCTCATATAATTTTACAAAGCAATTGGTTCCGAGCAAAAATTGGACGAGAAGAGGAACTTTTAGGAGCGGGATTAAATCAGAGAGTATATATTTCAACATATTCTCCACCGATGGATGCAATTACATTGTCGGCAGTTTTTAGTAATTTTCGTTATGATTATTGCTTTGCCTCGGTGTTAGGATATGCCGAAAATCAGTATGAAACAGGATTTGCCGCACAAATTCCATCCAAGTACTTAAATTATCATCGTTTTAGCGTATTACCATCTTGGGGAGAAATTGCTTTTTGGGAAGGTGTTATTTATTCAGAAAGAGGTTTAGAATTAGCTTATTTAAATCCACTATCTTTTTTCAAATCCTTAGAGCACCAACTACACGACAGAGATAATGCATTAATGGGACTTGATTTTACGATTCGTCCTGTTTCAAATTTACAACTAAAATCCACATTTTTGCTTGATGATATAATAATTGAAAAAATCGGAACAGGTTATTGGAGCAATAAAACAGCTTTTAATATCGCTGCTGTTACTACAATTATTCCAAATTTTGATTTTGGTTTTGAATATGCACGAGTTGAACCATATACTTTTTCACATTTTAATTATCAAAATGCATATACAAATGATAGTTTATTAATTGGTTCATTTTTAAATCCAAATTCCGAACAATATTCTTTATTAATCAATTTTTGGTGGGGACAAAAATTCCCGCTTTCTGCAAAATTATCATTTACGAGGCAAGGTCAAAACATTTATGATGCAAATGGTAAATTAATAAAAAATGTCGGTTCAAATCCATTTATAACAAGAAGAAATGCAGACCCCGCAAAAGGAATTGAAGGTGATTCTGAAACTGTTACTTTCTTAGATGGAAATTTAGTAAAAACACTATCTTTGGAAATTGCTGCGGGATATGAACTGTTCAGAAACTTTAATATCTTTTTGAGTTATCAATTATTGAATAATAATTCAAATATTAATAATTACGTTCGTTTATTTTTATCTTTAAATGAATTTTAATAATTATGGTGCATACAATAGGATATATTATAATTGCAATAGGGATTTTAGGGATACTATATATTTACTTTTTTTATAATTTTATTTTAAGAATATGGGCTAAATTTCGGAAAAAAGAAGTAAAAAAAGATGAAAAATACGAACCAGAAATCACAATTATACTTGCTGCACATAACGAAGAAAAATTAATCGAGAAATCTCTATCTTCGATTTTTCAATGTGATTATCCATTAAATAAAATAAAAGTATTGGTTGGTTCTGATGGTTCAACCGATAAAACTATTGAAATTTGTAAAAAAATTGCTGAAGAAATTAACAAAAACGCAAAATCTGATGATAGCAATATTCTTGAAGTCTATGATTTCCCCCGTGCAGGAAAAAATCAAACATTAAACAAACTTACACCTTTGGTTAAAACTGATATAATATTTTTTATGGATGCAGATATAATATTGGACAAATCAACAATTTCGAATATGGTTCAAAATTTTGCAGACCCAGAAGTTGGTTCGGTAATTTCACCAATGATATATATCGAAGAAACATCAGAAATCAATGCGGGATATCATGGCGAAAAACTCTATCAATCTTTTGAATCCAAGACGAAAATGTATGAAAGTCAAATTTGGAGCACATTCAACACGCTTGGTGCGTTTTATTCCGTAAGACGCAATTTATATAAAACATTACCAAATGACAGAGTTTGTGATGATTTGATGCCAATATATAATGTAAATATTGCCGGTAAAAGAGTAATTTACGATACTTCTGTTTGTGTTTATGAAATTAGACAAAAATCCCTAAATAATGAATTATCGAGAAGAATTAGAGTTTCATCCGGCAGTATGGAGACAATATGGGCTGCAAAAGAATTGCTGTCTTTTAAAAATCTTCGAAATTTCTTCTTTTTATTTTCACATAAAGTCGTGCGATATTTCAGTCCACTTTTTTTGCTATTGATATTTATTGGAACTTTATTAATTTGGAAAACAGGAGTAATATCATATATATTAATTCTATCAATAACTGTATTTTTATTGTTGTCATTTGTGGGTTATTTGTTTGAAGAAGATAAAATCAAATTTTTCCCAGCACAATTTGCGATTTATTTTCTAACAATGAATGTCGGATTTATTCTTGCTTTTTTCCAATTTTTAAAACGAAGTTCGAACTCAAAATGGTAAAAAAAGGAATATCAATAAGCACAACACGGTTTCAAATATTACTTCAATTAATATTTGATTTTTTAGCAATTACAATAAGTTTTGTATTTCAATATTGGTTGCGGTTTCACTCAGGATTAATTAATTCACCTTCGATTCCTGATACTGAAACTACCATTGTAGGATGGATTGTAATCTTAGGTTTTTGGTACTCGATTTTTTTTCTATTAGGAATGTATAAAAATTGGTATGAACTTTCACCATTTCAAGAGCTTAGTTCAGTTGTCAAATCTGTACTAATAGGAACTTTAATAATCACTTTTTTAGTTTATTTTGATGGAAAACATTCTCCGAGAATGATGTTTGTACTTTATTTTTTAGTTTTTACATTTTTTATTTCATCAGGAAGATTTACAAATAGACAAATTCAAAAAAAATTAAGAAATAGAAAAATTATACAAGCACCAATAATTTTGATTGGCAATTTATCAATTTGTTTAGATTTTTATGAAAAAACAAAGAAATCACCAAATTGGGGGCTAAAACCTATTGCATTTATCCTTGATTCCGAAAGCAATACAGAAAATGAACAAGAACAAATAGAGAATATAAAAATATATAATTCCGTAAAAGAGCTTGAAAATATAATTGATGAATTAAAACCAGAAATAGCAGTAATTTTAAATGGAAATAATGCTACTGAATTGCTTGATATTGCCAATCGGATTAGCAATTTAAGTGTCAGATTAAAAATAAATCCAGATTTATATTATGTTTTCACCGGACAATCAAAAGCAAGGAGCCTTTGGGGAATACCACTTGTTGAAGTAAATACACAAATACTTACTCCTTGGCAAGCATTTATGAAACGTTTGTTTGATATAATTTTTAGTTTTTCAGTATTAGTTCTCGGCTTACCAATTTGGCTAATAATAGCTATTTTAGTTAAATTATCATCAAAAGGACCTGTTTTTTATATACAAGAAAGGGTTGGCAAAGATGGGCGAGTATTCAAAATGTATAAATTTCGTTCGATGAGAACTGAACAATTCAATAATTCTTCAGTTTGGACATTGGTAAATGACCCCAGAGTAACACCTTTCGGTAAATTTATCAGAAAAACACATTTAGATGAAATCCCTCAATTTTATAATGCATTAATCGGAGATATGAGTGTAGTCGGTCCGAGACCAGAAATTAAAAAATTAGTTGACGAATTTTCTCAACAAATTCCTGAATACCGACGAAGATTAAAAGTTAGACCAGGATTGACTGGTTGGTGGCAAATAAATTACGTCGAATATGAATTTTCTTTAGATGAAATTCGTAATAGATTAAAAGATGATTTTTATTATATTGAAAATTTTTCGTTGTTACTTGATATAGAAATAATTATTAGAACAATCTTATTAATGATTAAAGGACACGGGCAAACTTAGAGGTTAAATGAAAACTATAGTTGTAATTCCAACATATAACGAGATTGATAATATCGAAAAGCTTATTTACTCAATTTTTGAGAATTTACCATTTACTCATATTTTGATAGTTGATGATAATTCACCGGACGGAACAGCTAAAAAAGTTGAAGAAATGAGTAAGGAAAATCCTAAGATTCATTTACTATTAAGAGAAAAGAAAATGGGATTAGGGACTGCTTATTGTGCAGGTTTTAAATACGCTTTAGATCAAGGGTTCGATTATATCATTCAAATGGATGCAGATTTTTCTCATGATCCTAAAGATTTACCTCGCTTTATTGCTGAAATTGAAAATTATGATTTGGTAATCGGTTCCAGATATGCCCACGGAATTAATGTTGTTAATTGGCCACTTTCACGATTATTTTTAAGCAAAGGAGCAAATGTTTATACACGAATTATAACTGGTATGCCTATCGAAGATGCAACCGGTGGTTTTAAGTGTTTTCGTGCAGAAAAATTGAAATATATTAATTTAAATGAAATTAAATCGAATGGCTATAGCTTTCAAATTGAAATGAATTACAGAATGTGGAAATTAGGTGCAAGAATAAAAGAAATGGATATTATATTCATTGACCGCCGTTCGGGGATTTCAAAAATGAGTAAAAAAATAATTTATGAAGCAATGTGGAAAGTTTGGGTGCTAAGACTTTCGCCGAAAATTAACCGTGAATATAAAAATCTTCGAAAAAAACTAATGGCTCAAAATTAAGTTGGTTTGAACGTTGAAATACTTACAAAATATCGAAGAATCTGATTTTTATAGAACAATAGATAGCTTTGGTGAATTTACATTGAAAGTAAAAGGATCGAATTTTATTGCCCAAGCTTATCCAGTAAACTTGAAAGAAGATGCAGAGAGAACTTTGCAAAGTACAAGAACAAAATATTACGATGCTACTCACCATTGTTTTGCCTTCAAAATTGGAAAAGATGATAATAATTTCCGTTATTCCGATGATGGTGAACCCAGTGGAACCGCTGGTAAGCCAATTTTTCAAGCAATCAATCACTTCCAATTGAGTGATATATTAGTGATAGTAATAAGATATTTCGGAGGGATTAAATTAGGTGTAGGTCCTCTTGCACGTGCTTATTATGATGCCGCTTTTAACGTTCTTTCAAATATTCAAATTAAGAATATATATTTAACAACAAATTTCGAAATTATATGCGATTACAATTCTATCTCTTTATTGAAAAAGATTATTGAAGAATTTGCAATCGAAACAAAAGAAGAATATTTAGAAAATGTTAGATTTCAAACTCAAATTATTAATTCTAAAGCATTAGCATTTGAGAAGCAAGTGATTGAATTGACGAATGGAAAAGTTATTCCTAAAAAAATAATATGATTTATTTTTTTGTAAAACTAATAACATAATTTCTTAATTTTGAAAATTAAATAGAACTTGTATATGAATATAATTAATTCTCCTATAGAAATGCAGCGGATTTCCCGAGAACACAAAAAGGACAATAAAACAATTGTTGTTGTCCCTACTATGGGTTATTTTCATAATGGGCACTTGAATTTAGTCCGAAAAGCGAAAGAAATTGGCGATATTGTAATTACAACGCTATTTGTAAATCCAAAACAATTTGCCCCTCACGAGGATTTTGACCGCTACCCAAGAGATTTCGAACGGGATAAAAAGTTGCTCGAGGAAACAGGTTGCGATTATCTTTTTTCTCCTGATATTTCAGAAATGTATCCATTAGGATTTGATACTGGAATTACAATGGGAGGAATTACTAAAGTGTTTGAAGGTGAAAGTCGTCCGACGCATTTCGATGGAGTAGCCTTAGTCGTGTTGAAGTTATTTAATATTACCAAAGCCGATTATGGTATTTTCGGTCAAAAAGATTATCAGCAAACACTCGTAATTAAAAAAATGGTCAAAGATTTAAATGTTGATATTCAAATAATTGTTAATCCGACAGTAAGAGAGTCTAATGGATTGGCGATGAGTTCGAGAAATCGATATTTAAATGAAATTGAGCGAGAAAATGCAAGTATAATATTTTTAGCTTTGGAAGAAGCAAAGAAAGTTATTGCAAAAGGGGAAAGACGCAGAAAAATAATTAATTCAATTGTCCTTTCAACTTTAAGAACAATTCCTGAGATAAAAATTGATTATGTTGCAGCAGTTAAAGCAGACAATTTAGAACCTGTAGATGAATTTTATCCTGGCGATGAATTAGTAATTTTGGTTGCATGTTATATCGGTAAAACGAGGTTAATTGACAATGCTGTTATCAAAATACCAAGTTCATTCGTTCTTGATAATGCTATTGATTAATAATTAAAGAAAAAATTAATTTCATAAAAAAAAGTAAAAAATGAATTATTTTGTTTGGGATGCATCTCCAGTACTTTTAAATTTAGGACCAGTAGCAATAAGATGGTACGGTTTGTTGTTTGCATTAGGTTTTATAATTGGTTACGAAATTTTTTCATGGATTTATAAAATTGAAGGCAAAAAGCAAAAGGATTTAGATAATTTTACTGTCGTGATGATTTTGTCCACTGTTATTGGTGCAAGGTTAGGACATTGCTTTTTTTATGAACCGGCATATTATTTATCACATCCAGCAGAAATAATTGCCGTATGGAAAGGTGGTTTAGCAAGTCATGGAGCGGCTATTGGGATTTTACTTGGGATTTGGATTTATACTCATTACAAAAAAGATTATCAATTTTTATGGATTCTCGATAGATTAGTAATCACAGTTGCACTCGCTGGCGCCTTGATTAGATTAGGTAATTTTTTCAATTCCGAAATACTTGGTATGCCATCAAATGTTCCTTGGGCTGTAATTTTTGCAAAAGTTGATATGGTTCCGAGACATCCCGCTCAGCTTTATGAGTCTATTTCATATATGATTATTTTTTTAGTTTTGATATTTATTTATAAAAAATATAAACAAAATGCTCCTGAGGGTCGGCTTTTTGGAATTTTCTTGACATTTGTATTTGGTGCAAGATTTGTAATTGAATATATTAAAGAAAGACAATCCGACTTAGAATTAAATATGTTTTTACATCTGGGTCAACTTTTAAGTATTCCATTTATTATTGCTGGTATATATTTTTGGTATCGCTCCTATAAACTTAAACCGACAAAAACATAATTAAAACAACAATAAAAAGTAGTAAATAATTAATCTTGTCCGATAAGACCATTTCAATAGGATTATCTGTTTTCAAATCTTTGCCAACATTAAACCAAGTTCGCAGAAGAAACAAAATTAAAATAATAGCAATAACAATTAAGTATTGCGGATGTGTGTATAATTTCGTTACTTTCTCACTTTGAATATATAGTATAAATATTAACGAAGAAGTTATACTCGATGCAATTCCAGATGTAAAAAGAAATTGCGTATCCTTTAAATTGTACCCACGGACATTTGGAGTTGAGATTTTAGTATTTTCATAAATTTTATTTTCTGCATATCTTTTCAAAATAGCTAAACTTAAGAAAAAGAACAAAGAAAAAGAAATTAGCCATTCAGAGATAATAACATTGGCAATAATACCACCGGCAAACAATCTAACTGTGTATAAAAAGGAAAGAAGAATTATATCGAAGATTGGTTGATATTTAAAATATAGTGAGTAAAATAGATTTGCAATGAAATAAAGCAATAAAATATAGAAAAAAGCAATAGTAAGAAAAAAATAACTCAAAGTTAATGAAACAAACAAAAAGCCAATCGAGTAATATAATCCAGTGGAAAGATGCATTTGTCCCGATGCAAGTGGGCGATTTTTTTTGATTGGATGTTTTCTGTCTGCTTCGAGGTCGTATAAATCATTCAATAAATAGACAGAAGAACTAACAAAACTAAATAAAATAAATGAAATAAATAATTGTACCAGAGTATTTAACTCAAAAATGTGAGCCAAAATCACAGGGACAAAAATGAGTAAATTTTTAAGCCATTGATTAATACGAATTGATTTAAAAAAGATACTAATTTTTGAATCTTTGGGTTCGAATACTTTTTCGATATTTGTAATATGCTTTGCTCGTGAAATTAAGTCTTGAGTTGGTTCGACTAAGATAGCTTTCCTTGCAGATTTCCAGACATTTAAATCAACATAGGCATCGCCGATATAATCGTAATTTTTTTCTCCAAATTTTTGGTTCAAAATTAATCTTTTATTATTTCCTCTTAAATTATAATTTGGCGTAGTAGCAATGATTTCATCAAATATACCTATATAATTGCCAATAATTTCGGCATTTTCAATTTGTGCGGCTGTAGCTAAAACAATTTTACGTCCAGCTTCTTTTTGTGCTTTCACCCAATTTATCACTTCTTCTTTGTATGGGAGAATCTCGGGGGAAAGTTCAACACGCTTTGTCATTTCATATTTTAATTTTGCATAACCTTGGAAAAACCATACTATAATATGCAAAATAAAATAAGGTTTTCTCTTTAATAAAATAAATAATTGTTCCATCAAAACATCAGTTGAAATGAGCGTTCCATCCAAATCGACAACTAAAGGTATTTGTTTATCCATCGTCTTGAATTTTATTAAATTGCTAAATTATTAAAAATATTTATATTGTCTGTTAATTGACCTTTGAAATTAAGAATTGCAAGGAATAAATTTATAATTTTAACTAAAAATTAGAAAGTTTTATAATTATTTTCAATATCGTTGTAACTTTCATTAATTTTGTATTGTCATATAAATATGTTAAATAAAATTTAGTAATAATGAAAAAATTAGTATTAATAGGGACAATATTTATCTTTTTAATTAATAGCTTCTTATTTGGGGAGAATAAATTACAAGATATACAGCAAAACGATACCAAACAAAATTTTAACGAAATTCAAAAAAGATTAAATGATGAGTATAATTCGCAAAACCCAAGTGTCAGGCGTGGATGGAAACAATTTAAGAGATGGGAGTATTTTTGGGGACAAAGAACATTTCCAACAGGAGAATTTCCAGACCCATACAAGATTTATCAGGAGTCGATAACATTCGATAAAAAGTATAATAACAACAATAAAATACAAGCAAATAATCAATGGAAGCAATTAGGACCATTCGCCCCACCAAGTTCTGCAAATACCAGGGAGCAAGGTGTAGGACGAGTTAATATTGTTAGATTTAATCCAAAAGATGAGTTAGATTTATGGATTGGGGCTGCATCAGGCGGGGTATGGAGATCAACAAATGGAGGTAACACTTGGATAAATTATCCATTTACAAATTTTCTTTCATTAGGTGTTAGTGATATTGCAATTGCACCAACCAATCCAAATGTAGTTTATGTAACAACAGGCGATGCTGATGGTAGTATTGGAACAGCAGGTGGTTATTATTCAATTGGCATTATTAAGACGACAGATAACGGTGCAACGTGGTTTGTTACTAATTTCTCGAAACAATTAAGCGAAAAAAAGACACTTACTCGAATTCTTGTTGACCCTAACGATGAAAACACCGTAATAGTTGGTGCAAATGATGGAATTTATAAAACAACAGATGGTGGCAATTCCTGGATTAAAAAATTTGCCGATAACTCAATTATTGATATGGAATTTAAACCGGATGACCCAAATGTTGTTTATGCTTCGAGCTATGGTTTTTCAGGTAAAAATTTTGTCTTTAAATCAACTGATAAAGGAGAAAGTTGGAAATCAATTTTTTCTGTAAGCAGTTCAAATAGATTATGTATAGAAGTAAGTCCAGCTGATGCAAATTCAATTTATTGTTTAGCATCTAATTCTTCGAATTCAGGTTTTAATTCACTTGCAGTATCTCAAGATGGCGGAGAGACTTGGAATGTAACAGCAACAACAAACACAGTAAATAATATATTAGGTTGGTATGATGGCAAAGGAAGTGATTCGAAAGGTCAAGGAATGTATGATTTAGCACTTGCAGTTTCACCAAAAGACCCATATAATTTATTTATTGGTGGAGTGAATATTTGGAAAACAAATGACCTTGGATTTTCGATGACTTTATCTACACATTGGTATGGTTATTATTCCTTACCATACGTTCATGCCGATATACACGACTTGCGATTTTCACCATCGGGGAAACGTTTATATGCTTGCAGTGACGGAGGAATTTCTTTTACTGCAAATGGTGGAGCTGATTGGGTTGATATTTCTAAAGGATTGTCAATAACTCAGTTTTATAGAATGGGAAGCAGCGACCTTTATTCTGATGTTATCGTAGCTGGAGCTCAAGATAATGGTACGAGTGCTTTAATTAATAATGAATGGAAACACGTTTATAGTGCTGATGGAATGGAAGCAGCCGTTGACCCAACAAATCCAAACAGAATGTATGTTTCAATTTATTACGGTTCTTTTTATCGATCAAATAACGGTGGAGTAAATTTCACGAGGATAATAGATCAAACAGTAACTGGAGAAAGTGGTGCCTGGGTTACACCATTTGCTATTGATCCTAAAAATCCACAAAATGTATATGCTGGTTTTCAAAATGTTTGGAAAAATACAAAATATGGAGAATTAGGTCAATGGACTAAAATTTCAAATTTTGGAAGCAACTTAACATTGAACTCGGTTGTTGTAGCACCATCTGATTCAAATGTTATTTATGCTGCAAATGCAACAGATGTGTTTGTAACAATCGATGGTGGTAAAAATTGGAATAATGTTTATCACTCGAACACGACAGCGATAACATATATTGCAGTTGACCCATACAATCCAAAAAGATTTTGGGTAACAAAATCAGGTTTTTCCAATGGTGATAAAGTATATGAAATTGAAAATGATAATGTAATTAATTTATCAGGAAATTTGCCAAATATACCTGTAAATACAATTGTTTATCAGAAAAACTCTCCCGACAGAATTTATATTGGAACAGATATTGGAGTCTTTTATAGCGATTATGGTTCTGGTTATTGGGAAAAATTTGGTACAGAATTACCAAATTTAATCATCCAAGAATTAGAAATCAATTATGGACAAGTAGTAAAATTAAGAGCTGCAACATACGGACGTGGAATTTGGGAGACAGAAGTATTAGATTGTAATTTACCTGAACCGGAAATTTTAGTTAATGGTAAAACAGTTTTATGCGAAGGTGATAGTGTTGAATTAAAATTAGTTGGAAATTATAGTAATTTCGAATGGTCAACTGGTGAAAAAACAAGTACGATTAAAGTTAACAAACAAGGCATTTATAGTGTTATCGTTACTTCGGATAATGGTTGTAAAGCAAAATCAAAAGGTGTTGAAATAAAAGTATATTCTATTAAAGATATAAATATAACCTCTTCAACAGGAAAATTTGCATTTTGTGGTGATGAAAAAGAAATAGAATTGCGAGCAAATTTAGGTTTTCAATCTTATAGATGGTCAACAGGAGATACAGTTAGAAAAATAACAATTACAGAACCAGGCGAATATAAAGTTTACGGAATAACTGCTCAAGGTTGCACTTCACCGGAAAAAGTTATAACAATTGTAAGAAGTGAAATTCCTCCACAACCAATAATTTTAAGGGAGGGAAATACACTAATAGCAAGTGTAGAAGATACAAGCTATAATATTGAAGCAAACCATTTTCAATGGTATCTTGATGGCAAGAAAATAAATAATGCAACAAGTCAAACGTATAATTTACAAGAATCAGATTTAGGTAATTTTACAGTTGAAATGTTTAATGAGGCAGAGTGTTCATCAATTTCACCTGAATTTCAAGTTGACGGTTTATCTGTAAAATCAAGCAACAATGATAATTCATTCATTTTGCTTTCTCCAAATCCAAATTATGGAGAATTTAAAATTATTACTCAAAATATTGGAGAAGGCGATGCCTTAATTGAAATCAAGTCAATTGATGGCAAAATAGTCTTTTCGAAGAAAGTTAATTTGCAAGATAACCAATCAATTAATATAAATATCAACAATGTAGTTGCTGGAGCGTATCTTTTGCAATTAGAAATCAAGAACACAAAGTACATAAAGAAATTTATAAAACAATAAACAATGATTTCAAAATGATTTCAACTGTAAGAGGAAAAATACTTGAAAAAAAGCCCACAGAAGTGGTTATTGAAGCAAATTCAATAGGATTCTTAATAATCATTTCCATTAAAACATTTGAAAAACTACCACCAGTGGGCGCAGAAGTTTTATTATTTACACATTTGATTCCAAGAGAAGATGCATTGAATTTATATGGATTTTTTACACAACAAGAAAGAACAATATTCAAATTACTTTTGAATGTCAATGGAATAGGTCCGAAAAGCGCAATAAGTATTTTATCTTCGATTTTACCAGAAGAACTGAGCAATATGATAAATTCAGGAAACTCTAATTCTATTCAAAAAATACCAGGTATTGGAAAAAAAACAGCCGAACGATTGTTATTGGAATTAAAAGATAAAATAATGTCTGTTTCTGAAATTCCTTCAAGTATCGAGTTGAGCAAAAACTTTGCTGTACGAGAAGAAGCAGTTGAAGCTTTGATAATGCTGGGATATAATCGTCAAACTGCAGAAAAATGTGTCAGAGATGTACATTCAAGAAGTAACGATACGATTACAACAGAAGAATTAATAAAATTATCTTTACAAAAATTGATGAAATAAAATGATTTTAGTAATTCCATCATTAGATATAAAAAACGGGAAAGTCGTACAAAGAATCAAAGCACCAGATAAATTTGAATTCTACTATAAAGAATTATCAGAAAATCCAATCGATTTGTGTATGCTTTGGAGGAGTGAAAACGCAAAAACATTGCATATTAATGATTTAGACGGTACAAATCCGGATTCACCGAATAAGCAAATTATACTTGATATAATTGAATGTATAGATATTCCTGTAATATTATCATCAAGGTCAAACTCAATTGATGAATTAGTGGAATATCTTGAAAATGGTATATTTCGTGTTTCTTTGTCCCAAATACCAATTACCGATCCTGACATAACAAAGAAATTACTTAAAGAATTTGGTGCGAGCAGAATAACTTTCCATGCAATAGCCGATAATGATGAATTACTATTTTGGGGAAAAGAATCAGGTCATAAACTAAGCGAATTAATTGAAATTTTACAAAGTATCGGTGCAAAAAGATTAATATACGGTGATAAAGAGTGGATTGGCAATAATCAACCAGTAAATTTTGAAAAATTAAAGAATATTGCACAAATAAGTAAGATGAATATTTCGCTTTTTTGTGGAGTTCCAAATTACATAACACTTAAAAAATTATCTGAATATGAAAGATTTGGAATTGATTCAGTAATAATTTCCAAATCATTATATGAAAATAATTTTCCTTGTCAAGAAATTTGGAGAATAGCAGAAACCTTATGAAACAATAAAATTTCATTAAAAATTTTGAAAAAATTTTGTATTTTGCATTCTTGAATATTACATTTCATTAACTTTTAATTATCATAATGGATATTAGGAGCAGATAATGCCTCAAATAACAATAGATGGAAAATTATTAAACGTAGAAAATGGCAAAACAATAATTGAAGCAGCATACTTAAATGGCCTTGAAATACCACATTTTTGCTGGCATCCCGAATTATCAGTTGCAGGAAATTGCAGAATGTGCCTCGTTGAAGTTGGAATGCCTCGTCGATTACCCGATGGTAGCTTCGAACACGAAGAGGATGGTAGTACAAAAATCCAATGGATACCCAAGTTACAAATTGCGTGCGCAACACCGATATCTGATGGAATGGCTGTTCGCACAAAAAATGATAAAGTGATTGAAGCACAAGAATCTGTGATGGAATTTTTATTAATCAATCATCCGCTGGATTGTCCAATTTGTGATGAAGCTGGTGAGTGCAAATTACAAGATTATGCATTCAACCATTCAAAAGGCGAAAGTCGATTTATCGAAGAGAAAAATCACAAACCGAAGCGTATGGAATGGGGTCCAAATGTTATGTATGATGCTGAACGCTGCATTTTGTGTTCGAGATGTATTAGATATGCCAAAGAAGTTGCAAAACAAGATGTATTAACATTTGTTGAACGAGGAGACCATACATATATTGAACTCTTCGAAGGCACCCAATTCGATAATCCATATTCAATGAATGTGGTAGAAATTTGCCCTGTAGGTGCTTTAACTTCAAGAGATTTTCGCTTCAAAACACGTGTTTGGGAAATGAGCTTTACTGATTCTATTTGTCCTGGTTGTTCACAAGGTTGCAATATTAAAATTGGTGTACGCAATAATATTATTCAAAGGTTACAACCACGAAATAATTTATTTGTAAATCGTTATTGGATGTGCGATTACGGACGACTTACTCAGTATCCATTTGTCAATGAAAATAGAGTTACTAATAATACAATAAAAACAAATGGAGAACAACAAATAGTTAGCTTTGATGATGCTAAATTAAAAGCAGTAGAACTTTTGAATAATTATAAACCTAATGAGATAATGGTTCTTGGTTCTGGTTATTGCACCAACGAAGACCATTATACAATACAGCGTTTTGCAAAACAAGTTCTTAAAACTAAGCACATAGATTTCTTCCAACATATTGATGAATCATTCAAAGATGATTTTTTGCATACAAACGATATGACACCAAATTCTCGTGGTGCATACGAAATTGGTATTACGCCAGTTGGTGATGGAATAAGTGCCGATGCTCTCGCAAACAACATAAATAAAAAACATATTAAAGCATTAATATTAATTAACGATAAAATTGAAGATAATCCAATTTTTGAAGCGGCAATTGAAAATGTTGATTGCTTGATTGTTCTTGCAACAAACCATAGCAGATTGACAGAAATTGCAGATATTGTCTTTGCAACTTCTACTTATGCTGAAATAGAAGGAACATTTACAAATGTCGATGGAAGAGTGCAACATTTTACACCAGCAGTCGTTACGTCAGAAAATATTTCCAGAATGGGAATGAAAATGAGCCGTTTGGATAAATTTGGTGCTTATAATGACAGATGGACACGCAAGGAAGAGCGAAATACAAAGCCAGTATGGAAAATTATTACAGCAATTGCAAATTCAATGGCTGGATCTTTTGCATATAAAACAGCTGAAAATGTTTTTACGGATATTGCATTGCATATTCCATCGTTTTCAGGAATGAATTATGAATTATTAGATAAATATCAAGGTTTGGTTTTAAATAAAGCACATCAACCAGAACCAATTTTGATGAATTACGTTTCGCACCATATGCGACCAGAATAAAAATTTTTCTGAAATTAAGAAGTAAAGAAATATGAACGAAATTTTATGGATTACGTTAGAAGCATTAATAAAAGCATTTATAATCATTAATTTGCTATTAGTTTCTGCGGCAATTTCTGTTTATCTTGAGCGAAAGATTTCCGCTTGGATTCAATTGAGAATCGGTCCAAATCGAGTAGGACCATTCGGATTGCTACAACCAATTGTTGATGTTGTAAAATTAATAATGAAAGAAGATATAATCCCAGCAGGTGCTAATAAATTTTTGCATGGATTAGCACCCGTAATTTCGCTAACAGTGGCAATTGCGGTTTGGGCTGTGATTCCAATCGGGGACCCTATTAAAATAGGTGATAGGGTTATTCAAATGGGAATTGCACCAAATGCCGATATTGGAATTTTATTCATTTTAGCGATGACTTCTGTTGGAGTTTATGGAATTGCAATTGCCGGTTGGTCTTCAAATAATAAATATTCATTATTGGGTGGATTAAGGTCCTCCGCTCAAATGATTTCTTATGAATTATCGATGGGACTGGCTATTTTATCAATCATAGTTTTATCAGGTTCATTTTCATTATCAGAGATTGTAAATCAACAATACTCACATTGGGGAGGATTTAGATGGAATATATTCATTCAACCTCTTGGATTTATAATTTTCCTTATAACTGCATTTGCTGAAACTAACAGAGCCCCATTTGATTTACCAGAAGCCGAACAAGAATTAGTTTCTGGTTATAATACTGAATATACTGGTATGCGTTTTGGTATGTTCTTTTTGGCAGAATATGCAAATATGGCAACATCATCGGCAATAATCACATTGCTTTATTTCGGTGGGTGGACTTTGCCATTTGACCCAACTTCGATAGGATTAATTCCAGGAAGCTTATTATTAGGTATTTTACAATTTATTATTTTTGCTATTAAAATTTACTTGTTAATAATGTTTTTCATTTGGGTCAGATGGACTGTCCCAAGATTCCGATACGACCAATTAATGAATTTAGGATGGAAAGTTTTACTTCCTCTTTCTTTATTAAATTTTATTTTAACTGCATTAGGAGTAATAATTTTAAAATAGCATAAGTCTTAATTAAATTAGAGAGCAATAATTATGAATATAAAAACAAATACTGCTGCACAAAGAATGACTTTTTGGGAAAAATTATATATTCCTGAAATTGCCAAAGGTCTCGCTTCGACTTTTACTACAATGTTTCAACCCAAATTTACAAGAAGTTATCCAGAAGAAAAAATGATACCTTCGCCATCATTTCGAGGAAGACCGGTATTAGTTCTTGAAGAAGATGGTGGGCGTTGTGTAGCCTGTGGTCTTTGCTCGAGAGTATGTCCTGCCCTTGCTATTGAAGTTCAACCTGCCGAAACCGAAAAAGAAAAAGAACGTTACCCAAAACTTTTTGAAATCAATATGCTAAGATGTATTTTCTGTGGTTTTTGTGAAGAAGTTTGCCCTGAGGAAGCAATTGTAATGAGTAAAGATTATGAATTAGTATTCACAAGTCAAGAAGATGCAATCTTACCAAAAGAAAAATTACAAGTACCAATCGCAGAGTTACAAGATAGATTGGAATGGTTAAGACAATATAAATAAAATTTTTTATACAATAAAAAAGAAGAGGTTGTTTTTCCAAATAACCTCTTTTTTTATCAATGGCTAAAAAAGAATATATAAAAAAAAGCAGTCTATTAAGACTACTTTTTTAATTCTACCGATATTTGAAATGAATTAATTAAATTTTGCACGAACTTCTGCTTCCAGTTTTTGGAAAAGTTCAGGATTATCTTTAATAAGTTTTTTCATAGCATCTTTTCCTTGCACACGTTCTTCATTATAAGCAAACCACGAACCAGTTTTGCTTATAATACCGAATTCAGTAGCTAAATCAATCATATCACCAATTTTCGAGATACCTTCATTATACAGAATATCGATTTCGACTTCTTTGAATGGTGGAGCCACTTTATTTTTCACAATTTTTACTTTTACTCGGTTGCCTATGATTTCCGTGCCTTCTTTGATAATATCTTTTCGCCTGATATCAATACGAACAGATGCGTAAAATTTCAAAGCATTGCCGCCAGTAGTAGTTTCAGGATTTCCGTAAATTACACCAATTTTACTTCGTAATTGATTTGTAAATACAACCGCAGTTTTAGATTTTCCAATTGCTGCATTAAGCTTTCGCATAGCTTGAGACATTAAACGAGCTTGGGAACCCATTTGAGCGTCACCCATATCACCTTCAACTTCAACACGTGGAGTTAAGGCGGCAACGGAATCCACAACGACAATATCAATGGCATTGCTACGGACTAATGTTTCTACAATATCGAGAGCTTGCTCGCCGAATTCAGGTTGAGACAACAACAAATTATTTAAATCAACACCAACACGTTGAGCATAGTTTATATCAAGAGCATGTTCGGTATCGACAAAAGCAGCAATTCCGCCAAGTTTTTGTGCTTCGGCAATCATATGCAAACACAATGTAGTTTTTCCGGATGATTCAGGACCGAATATTTCTGTCATTCTTCCTCTTGGAATACCACCAATACCAATGGCGGTATCGACTGATATTGAACCAGTCGGAATAGCATCGATTTTTACGATATCACGGTCATTTAGATGCATTATTGAACCTTTGCCGTGTTGTCGTTCAATTTGTTCAATAGCGAGTTTTAGCGCTCTGTCTTTTTCTTTATCGGCAGTTTGTTGAGTCTGCTCTTCCATTTCTGAAATCTTACTTTTTGACATTTTTCACTTTAATTTTTTCAAATTTAAAAAAAAATAAGGACAAAATCAAAAAAAATGAAAAATATGAAATATTAATATAAAATGTTGATAATATTTATAAAATAATGTTATAAAAAGTTTGTATTTAAAACTTTTTTTAGTAATTTTAGTTTTTATAAAAAGCAAATTTGTTCAAAGTTTTACATTTTGTAACAAATTAATGTTTATTTTGTTTATAAAGTTAGAAATCAGACAAAGAGAAAAAAATCAATTTATTTAAAACTAAAGGTGTAGATATGTTAAAAACAAACACAATTTTAAAAATCACGGCAAGTAAAGTATTGACATTTATTGTACTTGCTTTGATTTTTTTCGGTCGAGCAGAAGCTCAACCAACCAACTATTGTAACCCGACATCACCAAGTGGGTTTACAGCACCTACATATTATTACTGCTGGCCCGCATATTATGCTCAAAACTATGGATACCCAGCATATTATTCAACTCGAATTGGAGAAGTTCGAATAGAAACAACAAGTGGTCAACTTGTATGGAATAATGTTACAAATCCTGCATCATTTGATGACCCAAGTTGCTTTAAATACTTCAGCACTGTACCAGCCGCACAATTAGACATAGGCGATACTTATAATTTTAAAATTCGAGTAGCAAACGTTATGGGGTATGATGTTTATTACTGCTATAGTACATCAACATCATATTATACAATGCGTCTCTTTATCGATTGGAATGCAGATGGTGATTGGGTAGATGCTGGAGAATGGGTTAATTCGCCGTCTGGAACATATCCAAATCCTCAATGGCGTGGATACTATCAACATTGGAATCCTACACAATCAGCTGCGCCATATTGCTCAAGTAATTTATTTGAATATTCCTATCAAATTAAAGTTCCTGATAACGTTGATGCTACAAAGGTTAGAATGCGTATTTTGACTTCATATTATTATCCATATTATGAAGATTATGTTTATGATTACGGTTATATGAAATACTATCAATCAGGAAAAAACCCTTGCCTTGATGCCTACGCTTATGATTATTATAGTTACGGTTATAGTTATGTATATGCATACGGTGAAACTGAAGATTATGTTGTTGAATTCCAACTCCCGATTCAGTCAGTTTTCCCAAGTGATGAATCACCAAATGATATTTTATTTGCTGGTGAACTTTACAATGGCACAACAAGAAAAATGACTACCGAAGAGGGTGATGAATATTATCAATATTTCGAAAAACCATACTTAGAATTTAAAACTCCACAAGCAGCTGGCACTTCATTCAAATATGAAATAAAAGGACCTATGCCTTCGATGAATACAGTTTATCAAGGTTTAGATGCAAGTGGCAATCAATATATTGATTTATCAGGCAAAAGTAAAGTTGTTATTTCAAAAGCTACAGGCATAGCTGCACCAGGTGGTAATGGGGATTTAAAAATAAATTCTGGAGGTGAATACCAACTTTGGATCACATTACATAAAGCAAATGGACAAGAAAAAGTTATTATCAAGAAATTTACAGCATCTTGGTTGAATGACTTAGCAGTTGTTGATATTTTATCACCTCAAACAAACGGAACACCAAGATTTTATAAATATCCACCACAAGTTCCATTACCTATTGTTGGAACTTATCAAAATGTTGGTTTGAAAAATATCACAAAATTTAATGCTATCGCAAAAATTTACGACTCAAAAGGTATTTTAGTAAAAACTGTTACTAAACTTTTTGATACTACATTACCTGAGTATACAGTATTGTTACCAAAGCAAAAAATAACAATGGATTTTGGTACAATTACGATGGATTCATTAGACGTGTTTAGTTTAGTACTCGAATCACAATTGTTGAGTGCCACAGACTTAGAGCCATTCAACGATATAATGCCACGTTCAACAGACCCACAATATAACTTTGAAGTACAAGCAGAAACAGAGGTGTTAGCGTACTCGATTCTGACACCAGAACCAGGTTCAACAATATTTGCTGGACAAGCGGTTAAACCAGCAGCAATTGTTCAAAACATTGGAGCCGGTGACGTTTCGAATGTAACGTGCAACTATACATATAAATTATTGCCAAATGGTCCGTCGAAAACACTAACTATAGTTTTACCTGATGTGCCATCGGGATATTATAATAAGAAAATCGCATACTTTGATGGAACAATTTTCGATGTACCAGGTGATTATGAAGTAACCTTAACAATTGCAACACAAGGTGATTATAACACTACAAACAATACTGTAAAATCTACATTTAAAGTAATTGGTGGATTAAGTAATATTGTTAAAGTTGGTAAAAATGAAGCTATTAAAGATTTAAATACATTGACAGATAAAATTTATCAACAAGGCTTAAGCGGAGACTTAACTATCGAATTAACAGACGATTCTTATGATGTTTATTCAAAAGATATAAATGCTCCAGCTTGGGACTTGTCTTCTTGGATTATGGGCTTAGGTTATGATCCCGCTTCAAAAACTTATCGTAAGTTGACATTTAAACCAAGTGCACAAAAAGCAACTCAAAAAGCAAGTGTTGTAATTAATTTATATACACAATCAGGAAAAGGTGTTTTGTTCGGACAAAACAGATTCCCAACAAGTCCATATGCACCTGTTTATACAGCACCTAACAACACAATTTTGAAGAAATTTATTAATACACCAGGTTACATATTCTTTGATGGTGGTGCAAATAAATCTTTGAAATTCGTTTTACATTCATTTAGTTCAAATCAAGGACAAGCATTTTTCTTAGGTCGTGGTTCACATGATATTTCAATCAAGAATGTAATAATTGAAAATGCTTCACCAAAAATAACCACAAAGACTACATTGCCACGAACTAAATGGAGCCCATCAGATGGTTTCCAATTTACAGCTGACTCAATTCCAACTCCAGACGGAGTATTAGGATTTTCTGCTGGTATAGCTAATCGTGGTTCATTGACTAGTGATATATTCGAAAGTAGAACTTTGTTTATTGATACAGTTCAAAATTCAAATAATAAATTTATTGGCAATGAAATTACAGGATTTGGCTATGGAATTGCATCTATGGGTATTGGTGTTTTAATCAATCCAAGAACTTTTAGATATGATAGATATTATAATTTAAATAATGTCATTTCCAACAATATAATATATGATGTAGAAAAAGCTGGAATATTCGTCGGTTTCGAAGAAAATCCAGAAATTAGCGGAAATAGAATTTACAATGTCAAATCAGTAAATACTGACGAATCTTATGGTATTCAAGCAGGTGATTATCCAGTTACATACGGACGAGGATACAACAACATCGGTATTAAATTATATAATAACGAAATAAGTGGCTTAGTTGACTCGAAAACAACGGCTGGTATATACATCTTACAAAATGGAGAACAATTCCCATCACCTTTGGAAGGATATCAATTCTTCCCGAATATTGCTGAAAACTTCAAGGTTTATAACAACATTGTTTGGGGAATTAAAAATAATGATGTTAATGGTTCAAGATATGGTATTAATATCTCGACTGCCAGAACTACCAGCTTCAATCCAAAATTTAGCGATTACTTCGGTCAAAACTTGCTTGTCGCAAATAATACAATTGTAATCGGAGATGACGGAATAAATAATAACGGAAATCAAGCAGGGTTAAGTATTCTTAACTTCAATGGTGTAAAAGTCTATAATAATGCAATTGCAATTACTGATAATGCAGTCAATAATTCAAACAGTGATTTCGATGCAGCAATTGTATATCAAGGACGTTTCCCATCCGCAAATACATTTGTTTCAGACAACAATGCTTTCTGGTTAGGAAATAATCAAAACTTATCACATTTCAGATTTGTTGAAACATACAAAAACGACCAAGCAATCGAAGCAGGATACAACAATCAATACAAGAGTTTATTACAGTGGCAATTATGGACAAAGAATGACTTTAACTCAATAACAGGTTTCAATTTCACAAATGATTTCACAACAAATACTGATTTACCTCAATATCTCAGAGTAAAGAATAATCCAACTCCATTGGGTTCAGTTCTTAACAATAGAGGTAAAGTATTAACAGATTTCACAACCGACATTGATGGCAATGTAAGAGGTGACGGTGGATATCCATATGATATCGGTGCAAGTGAATTTCTTGGTAGAATGTATGTTCGTGACTTGCAACCATTATTTATTGTAAGTCCAGGAAACTACTATCAAACAGCACCACGTCAATTTAGCGAAGCAGAATATGTAATGACAACTGCTCCGGTGGATGTTGTTGCTCGTATTCATAATCCTGGAAGTATGCTTGCAGTTAACGTTCCTATGCATTTAACAATTGACGTACAAAAAGAAGATGGTTCTTACGAAACTATGTTCACTTATAACAAGAATATCGAAAGAATAGAATCATTCGAATTCCAAAATATGTCATTCAACTTGGCTGATGGACAAGGCGAAGAATTCGTTCCAAAGACATACTACGAGTTAAATCAAATGGGATATAATTACAATGTTCCATTGCAATTCCAAGCAATGAAAGAAAATGTAACACCAGTTTACAGACTTACACTCAAAGCTGATAATGATTTAAATAATGATAACAACACAACAGTTGCGTATGTTCGATTCTATATTCAAAAATCACCATTTGAAATGATGGTAAATACACCAAGTGATTTGAGCCCAATGCCTTCAAATCCAAATGTAGATGAAGTTGCAAAGAGATTAAATTACAGTGCATTACAAGCTGGTTTGAAAATCATTGGTTTCGAAAAGATACCAGATAATAACAGATTTGATTTTGATTACTTCAACAGAACAGCTTGGGAACCAAGATCATTAGATTATACAATGTATAGAACAATATTCTGGTCTGATGGAGATAATGAAGTAGCACCAGAAGCATTCGATAGATATCAAAACAATGCAATTATTAATTATTTAAATTCAGGAACATCAACTAAGAAGAAAAACATAATTTCAGCTAGCCAAGAATATCCTAGAGTATCGGTAGGAACTGATTTAGCAAGTACTTTAAGCACATACTTCAGAGTAACAGACAAAACTCCATCAAACCCATTAGGTGCTAATGGCAATTACGATGGTTACACAGTTACAGGTGTTGGAATTGCAAGAAAACTTGTTGAAACAGTAAAAGCAACAGATTTCCCAACAGATGGATATCCAAAACCAGCCTACGTTAATATGGTTACAACAAACGATGGATTAGCACAAATTGCATATATTTACGATAAATTAGGTTCATTTGTACCAGCAGACGCACCAAACTCAGAAAAGATTATGGGCGTAGCTACTGCAACATTCAACTATAACACGATCTTCTTTGGAATCGATTGGAGACATTTTGCTAACTTAAGCAATCCTATGCGTGGAATACTTGATTTTGCACAACAATACGATGGAAATATCTTGCCTGTTAACTTACTAAGCTTCAATGCTGACCAAGCAGGAAGTAGAGTTGATATTAACTGGACAACAGGTTCAGAGTATAATACATCACACTTCGACGTTGAAAGAGCTACAGTAAAGAACAACATTTCCAACGAATTCGGAAAAATTGCAACTGTTAAAGCCGCCGGTGTGAGTGGGGATGTAGTAAATTATGGACCAATTTCCGATAGTAAAGTTACATTTGGTAATACATATGCATATCGTCTCAAGATGGTAGATAAAGATGGTTCCTACAACTATAGCGATGTAAAATATGTTACTATTAATGGTGTTGAAGGCACAATTTCAATGAGTGATATCACTCCAAGTCCTGCACAAAATACAGCAAAAGTACATTTAGATATTTTCGGTTCAATGAATGTTGATTTAGCAGTATTCGATTTGAACGGTAGAAGAGTAATGGATGTACTTAGCGGAATTCAAAACAGTTCGCAAGACTTATCCATTAATGTATCAACTCTCCCAGCTGGTTCATACACATTAATTTTACGTAGCAACGACATTGTTATCACTAAGACTTTCACAGTTGTTAGATAATAATGAATTAGTTAAATACTTACAAGAGGTTGTCCCAAAGACAACCTCTTTTTTTTATTCTTTTAATAATAAATGTTTATTATATAAACCTTTTTTATTAAATTTGAAATCAATTAATTTTAAAAAAAAATATGTTTGAAGAGTTAATCAATTACAAAGTAGAACTCATTTCTTCGACATTTGCTCAAATGGAGTTTATTACATTTGATGCAATTATGAAACTTGATATTCCTGAATTTGTTAAAAGATATTTCAATGGATTTATTATATCGAAAATACTTGAAATAAAGCAAATTATTGGGCAAGAAAGGTTAAATTTTGATGATGTTGAAATATCAGAAAGTTGGCAAAATTTTGTCAAAGTTTATCAAAATAATTATACTTTTACAAAAGAGGAGTATAATAAAATAATCAAAAATTCTTGTGAGTTGTATTTTAATTTTATCTTACGTCCCCAAACAACACTATTAAGTTTTACTTTTAGAGATGAGTTATTAATCCCTTTTTATCAGATTCATACAAAATTAAACTATTTTCCTGATGATAATCCACTTGTTACATCAATTAGAATTTGGTATGAACAAAAGTATATGGAGGTGCCAAATAATGAATTAATTGAACGCAATAGGTTTTCAAACATAATTGCCGAGCTTGAAAGTGAAAATTATAAGTATTTAAATATTAGAGATGTAATTAATTGGTTCGAACCAATATATGATTGCAATATTATCAATGAAGCAGGTGAGCCTGCATTACCGGTTGCAGCTTTATATTTATTTTTTGATGATAAAAAATGGAAAGGATTAAAACAATATCTGGCAAAATTTTCCAGTGATAGCGAATTATATGGTATGACAAAAGAGCAATTATCAAACTTTTTAATGTCATACCAAAAGGAAATTATTTTATCAAATAAAAATAATAGTAATGAAGACAATGATTTTGAATTTTCACAAACAGAATCGAAAGCAAATCAAGAGATAAAAGAAACGGAATTATTAGAAACTGAAAATTTTGAATTGAAAAAGCACATTGAAGATGAAGAAGAAATTGAATTCATAGAAGAAATGGGAAACAATCCTGAGCAAAATGCAATTGAAATCAACGAAATGGAAACAGAGTCATTTAACGATGAAATAAATGAATTGAAAAATGAAGAACAAAATTTGAGAAGTGATTTAACTGAAATAGAAAGTTTTGAGGAAGAAAGCGAACTACTGAATGAAGTGATAATAGAAGAAAAGACAGTAGAAATTGCAGATAATGAAACTTCTGAAAATAACGAAAATTTCGATTTCGAATCAATGGCTGATTTTATTTTAAATGGAAATAATAATGATACCGATGCAAATCAAGTCGAAAAAATAGAACAAATAGAAGATATAAACGTCAATAAAGTTGAAAGTGATGAAGTTCATAGCAAAATAGACGATTTAATATCATATCTTGAATCGAAAATACCAGCACAAACAGAATTAAACACCGAATTTGAAAAAATTGATAAATCAAATTTAAAGTATATGGAAATTGATAAAATAGAAAATGAGACAAAAAGAGAATTGTGCAAGTTGCTTTTAGAAATTAAAGATTAATAAGAAAAAGAAAAAATAATGAAATTTATTGATATTGCTGAAATATACGTTAAAGCAGGGAATGGTGGAGCCGGTCATTCAAGTTTTCGTAGAGAAAAATATGTTCCAAAAGGTGGACCAGATGGAGGCGATGGTGGAAAGGGTGGAGATGTTATTATTCAAGCAAATAAGAATTTGAATACATTAATTGATTTTAAATTCAAGAGAAAATTTATTGCAACCAATGGTGAAAATGGTGGCAAAAAGAAACAATCAGGAAAAAATGGAAAAAATATAAAAATCAAGGTTCCTATTGGAACAATGATTTTTAATATGGATACAGATGAATTAATTGCTGATTTAACAGAAGACGGACAAAAAGTAATCATTGCAAAAGGTGGTAAAGGTGGGTTAGGAAATGCTAATTTTGCGACACCAACAAACCGTGCACCTCGATTCGCACAACCTGGAATTCCTGGTGAGGAATTAAATATACGCTTAGAATTAAAATTGTTAGCTGACGTTGGATTAGTAGGATTTCCAAATGCTGGAAAATCAACTCTGATTTCTGTAATTTCTGCTGCAAAGCCCAAAATTGCTGATTATCCCTTTACTACTTTAGTACCTAACTTGGGAATTGTTCGAATTGATGAATACAAGAATTATAGTGTAGCTGATATTCCGGGGCTTATTGAGGGTGCTTCAGAAGGCAAAGGCTTGGGGCTACAATTTCTACGGCATATCGAACGAACAAAAGTTTTAATCTTTTTAATTGACGCAAATTCTGAAACAATTAAAGAAGATTATAAAACTCTTGTCTATGAATTAGAAAAATATAATGTCGAACTTTCTTTTAAAAAACGTTTGATTTGCTTTTCTAAAGCAGATACAATTTCTGAAGAAAAATTTAAACAAATTAAGAAATTAAAATTAGATTCGAAATTCAAAGACCAATTAATTATTTCTTCAATAACAAATTTAAATATTGATGCTTTGAAGTTTAAAGTATGGGACTTACTTCAAGAATTTGAAGAAGCAAAGTAAAAAATCAAAATGATTAAACACAAAATGAGGTTGCTCTGTTCGAACAACCTCATTTTTTTTGGTTAAATTAGTTAATTGAATTTATCATTGTTTTATAATTAACTAATTTAAAATTTTAATGATAATCCAGCAACAAAATTTCTCGGTAATCCTGGCTCAAGGTAAATCGGCAATTTCGAAGTTTTATCAATTTCTGGATTAATAAAAGACGAAGCCGCATATTTTGAATCAGTAACATTATTAGCAGTGAAAAATAAATCAACTCCTAAGCCTTGTACAAGCATTATTGGTTTTGTTGTTCCAATGCGTAAGTTAATAATATTGTAGCTAGGAACTTCAAATTTATTTGCGTCATCAGCGAAATATTTTCCAACACCTTCGAAATTCAGTTGTAAAAATGCATAATCAAAAAATGGAGGCACATATTTTAATGTAACATTGTAAATTAAGTCAGGTATACCAGCAATCTTATTGTCCGAATAATCGGCGTAAATGCCAGCTTTATTTGGGTCGTAATGGACTGAATCAACTTTATAATCGATATATTTACTGTTCATATAAGTTAAGTTGACATTTAAATCAAGTGAATTAAAAAGCTTAGAGCCAATTCCAATTTCTGCACCAATTCTTTGAGATTTACCAGCTGTCATATAAAACTTTCCACCTTGATATGGAATAATGTCATTTTCAATATCAATTAAAAAGAGTGATGCTTCGTAAGAAATTCCATTAATAAAATCAGAGCTAAAAACTTCATAGTTTTTGCTGCCAATCTCATAAGTTCTGGAAACAATTGGGTCTAACAAAGGATTGATTAAATAAATTGTATCTTGACCTAAATTCGGTGAAGGGTCAGTTTCATTACCAGCCGGAACTTCAATGCCACCGCCCAAATTAAAATATACACTATGGAAGTCGTCGAAAAGATAAGTCAATCCTAATTTTGGAGTTGCTCTATCAAATGTTTTATTTTCTTTTTGGAAAGTCATAAAGCTTTCGCTATAATAAGTAACATTATCATAGCGAACACCTAAAAGAACACTGAAGTTATTGCTGAAGTTAATTTCATCTTGTGCAAATATCCCATAATTATTTGCACCTTCGCTCTTATTATCTTTTAATGTTGTTCCTCGTTCACCATTTAAAAGTGAATAAAACAAAATAGCACCATCTTGGTATTGTTCGTCAGCACCAACTAAAAAGGTATTTTTGATATTATCCGTGATTTGAAATATATTTTTGTAATTGAAATTTCCACCTAAATGGTATCTTGTGAAATCACGAAAAGTATTTCTTTCGGAACGTTGTAAAAATTTCGGATTTACGAAAAACATAGCTGAAACTGAGTTTTTATCATCAAAATTATGCTCTAAGTTCATTCCAACTTGAACAGCACGATTAAATCGGCGTTCTTTACGTGATAAATAAGTAGCGTTAGCAGAATCGGGACTATTATCAAAAGTAGTTTGTGTTAGGGGACCTGGTATGTTAAATTTGTTGGAAACTGCTGACATAAACAATAATAATGAAGTATTTTGAGACAAATTCGATGTTAGTCCTAAATTAAATAAATAGCGTTCAGATTGTGAATTCTGCCTCCAACCATCAAAATGATTATATGAAAGAGAGGAATTAATATAACCTGATTGCATTTTCGAAGAGCCATAAACCATAAAATTATTATAACCATATGAACCAAGTTGAGTTGAAAAGTTAAGCAGAGACTCTTTATAATCAGGTATTGTTGAAAAACTAATGACTCCACCAGCCGCATTGCCCCATAAAGCAGATGCATTCGATCGCACTACTTCAATTTTTTGAACCGTAGGAATTTCTAAGAAGTCGAAAGATGTACGCCCGTCGGGTTCTGTTTGAGGAATTCCATTCAAGAAATATTTGATGCCCCGAGAAGTTCCAGCATTTGAACGGTCGCCAGCACCTCTTGCACCAAATCCACGTATAGTAATTCTCACGTCATTTGTGCCTGCTCTTGATTGTGCTAAAATACCAGGAATTAATTTTAATGGACCGTCAATTCCTGTCCCAGGAAAGTACTCTAAATCCTTTTTTTCAAGTATGCTTATTGCCAATGGCACTTCGATGTTATTTTCAGGATATCTTAATCCTGTAATGACAATTTCTTTCGCTTGGAAAGTTAGTGAATCTTTGTTTGTTTCTTTTGTTTTTACTTGTGAAAAACTTATATTTTGATATAACAATATTATTAATAATATTATTAACATTCTTTTCATTTTTGTGTTCCTTTTAGTTAAAAAATTTATTTAGTAATAGAATAATTAAATAAGTAATGAGAATCAATTACATAAAAGTGAGGATGATATTCAACTTAGACTATTTCGGGCGGAGGAGATTGAATATCTAAAATTATGGATTTGATTGAGATATTGGTATAAAAAGTATTTGATATATTATTATCAATAATCAAGATTGTTAAAATATCAATCAAGATGTAGGGTGATAAATCTTTGAAATTGATGTTCTGTATTCTATGTTTAGCTTTTGTATTATTGTTATATATGTTTGCAAATGTTAAGTTGAAATTTTCTTCTTTTTCGTCGTGATATGCTTCGAGAATGATTGAATCACCTTTAATATTTGTTGATTTTATATCGTAAAGCTTGCCATAAATAGAATATTCATCTTTTTTAATGTTTTTTATTTTGGGGTTGTTGTAAAATTCATTTTTCGTAAATACTAATTTACAAATATATTTGTGAGATTTTGCAAAAGTTTTATGAATATTGATATAATTATAATTGCGGATAAATAGTAATAATAAAATCACACCAACTACATTAAAGAATGTAGCAAAAATTAAAACACAAGATGTGATGCTGTTTATTTGTTTTTTCATTCAATAAAATAAAATCCAAAATTAGCAATTATATTGAATTATACAAAATTTTAGTGCCTTTTTCACAAATTAATATAATTAAGCCAATAAAAATTTTTTATGTAAATGAGAAAAAATATGTAATTTACATACTTTTAAGTTTCTCAAAATGGAAAATTCTAAATTTAGGTATATTATGAAAAATAAAATTATAATACTTGCGCTTTCTTTGTTAATTGCTAATTTCCCGGCAATATCGAAGCCTAATATTCCAATTACTACAAGCCATAATGGTTTGTTAGTAACACGACCAGGGAAAAATGTTGATGGTAAATGGATGACTTTATCGCAAACAAAAGTGATTGAAAAAGTTGCCCAAAAATATTATTTACAAAATGCAATTTATGTTAAGCTCAAGACAAAAGCAGAAATATCAAAAGATAAAAAAAGCATAAAAAACTATCGTTTGCAAAGTGAATTACAAACTCTCTCTGTATCGCAATTTGATGTGCCATTTGAAAAATTTATAAGTAATAATGAAGATGATGCGTATGGAATTAGTAGGATATATAAAGTCAATTATGAATTACCTGTCGACCCGTATGTAGTATGCGAAGAAATAATGCAAGACCCCGAAGTCGAATATGCTTCGCCAATTTTTATACGTGAAAAGTATGATTTTACACCAAATGATCCGAGTTTTCTTGCAAGTCAGCAATCATATTTATATAGAATGAATATGCCAAAAGCTTGGGAAAAATCGAAAGGTAGCAAAGCAATAAAAATCGCAATAGTTGATTCAGCAATTGATTGGAAACATGAGGATTTGTCTGATAATATTTGGACAAATCCAAACGAAATTCCTGGCAACGGTATTGATGATGATAAAAATGGTTTTGTTGACGATGTGCACGGATGGGACTTTGTTGGCAACATATCATCATATTCTTCAAATTTATTACCAGACAATGACACAAAACCAACAGACCCAAACAATAATCACGGAACTCATGTTGCTGGTTGTGCATCTGCAATTTTAAACAATGCAATTGGTGTAGCAAGTATTGGTGGTAATTGCAGCATTATTCCAATAAAAGTAAGTGCAGATAATAATCAATTAGGTGGCATACTATCTGGCTATGAAGGAATTTTATATGCTTCAAAATTAGGTGCAGATGTAATTAATTGTAGTTGGGGTGGTCCTGGTTATTCACCTGCTGAAGAAGATATAGTAAACACGGCTGTTAGCAAAGGTGCAGTAATAGTTGTTGCGGCTGGCAATAATTCAGCCTCTCTTGATGCAAATAACGATTATCCCGCTGCTTTTAAATCAACTTTTAGTGTTGGTTCCATAGCCGCTTCAAATCAAGCTTCTTCTTTTTCAGATTATGGAATATCTGTTGATATTTGGACTTATGGAGAAAATATTTATTCAACTACTCCAAATAATACTTATGGCTATGAAAGTGGAACGTCAATGGCGTCTCCAATTATTGCCGGATTAGTGGGCAATTTAAAATCTTTGCATCCAACTTGGACTCCACAGCAATTAATGTTGCATATAAGAGGAACCGCAGCGAATAATATCAACACCGCACAACAGCCATATTATTTTGGTTCTGCAGACCCGTTGAAAGCATTTGAGTATAATAACGGTGATGTTAATAAACAAATTCCAGGAATTGCTCTCAACGAAGTTTTAATAAATGGAAAAAGCGAAATTTCAGATTATCAAACAAATCAGTTAAAAGTTTCATTTAAAAATTACTTGTCGCCTGCAAGTAATGTTCAAGTTACGTTAACGCCACTTGATAGTTGGGTTGTTTTAGAACAAAATACATTTTCTATAAATTCAATAGCAAGTGATGAAGTAAAATCGCTTGAGTTCAACTTATCATTAACTAAAGATTGTCCTTGGTTTTCTGGTTATACAAGGTTGCTTGCAAAAGTTGTATCGAGTGATTATATAAATTATGAGTTAATATCATTACCAATTAAATTGCAATCTGACAATGTATTTATAACTAAAATATCTAATGCTTCTAATCCAAGTGTAGTTCAAATAAATGCGATAAAGATGATTGATGATGACCGTGGTTGGGTAATAGGAAACGACAGATTGCAAAATAAAGGAATTTATGGAAAAGTCAATGGTACGCAATTTCAATTAAATTATATGTCAAATAATCCTTGTTACGCACTTTATGTATTTGACCAGTTAAATGCATTTGTTGGGACAGGTACTGACGATGGAGTTGGGACATCGGAGATTTTACATACTACTGATGGAGCAAATACTTGGAAATCAATAAATACAAGCTCGATTACAAACTTTATTAATTTTATTCATTTTTATGATAGCCAAAATGGAATTATGCTTGGCGACCCTAAAGGAACGGTTTGGGGAGCGGCAACTACAACTGATGGCGGAGCTACTTGGAACCTTTTAACTACTTTGCCCCCCGCTTTAAATGGTGAAGATGGACTTGTTGGTTCTGGGCAGTTCGATGGTGATAATATTTGGTTCGGAACTACAATGGGCAGAGTATTTACTTCAAATGACCGTGGTAAAAGTTGGATGGTAACAACAATAACATTAGGTAAACCAGTTGTTGACCTTTCGTTTAGTAGTCCAAATAATGGATTTGTCATATTTTCGGATGATTTACGAGCTACTTCGGGTCGATATGTTGCAATGACTTCAGACGGTGCACAGTCTTGGAAAATTCATCCAACAATTAATTTCACAAATCAAGGTTTATTGCCAATTTATGCCTTTTCACCAACTGCAACTAATAAACAATACTTGTTGTTTTACGATGGTGAAGTTAAAGTTTCGGAAGATAACGGCAATTCGTGGTCTCCTGTTTTAAGCAAACAATATGATAATTATTTAATTGGGACATACAATCTTTTACCAGGTAAAGTTCATTTGTGGGAATTAGGTTCAGCATTATGTTATTTAGAATTTAAATACGAACCAGCTTCGATAGTGAAACAAATATCTTTGGTTGATAATCCACTTATTGATTTTGGAAATATTGAAGTAAATAAATCTAAAACAAAATTCTTGAAATTAAAAAATACGGGAAATTATACTACAAGTGTTTTAAGTTACGTAGTTGTTCCTGACGAAGGAACTCAGGAATCTGAATTTTTAGTTAAAAGTGACCTCCCGACTGCGATTGATGTTGGAACAACAATTAATTTCAGATTAGGTTTTGCACCACTTACGACTGGAACTAAATCAGCAACATTGAAACTTATTACAGATGGTAATCCCGCAAATATCGAATTCAAAGTAACAGGAATTGGTGACCCGAGCACATCTGTATTTGATGAAGTATCTGATACCCAGCTTTTAATTACACCAAATCCTTCAATTGGAAATATTTTGGTTAAGTTTGATGCAAAATCAAATTTAAAGACTGAAATCAAAGTTTATAATTATTTAAATCAAATAGTTCATTCAAGCAAATATGAAACAAAGCTTGGAACAAATGAAATTAATTTGAATTTGAATAATTTGAATAGTGGATTTTATTATGTTACAATTCAAAATGGAAATGAAATATTAATGAAACAAATTATTATTAATAAATAGAGAGATAAAATGAAACAAAAACAAAATATCATAAAATTAGTTATAATTTTCTTTATTTTAAATACAGTTTCAATTTTTGCATGCACTAATTTGTTAGTTACAAAAGGTGCCTCAAAAGATGGTTCCACGATGATAAGTTATAATGCCGATGCCGGAGGTTTTATGGAACCATTATATTATATGAAAGCACAAGATTATCCCGAAGGAGCAATGTTAGATGTATATGATTGGGATAGTGGCAAATATTTAGGTAAAATTAAACAAGTTCGACATACTTACCAAGTAATCGGCAATATTAATGAATACCAAGTAAGTATTGGAGAAACAACATTTGGCGGTCGAGAGGAACTTCGAGACACAACCGCAATAATTGATTATGGATCGTTAATTTATATTGCTTTACAAAGAGCCAAAACCGCTCGAGAAGCTATAAAAATAATGGGTGAGTTGGTAAATGAATATGGTTATTATAGTGAAGGTGAATCGTTTTCTGTTGCTGACCCTAATGAAGTTTGGATTTTGGAGATGATTTCAAAAGGTCCAAGTGAAAAAGGTGCCGTATGGGCTGCCGTGAGAATTCCAGATGGATATATTTCCGCACATGCAAATCAATCTCGCATACAGAATTTTGATGTAAATGATACAGAAAATGTTATGGCTTCGCCTGATGTTGTTTCTTTTGCGATAAAGATGAAATATTATGATGAGAAAAAAGATGGTAAATTTAGTTTTCAAAAGGCATACTCACCGGCTAATCCTGGTGCATTACTTTTTTGTGAAGGACGAGTTTGGAGTTTATTCCGAAGAGCCGCACCAACGTTAAATTTATCCACAGATTATTGGCGTGCAGTGGAAGGAGCAGAACCATACCCACTTTATATCAAGCCCGACCATTTACTTTCGGTTCAAGACGTCATTTCATTAATGAGAGACCATTTCGAAGGGACAGAGTTTGATATGACAAAAGGTTTTGCAGCAGGTCCATTCGGTAATCCTTATCGTTGGAAAGGTTTGACTTGGAAATTATCAACTGATACAGTAAATCAATATGCTTGGGAAAGACCAATTTCGACACAACAAACAGCTTTTGCTTTTGTTTCACAATTACGTTCATTTTTACCACGTGAAATTGGTGGGATTTTATGGTATGGCGTTGACGATACATATTCGAACCTATACATTCCGCTTTATTGTTCAATTACTCAACCACCGAAGCCATTTGTTGGCGGTAGCATTGCTGAATTAGATTTAACTAAAGGTTTTTGGGTATTTAATTTGGTTGCTAATCTTGCTTACACAAAGTATAGTTATATTATTAAAGATATTCAAGAAGTTCAATCAAGATTGGAAAATAAATTCTTCGAATTTCAACCAGCAATAGAAAATACAGCAAAAGAATTATACAAAGAAAATAAATTACTTGCAATTGAATATTTAACTGATTATTCCTGCTCGCAATCACAAATCGTTGTTGATGAATGGCTAAATTTATGGAAAAGACTGGTTGTAAAATACAATGATGGTTACATCAACGATGTAACTATTGAACACGGACGACATCCAAAAGGTGTTGGCTATGGTGATGAATTCTTTAATCAAGCAATTAAAGATAAACCAGGTTATTATGATTTAAAGTGGCGAAAAGCACCAAAATCAAAGAAAAAATAAATTAATATCCAAAGGATTTTAAATAGGTAGGATTATTTCGCCAATCATTTCTGACTTTCACAAAAAGCTCTAAGAATACAGGATGTTCGAGGAGCTTTTCTATTTCAAATCGTGCTTCTTGCCCAATTTCTTTGATTAAATTGCCATTTTTTCCAATAATAATTTGTTTTTGAGACTTTTTACCGACGATAATTTCAGCGGAAATATACCATTTGCCTTTATCCCGTTCTGAAAATTCGATAACTTGAATTTCAGTTGAATAAGGTATTTCCTCTTCGGTTAAAAGGAATACTTTTTCTCTAATAATTTCAGAAACAAAAAATTTATTGTTTAAAGTACTCAAACTTTCTTCATCATAATAAAATTCATTATTTGGCAAATATTTCAAAATTGAGTCAAGTAAAGGTTGCAAATTTTCTTTATTCAATGCAGAAATTGGGATGATATCATCGAATTTTGCAAGATTTGAAATAGTTTGCAAATAGGGAATAATTTCATTTTTAGTTTTGCACAAATCAATTTTATTTAGTACTGCAATTTTTGGAAGTTCCGATGATTCTATTAAATTTAAAATCGATGAGTGTAAAGGATTAGGTGATTTAAAATTATCAATTTCAAAGACAAATAATAAAATATCAGCTGATTGCAATGAATGGGGGATATATTCCATCATTGCTTCTTGAAGTTTGTATCTTGGTTTCAATAAGCCTGGTGTATCTAAAAATATTATTTGATAATTATCTTCAGTTAAAATTCCAACTATTTCTTTACGAGTAGTTTGAGGTTTAGGTGTAACAATAGAAAGCTTAGTTCCTAACAAGGTATTCAATAATGTAGATTTACCTGCGTTAGGTCTTCCAATAATAGAAACAAAACCTGATTTTTTAATCATTCTCAGATTTTGGTTTAAATGATTTCATAATTCCATAAGGTATAATAACGCAATACCCGATTACCAATACAATTGGTGCAAGTGAAACTGAAAAGAAATTATTCCATTTTCCATCGGGAAGTGCTGGTTGGTCAGTTACTCCTAAGAGCATTAACAAATATCCTATAAGAATTACTGCTAAACCAATTCCGATGATTATAAAATTTTGCTTTTGTAAAGGAAAGCTCCAACTAACTTTTGTTGTTGGTGAAATTGTCCTTTTCTTTTGTATTGTTTTTTTTGTTGCCATAATTTTTATATTAAATTCTATTTTGCAAAATTATTAAATAAAAAGCAAATAAACTAAATATGCAGTAATTGAATATTTGTAAACAAGAGCGAATCGTCTACTTGATTTGATTAATTTATCCAATAAGTATGTTAAAAGTAAAGTGCTTAATAAAACGACTGGTATATTTGCGAAAGCAAATGCAATCGATGCTTGTTCACTGAAAAATGTATTAAGTCCAGGTGTTACCGCAGTACCATATAAAACCGCAATATGTACAACATAAACGTATAAAGCTTTTTGCCCAAAAAAAGTGAATTGGTTGTGCAGAAACTTCGCTTTTTGAGCAATAAGTCCGGTGATTGAGAGAACTAAAGCGACGATGCTAAATCTAAAGAAAAAGAAACCAGTACTTACTTTATACGGAATTATATTTTTAATTAAAGGTTCTGTTTCGAAACTAAGTAAAATAAAACCGATTGCGAGAAAAATTGGAGCGAATTGAAATCCTTTTTTGATAATAAATGATATGCGATTTTCTGCTGAAATTTGTTTTAATTGAGTTCCAAATGCAATTCCGTAAAACAAATAAGCAGTGAAAGGAAAAACACCAAAGAAAGAACCATTTCTATAATCGAAATAAGACGCAAGTGGATAGGGCAAGAAATTGAACCAATTAATTAATTGGGAAAATGGGCTTGCAACGGTTAATAAAATTGCTATTGACAAAGATACTTTGAATAAGGATTTATCGGATTTAGTCAAGATAAAAGTTAGTAGCACAATTAACAGAGAAAATCCAAAAAGCTGTAAAATATTAATTGCAAAAAAGCCTTCTAAATATTTATGTTCAAGGAATGGAATATCGTAAATTTTATCAGCGGGAAACATTAAAAGATAACCAATTGCAATTAGCAATAAAGCCATTCTGTATCTTTTTTTAATAGTTGCAGGTTTTAAGTTTCCATTGTCATCACGTTTATTTGCAAAAACTTGAACAATACCAGAAACTGTGAGAAAAACTGGAGCAGTTACTCCACGTAAAAATTCCCACCATGACCATGGAAAAGCACTCGCATTAACTAATTTTGGGTCAACCAATGAAAAGAAAGTGTGTCCCGATATCATCATTAACATTGCCAATATTCTAGCCAAATCTAATGAAGGGACACGATTTGTTTGTGAGACTGTATCCATTTTTTTATTTTTTCAAAAATTATTTTTTTAATAAATACAAAATTAGTAAATTGTAAATTATATTTAACTAAAAACACAAAAAGTTTTAATTTGGAACTAAGCCGAATTTATATTCTTGAAGACGATTTAATTCAAACAACATTTATAAGCAATGTTGTAAGTAAATTTTTTCCAAATGTGCGTATAAAAACAGCAAGTAAATTAAGTGATATAATTGATTTACTCGAACGGTTACAATTTCCTTCAATCTTTTTAATAGATGTATTTCTTGAAGACGCAAATGGAATAAATGTATTGAAGAAAATCAAGCAATTACATCCCAATGATATTTACTTTACGATTGTTATGACAAGTGGCGATGACCCATCAATAGGATTGCAAGCTTTGAAAGCAGGTGCTGACGACTTTTTCCAAAAACCTTTGCAAACAGAAAGTCTCATCACAAGGCTTTTAAATGCGAAAAAGTTTCTCATGGAAAAAGTTGAAATGAAAGTTTTGATGGAAAAAGTTCAAAATTTGGAAGAAGAAAATAGAAAGAATCGTGAAAGAATGATTAATTTAATCGTTGAGTTCCAAAATTCGAAAATCCCTAAAGCGGCGAAATTGACTGAATCTATTCGAAATGCTTCTGTCTGGATAACACATCAGCTTGCTGAAAATCCTGAAGAGGTGGAAAGAGTAGAACTTGCTTCACATTTAGCTTATGCTGGAAAATTATTTTTAAGTGATAATCAAATTAATTTACCAGTAATGACGAACGGGTTTGTTACGAATGAAAATATGAATCGTGTCCCAGAATATACTAAAGAATTGCTTTCACAAGTTCCAAATTTTGAGGAAATAATTAATATCCTTGCTCATATATATGAAAATTTCGATGGAAGCGGTATTCCTGATAAAATTAAAGCATGGGAAATTCCACTTGAAAGCAGGGTTTTACGTGTGGCAATTGATTATGAATATTTTTTAGAAAAAAATCAAAATAAGCAGAATAAAGCGATTGAATTGTTGTTTAATGAAGCTCGCAGATTATATGATTTTAGAGTAATTGCTTATTATGACCAATATTTAGCATCTTTAAATTTGAAAGGAAAATCAGGACAAACTAGAGAAATACCTGTTTTAATATCTGAATTATCTCCGACAATGATACTTTCTCGGAATATTTTTACACAATCAGGGTTGAAGCTTGTCGCAAGTGGTACAAGATTATCCGATGAAATAATATATAAAATATTAAACGTTAATAAAGAAGATGGGATAATTGGAAACATTTATGTTTATGAACCAGCCAAAGACCCGTTTCATCATTAGTTATTTAATCTTTTGAAGCGCAATCTTTAAATTACGTTCAAACTCATCTTTTGAGATTATTTCCCGACTTAAGTTATTTAAATATCCATTTTGAATTGCTTGACCGTATGTCAAATCGAGTGCTAATTTCGAAAATTGAGAGTTAATTTCTTGAGTGAAAGAAAAATCATTTTCATATTTTTCAATAAAGGCAGTGAAATGAGGACGAAGGAATTCACCGAAAAATTCTCTATTGAATAAAAATGCAGTAGATTGGATGTGATATGACAAATCTCGAAAAACTTCTTTGCCCCAATGCTCTGAAAATGCCATTAAAAATACTTTCTTGTTCGAATTCACTGGTTTGTTTAAATCAAGAACGTCGAGAGTTTGTAAATCGATAACATCGTTGAAAAGTGGTTCTAATCTATCAAGAAAATTATGGACTTTTTCTGGAATATCTATATGATTTTGTTTAATTGCAAATATCCAAAGGTCTGATTCTCGTAAAATAGGGTAAATTGAGTTCATATCGTCATCTTGAGTGCAATTTGGTTTTGGTTCAAACAAAATATCTTCTGTACAACCTAAGCAAGAATTAATTGTCATATCATTTAAATTTATTTCAAATATTTCATTTGAATTTGCGATTAGAGAATCTTTGAAAGGTTTAAGGAAGTTATTGATATTATGTTTTACAGTTGATTGATCACCGTTTATTTGAATTTTAGGACAATAATTTATAAAAGCAATTTTCATATTTTACTCAAATTTATATAGGTTATTAACGAAAAAAAAAATATTTAATTATTTTTTACAAATAAATATTATTTTAAAAACTAAAAAATTAAAAGAATTAATTCAATTCAATTTTTTTTATTATTTTTGATTTTGTTAAAAATGCATAAAGATTTTATTTCGAAAGTGTTAGAAATAGTTGCTCAAATTCCATATGGGAAAGTTACAACTTATGGAGCAATAGCCGAAAAATGTGGAATGAAATCTTCTGCAAGAATGGTTGGATGGGTTTTAAGTTCTCATTATTATGATAGAGATTTACCTTTCCATCGAGTAGTGAACAGAAATGGCGAATTAACAGGAAAATTTCATTTTTTGACACCTACTTTGATGAAAGAACTATTAGTTTCAGAAGGTGTAGAGTTTATTGATGAAAAAGTGAATATGAATTCGTATTTTTGGAAACCTTAATTAGTAAATTATTGATTATAATAAGTTAATGTAAAGATAATACAAGAGGATATAATTGGACATATTTCAAAAATGTTATGATTTCACAAGAGCAGACGAGGTTAAAGCCGCAGGCTTGTATCCATATTTCCATCCGATTGAAGAAAACGAAGGACCAGTTGTTCATATCAACGGGAAAAAATATTTGATGGCTGGTTCAAACAATTACTTGGGATTGACAGCAGACCCAAGAGTTAAAGAAGCTGCAATAAAATCAATTGAACGCTATGGAACTGGTTGCTCTGGTTCCCGATATTTGACCGGTACATTGGATTTGCACAATGAATTCGAAGCAAGACTTGCCAAATTTTTGAATAAAGAAGCAGTTTTGCTTTTTAGTACTGGGTTTCAAGCAGTTTTAGGCACGATTGCAACATTAGTTCAGCGTGGTGATTATGTGATTTCAGATAAAGAAAATCACGCAAGTATTATGAATGGATGTATACTTGCAAAAGGTGGTATGGCTGAATTCAAAAGATTTAAGCATAATGATATGGAAGATTTAGAAAAAGTCTTAAGCCATATCCCCGAAAAGGCAACAAAGTTAGTTGTAACTGATGGTATTTTCTCGGTTACTGGTGATATTGCGAATTTACCTGAAATCATCCGTATAAGTCATAAATACGGAGCAAGAGTATTGGTTGATGATGCTCATTCAATCGGCGTTATCGGTGAAGGAGGACGTGGAACCGCAAGTTACCACAATTGCGAAGCAGAAACTGATTTAATTATGGGAACGTTTTCCAAAACTTTTGCTTCATTAGGCGGTTTTGTTGCTGGTCCTGAACGTGTAATTAATTATATCAAGCATCATTCTCCCGCATTAATTTTTAGTGCAAGTCCAACTCCACCATCTGTTGCAGCAGCATTAGAGGTTTTGAATATTTTGGAATCTACACCTGAATTGGTTGATAAATTACAAGATAATGTAAGGTATTTGAGAAAGAAATTCGTTGAACACGGCTTCAAAATTATCGAAAATGATTCTGCGATAATTCCAGTAATTGTTGGTGAAGTCGAAAAAGCTCTTACAACTTGGAGATATCTATTTGACCACGGTATTTATGTTAATGCATTTGTGCCGCCAGGTGTTCCACCTAATATGAGTATGATGAGAACTTCTTATATGGCAACACATACAAAAGAGCATTTGGATGGTATTTTAGAAGGATTTATTGAAATCGGAAAAGAACTCGATTATATCTACAAATAAGAAATTCATTTAGATATAAATTAAAATATTAACAAAAAGGCTGTCTTTTTTTAAGTACAGCCTTTTTTTATTGAATTGATAAATTTAAAAATTTATTATTATTTATATCTTACAGGCATATTTAACATTAAAAAGGTATCGTATTGGTCTTTTGGACAAATAACAAATGCTTTGAGAGGGTCGTTGAATCTAATTTCAACAACATCTTCCTGTTCTCCTTCATAGTAAAGATGTTGTAACGATTGCAAGAAATAATTATAATTTACACCAATTTCAAAGGAATCGAATGACATTTCGCAAGGTAGTGATTCTTCTGCCGATTCGCCAGATTCTTCGTCTTGTGAAGTTGCGGTAATTATGTTATCTTTGAATTGTAAAATCACAAGTTTCGAAATATCATTTGCAGAAAGAGAAACACGTTTGATGGTATTGACCATTTCGTTTAATGGAGCAAATACTTTATATTGATATTCCAATGGAATGATTGTTTCATAAGGAGGATATTTTTCGGAAATTATACGTGTTGTAAAAATAGTGTTATGGAATTCAAAACGCAAATATTTTGGTGATTCATCTTCACGAATCACGCTCATTACCATATCCGAATTGATTTTTTTCAAAAATTCTAAGGAATGTGCGGGAATAATTACATCAAATAATTCGGGGAAAGTTGTTTCGTCTAAAGTTATAGTATATTTATTTAATCTATAACCATCTGTAGCGGCAGTAATTAGTTGGTTGCTTCTAAATTGGAATAAAACCCCGGTCATAGAAAGTTTGTATTCTTCAGTAGAAACTGCGAAAAGTGTACGCTCACAAATATTTTGAATCATTCCACTATTTAATTTTGCAACAAGTTCACCTTTTGCAATTTCTTGACTTAAATTGCTTACGTCAATCATTGGTTTATCGAAGAGATTTCCAACATCAACATATTCGAGTGGGTCAATCCCTTTAAATTTAAATTTACCTTTATTATATTTCAAAGTAATTTCATAAATTTCTAAATCAGCCGAAATAACAATTTCCGTGTCTTTACCCAGCAATTTTATTATTTCGCTCAATTTCTTTGCAGGAAATAAAATAGCTCCGTCTTGCTCTCCTTCAACTTCAATTTTCGTTAAAATTGAGATTTCGTCATTAGTTGCCATTACCTTTAACTCATTTCCTACGAGTTCGAAATGTAAGTACTGTAAGACCAATATAGTTGATTTTTGAGGGACAATTGGTGTTACAAGATTTAACAATTCACTAAAGACATTAATTGTTGATTTAAACTTCATATTACACTCAAAATTTAATTTATTAACTTAATTATTCATAACTTTGCAATTTAAAAACTTTTTATCTTATAAAAAGTTTTTTATAAGTTATTTTTATATAATTTATCAACAAAATAAAAAAAATTATCCACATGATTACAAATTATGGTATTGATAACTTTATTTTAATTATTTTAATCGGGATTATGTTTCTTGCTGCGGGGTTTGTAGCACGTAGTATCCTGATAGTATCCATTCCTTTATTTTTAATTGGTTTATTTCTAGTATTTATAGCATTATGGTTTTTCCGAGACCCAGAAAGGACCATACCAGATGAAGCATTAAATGATAATTCTTATATACTGTCTCCAGCGGATGGAACAATAATGGCAGTAATTGATGATTTCGAACCAAATTACATTAATACTGAAACCAAAAGAATCAGCATATTTTTATCTCCGCTAGATGTTCATGTAAATCGAGTCCCAGCAACTGGAGTTATTGAATTTTTTAAATTTGTTAAAGGTGAGAAATTAATAGCAAGCAAAGAGGATGCTTCTCAAAAAAATCAGCAAACTCTTTTTGGCTTAAAAAACGAAAAAGGGAAAATTCTTTTCAAACAAATTGTTGGAATTTTGGCAAGAAGATTAGTTTGGGATATTAAAGTAGGAGATAGCGTTAAAATTGGTCAAAAGTTTGGAATGATGAAATTTGGCTCAAGGATGGATATACATTTACCTAAAAATAGTTTAATTAAAATTAAAATTGGTGATAAAGTAATAGCCGGCGAAACTGTTTTAGCTAAACTTCCGGGTTAAAATGAAAATGAAAGTGAAAATTAGAATAACAAAATCTATTATTCCCAATTTATTAACATTAGGGAATTTATTTTCAGGTTTTACATCGATTATATATATTTCAAAAGGTGAATACGAAATAGCTGCAATTATGATATTGATTGCAGGTGTTTTTGATGCTTTGGATGGCGTTGTTGCGAGGTTAATTCGTTCAACAAGTTTGATTGGTGTAGAGCTGGATTCGCTTTGTGATGCAGTTTCATTTGGAGTTGCTCCTTCTTTTCTTTTGTATAATGTATATTTTTATAATTTAGACGAGTTTGGAATATTATTTGCTGCTTTACCAGCGTTGGCTGGAGTTTATCGGTTAGCCCGGTTTAATACACAAGCAACAATGGAAGATAAAAATTACTTCAAAGGAATGCCTATACCTGCTGCTGCTTTATTTATAATATCTTTCGTAATTTTTTATTTCAATAATAATTCATTTGATGTTAATTACAAAGTGATTGGAATTTATTTCGTAACGCTGACTGCTTCACTTTCGATGATTACAAATGTGAAGTTCGATAACTTGCCCCGTCCAAGTTGGAAAGCAATACAATCACACCCTTGGAATTTTATCGTAACTTTAATAGGTTTTATAGTATCCTTAGTTACAGCTGGTTATTTCTTATTTCCTTTTATGGTATTTTACGTTTTTGTGAGCTACATCAGAGCCTTATACTTTTTATTGAAGAAGAAACCGTAGTTGTATAAAATCATATTTTGTACTAATTATTCACAAAAGTTCATAGAATTACAATTTAGTATTAATTTTGTATATATTTTAAAATGAGATATTTAATGAAAAAATATTTTGCTGAAATTAAGATTATGCTGAAGAGAGGAATTCTTGATGTACAAGGCAAAACAGTAGAAAACGCTTTACACTCAATGGAATTTCAAAATATTTCGAACTTACGAATTGGTAAGTTAGTTGAGCTATCAATTGAAGCAGACAACAAAGATGAAGCATACAAAATTGTAGAATCTGCTTGTTCGAAATTAATTGCCAACCCGATAATTGAAGATTTTATTATCCAAATTCACGAAGAACCAAAAGGAGATTTATGAAATTTGGTATTGTTGTATTTCCAGGTTCAAATTGCGATTCTGATGCTTACTATGCAACAAGTGTCAGTGCAAGCAGCGAAGCTGAATATCTATGGCATAAAGATACAGAAATTCCAAAGGATATAGATTGCATTATATTGCCCGGTGGTTTTTCTTATGGTGATTATTTGCGTAGTGGTGCAATTGCTCGTTTTTCGCCAATTATGCGTGAAGTTATTAATTATGCGAATTCCGGTAAACCGGTGATTGGAATTTGTAATGGTTTTCAAGTCCTAACTGAAGCAAAATTGCTTCCTGGTACTTTGATGAGAAATGAGTCTTTAAACTTCGTTTGTAAAGATGTTTATTTAAAAACATTAAATTATAAAACAATGTTTACAAATCAAATTCCTGTAAACCAAGTTCTTCGTATACCTATTGCTCATGGCGAAGGTAATTATTTTGCTGACGAAAATACATTAAAATTACTTCAAGATGAAAATAGAATAGTGTTCCAATATTCAGATGAATTTGGTAATATCACAAGAGACGCAAATCCCAACGGTGCACTTTTGAATATTGCTGGTATAATCAATAAAGAAGGTAATGTGCTCGGAATGATGCCTCATCCAGAAAGGTTAAGTGATAGCATTCTTGGTGGAAATGATGGATTATTTATTTTTAAATCAATAATTAATGCTCTTGAAGGATAATTGCATTAATTATTGATTATCGTGAGAACTTATCTAATTAGTTTAAACTATTATTTTTTATTGGTAGGTTTCAAAGGAACTATATATATTTTTTCGTTTGGAAGTTTCATTCCATATTTTTCTCTTGCTATTTTTTCAATTTCTAATGTATCTGATTTCATCTTTGAAACCCCAATCTTTAAACTATCTTGAATTTTCTTTTCAAACTCAATTTCTTGAAGTAATTCTTTTTGTTTTGAAGTCAAAATAATTCTGTTAATTATTCCACTCGGCGAAAATAAAAAATATGCTAAAATAATGGTAATTACCATTAAAGTTATAAATAAATTTGTTTTCTTTTTTGTATCAAGTGGATTAAACAAATTTTACCTTGATTTAAAAAAAATATTATTCAAAATTGTTATATTTATTTTTTTATTTAAAAATTCATTAAACCTACGAAGATTCCCAATTGAAACTTCAAACCAGATTGATTTATGTTATCAGGAACATTTTTCACGATTGCATTGTCATTATATTTCCAATCAGAATTTGTAAAAGGATTAGAAGTTGATATATTATAACTTGCATTTGCACGGAACATTAAAAAGTTAGTTACAGCATATTCTATACTAACTCTTGGTTCTATGTTTAAATATGATTTTTCAAGTTTATAATAAAAATCATTAGATGGGTAAGGTTTGATATCATTCCAGTTTATATCATTATTTGTTTTTGCGATATCAATAGTTGAAGAAGCAAAACCAATTTGCAAACCGGGCAAAATGGCAAATGATTTGAAAGGTGTAATTGCATAATCAACAATAAAACCAGTATTTTGAAATGAATAATTTAAAGATGTTTTAACATTTGAACTATCGTTTGAAGAAATTGAATTGCCATATTGATTAAAAAATCCAATATTTAAATTTTTAACAACAATAACTCCAGTTGAAATTTCAATGCCATTAAGATAAACAGTTGATTTAAGGTCAGATAAATTAAATTGCTTTGCAACTTTATTAATTTCATCCAAATTTATTAAATGAAAAGTTGCAGTATAACCAGCACCAACAGAGAAATATGAGGCAGATTCGCTTTGAACTTCTTCTGTATCATATTGAAATTTTTCCATTTGGTCATCCTGTGCCTTGCTGAATGTTATAGTTAAGAAAATTGTAAGAATTGTTATCAATATTTTTTTCATTTTTTACCTTGTGTTTAAGTTATAGATTGATTTCCCATTGACAATTGTTGAAATGACGTTTAAATTTTCAAATGATTTTTGAATATTGTTGGAATTAACGTTTTTTTTGTTATAAATCAAATCTAAAAAAGAAACAGGGAGTATAGTAATATTTGCAATTTTGTCAACTTCGATTGCGCCTCGATTGAAAGCGCCAATTGAATTGTAAGCATTATCTATATACGTTTCTAATGCAATTTCCGCACTAATATTTTGATTTGTATTATTTAAATTAAAAATTAAATTATAAATACCAAGTAATGGATTTGGGCTTTCAATCGGTGCATCTGAACCACTCACTACTAAAAAATTAGCATCAAAGAGACTTTTCCAAGGATATGAATATTCTAATCTTCTTATTCCAATTCTTGCTTGTGCCATACCGCTTGAAAAATCACTTTGAAAATGAATCGGTTGAATAGAAGCGATAATTTCTTGGACTGAATTTAATTCTTTAGCTTTTATTAAATCATTTGTTTTTATCATTTGACAATGTTCTATTCTTAGAGGAAAAATTTGCTTTTCTTTGAAATTGGATAAAAGATTAAAGTGGTTCTTAATTAATTTTTCGAAGGAATTTAAAACAAAACTTGTTGCTCGGTCACCAATTGAGTGAATTGCAACAGCAAAGCCTTTTTCTAATGCATTAGTTGCTTTTGTAATAAAATCAGTTTTATTTATCAATAACAAGCCATTTCCGTTTGTATCATCTATATAGGGTTCGTGAAGTGCTGCACCACGAGAGCCGAGCGCCCCATCTGCATAAAATTTAGTGCCTATTACAGAAAAATTTTTACCAAAAAATGGTGCTTTAATGTATTTTATGTAATCGTTATTTTGAGCTTTAACGAAAGAATTTACGAATATATGTAACTTCCTTAATTTATCGTAATTTCTCAAAGAATTGATTAAGTATGGCTCCATATCCATATCTACGATTTCGGTTAAACCTAATGAAAGCAAAAAGTTTTGTGCGTATTCAATTATTTCAAAAATCTGGGAATTATCATAGAACGGAAGTTTTTGAATTGCTAAATTCATAGCATTATCGATTAATATTCCTGTTGGATTGCCACTTTCATCTTTTACAATAATTCCACCAAAAGGTGAAGTTGAAGAAGCCGAAATTTCCAAAATTTCTAATGCTTTTGAATTCAAAAGTGCAGAATGCCCATCAATTCTCCGTAAAAAAAGAGGTATATCAGGAAAGGCTTTATCAAATTTATCTTTATTAGGGAATTTTTTGTCTTCGAAAAGTTCTTGATTCCATCCAAAACCAATAATCCAATTATTGCGATAGAAAGTTTTTTCTTTAATTTTATCTATCATCTCATCTTCATTACGACAATTGCGAAAGTCGGGCATCAATCCGACTTCACCAGTGCCGAAGAAGTGCAAATGAGAATCCACGAAACCGGGCAAAGCAACTGAATTTGGAAAAGTGAGTGTTTCATTTTCGTTAATAATTTGGACACCGTTTTTGAATGAGGATAAATTTATAATTTTTCCATTTTTAACTCTTATTTGTATATTTTTTTTATACATAAAAAATTTAATATTGTAAAAACTAAAAATTTGAAATTAAATAATAAATTGCAATATAATCATTAATTTGCAATTAATTTTATTGAAAAAATGTTAGAAACAACCGAAGCTATTATATTAAATTCACGAAAATACGGAGAAACAAGTAAAATTGTAACTGTTTTTTCAAAAAATTTCGGGAAATTTAATTTAATTGTCAAAGGTGCTTCCAAAGCGAAAAATAAGTTCGGAAGTGCTTTGGAACCGATGAGCTACGTGTTAATTACATTTTACCGAAAACCAGCGAACCAATTGCAACTTTTATCAAATGCAGAGTTAATTGCAAATTTTTTGCATATTAGGCAATCGTTGGAAAGTACTGCTTTTTGTTTCTCAATTATTGAAACTATTAATAAAATTTTGGAAGAACATTATGTTAATGAGAAAATTTTTTCATCAATCATTGAAGCATTCGAGCAGATTAATCAAAATAAAGTTGAACCATTCAATGTATATTTAAAATTTTTATTTATATTTTTGAATAATTTGGGATTTGAAATTTCGACAAATTCGTTAAATGTCAGAAATAATAACAAAAATAATAAAGTAATTTTCGATATTGAAAATGGTTTATTTATTTTAATAAACAATGATGAAAATAATAATTATACTAACAAAGTTGAACTTAACATAAATTTGTTTGATAAAATTAGTCAAATAATAAATTCGAAAGAAAGAGAAATTCCAAATCTAAGTTTTAGTAAAAGCGAAATTTATAGTTTAATAAATCTTTTTAGTAAATATTTAAATTTTCACATAGAGAAAAGTTTGTATTTAGAATCACTCAAATTATTAGGATAAATGGTTGGAAATTTAATTTTAACAATATTTTTTGTTTTTTTGAATGCATTTTTCGTTGCTGCCGAATTTGCAATTGTAAAAGTTCGTTCTTCAACAATAGAAATTTCAGCAAGGAGCGGAAATAAAATTGCGGGTATTTCTAAAAATATCATAAATCATCTTGATACTTATTTATCTGCAACTCAGTTGGGAATAACAATTGCGAGTTTAGGTTTAGGATGGATTGGCGAAAGCGTTGTTTCAACGCTAATTATTGATATTATGAATATTTTTGGTATAAATTTACCAGTTGAAATCGCCCATAAAATTTCTTTGCCAACCGCATTTGTGACCATAACTTTTTTACATATTGTTTTTGGTGAATTAACACCAAAAAATTTAGCAATACAATATCCTGAAAAAGTTACTTTATTTGTATCAATTCCTTTGAAGATTTTCTTTTATGTTTTTCGACCGGTAATATGGGCTTTGAATTCTTTAGCAAATGTTATTATAAAGTTCTTAGGGTTAGAAATTGTATCAGAAAGTCATTCATCAGCTCATACACCCGAAGAGTTTTTACTTATTTTACAAGAAAGTTCAGATAAAGGCGTAATTGCTTTACAAGAACACGAATTGATCGAAAATGTATTCGAGTTCGCTGATACACCTGTAAAACAAGTTATGGTGCCAAGAAATAAAATTGTGGCAATTGATATACATTCTCCAATTGACATTGTGTTAAACAAATTTTTAGAGGAAGGATATTCGAGAATGCCAGTCTTTGATGAAAGTATTGATAATATTGTAGGTGAAATTTATGCAAAGGATATAATTCGAATCTTTAAAGAAAATCAAGTAAGTAATTTGGATAAGTTCCTGAGGGAACCGTTTTTTGTCCAAGAAAATGAAAAAATAAATATAACTTTGAAAAAGATGCAACTCAATAAAATACACCAAGCAATAGTTTTGGATGAGTTCGGTGGAACAGCAGGAATAGTTTCATTAGAAGATATTATAGAGGAATTAGTTGGCGAAATACAAGATGAATACGATGAAGAAGTTCCTCTTTTTGAAAAAATCGACGATAATACTTTTATAGTACTTGCGACAATACCAATAAATGATTTAAATGATAATTTACCAGAGCCATTTCCTGAAAGTGATGATTATGAAACAATTGGCGGATTCATTATGACAGAATTAGGCCGAATTCCAGAACTTGGTGAAAAATTCAAAATTAATAATTATAAATTTGAAATTATAAGTAGAACAACTCGCAAAATAGAAAAAATAAAACTTTGTTATGAACAAAATTTTGATAATTCAATAACGAAAAACGATGAATAGATATAAAAATAAAATTATTAATTAATATTCAATTTGAGTATGAAGTGCAATTTCTTCGAGAATACCGCTGACTCTCAAACATTGGGGTAATTCACCTTCAAATACAACCGCTTTTCCATTTTGATGAACAGCCATTGTCAATTCTTCAGCTTTTTCGTAAGTACAATTTATTGCTTTGATTAACTGGTCGATGACCTCATCGAAAGTATGCCAATTATCATTAAATAAAATTACTTTTGCTGGGATCGCTACTTCATTCAAAACAGTTAAATCGGGTGTTTCTTGAGTTTCGTGTTTTATTTCGCAAAATATTTTATTCATTTTCATAAAAAAGTAAAACTTCTTTTCTTAAAACCTTCAAAATTAACAAAACATTCCTTAAATTTGAAAATTATATTAAACATAATTTTTAATATTATTAATTGATTCAAATTGCAACAATATTAATAATCCTTTTGCACTTTTCTGAATTTTTTGTGGTGCTCCAACTGTTCGCTGTTGCAGGATATGGATTTACGTTTACTGATTTAATGCTTGTTATAATTTATTCAACTGTGTTTTATCAGTTCTTTTTTAAAAAGCGAAAATTTTCTTTTCCAGATTTTCAAATAATATTCCCATTAATTGGACTAATAGGAGCAATAATTTTTTCTGGTTTTGGACTTTTAACATGGGGAAATACAGTAACATTGATTCAATTTTTTAAGACGTTTTTACATTTCACATTTGTTTCATTTTGGGGATTTGTATTATTAGGTGCTGAAACAAAGACCGATGCTTATTTCAAAATGATAAAAGTTATTTTATATTCATCTTTAGTTGTTAATATTTATGCAATTTATCAACTGTTTGCAAGAATTTATGATTTACCCTTATCTTATATTCCTATCACAAACCAGCAGTTTTTAAATCGTGGATTTGCGATTGAATATGGCGAAATTTCTCAAATTGTATTAAAATTCGAAAACTTTTATAGAGCTACTTCAATTTTTTCAGAACCTTCTACTTTAGCATATTTCAACGTAACTAACTTAATTTTTATGATTGTGCCTGGTGCCCTCAAATTAAAACCATTTATTGAAAAAAGATGGATCTATCTTTTAATTCTTTCATTTATTGTAATTTCTTTATTTTTAACATTTTCTCTAACTGGTTTATCTTTGATTATCGTTTTTCTTCTAACGTTAATTATTCATACTAAAATCAAATTGGGCAAAATTTTAGTTAATTTTATTTATTTTATTTTAATTCTTCTTGTGAGTGATACGATTTTAAGTAGTTTTACACAAATTAGTGTATTAGACCTGTTTTATCAACGAGTTAGTGGACTTGTTGTTCCACATAAAAAAGGCAATAGTATGATAACAGGTGAATCAGCTCCCGAACGTATTTCTTCTTTTAGTAATGCAATGACTCTTTTTCAGGAATCACCAATTGTCGGCATTGGAATAGGCAATACATATTATCATCCAAAATCTAATGCAAGGTTCGCACAATCTACTTTTTTTAGTTTTTTATCAGAAACTGGAATTATTGGTATCTTTTTTCTTTTGATACTTTATTTTAATTTAATCCGTGCTGGAATATTTTTAAAAAATAATATATATAAGTTCAAAGAGAAAGATGAAAAATTTGCATCTGTTCAATCTTTGGGGATTTATATAGCAGTGCTTACTGTATTTGGAACAATGTTTATATCTAATACTGTTATTACAGCTTCTTTCTGGCTTTCAATTGGTACTTTATTAGCTGCTTATAAATCCACCAAAATCGCAATTTTAAAAGAAACATCAAGTAACTTACTTGACAATAAAATTGATTAATTTATTTTTAACAAAAATTACTTTCACAATAGATTGATTTCCAATAAATTTTTTTGTATTTGCATCTTCTAATGCTAAATCTTGTATTTGCTCTTGTGTTGAATCAATATTTGCAAATACTTTTCCTCTGATTTTTGAATTTACTTGAATAACAAATTCTATAGTTTGTTTCAATGTTTTTGAATCATCAAAATTAGGATAAGTTGCAAAAGTTATGGATTTTGAATGACCCATTTTGCTCCAAATTTCTTCGGCAATATGTGGAGCAAAAGGTGCGAGAATTACTATAAATTTATCAGCTGCTTCTTTTGGGAAAATGTCATTTTTTGAAAATTCATTAACAAAAATCATCATTTGAGAAATAGCGGTGTTAAATCGCAATTTTTCGATATCTTCAGCGACCTTTTTAATAGTCGAGTGCAAGACATATTCTTGTTCAGGAGTTAATTCAATATCTTTAATGTTTTGATTTAAATTTCCATTATTATCAACATACAATCTCCAAACTTTATTTAAAAAGCGAAATACACCTTCGATACCCGTTGTAGACCAAGGTTTAGATTGCTCCAAAGGTCCAAGAAACATTTCGAATAATCTTAAACTATCAGCACCATACTCTTTAATAATTTCATCAGGATTAACAACATTGCCGAGCGACTTTGACATTTTTCGTCCATCAGTTCCTAAAATCAAACCTTGATGGAAAAGTTTGTAAAATGGTTCTAAAGTAGAAACGTATCCATAATCGTACAGTACTTTGTGCCAAAAACGAGCATAAAGTAAATGCAAAACAGCATGTTCGGCTCCACCAACGTATAAGTCAACTCCATTAGGTTGCATCCAATAAGATTCTTTCTGTTTATCAGCAAATATTGAATTGTTATTTGGGTCTATAAATCTCAAATAATACCAGCAAGAGCCTGCCCACTGTGGCATTGTATTGGTTTCAAATCTTGCTTTTTTGCCTGTCTTTTTGTCAATAAAATTGACCCATTCAGGCACTTTTGCCAACGGAGATTCGCCAGTACCGGCAGGTTTGAAATCGCTAATATATGGCAATTTAAGAGGTAGCTCATCGTATTCTAATGCTCTTTTTGTCCCATCTTCGAAAAACATTATTGGTATTGGTTCACCCCAATAACGTTGACGTGAAAACAACCAATCACGTAGTTTAAATTGTATTTTATGTTTGCCAATATTTTTTTCTTCTAACCATTTGATAATTTTATTTTTTGCAATAGGTGTTGGAACGCCGTTTAAGCTAACTTCTTCGTTTTCTGAATTTATACCAATACCTTCATAAGATGTAAAGGCTTCTTTTTCAATATCAAATTCAATATTATTTGCTGGTTTAACTACTTGAACAATTGGTAAATTAAATTTTTTAGCAAATTCGTGGTCTCGGTCATCATGCCCTGGAACAGCCATAATTGCACCGGTTCCATAATGTCCGAGTACATAGTCTGCAATCCAGATTGGTATAAGTTTATTTGTAGCGGGATTTATGACATAACCACCTGTAAATATACCTGTTTTATCTTTAACTAATTCGGTTCTTTCCAAATCAGTTTTTCGAGCAGTTTCTTCAATATATTTTTTTACTTCTAATTCATTTTCTTGTGATGTAATTTCCAAGACTAAAGGATGCTCGGGAGCTAAAACTAAATATGTTGCACCAAAGATTGTGTCAGGGCGAGTTGTAAATACCGTGATAAATTTTTCGGAATTATTAATTTGAAAATTAATTTCGGCTCCGTCGCTTCTTCCAATCCAATTTCGTTGCATTTCTAAAGTTGAATTCGGCCAATCAACTAAATCAAGGTCATCAAGCAAACGTTGAGCATATTTAGTAATTCTTATCATCCATTGTTTCATAGGTCTACGTTCCACGGTATAGCCTTTTTCACGCCATTCATCGACTTCCTCGTTTGCCAAAACAGTACCAAGTTCTTCGCACCAATTTACTGGTATTTCAGCAATATATGCTAATCTATGTTGAGCACGAAATTCTTCAATCTCTTTTTCTGTTTTTAAATTATCTGGTATTTCTAATTCTTCAATTGGACGAGCTTTATTTAAATTTTCATCAAAAAATGAATTATAAATTTTCAAAAACATCCACTGTGTCCATTTATAATAATTTGGGTCAGTTGTATTAATAATCCTCGACCAATCATAAGACAATCCGAGCATTTTAAGTTGGCGAGTAAAGTTTTCAATATTATTTCCAGTGGCGATTTCGGGGTGAATTCCAGTTTTCATTGAGTAACGTTCTGTAGGTAATCCAAAAGCATCAAAACCCATTGGATGCAAGACATTATAACCTTTCATCCTTTTATATCTTGAAATTATATCTGTTGCAGTGTAACCTTCAGGATGTCCAATATGAAGACCAGCTCCGCTGGGATAAGGGAACATATCAAGAATATATACTTTCGGTTTAGAATTATCTTCATTTGTTTGGAAAATATGTTCTTTTTCCCAAATATTTTGCCATTTTTGTTCAATTTCGTTAAAAGGATAATTTGCCATTTTTGTTATTTTTATTATTTATAAAACTTCAAAATTAAGAATTATAAAAAAAATTATGTATTATTTGGAAATTATTCTTAATTTTAAGAATAAATTTTTAAATTAGAAATTAGAAAAATTGTAAATATTAAAATAATTAATATATTTATGAAAAAAACACAAATTATTATTAAGAGTCTTATTTTAATTACTTTAACTATTTATTTGGTTAGTTGTGGGAGTATAACTCGAGAAGAAAAAGACGTTTTCAAAATTACCAATGTTGACACAACTTTCAAGAATTTTGTAACAAATTCACCAACAAATAAAGATAATGGAACGGTTTTCCCGTCAAGTAGAACAGTACTTTTAGAAAGAGAGATTAACCAAAAAGATAGTGAATACACAAGATATTATCCTGACTTCATAAGATTAGGTTTTTTCGAAAGTATAGGAATAGTTGGAGGCAACTCTGCAAATGCAATTGGTACTGGACTTTTTGGGTTATTCCCTATGGATAATATTTCAGATAAATTTCGTGGAACAGAAAATAAAGTATTTACAGGAGGAATTTACAGATTAGGAATAGGAGAGTGGAGATTGCGTTGGTTTAGAGATGCTGCTAATTGGACATATGGAGTTTCTATTTTTGAAGCATTAATCCCCGATGCAAAAGCTGAAAACATATTAACAGCAATTTATCCATTTTACATACGAAAACGAATTTTTCTCAAAGAAACAATCCTATACGTGGCTGTTACGCCAGCTCTTGGTGTTGGGCTTTTCCCATCCCAGTATTTGAATGCTTCAGTTTCATTAGATGCAGGCTCAATTGGTGGATTTAATATACGAGCATATCTTGGTTTTGCAGTTGGTTACAATGGAAAAGCAACACCACAGATTAAAAATAATGATTTTGTAAATAATGGGCAAAGTGTATCTTTTCCATATGCGGGCTTGGGTGTTTCTTTATTAGATTTTTTAAACATTGTGCCAGAAACATTAGTCGAATGGAAAGATTATCAGCATTCGAGTTGGGATTTAGGATTAATAGACCTAAGTTTACTTGCTACAAATGCAAATAATTCCGTGTTTAAAGATACATCTTCTTCTAATTTTTTAAAAGGATTTGACTTACAAATAGCTAAAACAAATATTGCAATTCCAATTTTAAATAATCGGTTTTATGCTGGGACATCATTATTTAGATTATTAGCACTTGGGGAACGTTCTTGGGCAATGGGTGTACTGCCGGTGAGAATTGGATACTGGCATACACTTGTTGAAGATGAATTAACAACTACTCCATTTTTAGAATTAAGTTATTATCCTTCTTATTATGTCAATTTTGGAGCAGAAGTAAATTTACGAGTAGGTGATAATTTAAATATCGGACTTAAGGGTGGATATATATCTGGTGATTCAGGAAATATATTAGGAGGTTCGTTAGTCGATAATTTTGGGATTGCAAATACTTTTTCAAATTTATACTTTGGAGTTGCAATTCGTTTGTTAGACAATATATTTTTCGAAAATCAACTAAGATATAACAGAATAGATTTACCTAAAAGTCCGAAAGAATATAAATAATTCATAAATAATTCAATATTCAATAATTGAGAATACTATGAAAAATCGATACTTAATAATATTATTTTTATTAACTATTTTAGCATGTTCACCAGATAGTTTTGTGTTAAATAAATATGGAGAAAATAATCCAATTTATGTAAAAATGCTCAATGGTATTGATAAAGCTGAGAAAATAAATAATAACTCATTAAAAATAAATTCGGATGCAATTGTTTCATTAAAATTTATGGAAAAAACTCAAGATGTAAAAGAATTTGATATTCAGTTATTAAAAGGTAAAGAAATAAATTTATATCTTTATACAACAGAGGCGGAATTTGAGGAAAAAGCAGATATAAAAATAATATTAAGTACAGAAAATTATCAAATATTACAAAATAATAAAAATATAGCACAAAGTGATACATTAAAATTAATACCACTCCAAAACCACCGCATAAGAATCAAACAAGATGGGATCCTCCTAAAGTTTTCAATTGATTGTGCCGATATAACTTTACAAGTTCATCACTATAATTCAAGCGAATATTTAATATTCCGTACAAAGGAAGAAGCTGAAGTTTTAGTAAACGGAATAACAATTCAAGAAAATTATTAGAAAAAATCAAAAAAAACTAAAGTTTTCTTGAAGCGAGACGATAATTGAATTAAGAACGAGGACAAAGTTGGCAGGAGCCCGAAAAAATTGAAAACGAAAATGGATTATTAATAAAACAAGGAGGTTAATATGCCAACCGTATTTTCTGGGGATTCCAGAATTCGCACAAATATTCCCGCACTGAATGCATACAACGCATTAAGTGCAACAAATAACGATATTGCATTAAGGCAATTACGTTTATCAACGGGAAAAAGAATAAACTCAGCCGCAGACGACGTGGCTGGTTATATCACATCCCGAGCATTGCAAGCCCGCAATGAATCTTTAAAATCTGCATTAAATGCAGTGGGAGAGGCGAAAAACGTTACAGCAATTACCCAAGATGCACTTGATAACATCAACGGTTTGTTAACAAAAATTAAAGAAAATGCATCAACAGCAGCAAGTGGTGCTTTAGGAACAGACGAAAAAATTGCTTTAGCAAAAGCATCATATCGTTTGACTGAACAAATTCAATTTATTGTCGGTTCAACAGTGTTTGGTGGACGTCAATTAATTGATGGCAATTTCTCAGGCGAATGGACAATTGGCTACAATGCCGCCAATAACCTTTTGACTGTTGAAATTGATTTAAAGAATAATGCAGCAGCAGCCGCAAAATTCAATGTATCTGCACCATTTGATTTAAACGCTTTACAAGTTACAAATTTTGGTGGTGTTACTGGGTTGAATTTAGCTGATTTCAATAATGTTTCAACAACAGATTTGGGTGTATTTAGTTATACGCAAGTATCTACAACATTGACAAGTCTTGCTGAAGCATTAAATAACGTTAACAAAGTTGCTTCTTATTTAGGTGGTGTTGAGAATCGTTTATCATCTCAGGACGAGCTGTTACGTTCCCAAATCACAAACTATAAAGCAGCAATTTCAAGAATTGAAGATACTGATGTTGCAACTGAACAAATGAGCTTGGTTAAATCACAATTCTTACAACAAGCATCATTAGTTTCATTAGCACAAGCAAATCAAAATCCGCAAGCTTTTTTACAATTATTTAAATAATAAATAAAAAAGATAGAGGATAATATAAAATAGCAGTATACAATTTTAAATTTGGCTAAGAATAAATCTGAATTTTTAAATTGTTGAATATTCAACAATAAAATAAAACCAAATTTAAAGAATATGCTGCTATTTTGTATTTTATTTAGTTTATTAGTATTTAAGAAAATTTCGGTATGATTTTTGTATCAATAGTAAATTACAAGAAAGAAATCGTTCTTTGAAAAAAATTTTCAAAAAAAAACTAAAGTATTTTTGAAATTAGTCGATAAACAAGTTACAGGGAATTGTAGAAATAAAGGCACGGAGGCCTATGGTTAAAATTACATAAGCGGAGGCAAAATGCCAACAGTATTTTCTGGAGATTCCAGAATAAGAACCAATATTCCCGCATTAAATGCCTATAATGCATTAAGTTCGACAAATAATGATATTGCATTAAGGCAATTACGTTTATCGACGGGTAAGAGGATAAACTCGGCATCCGACGATGTAGCTGGTTATATCACTTCTCGAGCATTGAACGCAAGAAATGAATCATTAAAATCTGCTCTCAATGCTGTCGGTGAAGCAAAGAATGTAACAGCTATCACACAAGACGCATTAGATAACATATCAGGATTACTTACCAAAATCAAAGAAAACGCATCGACAGCATCCAGTGGTGCTTTAGGAACAGACGAAAAAGTTGCTTTGGCAAAAGCATCATATCGTTTGGCTGAACAACTCCAATTTGTTGTTAATTCTACTGTATTTGGTGGAAAACAATTAATTGATGGGACGTTTTCAGGCACATGGACAATTGGCTACAATGCGGCAAACAACTTGTTGACTTTAGAAGTTGACTTGAAAAACAATGCCACAGCTGCAGCTAAATTTAATGTGGATGCAAACTTTGATTTGAATGCTTTAAGTGTTACCAGCTTTGCAGGAGTAACAGGCTTAAATATGATGTCGTTGAATACGATATCGACAACAGATTTGGGCATTTTCTCGGAAAGTCAAATTGGTTCAACACTTACAAGTTTAGCTACAGCAATTGGAAATGTGTCGAAGGTTGCTTCTTACTTAGGTGGAATTGAAAATCGCTTGACTAGCCAAGATGAATTGTTGCGTTCACAAATTACAAATTACAAAGCAGCAGTTTCAAGGATTGAAGATTCGGATGTTGCTACGGAACAATTGGAATTAGTGAAATCGCAATTTATTCAACAAGCATCTTTAATATCTTTAGCTCAAGCGAATCAAAATCCACAATCTTTCTTGCAGTTATTTCGTTAATAAAACGAAATAATATAAATTTAACAAAAGACAGTTTCGTCTGTCTTTTGTTAAATTTGCAGAAAAATAAATAAAAAAGTGGTGAATATGTCTGAAGCAGCGCAAAAATTAGCGGCATCCAAATTATATGGAGGTGCAACTACTCCGGATGGTAAAAATAAAATTCCTGCTTATTTGGAACAGGAAGTCTTATCTTGGAGTAAAGAAAAAATCATACTAAAAATGTATGATTTATTCATAATTGCAAATAAAAAAGGCGATGTAAATAAGATGAGTCGTGTTTTAATCGAACTAATGGGTGCGTTAAATTTCGAATATGAAGAAACTGCTACTCGTTTGTATCGATTATACGAATATTGTCAAAGAGCAATATTTCAAAAGAAATATGACGAAGCTCTTACGATAATACAAGAATTACGTGATACATGGGCGAAAGCATTTAATTTAGAACCAAAAGAAGATGAATAATTATGGAGTTGTTATGGCTGACATTACAGGAGTAACAGGAAGTTCTAGTAGTAGTACTCAAATAGAACAATTATTAAATGCTTATCGAAATACAGAGCAACCTAAAATCGATACATTAAATCAAAAAAAATCTGACTTGCAAGCAACTCAGAATTTTTATAACAATATTTATACAAAGTTAAATAGTTTAGTCTCTGTGCTCGATAAGTTTGGCGATTATACATACTTAGATAATGTTGGGAAATTTACAAAAAATAACACTATCGATTCATCATTTGGTTCTAAAGCCGTAACAAGCTCTAAAACAGATGTACTAACTGCTACAGCAACAAATGAGGCTGTATTATCGACAATGTCCGTAAGAGTTGATAGACTTGCTACAAATGATATTTTAATTTCTGACCAAATAAATTTAAATGATAATTCAAGAAAAGAAGCATATAATTTAAATACCGAAGGCGTTCACCAATTTGATATTTCTGTAAATGGAGAGACAAAAACAATATCTGTATCACTTACTGGAACAGAAACAAATGAAGAAATATTAAAGAAAGTAGCAAATGCAATAAACCAAACTACAGATATTAAAATAAATGCTGCTTATATAAAAGACACTTCTTCTACAGGTCGTTTAACATTTACTTCCCAAAATACTGGAAGTACAAATAGTATAAAATTATCAGGAAATGACTCATTATTATCATATTTAGGATTATCTGATATTCAGTCAGATGGCGAAAGAACACTCGCTACAGAAACAAAATCGGGTTATATGAAATCAACAACTACTGAACTTGATGCAAAATTGAATGTCAATGGTATTAATATTACAAGAGATTCAAATACAATATCAGATATCGTTACAGGTGTAACATTGACATTATTAAAACCTCAAGAATTAAATGAGCAACCTGTAACCTTAACAACGAGTGTAAATACAAATTCAGTAAAAGATTTAATTACAGGTGTTTTAACTTCATTAAATGACTTGACAAATTTGATTAATGGAAGTTCAAAATCAATTGTAAGAAGTGAAAGCGCAATTCAACAATTGAAATATAATATCAGGTCAATTGGTTCATATAAAGTTGAATCGATAACCGATGCAAATTCACCGAAATATCTTTCTGACATAGGAATAACTGTTGATACAAATGGACTTTTTACTATCAAGGACACTACAAAATTAGAAAATTATTTAAAAGATAATCCTCAAAAAGTTGCAGACCTTTTCACTGCATCAGATGGTGTAATAAATAGAATAAATGAATTTATATATAATTTACAAGGGGATAAAGGTTTTTTATATCAAAGAAAATCTTCATTAACTAAACAAATTCAAAGTACTGACGATAAAATAAAAGAGACCCAAAGTCGAATTGATACGCAAGTTGAAAATTTAAGAAAACAATATACAAGTTTATTACAAACTTACTACGAGGCATCGGCTCAATATAGCACATATTCCAGTTTGTCAAGTTATGTTAATTCTTCAACTACATCGAGCAGTCTTTTGGGGTATTAAAAATGAAAAAAATTTGTAAGTTTTTACAAAGAGGTTAAAATGATAAACGCAGTAACAGGAGTACAGGCAATAGTAATCAATTCTACTGAGAATACAAAAACAGATGCGAGCCAAAGTAATTTAATGCAAAAGAGCGAATTAAAGAGTAAACCACCAGTTGACAAAAGTGCTGAAGAACAAATAGCAAAACCAAGTTCGAACGTTAATTATTCGGACCTTGCTGACAATATTAAATCTTTGCTTGGTGAAAATAATGTATCCTTAGAATTCAAAGTTGACGATAGCACAAAAAAAATGGTATTACAAATTATTGACTCAAATACAAAAGAAGTAATACAGCAAGTTCCACCAGAAATTGCTTTGAAAATTGCTCGTTTTGTTGCAGACCAATTAGGAAATGGACAGGTTACAAATGCAAAAGTTTAACGCTTTAAAAAGCACATTAAGTAGAATTGAGAAAATAACTTCGGAAATTAGACTCCTTTTAGTAAAAGGGGAAAGTTTAGATTTTGAAGATACTATAACAATTAATTTTCTTTATACTGAAAGAAAATCTTTATTGGTAGAGTTAGAAAAATTTATTTATTCAGAAGATGGGAAGGAAATATTAAAAAAAGATGCTGGTTATTTTAAATTATTTTTCGATAAAATCATGGAAAATGACAAAAATAACTTAAATTTGTTAAAAGCAAAAATCGAAAATCTTTCTGAAAAATTAAAAACAATAAATACAAATAAATCTTTAATGATTTATCAAAAATGATATAAATGGATAAATTATGGATATAAAATCAGTAAACAGAAATAAGCAGGTCACTCAGCCAGAAACAAACGTACGGAAGAAAGTTAAAAATGATGAAGAATTGAAGGAAACTCAAACTTCAAAAATTACAGATACTTTCGAACAAACACCTGATATAACTGAGTTAAAACCTGTGATGGACAAACTTCGTTCTGGTTATTACGATAAACCCGAAGTTTTAAGTAAATTGGCAAACATTTTGGATGAAAAATTCCCTCCTGAAATGTTAAACAAAATTGAATAACATTTCAATATTTTCTTTTTTGTTGTTATCTATTCAGATAAAAATGTAAGTTTTGTTAAAAAAATTAAAAAAAATTAAAAGAGGTTGCCTAATATGACAACCTCTTTTTTACATTGAAAAATGTGAATATAGTTATTTATAAGCAGGAATTCCAGTAATATCTTCACCCAATATTAAAGTATGAATAATATGTGTACCTTCGTAAGTAACTACAGATTCAAGGTTTGCCATATGCCTCATCACGTTATATTCATTTAAAATTCCATTTGCACCATGAATTTCTCTTGCAATTCGGGTACATTGTAAAGCAATATCGACATTATTGCGTTTAGCAAAAGAAACTTGTTGCGGACGAGCTTTGCCACTATCCATTAATTGTCCTAATCGGTAATTAACTAATTGAGCTTTTGTAATTTCGTTCAACATCCAGACAAGTTTTTCTTGAATAATTTGAAAAGATGCAATAGGTTTATCGAATTGAATCCGGGATTTTGCATAATTCAAAGCTGAGTCGTAAACAGCGGCAGCAGCTCCGACCGCACCCCAAGCTATTCCATATCTTGCCCTTGTTAAGCAACTCAACGGACCTTTCAACCCGGAAATATTTAATTTATTTGCCTCCGGAATCTCAACATCTTGGAAAATCAATTCAGAAGTAACAGAAGAGCGTAATGAGTGTTTATTTTTCATTTCAGGAGCTGAAAAACCTTTCATACCTTTTTCGACAAGAAATCCTGTTATAATGCCATCAAGTTTAGCCCAAACAACAGCTACATCAGCAATAGTGCCATTAGTAATCCACATTTTGGCACCATTCAATAAATAACCGCCATCTATTTTTACAGCATTTGTAATCATTCCACCAGGGTTGGAACCATAGTCAGGCTCGGTTAATCCAAAACAACCGATTGCTTCTCCCGTTGCTAATTTAGGTAGCCATTTCATTTTTTGTTCTTCTGTCCCATATTCATTAATTGGAAACATCACCAATGAGTTTTGAACAGAAGCAAATGAGCGAATGCCAGAATCGCCACGTTCTAATTCTTGCATTGCAATTCCGTATAATGTATATGTTGCTTCACTCCCGCCATATTTTTGAGGAGTAGTGACACCGAACAACCCTAATTCGGCCATTTTGGGAATCAGATGCATAGGGAATTTACCTTCAGAATAATAATTTTCTATTATAGGTAATACCTCGTTTTCGACAAATTCACGGACAGATTCTTGGAACATTCTTTCTTCATCAGAAAAAAGTGAATTTATATCGTAATAATCAGGGAAATTGAAATTCATTTGGTACCTTTTGTTAAATTAAGTTTAAAATATTAAAGTTTTTTTAAAAATTTAATTTATTTTTATAAAATTCTTTGTTTATTGACGAATATGTATTAATTTTGTGTAAACAGAAATGGGCGGAAGCCCTTTTTTTTGTAAGATAATGGAATGAGTTATGTCAAGAATTAGAAAAAAGGCATCTGTTGATAAACAGAACATAATTGATGCATTTGCTGAAATGGCAAAATATAAGGGCATCGACAGAGATTTACTTCAAGGTATTTTGGAGGATACATTATCATTACTTGTCCGTAAAAAATACGGAAACGAAGTAAATTTCGAAATTATTGTAAATATGGAAAAAGGCGACCTTGAAATTTATTTGATGAAAGAAGTTGTGGAGGAGGTTGAAAATCCAATTACACAAATTTCTTTGGAAGAGGCTCGTAAAACCGGCGACGAAGAATATGAAATTGGCGATGATTTTGTTGTCGAAATTTCTCTTGATAGTATTGGCGAGAGTTTCGGTAGACGCCTAATAAATCTTGCGACTCAATCATTAACTCAAAGAATTAAAGAAATAGAAAAGAATAACATTTATAATGAATATGTAGATAAAATTGGTGAAATTATCATTGGCGAAATTTATCAGGTCCGTCGAAATGATTTACTAATTATGCATAATAAAATTGAAATGCATTTACCAAGAGAAGAGCAAATCCCGTCAGAATCGATGAAATACAAGAAGAATCAAAATATCAAAGCAGTAATAAAAGCAGTTAAAAAAAACGGACCAGCAGGTTTGCCAGAAATTATATTATCACGAGCTAATGAAAAGTTCTTGGAACGATTATTTGAAATTGAAATTCCAGAAATATACGATGGGTTGATTCAAATAAAAGCAATAGCAAGAGACCCGGGCAAGCGTTCAAAAGTAGCTGTGCAATCATTCGACGATAGAGTTGACCCCGTTGGAGCTTGTGTTGGAATGAAAGGTGTTCGTATTCATTCCATTGTTCGTGAATTAAACAATGAAAATATAGATTTAATTGAATATTCTGATGATATTATAACCTTCATACAAAGAGCACTTTTACCCGCTCAAGTGAAAGAAATTCAAGTTTCGTATGAAACAAAGACTGCTAATGTTGTTGTCAGCGAAGACCAAGTTCCTCTTGCAATCGGCACGAATGGACAAAATATAAGATTAGCATCTATGCTCACGGGATATTCATTAACATTAATCAAAGAAGGAATCGAAGATATAGAAATAACTGAATTCAACGAAGAAATCGGAAATGATAAAGTTAATATATTAATTGAAAATGATATTAAAACCGCAAGAGAGTTTTTAGATGCAGAACCAGGCAAACTTCTTGCTATTAAAGGGATGACAAAAGAATTTATTAAAGAAATCAGAAAAATTATCTTAACTGAATTCGATGAGACGGAAGATGAAGATTACTTAGAAAAGTTAGAAAATGAAGAATTAACGAAAGAATAGTTAATTTTGAACTATTAAATTTATAAAAATTAAAAAAAAAGAAAAGTCCATTATGGCGGCAGGTGAAAAAGTAAAAATTATTAAAATAGCATCAGAAATAAATATAGGTCGTGATGCAATTGTCGAGTTTTTGAAAAATAAAGGCTTCGATATTCAAAATAAGCCCACAGCTACGCTCACTCCTGAGATGGTTGAGCTCGTTTATGAAAAATTTAAACGAGAGAAATTGGCAGCCGAAAAGCAAAGAGAAAAACTCGAAAAACATCATATTCTTAAAACACCTGTCTCCGAAACTAAAAGTGGAAAAGAAGAGGATACTCAGGAAATTCCCGTCGCTGAACATGAACTACAAAAACCAAAAGAAAAATCTACATTAGAGCCACCTATAACTGCAATAACCGAGTCAGTAATCGAGACTAAAGAAAAAGTTGCAAGGGTTGAAGAAATAAATAAAGCTGAAGTTACAATCACTTCAAAAGAAGAAAAGATACCCGAGAAAATCGAACAAATTGCTTCTCCAATCGAACAAGTTGAAGTTCCTGAAGTTAAAAAAGAAGTTGTCGAAGAAAAAATTATCGAAAAACAAGATACTGCACCAACTGAGAAAGAGATAGAAACCAAAAAAATTGAAGAAATCGACAAAGAAAAAGAAACAATAGAACAGGTTGCCGAAACTGAGTCCAAAGCTCAACAAAAAGAAATAATTGAACAAATCAATGTTAAAGAAGAAATAAAAGAACAAGTTAAAAAAGAAGACAAAACTCAAGAAAAAGCATCAGAGAGAAAAGAAACGGGCGAAAAGCATAAGAAGAAAAGACATAAAGTCGTCGAAGTTGTGCCTGGTCAAGCTCCCAAATTAAAAGGCTTAACCATAGTCGGTAAGATAGATTTAAGTAAACCAAAACCACAACAAAAACCAAATAGAGAAAGTCAACAAAGCCAAAATCGAAATAAAACGGGAGACCGTCCTGGTTATCAAGGTAATCGAGACCAACATGAGCAAAGAAATAAGCAAGGTGGCGGACATACAGAATCAAGAAGATTCGATAAAGACGCACCAGCTCGTCCAAGAGAAGAAAGACGGACTGCTGCTCCACCAGTAGTTGCACCATCATCACCAATTACACCTTATGCAAAAGGTAAAGAAAAATTAATTAAAGTCAAAAATATTGATGATGAAGTTGGTATTAAATCTCCTTTAAAAGCCAAAGTAAAGGATAAATTAAAGAGCAAAGAAGATAAATTTGTCAAGAAACATAAAAAAGCTATTAGAGAACAAATCAGTGAAGCAGAAGTTGAAAAAGCTGTAAGAGAAACAATTGCCGAAATGGATGTGTCTCATTCAACTCAATCACGTTCAAAAATTAAGCAAAAGAGAAAACAAGAAAGAGAAGAAAAAGCAGAAATTAAACAAAGAGAATCAGAAGAAAGAGCAAATGTTCTCGAACTCACTGAATTCGTTACAACTGCTGAATTAGCACGTCAAATGGATATTAGCCCAAATCAAATTATAGGCAAATGTTTGACATTAGGTTTAATGGTAACAATTAACCAAAGACTTGATAAAGACACTATATTACTTATTGCCGAAGATTTTGGTTATCAAGTAGAATTTATAGATGAACAAGCAACACAAAATATAGAAGAAGACGAGGATGATTCCGAAGATAAATTGGTCCCACGTCCACCAATAGTTACAATAATGGGACACGTTGACCATGGGAAAACGTCACTTCTTGACCAAATTAGGAATTCTAACGTTGTTGCTGGTGAAGCTGGTGGTATTACTCAACACATTGGTGCATACCAAGTTATGACCGATAGCGGTAAATTAATCACGTTCTTAGATACACCTGGACATGCTGCATTTACAGCGATGCGTGCACGTGGTGCTCAAGTTACAGATATAGTTGTTCTTGTAGTTGCCGCTGATGACAGTGTGATGCCCCAAACTATTGAAGCAATTAGCCATGCAAAAGCCGCTGGAGTACCATTAATAGTTGCAATTAATAAAATTGATAAACCCGATGCAAATCCAGATAGAATAATGCAACAATTAGCTGATTATGGAGTATTGGTTGAAGATTGGGGTGGAAAATACCAATCTGTTCAAATTTCTGCAAAATTTGGCAAAAATATTGATGTTCTTTTAGAAAAAATATTAATTGAAGCAGAACTACTTGACTTAAAAGCTAATCCTAATAGAAAAGCAGCTGGTGCTGTAATTGAGGCAGTACTTAAAAAAGGCTATGGTCCCGTAGCAACTGTAATTATACAAAAAGGAAGTTTGAAAGTAGGTGATCCATTCGTAGCAGGAATTGCTCACGGAAAAGTAAGAAGAATGCTTGATGAAAGAGAAAAGAAAGTCGATATTGCAACTCCTTCAACGCCAGTAATGATTGTTGGATTTGATACTTTACCCGAAGCAGGGGATACATTTATCGTTGTAAATTCAGATATCGAAGCACGACAAATCGCACAAGAAAGAGCGAGACTTAAGCGTGAACAAGAATTCAGACAAATCAGAAAAATATCACTGGATGATATTTCACAACGAATTCAACAAGGAAATGTCAAAGAATTGAAATTAATCATAAAAGGAGACGTTTCTGGTTCCGTTGAAGCATTGAATGATTCATTAGTTAAGTTAAGTAATGATGAAGTAAGAGTTCAAATAATCCACAAGGGCGTTGGAACTATATTAGAAACTGACGTTATTTTAGCATCAGCATCTGAAGCCGTCATTATTGGTTTTAATGTGAGTGTTGATGCAAATGCAAGACGACTTGCTGAAGCAGAAAAAGTTGATATTAGATTATATAATATCATTTATGATTGCATCAATGAAATCAATTTAGCAATCGAAGGTTTACTAACTCCAGAATATACAGAAGAAACTACCGCTGTAGTAGAAGTACGACAACTGTTCAAAATTTCTCGTTTTGGAACTGTCGCAGGTTGTTATGTTCAAAATGGGAAAATATCCAAAAATGATAAAGTTAAAGTTTTGCGTGATGGACTGGCAGTTTACAATGGAAATATATCTTCCTTAAAACGTGAGAAAGATGATGTGAGAGAAGTTGATGCAGGTTATGAATGCGGTATTATGTTATCTAATTTTAATGATTTGCAAATCGGCGATATAATCGAAAGTTATAAAATCAATGAAATTAAACGTAAATTAAGATAATAATGCAAAGTTTTCGCACAGAAAGAGTCGCAAAAGAGATTAGAAAAATTTTGGCGTCTTCAATTTCTTTCTTAGGAAATGAATTAGGAGGCGGACTTGTAAGTATCACGACAGTAGTAGTGTCCAAGGATTTCTCTATTGCAAAAGTATATATTAGTGTGTATGGTACAAAAGTTACACCACTTGAAGTTATAAATTATCTTAATGAAAATAAAGTTGTTTATCGTTCAGAAGTTGCTGCAAAATTGAAAATTAGAAATGTACCTGATATTAAATTTTTCTTTGATGATACATTAGACGAAATTGAACATATTCAAAAATTGTTTAAAACTGCAAACCCAGACAAAGAAAATAAAAACCCAGAATGATAAATATTTTAAACAAACAAAATATTAATCTATATGATAATTGGTTCAGCAATTTAAAAGAAAATGGCGGTCTCATTTTAATTGACAAAGAAGAAGGTTTAACATCATTTCAAATTATAAAAAAAATAAAATATTTATTTAAAAACTTTAAAGTTGGTCATTCAGGTACTCTCGACCCTTTAGCATCTGGCCTTTTAATTATCGCAATAGGAAAGGCAACCAAACAACTCGATTTGTTACAAACTCAAGATAAGCAATACGAAGGAATATTGAAACTTGGTGCAACCACAGCATCATTTGATAGAGAAACTCCCGAAATAGAGCACAAGTCAATAGAAAATATCCAAGAAAATGATGTTTTACAGCTTGTTCATAAATTTAACGGAACAATTGAGCAAGTGCCCCCAATATTTTCCGCATTAAAATTCGATGGTAAAAGAGCATATAAACTTGCCCGAAATCAAAATGATGTAAAATTAGAACCAAGAAAAGTAATAATTTCGAATTTTCAGATTTTAGAGATTGATTTTCCATATGTGAAATTTATAATTGATGTTTCAAAAGGATTTTATGTCCGTTCTTTTGCTCGAGATGTTGGGATAGTTCTTAACTGTCCAAGCTATTTATATGCTTTGAAAAGAACACGTATAGGCGAATTTTTTTTAAAAGATGCTATTTCATTTGAAGATATTCAAAAAATTAATTTATAATTTGATATACTATAAAAAAATCTTTTCTAAATATTTGAAAAGTACAGAAATAAGTGTTAATTTTACAAATATTTTTTTTTCAATTTTCAATGAAGATTTATCACAGTTTAGAAGAAATAGATTTTAACCAAAATACTATTTTAACAATAGGAACTTTTGATGGCGTGCATAAGGGGCATAAACAAATTTTACAAAAACTTGTTGATGAGTCGAAATTGTACAATTTGCGAAATTTAGTTATTACATTTGAACCACATCCTCAAATTATTATTCAAAAGCCCGGAAAGCCAGAAATAACATTGCTCACTACGATTAGAGAAAGACTTGAATTATTTGAATCAAGCGGTATAGAAAATGTTTTAATTATAGAATTTACGAATGATTTTTCCAAAATTGAACCAGAATTGTTCATAGAAGATTATTTAGTCAAAGCAATCGGTGTAAAAAAAGTAATTATCGGTTATGACCATAGTTTTGGGAAAAACCGCAAAGGAAATTACGAATTATTAAGTAAATTCGGTGAAACATACAATTTTAAAGTTGAGAAGGCAGATCCATATTTGGAAAACGGACAAATTATTTCAAGCACATTGATTCGTAATTTATTAAAAGACAATAAGCTTAATGAAGCAAACAAATTGCTTGGTTACAATTATTTTGTCAAAGGATTTGTACAATTCGGTAGAGGAATGGGCGCACAATTAGGATATCCAACTGCAAATGTTAAATCAAAAAATGTTCATAAGCTTCTTCCTGGAAATGGTGTTTATATTGTTTATTCTATAATTGATGAGAAAGAATATTATGGAATAGCCAATATTGGAGTTCGTCCAACATTAACTAACGATACAAAACCTACGCTCGAAGTACATTACCTCGATTTTGACGATGACATTTATGAAAAAGAAGTAACAGTACATTTTTTGGAATTCATACGATATGAAATAAAATTTCAAAATACTGATGAGTTAGTATTGCAAATAAAGAAAGATGAAAAATATGCAAGAAAATATATTAAAAATTCTCTTAAAAAATAATAATTAAGCAAAGAAGTGAAGAAATGAAAAAATTACCATTATTAGGAGACGAAGCAATAGCCCAAGCAGCAATAGATGCGGGCATTACTTCAATTTATGCATACCCCGGGACACCATCCACTGAAATTACTGAATATGTGCAGAAATCAAAACAAGCAAAAGAAGCGGGTATTGTGGCTCATTGGTCAGCAAATGAAAAAACAGCAATGGAAGCAGCTATTGGTGTTTCTTACGCCGGGAAAAGAGCAATGACTTGTATGAAACACGTTGGATTGAACGTCGCTGCTGACCCATTTATGAATTCTGCCATTACTGGTGCAAATGGAGGATTAGTTGTGGTTGCTGCTGACGACCCATCGATGCATTCATCACAAAATGAACAAGATTCCCGTTTTTTTGGAAAATTTGCTCAAATACCTTATCTGGAACCTCATGACCAACAAGAAGCTTATGATATGGTGCATTATGCTTTTGATATTTCTGAAAAATATGGTGTGCCTGTACTAATAAGAATAACAACAAGACTTGCTCATTCACGTTCAGGGGTTACCTTGAAAGATGCTAAAAATCAAAATGAATTGAAGTTACCTGCAAATTTGAGACAATACGTACTTTTACCAGCATTAGCAAAGCAAAGATATAAATTATTGTTAAATAATCAAGCAAATTTCCTCAAGGAATCTCTTGAATCTGGATTCAATCGTTTTATAGATGGTGTTGATAATTCGCTTGGGATAATAGCAAGTGGAATTGCTTATAATTATTTAATGGAAAATTTCAAACACAAAAATTTACCTTATCCATTATTAAAAATTGGGCAATATCCAATACCAAAAGAACTTATTACGAGGATTGTTGACGAGGTCGATGAAGTTTTAGTTATCGAAGAAGGTTATCCATTAATAGAAGAACAATTGAAAGGTTACTTGGAATTAGGAAAACCAGTTCATGGAAGATTAGATGGTACTTTACCAAGAGATGGCGAATTGAATCCAAATATAGTAGCCAAAGCATTAGGTTTTACTCAAGAAATTAGAAATACAATTCCAGATTTTATTGTATCACGACCACCCCAACTTTGTTCAGGTTGTCCACACATCGACACATATAACGCTTTAAATGATGCACTAAGCGAATATACAAAAGGAAGAGTAATGTCTGATATCGGATGTTATACTTTAGGAGCATTACCTCCATTTACTTCAATTAATTCTTGTGTTGATATGGGTGCCTCGATAACAATGGCAAAAGGAGCCGCTGACAGTGGTTTGCATCCTGTTGTATCAGTTATTGGTGATTCAACATTTATTCATTCAGGAATTACAGGCTTAGTTGATTGTGTAACTTACAATACTCCAATTACTATAGTAATTTTAGATAATGAAACAACTGCGATGACTGGTGGGCAAAAATCACTTGCACTTGGTAAACTTGAAAGTATTGTGCTTGGTGTTGGAGTTCATCCAAACCATCTGCATATTATTGACCCACGTAGAAAATATCACAATGAAAATGTTGATATAATGAAAAAGGAACTTGACTACAAAGGAGTTAGCGTAATCATAGCACGAAGGGAATGCATTGTTGCAATTGATGAAATCAAAAAAGAAAGAGAAGAATTAGCAAAAGCAAAAAGTATCGAGGTATAAAATGACAAATGAAGATTCAGTTTTTAAAAGAGATATTATTATTGCAGGTGTTGGCGGACAAGGAATTGTTTCTATAGCATCTGTAATAGGGTATGCAACTTTAGAAGCAAAATTATTTTTTAAACAAAGCGAAGTACACGGAATGAGTCAAAGAGGCGGTGAAGTTCAATCCAATTTTAGAATTGCTAATTATCCAATATATTCAGATTTAATTCCTATGGGAGAAGCCGATATAATCATTTCTGTTGAACCATTAGAAGCTTTACGGTATGTTAATTATTTGAGCCCAAGTGGGTGGATAATAACAAATAGTGTCCCATACGAAAATATTGATAATTATCCCAATCTTGAGTTAGTTCATAATCAAATTAAACAATACACAAATAGCTTTTTATTTGACGCAGATGCAGAAGCAAGAAAAATTGGTTCAGTTAAAGCAGCAAATATGGTGTTACTTGGTGCTGCTTCTCCATTTTTAGGAATCAAGTTCGAAATGCTCGAAAATGCTATTAGAACATTATTTTCACGAAAAGGCGATAAAATTGTTGAAATGAATTTGAATGCACTTGCTCGAGGAAAAGAATTAATGGATAAAAAATAATTATATGAACAAAATTATATGAACAAAAAAAAGGCTACTTTAATCAAATAAAAGTAGCCTTTATTGTTTTCAAAGTATTGTTAAAATATTGCTTTTACATAAAATCTCAGCAAAATAGTTTTCCCATCTTGCTCGAAAACTGCTCGAATTTCTTTATTTTTGACATCAAAAATATAGAAATACTTATTACCGACATCACTTGTAACATCATAAGTATAAACGTCATTTTGCTCATCATATTCCTTTCTATCAACGTAATAAGTAGATTTCATTTCTGGAGTAGTATGAGTAAACATTGTTTCGTTCTTATTCATCACAAATAATGAAGATTCTTCGTAGCCATCGCATTTCGTTTCAAATTTTTGAGTTTTTTCATTCCAGTCGCAATATTCTCTATAAGTGCAACTGAAAGACACTTGTGCTTTTATTTCAGTGATTGCAAAAAGCACAAAAATAGAAAGAATTAGAAAAAATTTATTCATAAAATTTCCTTTAATTAAATAAAATTTTACAAACTTACAAAAAAAATAAATAAAAACAAGAAATATCAAAAATAATATTTTGTTTAGCAAAAATAATTTATTAGTGAATATTAATTTAAAAATATTATTTTATTGAAAAATTATATTTATCATTATATTTATCAATAACTTACTGTTATTTTTTTTTTAAAAATTACTAATTAATTTTTCAAAAAATATTGAATTATTCATAATTTATTTATAATTTAGTCCAAGATTAAAAAAAATAAGTTTGCAATACTTATAAATAAATTTTAAATAAATGATAAATAATCGAAAAATATTAATTGCTCATAAGGTTAAATTTCAAAAATGTGATTAGAATTAAATAATTAATTTGGGAGGTTTGTAATGAAAAATTTTTTCAACTTATTTAAATATCGATAATTTTTCTGATGCTAATATAATTTCCTTTGAAATTTATAACTTCGAGGGTAATAAAATTTTATCGGGAAGCGCTGTGCATTTTATAGATGTTAGTTCTTTACCAAAGGGTTCATATTTGTTAAAATTAAACAAAGAAAATAAAATATTTAAATTTATTAAATATTAAACTAATCTTCAATAAAAAGAGGCAAAATTTAAAATTTTGCCTCTTTGAAGTTCAGAATTACATTATTTAATGCTTTTTTACCTAATTATCTCCTTATTTTTTTTCCAGGTATTTGTTTTGGGTATGCAAAACCTTCGTGGCAATCACTGCAATCTGGTGCTTTATCGAATCTATTGTTCTTATGGCAATCTGTACATTCTAAATCTTTATGAGTGTCGTTCAATTCTATTCCTGTGAGTTTGTGATTGAATCCAGCTTTGAAATTGTTATGGCAACTTGTACAATTTTTATTTAAACCATTAAAATTACCGGATTTATGGCATTTTGTGCAAGCTAAATTTGAATGGTTAGGATTTAAATCAAAACCAGTTCTTTTAAAATGATTGAATGCTTGTGATGGTTGATTTTGGTGACAGAATTGACAATTGTTTGAAATTTGTTCATAGTGACATTTAGAACAAGGGTCGTGGTGTTCTTGAAAGCTTTTATGTGTTTTAGCAACTGGTGTGTTTCCGTTGATTGGTTTTAAAGTAACATCATGGCAATTCAAGCAATTATCATTACTATGACATGTTTTGCAAGCTATGCCAAAAACATAAGTATGTTCTGTATGCATAAAGGTAACATAATCACCACTTTGATGATTAGTTTTAAAAACAACCTTTTTAGGTTCAGTAAGAGGTGGGTGATTATATGTTGCAAATTTTTTCATTTTTTCAGCTTTTACGACAGCTATATCTTGACCTTTTAAAACATGGCATGATTGACAATCAGTAGAATGAGACCATTGTCGATGGCAATTTAAACATTGACGATGAAAAGCAGCTTCTAAATCTGGTGTGTTAATATCTTCTCTTTTTCTTTCTGTTGAGTGGCAAGTTTTGCACTTCAAAACTGGTCCGGTTGTATTATAATGATGGCAAGTTTCACAACCACCGGACATTTCACTCATTTGTGCGTGAACCTTGTGAGAAAAAGCCACGGCACCATAATTGCCCTTAACTTCATCCAATGCGACGATATCTGGACCTTCAGAAGGTGAATGATAAATTGTGATTAATTCTTTGCGTGGGCATGCTTTCAAGCATGGATTATTTTTTGTTGGAACTTCGCAATTATGACATGTCTTGCAATCGACGGGCATCATCGAGTGACTATATTTTTTATCTTTGGGTATTTCAGGTTCTATTATTTTATTATTCTCAATTTTAACTTGAGTTGTTTCTTGTTGTTTTTTTGAATTTTCTTTTTTTGTATCAACTTTTGCGTATACAAAAATAAATAATAAACAAAAGCTTAAAATTAAACTTAAAACAATTCTCTTTTTCATTTTTTGCCTCCTAAATTATTATTATTGGTGGCGGGTAAACTTATTACAGGGAAAATCATAACTATAATTCGGTATAAAATTACCATTAAGCAAATAAAACCAATTGTTACAGAAATTTCACCGAATGAAGGGAAATATGGTACTTTTGCATAAGGTGGTTTGTATGCAACTATGAAAGTATTAATTCTATTAATAAGAACACCGGCAACAACTAAAGTAGCAGCTACAAAAAGCCATAATGGTGAATTTATAACTTTTTTAAAGTTTAGCATAATTAATGGTATTATTACGCCAAAGAGCATTTCAATGAGCCAAGCAATAGAGTAAGCATTGAATTCAAATAAGTAAACAAATGATTTTCTTATAGCCATATCACCCAATTTAAAAGCTAAATATATACCAAGAAGAAGTGGTACATATGTTGCAATTTTCTTTAAAACGTCCATTTCAGGTTTTAAATTAAATGAACGAGCTGCAATTAATGATTCAAAAATAACCATTGGAATACCCACACAGACAGCCGATATAAAGAATAAAAGTGGCATAATTGGTGTATTCCATAGTGGATGCAATTTATATCCTGCGATGACCATTAATGTTCCCAATGAGGACTGGTGAAGGGTTGAAAGAACAACACCAGCAATAATGAATAAGAACATTGCTTTTCCTAATGTGTTATCAAAGAGTTTTAAAAGCCATTCAATTAATCCGTTGAAAACTTTTAATACGCCTGGCAAATTGACTTTTCCTCGGAATCTCTCTGTTACTATTGGCATAAATTCTATATAAAGTACTGTAAGGTAGGTCATAACACAAATACCAACTTCAAACAAAGGTGAAGTCCCATTCCAATAAATCATTGGGTGCCAAATATAATACCAACGTCCGATATCGACCATTACGCCAATACCTACGAAAGTGTAACCGAGCATTGCTGTAAGTAAAGCTGGACGAATAACCGGTTTCATATTTGGTAAGTGGAAAATGTGACCCATAGCTGCTGTAACAAATCCACCAGCAGCGAGAGCTACACCTGCTGCAACGTCAACGCCAATCCATAAACCCCATGGATAAAAATTATTTAAATTTGTAACTGCGCCCATTCCAAAGAAGAATCTTTGTGCGAGAAAAAACAGACCATTTAATGCAAGGATTGTTACAATGATCATCCCCGGGCTAAAAAATCTATATTTAACTGGTTGTGGTATTACATTTTCACTCATTTATTTTCCTCCTCATTATTTTCTTCTGTTAATAATTCTTTTTTGCGTTTTGAAAGCCACATTACACCACCAAGCCATCCAAATAAAGCAAGTGGGGGAATGAAATATGAAAAAATACCGTGTTGAATTGCTTCAGTAACACCAGGAGCAGGTTGGTCGCCTAATTTAGGGAACATAAGTTTTTCGAAGTCAACTGGTGCAATATAAAGCCAAGAAGTACCGCCAACTTCATCTTCACCAAAAACCTTTTGGATGTATTTTTCTGGATTACGTTTAATTCTTTTTTTTGCTAACTGTAAAATTTCGTCACGAGGTCCATAAGTAATAGCTTCAACAGGACAATTAGCGACACAAGCGGGCAATAGACCTTTTTTGGTGCGTTCGAAGCAAAAATCACATTTCATAATTCGTGGTTGGAGAGCTTTATCATATTCAAATGTTGGAATTTGAAATGGACAAGCAACCATACAATATCGACAACCGATACATTTATCAGTATCCCAAGTAACTGCTCCGTTTTTATGTTTTGTGAATGCACCAACAATGCAAGCAGAAACACAAGCAGGTTCATTACAATGCATACATTGATATTTAACATCATAAGGAATTAATTTATTTTTAGGATTATCAAATTGATTAACGACAGTCAATGAATGAGTATCGGGACGTCGGAATTCTTTGAACACTTCTCGATTATGATAAGATTCTGGGTCTTGTGTTGGTAAATTATGAGCCTCTTGGCATGCCCTTTCACAATTTCTGCAACCAACACAGACACCAACATCAACAAGGACGCCCATTGCATCTTTCGTGTTAAATTCCTTTGCATTGGCATTTATTGAAGAAAGACCAACGGTTGCCGCTGTTGTTATGCTAATTTGCTTTAAAAAATCTCTTCTAGAATTTTCGGACATTTTTCAATCCCTTTAATTTCTTTAATTCAAATTTAAAAAAAAAGAATATAATGAAAATATATATGATAAATAATTAATTTTTTAGTATAAGAAAACTTGTTTATTTTTATATAATTGTTATATATAAGATATTTTATGTATATAAATAAACTGTAATACTAAAGATTAATAATTATCATCAGCAAATATATTTAAAATAGCAATAAAAAAGATATAAATTTATCAGAAATTATAATTAAGAAAAAATAATTATTAAAATTAATAATAATTCACAAATTAGATTAAAATAAAATATTTTTGTAATTTTGTTTTTTTTCTTAAAAAAGAGGTTTAAAATGTTAAATAAAATTTACTTTTTTGCAATATGTAATCTTTTGGCTGGTTTGTTCAGTTCAAATTCCTTGTATGCAGACCATAGAAGGTTTGTATGGACCTATGAATATCAGATTATGAATGCTGGTCAAGCTGAATTTGAAAGCTATAATACAGTATCTGCATCAAACACAGACGATTTTGAAAATACATCTTCTACGGAGCTTAATTACGAATTCGAATTCGGAATGAATAAGTTTTTTGACTTTGCAATTTACCAAACATTTAAGCAATTACCAAACGAAAATATTCGATATGATGGATTTAAATTAAGGTGGAGATTTAAAATTGGTGAAAAAAATGATTACTTTTTAGATCCTTTAATTTATATTGAATATATAGGGAAACCGAATTTCGCAAAACATAAAATTGAACCAAAATTAATATTAGCGAAAGATATCGGTAATTTTACTATTGCTCTGAATCCTTATTTAGAGGCGGAATACGACAAAGAGTGGGAATTATTACCAGAATATAGCTTAGGGATTTCATATCAAATCAATCCATTAATGAATTTGGGAATTGAGGCGAAAGGTAGTAAAGAAGGCAATTACTTTGGACCTACGATTGCCCATGGTGAAGATCATTTATGGGTTGCTTTGGGAGCATTATTCCATTACGGTTATGTTGAAGCAAATCAACCTAAATTTTCTGCTCGTTTGCTTTTTGGAATTCATTTGTGATTTAATCCTAATTACAATATTCCAATATAATCATTTCCATTAGTTTGGCCTTGGGCAAAAGTTGAAATTTTTTTTAATTAATGAATTATTATTATTAATTTAGAGAAAAAAAATGCCTAAAGGCCAAAAACTATTTATTAATAAATTAGTGAGTTTCAGAAATGAAACAAATGAATTTATCACGAATTATAACAAATTAGAAAAAGCAGTTCAAGAAAAACACCAACAACTCGAAGAAGTAATCCGTAATATTGGTAAATCAATAAAAGATGATGACTTCAAGAATATCGACAAGCTTACTGACGAATATTTAAAAAAGAAAAAAGAAATGGATGAAGCAATAGACAACGAAATAATGGCGGTTAAGCAATTACTTCCAAAAGAAAAATTTGCAAAATATTTACTTTTTGAACGAAGGTTCCAAGAAGAATTACGAAAAGCAATTATGAAAAGAATGGATGAACGCCAAAACCCCGACAAACGCAAACGTCCACCAAAAGACCCTTTCGATTTCGACGATTAAACAGAAATAAGTTAAAGAGACATATCAAAATATGTCTCTTTTTTTATGTATAATATGTATTAGTAGTTAAAAACTTACCTGCATTTTAAGATCATCTTTTTTAAATTATATATTAAATTCATAAATCAAAACATACGAAAAATATTTCATAATTGTACACTTTTGATTTACAATTATTTATAAAGATAGTCTTTAGTAGTTTTTGAAAAGTTTATTCCAAAATCATACAAAATTGAGTTTTATTTGTTTATATATTTATTAAAGTGTCAATTCCTCGAAAATTTTAATAATTTTGAGAAAAAAGGCGATCTATGAAAAATTATTATCATTATGATTTTGGCAAGTTGTTTACACTTGCAGTATTTGTGTTGGTGTTGTTCGCAGGTGGACAGCA